>NZ_JBITFE010000004.1:0-645176 GCF_044455745.1 Streptomyces sp. NPDC051136 | reverse complement strand
GCCCCCCCCCCGCCCCCCCGGCCCCCCCCCCCCCGCCCCGCCCCCCCCCCCCCCCCCCCCCCCCCCCCCCCCCCCCCCCCCCGCTTCTCGGCCGGTGAAGGTTCTTCACGTGGAATCCGTCCGGCGGCGCGAGGCTGGGCGCGACAGGTCGTTCGCGCCGCCGGACGGGGTCGTGGGGCCTCTCGGGAGGAGAGGCGAGTGGCTGGGACCGCGGCGGTGCGACGGGCCGGAACGGTTCCTCCCCTCAGGTCGTAGGAGAAACGTCCGTGCCCTTCACCACCGCACTGGCTCGCAGGCCGCCGCGGTCCTCGCCCTGCCCGCGCCGGCACCTGGCGGTCACCCCTCATCCGGGCCGCTTCGGTGCCTGCGCGGGCCGCGCACACGGCCCGGCCTCCCCGCCGGGTTCCGTGCGCGAGCCGGTGGGTCAGTCCTCGCGCAGGGCGCGGACCGCCTCCTCCACGCGCTTGCCGTACTCCGGGTCGGCGGCGTGGAAGTGCGCGAGGTTCTTCTCGACCACGTCGTTGCGGGAGACCTGGGACAGGCCGCCGGCGATGTTCGCGACCAGCCGCTGCTTCTCGTCCTCGCTCATCAGCCGGTACAGCGCACCGGCCTGCACGAAGGGGTCGTCCTTGGTGTGCAGCGGCGCCTCGTGGGTGCCGGTGTGGCCGGACACCGGGAGCGCGGCGGCCAGCGGGCGGCCGGTCTCCACCGGGCCGTCGTAGGAGTTCGGCTCGTAGTTCTTGGCGTGGCGGCCCTGGGAGTTGGCCGCCATCAGACCGTCGCGGCCGTAGTTGGCGGCGCCGCCGGCCACGGCCTTCGGGGCGTTCACCGCGAGCTGGGTGTGGTTGACGCCCAGGCGGTAGCGGTGCGCGTCCGCGTAGGCGAACAGGCGGCCCTGGAGCATCTTGTCGGGGGAGGGGCCGATGCCCGGGACGAAGTTGTTCGGGGAGAACGCGGCCTGCTCGACCTCCGCGAAGACGTTGTCCGGGTTGCGGTCGAGCACCAGGCGGCCCACGCGGCGCAGCGGGTAGTCGGCGTGCGGCCACACCTTGGTCACGTCGAACGGGTTGAAGCGGTAGTTCGCCGCCTCGGCCACCGGCATCAGCTGCACGTGCAGCGTCCAGGACGGGTACACGCCCCGCTCGATGGCCTGCACCAGGTCCGTCTGGTGCGAGGTGGGGTCCTCGCCCGCGAGCTTGGCGGCCTCGTCGGCGGTCAGGCAGCGGATGCCCTGGTCCGTCTTGAAGTGGTACTTGACGAAGAAGGACTCGCCCTTGGCGTTCGTCCACTGGTAGGTGTGCGAGCCGAAGCCGTCCATGTGGCGGTAGGACGCCGGGATGCCGCGGTCGCCCATCAGCCAGGTCACCTGGTGCGTCGCCTCGGGCGAGTGCGCCCAGAAGTCGAAGACGTTGTCCGGCTCCTGGCGGCCCGTGAACGGGTCGCGCTTCTGCGAGTGGATGAAGTCGGGGAACTTGATCGGGTCCTTGATGAAGAACACCGGGGTGTTGTTGCCGACGAGGTCGTAGTTGCCCTCCTCGGTGTAGAACTTCACCGCGAAGCCGCGCGGGTCGCGCACCGCGTCCGCGCCGCCGAGGGAGTCGGCCACGGTGGAGAAGCGCAGGAAGACCTCGGTGCGCTTGCCGACCGTGTTCAGGAAGTCGGCGTGCGTGAAGCCGGTGACGTCGTCGGTCACCTCGAAGTGGCCGTAGGCGCCGGAGCCGCGGGCGTGCACCACGCGCTCCGGGATGCGCTCGCGGTTGAAGCGGGCGAGCTTCTCGATGAGGTGCTGGTCCTGGATCAGGAGCGGGCCGCCGATGCCGGCGGAAGCGGAGTTCTGGTTGTCGGCGACCGGGGCGCCGGACTCGGTGGTGAGCACGCGCTGCGACATCGTGGGCCTTCCATGCGAGGGGTGCAGCGGAAACTTGTTTCCGCTTTGTGGAGCTTAGATTTGGGGCAAGGGCACGTCAACAGTTTGTTGAAGTGGGTTCCGGGCGGCGCCGCCGCTCGGGCGCGACATGACAGGTGTCAGCGGCGGCGCCGCCCGGAGGTCTCATGCGGTGCGGACCGTCAGGACGGTCACACCTGGGCGCCGGAGAGGCGCTCCACGGCCCGCAGCAGGGCCGAGTGGTCCAGGCCGCCGTCGCCCTGGGCGCGCAGCGACGCGACCAGCTGGGCCACCACGGCGCCCACCGGCAGCGCGGCACCGACGTTGCGGGCGGCGTCGGTGACGATGCCCATGTCCTTGTGGTGCAGGTCGATGCGGAAGCCCGGCTTGAAGTCGCGGTCCAGGAAGTTGTCCTTCTTCCGCGTCAGCACGGTCGAGCCGGCCAGACCGCCGTTGAGGACGTCCAGGGCGGCCTTCAGGTCCACGCCGGACTTCTCCAGGAAGACTACGGCCTCGGCGCACGCCTGGATGTTCACGGCGACGATCAGCTGGTTCGCGGCCTTCACGGTCTGGCCCGAGCCGTGCGGACCGCACAGCACGATGGTCTTGCCGAGCGCCTCCAGGAGCGGCTTGGCCTCGTCGAAGTCGGCCTGCTCACCGCCGACCATGATGGACAGCACGGCCTCGATCGCGCCGGCCTCGCCGCCGGAGACCGGGGCGTCCAGGACGCGGACGCCCTTGTCCTTGGCGGCCTTCGCCAGGTCCACGGAGGTCTGCGGGGTGATCGAGGACATGTCGACCAGCAGGGCGCCGGACTTCGCGTTCTCCAGGATGCCCTCGGGGCCGTAGGCGATGGCCTCGACCTGCGGGGACGCGGGCACCATGGTGACGATCACGTCGGCGTCGCGGACGGCCTCGGCGATCGAGCCGGCCGCGGTGCCGCCGGCGGCGGACAGCCGGTCCAGCTTCTCCTGCTCCAGCGTGAAGCCGGTGACCTGGTAACCCGCCTTGATCAGGTTCTCGGACATGGGCGAGCCCATGATGCCGAGACCGACCCAGGCGACCTTGGGGAGTGTGCTCATGATGGGTACCTCTCTGGCAATCTCTGAAAAGTTCCGCGGGTGCTCAGCGGGCCGCGCGGGCCTCGGCCGGCAGCCACGCGAAGGACTGGGCGCTGGGGTTGTCGCCGGGCTTGTACTCCAGGCCGACCCAGCCGTCGTATCCGGCCTTCGCCAGGCGGTCGAGCAGCTCCTCCAGCGGGAGGGAGCCGGTGCCGGGGGCGCCGCGGCCCGGGTTGTCGGCGATCTGGACGTGGCCGGTCTTCGCGGCGTACGCGTCGATCACCTGCGGCAGGTCCTCGCCGTTCATGGACAGGTGGTACAGGTCCATGAGGAACTTGGCGTTGCCGAGCCCGGTGGCCTCGTTGACCTTGTCCACGACCGCGATGGCGGCCGGCGCCGACACCAGCGGGTACAGCGGCGACTCGGGCTTGTTGAGCGCCTCGATCAGCAGGACCGCGCCGATCCGGTCGGCCGCGCGGGCGGCCAGGACCAGGTTCTCCAGCGCGAGCGCGTCCTGCTCGGCCGGGTCCACGCCCTCGACGCGGTTGCCGTACAGGGCGTTGAGGGCCGTGCAGCCCAGCGACCGGGCGAAGTCGGCGGCCACGTCGATGTTGGCGCGGAAGCGCTCCGACTCCTCGCCGGGGACGGACAGCGCGCCCCGGTGGGGACCGGGCAGCTGTCCGGCGTAGAAGTTCAGGCCGGTGAGCTGGACGCCCGCGTCCTCGATGGCCGCCTTCAGGGCGTCGAGCTCGGACTGCTCGGGGGTGGGCGAGTCGATCCAGGGCCACCACAGCTCGACCGCGGTGAAGCCGGCCGCGGCGGCGGCCGCGGGACGCTCCAGGAGCGGGAGTTCCGTGTAGAGGATCGACAGGTTGACGTTGAAGCGCTGGTCTGCGAATCCCATCGGGTGCCGCGCTCCCTTCCGCTCGATGATGTTTCCGTATTACGGAAGTTCGTTTCTGCTTAATGGAAGATTGCCGGGGAGGTGTCGCACTTGTCAAGAGGGGGCGGCGCATTGCGGTCACCCCGCGTTAGGTTGACCGGGTGCGATTGAGAGTGGAGTTCACGACCGAGCCCTTCGACCTGGACGAGGCGCCCGCCCACGCGGTGGTGGCCCGGGAGGTCGTCGAGGCGGCCGAGCTGGACGCGGTCGACGTCGGCCCCTTCGGCAACACCGCCGAGGGCGGCGCCGACCGGGTGCTCACCGCGGTGGACGCGCTGCTGCGTCGCTCCCTGGAGGCGGGCGCCACCCGGATCTCGCTCCAGGTCAACGTGGTCGGGGAGGACGGCGAAGGGGACCGCGCCGACGGGGAGGGCGAGCGGTGACCGGCCCGGCCGAGGAGCCGTTCATCGCGGCCGTCAAGCCCCTGGTCGACGCCATGGGCGGCGAGATGCTGCCGCCGGACGAGGCCGGCCTGGAGGACGTCGTGCTGTCCTGGGAGGGCACCGACGTCGTCGCCGTACGCCTGCCCCAGCTCGCCGACTCCCTGGACCACATCCTGGCCGCCATGGAGCGCCGCCGGGGCAGGCCGCTGGCCGACCTGGACCGCCGGACCAAGCAGGAGGTCGTCCGGGCCCTGGAGGCGCGTGGCGCCTTCGCCGTGCGACACGGCGTGGAGACCGTGGCGAGCGCGCTCGGCGTCAGCCGTTTCACCGTGTACAACTACCTCAACCGGGAGAAGGGCGCCTGACCTGCAAGGTTCCCGCACGCTCCCCGCCGCCGTCCGGTCACCGGGCGGCGGCTTTTCTGACCCCGAATTTTCAACAAAGTGTTGACGGCTTGTTTCCGAGGGCGTTAGCTATCGGCACGCCCGCTCAGCACAAGGCCACGGAGGCTCCCGTGACGTCCACTTCCGCGTCGGGCCTGGCCCGCCTCAACACCCTTGAGGAGTCCGCGGCACACGCCGAACTCCACGAGGCGTGCGCCTCCACGGCGTGGGCCCGGCACCTGCTCGCCGCCCGCCCCTTCACCACCGCCGAGGACCTGTACGCCGCCAGCGACGCCGCCATGGCCGAGCTGACCGCCGAGGACCTCGCGGAGGCGATGGCCGGGCATCCGCCGATCGGCCGCCCCAAGCCGGGCGACCCGACCTCGTCCCGCGAACAGGCGGGCATGGCCGGCGCCGCCGAGGAGCTCAAGGCGGAGATGCTCGAACTGAACCTGGCCTACCAGGAGAAGTTCGGCCACGTCTTCCTCATCTGCGCCACCGGCCGGACCGGCGAGCAGATGCGGGACGCCGTCAAGGAGCGGATCGGCAACTCGCCCGAGCAGGAACGGGAGATCGTCCGCACCGAACTGGGGAAGATCAACCGTATCCGCCTGAACCGACTCGTCGAACAGGACGCCCGACCATGAGCACCAGCACCACCGCCTCCGTGTCCACGCACATCCTGGACACCAGCGCCGGCCGCCCCGCCGGGGACGTCGCCGTCCACCTCTCCGCCCGCACGGGCCGTGAAGCGGACTGGCAGGCGCTCGGCGGCTCCGCGACCGACGCCGACGGCCGGTGCAAGGACCTCCCGGCCCTGCCGGAGGGCACCACCCACGTACGGCTCGACTTCGACACCGAGACGTACTTCGCCAAGAAACAAGCCGCGGCCCAGCAGGACGCCCCCGCGCTCCGGGACAGCGAGAACGGCCGGCCCGTGTTCTTCCCCGAGGTCACCATCACCTTCGCGGTGGTGCCCGGCGAGCACTACCACGTTCCGCTGCTGCTCAACCCGTTCGGCTACTCCGTTTACCGAGGGAGCTGACCGAATCATGACCCGTTTCGTCCTGGGACAGAACCAGTACGGCAAGGCAGAGAACCGCGTCGTCAAGATCACGCGTGACGGCGACACGCACCACATCAAGGACCTGAACGTCTCCGTCGCCCTGTCCGGCGACATGGAGGACGTCCACCGCAGCGGTTCCAACGCCAACGTCCTGCCGACCGACACCACCAAGAACACGGTGTTCGCCTTCGCCAAGGAGCACGGCATCGAGAGCGCCGAGGACCTCGGCGTGAAGCTCGCCCGCCACTTCGTGGACAACAACGAGCCGATCCACCGGGCCCGCATCCGCATCGAGGAGTTCGGCTGGGAGCGGATCGAGACCTCCAAGGGCGGCGCCCGCTTCGTCGGCTCGGAGGAGATCGCCCACTCCTTCGTCCGCACCGGCCAGGAGACCCGCGTCGCGCAGATCACCTACGACGGCCACGGCATCCAGGTGCTCTCCGGCTTCAAGGACCTCACCGTCCTGAACTCGACCAACTCCGAGTTCTTCGGCTACCTGAAGGACAAGTACACGACCCTCAAGGAGGACTACGACCGGATCCTCGCCACCACCGTCTCCACCTGGTGGCGGCACAACTGGGACGGCGTCGACTCGCACGCCCCGGACTGGGACCGCTCGTACAACGGGGTGCGCAAGCACGCGCTCCAGGCGTTCGCTGAGACGTACTCGTACTCACTCCAGCAGACCCTCTTCGAGATGGGCGTGCGGGTGCTCAACTCGCGCGACGAGGTGGACGAGATCCGCTTCTCGATGCCCAACAAGCACCACTTCCGCTCGGACCTGTCGCCCTTCGGGATCGACAACGAGGCCAAGGACGGCGCCGTGTACTACGCCGCCGACCGCCCGTACGGCCTGATCGAGGCCACCATCCTGCGCGACGGCGCCGAGCAACTCATCCCGGTCGACATGACCAACCTCTGACGCGGAAAGCGCGCCCCCGGCCGTCCACCAGGACCCGGGGGCGCGCCACACCGGAGGAAACACCATGGCACTGCCTGCGAAAGGGCCCGCCAAAGGCCTGGATTCCACCTCGCCGGAGCACACCGAGGACGCCGTCACGTCCGTGCATCCGGTGGACGAGAAGCTCCACCCCTCGCGGCTCGTTCCCGCCGCGCTCCAGCACATCGCCGCCATGTACGCCGGTGTCGTCACTCCTCCGCTCATCATCGGCCAGGCCGTCGGACTCGACATCGAGGGCCGCACCCGGCTGATCGCCGCGAGCCTGCTCATCGCGGGCGTCGCCACCCTGCTCCAGACCCTCGGCGTCAAGGGCTTCGTCGGCAACCGCCTGCCGTTCGTCAACGCCGCCTCCTCGGCCGGCATCGCGCCCATCCTCGCCATCGTCGAGACCAACGCCAAGGGCAGCCAACTCCCCGCCGTCTACGGCGCTGTGATGGTCGCCGGCGTCTTCTGCCTCGCCGTCGGCCCGTTCTTCGGCCGACTGCTGCGCTTCTTCCCGCCCCTGGTCACGGGTGTCGTCATCACCCTCATCGGCGTCACGCTGATGCCGGTCCCGGTCGGCTGGGCGCAGGGCGGCGACGAGACCGCCGCCGGCTTCGGCTCGATGCGCAACCTCGCGCTCGCCGCCTTCACCCTCGCCGTCATCCTGGTCATCCAGCGCTTCGGCAAAGGCTTCGTCAAGCAGGTCGCCCTGCTCTTCGGCCTGCTGATCGGCACGCTGGCCGCCATCCCCTTCGGCATGGCCGACTTCGACGCCCTGAAGTCCGCGCCGGTCGCCGCCCTGCCCACCCCCTTCGCCTTCGGCGCCCCCGAGTTCCAGCCCGCGGCCGTCCTGTCGCTGTGCATCGTGATGCTGGTCCTGATGACCGAGTCCAGCGCCGGGATGCTCGCCCTCGGCGAGATCTGCGACCGCCGCGCCGACGCCAAGGTCATCACCCGCGGCCTGCGCACCGACGGTCTCGCCACCCTGGTCGGCCCCGTCTTCGGCGGCTTCCCCACCTCGGCCTTCGCCCAGAACGTCGGCGTCGTCTCCCTGACCCGGGTGCGCAGCCGCTACGTCGTCGCCGTCGCCGGCGCCACCCTGCTCGTCCTCGGCGCCTTCCCGGTCCTCGGCGCGGTCGTCTCCCTCGTGCCCATGCCGGTCCTCGGCGGCGCGGGCATCGTGCTCTTCGGCTCGATCGCCGTCAGCGGCATCCGTACGCTCTCCGAGGCCGGGCTCGACGACAGCTCCAACATCATCCTGGTCGCGGTGGCGCTGGGCGCGGGCATCATCCCGCTGGCCGCGCCCACCTTCTACGCCGGATTTCCCGCCTGGGCCCAGACCGTGCTCGGCTCCGGAATCAGCGCGGGAGCGATCGTCGCGGTCTCGCTGAACCTGTTCTTTCACCATCTCGGCACCCGGAGCCGCAGCACCGCTCCGGCACTCGAATCCTCCTAGGGTCCTGCCGTGCCCTCCCCGTGGGCATCCGACTCCCCGCCCGTGGGCCGCACTGAAAGACGAGGAAGCAGCATGGCAGCAGCATCGGCAGCCGAGCGCACCGTCATCGAGAACGCCGCTATCGCCACCGTGGACGCGGACGACACCGAGTACGCCTTCGGTCACGTCGTGATCGCGGGCAACCGGATCGAGTCCGTCGGCGCCGGCCGGGCCCCCGAGGGCCTGGAGAACGTCGTCGGCCGGATCGACGCGACCGGACACCTGGTCACGCCCGGGCTGGTCAACACCCACCACCACTTCTACCAGTGGCTCACCCGGGGCCTGGCCACCGACCACAACCTGTTCGACTGGCTGGTCGCCCTGTACCCGACGTGGGCGCGCATCGACGAGCCGATGGCCTACGCGGCGGCCCAGGGGTCGCTGGCGATGATGGCCCGCGGCGGCGTCACCACCGCCGCGGACCACCACTACATCCACCCGCGCGGCGCCGGCGACCTGTCCGGCGCGATCATCCGCGCCGCCCGCGACACGGGCGTCCGCTTCACCCTCGCCCGCGGCTCCATGGACCGCGGTGAGTCCGACGGCGGGCTGCCGCCGGACTTCGCGGTCGAGAGCCTGGACGGCGCCCTCGCCGCCACCGAGGACACGGTGCGCGAGCACCACGACCCCTCCTTCGACGCGATGACGCAGATCGCGGTGGCCCCCTGCTCCCCCTTCTCCGTCTCCACCGAGCTGATGCGGCAAGGCGCGGAGCTGGCCCGCCGGCTCGGCGTGCGGCTGCACACCCACGGCTCGGAGACCGTGGAGGAGGAGAAGTTCTGCCACGAGCTGTTCGGCATGGGCCCCACCGACTACTTCGAGTCCACGGGCTGGCTCGGCGAGGACGTGTGGATGGCGCACTGCGTCCACATGAACGACTCCGACATCGCCGCCTTCGCCCGCACCGGCACCGGCGTCGCCCACTGCCCCTCCTCCAACGCCCGCCTGGCCGCCGGGATCGCCCGGGTGCCCGACATGCTCGCCGCGGGCGTCCCGGTCGGCCTCGGCGTCGACGGCACCGCATCCAACGAGTCCGGTGAACTCCACACCGAACTGCGCAACGCCCTGCTCATCAACCGGCTCGGCGCCCACCGCGAGGCCGCGCTCGACGCCCGCAAGGCGCTGCGCCTCGGCACCCACGGAGGCGCCCGGGTCCTCGGCCGGGCCGCCGAGACCGGCTCCCTGGAGGCGGGCAAGCTCGCCGACCTGGTGCTGTGGCGGATGGACACCCTCGCGCACTCCTCGATCGCCGACCCGGTGACCGCCCTGGTCTTCGGCGCCGCCGCCCCGGTCACGGCGTCCTTCGTGAACGGCCGCCGGATCGTCGAGGACGGCAGGCTGCTCACCGTCGACGAGGACGCCGTCGCCCGCTCCACCCGGGACGAGGCGCGACGCCTGGCGCAGCTCACCGCACGGGGCTGAACGCCGTACAGGAGAACACCCTTTGATCTCCGGCCAGGAGGGACGGCTCCCGGCCGGTAGCCGTGGACCCGAGCGGGGTCCACGGCGACCGACTCCGGGGCGTGCGCCCCTGCGCGCACGCCCCGGATAGGTCACCCGTTTCCCCGAACGGTCCGTTCCGGTCCCGCACGACCACCAGTCCCGCACCACCTCCAAGACACCCGCGTCAGAGCCGACGTGTAACCGACCGGAGGAACGCCGCCGTGGCCGACCACCCTGTAGACGAGAAACTCCCGCCGCTGAAGATGGCGACGACCGGCCTGCAACACGTGGCCGCCATGTACGCCGGGGTCGTCGCCCCGCCCCTGATCGTCGGCGCGGCCATCGGCCTGAGCGCCACCGAGCTGACCTTCCTCACCGGTGCCTGCCTGTTCACCGCCGGCCTCGCCACCTTCCTCCAGACGCTCGGCATCTGGAAGATCGGCGCCCGGCTGCCGTTCGTCAACGGCGTCACCTTCGCCGGCGTCGCCCCCATGACGGCGGTCGTCGCCTCCACCGACGACAAGTCCGACGCGCTGCCGATCATCTTCGGCGCGGTCATCGTCGCCGGACTCCTCGGTTTCCTCGCCGCCCCCGTCTTCTGCAAGGCGATCCGCTTCTTCCCGCCGGTCGTCACCGGCACCGTCATCACCCTGATCGGCATATCCCTGCTGCCCGTCGCCTTCGGCTGGGCGCAGGGTCCCGCCCCCACGGCGGACGACTACGGCTCGGCGACCAACCTGGGCCTGGCCGCCATCACCCTCGTCATCGTCCTGCTGCTGCGCCGCTTCACCCGCGGCTTCGTCAAGCAGATCGCCGTACTGCTCGGCCTGGTCGCGGGCACGCTCATCGCCATCCCGTTCGGCGTCACGGACTTCGGCCCGGTCGCGGACGCGGACGTCGTCGGCTTCCCCACGCCGTTCTACTTCGGCGCCCCCCAGTTCCAGGTCGCCGCGATCCTGTCGATGTGCGTGGTGATGGTGGTCTCGATGACCGAGTCCACGGCCGACATGCTCGCCCTCGGCGAGATCGTGGAGCGCCCGGCCGACGAGAAGACCATCGCGGCCGGCCTGCGCGCCGACACCCTCGGCTCCGCCCTCAGCCCGTTCTTCAACGGCTTCATGTGCAGCGCCTTCGCCCAGAACATCGGCCTGGTCGCGATGACGAAGATCCGCAGCCGCTACGTCGTCGCGGCGGGCGGCGGCTTCCTGGTCCTGATGGGCCTGTGCCCGATGGCCGCCTCGCTCATCGCGGTCGTCCCCCGCCCGGTCCTCGGCGGCGCCGGCGTCGTCCTCTTCGGCTCGGTCGCGGCCAGCGGCATCCAGACCCTGGTCAGGGCGAGCCTGGACAAGGACAACAACGTCCTGATCGTGGCGGTCTCCCTGGCCGTCGGCATCATCCCGATCGCGGCGCCGGAGTTCTACCACTCGTTCCCGGAGAACGCGCGGATCATCCTCGACTCCGGCATCTCGACCGGCTGCGTGGCCGCCGTCCTGCTCAACCTGGTCTTCAACCACATCGGCGGCAAGGAGCGCGACGCCGAGGACGTCACCCACCCGATGGAGGCGGGAGACGAGATCACCGAGGCGTCCCGGAGCGCGGCGATGAAGTGACCCGCCTGTGCGCTGTGGGCTGGGGCCGGCACCTCTGACCGGAGGCGCCGGCCCCCGGCGTCGGGCCGGCCCGCCCGGCCGCGCCGGTGCTACAGGCCGAACAGCTCCGGGTCCGCCGCCAGTTTCCTGAAGCGCTGCCTCGGGTCCGGCACCAGCCGGCGCTCGGTCAGGTCCATCAGTCCGCCGACGGCGTCGATCTCGGCGGCGACGGTGCCGTCGGCCTTGGTGACGACCTGCCGGATCCGGAAGGTCTTGCCCTCGCCCCACTCGAACGCGCAGCTCACCGTGACCTCGTCACCGGCGAGCAGCTCCCGCCGGTACCGGACGGTCGTCTCCAGGGCCACCGGCCCGACCCCGCCGGCGACCAGCTCGGCCTGCCGGATACCGGCCGCCTGGAGCAGCGACCAGCGGGCGTGCTCCGCGTAGTTCAGGTACACGGACTGGTTCAGGTGGCCCTGGGTGTCGGTCTCGTACCCGCGGACGGTCACGGGGACGGAGAACGGTTCGCTCACGGCTGCTGCCTCTCTTCGCACACGGACGGACGGACCGATCCTGACACGCGGGCGTCACACCTTCCGCGGGGAGGCCAGCAGGTAACGGACCCGCGTGCGCGGCTCGGTGTGCTCACCGACCTGCCAGCCCGCCCGCTCAAGCGTCGCCGCGCAGCCCCGCAGCGCGGTGCCGTTCGGCTCGTGGACGGCGACGGCCTCGGGCTGCGGCGTCGCCCGCACCCGGTACCCGTCCTCGCCCCCCGGGCCCGCCGGACGGTGCCCGGCGGCCTCCAGGGCGAGCGCGGCCGCCCGCACGAGGTGCGACCGCTCCCAGGCGCACGGCCGGTCCGTGCTGCCGTCGGGGTGCGTCATCCGGCGCAGCTCCAGCAGCCCCTGCCAGGCTCCGCGCACCTCCCGCAGCCGGGCGGGCCCCGAGGCGCCCGGGGCGGCCTCCTCCCCGCCGACCCGCGCGGCGAACACGCCCCCGTCCGCCGGGGCGGTGGCGGGCCCCGGCGCCTCCGGCTTCTCGGGCGCGTCGGCGGCGTCCCGTATCCGGTGCCCGGCCGGGGTGAGGAAGTGGTCGTGCGGGGGCCGCGGATGACGGAAGGCGAGCCCCCGCTTCACCAGCGCTGCGAGCTGCGTCTCGGTACCCCTCAGGCGCCCGGTGACGGGATCGGCGGCGTCGATGACACGCCGCTGCGCGGCGGTGGGCGACAGTGCCACGGCGTCCCTCCTCCCTCCGCGCGGTCCCGCGCGGTCCTGCCTTCGCAGGCTACGCCGGAGGTCTGACATTCCAGGCGGCGACCACCGGCCGCCCGTGCTCGGTGCCCAGGCGGCACAGCGTGCCCGTGCCCAGCTGGAACAGCGCCCCCTGCGCGGGCGGAAGGCCCAGGTGCCGGGCGGTCAGCACCCGCAGGAAGTGCCCGTGCGCCACCAGCACCACGCACCCCTCGGTGTTGGCGAAGGCCGCCTCCACCGTGGCCAGCACCCGGTCGGCCCGCTCGCCCACCTGCTCGGGCGTCTCCCCGGGGTGGTCGGGCGGCCCGGGCGCGACCCCGTCCGTGAACAGGAACCAGTCCGGCCGGCTCCGGTGGATCTCGACGGTCGTGATCCCCTCGTAGCCGCCGTAGTCCCACTCGTGCAGGTCCGGCTCGATCCGCACCTCGTGCAGCCCGATCAGCTCGGCCGTCTCCCGGGCCCGCTGGAAGGGGCTGACGAAGGCCGCCCCGATCCGGTGCGACCGGATCAACGGCACCAGGCTCCGCGCCTGCTCCCGCCCCTTCTCGGTCAGCGGGACGTCCGTCAGCCCGGTGTGCCGCCCGGACCGCGACCACTCGGTCTCGCCGTGCCGGACCAGAAAAAGATCACCCATACCCCCCAGGCTACGGCCGCCCCCGGCAGCGGCCGGGGGCGGCCGTAGCGGACGCCCGGGACTACGCCCGGCTGCCGGAGCCGAAGACGGCGAACACGCCCCGGACGCGGGTGCCGTCCGGAGCCTGCCAGGAGCCGGTGATGTGGCCGGCCGCCCCCGGCGGAGCGGCGGACGGGCCGTCCGGGGCGGGCCGCAGGCCCCGGTGCAGACGGAGGACCGCGCCGCCGGGAGCGGTCAGTCCGGTGCCGTCCTCGTCGTCGGTCACGGGGAAGTCCGAGAAGTCCGTGAACTCCGGGAAGAGGGAGCCCGTACCGTCGCGGGCGACGACGACGTCCTGGTCGGGGGTGTCGCTGGTGTTCTGGGCCTGGGCCTGCGCCCGGCCTTCCGCGAGGGCCAGCAACTGGGCTGCCAGCACGGGGTCGTGGCAGCCGTCGTAGACCCAGCGCTTCCCCAGTACGCCGTGCTCCGCGGTGCCGACGAGCGCGTGCCCGGCCTCGTCGAGCGGGGCACCGCGATAGGTGAGCGGGACGAAGTAGGCGGCCCCGGAGACGTCGGTGACCACCATGAACTCGATGCCCACCTCGCCGGCCGGGTCGTCCAGCCGGAAGCCGCCGGCCCTGGTCAGCTCCGGTGCGTCCGGGCCACCGCGGTACCACGGGCGGGAGGGCAGCCAGGAGGCGAGCAGTTCGACTTTGGTCGGCTTGAGCGTTGTGCGATGGATGACGGCCACGCCGTGCGGTCCCTCCGGTCGAGTCGATGCGAGCCCTCACACCATCACACCCGCGGGTCGCGGCGGGAGGGGTTTCCGGCCGCCCCGGTCGAGGGGCGGCCCCCGGTCACTGCCGGTACCCGCTCAGGAAGCGCCCGATCCGGCCGATCGCCGCCTCCAGGTCGTCCGCGTGGGGCAGGGTCAGGATGCGGAAGTGGTCGGGGGAGGGCCAGTTGAAGCCCGTGCCCTGGACGACCTGGATCTTCTCGCGGAGCAGCAGGTCCAGGACGAAGCGCTCGTCGTCGTGGATCCGGTGGACGGCCGGGTCGATCCGCGGGAACGCGTACAGCGCGCCCTTGGGCTTCACGCACGTGACGCCGGGGATCTCGTTCAGCTTCTCCCAGGCCACGTCCCGCTGTTCGCGCAGCCTGCCGCCCGGTGCGGTCAGCTCGCGGATGGACTGCCGACCGCCGAGCGCGGCCTGGATGGCGTACTGGGCGGGCGCGTTGGCGCACAGCCGCATGGAGGCCAGCATGGTCAGGCCCTCCAGGTAGTCCTTCGCGTGCTGCTTCGGCCCCGTCACCACCAGCCAGCCGGAGCGGAAGCCCGCCACCCGGTAGGTCTTGGACAGCCCGCAGAAGGTCAGCACCACCAGGTCGGGGGCGAGGGCGGCGGCCGAGTGGTGCACGGCGTCGTCGTACAGGATCTGGTCGTAGATCTCGTCGGCGAGGACCATCAGGCCGTGGCGCCGGGCGAGGTCGAGGATGCCCTCGACGATCTCCTTGGGATAGACGGCGCCGGTGGGGTTGTTGGGGTTGATGACGACGACCGCCTTGGTGCGGTCGGTGATCTTCGACTCCATGTCGGCCAGGTCCGGGTACCACTCCGCCTGCTCGTCGCAGAGGTAGTGCACCGCCCTGCCGCCCGCGAGGGTGGTCACCGCCGTCCAGAGGGGGAAGTCGGGGGCGGGGATCAGCACCTCGTCACCGTCCTCGAGCAGGGCCTGTACGGCCATGGAGATCAGTTCGGAGACGCCGTTGCCCAGGTAGACGTCGTCCACGTCCACCTCCAGGCCGAGCGCCTGGTAGCGCTGGGCGACGGCCCGGCGGGCGGAGAGGACGCCGCGCGAGTCCGTGTAGCCGTGCGCCCGCGGCAGCATCCGGATCATGTCCTGGACGATCTCCTCCGGCGCCTCGAAGCCGAAGAGGGCCGGGTTGCCGGTGTTGAGGCGCAGGACGCTGTGCCCTGCCTCCTCCAGCGCGTCGGCGTGCTCGATCACCGGGCCGCGGATCTCGTAACAGACCTCGCTGAGCTTGTTCGACTGCCGGAACTCCATGCGCGGCTTCCCCTCCGGAATCTGGTGTTGCTTGGTTTTACCAAGTAGCAGCTTGGAAAGTCCAACAACTTGTCTAGACTGCGTCGCATGTCACCGCGTCCTCGCCGTAGCTACGACCAGTACTGTTCCGCCGCCCGCGCGCTCGACGCCGTCGGCGACCGCTGGACCCTGCTGATCGTCCGGGAGCTCCTCGCCGGTCCCCGGCGCTACACCGACCTGCACGCCGACCTGCCCGGGGTCAGCACGGACGTGCTCGCATCGAGGCTCAAGGACATGGAGCGCGACGGACTGGCGACCCGGCGCCGGCTGCCCCCGCCCGGCGCGGCGTACGTCTACGAACTCACCGCGCGGGGGCGGGCCCTGCTGCCGGTGCTGGAGGCGCTCGGGGCGTGGGGCGCGGGTGAACTGGGGGAGCGGCGGCCGACGGACGCGGTGCGCGCGCACTGGTTCGCGCTGCCCCTGCTGCGGGCCCTGCGGGAGGCCGGGGTGACGGAGGGGGTCGTCGAAGTCGGCCTGGAGGAGGGTACGTTCCACCTGCACGCCGGCGCCCGCGCCGAGCAGGAGGGCGAGCCCCTGTACGGCGACGGACCCGCCCCCGGCCCGTCCGACGCCCGGCTCGTGCTGGACGCCGTGACGTGCGCGGCTCTCGGCCGCGGTGAGGTCGGCCTGCGGGAGGCGGTGCGGGCCGGCCGCGTCGAGGTGACCGGCGACGGCACGGCGGCCAAGGCGCTGCGGGAGGACTGAGAACAACAGGAGGCCCGCCGGAGCGGGCCTCCTGACCGGCTGTCAGGCGCCGGGCGGCACCCGGGAGGGCCGTCCCGACCCTCGGGTCAGCGCGTAGCCGCCGATGCCCGCGAGCGCGGCGAGCACGGCCCCGATCCCGCTCCACACCCAGCGGTCCGACCACCAGCCCGAGGACCAGCCGTCCTCCGGCTCGATGGCGGACAGCACGGCGCTGTCGTCCTGGCCGTCCCCCTCCCCGTCCTCATCGGCGCCGGACGTCACCGCGATGCCCGGCACCAGCGGCTCGGCCAGCGAACCGTCCACCGCCGCGGCGCCGCCGATGTCCTTCGACTCCACCCGCACCTCGGCCGAGACCGGGACGCCGAGATCCGAGGTCGGCACGTCCACCGCCGTCAGCCGGACGTAGTACGTGCCCGGCAGCGGGTCGTTCGCCCACGGCTCGGACCAGGCGCGCACGGTGCGCAGGACGCAGGCCAGCTCCAGGGAGGAGGTGCCCGCGTCCGCGGTGCGGGTCTGGGCGCCCCACTGGCAGGCCTGGCGGCGGCGCAGACCGTCGTACACGTCGGCCCGCCAGGTCTGGGCGGCGTGCGTCCCGGGCAGCTTCACCGTTGCCTTCACGGTGGGGCGCTGCCCGGCGTCGGCCGGGAACGACCAGTACAGGTAGTCGCCCGCGGCACCGTTCGCCGTGGCCACCTGCCCCTGCTCGAACTCGGACGCCGTACGGAAGGACGTGCCCGCCGTGGTCGGCGCGTCACCGTCCCCGGACGGGCTCGCGGAAGGGGAGGAGACGGCCGCGACGGGAGCCGCGGCGAGGCCGAGCAGCACGACGGCCGCACTCAACGCTCGGGTGAATCGCATCAGTTCGTCCTCCAGATCGCGAACCGCCAGCGGGAGAGCCAGCCCCACAGCAGACCGGCGAGGAAGCCGACCAGCACCAGCAGACCGAGCAGCCACCAGCCCCGACCGAGGCCGAAGGCGGCCACGTCGTCGGAGTCGCCCGGACCGTCCACGACGTCGACGGTCAGTTCCAGCGGCAGCCCCGGCGTGGTCTTCACACCGGAGGCGACGGAGAAGGAGTTGGTGACCTGAAGGCACACCGCCTCGGAGGCGCGTCGTCCTCGTCGCTCTCCGCCTTCGGGTACCGCAGTCCCGTCGAGAGCACGTCGGTGCGGCCGTCGCCCGCCGCCTCGCCGCGCACGATCTCCCGGCCGTGCGCCGTCACCGCCCGCAGCAGTACCCCGTAGGACGGGTTCACCGCCCGGTCGGCGCCCACGCTCACCGAGGCGCGCAGCTCCTGGCCCGGTTCCACGTCCACCCGGTACCAGCGCTGCTGCCCGAACTCCTCGCGGTCGGTGTACAGCCCCGACTTCAGCGCCGGCGCCTTCGCGCAGGCGTCCGCGCCCTCCGTGGCGACCGGCGTCACCACCGGGTCGGCCGCGCGGTCCACCAACTGGTTGACCTTGTCGGTCAGTTCGTCGGTGTGCTCGACCGAGGTGTAGGTGCCGCCGGTGGCCTCCGCGATGCAGCTGAGCTGCCGGCGCATCTTGGTGTTCGGGACCAGCCCCAGGGTGTCGATGGTCAGCCCGATGCCCTTGGCGGCGATCTCACGGGCCACCTCGCACGGGTCGAGCGGGGCGCAGGTGTCCTCGCCGTCACTGATCAGCACGATGCGCTTGGAGCCGTCCCCGCCGTCGAGGTCGTCGGCCGCCTTCAGCAGCGCGGGACCGATCGGCGTCCAGCCGGTGGGGGACAGGGTCGCCACCGCCGTCTTCGCCTCGGTGCGGTCCAGCGGGCCCACCGGGTAGAGCTGCGCGGTGTCCTTGCAGCCCGTCTTGCGGTCGTCGCCCGGGTAGTCCGCGCCGAGCGTGCGGATGCCCAGCCGCACCTCCTCCGGCGTCGCGTCGAGCACCTCGTTGAACGCCTGCTTCGCCGCGGCCATCCGCGTACCGCCGTCGATGTCCCGCGTCCGCATCGAACCGCTGACGTCGAGCACCAGGTCGACCTTCGGCGCGTCCTCACCCGTGGGTTCACCGGCCACCGCCCCGGCCGGGAACGCCAACCCGGCCGCCAGCGCGGCGAGCAGGGCGCAGGTGCCCGCCGCCAGCCGTGTTCTTGTGATCATCGGCGGATCCTATTGATCAGGGGTACCGCGCTCCAAAACGAGACCGCGCCGATGCCCCGACTTCACCTCCACCGCAGCGGGTTGGGCAGCTCCGTCCACAGATCTCCCGGTCGTCCCGGCGAAGTCCGCATCACCGTCAGCGCCTTCACCGGCAGCGGCTCCTCGCGCAGGGCCGCGAGATCCTCCGTGTGCGGCACCCCGGGCAGCGCCGCCTCCAGGGCCCGGCGCAGCGCAGGACCCGAACCGGCCGTCGCCGCCAGCGCGCCGCCCACCAGTGACCCGAACAACTTCCGACGCAGGGCGAGGGGTTCGTCGGTGAGGACGCGTGCGGGCAGGTCCGGCGCGGTGATGCCGTGCCGGGCCAGACGGGCCGGGGAGACGCGGATGTCGGCCAGGTCCCGGTAGACCAGGCGCAGCGGATCGCCCGTCGCGGACAGCACGGCCAGCAGATTCTGGCCGTGGGCCTCCAGGGCGACGCCCAGTTCCAGCGCGCGCAGCCCGGCGGTGAGCGCGAGACGCGTGAAGGCCGCCAGCCAGGTCGGTGACCCGGGCAGCCGGGTGGTCGCCAGCGCGGCCACCGGGACCACGTGTTCGCCCGGCGCGGCGTACACCCCGGGCGGCTCGCGCAGTACGGCGGCCAGGTCGGGGGAGCCGTCCGTGGCCGCGCCCAGCGTGCGGGTCACGTGCAGCAGGCCGTCCAGGCGCGCGGCCAGTACCTCCCCGAACGACGACAGGTGCGCCGACGCCGTGACCGAGGCGACCGAGATGTCCCGCACCGAGGACGTCAGCCGGGCGCTCAGCGCGGTCTTGACGTGCGGCCCGCCGGGCACGGCGAGGGTGCGCAGGGACATCAGCGGGTGCGCGGGGAGCCACGGCAGGAAGGGCCGGTCGAGCACGTGCGCCGCCTGCCACGGATGCACCGGGACCAGCATCCGGTCCCCGTCCCGCAGTTCCCGGGGCCACACCCCCGTCACCAGGCAGTCCGCCGGCGCGACGGGCACCAGCCCGAGCTCCACCACCGGCTCGTGCTCGGGGCCGTACGCGAGCTGCTCCGCCACCGAGAAGCCCGGCCGTGCACGGCAGCCGGGGTGGTACGGGTGCCCGTCGACCACGCGCCGCTCCCAGCCCCAGTCGCTGTCCGGCCACGCGCCGCCCGGCCACTCGTCCGGGTGATTCTCCGGCGCCCCCTCCGGCACGGCCCGGGGCTGCGCCGCGCGGGACAGCGCCAGCGACGCCGCACTGTGGCCGAGTTCGGCGGCGAACCCCGTCGACCCCGGTACGGCGAGGCCGGTCATCAGCCGCTCCGGGTCGTCGTGCGCGGCCTCGCCCACCCGGACGACCGGGACGTAGGCGTCCGTGCGGTACGGGTCGGCGGCCGGACCCGTCAGCCGGCGGCCGTCGCGCAGGCGCAGGACGAGTCCGTCACCGGACCGCTCCCGGCGCTCGATCCACGGCAGCGGTTCGAAGGTGAGCGCACGCCACAGCCGGGACAGCACCGCCGCCCGCGCCCCGGGCAGCTCGGCGGTGAACCGGGCGGCCAGGGCGGGACGGACGGCCGCCAGTTCGTCGGCGAACTCGGCCGCTGTGCCGGGGGGACGGTGCACGGGCAGGCTCCTCGGGTACGGATGTGCGTCATGACGGGAGACATACTGATCGTCCTGATCGTCTCCGTCCTCCTCTCCGCCATGGACCGACCGTAGGGAACGAGTGGAACGCGTGGATCTCCTGCCCCCGCCCACCGGCGCCGACTCCCCGGACGACCTGGCGCGGCGTGCCGACGCGTACGCGGCCGTGCCGCTGCTCAACTGCCTGCTGCGCGAGGTCGCCGAACCGCTGCCGGGCCCCGGCGCCCGCCCCGTGTACCGGCTGCCCGGCGGCAGACTGCTGCGCGTGCGACCGGGGCGCCGGCCCGCGGAACCGGAAGTTCGTACGGCGGCCGGGTGGCACCCGGTCGACCACGCCGAACTGGTGAAGCTCGTCGCCGAGGCGCTGCGCCGGCACACCGGTGTGCCCAACCACGAACTGCCCACCGAGATGACCGACAGCCGCGACGCGGTGGCCGCGCTGCTGACGGCACGCGCGCGGGCCACCCCGCCCGCGGACCCCTACCTCCGCTCCGAGCAGTCCCTGCTCACCGGCCACACCCACCACCCGGCCCCGAAGGCGCGCGGGGGCGGCCCGCACGCCGGCTGGCTGCCGTACGCGCCCGAGGCGCACGCCCGCTTCCCGCTGACGCTGCTCGCCGTGCGGGAGGACACCGTCGTCGACGAGGGGGACACCGCCGCCCTGGACGCCCTCGGCAAGGCGCCGCCCGGCTACCGGCTGCTGCCCGCCCACCCCTGGCAGCTGGAGCTGACGGCGCCGGCCCTCGCCCCCGCCTTCGCCGACGGGCGGCTGCTGCGGGTGGGCACGACCGGCTTCTTCGCCTGGCCGACGGCCGCGATCCGCACGGTGTACGCGCCCGAGTACCTCCCGGGACGGGACCTGTTCCTGAAGTTCAGCCTGGACGTGCGGGTCACCAACGACATCCGCCGTCTGTGGCGCCACGACCTGATGCGGCTGCGCCGCACCGACACGGCGGTCTCCGAGGCGTTCGCCTCGCTCGGGCCCCCCGCCGCCTGGCTCGGCGACCGCGGCCACCGCACCGCAGACTTCGCCTTCGAGGAACTGGCCGTCGTCGTCCGCGACGGCGTGCGGGACCACCTCCTGCCCGGCGCGACCCCGCTCCTGGCCGCCGCGCTCGTGGAGGGCTTCCCCGGCAGCCCGCTGGCCGGCACCGCGGACCCCGCGGCCTGGTGGGAGGCGTACCTCGACGCCGTCGTCCCGCCCGTGCTGACCGCCTTCGCCGACGACGGAGTCGTCCTGGAGGCGCACCTGCAGAACACCCTGGTCGCCGTGGACGCGGCCGGTGCCCCGGTGCAGGCCCTCTTCCGGGACGCGGAGGGCGTCAAGCTGCTGCCGGACACCGCCCGCGCGGCCGGCTGGGAGCGCCTGGTCTACTGCCTGGTCGTCAACCACCTGTACGAGATCGCCGCCGCCCTCACCGAGCACCACCCCGGCCTCGACCCCTGGCCCGCCGTGCGCCGCGTCCTGGCCCGCCACGACCTCCCGGAGATCCCGGCCCTGCTCGACGCTCCCGCCCTCCCCGCCAAGACCAACCTCCTGCTGCGCTGGACCGGCGCGGACGGCGCCGACGCCCGCTACCTGCCGCTGCCCAACCCGCTGCGCCGGGTGCCGGGGTGACGGGGGGACGGCCCCGCCTCGCCGTCGGGCCGGTGCTCCGGGCGGGCACCGACGCGGGCGGGCGGCACGGCAGCGTCCCGCACCCCGGGGGGAGGGGCGCGGGACGCTGCCGTGCGGGGCTGCTCAGCCGGTCGTCAGGGCGGTGTCGTCGACGACGAAGTTCGTCGCCAGGTAGGCGTCCTCGACGCCGGTGAACTTCAGGGTCACCTTCGACCCCGCGAGCGCCGACAGGTCGAGGGACTTGCGGCTGTAGCCCGACGCCGCGTTGGCGTTGGAATAGGTCGCGAGGGTCTTCGAACCGGCGGTCACCGTCAGCTTGTCGTAGGCGGTGCTGCCGATCTCGGCGGTGTCGACGTGCAGGTAGAAGGTCAGGGTCGCCTTGCAGCCCGCGGGGATCGTCACCGTCTGGGAGAGCGTGTCGGTGTGCGCGGAACCCCAGCCGTTGAGCCAGGCCGTGTAGGAGCCGCCGTGAGCCGGCTGGCGGCTGTCGTCGGTGATGACCCCGCTGTCGGTCCAACGGGTGTCACCCGACTCGAAGCCCGGGTTGGCCAGCAGTTGCGCCGAGGCGCACGTCCCGCCGCCACCGCCGGTGCTCACGGTCCAGGAGAACGTGGTGGTGCCGGTCGCGCCGGTGGAGTCCTTCACGGTGACGGTGGTGCTGTACGTCCCGGCCGTGGTGGGCGTCCCGGAGACGACCCCGGTGGAGCTGTTGACGGACAGGCCGGCCGGCAGACCGGAGGCGCTGTAGGTCAGGGAGCCGCCGCTGGTGCTGCTCGCCTGGATCTGGAGGCTGACCGCGGTGCCGACGGTCGAGGACTGGCTGCCCGGGTTGGTCACCGAGACGCCGCTGCTGGGCGGCGTGATGTGGCTGCCCACGTTGATGCCGGCGAAGGCGTTGCCGACCCCGGCGTACTGGGTGGAGCCCGAGCCGTACAGCGCGGCGGCCGCGTTGAGGGCGGCGGTGCGGGCACCGGCGTAGTCGGTGCTGGACGTCATGTACGTGGTCAGCGCCTTGTACCAGATCTGCAGGGCGGCGTCGCGCCCGATGCCGGTGACGGCGACGCCGTCGGAGGTGGGGCTGTTGTACGTGACGCCGTTGATGGTCTTGGTGCCGCTGCCCTCGGACAGCAGGTAGAACATGTGGTTCGCCGGACCCGAGGAGTAGTGCACGTCGAGGTTGCCGAGGCCCGAGTACCAACTGTCGGCCGAGTTGCCGTCCTTGCTGGGCTTGTCCTGGTAACGCAGCGGCGAGCCGTCGCCGTTGATGTCGATCTTCTCGCCGATGAGGTAGTCACCGACGTCGGAGCTGTTGCCGGCGTAGAACTCCACGCCCGTGCCGAATATGTCGGAGGTCGCCTCGTTCAGACCGCCGGACTCGCCGCTGTACTCGAGGCCCGCGGTGTTGGACGTGACACCGTGGCTCATCTCGTGGGCGGCCACGTCCAGCGAGGTCAACGGGTCGTTGTTGCCCGAGCCGTCGCCGTAGGTCATGCAGAAGCAGCTGTCGTCCCAGTACGCGTTGACGTATGCGTTGCCGTAGTGGACGCGGGAGTAGGCGCCGACGCCGTCGTTCTTGATGCCGCTGCGCCCGAACGCGTTCTTGTAGAAGTCCCAGGTCTCCTGGGCCCCGTAGGCGGCGTCCGCGGCGGCCGTGGTGGCGGTGGAGGTGGTGCCGTCGCCCCAGGTGTCGCTGCTCTGCGAGAACAGCGTGCCGGTGCCGGAGGTGGCGTGGTTCAGGTTGTACGTCTTGTGACCGCCGCGCGTGGCGTCGGTCAGCGTGTACGCCGAGCCCGAGCGGGTCGTGGTCAGCTGGACCTGGCCGCTGTAGCGGGTGTTGCCGACACCGGTCCGGACGGCCTGGAACCGGTGCAGTTCCTTTCCGGTGGTGGCGTCGGTGACGACGTGCAGCCTGCTGGGCGTGCCGTCGTCCTGGAAGCCGCCGATCTCGGTCTCCCAGGCGAGCGTCGGGGTGCCCTCGCCGGCCCAGATCACCTTGCGCGCGCTGTCGGCCGAGGGCCGGGCCGCGTCGAGGGCCCGGGCGGTCCGCAGCGCCCGGCTCTCGGCGGACGCCTTGGTGACCGTCGCGGTGGTGGAGGGAACCGCGATCCTGTGCTTGGTGTTCCAGGTGGTGTTGACGGTGCCGGACGCCGACGAGGGGGGCGGGGTGTGCACGACGAGGTCGCCGCCGAGCACGGGCAGGCCGTCGTAGGTGCGCTCGTAGCGCGTGTGCAGCGTGCCGTCGGCGTCCTTGGCGACGTCCCTGACGACCAGCTTCTCCTTCGCGCCGAGGCCGAGGGTGCGGGCGGTGGCGGCCGTGTCGTCCTTCGCGCCGCGGACCAGGGTCGCGCGCTGGGCAGGGCTGAGCCGGGCCTGAAGGGAGCCGGCGCGCAGCGGGCTGGGACGGTCCGCGGCGGGAGCGGAACCGTGCGCGGCGGGAGCGGAACCGTGTCCGGCGGCGGCGGCGGTGCCCGCCACCGTGCCGGCGAGACCCGCCGTCAGCGTGAGCGCCGCGAGGGCGGCCGTGAGTCTGGTGAGGTGCACATCTGCTCCAGTCTGGAGGGGGGAGTCCGTGGGATGCGCCGAGTATGGGCGTGGCCATGGCAACGAGGGGACCTCCCACCGCTCATAAGACCCGCGTTATGACCGGCCCCCCGCCGAACCCGTCCGGGCCGTCCGCCACCCTGCCTATGCTGGTGAAATGCAGCTGGAGTTGAGGCATCTCGAAGCTGTCCGCGCGATAGCGGAAGCGGGCAGTCTGGGGCGGGCGGCGATGCGGCTCGGGGTGTCCCAGCCGGCCCTCTCCGCGCAGCTGCGCCGCATCGAGCAGGTCACGGGCGGCGAGCTGTTCGTCCGCAGCAGGATCGGTGTCGAACCCACCCCGCTGGGCGAGTTCGTACTGTCCGTGGCGTGCCGGGTGCTCGGCGAGATGGACGCCCTGACGGCCGGGACGCGCGCCACCGCACCGCATCCGGTGCTGCGGATCGGCTGCCTCCTGCTCGTCCTGGTGGACCGGCTGATCGAGCCGCTGGAGGAGGAGCTGCCCGGTCACGAGATCGACCTCACCACCGAGCACTCGGCGACCACGCTCACCCGCATGCTCGGTGCCGGGAAGTACGACGCGATCCTGTACGGAGAGGTCGGCGACCACGAAGTGCCGCTCCCCGACGGTGTGGCGGCCCGCACCCTCGTCCCGAAGGAACCTGCCTGCGTACGCATGTCGGCCGCCCACCCGCTGGCCGGGCGGCAGGAGATCGACCTGGCCGACCTGGCGGGTGAGACCTGGACGACGCTCACCGACGACGGTGACGGTGGCCCGGAGGCCATGACCGACGCCTGCCGCCGGGCCGGCTTCACGCCGACGCTGCGCTACCGGATCGCCGACCGCAGGATGCGCTGGGACCTGATCGCCGCCGGACGGGCCGTCTCCATGTGCCAGCCCACCTCGCCGCAGGTCGAGGGCACGGTCCTGCGCCCGCTCACCGGCGACCCGCTCACCGAGCGCATCCGGCTGGCCTGGAACCGGTCCGCGGTCACCGAGCAGCGCGCCCGCCTGCTGTACCGGGCGGCGGCCCGGGCCTACCTCGACAGCATCCCCGACGACACGTTCTACCGCGCCTGGTGGGACGCCCGGCCGGAGCTGCACCCGGTCACCGACTGATCCGGCCCTGGGGTCCGGGCCCGCCCGTCGTGATGCATACCGGGTTCACAGGCAGACCCACACGGAACTCACAGGCACCGTCCATACTGTCGTGCCCATGTCTAGATTCTCTCTCGAAGAGCCTGACAACGCCGTCGTCTCCCGCCTCGTGTCCCGCCGCCGCATGCTCGCCCTCGGCGGCGCGGCCGGCGCCGTCGTCGCCCTCGGTGGCGCGGGCACCGTGGCCGGCGCCGCCGACCGGACCGCCGGGGGGCCGGGCACCCTCGACGCGGTGAAGGCGGCCGCCACCGCGTCCGACGCCTGCATGGCGCTGACCACGGAGCAGATCGAGGGCCCCTACTACATCGACTACGAACTCTTCCGGAAGAACGTGGTCGAGGACCGCACCGGAATCCCGCTGCTCCTCGTGCTGCGCGCCGTGGACGGCGCGACCTGCGAGCCGCTGCGCAACTCGGCCGTCGAGATCTGGCACTGCGACGCCTCCGGCGTCTACTCCGGCTACACCCAGGTCGGCAACGGCGGGGGCGGCGGGACACCGCCCGGCCCGCCGCCGTCCGGTACGCCGACGGCGCCTCCCGACGGGCCGGGCGGTCCGGGCGGTGGGGGCGGTGGGGGCGGTCACGCGACCCCGACCGACGACCTCACCTGGCTGCGCGGCATCCAGATGACCGACCGGCAGGGCTTCGTCACCTTCCGGACCGTCTTCCCCGGCTGGTACACCGGCCGCGCCGTCCACATCCACACCAAGGTGCACACCGGCGGCTCCCGGGGCTCCGACGGCTACACCGGCGGCCGCACCTGCCACACCGGGCAGTTCTACTTCTCCGAGGACGCGGTGCGGGCCACGGCGGACGTCGCGCCCTACTCGGCGAACTCCGTCACGCGCGTCACCCTCGACCAGGACTCGATCTACCCGGGCACCGGGGCGGCGGGCGGACTGCTCGAACTCGTCTACGACCGGCGGCACATCGAGCGCGGCGTCATCGGCCACCTCACCATGGCGGTCGACCCCGACGCCGTGAACGACGGCGACGGCGCACCCGGCGGCCCCGCCCCGACGGCC
The DNA here is from genome assembly GCF_044455745.1 of Streptomyces sp. NPDC051136. Classification (NCBI taxonomy): domain Bacteria; kingdom Bacillati; phylum Actinomycetota; class Actinomycetes; order Kitasatosporales; family Streptomycetaceae; genus Streptomyces; species Streptomyces sp. NPDC051136. The sequence continues at coordinate 619,226 of NZ_JBITFE010000004.1, read as the reverse complement.
TCCCCGTCACCCTCAGCCTGACGCGCGGATCGTCCGCCGGCCGGCGCCGGCCGGCGGGCCCGCGGCGCTACTTCGTGGCCCCCTGGGCGAACCCGTTGTAGATGTACCGCTGGAGGAACAGGAAGACCACGAGCGTCGGCACGATGACGAGCACGGCCCCGGCGGAGATGTTCTCCCAGTGCGCCCCGAAAGGCCCCTTGAACCGGAACAGGGCCGTCGACATGGTGCCGAGGTCCTCGGAGGGCATGTAGAGGAAGGGGATGTAGAAGTCGTTGTACGTGGTGATCCCCTTGATGATGACCACCGTCGCGATGGCCGGCTTCAGCAGCGGGAAAATGACCTTCCGGTAGATGGTGAAGGAGTTGGCGCCGTCGAGCCGCGCCGCCTCGTCGAGGGATTTGGGGATGCCGCGGATGAACTGAAGGAAGATGTAGATGGCCACGATGTCCGTGCCCATGTACAGCAGGACCGGCGCCCAGCGGGTGTTGAACAGACCGAAGCTGTTGACCACTTGGAAGGTGGCGACCTGCGTCGTCACGGCCGGTACCAGCGTGGCGACCAGGAACAGGGCCATCACCAGCTTCTTGAGGCGGAAGTCGAAGCGGTCGATGGCGTACGCCGTCATCGAGCCGATGATCACGGTGCCGGTGATGGAGAACAGCAGGATGAAGGCCGTGTTGCCGAAGGCCTTCAGCAGGTGGCCGTCGTGGAACGCCGTGGCGTAGTTGGAGAAGTTGAGCCAGTCGTCCGGCAGGGCCAGGGCGCCCCGGCCGTCGGAGACCTCCCCGTAGGACTTGAGCGAGGTCAGGAAAACCACGGCGAGCGGCAGCAGCACCACGACGGAGGCGACGACCAGCGACAGGTACGTCAGGGCGGTGCCGACGCGCGGACGGCGGCGGGCCCGCTCCTGCAGGCGGCGGGCGGGGGCGGTGAGGGTCATACGAGATCCACCTTCTCGTCGGGCACGAGGCGGCGCTGGATCCAGGTGATCACCAGGATCATCGCCAGCAGCACCACCGCACAGGCCGAGGCCAGGCCGGTCTTGTTGAACTGGAAGGCGAACTTCACCGTCTGGATGACGAACGTCGAGGTCTCCGTCGCACCGCCGGTCATGATGTACGGGATCTCGAAGACGGACAGCGAGCCGGAGACCGCCAGGATGACGCTCAGGCTCAGCACCGGCCGGATGCCCGGCGCGATGATGTGCCGGAACTGCTGCCACCGGCTCGCGCCGTCCAGCTGGGCGGCCTCGTACAGCTCGCCGGGTATCGACTGGATGGCGCCGAGGAACAGCACGAAGTTCAGGCCGGTGAAGCGCCACACGGACACCCCGGCCATGGAGGTGTTGGCCGACTCCGGACTGCCCAGCCAGGCGTGGTCGGTGCCGACGCCGAACCAGGACAGGACCGAGTCGAGCGTGCCGCCGTCCTGGAAGAAGTACAGGAAGACGAAGCCGATCGCCACGCCGTTGATCAGGTACGGGAAGAACAGGATGCCCTTGAAGAGGTTCCTGAAGCGCAGGTCGAAGCTGAGGACGGCCGCGAAGTACAGCGCGACGACGATCTGCACGACGGACGCGGCGAGGTAGTAGAAGCTCACCGCGAACACCCGCAGCAGCTCGGGACGGGTGAAGATCTCGGTGTAGTTCTCCGTGCCGACGAAGGAGCGGTCGGGGCTGACGCCGTCCCAGTCGGTGAAGCTGTAGTAGATCATGTTGCCCACCGGCACGTAGGTGAACGTGATCAGCAGGGCGAGCGGGGCCAGCAGGAACAGCCACGGGGTGAGGACGCGCAGCGACCGGTCGCGCCAGGAGGCGCCGGCCCGCGCCCGGTGGCGGGAGGGGAGCTTGCCGACCCGGTCAGGCGCGGCGGCCGGGGCGGGCGGTGACGCGGTGGAGACGGTTCGGGTTCGGGTTCGGGGCATCGCGGTGCCAGGGCCTTTCGTCGTCCGCTGAGGGCGCTGGGCGCCGGGTCCCGCTCACCGGGCGGCGAGGCGGCGACCCGGCGGGTGCGGGAGTCGGGCTTGCGTCCGGGCGGGCGCCGGCTCAGGAGCCGACGGTCTGCCGGGCCTCGGACCAGCGCTTGTTCAGGTCCTCGAAGTAGCCTTCGAGCGAACCGTCCGTGGCGCCCCGGGCGATGTCGATGAGCTTCTTGCGGTAGTCGGGCTTGTTGAGCCCGATCTCGGAGGCGTTGTCGATGGCGTTGACGTCGGCCGTCTTCGCCTCGGACCGCTCAATCATCTTGACATCGTTGTCAACATACTCCCGGAGGGTCGTCGGCATCCCCTCGGACTTGAGGGCGGAGACGGCACCCTCCTCGGCCGCGTAGCCGGACTTCTCCGTGAACCAGTCGATCCACGCCCGGGCGGCCTCCTTGTGGTCCGAGTGGACGTTGACGGCCTGCTGGTAGTCGGAGACCAGGGTGGCGCAGAACTTCCCGTCCTGCTGGGACGGGACCGGCATGAAGCCGATGTCGTCCGGGTTCCGCCCGGCCGTCTCGGCGGCGTCCCGCATCTGGTCGACCGCCCAGGAACCCAGCATCATGCTGCCCACCTCGCCCTTGGCCAGCAGGGTCTTGGAGCTCTCCCAGTTCGTGGTGGCCGGGTCCTTCTCCGACAGCTTCCCGTGCACGATGTCGTACAGCAGCGTGTCGAGGGTGCGCAGGTCGTTGCCCTCGGCCCAGGGCTCGTCCATCCCGGCCAGTTTGTCGGAGGCCTGGGTGTCGCAGCTGATCGAGCCGACACCGTTGGTCCAGGGGCTCTCCAGCGGCCAGCCGTCCTTGAAGTTGGTGTAGTACGGGGTGGCTCCGGTCTTCTCCTTCACCGCCTTGAGGTCGTCGAGGAACTGCCCGGTCGTGGTCGGCCAGTCGGTGATCCCGGCCTTCTTCCACACCGCCTTGTTGTAGACGAGGCCGTTGGCCGTGCCGAAGGTGGCGATGCCGTACGTCTTGCCGCCGACGTCGGTCTTGTCGGTGAAGCGGTACGTGGGCTTCATCGACGAGGTCTCGCCGAGCGGTGCGAAGAAGGTGGGGTAGTCGCCCTTGGCGACCGCCGACGGGATCAGCAGGACGTCGCCGTAGTCCTCCGTGTTCATGCGGATCTTCACCTCCCCCTCGTAGTCCGTGAGGCCCTCGAACTCGACCTTCACCTCGGGGTAGGTCTTGTTGAACTCGGCGGCGTACTTCTTCATCGTCCCGTCCTCGACCAGGTCGGTGCGATTGGTCAGCACGGTGATGTCCCCCGAGACGCCGTCCGGGTTGACCGGCGCGGCGGCGGTCTCGCCGGCGTTCGGGCTGCCTCCTCCGCCGCACCCCGCGACGGTCAGCGTCGCGGTGGCGAGCAGAGCGACGCCCAGCGTCCTCTTCCCCATGTGCCCAGCTCCTTTCCAAGGATCACGGCTCGGGCTCCGGTGGTGGTGTCGGCGACTATGTCAGCCACTCGTTAACCGGTAAAGCTTGTCTTTCGCTCGCGATACCCAATCGTTACCTCGGGCCGGGACGTGATCCGCTCCATCGGCGGTTTTCGCGCCCCCCGCGAAGATCGTCCGTCGCGAAGTGCGGGCTAGACCGGTTCACTTCTGTGGGGTTAGGTTGAGTCGCGTTGCCCCACGACAACGGGCCCCGTCCCGCCGAAGGAGCCGTCCATGAAGGAAGTCGTCCCGCTCGCCGAGGGCTGGAGCCTGAGCCACGACGAGAACCTGCTGCCCGCCCGGGTCCCCGGCTGCGTCCACACCGATCTGCTCGCGGCCGGCCTGATCCCGGACCCCTTCCTCGGCGTCAACGAACCCGACGTGGCCTGGGTCGGACGCAGGGCTTGGACCTACGTCCGCGATCTGCCCGCCGCCGACACCGCCGAGGAGCGGTACGAGCGGACCGACCTGGTCTTCGACGGCCTGGACACCGCCGCGACCCTCACCCTGGGCGGCCGGGAGCTGGGCCGCACCCGGAACATGCACCGGCGTCACCGCTTCGACGTCACCGGTCGGCACGGGCCGCTGGAGGTGCGCTTCGCCTCCGCCTACGACGAAGCGGCCTCGGTACGGGCGCTGACGGGGGAGCGTCCCAACGTCTACCCGGAGCCGTTCCAGTACATCCGCAAGATGGCGTGCGGCTTCGGTTGGGACTGGGGCCCGACCCTGGTGACCGCGGGGATCTGGCGTCCGGCCCGGCTGGAGCGCTGGTCGACGGCCCGGATCGCGGACGTCCGCCCGCTGGTGACCGTCGACGGCGGCACGGGGCGCGTCGAGGTGCACGTCGAGGTCGAGCGGACCGCGCGGGGGACGGCCCGCCCGCTCGCCGTACGCGCCACCGGCGGGGACGGCGTCGCCGAGGCGCGCGGCACGGTGGAGGGCACGCGCGCCGTGCTGACGCTGGAGGTGCCGGACGCCTCCCTGTGGTGGCCCCGCGGCTACGGCGACCAGCCCCTGTACGACCTGGAAATCGCCCTCGTCGAAGCCACCGGCGACGACCGGCCGCTGGACTCCTGGCACCGGCGCATCGGCTTCCGGACCGTGGAGGTGGACCGCTCGGCGGACCGGCACGGCACCGGATTCACCCTGGTCGTCAACGGCGAACGGATCTTCGCGCGCGGGGTCAACTGGATCCCGGACGACGTGTTCCCGTCCCGGATCACCCCGGAGCGCTACCGCACCCGGCTGCGCCAGACGGCCGACGCCGGAGTGGACCTGGTGCGGATCTGGGGCGGCGGCATCTACGAGGACGACGCCTTCTACGACGCCTGCGACGAGCTGGGCCTCATGGTCTGGCAGGACTTCCTCTTCGCCTGCGCCGCCTACCCGGAGGAGCAGCCGCTGCGCGGCGAGGTGGAGGCCGAGGCCCGCGACAACGTTGTCCGGCTCATGCCGCACCCCTCACTCGTGCTCTGGAACGGCAACAACGAGAACCTCTGGGGCTTTCGCGACTGGGACTGGGAGCCCGAGCTGCGCGGCGACTCCTGGGGCGGCGGCTACTACCTGGACCTGCTCCCGCGGATCGTCGCCGAACTCGACCCCACCCGCCCCTACACCGCCGGCAGCCCCTGGTCCGGCTCCTGGGACCACCACCCCAACGACCCGGCCCACGGCACCCACCACTCCTGGGAGGTCTGGAACCGCCGCGACTACACCGAGTACCGCGACTCGGTGCCCCGCTTCGTGTCGGAGTTCGGCTGGCAGGCCCCGCCCGCGCTGGCGACCCTGCGGCGCGCACTGCCCGGCGAACGGCTCGCGCCCGACTCGCCCGGCATGCTGCACCACCAGAAGGCCGAGGACGGCAACGGCAAGCTGAATCGGGGCGTGGAGCGCCACTTCGTGCTGCCCGAGGACGACTTCGACCGCTGGCACTACCTCACCCAGGTCGTGCAGGCCCGCGCGATCGCCACCGGGATCGAGCACTGGCGCTCCCACTGGCCCGTGTGCGCCGGGACGATCGTCTGGCAGATCAACGACTGCTGGCCGGTCAGCTCCTGGGCGGCCATCGACGGCGACGGCCGGCTCAAGCCCCTCTACCACGAGCTGCGCCGGGTCTACGCGGACCGGCTGCTCACCCTCCAGCCGGGCGACGGCGACGACGCCCTGCCCGTACTCGCTCTCGTCAACCAGTCCGCCGAGCCCTGGCAGGCCCGGGTGACCCTGCGGCGGCTGCGGACGGACGGCACCGAGGCGGCTGAGCAGGTGATCGACGCGACCGTCGCCGCCCGCTCGGTGCACCGGCGGACCGTGCCGCCCGACCTGGCTCCCGGGCCTGCGTCCGCCAAGGAATTCCTGGTGGCCGACGAAGACGGCCTGCGCGCCGTGCACTTCGCCGTCACGGACCGGGAGTTCGCCTATCCGGCCCCGCACTACGACGTGGCCGTCGAGTCCCCGGTGGGTGCGGGGACCGGTAGTGTCGAAGTCGTGGTAACCGCACACACCCTCGTACGTGACCTCCTTCTGCAAGCCGACCGGCTCGGACCGGACGCGGTCTGCGACACCGGACTGCGCACCCTGCTCCCCGGCGAACAGCTCCGCCTGCGGGTCGCGGGCGCCGCGGAGACCGGGGCCAACGCCGTACGAGCGGCCCTGTTCTGTGTGGAACCGGCGTGAGCACACCGTCCGTCCGCGTCACCATCAAGGACGTCGCCGCGGCCGCCGGCGTCTCCAAGGGCGCCGTCTCCCTGGCCTTCAACGGCAAACCCGGGGTCTCCGACGCCACCCGGGAGCGGATCTTCGCGGCGGCCCGGCAGCTGGGCTGGGCCCCGAACTCCTCGGCCCGCAGCCTCTCGCGCCAGTCCGTGGACACCGTGGGGCTGGCCATCTGCCGGCCGGCCCGGCTGCTGGGCCTGGAGCCGTTCTACATGGAGTTCGTCTCCGGCATCGAGAGCGTGCTGGCCGAGCGGGACTGCTCCCTGCTGCTGCGCCTGGTCGGCTCGCTGGAGGAGGAGATCGGACTCCAGGAACGCTGGTGGCGGGAGCGGCAGGTGGGCGGCTCCATCCTGGTCGACTTCCATCAGGAGGACCCGCGGATCGGCCCGCTCGGGCGCATCGGCCTGCCCGCCGTGGCGGTCGGCCACCCGTCCCTCACCGGCGGTTTCCCGTCGGTGTGGACCGACGACGCCGCAGCCGTCGCCGAGGCGGTGCGCTACCTGGCGGTGCTGGGACACCGGCGCATCGCGCACGTGGGCGGCCCCCGGGGGCTCGGGCACAGCGCCATCCGGACGACGGCGTTCGAGCGGACCCTGAGCGAACTCGGCCTGGAGCGCGGCCCGCACGTGGAGACGGGCTTCTCGGGTGAGGACGGCGCCCGCGCCACCCGCTCCCTGCTGCTCTCTGCCGAGCGCCCCACGGCGATCCTCTACGACAACGACATCATGGCGGTCGCCGGCCTCGGCGTCGCCGCCGAGATGGGCGTCTCCGTGCCGGACGACCTGTCCCTGCTGGCCTGGGACGACTCCCAGCTGTGCCGGCTCACCCATCCGACGCTGTCCGCGATGAGCCACGACGTGCACGGCTTCGGGGCGCAGGTCGCGCGGGTGCTGTTCGAGGTGCTGGCGGGCAACGACGTGCCGTCCCGGCCGGTGGCGACACCGTCCCTGGTGCCGAGGGCGTCGACGGCGTCGCCCCGCGCGTAGCGGCGGCGGAACGACCACCGGGAGGGGGCCGCGACATCGTGTCGCGCCCCCTCTTTCTGCTAAACCGCTAAACCCGCTGACCAGGCCGTGAACCCCGTCAATATGGGCTCTTTACCTGCGTCAACAGCCTCTGCGCGACGGATTGACAGGCATGTCAGGTGTCCCTACGGTCCCTATCGGTTAACCGGTAAACGTCCATCCGGCACACGGGGACAACGTTGTCAGGTGCATGCTCGCCATCGAAGGAGACACATGCGTAAGCCACGAAGCACGCTGATCACGACCGCGGGGATGGCGTTCGCCGCCGTTCTGGGTCTGCTGCTCGCACTCACCGGTCCTTCCGCCGGAAGGGCGGAGGCCGCGGCCGGTGGCATCCACGTCGGCAACGGGCGCGTCGTCGAGGGCAACGGCAGCGCATTCGTCATGCGCGGGGTCAACCACGCCTACACCTGGTATCCCGACCGCACCAGCTCCATCGCCGACATCGCGGCCAAGGGCGCCAACACGGTCCGCGTCGTGATCAGCAGCGGCGGCCGCTGGACGAGGACGAGCGCCGCCCAGGTCTCCACGCTCATCGGCCAGTGCAAGGCCAACAAGGTCATCTGCGTCCTGGAGGTGCACGACACCACCGGCTACGGCGAGGACGGCGCCGCGACCAGCCTGGACCAGGCGGCCGACTACTGGGTCAGTGTGAAGAGCGCGCTGGCGGGCCAGGAGGACTACGTCGTCGTCAACATCGGCAACGAGCCCTTCGGCAACACCAACTACACCGCGTGGACCGCCGCGACCAAGGCCGCCATCGGCAAGCTCCGCGGCGCCGGCCTCCACCACGCCCTGATGGTCGACGCGCCCAACTGGGGCCAGGACTGGTCCGGCACGATGCGCTCCAACGCGGCCTCGGTCTTCGCCTCCGACCCCGACCGCAACACCGTCTTCTCCATCCACATGTACGGGGTCTACGACACCGCCGCCGAGGTGCGGGACTACCTCAACGCCTTCGTCGGAGGCGGACTGCCCATCGTCGTCGGTGAGTTCGGTAACCAGCACAGCGACGGCAACCCCGACGAGGACGCCATCATGGCGACGGCCCAGTCCCTCGGCGTCGGCTACCTCGGCTGGTCCTGGAGCGGCAACGGCGGCGGGGTCGAGTACCTCGACATGGTCAACGGCTTCGATCCCAACTCGCTGACGAGCTGGGGCAACCGCATCTTCTACGGCAGCAACGGCATCGCCGCGACGTCCAGGAGGGCGACGGTCTACGGCGGCGGTGGCACCGGAGGCACCGCGCCCAACGGCTACCCGTACTGCGTGAACGGCGGTGCGTCTGACCCGGACGGTGACGGATGGGGGTGGGAGAACAGCCGGTCCTGTGTCGTCCGGGGCAGCGCGGCGGACCACTGACCGGGCCGACGACGACGCCCCGCCCAGGAGTTCCCGGGCGGGGCGTTTCCGGCGGGCGGCGGGGTCAGCGGCCGGTCGTGTACGTGAGGAAGCGGGTCCAGGCCTCCGGGGAGACGGCGAGCTGGTCCCCCTGCCGCACCTTCGAGTCACGGACGTGCACGGTCCGGGGGCAGGACGCCACCTCGACGCAGTCGCCCTCACTGCCGCTGCTGTAGCTGGACTTGTGCCACGCCATCGCCACTTCGACGCAGTCGTCACCTTGGGAGCCGCTGTAACTGCTCTTGAACCAGGCCAGGTCGGACGTGTTCATAGCGCTCCTCGCATTCGCTTCAACAGGCCCACGGAGTCCTCGGGGGTCAGGGCCTGTGAACGCATCTTGGCATAGCGCTGGTGGAGCACGCTGATCTCCTTACGATCGGTGATCAGCCGCCCGTTCTTCTGTCCCTCCGAGTAACCAAACCACTGGTTGTCCGGCGTCTCCGCCAACTGCATAGGGCCGTCCAACCCCGCATGCACCGGCTGCCGGAGCGGCATCAGCTGAAACTCCACGTTCCAGTGCCGCTCGACCAAGCCCAGCAGGTGGTCGTACAGCTCGCGCGTCACCTCGTCGCCACCGGTGCCGCGTTCCAGGACCGCCTGTTCCACGATGAAGCTGAACGCCGTGGGAGGAGTCCGGCTCGTCGCGAGGAGTTCGTGCCGGGCCATGCGGGCCGTGATCCGGTCGTTCATCTCCTTCTCGGCGGGCAGCGGCGGCACGCTGAACGACACCGCCCGCGCATACCCCTCCGTCTGCAACAGCCCCGGCACCACCCGGCATTCATACGTGTACAGACTCACCGCCTCCGCCTCGAACCGCGCCCACTGCCGGAACCAGCTCGCCAATCCCGGTTGCCGCGACAGATGCCGTGCCGCACCGCGCAACGCGCCGAACGCGTCGAGGACTTCCTCCGCGCGCTCCACGAAGTCCAGCGGCGGGAAGCGCCGCCCCTGCTCGATCGAGGCCACCGTCGGCACCGAGTACCGCACCTGCGGAGCGAACTCCTCCTGAGTCAGGCCCGCCCGCTTGCGGAACGCCTTGACGACCTCGCCGAAGGTCCTGAGACTGTCCGACCGCTCCGGTTCACCGCCCCCGCACAGCGCTTCCGCGCCGCCCGCGCCACCCGTACCGTCCGACATCCAGGACACCTCCCGCCACGTACACCCACTGGGCCAACCCGGCCAACGGGCCCATGGTCACGGATGGTTACCCCTACCGTCCACACTCCGTACCCGTACGCTGACCCTGCGTACCAGTGGCCGACCTGGTGATGGGCCGTCGCCGCAGGTGGGATGGGCGGCATGAGACCAGCCCCCACACCCCGACCCCCGGTCACCGCGCGTGTGTTCGTGCAGCGGTTCAGCTCCACCCCGCGCGGCGCGCGACTGGCCCGGCATCTCGCCCTGCACCGGCTCGACACCTGGGGCGTCCCGTACGGCTCGGCGCTCTCCGACACGGCCGCGCTGCTCGTCGCGGAGCTGGCGGCGAACGCCGTGACGCACGGGCGGGTGCCGGGCCGGGACATCGAGGTGCTGCTGCGGCTCGACGCGTACACACTGCGGATCGACGTGTCGGACAGCCGGGGAGAGCGCCGCCCGGAGGTCACGACGGTGCCGGAAGGCGAGCACGGGCGCGGGCTGCTGCTCGTGGACGCGCTGGCGGACCGGTGGGGCGTGCTGGACCGCGTACCCGTCGGCAAGACGGTCCGCGCGGAGCTGGACCTCAGGTGACGGTCGGCGCCGCACGCGTCGGACGCGTCCGCTCCATATGCTCGTCCCATGCTCACCGAAGTCACCGCCACCCGCTACATCGAGCCGCTGCGTTCCGGTGGCTCCGTGCCCGCCGTCGTCGAGGCCGACGACCTCGGCACCTACGTCCTGAAGTTCACCGGCTCCGCGCAGGGCCGCAAGGCGCTGGTCGCCGAGGTGATCGTGGGGGAGCTGGCGCGGGAGCTGGGGCTGCGGGTGCCGGAGCTGGTGCTGGCGCACTTCGACCCGGCGATCGCGGAGGCCGAACCGCACCAGGAGGTGCGGGACCTGCTGCACGCCAGCGCGGGGCTCAACCTGGGCATGGACTACCTCTCGGGCGGCGCCGACTTCACACCCGAGCTGGCCGAGGTGTTCCCGGTGGACGCGCGGGAGGCCGGGCGGGTCGTCTGGCTGGACGCCCTCACCGTCAACGTCGACCGGACGGTGCACAGCTCCAACCTCATGGTCTGGCCCACCCTCGGCACCGTGCCGCCGCGCCTGTGGCTGATCGACCACGGCGCGGCCCTCGTCTTCCACCACCGTTGGGGCGCCTCCCCGCCCGAGAAGGCGTACGACTTCCGCCACCACGCCCTCGGTCACTACGCGCCCGACCTCCCGGCCGCCGACGCCGAGCTGGCGCCCAAGGTGACGGAGGAACTGCTGCGCGAGGTGGTGGGCCGGGCGCCGGAGGCCTGGCTGACCTGTGAGGGCGACCTCGACACGCCGGAGAAGGTGCGCGCCGCCTACGTCAGTTACCTGCACGCGCGCGTGCGGGCCTCACGGCAGTGGCTGCCCACCGGCTTCCCGAGCCGCGAGGAACTCGCCGCCGAGAACGCCGCCCGCGCGGCGCGTACGCAGCGGGGCCGACCGGACTGGCTGAAGCGGGTCCCCGACCTGCACGGCAAGCCGCCCGCCGAGCAGGACTGGTCCGTGCACCTGGGCTGACCCGCCCGGCTTGGCGCACGACCGCGCCCCCGGTGCCGTGCTGCGGCACCGGGGGCGCGGTCGTCGAACGCGGGACGGCGTCAGCCCTTCAGCTGCTCGTACGCCGGCAGGGTCAGGAAGTCGGCGTAGTCCTGGTCGAGCGACACCGTGAGCAGCAGGTCGTGCGCCTGCTGCCAGTTGCCGGCCGCGAAGGCCTCGTCGCCGATCTCGGCACGGATGTTGGCCAGTTCCTCGGCGGCGACCTTGCGGGCCAGCTCCGCGGTGACCTGCTCGCCGTTGTCGAGGACCACCTCCGCGTTGATCCACTGCCAGATCTGCGAGCGGGAGATCTCGGCGGTGGCCGCGTCCTCCATCAGGTTGAAGATGGCGACCGCGCCGAGGCCGCGCAGCCACGCCTCGATGTAGCGGATGCCGACCTGCACGGCGTTGACCAGACCCGCGTACGTGGGCTTGGCGTCCAGGGAGTCGATCGCGATCAGGTCGGCGGCCTTGACGTCGACGTCCTCGCGCAGGCGGTCCTTCTGGTTCGGCTTGTCGCCGAGGACCTTGTCGAAGGACTCCATGGCGATCGGCACCAGGTCCGGGTGGGCGACCCAGGAACCGTCGAAGCCGTCGCCCGCCTCGCGGTCCTTGTCGGCGCGGACCTTCTCGAAGGCGACCTTGTTGACCTCGGCGTCCCGGCGCGAGGGGATGAAGGCCGCCATGCCGCCGATCGCATGGGCGCCCCGCTTGTGGCAGGTGCGGACGAGGAGTTCGGTGTACGCCCGCATGAACGGGGCGGTCATCGTCACGGCGTTGCGGTCCGGCAGGACGAACTTGGCGCCGCCGTCACGGAAGTTCTTGACGATGGAGAACAGGTAGTCCCAGCGGCCCGCGTTCAGCCCGGCGGCGTGGTCGCGCAGTTCGTAGAGGATCTCCTCCATCTCGTACGCGGCCGTGATCGTCTCGATCAGGACGGTGGCGCGGACCGTGCCCTGCGGGATGCCGACGTAGTCCTGCGCGAAGACGAACACCTCGTTCCAGAGCCGGGCCTCCAGGTGGGACTCCGTCTTCGGCAGGTAGAAGTACGGGCCCTTGCCGAGGTCGATGAGGCGCTGGGCGTTGTGGAAGAAGTACAGGCCGAAGTCGACCAGGGCGCCGGGGACCGGGCGGCCGTCGACCTGGAGGTGGCGCTCGTCGAGGTGCCAGCCGCGCGGGCGCATGACGACCGTCGCCAGCTCGGCGTCCGGACGCAGGGCGTAGGACTTGCCGGTGCGCTCGTCGGTGAAGTCGATGGTGCGGGTGTAGGCCGAGGTCAGGTTCAGCTGACCGAGGACCACGTTCTCCCAGGTCGGAGCGGAGGCGTCCTCGAAGTCCGCGAGCCAGACCTTGGCGCCCGAGTTGAGGGCGTTGATGGTCATCTTGCGGTCGGTGGGGCCGGTGATCTCGACGCGGCGGTCGTTCAGCGCGGCCGGAGCGGGGGCCACCTTCCAGGAGTCGTCCGCGCGGACGGCGGCGGTCTCCGGGAGGAAGTCGAGCGTGGAGGTGCGGGCGATCTCGGCGCGGCGCTCGGCACGGCGGGCGAGGAGCTCGTCACGCCGGGGCGTGAACCGCCGGTGCAGCTCGGCCACGAAGGCGAGCGCCGCATCGGTGAGGACCTCCTCCTGCCGGGGCAGGGGCTCGGCGTCGACGATGGCCAGCGTGGACGGCGCTGGTGCGGACATGAGCTGTCACTTCCTTCAGCGGTGGCACCGGGTGCCAGAGGGTGCGTATGGGGCATTACGTACTCGCCGTGCAGCGGAGTGCTTCTGGTCAGTGGATAGTAGTTTCCTCATCGTGGAACTTCAATGGTTTGTTGATGTCGAGATTCTCCGAGTCGAGGAAAGGTGGCGCTCGGTGCCATCTCCCTCACTCAAGGTGGACCAGGTCCGCCTCGGTGTCGATGTCGTACGGCCGTGCCACGTCCCCGCACTCGACCAGGGCGATCTCCGCCTCGTGTTCCCCGAGATAGGCGCGGGCACCCCGGTCGCCGGTGGCGGTCGCCGCGATCCCCGCCCAGTGCGCGGCGCCGAGCAGAACCGGATGCCCGCGCCTGCCCGCGTACGCCGCCGAGACCAGCGAGGTCTCGTCCCGGTATCCGGCACGCACCCGGGCCATCGCTTCGGCGCCGATGCCGGGCTGGTCGACCAGGGAGACGAGCGCCGCCCGCGCCCCGGTCCCGGCCAGCGAGCCGAGACCCGCCCGCAGGGACGAACCCATGCCCTGCTCCCAGCCGGGGTTGTCCACCAGGACGCAGCCGTCGAGGGCCGCCCGCGCGCGTACGTCCCCGGCGCGCGCCCCCAGGACGACGTGGACGCGGGCACATCCGGCCGCGCGCAGCACACCGACCGCGTGTTCGACGAGCAGGTGTCCACGGTGTTCGAGCAGCGCCTTGGGGCGGCCGCCGAGCCGCCGGCCGCCGCCGGCCGCCAGCAGCAGTCCCGCCACCCGGCCGCCCACCTGGTCTTCCGGCTGGGTCTCGTTGTCGGTCATGCGTCCTGCATACCTGACGGCACGCCAAACGCCCCGGCGTGCGCCGGGTTTGCGGAGGCTGAATTTCGGTCCGCGTGGTGGCGCGCCCGGCGCGGGGTGGCGTTTACTGGCCCGCGCACACCGGGGTGCGAGGGGGAGGGCTGCGTTGCGGAGCTTGGGGCAGAGGCACGTGACCGTCGGCGACGAGGACGTGAGGGTGGTGGCGCTGCGCGCCGCGGTGTCCCGGTTGCGCCGCCAACTGGCCGCGCTGCCCGCGGACTTCCCGGACCGGGGGATCGCGGAGGACGAACTGGCCGACCTCGCCGCCATGGCGGGCCACGGCGTCCCGGAGGCGCCTCGGCTGCGCCGCTCCCTGCTGCTGATAGCCGGGGCGATCGGCTCCGTCAGCGCTCTCGCCCCGGGGCTGACGGAGGTCCGTCACGCGGTGGACCTGTTCGGGGACCCGCCGCGCCGCTGATCCCCGTGCGGGAGCGCGTCGGGACCCGGTGCCGGGGCGGGCCGGCACCGGTGCGGCGGGCGGGCCTCAGGCGGCCGGGGTGCCGTTCGCGCCGTTGGTGCCGTTGGAGGTCAGCAGGGCCTCGGACAGCTCCGCCGCCACCTGCTGGAGCAGGGGCACGATCCGGTCGGTCGCGGCCTCGGTGACCCGGCCCGCGGGGCCGGAGATCGAGATGGCCGCGGCGGTGGGGGAGTCCGGCACGGAGACGGCCAGGCACCGGACGCCGATCTCCTGCTCGTTGTCGTCGATCGCGTAGCCCTGACGCCGCACGTCCTCCAGCGCCGCGATGAAGCCGTCCGGGGTGGTGATCGTCTTGTCGGTGGCGGCGGGCATGCCGGTGCGGCCCAGCAGGGCCCGCACCTCGTCCGCCGGGAAGTCCGCGAGCAGCGCCTTGCCGACACCCGTGGAGTGCGGCAGCACGCGCCGGCCGACCTCGGTGAACATGCGCATCGAGTGCTTCGACGGCACCTGGGCGACGTACACGATCTCGTCGCCGTCGAGCAGCGCCATGTTCGCCGTCTCGCCGGTCTCCTCGACCAGGCGGGCCAGGTGCGGGCGCGCCCACGTGCCGAGCAGGCGTCCCGCGGACTCGCCGAGGCGGATCAGGCGGGGGCCGAGCGCGTACCGGCGGTTGGGCTGCTGGCGGACGTATCCGCAGGCCACGAGGGTGCGCATCAGGCGGTGGATGGTCGGCAGCGGCAGCCCGCTGCTCGCCGAGAGCTCGCTCAGGCCGACCTCGCCCCCCGCGTCCGCCATCCGTTCGAGCAGGTCGAAGGCGCGCTCCAGGGACTGGACGCCACCGGTGGCGGACCTGGCGGAGTCGGTGGTGCTGGCGCTGGACGTCGGCACGGCACGTTCCTTTCGGGGCTGGCGGGAGGAAAGAAGCGTACCCGGCGGCCGGTTGACTACCGGCTTGTACGTAGCTACGTTCTGCTTGCTGGAATTCTAATTCCGCTTTGTGGAAACGTCCAGAGCGGTGTCATTGGGCATGCCATCACAAAGGGTGCCTCTTGACGGCCTCGGAGTGGGAGTGAAGACTCCTTCAACAGAACGTTGAAATTCGACGGGCAGAGGCAGACACGCACAGGTAGAGAAGGGGATCCGGGTGTCCGAAGCTGAACTGGTGCTGCGCTCGACGCGCGTCATCACTCCCGAGGGGACGCGCGCCGCGTCGATCGCGGTCACCGGGGAGAAGATCACGGCCGTGCTGCCGTACGACGCCCCCGTCCCGGCGGGCGCCCGGCTCGAGGACGTCGGCGACCACGTCGTCCTGCCCGGCCTCGTCGACACCCACGTACACGTGAACGACCCCGGCCGCACCGAGTGGGAGGGCTTCTGGACCGCCACCCGCGCCGCGGCGGCCGGCGGCATCACGACCCTCGTCGACATGCCGCTCAACTCCATCCCGCCGACCACCACGGTCGACAACCTGCGCACCAAGCGCGAGGTCGCCGCCGACAAGGCGCACATCGACGTCGGCTTCTGGGGCGGCGCCCTGCCCGACAACGTCAAGGACCTGCGCCCGCTGCACGAGGCCGGGGTCTTCGGCTTCAAGGCCTTCCTGTCGCCGTCCGGCGTCGACGAGTTCCCGCACCTCGACCAGGAGCAGCTCGCCCGGTCGCTGGCGGAGATCGCCGCCTTCGACGGCCTGCTGATCGTGCACGCCGAGGACCCGCACCACCTGGCCGCGGCCCCGCAGCAGGGCGGCCCCAAGTACACCCACTTCCTCGCCAGCCGCCCGCGCGACGCCGAGGACACCGCCATCGCGACCCTCCTGGCGCAGGCCAAGCGGTTCAACGCGCGCGTGCACGTGCTCCACCTGTCCTCCAGCGACGCCCTGCCGCTGATCGCCGAGGCCCGCGCCGACGGCGTACAGGTGACGGTGGAGACCTGCCCGCACTACCTCACGCTCACCGCGGAAGAGGTGCCGGACGGGGCCAGCGAGTTCAAGTGCTGCCCGCCGATCCGCGAGGCCGCCAACCAGGACCTGCTCTGGCAGGCGCTGGCGGACGGCACGATCGACTGCGTCGTCACCGACCACTCGCCCTCCACCGCCGACCTCAAGACCGACGACTTCGCCACCGCCTGGGGCGGCATCGCCGGCCTCCAGCTCAGCCTGCCGGCCATGTGGACCTCGGCCCGCGAGCGCGGTTACGGCCTGGAGGACATCGTGCGCTGGATGTCGGCGCGCACGGCCGGCCTGGTGGGGCTCGACTCCCGCAAGGGCGCCATCGCGGCGGGCCACGACGCGGACTTCGCCGTCCTCGCCCCCGACGAGACCTTCACCGTCGACCCGGCCGCCCTCCAGCACCGCAACCGCGTCACCGCGTACGCGGGCAAGACCCTGTACGGCGTCGTGAAGTCCACCTGGCTGCGCGGCACGCGCATCGTGGCGGACGGCGCGTTCACCGACCCGAAGGGACAGCTCCTCGACCGGGCCTGACGGCTCGGCCCCCCTGAACCAGTCCCTCCCCGAACAGCCCCGAAAGGAACACCTGATCACCGTGACGGCCCAGCAGAACACCTCGTTGGCCAGCTTCACCGGCGACGCGAACCCCTACGGGGGCGGCGACCCGTACGCGGACTACCGCACCGCCGACCTCCCCTTCACCCAGTACGCCAACCTTGCCGACCGGCAGCTCGGCGCGGGTGTCGTCGCCGCCAACGACGAGTTCTTCGCCCAGCGCGAGAACCTGCTGGTGCCCGAGCCCGCCGAGTTCGACCCCGAGCACTTCGGGCACAAGGGCAAGGTCATGGACGGCTGGGAGACCCGGCGGCGCCGCGGCGCCTCGGCCGAGCACCCCTGGCCCACCGAGGAGGACCACGACTGGGCGCTGATCCGCCTCGGCGCCCCCGGCGTGATCCGCGGCATCGTCGTCGACACCGCCCACTTCCGCGGCAACTACCCGCAGGCCGTCTCCGTGGAGGGCGCCTCGGTCGCGGGCTCCCCGTCCCCCGAGGAACTGCTCGCGGACGACGTGAAGTGGACCACCCTCGTCCCGCGCACCGCGGTCGGCGGCCACGCGGCCAACGGCTTCGCCGTCTCGGCCGAGCAGCGCTTCACCCACCTGCGCCTCAAGCAGCACCCCGACGGCGGCATCGCCCGCCTGCGGGTGTACGGCGAGGTCGTCCCCGACCCCGCCTGGCTCACCGCCCTCGGCACCTTCGACGTGGTCGCCCTGGAGAACGGCGGCCAGGTCGAGGACGCCTCCAACCTCTTCTACTCGCCGGCCACCAACACCATCCAGCCGGGCCGCTCCCGCAAGATGGACGACGGCTGGGAGACCCGCCGCCGCCGCGACCGGGGCAACGACTGGATCCAGTACCGCCTGGTGGACCGGTCGCAGATCCGCGCGATCGAGATCGACACGGCGTACCTCAAGGGCAACAGCGCCGGCTGGGCGTCGGTGTCCGTGAAGGACGGCGAGGACGGTGAGTGGCGCGAGGTGCTCCCGCGCACCCGGATGCAGCCGGACACCAACCACCGCTTCGTCCTGCCGGAGACGGCCGTAGGCACCCACGCGCGCGTGGACATCTTCCCGGACGGAGGCATCTCCCGCCTGCGCCTGTTCGGCAGCCTGACGGAGGACGGCGCGGCCCACCTCGCCGCCCGCCACCAGGAGCTGGGCGGCTGACCCGACGCCCGTCACAGACCCGCGGGGCGCACCGGCAGGACAGCACCGGTGCGCCCCGCGCGCATGTTCGGCCGGCGCTACGCCCGGGCGCTCGCCAGGGGATCGCTGCGCCCGCGCGCATGCCCGGGTACGGTCACGCGGCGTGTCCGCCGTCCACCGCGTACTCCGCGCCCGTGACGTACGAGGCGGTCGCGAGGTACGCCACCGTGGCGGCCACCTCGTCCGCCGTACCGAAGCGGCCCAGCGCCGTCATGGCCGCCTGGCCGTCGGCGTAGGGTCCGTCCGCCGGGTTCATGTCGGTGTCGATCGGTCCCGGGTGCACGATGTTCGCCGTGATCCCGCGCGGTCCCAGCTCCCTCGCCAGGGCCTTGGTCAGCCCGATCAGCGCCGACTTGCTCGTCGCGTACAGCGTCCCGCCGGGACCGGGCACGCGCTGGGTCATGCAGGTGCCGACGGTGATGATCCGCCCGCCCCCGGTCATGCGGGCGGCGGCCGCCTGGGAGGCCAGGAAGACGCCGCGGACGTTCACGGCCAGCAGCCGGTCGACATCGGCGACGGACAGGCTCTCCAGCGGGCCGAGCAGGCCGATCCCCACGTTGTTGACCAGCACGTCGAGCCGGCCGCCGAGCGCCTGGGCGGCCCGCTCGACCGCCCCGGCCGCCTCGTCCGCGTCGGCGGAGTCGGCCCGCAGGGCCACCGCCCGGCGCCCCAGCGCCTCGATCCCCCGTACGACGTCGTCGGCCGCGTCCTTGCCGTTCACGTAGGTGAGCGCCACGTCCGCGCCCTCCCGGGCCAGCCGCAGGGCGGTCGCCGCGCCGATGCCCCGGCTGCCGCCGGTCACGAGGGCGGTGCGGCCGGTCAGGCCGGTGGTGTCGGAAGCGAGTGGGTTCGTGTTCGCGTTCGTGTTCATGGGTCCATCTCAGCCGGGCCGCAGCGCCCGTGCTGGCGGCGAACGGACGTCGACCTGACCGGTGCACGCCCCCACCCGGCGCCGATGTGTCCTCGCGGGAAACACATACGACGTCCCGGGAAACTCCACGAACTTGACATTGACATGCCAGTGTCTACGCGCGTCATCATGAGTCATGCGATTCCCCCCACGCGCCGCCCGGCTGGGCGCAGCAGCCGCAGTCCTGTCCGCCCTCCTCCTGGGCGGCACCGTCTCCGCGACCCCGGCCGGCGCCGCAGCCGCCGCGGTCGGCGACATCTGCTACAGCGACCTGCCCTCCCAGGCCCACGACACGCTCGACCTGATCGAGCAGGGCGGTCCCTACCCCTACGACCAGGACGGGACCGTCTTCCAGAACCGGGAGGGCGTCCTGCCCGCTCAGTCCTCCGGGTACTACCACGAGTACACGGTGATCACCCCGGGCTCCGACACGCGCGGCGCCCGCCGGATCGTGACCGGTGAGGAGAGTCAGGAGGACTACTACACGGCCGACCACTACGCGTCGTTCGACCTCGTCGACCACGGCTGCTGAGACCGCCCGGCTCGCGGGGCCGGTCCGGTGCCTCATCCGGACCGGCGGCTCTCGGCGGCGGCGAACAGCGCCCCGCCGAGAGCGAGCAGGGCCATGCTCGCGTAGACCCCGTAGCCGTCGAGGAAGGCGATCCGCCGCACCAGGCCCGTGTTCCAGCCGGCGAACTCGTGCACCAGACCCAGCACGCCCTGCAACACGGCGAGGAAACCGAGGAACTCCAGCAGTCGCTTCATGCTCCCGACTCTCGCCCCGCGGTCCCCCCACGCACATCGGTCGCGGGGCGAGCCCTGCCCGACGGAAGGTGTCGCCGGGCGCGCGGCGGCACGCCGAAAGTCGAAGACCGCGCATCTTTGGTCGACGGCGGCTCCCGGCCGGCCGCCCCGGCCGCCGCGCCTGCGTAGATTTGTCGACCGTGAACAGTGACGAGCGGGCCGCGCCGCCCCCGGCCTTCGCGAAGCGGCGCTGGGTGCTGCCGGCGGCGCTGGTCGAGGACCTGTACCCGCAGCCCCCGCGCCCCGGCGGACGGCCGAGGCGCACCGCGCGCGACTGGATCGTCGACTTCACCTGCTTCCTGCTCGCGGTCGCCATCGGTCTGCTGGCCGTCGACTCGCTGGACCAGGAGGCGAACCTCCCGCCGGTGCTGGAGGCCGTGGACCAGGTGGTCGGGGCCCTGGCCTGTGCCGCCGTGTGGCTCCGGCGCCGCTGGCCGGTCGGACTCGCGGTGGCGATGGTGCCCGCCTCCCTCGTCTCGGCCACCTCGGGCGGCGCCGCCCTCGCCGCCCTCTTCACGCTCGCCGTGCACCGGCCGCTGCGGTACGTGGCCTGGGTGGGAGCGGCCGGCCTCCTGGTGCAGCCGCTGTACTACTGGATGCGACCGGAACCGGGCCTGCCGTTCCTGGCGTCGGTGGTCATCGGCACCCTGCTCACCGTCGCCGTCGTCGGCTGGGGCCTGCTGGTCCGCTCCAAGCGCCTGCTCCTGCTCAGCCTGCGCGACCGCGCCCGGCACGCCGAAGCCGAGGCACGGTTGCGGAGCGAGCAGGCGCAGCGGCTGGCCCGGGAGGCGATCGCCCGCGAGATGCACGACGTCCTGGCCCACCGGCTGACCCTGCTCAGCGTGCACGCGGGCGCCCTGGAGTTCCGGCCGGACGCGCCCCGGGAGGAGATCGCGCGGGCGGCGGGCGTCATCCGGGAGAGCGCACACGAGGCCCTCCAGGACCTGCGGGAGATCATCGGCGTCCTGCGGGCGGCGGAGGCGGACGACGCGGGCCGCCCGCAGCCGACGCTCGCGGCGCTCGACACGCTGGTCGCCGAGTCCCGCGCGGCCGGCATGAAGGTCACCCTCACGGACGGCGTCCCCGACCCCGGCGCGGTCCCCGCCTCCGTCGGCCGCACCGCCTACCGCATCGCCCAGGAGGCGCTGACCAACGCGCGCAAGCACGCCCCCGGCACCGAGGTCACCGTGTCGGTCGCCGGAGCGCCGGGCGACGGTCTCGTCCTGTCGGTGCGCAACGCCCCGCCCCGCGGCGAGGTGCCCCACGTGCCCGGCTCCGGGCAGGGCCTGATCGGGCTGACCGAGCGGGCCACGCTCGCGGGCGGCACCCTGCAACACGGGCCCACGCCCGCAGGCGGCTTCGAGGTGAGGGCGAGGCTGCCGTGGGAGTGAGGCGCCGCCCGGGGCCCGGGGCCGGGAAGGGCGTCACGGGGGCGAAGTCGGCCCGGGCGACCGTGATTACGTAGGGCCATGACTGCCATCAGACTGCTCCTCGTCGACGACGACCCGCTCGTGCGGGCGGGACTGTCCCTCATGCTCGGCGGTGCCGACGACGTCGAGATCGTCGGCGAGGCCGCCGACGGGGACGAGGTGGCGGCCCTCGTCGACCGCACCCGCCCGGACGTCGTCCTGATGGACATCCGGATGCCGGTCGTGGACGGCCTCACGGCGACCGAGCGGCTGCGCGCTCGCCCGGACGCGCCCCAGGTCGTCGTGCTCACCACCTTCCACGCGGACGAACAGGTGCTGCGGGCCCTGCGCGCCGGAGCCGCCGGATTCGTCCTCAAGGACACCCCGCCCGCACAGATCCTCGACGCGGTGCGCAGCGTCGCGGCCGGCGACCCGGTCCTGTCGCCCGCCGTCATCAGGCGGCTGATGGAGCAGGCGGCCGGCACCGCCCCCGACACCCGGCGCGCACGGCACGCACGCGCGCGTGCCCGCCTGGACGCCCTCAACGACCGCGAACGCGAGGTCGCCGTCGCCGTCGGCCGCGGCATGGCCAACGCCGACATCGCGGCCCACCTCTACATGAGCGTCGCCACGGTCAAGGCCCACGTCTCCCGCATCCTGGCCAGGCTCGACCTGGACAACCGGGTCCAGATCGCCCTGCTGACCTACGACGCGGGGCTCCTCGACGAATACCGGGACGCCTAGGGCGCGCCTTCCGGGCCCGGAAGGCGGGCCGTTGGCCGACGCCCACCGGCAACGAGGCCGCCCAGGGGGCGCTTTCGGCCACGGCCGACGCATGTGCCATACTCGGCGCCGCTCGTAGCACTATCGGACCGGGGGGCCGCAGTCGCATGCATGCCGTATCGCTGCAAGCCCCTTACCTGGACACGGCCGCGGATCAGCTCTGCTTCTCCCTGGACCTGACGGAACGGCCCGCGCTCGCCGAGCGCGAGGTGTTCGTGGCCGGCCTCGCCGTACGACTGAGGCTGCTCGGCGCCTCCCACCAGGTCTTCGCAGGCCCGGTACGGGAGACCGTGGCGTGCCTGCCGGAAGCGGTCAGAGGACTGCCGACGACGCACACCCGGCGTCTGGCGGGGTGGACGTACGGCTTCAGCGCCGCCACGGAACGCCTCGGACCCGAGGAGTTCAGCGCCCGGGTCGCGGACGCCCTGGGCCGCGCGGACGAGGCGGAACACAGCCTGTGCGGGGTCTTCCCCGGATCTCCGGAAGCGGTGACGGCGGTCGTCGTCGAGGCGGGCGACGAGCGGTCCGGCGCGGGACTGGCCTGGCGCACCTGGCACAGCTACCCGCAGGACGGGCACATCGTATCGACGCACAGCCGGCTGGAGGCTCGATGAACAGCACCCGACTCCTGCGCGGGGCGGTGGCGGCCGTGCTGGTCACGGTCCTGCTCTCCGCCTGCTCCAGCGACGGGGAGGACGGCGTCCCGCGCAGCTGGATCGGCAAGACGTACACCACCGGCGGGAGCGGGTGGGTCGACAAGAACAGCTCCCCGGCCAAGGTCGCCGACGCGATCGACGGCCACCGCGACGCCCTGGACCGGGCGTCCGGCGGGGGCAAGGAGTTCCTGCGCTACGGCGACGACATGGTGACCGTCTCGCCCTACCGGAGCGGCAGCACGATCGAGATCGAGGACTACCGCAACGGCTACCGCCGGCATCACCAGCACCTCACCTACTGGCCCAACCCGAGCAGCTTCCGCGGCGGCGGCCCCGGCTCCGGCAAGTGACGCCCGGCGCGCCCCGATTCCGACGACGCCTTCCCCAGACGCCACAGACGCCCTCCAGAAAGGCAACGCAGTGACCGAGATCTTCGAGTCGGCCGGGCAGACCCTGCTCTACGGGGTCGTGGGCCTCGCCGTGATGGCCGTCGGCTTCGTCGCCCTCGACCTCGTCACACCCGGCAAGCTCTTCCACGTGGTGTGGCGGGACCGCAACCGCGGCGCGGCCGTGCTCCTCGGCAGCCAGTCCGTCGGGGTCGGGCTGGTCATCATGTCGGCCATCCGGGCCAGCGAGTCCGAAGAGGGCCTGGGGCACGGCCTGTTCAGCACGCTCCTCTACGGTCTGGCCGGGGTGCTGGTGATGACGCTGGTCGGCATCGTCATCGGCGTGCTGACGCCGGGTCAGATGGGCGCGGTGGCCCTCGACGACGGCGACGACCGCCGCGCGCACCCCGCCGCCTGGGTCCAGGCCGGCATGTACCTGGGCACCGCCGCCATGGTCGGCGCGGCCCTCTCCTAGGACCATCACGAGGACCACCCCATGAGCTCCACCCTGGACGACCGCTCCACCGTGACACCCCCGCGCCCCCCGGCCGACCGCCACACCCGGGGGGCGCGGTTCCTGCTGCTGCTCGCCGTCTTCCTCTGCGCGGCCTGCGGCCTCGTCTACGAACTGGCCCTGACCGCGCTGGGCAGCTACCTCATCGGCAACTCGGTGCTCCAGACCTCCGTGGTCATCTCCGTGATGGTCTTCGCGATGGGCGTGGGCTCGCTGGCCGCCAAACCGCTGCGCCGCCGTCCCGTCGTCGCCTTCGCGGTGGTGGAAGGCGTGCTCGCGCTGGTCGGCGGCCTGTCCGTGCTGATGCTGTACGCGGCCTTCGCCTGGCTCCAGCTCTACATGCCCGCGATGATCGTCGTGTCCCTGGTGGTGGGCCTGCTCATCGGCGCCGAGATCCCGCTGCTGATGACGCTGCTCCAGCGGATCCGCACACAGGAGGCGAGCAGTGCCGTCGCCGACATGTTCGCCGTCGACTACATCGGCGCCCTCGTCGGCGGCCTGTGCTTCCCGCTGTTCCTGCTGCCCACCTTCGGCCAGTTGAAGGGCGCCCTGGTGGTCGGCGTGGTCAACGCGGTCGCCGGGGTCATCGTCGTGGTGTTCATCTTCCGCCGCCGGACCGGCCGGCGGGTCAAGGCCGGGCTGCTGGCCGGCGTCACCCTGGTGCTCGCCGCGCTCGGCACGACGTACGTGCTGGCGGACGACCTGGAGGTGACCGCACGGCAGCACATGTACGCGGACCCGATCATCCACTCCGAGACCACGCAGTACCAGGACATCGTGGTCACCCGCTCCACCGCCTTCACCGGGAAGCCCGACGTACGGCTCTTCCTCAACGGCGACCTCCAGTTCAGCTCCGTCGACGAGTACCGCTACCACGAGTCACTGGTCCACCCCGCGCTGTCCGGCCGCCGCTCCGACGTGCTGATCCTGGGCGGCGGTGACGGGCTCGCGCTGCGCGAGGTGCTGCGCCACGAGGACGTCCGGCACGTCACCCTGGTGGAACTCGACCCGGCGATGACCCGGTTGGCGCGCACCTTCGAGCCGCTGCGGAAGCTCAACGACGGTTCGCTGGACGATCCGCGGGCCGAGGTCGTCAACGCCGACGCCTTCACCTGGCTGCGCGAGGCACGGCAGCGGTACGACGCCGTGATCATCGACTTCCCGGACCCGGACTCGGCGTCGCTGGCGAAGCTGTACTCGGTCGAGTTCTACGATCTGCTCCGCCGGGCGCTGGCGCCGCACGGCCAGGTCATGGTGCAGAGCGGATCACCCTTCTTCGCCCCCAAGACCTACTGGTCGATCGCCAAGACCATCGAGACGGCCGGGTACGCGACGACGGAGTTCCAGATCGACGTGCCGAGCTTCGGCAACTGGGGCTTCGTTCTCGCCACCCCCGGTACCGAGGCCCCGCCGCTGCGGCTCGCCCCGGACACGCCGAAGCTGCGCTACCTGGACGAGGCGGTGCTGAAGGCGGCCACCGTCTTCCCCGTCGACCGCCGCCGCACCGACGTACGGCCGAGCACCCTGATGGATCCCGCGGTGCTCGAATACGTTCTGGACGAGTGGCGCGACTACTGAGGCGCCCCGGCTAGGGGGTGGGCGCCCCGGGGATCTCCGCCAGCCGTACGGGACGGCGCTCGCGGCGGGAGACGTCGCAGGCCTCCGCGATCCGCAGGGCCTGCAACGCCTCGCGCCCGTCGCAGGGGTTGGCCCGCTCGCCGCGCACGACCTGCACGAACGTGTTCAGCTCACCCTCGTAGGCGGGTCCGAAACGCTCCACGAAGCCGGTCCAGGGCTTGTCGGCGGCCGGCGGCCCGGTCGGCTCGGTGGACGCGATCGGCGTACGGTCGTCCAGGCCCACCACGATCTGGTCCAGCTCCCCGGCCAGCTCCATGCGCACGTCGTACCCGGCCCCGTTCAGCCGCGTCGCCGTCACCGTGGCCAGCGTCCCGTCGTCCAGGGTGAGCAGCGCCGCGCCGGTGTCCACGTCGTCCGCCGCGCGGAACATCGGCGGACCGGCGTCCGACCCGGCGGCGTACACGTCGACGACCTCCCGCCCGGTGACCCAGCGCAGCACGTCGAAGTCGTGGATCAGCGTGTCCCGGTAGAGCCCGCCGGACTGCGGCAGGTACCCGGCCGGCGGCGGGGCCTGGTCGCTCGTCACCGCCCGGACGGTGTGCAGTCGCCCGAGCCGCCCGGACCGCACCGCCTCCCTGGCCCCCTGGTAACCCGTGTCGAAGCGCCGCTGGAAGCCCATCTGGAGGACCGTCCCGGCCGCCTCCACCTCGGCGATCGCCTGCAACGTGCCGGGCAGGTCGAGCGCGATGGGCTTCTCGCAGAACACCGGCAGCCCCGAGCGGGCCGCCCGGCCGATCAGTTCGGCGTGGGCCGGCGTCGCCGTGGTGATCACCACCGCGTCCACGCCCCACTGGAAGATCTCGTCCACACCCGGCGCCGCCGTCTCACCCAGCCGGTGGGCCAGATCCTGGGCCCGCGGGAGGTCGGCGTCCGTGAGGATCAGGGACCCGACGTCGCGATGGCGGCTGAGCGTGTTGGCGTGAACGGTGCCGATGCGGCCCGTACCGATGACCCCGATGCGCATGGAATCAAAGTGGGTGCACGGCCCGCAGCCTGTCAATCCGTATGTCAGGACAACCGAACCGCACAACTTCCCGTCATCTGCGCACGCGGCTACGCTCGGCGCGTGCCGAAACCAGAAGTGGACCCCACCGTGTCGCTGGACCTCAGCGTGGATCGCAGCAGCCCCGTGCCGCTGTACTTCCAGCTGGCGCAGCAGCTGGAGGCGTCGATCGAGCACGGCGCGCTGACCCCCGGCAGCCTGCTGGGCAACGAGATCGAGCTGGCCGCGCGGCTCGGCCTGTCCCGGCCCACCGTCCGCCAGGCCATCCAGTCGCTCGTCGACAAGGGCCTGCTCGTGCGCCGCCGGGGAGTCGGCACCCAGGTCGTCCACAGCAAGGTCAGGCGTCCACTGGAACTGAGCAGCCTCTTCGACGACCTGGAGGCGGCGGGGCAGCGCCCGGCCACGAAGGTCCTGGTCAACACCGTCGTCCCCGCGACCGCCGAGGTCGCCGCCGCGCTCGGCGTCGCCGAGGCGAGCGACGTGCACCGCGTGGAGCGGCTGCGCCTTACGCACGCCGAGCCGATGGCGTACATGTGCAACTTCCTGCCGCCGGGCCTGCTCGACCTGGACACCGGGCAGCTGGAGGCCACCGGCCTCTACCGGCTGATGCGCGCCGCCGGGATCACCCTGCACAGCGCCCGGCAGACCATCGGCGCCCGCGCCGCCACCGACGGTGAGGCGGAGCGGCTCGGCGAGGACGCGGGCGCCCCGCTGCTCACCATGGAGCGCACCACGTTCGACGACACCGGACGCGCCGTCGAGTTCGGTACCCACACCTACCGGCCCTCCCGGTACTCCTTCGAGTTCCAGCTGCTCGTGCGGCCCTGAGCGGAGACGGCCTGCGGCGGCTCCCACCGTGCGGGTTCGTCGCAATGTCCGGACAATGTGACCGTCGGGCGGTCCCCGGAGGCGCGTGCTCCGCTTGTGTGTCGGACAATGGGGCGTTTGGGGTTTCCGGAACCTCGGATTCCACCATTCCGGGTTCCAGAACCCGGGCGGGGCCGTGAGCGCCCCGCACGCACAGCACGGCACAGCACGGCAAGAAGGGCACGGCCTCGTGGCACGGTTTCGGACATGGGTGGGCATCGCGCTGGCAGGGGCACTGTCGGTGTCCCTGGCCGGTTGCAGCAGCACCGGCGGCAAGCGCGCCGAGGACGCCCGCAAGGCCGCGTCGGCCGAGGGCAGGGCGGCGGTGGACACCCCCCGCTGGACCTTCGCGATGATCACCCACTCGGGTGACGGCGACACCTTCTGGGACATCGTCCAGAGCGGCGCCGAACAGGCCGCGGTCAAGGACAACATCAACTTCCTGTACTCCCACGACGACGAGGCGCAGCAGCAGGCGCAGCTCGTGGACGCGGCCATCGACAAGAAGGTCGACGGGATCATCGTCTCGCTCGCCAAGCCGGACGCCATGAGGTCCGCCCTCGCCCGTGCGAAGAAGGCGGGCATCCCGGTGGTCACGGTGAACTCGGGGTCGGCGGAGTCCAAGAAGTTCGGCGCTCTCACCCACATCGGCCAGGACGAGACGATCGCGGGCGAGGCCGTGGGCGAGGAGCTGAACGAGCGCGGCCGCAAGCAGGCGATCTGCGTGCTCCACGAGCAGGGCAACGTCGGCCACGAGCAACGCTGCGACGGCGTGGAGAAGACCTTCGACGGCAAGGTCCAGCGGCTCTACGTCACCGGCACCAGCATGCCGGACGTGCAGTCCGCCATCGAGGCCAAGCTCCAGACCGACAAGTCCGTCGACGCCGTGGTCACCCTCGGCGCCCCCTACGCCGACACCGCCGTGAAGGCCAAGCAGGGCGCCGGCAGCAAGGCCGAGATCGACACCTTCGACCTCAACGCCAAGGTGGCCGCCGGCCTCGAGGACGGCACCCTCGGCTTCGCCGTCGACCAGCAGCCCTACCTCCAGGGCTACGAGGCCGTCGACCTGCTGTGGCTCTACCGGTACAACGCCGACGTCCTCGGTGGCGGCCGTCCGGTGCTCACCGGGCCGCAGATCATCACCAAGGACGACGCGGCGGCCCTGGCCGACTACACGAAGCGGGGCACCCGGTGAACGCCACGCAGGTGAAGGCGGCCGACGAGAGAATCCTGCGGACCTCTCCGCTGCGGAAACTGCTGGGCCGCCCCGAGCTGGGCTCCGTCGTCGGCGCGATCGCCGTCTTCGTCTTCTTCGCGTTCTTCGCCGACAGCTTCCTGCACGCCTCCAGCCTCAGCACGGTGCTCTACGCCGCCTCCACGATCGGCATCATGGCCGTCCCGGTGGCCCTGCTGATGATCGGCGGCGAGTTCGACCTGTCCGCGGGCGTCATGGTCACCTCGTCGGCCCTGGTGTCGTCGATGTTCAGCTACCAGATGACCGCCGACGTCTGGGTCGGTGTCGGCGTCTCGCTGCTCGTCACCCTGGCGATCGGCGCCTTCAACGGCTTCATGCTGACCCGCACCAAACTCCCCAGCTTCATCATCACGCTGGGCACCTTCCTCATGCTGACCGGCCTGAACCTGGGCTTCACCAAGCTCATCGACGGCACCGTCTCCACCAAGTCGATCGCCGACATGGAGGGCTTCCCCTCCGCCCACGACGTCTTCGCCTCCACGTTCACGATCGGCGGCGTCGGCTTCAAGGTGACCATCCTGTGGTGGCTCGCCCTGGTCGCCGTGGCCAGCTGGATCCTGCTGCGCACCCGCGCCGGCAACTGGATCTTCGCGGTCGGCGGCAACAAGGACGCCGCCCGCGCGGTGGGCGTCCCGGTGACCCGGACCAAGATCGGCCTCTACATGGGCGTGGGCCTCGGCGCCTGGATCTCCGGCCAGCACCTGCTCTTCTCGTACGACGTCGTCCAGTCCGGCGAGGGCGTCGGCAACGAGCTGATCTACATCATCGCGGCCGTCATCGGCGGCTGCCTGATCACCGGCGGCTACGGCAGCGCCGTCGGCTCGGCCGTCGGCGCCCTGATCTTCGGCATGACCAGCAAGGGCATCGTCTTCGCCGAGTGGAACCCCGACTGGTTCAAGTTCTTCCTCGGAGCGATGCTGCTCCTCGCGACCCTGCTCAACGCCTGGGTCCGCAAGCGCGCGGAGGCCACCAAGTGACGCAGACCGAAGGCCGTACGGCGCTCGTCGAGCTGTCCGGCGTCAGCAAGAACTACGGCAACGTACGGGCCCTCGAAGGCGTGTCCCTGGAGGTCCACGCCGGTGACATCACCTGCGTGCTGGGCGACAACGGCGCGGGCAAGTCCACCCTCATCAAGATCATCTCCGGGCTGCACCAGCACGACGGCGGCACGCTGCGCCTGGACGGCGAGGAGACCCGGCTCTCCTCGCCGCGCGACGCCCTGGACCGCGGTATCGCCACCGTCTACCAGGACCTCGCCGTGGTCCCCCTCATGCCGGTCTGGCGCAACTTCTTCCTCGGCTCCGAGCCGCGCAAGGGCGTCGCCCCGTTCAAGCGCATGGACGTCGACCACATGCGCCGCACCACCCACGCGGAACTCCTGCGCATGGGCATCGACCTGCGCGACGTCGACCAGCCCATCGGCACCCTCTCCGGCGGCGAGCGCCAGTGCGTCGCGATCGCCCGCGCGGTGTACTTCGGCGCGAAGGTGCTCGTGCTGGACGAGCCGACGGCGGCGCTGGGCGTCAAGCAGTCGGGCGTCGTGCTGAAGTACGTGGCGGCGGCCCGGGACCAGGGCCTGGGTGTCGTCCTCATCACCCACAACCCGCACCACGCGTACCTGGTCGGGGACAGGTTCGTGCTGCTGAAGCGGGGCACGATGGTCGGCAACCACGAACGCGAGGACATCACCCTGGACGAGCTGACGAGGCAGATGGCAGGCGGAACGGAGCTGGACGATCTACGCCACGAACTGGAACGCCGTTAGGGGCGCGGGGAACTGCGCGACCAGCCACAACGCACCCGCACCCGGCAACGAACCGTTCCACGCACCCCCCGCCCATTCGGCACCCAGCGTGAGCGTGCGGCACAATCGCACCCGATGAGCACCTACCGCGACTTCACCGCCCCCATCGGCTCCCGCCGCGCCCCCGTCCTGCGCACCGTGGGCACGAGGGAACGCCGCTCGCACCTGTCGGCACCCCGCGTGCCCACGGTCGGCATCGACATCGGCGGCACGAAGGTCATGGCGGGTGTCGTCGACGCCGACGGCAACATCCTGGAGAAGCTCCGCACGGAGACCCCGGACAAGTCCAAGAGCCCGAAGGTCGTCGAGGACACGATCGTCGAGCTGGTCCTCGACCTCTCCGACCGGCACGACGTGCACGCCGTGGGCATCGGCGCGGCCGGCTGGGTCGACGCCGACCGCAACCGCGTGCTGTTCGCCCCCCACCTGTCCTGGCGCAACGAACCGCTGCGCGACCGCATCGCCGGCCGGCTCGCCGTGCCCGTCCTGGTGGACAACGACGCCAACACGGCCGCCTGGGCCGAGTGGCGCTTCGGCGCCGGCCGCGGCGAGGACCACCTGGTCATGATCACGCTCGGCACCGGCATCGGCGGCGCGATCCTGGAGGAGGGCCAGGTCAAGCGCGGCAAGTACGGCGTCGCCGGCGAGTTCGGACACATGCAGGTCGTCCCCGGCGGTCACCGCTGCCCGTGCGGCAACCGCGGCTGCTGGGAGCAGTACAGCTCGGGCAACGCCCTGGTCAGGGAGGCCCGTGAGCTGGCCGCCGCCGACTCGCCGGTGGCGTACGGGATCATCGAGCACGTCAAGGGGAGCATCGGCGACATCACCGGCCCGATGATCACCGAGCTGGCCCGCGACGGCGACGCCATGTGCATCGAGCTGCTCCAGGACATCGGACAGTGGCTCGGCGTCGGCATCGCCAACCTCGCCGCGGCCCTCGACCCGTCCTGCTTCGTGATCGGCGGCGGGGTCAGCGCCGCCGACGACCTGCTGATCGGCCCCGCCCGCGACGCCTTCAAGCGGCAGCTCACCGGGCGCGGCTACCGTCCCGAGGCCCGCATCGTCCGCGCCCAGCTCGGCCCCGAGGCCGGCATGGTGGGCGCCGCCGACCTGGCCCGGCTGGTCGCCCGCCGGTTCCGGCGGGCCAAGCGGCGCCGGGTGGAGCGGTACGAGCGCTACGAGCGGTACGCCGAGGCGCGCCGCGGGACCGGGGAGGCCCAGTGACGGAGACCATGCCGCAGCAGGCGGCGCCCCCGCAGGAGCCCGGGCCGCCGGGCGAGGACCGCAGGCACATGATCCGCCGCCGAGCGCTCACCCTGCTCATCATCGTGCTGCTCATCGGCGTCCCGGCCGGCTACCTCGCGATCTCCGCCGGCCAGAGCCGCGACAGCGGCCGGGACAAGGAGGCGAAGTACGCGGCGACCGGCATGACCGACGGCTGGCCGTCCAAGTTGCAGCGCCGCATCTACGAGGTGCCCGTCCCGGTCCCGTCCGACGAGGTCGCGTACTACGAGACGAACAACTGGAGGACCAGCCGGCTCTACGTCCAGTTCGAGACCACCCGCGCGGGTCTCGACGTCTTCCTCGCGGGGCTGGGCGTCGACCGGCACGCGCTGAAGAAGGACCGGATCGCGATCAGCGACCGCGCCCAGCGGGTGACCGGCTGGGAGTTCGGCGGCTCCGGCTCCTGGTGGGGCGTCGTCAAGGAGCAGGAGGACCCGGCGCCCACCCAGGACGTCGTCGTGAACATGGCCAACCCCGACTACCCGATGGTGTACGTCGTCTCGCACACCGTTCCGTAGGGCTCCGGGACCGGCCGGAAGGCCGCCGGAGCCGATTGTCAGACCCCGCCCGTAGAGTCGAAGACATCTGATCGGGCTGACGGGCGGGAGGTGACAGGACGTATGGGCGACACGGCCGTGACGGACAGGACGGCTCCCGGCAGGGCGGGGGAGCCGGCGGGGAGCGGGGACCCGGACGCGGAGCGGCTGCCCCCGCGGCTCGCGGCCGTCTTCCTGCCGGCGCCGCTGCCGCGCGAGGGCAGGGTCGCCTTCTGGGACCCCGACGGCGGGCCCCTCACCGGCCTCGTCCCCGAGGGCGGGGCCGACGGCCGTCCCGTCGACGTCGCGTCCGCCGGGGACCGGCCCGCGGGTGATTCTGCCGGTGCCGGTGCCGGTGCCGGTGCCGGAGAGGGGCTGGGCATCGGGAGCGGAGCCCGGCCGGCCGGAGCCACGGAGCTGACCGTCGTGCGCCCGCACGGCACCGGTGTGCGCCGCAGGACCACGCCCGCGGTGTCGCTGCCGCTCGCCGATGCGCTGCCCGTCCTGGTGCGGGCCCGGCACGATCCGGCCGCGCACCCGGCCTCCGCCTGCTGGGGCGCGGCGGCCCTGCACGCCCTGCGGCTCACCGCGCGCGGCCGGCTGCTGCCCGGCCTGACCGCGACCGGACACGACGCCTGGCGGGCCGGCCCGCTCGACCCCGACGACATCGCGCACCTGCGGGCCGTGGCCGCCGCCCTGCCGCCGGAGGGCCACGCGGTCCCGCTCGACGGCCCCGGACCGGTCCGGCTGCCGGAGCCGGAAGCGCTGATCCGCGCCTTCCTCGACGCCGTCGCCGACACCCTGCCCCGCACCCCGGCCGCGCCCCACGCCTCGGGCCGGCCGTTCGCCGCCCGCGGGGCCCAGCGCCTGCCCGATGCCCACGACTGGGCCGCGGAGGTCGCCGCCGGCATGGACGCGGGCGTGCGGATCTCCCTCCGCCTGGACCTGTCCGCGTACGACCTCTTCGACCGGGACGCGGACGGGGGCGCGGGCACGGAAGGCGGCGGACCCGCCGGCGTGCGCAACGCGGGCGCGGCGGTCGTCCAGGTGCACAGCCTCGCCGACCCCACCCTCGTGGCCGACGCCGCCGACCTGTGGTCGGGCACGGCCGACGACGCGTTCGGCCCCCGCGCGCGCGTGGACGCGGCCCTCGCGGTGCGGCGCGCCGCCCGGGTGTGGCCGCCCCTCGACCGGCTCGCCGAGCAGGACGTCCCCGACGTGCTCGGCCTGTCCGAGGACGAGGTCACCGACCTGCTGGGGGTCGCCGCCGCCCGGCTCGCCGCCGCCGGGGTCGCCGTGCACTGGCCCCGCGACCTGGCCCAGGACCTCACCGCGACCGCGGTGGTCAGGACCGCGCCCGGCTCGGCGACCGACGGCACGGGCTTCTTCGAGAGCGAGGACCTGCTCCAGTTCCGCTGGCAGCTGGCCATCGGCGGCGACCCTCTCACCGAGGCGGAGATGGACACCCTGGCGGAGGCGCACCGCCCGGTGGTCCGGCTCCGCGACCGGTGGGTCCTCGTCGACCCGTCGCTCGTCCGCCGGGCCCGCAAGCGCGACCTGGGCCTGCTCGACCCGGTCGACGCCCTCTCCGTCGCCCTCACCGGCAGCGCGGAGGCCGACGGCGAGACCGTCGACGTGGTGCCCGTCGGCGCGCTGGCCGCCCTGCGCGACCGGCTCACGGCGGGGGTGCGTCCCGCCGAAGCGCCGCCCGGTCTGCGCGCCACCCTCCGCGACTACCAGCTGCGCGGCCTGGCCTGGCTCGACCTCATGACCTCGCTCGGCCTCGGCGGCTGCCTCGCCGACGACATGGGCCTCGGCAAGACCGTCACCGTCATCGCCCTCCACTTGAAGCGGGCCCGGACCGAGCCGACCCTCGTCGTCTGCCCCGCCTCCCTGCTGGGCAACTGGCAGCGGGAGATCGAGCGGTTCGCGCCGGGCGTACCGGTCCGCCGCTTCCACGGCCCCGACCGCACCCTCGACGACCTGACCGGCGGCTTCGTCCTCACCACGTACGGCACCATGCGGTCCGCCGCCACGACTCTGGCCGAGCGGTCCTGGGGCATGGTCGTCGCGGACGAGGCCCAGCACGTGAAGAACCCGTACTCGGCGACGGCGAAGGCCCTGCGCACCATCCCGTCCCCGGCGCGGGTGGCGCTCACCGGCACCCCCGTGGAGAACAACCTCTCCGAGCTGTGGGCCCTGCTCGACTGGACCACCCCCGGACTGCTCGGCCCCCTGAAGTCCTTCCGCGCCCGGCACGCGCGCGCCGTGGAGAACGGCGAGGACGACCAGGCGGTGGAGCGGCTCGCCCGGCTCATCCGCCCCTTCCTGCTGCGCCGCAGGAAGTCCGACCCGGGCATCGTCCCCGAGCTGCCGCCGAAGACCGAGACGGACCACCCCGTTCCGCTCACCCGGGAACAGGCCGCGCTGTACGAGGCGGTGGTGCGCGAGTCGATGCTCGCCATCGAGGCGGCCGAGGGCATGGGCCGCCGCGGTCTCGTCCTCAAACTGCTGACCTCGCTCAAGCAGATCTGCGATCACCCGGCGCTCTTCCTCAAGGAGGCCGAGCAGCAGCCGGGCGGGACCGACCGGATGACCGCCCGCTCGGGCAAGCTGGCCCTGCTGGACGAGCTGCTGGACACGGTGCTCGCGGAGGACGGCTCCGTACTGGTCTTCACGCAGTACGTCGGCATGGCCCGGCTCATCACCTCCCACCTCGCCGCCCGCGCGGTCCCGGTGGACCTGCTGCACGGCGGTACGCCGGTGCCCGAGCGCGAGCGGATGGTGGACCGCTTCCAGAGCGGGGCGACCCCCGTCCTCGTCCTGTCTCTGAAGGCCGCCGGCACCGGCCTGAACCTCACCCGCGCCGGTCACGTCGTGCACTTCGACCGCTGGTGGAACCCGGCCGTGGAGGAACAGGCCACGGACCGCGCCTACCGCATCGGCCAGACCCAGCCGGTCCAGGTCCACCGGCTCATCACGGAGGGCACGGTCGAGGACCGTATCGCCGAGATGCTCCAGTCCAAGCGGGCCCTGGCCGACGCGATCCTCGGCGCCGGAGAGTCCGCCCTCACCGAGCTGACGGCCCGTGAGCTGTCCGACCTGGTGTCCCTGCGGAGGCCGTCATGACCCCCCGGCCCGCCGACGAGGCCCGCCGCGCGCTGCGGGAGGCCCGCGAGCGGGGCGAGGGTACGGGCGCGAGCGCGGAGACGGAGGCGGCGCCCTCGGCATCGGCGTCGTCGGAGTCCTCGGTGTCGCCGTCGCAGTCGCAGTCGCTGTCGCCGTCGGCGTCGGCCGCGGGCCGGGAGGACGGTCCGCTTCGGCAGCCGGCCGAGCCGACCGAGCCGCGTCCCGGGGACATCGCCCGCGCCGCGCTGCGCAACGCGCGGTCCGCCCGGCAGGGGGAGGCGCACAGCCCCGAGGGTGCACCGTCGGACGTGCCGTCCGTTCCGCCGCCTGACCTGTCGCTGTCGCCGTCGCCGTCACCGGGGCATGGGGCAGGGCCCGGGGATCCTGCGCGTCCGCAGGAGCCGACCGGTCCGGGGGAGTGGGCGGGTCCGGCCCGTCCGGCCCGTCCGGCGAGTTCGGCAGTTCCGGCAGGCGCGGAGGAACCCGGGGGAGCAGCGGACGGATCCGATGACCCGGCCGAGTCGGCCGTTCCGGCGGCCCCCGACGCGGCATCCTCTCCCGGCTCCGCGGACCGGGGTGGCGGCCGACCGGCGGACGCGGCGCGGGAGGCGCTGCGGGCGGCTCGTCGCCAGGCGAAGGTGGACGCGGCCAGGGAAGGACCGGCGAGCACCCGGCGATCGTCCCGCCCGTCCGGGCGACAGCCCCGGGCAGGCGGCGCGGGCACCGCCGACGCCCGCGCTCGCGCCGTACGCGATTTCGTCTCGGGCGCGTTCCGACTGCCCGCGGACTGGGACGCGGACACGGACGTGGAGATGGACAGGGACGCGGGCGTGGAGCCGGCCGCCGAGGCCCTGCCCGCCGGACAGCCCGGGTCCGCCGAAAAGCGGGCCGGTGGCTCGTCGGCCGAGGACCGGACGGCCCCGTCGCGGGAACCGGGTGAGGAACCGGAGTCCGAAGGAGAGCCGGAGCCGGAGCCCGCATCAGAAGTGGAGCAGGGGCCGAGGCCGGAGCCGCACTCGGAGTGGGAACGGGAGCGGGCATCGAAGCCGGAGCGGCAGCCGGACTCGACGCGGGAGCCGGAGGCAGGGGAGGGAGGGGAAGAAGGGCAGGAGGAGGAGCCCACGTGGCCCTCGCCCCGCGCGGTCCCGGCCACCGGCGCCGCACCCGCTCAAGCTCCGACCCAGGTCCCCACCCATGCCCCCGCCTCCCCCCGCCCCGCCCGGGCCACGGACCCCACGGACCCGTCCGCGCCCGTCACCGAGCGGCCGCGGCACCCGGAGCCTGCGTCGGCGGCGCGCGGCCGGGCGGCCTCCTCGTCGCCGCCCGCGAGACCCCGTGCCCCCCGCTCGATGGCGGCCCCGGGCCGTGACGGCGAGCTCCGGCGCACCTTCCCCGCGCTCGGGCCCCGGACGGCCGCGGACGAGGGCCTCGCGGGGACGTGGTGGGGCAACGCCTGGGTGACCGCGCTGGAGGAGGGTGCCCTGGACGCCGCGCGGCTGGAGCGCGGGCGGGGATACGCCGAGCGCGGGCACGTGGACGCCATCACCGTGACGCCCGGGCTGGTCCTCGCCTACGTACAGGGCGGCCGCGCCCGGCCGTACCGTGTGCAGGTGCGCCTGCGGACGCTGCGCGACGCCGACTGGGACCGGTTCCTGGACGCCGCCGTCGAGCGGCCCGGGCACATCGCCGCCCTCCTCGACAAGGAGCTTCCGCACTCCCTGGCCGACCTCGCCGACAGCGGCGTCCCGCTGCTCCCCGGACCCGGCGACCTGACCCCGCAGTGCAGCTGTCCCGACTCCGGACACCCCTGCAAACACGCAGCCGCCCTCTGCTACCAGACGGCACGCCTGCTAGACGCCGACCCGTTCGTCCTGCTCCTGCTGCGCGGCCGGGGCGAACGGGAACTGCTCGACGCCCTGTCCCGGCGGAACGCGGCTCGCGCGGCACGTGCGGCCCAGGACCGGGGCCCCGCGCCCCTGCCCGGCGTCCGGGCCGGGGAGGCCCTGTCCCGGCGCGTCCTGCCGCCGCTCCCCGCGCCGCTTCCCGTGCCCCCGCATCCCGAACAGCCACCGGCCTACCCGGCCGCTCCGGGCGGCCCCGACCCGTTCGCGCTGGACCAGCTCGCCACCGACGCGGCCGCCCGCGCCCACGCCCTGCTCGCGACGGGGCGCGACCCGGTCGGCGGGCTGACGCTGTGGCAGGACGCCGTCCGCCTCGCCGCGGCACGCCCCGGCTCCGGCCTCACCGCGGGCACCCGCGCGCTCTACGCGTCCCTCGCCTCGGCCGCCGGGCGCGACACGGCGGAGCTGGCACGGGCCGTCGCCGCCTGGCGGCAGGGCGGCCCGGAGGGCCTCGACGTCCTGGAGGAGCCCTGGGACCCGCCGGCCGGCCGTTTCGACCGCGCCCGCCCGCTGCTGCTCGCCGCCGATCTCCCGGCCTTCCGCCCCTGGCGCAACCGCCTCACCCACCCCCGTGGCCATGTCCAGCTCAGACTCGGCCGTTCGGGTCTCTGGTTCGCGTACGAGTCCGAGCCGGACCGCGAGGACTGGTGGCCGCGCGGCACTCCCGACCTCGACCCGGTCGGCGCCCTCACGGGCCTGGGCACCCGCGTCGACCTCTGACCGCCCGACCCGCCCGCAGCACCGCCACCGGAGCGTTCACACCACCACCGGAGCGGGCCCGTCACCACCGCAGTACGCACTCCACCCCACCGCAGCACGCGCTCCACCCCACCGCAGCCCGCACTCCACCCCACCGCGCCGACGGCACCGCCGACACGAAAGGGTGCGTTGTCAGCGGCCCGAAGGGGGCATTGTCAGCGGTCCGTCGAATGCGTAGCCTCCGCAATGGCATGTGACATTGCACAGTGTGGTGCGATGCACGGAGGAGGAGCCGTTGACGCTCAAGGTCGTCGTCGTGGGTGCCGGCATCGTCGGCACCGCTTGTGCCTTCCACGCCGCCGCGGCGGGCATGGACGTCACGGTCGTCGACCGCGGACCCGTCGGCGCCGGGACCACGAGCCGCGGAGAGGGCAACGTCCTCGTCTCCGACAAGGAGCCCGGCCCCGAACTGGCCCTCGCGCAGCTGAGCCGCACCCTGTGGGAGGAGGCGGGCCGGGAACTCGGCCCCGACCGCCTCGAACTGGAGCCCAAGGGCGGCCTGGTCGTGGCGAGCACCGCCGAAGGCCTCGCCGCGCTCGGTGAGTTCGCGGCCCGGCAGGAGGCGGCCGGGGTCCGCGTCGAGCGGGTCGACCGGGTGCGGGACCTCGAACCCCACCTCGCGCCCGGCCTCCCCGGTGGCGTCCACTACCCGCAGGACGCCCAGGTGCAGCCGGTGCTGGCGGCGGCCGCACTGCTGCGGGCCGCCGTGCGGCGCGGCGCGCGCCGGCACGCGGGGGAGGTCGTCGGCGCGGAGACCGGCGGCGGCCGGATCACCGGCGTCCGGACGGCCGCCGGTGACGTCCTGCCCGCCGACGCCGTCGTCAACGCGGCCGGGACCTGGGGCGGTGAGGTCGGCCGACGGCTCGGCGCTCCCGTCGAGGTGCTGCCGCGCCGCGGCTTCGTCCTGGTGACCGAACCGCTGCCGCCGATGGTCCGGCACAAGGTCTACTCCGCCGACTACGTCGCGGGCGTCGCCTCCTCGGACGCCGGACTGGAGACCTCCTGCGTCGTGGAGAGCACCCGCGGCGGCACGCTCCTCATCGGCGCCAGCCGGGAACGCGTCGGCTTCGACACGAGGATGAACATCGCCGTGGTCACGAGGCTGGCGGCCCAGGCATGCCGGCTGTTCCCCTTCCTGCGCGCGGTCCATCTGATGCGCGTCTACCGCGGGTTCCGCCCGTACTGCCCCGACCACCTGCCCGTGATCGGTCCGGACCCGCGGGTGCCGGGCGTCGTCCACGCCTGCGGTCACGAAGGAGCGGGCATCGGTCTCGCCCCCGCGACCGGCGCACTCGTCACGGCCCACCTGCTCGGCCGCCCCTGGCGCGGCGCCGATCCCGCCGCCCACACCCGACTGCTCCCCGACCGCCTGCTCGGCCCCGGAGGTGCACACCGGTGAGCGAGTTCGTCGTCGACGGCGAGTCCCTGCCGTTCGTCGAGGGGCAGACGGTCGCGGCGGCCCTGGTCGCCGCGGGCCGCCTCGCCTGGCGCACCAGCCGCGTCGGACACCGTCCGCGCGGCGTGTTCTGCGCTATCGGTGTCTGCTTCGACTGCCTCGTGACGGTCGACGGAGCCGGCGGGCAGCGCGCCTGCCTGGTGCGGGCCCGCCCCGGCATGGCCGTCACGACCCGGGAGGACGACGAGACACCACAGGACGACGCGACCCGGGAGGAGGACGATGAGTGAGCGGACGGACCTCGTCGTCGTGGGCGCGGGGCCGGCCGGTCTGGCCGCCGCGGTCACGGCGCTGAACGGTGGACTGCGTGTCGTACTGGTCGACTCGGGCGCCGCCGTCGGCGGCCAGTACTGGCGGCACCCGCCGGAGCACGCGCGCGCGGCCGTGCCCACCGACGACCTGCACCACGGACTGCGCACCTACCGGGCCCTGTGCGAGGCGTCGGCGGCGCACCGCGCGGCGGGCCGGCTCGACCTGCGTCCGGAGCACCACGCGTGGTGCGCCGTCCGCGAGGGCGACGGATTCGCGATCCACGCGGTCGACCGCCGTGAGGCGCCGCGGGAGAACGCCGTGGTGCTGCGGGCGCCGAGGCTCCTCGTGGCCACCGGCGCCCACGACCGCGCGCTGCCCTTCCCCGGCTGGGACCTGCCCGGGGTCCTGACCGTCGGCGGTCTCCAGGCGCTGCTCAAGGGCGGCGGAGTCACGGCAGGGAGACGCGTGGCGCTGGGCGGCACCGGCCCGTTCCTGCTGCCGGTCGCCGCCGGGCTCGCGGCGCGCGGCGTCGAGGTGGTCGCGGTCTGCGAGGCCGCCCACCCGCGGGCCTGGCTGCGGCACCCGGGGCCGCTGCTGCGCAACCCCGGCAAGTGGACCGAGGGAGCCGGTTACGCCGCCGCGCTCCTGCGTCACCGCATACCGGTCCGCCCGCGCACGGCGATCGTCGGAGCGGACGGCGACGAGCGCGTGACGTCGGTACGGATCGCCTCACTGATGCCGGACGGACGCCCGCGCCCGGGTACGCGGCGCCGTGTCGAGGTCGACGCCGTCGGTGTCGGCTGGGGCTTCGTGCCCCGACTCGACCTGCTCGTCCCGCTCGGCTGCGCGCTCACGGACTCGGCCGACGGCAACGCGGTGGCCGCCGTCGACGCGGGGCAGCGCACCACCGTCCCCGGCGTCTACGCCGCGGGGGAGACCTGCGGCGTGGGCGGGGCCGCCCTCGCCGTGCACGAGGGCCGCCTGGCCGCGGAGTCGGTCCTCGCCGACTCCGGCGCCGCCCGCGCACCGGCCGGCCGGCGACCGGCGAACCGGCGGGCTGCCGCGGTACGTTCCGCGGTGGCCCGCCACCGCGCCTTCGCCCGGGCGATGGCACTGGCTCACCCGGTTCCTCCCGCCTGGCCGTCGTGGCTGTGCGACGACACCGTCGTGTGCCGTTGCGAGGAGGTGACCGCCGGTGCGGTCCTGGCCGCCCGGGCCGCCGGGGCCCGCGACCACCGGCAGGTCAAACAACTGACCCGGGCCGGTATGGGCTGGTGCCAGGGCCGGATGTGCGGACCCGCCGTGCACTGCCTCACGGCACCGGAGCGGGCCTACGAGCCTGCGGAACGGCTCGTCGCGACGCCCGTGACCCTCGGGTCGCTCGCGGGTCTCGACGAAGGACGGCCGGCCTCGACGGACGGCGGCGAACACCACGAGGAGTGTTGATGAGCGAGACCCGAAAGCCCTGGCACGGCGTCATCGTCGCGACCAGCTTGCCGTTCCACGACGACCTCTCGGTCGACTTCGGCGCCTACGGCGAGAGCGTCGCCCACCTCGCCGGGCAGGGGATGCACGGCGTCGCACCGAACGGGTCGCTGGGCGAGTACCAGACCCTCACCCACGAGGAGCGCGACCGCGTCGTCGAGACGGCCGTCGCGAACGCCCCCGAAGGGTTCACCGTCATGCCGGGCGTCGGCGCCTACGGCGCCCGCGAGGCCGAGCGGCACGCCCGCTTCGCCAAGGACGCGGGCTGTCAGGCCGTCATGTGCCTGCCGCCCAACTCCTACCGCGCCGACGACCGCGCCGTGCTCGAACACTTCGAACGGGTGGCCTCCGTCGGCCTGCCCGTCACCGCGTACAACAACCCCGTCGACACCAAGGTGGACCTGCGCCCCGACCTGCTGGCCAAGCTGCACGCCGAAGGGTTCGTCGTCGGGGTCAAGGAGTTCTCCGGCGACGTCCGGCGCTGCTACGAGATCGCCGAACTGGCCCCCGGCCTCGACCTCCTGATCGGTACCGACGACACCGTGCTGGAGGTCGCCGTCGCGGGCGCCAAGGGCTGGGTCGCGGGTTACCCGCAGGTCTTCCCCCGGGCCTGCCGCGCCCTGTACGAGGCGTCCGTCCGGGGCGACCTGGAGACGGCCCTGCCGCTCTACCGGCGGCTGCACCCGGTGCTGCGGTGGGACAGCCGGACGGAGTTCGTCCAGGCCATCAAGCTCGGCCAGGAGCTGACCGGCCGCCGCGGCGGTCCCTGCCGGCCGCCACGGCGGCCGCTGGCCCCGGAGACGGAGGCCGTCGTACGCGCCGCCACCCAGGCCCTCGTCGACGCCGGGGTGAACTGACGATGCGCTCGACGGTCTGCTACCACGCCGTCGACTCGCACACCGAGGGCATGCCCACCCGCGTGATCACGGGCGGGGTGGGAGTCCTCCCCGGTGCGACGATGGCCGAGCGGCGCCGGCGGTTCGTCGCCGAACGCGACCACCTGCGCACCCTGCTCATGTGCGAACCCCGCGGGCACGCCTCGATGTCCGGGGCCGTCCTGCAGCCGCCGACCCGGCCGGACGCCGACTACGGCGTGCTCTTCATCGAGGTCTCCGGCTGCCTGCCGATGTGCGGCCACGGCACCATCGGTGTCGCGACGGTCCTCGTCGAGACCGGCATGGTCGAGGTGACCGAGCCGGAGACCGCCGTACGGCTGGACACCCCGGCGGGACTCGTCACGGCCCGGGTGCGGGTGCGCGAGGGCCGCGCCGAGTCGGTGACCCTGGAGAACGTCGCCTCGTACTGCCACGCGCTGGACCAGGTCGTCGACGTCCCCGGGCACGGGCGGGTGCGCTACGACATCGCCTACGGCGGCAACTTCTACGCCTTCGTCCGCACCGACGACCTGGGCATCCCCTTCGGGCGGGCGCACAAGCAGGCACTGCTCGACGCCGGGCTGGCCGTCATGGACGCGATCAACGGGCAGAACCCGGTGTCCCACCCGGAGAACCCGGAGATCGACGTGTGCCACCACGTCTACCTGGAGGCCCCCGGCTCGACCGCGGAGCACTCGCGGCACGCCATGGCGATCCACCCGGGCTGGTTCGACCGGTCGCCCTGCGGCACCGGCACCAGCGCCCGGATGGCCCAGCTGCACGCCCGCGGTCTGCTGCCGGCCGGCCGGGACTTCGTCAACGAGTCGTTCATCGGCTCCCGGTTCGTCGGCCGCGTCCTGGGGGAGACGACCGTCGGCGGCCGCCCCGCGGTCCTCCCGTCCGTCACCGGCCGCGCATGGATCACCGGCACCGCGCAGTACCTGCTCGACCCCACGGACCCCTACCCGGCCGGGTTCACCCTCTGAGGGACTCGCGCGGGCCGGAGCCCGGTGTCCGATTCTCGACGGTCCGCCTTAAATGCCTGGACTGTGGTCTCCGTCCGACGGGAAGATTCCGACTTCCGAACCACCGGGAGTGTGATGGGCACCACAGACGCACGAGGGGCGGCGCCGGGCAGGAGCGCGGTCGTCCTGGCGCTGCGCCACTACGGCCGTGAACTGCTGCGACTACGACGACTCGCCCTGCCCGCGCTGCTGCTGCCCGCCGTGGGCAACATCGGCATCCGCTACGTCGCCCCCCTGCTCATCGCCAAGCTGGCCGGTCAGGCCGCCGACGGCGACGACGGCGGCCTGACCCTCGGCACGGCACTGCCGTACGTGCTGGGCTTCGGGGTGACGCTGCTGCTCGCCGAGGTGGTGTGGCGGATCGGGCAGCACTGCCTGAACCGCGTGGACGCCCTCGGCATGGAGCACCTGTACGTGCGCGGCATGGACGAACTCCTCGCCAAGGACGCCGCGTTCTTCCACGACAACTTCGCCGGCTCCCTCACCAAGCGGGTGCTCAGCTTCGGCAAGCGCTTCGAGGACTTCGTCGACACGGTGACGTACCGGATCGTGGGCAGTCTCGTCCCCCTGGTCTTCGGTGCCGTGGTCCTGTGGGGCTACGAACCGATGCTCGTCGTGGGGCTGTTCGTGATGATCGCGCTGACCGTGGCGGCCGCGACACCGCTGATCCGCCGCCGGCAGCGGCTGGTCAACGAGCGGGAGGCGGCTGTCGCCCTGGTCTCCGGCCACGTCGCCGACAGCCTCATGAACATGGAGACCGTCCGGGCGTTCGCGGCGGAGCGGCGGGAGGGCGACGAACACCGCAGCCGGGTCGCCGAGTCGCGGCGGCTGACGCTGAAGTCGTGGGACTACGGCAACCTGCGCGTCGACACCCTGATCGCCCCCATGTCCGTACTGACCAACGTGCTGGGCCTGCTGGTCGCCATCGCCTTCGGCGGCCCGGGCCAGTCGGTGGAGGAGGTCGTCGTCGCCTTCACCTACTACTCCAACGCCACCCAGATCATGTTCGAGTTCAACCAGATCTACCGGCGGCTGGAAAGCTCCATGACCGAGGCCGCGCAGTTCACCGAGCTGCTCCTGGACCCTCCCACCGTGCTGGACGCCGACACGCCCGAGCCGCTCGCGCCGCGGGACACCGGCATCCGCTTCGAGGCGGTGACCTTCGCCCACGCGGGTGCCGAGCCGATCTTCCGGGGACTCGACCTCGACGTGCCCGCGGGCGCGAGGATCGGGCTGGTCGGCAGGTCCGGCGGCGGCAAGACCACGCTCACCCGGCTCCTGCTGCGGATGGCGGACCTCGACCGGGGACGCATCCTGATCGGCGGTCAGGACATCAGCAGGCTGCGCCAGAGCGACCTGCGCTCACTGATCGCCTACGTCCCGCAGGAACCCGCCATGTTCCACCGCAGTCTGCGGGACAACATCGCCTTCGCCCGGCCCGGCGCCACCGACGAGGAGGTCCACGCGGCCGCCGCGGCCGCGCACGTCACCGAGTTCGCCGAGCAGCTGCCCGAAGGCTTCGCCACGCTGGTGGGGGAGCGGGGAGTGAAGCTGTCGGGCGGTCAGCGCCAGCGCGTCGCACTCGCCAGGGCCATCCTGCGCGACGCCCCGATCCTGCTGCTCGACGAGGCGACCAGCGCACTGGACTCGGAGAGCGAGCTGCTCGTCCAGGACGCCCTGTGGCGGCTGATGGACGGCCGTACGGCCCTCGTGGTGGCCCACCGTCTGAGCACCGTCGCCGGCATGGACCGCCTCGTCGTCCTCGACCGCGGACACGTCGTCGAGCAGGGCACCCACGAGAAGCTGCTCGCCGCGGACGGCGCCTACGCCCGGCTGTGGCAGCACCAGTCGGGCGGCTTCCTCGGCGAGAGCGCCGAGCCGGCCGCCGGCCGCCCGGTCCCGGCAGCCCGCCCCGGCGGCGACCCGCACGGACCGGCCGACCCGGTGCCGGTGGTGTGACCCGCGCCCGGAGTGCCACCGGGGCCCGGCCGACCCGGCCGACCCGGCCGGCGCGGCGACCGG
The DNA here is from genome assembly GCF_044455745.1 of Streptomyces sp. NPDC051136. Taxonomy (NCBI): domain Bacteria; kingdom Bacillati; phylum Actinomycetota; class Actinomycetes; order Kitasatosporales; family Streptomycetaceae; genus Streptomyces; species Streptomyces sp. NPDC051136. The sequence continues at coordinate 574,557 of NZ_JBITFE010000004.1, read as the reverse complement.
ACGAGTGGCGACGAGTGACGGTCGTCCGGTTTGCCGGAGTCCCGGGAAGGCACTCCAGAAGTGTTCGTCCCGAGTGTTGCTCCCGCCCGGCCAGGAGAGTCCCGTGACCCAAGACGCCGACCTCGTTCCGCAGCGCCCGCCCGCACGGGAGTCCCGCTCCGCGGGACGCGCCCGCGACGCGGCCCGGGGCGGGGGCCGGCGCGGGGGCCGGCAGCCGGCCGGATGCGCCGGGTCCCGCCGCGGACGCCCCTGATGCCGGGCGGCTCGGCGCCGTTGGACGGGTGCACGGTCGACGCGGTCGACGTGCACGCCTTCGAGGTCCCCACCGACGGCCCCGGCGGCACGGAGCAGGACGGCACCCTGGAGTGGGACTCCACCACCCTGGTCCTCGTGCGGGTGCACGCCGGCGGCAGGACCGGGCTGGGCTACACCTACGGCGACGTCTCGGCCGCCACGTTCGTGCGCTCGAAGCTGGCCCCGGTGATCGAGGGCGCGGACGTCGGCTCGCCGGCGGCGCTGGGCCGGCGGATGGCCGCGCAGATCCGCAACGCGGGCCGCCCGGGCGTCGGGGCCATGGCCCTGTCCGCCGTCGACGTGGCGCTGTGGGACCTCAAGGCGCGCCTGCTGGACCTGCCCCTGGTCCACCTCCTGCCGTCCCACCACGACCGGGTCCCCGTCTACGGCAGCGGAGGCTTCACCAACTACCCGCAGGACCGGCTCACCGACCAGCTCGGCGGATGGGTCGCCCAGGGCATCCCGCGCGTGAAGCTGAAGACCTCGCGGCACCCGGAACGCGACGCCGACCGCCTCACCGCCGTACGCGAGACGATCGGCGCCGCACCGGAACTCTTCGCCGACGCCAACGGCGCACTCGGCCGCAAGGAGGCCCTGTACTGGGCGCACCGGCTCCACGACGAGTGGGACGTGCGCTGGTTCGAGGAGCCGGTCGCCTCGGCCGACCTGGAGGGGCTGCGGCTGCTGCGCGAGCGGGGGCCGGCGCGGCTGGAGATCGCCGCGGGGGAGTACGCCTTCACCGCGCAGGACTTCGCCAACCTCGTCGACGGCCCCGGCGGTCCGGTCGTCGACTGCCTCCAGGCCGACGTGACCCGCTGCGGCGGTGTCACCGGTCTGCTGGAGATCGCGGGCCTGTCGGCCGTCCGGCACCTCGACCTGTCCGCCCACTGCGCCCCGGCGGTCTCCGCCCACGCCTTCTGCGCGGTGCGCAGGCTGCGGCACCTGGAGTACTTCCACGACCACGTGCGCGTGGAGCACCTGCTCTTCGACGGCACCCCGTTGCCCGAGGGCGGAGCCCTGCGCCCCGACACCGGCCGGCCTGGACTCGGGCTGGACGTCAAGTGGAGCGACGCGGAGCCCTACCGCGTCGCCGGCACGCGACCGGACTGACACCCCTGACCGGTCGCACGGCGCGCCCCGGCGGAGGGCGGGGTCCGGCCCTGTTCGATCACGGTTGAGTACCGGGCCGGAATTGTGGCCTCCATCACGGCCGCTGCGCACATGCCCTGGTGAGATCACCGCATGTTCGGTCTCATCGTGCGTCTCCTGCCCTTCTGGATTCGCGAACCCCTCCTCGTCGTCGTCGGCTCGGTGTTCGGCGTGCGCCTCATGTATCTGGCCCTCCACGACGGCGAGTGGGTCCCGGCGGCGATCGGTGCGGCCTTCCTGTTGTTCACCGCCGTGCGCGTCCACACGGTGATCCAGGCCCTGCGCGCACGACGCCACCCCGCCCCGGCCGCCTCCGCCGACTCGACGGCACCCGACGCCGACGGCCGGCCGCAACCGCAGGCGCAGGCGCAGCCTCAGGTCCCGGCGCAGCAGCCTCCCGCCCCGGCCGTCCAGGAGAAGGAGCCCAACGCCTGGGGCCAGGCGGCCGCCGCGATCGCCGTGTTCGCGGCGCTCGCCGCCGCGCTGTGGCTGGGCCCGGAACTGATGCCCTCCGACGCCCACGGCACCCCGCAGGACGCCGCCTCCTGCCCCACCGGGGAGGACGAGCCGCTGCCGAGCGCCTACACCAAGACGTCGCGGGCGGTCACCGGCGACGACCTGTGCAAGGCGCTCAACAGGACCGACCTGCCCCGCCTCCTCGGCACGCCGGCGGAGACCGCGATGGGGGCGTCCGCCTCCAGCGGCACCGCACCCCTGACCGACGGCAGGGTCGCCCAGCCGGAAGCGAAGGTCGAGTTCGACACCTACACCGTCGACGTCTCGGCCACCTACAACGACCTCTCGATCGCCCAGTACGTGAAACTGATGGAGTTCGGGGAGGAGACGGACGTCGAGAAGCTCAAGGTCCTCGGCCGGCCCGCGGTCCTCTCCTCGGACCACACCATGCGGTTCGAGATCGATCTCGGCGGCGGCGGATCCGGCGGACCGGTCGAACAGGGCCCCCTGGCCAGAACCCTGTCCGTGGCCCTCGGCGCGAAGGACCCCGGCGGCTACTGCGAGATCACCGTGTGGAGCGAGGCCGGCGCCCTCCCGGACGACGCCGCCCTCCTCGACATCGCCGAGAAGATCCTCCCGGCGATCCCCGAACGGACGGCGTGACCCGGCGGGCAGGACGGACGGTGTGACCCGACGGGAACATATGGACGAATGAGCCAGGTAAGCTCTCGGCAGGTGCTCTTCGGCAGCAGGAGCCTCTGTGACGTACGGACGGGGAGACGGACGGGAGCATTGTGTCGGTGTCACAGTCATGGGCCATGAGAGCGCCCGCGCCCATCGGGAGTGACGACCCGGGAACACCCTCGCAGTGGTGGGAACCCTCCGTGCTGCTGGTGGAGGACGATCCCGGCGACGCCCTGCTGGTCGAGGAGCTCGTCGCCGACAGCACGCTGACGATGGGCCTGCGCTGGGTCCGCTCGATGGCCGAGGCACGCGAGGCGCTCGCGGCCGAGATGCCGGACTGCGTCCTGCTGGACCTGAACCTGCCCGACACGCAGGGCCTGGAGGCCGTGTCCGGAATCCGGGCGCACGCCGAGCAGGTCGCCGTGGTCGTCCTCACCGGCCTCGCGGAGGAGGAGACCGGACTGGCGGCGGTGGCCGCCGGAGCCCAGGACTACCTGGTCAAGGGGCGCGTCGAGCCCGAACTGTTCGGGCGGGCGGTGCGCTACGCGATCCAGCGCAAGCAGGCCGAGCAGGCGGCCGTGGCCCTCCAGGCTAGCCAGATGCAGGCCCAGGAGAACGCGCGCCTGGAGCGCGGCCTGCTGCCCCGCCCCCTGCTGAACGACGGCGCGGTGGAGGTCGTGACGCGTTACCGGCCCGGCCGTGCCCACGCACTGCTCGGCGGCGACCTCTACGACATCGTGCAGAGCACCGACGGCGCCGTGCACGCGCTCATCGGCGACGTCTCCGGACACGGGCCCGACGAGGCGGCCCTCGGAGTCGCCCTGCGCATCGCCTGGCGCACCCTGGTGCTCAGCGGTGTCACCGGCACCGAGCAGATAGCCCGGCTGGAGGAGATCCTGGTGGCCGAGCGCGGCGGCCCGCAGGTCTTCGCCACGCTCACGAGCCTCACCCGGGAACCGGGGGAACCGCACGTGCGGATGATCCGCGCCGGCCACCCCGGACTGCTGCTGCGCACCGGCGGCCGCGTGGAATGGGTGGAGGTCGACGGCGGCCCCGCGCTGGGCGTCGTACCCGACCTGGCGCGCTGGCCGGTGCGGGAGCTGGAGGTACCGGCGGGCGCGGCCCTGGTGCTGTTCACCGACGGACTCTTCGAGGGACACGTCGGCCGGGGCAGGGAACGGCTGGGCGAGGAGGGGCTGCTGCGGATAGCGCGGGAGGTGGCCGCGCTGCCCCCGGACGCCTTCGTCGACGAGCTGATCGACCGGACCGAGTCGCTCGCGGAGAGCCAGGGCGGTCTCGCCGACGACGTGGCCGTGCTGCACCTGAGCTGGAAATGAGACGGGCGAACGAGAACGGTGTCGGAGAACAGGGTGAGTGAGAAGACGGGCGGCCGGCCCACGGGGCGGCGGCTGACGGTGCAGGGCTGGTTCCAGGTGGTCCTGGGACTGGTGATGCTCATGGTGATCGGCGGCAGCGTCGTCGGCGCCCGGCTGCTGGAGCACACCTCGGACGTCACCGACCGGCTGGCCGACCGCCTCCAGCCGGCGCAGACCGAGACGTACCGGCTGCAAGCCGCGCTGGTGAACCAGGAGACCGGGGCGCGAGGCTACGCCATCGCCGCCGACCGCCAGTTCCTCGCCCCGTACACCCAGGGCAAGGAGGACGAGGCGCGTGCCGCCGCGCGGCTGAGCGAGCTGATCGAGGGCCAGCCCCGGCTGCTCGCGGACCTGGAGGCCGTGGAGCGCGAGGCCGCCGACTGGCGGCGCACCTACGCCGAACCGCTGGTGGCAGGCGTGACCTCCGAGGAGCCCCGGGGATCCGCCCGGACCACCACGGAGCAGGGGAAGAAGGCCTTCGACCGGATCCGCGGCCTCTGGGCGACGCAGAACGCGGACCTCGCCCAGGCCGTGGCGGACGGCAAGAAGGACCTGGCCCAGGCCCGTACCGACCGCAACCTGATCCTCGGCGCCATGGTGGCGGCGTTCCTCCTGGCCGGGGTGGTCCTCGCCCTCCTGATCCGGGTGCTGGTGGCCCGACCCCTCCAGGCCCTCAGCGCCTCCTCCCGCCGGGTGAGCGACGGTGACTTCGACCACGTGATCACCGGCGAGGGCCCCGCCGACCTCGCGGCGGTGGCGGGAGCCGTCGAGGGCATGCGGCAGCGGATCGTCGCCGAACTCGAGGCCTCCCGCCGCCAGCAGGAGGTCCTCACCCGGCAGACCGAGGACCTGGACGCCCAGGCGGTGGAGCTGCGCCGTTCCAACGCCGAACTGGAGCAGTTCGCGTACGTCGCCTCGCACGACCTGCAGGAGCCGCTGCGCAAGGTGGCCTCCTTCTGCCAGCTGCTGGAGAAGCGGTACAGCGACAAGCTCGACGACCGGGGCCGGCAGTACATCGACTTCGCCGTCGACGGGGCCAAGCGCATGCAGGTCCTCATCAACGACCTCCTCACCTTCTCCCGCGTCGGGCGCCTCAACGACGCCCGGGTGGAAGTCGACCTCGACCAGGTCCTCACCAAGGCCCTGGCCAACCTGGACACCGCCATCACGGAGACCGGCGCGCACATCGAACGGCCCGAGCGGCTCCCCCGGGTGGTCGGCGACCCGTTGCTGCTGAGCATGGTCTGGCAGAACCTGGTCGGCAACGCCGTGAAGTTCCGTCACCCCGACCGCACCCCGGAGGTCCGGATCACCTGCGAGGAGGACGAGGACAGCCCCGGCACCTGGCGGCTGTGCGTCACCGACAACGGCATCGGCATCCCCGAGGAGTTCGCGGAGAAGGTCTTCGTCATCTTCCAGCGGCTGCACGGCCGGGACGCCTACGGGGGCACCGGCATCGGGCTGGCCCTGTGCAAGAAGATCGTCGAACACCACGGCGGTCACATCGGGATCGACACCGGTCACTCCGATGGCACCCGCATCTGCTTCACCCTGCCCTCCGGCGGCGACACCGCCGACGGCGCCGGCTCCCACACCGAGGAAAAGACCCTGGCATGACGACCTATGACGCGACCCCCATCGACGTGCTCCTCGTGGAGGACGACCCGGGCGACGAACTGATGACCCGCGAGGCGTTCGAGGACAACAAGATCGGCAACACCCTGCACGTGGTGCGGGACGGCGAGGAGGCCCTCGACTTCCTCTACCGGCGCGGCCGGCACAGCGAGGCCCCGCGCCCCGATCTCATCCTGCTCGACCTGAACCTGCCCAAGTACGACGGGCGCCAGGTGCTGGAGAAGATCAAGTCCGACGACGACCTGAGCGACATCCCCGTGGTCGTGCTCACCACCTCGTCCGCCGAGGAGGACATCGTGCGCAGCTACCGGCTGCACGCGAACGCCTACGTCACCAAGCCCGTCGACCTGGACCAGTTCATCGCCGCCGTCCGCCAGATCGACGACTTCTTCGTGCAGGTGGTACGACTGCCCCGGCGCCGGGCCTGACGCGCCGCGTCCCCACGTGGAGACGGGTGGGCGCCGGGCTGTCCGAGCCCGGCGCGTGCCGACGCCCCGCGCATGACCTCCCGTCCCCCGGGCAACCGACAGACACGTCCCGAGCCCAGGAGGTCCGTCATGATGATCGTGGGGATCGTCGCCGTCTGCGTCGTTCTTGCCGTTGTCGCCTTCCTCGTCCCGCGCCTCTCCCACCACCCGCAACGCGGAACCCAGCGCACCCTCGGTGCCGGGTCGCGAGCCGGGGGGAAGGCCCCCGGTGTACTCGGCCGCGCTCTCAGCAAGCCCTTCCGCAGCAGCTCCAAGGCTGTCGGCCGCAGCGGTTCGGCCGGTCGGCGGGCTCGCGGTCACATGCCGTTCTGACGCGGACGGTGATCAGTCGCGCCTGCGGAGGAAGGCCGCGTGCACGAGCCACCGGCGCCGATGCCCCCCGGGGTGCGTCCCACGGCGCAGTGGCCGACGGCCTTCCTCCGCTCATGCCGTCGGGCGACTTCGCGAAGTCGGACATGCCCTGCGCCTCGATTGGGTGGCTCTTCGGGGAGGAACGTCACCTGCGGGGCGCCCGTGCCTGGACGTCCGCGAGCAGGCCGACGTCATCGTCGTGCAGCCCTCGTCGGAGGGCCGGGCCGCCGGCGGCCGTCCCGTCTGGCTGGGCCTGGTCAACGACCCGGAAGCGACCGAGGACATCGCCGGCTGGGTACAGGCCGGGGGGCCGGGCGGCGTCCCGCTGCCGGACATCCTCGACCTGTACACGATCACCCCGCCGCGACGTGGGTGAGAGCGGTGCGCCGCTCGGCGCCCCGATCTGACCTGTCCCGCGCACGGCCTGCTCGCAGAGCGTTCCGCCGGAATCCGCTTCCATCCCTCCGACCTCCCGCGGCGTCGCATGGACGACGGCCCCGTACGCTCGGACCTGCCCCGAACGGCTCGCCGGGCCCCGGGACGCGTAGACCACCGACACCCGCGAACGGGAAGGGACACGTGGAGTACGTGCATGCGCTGAACGATGGCCTTCCGCATGCGATGGCGGTCGAACTGACCGTTTTCGAGCCCGACCAAGCCAGGCTGTCGGACTGCGCCGTCCAGTGGCTGACCGAAGGGGTGCGGCAGTTCGCGGGTAGTGACATCGGGCGAGAAGCCAGCCCTCACCGGGTCTCGACCGCGGGGTACACAGGCGTCCCGGCGCTGCGGCCGCAGAGCGCGGCCAAGCGGTGGGCGTTCACCACCGCGGCTCCGAACGACAGCTTCGATGTCCTGTACAACCCCTACGTCCCGGACGTACTGCCCTGGTTGATGCGCAGCATCGACGACCGCGCCGAGTCGATCACAGTGGAGAGCGGTCTCTTCACGGACAAAGGAGAGATCGGCGACTCCGATGTTTCGGTCGCGGCAGCATTCGAGGAGGAAAACCCGTCCTGTGCGAAGTTGACTGTCAAGCTGTCGGAAGCGGCACTTCGGGACCCCGGGCGGGCGGCAACGGTCGAAAGCAGTATTCTGCGGTCCGTCCGATGGGCGTGCCACCGGTTCAACGTGGTGTTCGGTCATCTCTCCTACCGGCGTGCCTGCGGGGAGACGGAGCTTGAAAACGCCCTGAGAGGTGATGCCGGCGACCCGGCGGTGAACACTGCGAACTGGCGCGTTCGGCTGCGTGGCTACTCATGGCTCATGGTCGTCCCCGAAGACATCGTGGACGCGCTGGGCGGGGTTGATCTGCTGAGCGCCTCACCCGCGTTCCATTCCGTGACCCCGCTGCCCAACGGAGCGCTACTGCTGCAAGCCACCCCGACGTTCCGTGAGTACCGTGGAACGGCCGTGCACAACGTTCATCGCGTAGTGCGTGCCGTGCTGATCGACGGGGAGTTCCGCAAAGGAACCCACCTGCCTCCGGGTGTGCCGCCGTCCTGCATGGTGGTGTTCCCTGACTGATTCGGCACGGCCGCGCGCGGGGCAGCGGGGTCCAGCCGTGCCCCGCCAGCCCGGCGGTGCTGGGCAGCCGGCTCAGGGGTGACGCTCACCGGCGGGCACCCATGAGGCCGGACACCGACCTGGCGTCGACACCGCGGCGCCGCGAACGGAGGGCTCCGGCGTCGCGGTGTTCACGGAGTCTCATCCGGGGCCGGCGAGTTCGTCCAGGGACTCGGTCAGGAGCAGCGGGTCCTGGGCGGCGCGGCCCAGGGCCACGCCGTCCCAGTCCGCTTCGGCGCGCAGACGGGTGTAGACGCCGGGCACGACCGCCCCTCCGTAGACGAAGCGGGCGCGGTGTCCGGCGGTGACGTCCCGCAGCGCCCGCAGCACGTGGCCGGCGTGGACCGGGTCGGCGGCCTCGTCGCCGCCGATGGCCCACCCCGGCTCGTACAGGAAGAGCAGGGGCCGGTCCGGCGGGACGGCGGCCACGACCGAGCGTGCCTGGGCGGAGGCCAGTGCCGCCGCGTCGGGTGCGGGGAGCTTCTCGGTCTCACCGACGCACACCACCGGGGTGAGACCGGCCCCGCTCGCGGCGGCGGCCTTGCGGGCGACGAGTCGGTCGGTCTCGCCGAAGGCGCCGCGTCGTTCGGCGTGCCCGACCATGACGTGGGAGCAGCCGACCTCGGCCAGCAGGGAGGCGCTCACCGCGCCCGTCACTTCTTCGGTGTCCGCCGCCACGTCCTGGGCGCCGACGCCGACGCCGCTGCCGAGCAGCCACTGCCCGGCCGGAAGCAGCAAGGGATGGGGCAGGCAGGCGAAGAAGGAGACATCGGCCAGGCGCTCGGCGTTCGGCAGCAGCAGGCTCTCGATCCAGTCCCGCGTACGGGTCAGGCCGAGCCGGGCCTTGGTACTGGTGAAGCTGAGGGGCGCGGAACGTCGCGACATCGCGGACCGCCTTCCTGCGTTTCGGGATCGGATGTCCGGTGCGGGGGCCGGCTGCGGCGCGGTCCTCACTCCAGGTTGGTGTGCCGGGCGTACATCTCGGCCGCGTCGACGTGGTGGGTGCGCTGAAGGGCGAGGATCAGGCAGTCGAAGAAGACCAGCGCCCCTTGCTCGAACAGGGTGCCGACGAACTGCGTCGAGGCGTCGGGTTCGAAGTCCTGGCTGTACTCGGCGAGATGGACGCGAAGGTCCGCCAGTCCGGCCAGCGGCGACTCGAGGTTCGCGGTCACGACCGCTATCCGGGCCCCTGCCTCCTTGGCCGCCTCGGCGCGCTGCACCACCGTGGGAGTGTGCCCCGACCCGCTGCACGCCACCAGCAGATCGCCCTCGGTGACGGCCGGGCAGGTGACGTCGCTGGCGACGTGGGCGGTCAGCCCGAGATGCATCAGGCGCATGGCGAAGGCGTCCACGGCGAGTTTGGAGCGGCCCGCCCCCAGCACCATGATCCTCGGGGCGTCGTACACCGCCTGCATGAGTTCTTGGGCCTGGTCCTCTCGGGCACGGGTGAGCAGTGCTTCGATCTCCCGGAGGACGGTGCGGCGGGCGGCGGCGAGGGGTCCGTCCACACCGACGTTCAGCGGAGTCTGAGGCGGGCGCTGGTTCTGCTGGTCGACCATCCCGTGGTCCTTTCCTGTGCCGGGATCACCAGGTGTCGTGGTGGAGGACGGTGTCGAGGGCGCGGCGAGGAGCGGGGCGGAACGATTCCCCGGTGGGGTGGGCGACGGCGAGCAGGGCGGCCTGGGTGACGCCTTCCGGCAGGTCGAGGATCCCATCGGCCTCGTCCGGCCGGGTGAGGTGCAGAGCGGTGACCGCGCTCGCCAGGGAGTGGGCCCGGAGGGCGAGCATCAGACTCCAGACGGCGGGCCAGACGGATCCGTAGTAGACGGAGAGGGCGGCGTGTTCGGCGGACGGCGGGTAACCGAGCCGGCGGAAAAGACCGACGTGGTCGGCGGGCGTGGACGCGAGGCAGGGCACGATCATCACCGGTACCCGGTCGAGTACTTCGGTCAGCCGCAGGGACGCGTTCAGTACGCCGCGGCCGACGGTGCCGTCCTCGACCCGTCGTGTCATCGCCGCGAGATAAGGCCGGGCGGCCTCGCGGTAACAGCGGGCCAGCGCGGTACGGCGGCGTGGGTCGGTCACGACGATCCAGTGCCACGGCTGCTCGTTCGAGCCGTTGGGAGCCTGCAGGGCCACTTCGAGTGCCGCGTGCACGAGTCGGAGGTCGACGGGACGGTCGGTGTCGAGGCGGCGGCGCACCGAGCGGGTGGTCCGCAGGATGCGCAGCACGGTGTCCCGGTCGGTGGCCGGAACGTCACAGGGTGCGGTGAACTCGGTCATGCGGGGTTCCTCACGCATCTGGCCGAGGGGCCGGTCGTCGTCGGTCCGGGAAGCCCCGCAGGACCTCGCCCTCGGCGGTTTCGAGGGCCTGCGGGATCGGGCGGCCCTCCGCACGGAAGGTTCGCGTCCGTGCGGAAGGCCGCTTTCCGCACGGAAGGTTCGCTGCCCGTGCAGCGGCACCGGGCAGTGGTCACGTGTTCACGGCTGGGCAGAGCAGCAGTGGCGCGACCGTACGGGCCGCCTCCACGGGACGGGAACGCGGACCCGAGCCGGCGGCGTCCCGTGGAGCCGGCCCGGGTGGCGCGTGGAGAGCGCGGCGTCAGAGCGAAGTGATCTCAAGGAGCACCGTGCTGTAGATGCTGGAGACCGTGCCCAGGCCCAGGGTGCATTGCAGAACCTGGGTCGCGGGGCCGGTCTGGGTCAGCGCCACGGCGTCCCCCTGGAACAGCCCGGACGTGACGGTGCCGGTGATGACCACCTGCAACAACGCGCCCACCACGGTGGTGTTGAAGTTCGCGGACACGGTGCTGGTCTCACCGGTGTTCCAGGTGATGACCAGCGTCATGCTTCCGCCTGCCAGCAGGTCGAGGCAGGTGCGCTGCCGCGGGGGATTGACGACGAGGGACGAACCGGAGGTGACGTCGGGCCGCGACAGCGAGACGCAGGGCCCCAGTTGGTAGGAGATCGTCGACTGGGAGGTCTGCGGCGTGTTGCTCAGCGGCGGACTGTAACTGGAGACCGCGCTGCTGGGGGGAGTGCAGGTGAGGTCCAGCAGACCATCGGCCTGCCGGGCGGACGCGTGCACCGGTGACGCCGCCAGCAAGGTGCCGAACAGCAGACAGAGCGCGGTCAGTACCGTCGCCGTTCGGGGCAGGCTCCGCACGCGTAAGGGATGAGACATGGGTGGTTCCTCTCGGAGCGGGTGAACGTCGTGCAGGGGCGCGGCGGTCGCGTGCCTCGGGCAGGGGGACGGGGCGCGATACCGCGCAGGAACTCTTCGGACCAGGCTGCTGCGGTACCGTCCGCCGGACAAGGGTGTGCGACGGCGCGAACGGGGCGAAGGAGGCGACCACCGGGTGAAACCCGCGCGCCCGACACCGCACCGCACTCCGCAGGCTCCACGGCCGGCCTCTGCGAACCAGCTCACGTCTCGCGGCGCACTGCAGCGGTCAGCTCGTGCCGAACTGCCGTGGACTCGGCCCGGACGAGGCGAGGGCCGCGGCAAGCTCGCCCGGGCGGGAGGCGAACGGGCTGTGGCCCCCGGGCAGGGTGCGCACAGTGAACGGATTGCCGGGGAAACCCCGGTCGGCTTCCGCGATCATCAGGTCCTGTGCGGCCGGTGCGAGCGCCCGGTCCTCGGAGCAGCGCAGGAACGTTCGTGGAATGCGTCCCCACCGTGCCGCGGTCAGGGTGATCGGAGCCGTCGGGATCGCCAGGGGCAGGTCGGGGCTGAGCGCGGACCGCCACCGGTCGAAGCGGTCCGGAGGAGTGTCGTGGTAGTGGGTCTCCCGCAGTTCGCGGAGGTAGACGGGATCCGGTGAGAGGGGATTGATGCGTACGGCGCCCAGGGCCTCGGGGTCGCCGAGGTTCAGGTTCTGGCCCAGCGCGGTGGCGTTCTCGGGTGAGCCCAGATAGTCGAAGAACCGCGGACGTCCGCCCGGGACGAAGGCGGACAGGTAGACGATCCGGTCCACGAGCTCGGGTGCCCGCTCCGCGGCCAGGGACGCGGGACCGCCGCCCGCGCTGTGCGCGACGAGCACGACAGTGCGTTGGTGACGCACCTGGTGCAGGACGCTCAGTACCGCCTCGGCGCAGTCGTCCATCGTCAGGGCGGCGAGCTGCGACCTCTCGGTCAGCAGGCCCGGCTGGCCGGGCAGCAGGTACCCGGTGGGCAGGGGCGCGTCGAAGCCGTGCCCCGGCAGCTCGACGGCCGCGCTCGCGGCGCCCAGTGCGGCCAGCGCGCGTTGTGTCGCCGCCCACTGCCCGGAGCCGTGCCAGGCACCGTGCACGAAGACGAAGACGGTGCCGGTCGGGAATGCGTTCCTCATGCCTCCATTCCAGACAGGAGTCTCCGCTTCATCCATGGATAGATCTGGCAAGTGGCACACCGATATCTTTGAGGTATGGCCAGTCACCTGAGGGGAGCCAGGGCAGGGCATGGAAGCGCGACACCTGCGGTACGCGGTGGCTCTCGCCGAGCACCAGCATTTCGGCCGGGCAGCCGGCGCGCTGGGTATCGCGCAGCCCCCGTTGTCCAAGCAGATCGCCGACCTGGAGCGTGAGGTCGGGACCCGGCTGTTCGACCGCACACATCGGGGGGTGTTCCCGACCGCCGCCGGTGAAGCGTTCCTCGCACGGGCGCGCCGGGCGCTCGACGAGATCGCGGCGGCCACGATCGACGCGGGCCGGGCCGCGCGCGGCGAGACGGGACGCCTGCGCCTCGGCTTCATCGCCTCGGCGCTGCTCGACCCGCTGCCCGGTGTCCTGAGCCGGTTCGGCCGTGAACGGCCCGATGTGAGACTGGAACTGCACGAAATGGCCACCAGCCGCAGTGGCCCGGCTCTCATCGCCGGGGAGTTGGACGTGGCCCTCACCCTCGGCCCGCCAGGAGGCGCCGGAGCCGAGCATCTCGCGTCCGTCCCGGTCGGACACGACCACGTGATCGCCGTGGTGAGCACGACGCACCCCTACGCGGGGCAACAGTCAGTAGGCGCCGATCAGTTGCGGCGACAGCGGCTGATCGTGTCGGCTGGCGAGGACGAGCCCGCCGTCGTCGGCGGACTGCGCACCCTGCTGGGCACCGACTCGGCGGCTCTCGGCGGCGCGACCGTCGCGAGGGACGTGCACACGATCATCGGCCTCGCCGCCTCGGGTGTGGGCGTCGGTCTGGGGCCGTCCCGCATGAGGGCGGTTCCGCGTCCGGGCGTGCGGTTCTGCGAAGTGACCCCGCACACGCCCCTGCCCGATCTCGTCCTGTCCTTCGCGGCCCGTGACCACTCCCCGGTGCTGCGCGCCTTCCTCGACACCATCCGCAAGCACTGCCCAGACGTCGGTTCCGCGCTCGACGACAGGCTCCGACCCCGCGCTTGATCCGGGCCGTCCTCTCTCGAACCGGTGCGGTGCGACCGCTGCTCCGCGGGTGGCCGTTCCGTCCTGCACGAGGCGATGCCGCGGGCGCCCCGGCCCACGCCGGGCGGCTCCGGTTCGGCTCTCGTGGACCGGCATCCATAACACGCACCGGGGCGGGTAGTCGCTGCCCGTCCCCTCAAGAGGGAACCAAGCGCACAAAACGCTACGACTGAGAGTGACGATCTTCATGTCTCAACCGCTTATGAAGCAGGCGGAGGGGCAGGGACCGGACAACACTCTGCGTCGGCACCTGGCCTGGAGCGGCTCTCCGCCCCCGGCCGCCCGGGCACGGGCCGAAGCCGACGCACTGCTGTCCGCCCTGCGGCACACCCATCAGGTGCCGGTGGCGCCCTGTACCGCCGACGACGTCCGGCTCGTGGTCAGCGAACTGGTCACAAACGCCGCACGGCACGCCCCCGGACCGGGCCGCCTGCACCTCCAGGTGGCCGACCACGGCCGCACGGTGCGGATCACCGTCCGGGACACCTCTCCCGCCATGCTTCAGCCCCGGCCGGTCGATCCCCGCCGCCCGGGAGGTCACGGCCTGGAGATCGTCGGGGCCCTCAGCAGGCGCCTCACCGTCCAGCGCACCGACGAGGGCAAGCAGATCACTGCGGAGCTGACCCTCCACCAGCGCCGCACCTCTCCGCGCCCCGACCGGGTCCACGTGGACCGAACACCCGACGGAACCTCGGGATAGAGGTCGGCAACCGCAACCGCAACCGCAACTGCAACCGCAACCTCACCCGGCACGGCGCGCAGACGCCGGCCCGGCACGGCCGCCGCCCGGCGTGCACCTTGCCGCTCAGCGGCGGTCGTGCTCGGCGCGGAACGTCTGCGCCACATCGCGTAGCTTGATGTTGTGGTGCTGGGAGAGGCGGCGCAGCACGTTGAAGGCATCGTCTTCGCTCATGTGGTGGCGTTCCATGAGGATGCCCATGGCTTCGCCGATGGCGTGGCGGGTCTCCATGGCGTTTTCGAGCTGGTCGATGGTGCGGGCGCTGGCCAGGGCGACGGCTGCGTGGGAGGCGAGCATCCAGCCGGCGGTCTCGATGTCCTCGGTGAAGGTGCCGGGGCGGCGGGCGTAGAGGTTGAGGGCGCCGAAGTCCTCGTCGTCGGTGTAGAGGAGGATGCCGGTCATGCTGCCGATACCGAGCTCGCGGGCGGCCTTGGCGTAGGCCGGCCAGTCCGGCCGGGGCCGGGTCATGTCCTCGATCCGGTAGGTGCGCTCGCCGTCCTTGTGGCGGGCCAGGTCGTAACACGGGCCCTCGCCCAGCTCGCCCTGGACACGGTCGGAGGCTTCCACCATGTCCCCGCACGAGGACAGGGTGATCGCCTTGCCCTTGCGGACCGCCAGGATCCCGGCCGCGTCACAACCCTCGACCAGATCCACCGCCGCGGCCGAGATCGCGTCCAGCGTCTCCTGGACCGTCTTCTTCTCCAGCAGATCCCGGGCCAGTACAGCCATCTGTTGAGCGAACCGCTGCCACTGCATCCCGCCACCATCCGCCTAGGGCACATCCATCGAGCCGTCCGCTCACTCTAAGCCCCCTCGACACGCCCGTCGTCCAGCTATGGGGGAAGGGTGTCGGAAACACATCCGACCGGGTGCCGTGTGCCGTGTCATGCAGTCATGCTCCAGGCCACGACCACGTCCTTCTTCGCCGGGTTCGACTGACCTTTGCTCTGCGTCAGCTTCACGCGGCCGTGGAAGTCACCGTCCTCCCAGCCGTTCGCTGCACCGAGGCCTATGTCAGGCATGGAGAGTCTCCCCTCCGGTCCCGCGGGGCGCCCGTGAGGACACCTCCGTGCCTCAGTGAATACGACTTCGTTGCCAGGTATGGCACTTGGTGACGCGAACTTCACGGCCCTGCTGGCTCGCCGCCACTGCGTGGTGTGTCGGCAGCGGCTGCCGGCGCCGCCGGAGACGAACGAGCCGCCGGCAGGCTGGACCGGGACGGGGGTGAAGTGGGTGCCGCGCTCGGTTCCGAGGGGGCAGTTCGGTAGGCGTCCAGAGCGGACAGCCCTGGACGGAATCCGGTGTCCACGAGACCGCTCGCGAGGCGCCACATGGCGCGTTCGTCCTCGAGCCTCTGGGGAAGGGTGAGCCCGAGCGCTGCGGCAAGCGGGTGTCGCGCGAGGTTGACCATGGCCCGGACCGCGCCCGCCCACTCGTCGGTGGCCACGACCGCCAGGCGGTACCAGAGCATCGTGAGCGGCAGCAGGCCCGCGATCACCACTGCGACCAGCCATGGACGCGACGCGGTGCCGACGGCCAGGTCGACTATGGCGGCCCCGGCGACGATCAGGTGCCCGTAGAGCAAACTGATGAAGAAGTCGACGCTCATCCGGGCGTCATTGGTCTGCTGGCGTGCCGAATCCGGTGCGGCAGCGTTCAGTTCGTGCCAGAGCACCTGTGAGTCGAGCCGGAAACGGTCGTAACCGTACTCCTCGAAACGCCGAATGGCGTTCCCGAGTTGCGTCGGGGCGACCTGCCGATCATCCAATGGGTAACGGTGCAACCGCTCGTTGAGCAGTGCGAACCAGACCTCGCCCTTGGTGACGTCCGGGGCGAGGTGGCGGCTGATGATGGGGTGGGCACGGAGGGCAGCGAGCACGGGCTGGTCGGCTGCGGCCAGACAGCCGGCACGTTCCTGCCCGGCCAAGGTCACGGCGTCCACGCGGTTGCGCAGAAGGTGCTTGCGGGCCAGATGATGCCGACGTCGCGTCGCGATCAACCATCGAGGCCAACCGAGATAGCCCTCGAGGACGCGGTACAGCGGTGTCTGCAGGGCAGCAAGGACCAAGCCCAGGACCGCAGTGGCAACCAGACCGAAGATGGCAGCCCGGCCCGTCTCAGCTCCAAGTGCTTCGAACCTGCTCAGGTTCGGCACCACCACGAACCCGAACACCAGCACGTTGATCAGGCTGGGCAGGATCCAGCCGACCAGCAACGCACGCCCACCGCCGAGGGCGCTCTGAATCAGTCCGGTCACCGCTGACTACCGCTCGCCTCGGTTGCGGCGCACTAGACGGCGATACCACGGTTCGCGCAGATCGTCGTAAGGGCCGGAGACGATACCCGGAACCGGATGTGCGGAGTTCGATCCCGGCGGCGTTGGGACCTCACGCTGCTCCTCGGCGACAGCCTCGGCGTAGTCTCGTCCACGGTCTCTCAACTGATGCCACCGGTGCCTCTCACCCTCCGGTACGTGTTCACGGAATGCCGGACCAGGGGGGCGCGAGCCGATCGACCCCGACGTATCAGCACTCTGACTGGCGCTGACGCCGGCGCCGGCTCCGGCATCGGGCTGCGGGAGGGGCGGATCGAGTTCGGCGAGCGCGACGGCCAGTTCCCTCTTGAGGCAGCCCATCAGGTCCCAGATCCGGAAGCGTTTGTCGGCGTACGTCCCGGCGCGGTCTTCGTTGAGTGCGAGGAACGCGCCGAGGGCAACCCACAGGTGTGAGGGGTCGCCCGGGTACGTGGACCTGAAACCATCGGAGGCCATCTCGGCCCAGACAGGCAGAACGCTCCGCATGCCGGCGTTGAATTCGTCTATCACGCCACCGAGCATGGCCAGCCTGGCATCCGCCTCCTCTGTCGAGATGTCGATACCTTTCAGCTGCTCCAATGCATGCGCAGCAGCGTCATGGACGGTTCGAACTGCGCGCCCGGCTTCTTCCGCTTCCATGGGGCACGACCGTACTGTCCCGGCGACTGTTCGGTCTGCCCAATGGGGCGAACTCGTTCATGCCAGGCGGCTGCTGATCATGTGCTCCACCCGTCACCGGAGCATTCAGGTGTCTGCCCGTTGCCCTGTCGGCCCGGCATCCGGTTCAGGCATGGCCACCAACCTCCTGAGCTGCGGTCGTGAAGCGGCAGGGAGGAAAGTGCGCTGCGCGGGGCGTGACGGTCGCGGCGACAGTCCCTCCTCGCTACCTGGGCGTCCCGCGCTTCACCTGGCTCACGAGCCGTTGCTGGGTGCCCCGGCGTCCAGCGACGCGATTGTGGGAAGGACGTGAGCGAAGGGCGACGACGGCGAAGCCGGCCGGGCCGTGATTGATGTGTGCCCGGCAGCAGGGAGAAGCCCTTCATGCGGGTGACTCTTCGGGGAGGAACGTCACCTGCGGGGCGCCCGTGCGGGGATGCGTGGCGACTTCCGCCGCCACCCCGTAGACCTCGGCGAGGAGCCGCGGGGTGAGTATCTCGGTGGGTGGGCCCGAGGCGGTGACTTCGCCGTCGTGCAGGACGTAGAGGCGGTCGCAGTAGTAGGCGGCCAGGTTGAGGTCGTGCAGGGCGAGCAGGACGGTCGTGGGCAGGCGGCGCAGGGTGCCGAGCACCGACAGCTGGTGCCGGACGTCGAGGTGGTTGGTGGGTTCGTCGAGGACCAGGAGGGTGGGCTGCTGGGCCAGGGCGCGCGCGATGAGGACGCGTTGGCGCTCGCCGCCGGAGAGCCGGTCGAAGGGGCGGTCGGCCAGGTGGAGGGCGTCGACCGCGAGGAGCGCGCGGTCGATGAGGCCGGCGTCTTCGGGCGTGTCACCGGCGAGGAGTCGTTTGTGCGGGGTGCGGCCCATGGCGACGACCTCGCGGACGGCGAGGTCGAAGTCGGCGGCCGAGTCCTGTACCACCGCCGCCACGGTGCGGGCCAGTTGCCGCACCGGCAGCGTCCAGGCGTCGTCTCCGTCGACCCTGACCCGGCCGGTGTCGGGGCGCAGGACGCGGTAGACGGTGCGCAGGAGGCTCGACTTGCCGCTGCCGTTGGGGCCGACGAGCCCGATGGTCTCGCCGGGGCGGGCGGTCAGGGAGACGTCGCGCACCAGGTGGCGGGCTCCGGCGGTGAGCGTGACGCCGTCGACGCTCAGTTCGGCCGGCGCCATGCCGGTCGCGGTCATGCCACTCCTCGGTCGGTGCCGCGTCGGGCGTCCCGGCGCATCAGCCACAGGAAGAAGGGCCCGCCGCACAGGGCGGTGAGCACGCCGACGGGTATCTCCATCGGCGCGGCGATCGTCCGCGCGGCGATGTCGGCCCAGATGAGGAAGACCGCTCCGCCGAGTGCCGCCGTCGGCAGGACCCGGCGGTGGTCGCCGCCGACGAACAGGCGCACGACGTGGGGCATCATCAGGCCGACGAAGCCGATCGGTCCGGCCGCCGCGACCAGGACTCCCGTCACGAGGGAGAGCAGGACGAACAGGCGGGCGCGGAAGCGGGCCACGTCCAGTCCCATCGTGCTGGCCGCCTCCTCGCCGGCCAGCAGCAGGTTCAGGTTGCGGGCCTGCGCCATGAGGACGCCGATGCCGAGCAGCAGGGCGGCGCTCGGCAGCCACAGCGTCTCCCAGTTGACGCCGCCGAGACCGCCGAGGGTCCAGGCGAGGACCGCGCGGGCCTCGTTGCCCCGGTCGGTGGTGAGCAGCAGCAGATCGAGTACCGCGGTGAGTACCGCCGCGATCGCCACTCCCGACAGCACGAGCCGCGACGAGGTGATGCGTCCGCCGGTGCGGGCGGTGGCGTACACGAGCAGGAGCGCGCCCAGCGCCCCCACGAAGGCGGCCACCGACAGGGAAGCCGGTCCGAAGAGGGTGAACCCGAACACGATCACCGAGACCGCGCCGAGCGACGCCCCGGAGGAGACGCCGAGCAGGTACGGCTCGGCGAGCGGATTGCGCACCAGTGCCTGCAGGGCGGTGCCGATCACCGCGAGTCCTGCGCCGGTGACCGCACCGAGCAGCACCCGCGGCGCCCGTACGTCCACCACGATGGTCTCCCGGGCCCGTGACCAGCCCGGCTGCTGCCAGTCGGCGCCCAGCGCGTGCGTCACGATGCCCCACACCTGGCCCGGCGGTACGTGCACGGAGCCGATCGCGAGGCCCGCCGTCGCGGAGACGACGAGCAGAGCGGTGAGCACCAGCAGCGTGACGCCGAGCCGCGTACGGCCCTGTCCTGATTCGGTGGTCTTCCGCCGTGGCACCGTCCCTTCGGCGGGCGTGCCGGTGGCGGCCTGGGTCACTGGAAGCTCTCCGGGTGCAGTCCGCGGGCCAGGTCGTCGACCGCGTAGGCCGAGCGGATGCCGACCAGCGTGGCGGTCAGCGGCAGGACCACGAACCGCTTGTTCCTGACGGCGGGTACGTCGGCGAGCGCGGTCTGGGAGAGCAGGAACTTCTTCTTGTCCTCGACGCTTCCGGCGCCGGCGTAGTCGTAGATCGCGATGACTTCCGGCTTGCGCTCGACGACCTGCTCCCAGGAGACGTCGCCGAAGACGTCGTCCAGGTCGGCGAAGACGTTCTTGCCGCCGGCCAGCCGGATCAACTCGGTGCCCAGGCCCTTGCCGCCCGCGGTGAAGGCGCTCTTGTCGCCGCTGTCGTAGACGAAGACGGGCATCTCGCGCTCGCCCTCGACCTCGGCGGTGGCCTTCGCGACGCGGCCTCGCAGGTCGGTGACCAGCTTGTCGGCCCGGTCCGGGACTCCGAAGATCTTGCCGATGGTCCGGATCTCGTCGTAGGTGTCCTTCATCGTCACCTGCCCTTTGCCGCAGTACTCGCGGTTGAGGTAGGTGTCGATGCCGGCGTCGGCGAACGCCTTGCGGGAACGGCCCTCCTTCTCGGCGAAGGCGCTGCCGTAGCCGCCGTAGACGAAGTCGGGTTCGGCGTCCAGGATCTTCTCGAACGACGGCTCCCTCTCCGCCAGTTCGGGGATCGCCTCGTAGTCCTTCTTCAGCTCGGGCAGGACGGCCGAGTCGGGGAAGGCCATACCGACCATGCGGTCCTCGAGACCGAGGGCGAGCATGAGTTCCGCCGGATGCTGGTGGATGGTGACCACCCGCGACGGCGGCTCGTCGTACGTCGTCTTCACGCCGCAGTTGTCGATGGTGACCGGGAAGCCCGCGGGCGCGGCGGCGGTCGCCTTCGCGTCCCGGTCGCCGTCGTCGGACGCACCGCAGGCGGCGGTCAGCAGCACTGATGAAAGGGCCACGGCTGCGGCCGTGGCGCGGAGGAACCCGCGCGTGCGGGCAGGGGTGAACAACTGGGACACGTGAAGCCTCCTGGAGTCCGCGCTCCTCGGATCGGGCCCGCGACGGACCAGTGTCCTGACTCCCGGATCGACGTTCCCTCCGCCTTCCCGCGCGGTGCGCAGTGGCATGTCGGAGGGGCGCTCCCCGGTCACAGTGGCGGGACCGTGCCGGAATCGCACCGGCTTCCTGTCTCCCGTCGCGGCGATGACCAGGCGATCCTACGGTCCCGCGAGCCGACGGCAAAAGGGCGTGCGGACCCGGCCGCACGCCCCGCCTTCCTCACGCCTCGTGGACCGCCCGCAGGACGAGCCGCTCGGCGTTCTCGTCGTACGGGCGTCCGTCGAACCCGCCGAAGACCTCCACGCGGCCGAACCCCGCCTCCTCGGCCATCCGCCGCAGCTCCACCGCGCTGTACACGAACCACGTCAAGGTGGCCCGCGTCACCCGCTCGCCCCGGACCAGTACCCACTCGCTGCGCAGCCGTGCCCAGTCGTCCAGCACGGAGTCGGTCTGCACCATCAGGTCCTCGCCCCGCCGCACCACCTTGGGCGGGGTGACCCTGCGGGCCAGCAGCTCCTTCCCGGCGAGATCGAGAATGAGTGTGCCGCCGGGGGCCAGGCAGCTGTGCATGGTGCGCAGCACGCGCGCGTTGTCGGCGGGGTCCTCGAAGTATCCGAAGGAGGTGAACATGTTGAGGACGACGTCGAAGCCGCCCGGCGCTTCGTACTCGCGTGCGTCGGCCCGGACGTACGTCACGTCGGCACCGGCGTCGGCCGAGCGCTTGCGTGCCCGGTCCAGCATGGCCGGGCTCAGGTCCACTCCGGTCACGCGGTGACCGCGGCGGGCGAGGGGCACGGTGAAGACGCCCGGCCCGCAGCACAGGTCCAGCACGCGTGACCTCTCGGTCAGGGCGAGCAGGGGAGAGGTGTCGAGGAGTTCCTCGGCCTGCTCGTGGCGCTGCTCGGAGAAGAGGAAGTCGTGGAACTCGGTCCAGAAGTCATCGTCCTGGAATCCGCCCGTCCGTGTCATCGCGCGTCAGTGCTCCTTCGTGGTCGCCGTCGGGGACAGGGCGCCGCGCCGTGCGACGGCGCAGCGTGAGCAGCAGAGGGGGAAGCAGCAGGCACTGGGCTGCTGCCAGCAGCCAGAACCAGCCGGTGTGGCCGGCCCGTTCACCGAGGCTGTACACCTGGCCGCCCAGCACGCCGCTCGCGCAGGCGCCCAGGCCCGCGGCCAGTCGCTGCTGACCGAAGACCACGGCGTCCGAGCGGGGGCTGCGGAGCAGTGCCTCCAGGTCGTTCTTGAGGAACAGCACGATGTCGCCGAGGGTGATCAGCGCGCCGCCCGCCAGCAGCGCCGTCCGGGTGCCGGCCGCCAGCACGGCCAGGCCCGCTGCCAGGCCCGTGAATCCGACCGCGAGGGCGAGGGCGTACGGCATGCGCCGGATCAGGCCGGAGGCGAGCGGCTGTACGACGATGACCAGCGTGAAACAGAGCAGCAGCACCAGACTGTAGAAGCCGCTGGAGGCGCGCTCGACGGCGTACACCGCCAGGAAGTGCTGGAAGTGGAAGTAGAGGTAGAAGGCCAGCGCGTTGGCGGCGAACGGCAGGAGTGCCACGCCGGCGAGTAGTCCCGGGCGGGCCGTTTCCGTCGATTCGGCGGCGTGCGTCCCGTGGGTCTGCGGCAGCCGTGCGTGTCCCGCCGTGACCGCGAGGAACAGCGTCGTGACGGCTGCGAACAGCCAGCCGGGCGAGGACAGGACGAACGGCCCGGCGATGAGCGGGCCGACCGCCATCCCGGCGTTGAGCGCCGCGTTGCCCGCCGACAGGAACGCCGGGCGGCGCTCGTCGTCGACGCCGTGCACCAGGTACGCCTTGTTGGCGGGCAGGTAGAGCGCGGCACCGCAGCACGTCAGGACCAGTGCGCCGACCGCGAGGGGCGGCCAGCGCAGGGCCAGCAGGAGCCCGGTGAAACCGGCGGAGCGTACGACCAGTGCCCACAGCATGGTGCGGCGCAGCCCGATCCGGTCCGCGAGGGCTCCGCCGACGATGCCGCCCGAGAACTGCACGAGCGATGCCACGGCCAGGACGACGCCGACCGTGCCGAGACCCATCCCGAGCCGCTCGTGCAGGAACACCGACATGAACGGCAGGACCATGAAACTGCCGAGCGGGATGAGGAACGAGCTGAGCAGGAGGAACCGCAGCGGGCCGGTGAGCGGGAACAGCGAGGCCCGCAGGCCCGGTTCCCCGGGGGTGCGTTCACCCACCGGGCGCCTCCCGGCCGGCCGGTTCGGTGAGGACACGCAAGGCGTTGGCAGCGGCCACCGCGCGGTGGGTGGCGAGTTCGGCGGTCTCCGCCTCGGCGTACACGAGGCCCGCGTATCCGCGGCTGTCGCTCAGGTGCTCGATGAGGTCGCCGGGCTGCTTGGCCGGATACCAGGTGGGGGCTCCCGGCATGTCGGTCAGCCGGTCGAGCCCGGCGACGCCGGTGAACACGCCGGGGGCGGCCGGGTAGCCGAGAACGAAGGCGACGGCCGGACCGCCGGGAAGTTCCGCGTCCATGAGACGGGGGCGGCGGCCGAGTGCGGCCTCGATCACCGCCTCGTACACGTTGACGCCGAGGGCCCGGCACATGCCCTCGCCGACCAGGGCGCCTCCGATGCGGGGATTGACCTCCACCACCTCCGGGCCGTCGGCGGTCAGCACGAACTCCACATGTGCGAACCGGTCGGTGTAGTCGACGGCGGCGAGTACCCGATCGAGCCAGGACTCGAGTGATGTCCGTTGCGGGCTCGGGAACGCCACGGGGAAGGCGGTGATCTCCTCCCGGAAGTGCGGCTCAGGTGACATGAGCCGGCTGGAGACGCCCAGCAGCCTGGTGCGACCGTCCCAGGTGAGCGTCTCGGCGCTGTACACCGGCCCGCTGAGATAGGGTTCGGCGAACAGCCGCCCCTTCAGGTCCCGACCGGACGACTCTTCCAGCGCCGCGTCGAGTTCGCCCTCGTCACGGACCAGCCACACGTTCTGACTCCCGGTGCCGGCCGTGTCCTTGAGTATGAGCGGCACCCCCGCCTCCTTGAGCAGGAGCCCGCGTGCCTCGCCGTCCGGGACGGCGCATTCGACGGCCCGGGCGCGGGTGAGTCCCGCCTCGTGCAGCCTGTTGCGTACGGCGGCCTTGTCCCGGGTCATCCGCAGCACGGCCGGGTCGAGGCCGGGCAGGCCGAGGCGATCGGTGAGCTCGGCGCCGGCCAGTGTCCAGGTGTCGGTGGAACTGATCAGGCCGCGCAGTTCCGGGGTGCGCCGGAGCAGCGAGTCGACCCGCTCCACGTCGAAGGTGTCGGTCACGACGACGTCCAGGGCGTCGGTGGGCAGCCGGTCCAGTTCGTAGGCGTAGTACGCGGGGTCCCGGGTGAGGAGCAGCAGGCGCTCGCCGAGCCGGTCGGCGGCGCGGACCAGACGGCCGAGGCCGAAGGTCAGTGACTCCAGGCAGGCCACGGTCATGCGGCACTCTCCTTCCACTTCGCCTGGCGGGGAGTGCGCTGCCACGTCGCCCTCGACCAGGGCATGGTCATCTCCTCGGGACCGCGGACCTCAACGGGCTTCAGCGCGGCCGGGTCCAGGGCCTCGGTGTGCCGGGCGAACACCCGCTCCACGTACCGGTGTCCGGTGTCGGCGCCCAGCACGAGGTGCAGTCGGTCGGGGTGGCGGCGGGCCTCGTACGTCGCCGTCAGATAGCCGGCCCCGGTGGACAGCCCGGCGAAGACCGCGTGTTCGCGCAGCAGGGCGACGGCGCCGGACATGGCGTGCGTGAAGTCCAGCCAGTGCACGGTGTCGTAGAGGTGGTGGCGGACGTTGTCGAAGACGATGGACGAGCCGATACCGGCGATGATCGCTTCGGGATCGTGATGGTCCTGGCTGCCGAAGGTGACGCTGCCGAAGGGCTGGACGCCGACCAGACGCACCGAGGGGTCCGTGACGCGCAGGCGTTCCACGATGCCGCCGGTCGAGGCTCCGGACCCCACACCGCCGACGACGGTCAGCGAGGCGTGCGGGAACTGTGCCGCGATGCGGTCGGCGATCTCTTGGTAGCCGAGGTAGTGGATGTCGTCGTGGTACTGGCGCATCCAGTGGTGACCGGGGCGCTCGGCGAGTATCTCGCGCACCCGTCGCACCCTCAGTTCCTGGTCCAGTTTCAGGTTCCGCGACGGTCTGACCTGTTCCACGGTGCAGCCGAGGATCTCCAGTTGGGCCAGGGTGGTGGCGTCGACGGTGGTGGACGCGACGATGTGACAGCGCATGCCGTACCGGTGACAGGCAAGAGCGAGCGCGTAGGCGTAGATGCCGCTGGAACTGTCGATCAGGGTCTGTCCCGGACGGACGGTGCCCCGCTCCAGCAGATGACGGACGGCGGCGAGGGCCGAGTAGATCTTCATCGACTCGAACCGCAGCAGGACCAGGCCGTCGGTGAGCCGGACGAGGTCCGGGGCTTTGAGGGCGTCGGCGATGTGGGGGTGGATCACCCGTAGCCTCCTTGGGCGAAGGTGCACTGGTGGCCGAGCGACTGGAAGAACGCGGAGAGTTCGGACTTGACGTGGGCGCCTGGGCGGGAGACGAAGAGGTAGCCGACCAGGCAGCCGGTGTGGGCGACGAAGACGCCGTCGGCGCCGAATCGCTCACGATGGGCTTGCAGACTGCCGAAAGTCGCCTTGGGCAACACCTCCTGGGACAACGCGGCGCTGCACGTGGCGGCACGGGCGACGGCGGCCGGGTCGCCCGAGTCGAAGCCCTTCAGCAGATCGGTCAGACACCGCTGGTACTCCTCGTCGCGGCGCCGGTAGTGGTCCAGCAGCAGGGGAGTGACGGCGGCGGTGTCCACCGTGCCGGGTTCCATGACGTAGGCGGTGTGGAAGCCGACGTCCCGGCCCAGTCGCCGCACCACTTGGTGCCGGCCGCTGAGATACAGGGCGAACTCGTCGAGGAAGACACTGTCGGCGCGCTCGATGTCCGACAGGATGCCGAGGACCACGTCCATGTCGTACGGCAGCGAGAAGACGCGGAACAGGCAGCGCAGTGTCGCCACGATGTCCGCCGTGGAGCTGGCCATCCCCACCCCTACCGGCAGTTCGGAGTGGGTGCGCCAGTCGCCCGGGGGGAAGGCGAGGCCGTAGTGGTCGAGGAAGAGGCGGGCCGCTGTCGCCGACTTCGCACCCAGGGCCGTCGGACGCGGCGGGCCGGTGGCCTTCCTCGGTGTGAAGTACACCCAGGAATGTCGGTCCACGGGAAAGGACACCACCGCGATCTCAGGTGCGGTGCCCGCTCGCAACGGGCCCTGGTACAGCTCACCCAGAGTGCCGTGACAGACGCCGGAGACCGTGACGCGGGACTGGTCCCGTTCCCGGGGGACACCCGCTACGGGTCCGAGGGCCGGCCGCCCGGAGCCGTCGGACGACACCTCGGCCCGGGGTCGGACATGCCGACGCGAAGCGGCTGGGTTCCGCACAGCATCCTCCGTACCTGGCCTTGGACAGCGACAGGGAAGGAGGCGCGGCCACACGCACGACGTACGACCGCCCATACCACCGACCCAGTCCACGAGGTCACGTGCACGACCCGCGCGGAGCGCGGGCGCAGTGGCAGGTCTTCGGACTCGCGGGCTCGTCCGCCGAAAGGGCGGACCCCTACCGGCCGTCTCTTCCCCGGTCCTGACGCGGACCCAGTGAACATCGACGGCTTTCGTTCCCACTCACCGCTGCGGGACAGCCCCGGATTCGCACCGGGTTCCCTCTTGCGTCGCGCCGCCGGCATCCGGGCGGAGGGGAGGCGCGAACCGACTGCGTCCATCAGCGTAAGGGCGCTCGTATTCCTGCGACAGATGGGATTCAACGGTTGTCCTGAAAGTGGAGGGGAGGCGGAAACCAGGTGTGTCCCCGTTCGGTCGTCGTGGTCGGTCTGGCCGGATCGTGCCTCCGGGGATCGCCGCCCCATCGGCCAGACTTGTTGCCTCACGACACATGCGCACCGCTGCGGCGGTGGCCCGTGCCTGGGGAGGCGCCCGATGACGTCGGACACGAGGCCGGACGAGGGCGGGGCGGCGGCCGCCACCGGAGGCCGGCGGCCTCCCGGGGACCGCGTCGCGCTGCGCGGTGATCTGCGTGCCGCAGTGCCCGACGCCACCGCGGCGGTGGTGGTCACGGGGCTGGTGTTCGCCCTCCTTTGGTCCCGCATGGAGTCGGGTGCTTCGGACACCGTCGCGGTCATGCCGTTCATGGACGATGCCGGCACCTACTGGATGTACCTGCTCAGCCAGGCCTTCGGCTGGTCGGGGCTGCTGTGGGCCTGGGGCACGGTCATGCTGGGCCTGCTGCTGTCGGGGCCGCGCCCCGCCCGGCTGCCGGTCTCCCGGCAGGTACTGGAGCGCTGGCACCGCACCACGAGCCTGACCACGATGGCGCTCATGTTCGCGCACGCGTTGATGTTCGCCGCCGAACTCGTCCGCTACGAGACGAAGGTGGACTGGGCCGAGCGGCTGTGGGTGGGCTTCGCCGACACCTTCGTGCCCGGCTGGTACGACTCCGGCACCGGCCGGGTCGCCATCCCGCTCGGCCAGGGCGCCCTGTACCTCGCGATCCCTCTCGGCCTGCTGTTCTACATCCGGCACCGCATCGGAGCGAACACCTGGCGCCGGCTGCACCGCTTCGTGATCGTCGTCTACGTGCTCAGCGTGTGGCACACCCTGCTGTACGGAACCAACGTCTGGTACGGCGAGTGGCCGCGCACCGTCCTGTGGCTGCTGCAACTCCCCGTCGCAGCACTGCTTTTGATGCGTCTGCTGCGGCCTGCCCGACGGGCCGAACGGCTGGGGCCGCCGAGGCGGGGCGCGGGCACGGCCCGTCCTGTCTGGTGGGGGCGCGCGGCCGGACGCGTCGTCGCCGGAGCCGTCGTCGTCGCACTGGTCGTCGTGGTGATGTCCGGTCGTGACGGCGGACGGGACCGTCCGACCCATCCGCCCGCCACCGCTCCGCACGAGCAGGAGACGGACTGACGGTCGGCACCGCGTTGCGGGATGGGATGATGGCCGGCGACAAGGCGACGGCGTAACGAGGAAGCCGGTGCGAATCCGGCGCGGTCCCGCCACTGTGATCGGCGAGCGCGTCCCGAAGAGGCCACTGCCCCGCAACGGGTGGGAAGGCCGGGACGGGCATCGACCCGAGAGCCAGGAGACTCACGCGGTCGCCTCCTCGACGGACCACCGGGGCGGATCTCCCCGGAGAGAGGGACGGCACCCCATGCCCGCAACGCCGACCGGACGAACGCCCGACGACGCGAGGAAGGCGGCGTCCGCCCCCGGCTCCGCGCCGTGTCGCGTCGTCGTGTGCCGCGACTGCTGCTGCGGCAGCCCCAAAGTGACCGGCGTCGACCATACGGCCCAGGTGGAGCGCCTGCGTGCCGCGGTCCCGGTGCGCGTCTCCGACTGCCTCGACGTCTGCGACCACGCCAACGTCATCGTCGTCCAGCCCTCCGCGCAGGGCCGAGCCGCCGGCGCCCGGCCCGTCTGGCTGGGGCTGGTCAACGACCCGGACGCCACCGAGGACGTCGCCGCCTGGGCACGCGCCGGCGGACCGGGCGTCGCGCCCCGACCGGACATCCTCGACCTGTACGCCATCACGCCGCCGCGACGGCGTACGGCCTCCTGACCGCACGGACAGCGTGCCGAAGAGAGGACGGGAACCGTGCACGAAGCCCGTGCCTCGACAGCCTCCGTCGCCGCTGCCCTGCACGACGTGGCGAGCCTCGGCGGCTTCTTCGCCCTGCGGGTCGGCGGACCGGACGACGGCCGGCACCCGCTCGCCCACTCCTACCAGGCGGGATTCACCGACCTCGCCGAAGCCGTCGCGCGTCGTCACCGCACTTCGCAGCCGCGCGTCGACGTCTCCATCGCCCAGCTCGGTCACGCCGCCCGGCCGGGCGGCGGTCCCGTCCGCGCTTTGTACGAGCAGGTGACGGGCCACCTGTCGACACTGGCCGACGGACTCCGCGTCAAGATCGCCCCCCGCCTGCTGGACGGCAACTCGACGTCGGCCCTCGCCGGTGCGGCCCACGCCCTGCTCGCGCTCCGCCCGGCCGTCCGCGAACCGCTCACCGACCTCACGACCGCGCTTGTGGACACCGGACGCCTGTTCACGCTGTTCTCCCACGGGTGACCGGGGCAATGGTTCGGCACCGCTCGGCCCGTCCTGATCGCTCCCGCCATCGACCCCTGAACGTCAAGCAGGTGTGACGCGCGTCACGGCGGATGAGGGGAACTTCCCCCGGTCTGCCTCCGACCACTGCACCGGACCATCGATGCGGCAGGAGCCGTGGTGACAGAAAGGGCCGGCATGGCGGACAGCCGCACGGTGCGAGACGCAGCCGACATACTCCCCGCGGACCCATGGGCCGGCACGTCCGAAGCGGACGGGGTGAGTGCACCGTCCGGGCCGGCGGCGACCGAGGGGGCGACGAAACCTCCCTCCATGTCCTGGAACGCCTTGCGCCCGCTCCTGCTGCGGCTCCACTTCTACGCGGGCGTCCTCATCGGCCCCTTCCTCCTGGTGGCGGCGGTCACCGGGTTGCTGTACACGGCGACACCGCAGATCGAGGCGGTGGTCTACCGGCACGAGTTGCACGTGACCCCCGACGGCGACCCCGACGCGCTGTCGGCCCAGGTGGCCGCCGCACGCAAGGCGGTTCCGGAGGGGACGTTGGTGTCGGTGACCCCGGCGCCCGGCCGTACCGACAGCACCAGGGTCGTCTTCGGGAAACCGGGACTGCCGGACAACTACACGCAGACCGCGTTCGTGAACCCGTACACCAGTGAGGTCCTCGGCCAGGAACGCACCTTCGCGGGCTGGTGGATGCCCGTGCGAGCCTGGGTGGACGGGCTGCACCGGCATCTGAACCTCGGTGAACCCGGCCGCGTCTACAGCGAGATCGCCGCCAGTTGGCTGTGGGTGGAGATCCTCGGCGGCCTCGCCCTGTGGCTGACGACTCCCCGCGCCCGCAACCGGATCCGGCGGATCGTGGTCCCCCAGGGCGGCCCGAAGGGGCGCAAGCGCACCATGTCCTGGCACGCCGTGGTCGGAGTGTGGGCCTCGGCCGGTCTGCTCGGACTGTCCGTCACCGGCATGACCTGGTCCGTGCACGCCGGTGCCGGCATCGGGGAGATCCAGTCGGCCCTGGCCGGTCCCAGCCCGGCCGTCTCCACGAGCCTGCCCGCCGCCGACGGGAAGCCCGGCGCCGGTCCGGCAGCCGTGAACGACGTCGGCATCGACGCGGTCGTGGCCGCCGCGCACGCGGCCGGGCTGCGCGGTGTGATGAACGTGTCGCCACCGACCGAGGACCAGGCCACCTACGTGGTCAAGGAGAACACCCGCTCCTGGCCCGAGCGCCACGACACCGTGGCCGTCGACCCCGCCACCGGCACGATCACCGACCGCGCGAACTGGGCCGACTACCCCCTCCTCGCCAAGATGACGAGCTGGGGCATCGACGCCCACATGGGCCTGCTCTTCGGCCTGGCCAATCAGATCGTCCTCGCCCTCCTCGCACTCGCCCTCATCGGCATGCTCCTGTGGGGGTACCGCATGTGGTGGCTGCGCAGGCCCACCCGCACCGAGGGCTTCGCGCTCGGACGAGCACCCGCACGCGGGGCCTGGCGACGGTTGCCGGGCTGGTTCCTGGCGCCCGCCGTCCTGATCGCCGCCGTGATCGGCTACTACATACCCCTGTTCGGCCTGCCCCTGCTGTGCTTCATCGCCGTCGACACGCTCCTCGGCCACGTGCAGCGGCGCCGCACCGACCGGACGGAGGCGGCGGCGTGATCAACGCGACCGGTCTCAGGTGGATCCTCACGGCCCTGTTCGTCCTGCCCGCCCTCCAAGCGCTCTGGTCGACGACGAGGCCCGGACGTACGTTCCCCCACCGGGTGGGGCACCTCCTGCACGCCGTCATGGGGGCGGCGATGGCCGCGATGGCCTGGCCCTGGGGCATGGATCTGCCCACCGGTCCGCAGATCGTCCTCTTCTCGGTGGGGGCCCTGTGGTTCGCGGCCGCGGCGGTGTTCCGCCCTCCGGGAACGGACTCGCTCCGGGCAGGACTCTTCGTCGCTGTCCCGCACGTCGTGATGATGCTGGCCATGGCATGGATGGTGGCCGTGATGGACGGCTCCGCGATGGCCGCCGGCGGCTCCGGGGGCGGGCACCACGACATGGCGGGGATGGACATGTCTGGCCCGGGCTCGCTCGGCATGATGTCGCTGAGCGGGGTGGGACAGCAGTGGACCGCCGGTCTGCTGGCCGCCGTACTCGCCGCGTTCGGGCTGCTGTGGCTGGCCCGGGCGTTCGACCGGGGGCGCGAGGGCGTGCCGTCGGCCGGTGGCACCGCCGTTCCCCCACGGGAGGAGGCGGCCGAGCCGGCCTGCCATGCCGCGATGGCCGTGGGCATGGCGGTGATGTTCGTTCTCCTCCTGTGAGGCCGTCCTTCGCCCCACCGACGGCGCGTTGAGACGCGGATCACGTTTGATCGTCGGAACTCGCCGCATCCTTCGCCCGACTACTGGAGCGACACGGCTGAGCCCGCCCTCGGCGGCAGGCCGGTTCGAAGCGATCAGGAAAGGCCGGACATGGCCGATGCCCCGCCGTCACCCCGCCCCGCCGGGGTGACCGCCCGCAGTCTTCTTCCCCCTCCCGCGCTCTGCGGCTTCCTGCTGCTGCTCGTGCTGGCGTTCTCGGTGTCCTACGCCGTCGGTACGGCGGCCGGTCCCGTGGCTCCCGGCATACACGGCACCGGTGGATCCGGCGGAGGAGGAAGCGGTGGCGACACGCACGGCACGGGTGGAGACATGGAGGACATGCCGGGCATGAACCACGGGAGTAGTCACTGATGGCGGGCGAACCGACGGCGAGTCTCGTGGTCACCGACATCACCGTGGGCGGGATGACCTGCGCGGCCTGTGTACGCCGGGTGGAGAGGAAGCTCGCCAAGCTGGACGGCGTCACCGCCACGGTCAACCTGGCCACCGGGCTCGCCCGGGTGAGCCACCCGGCCGACGTCGCCCCCGGGGACCTCGTCACCGCGGTCGAGCAGGCCGGCTACCGGGCCGCGCTGCCCGTGCCGCCCGAGGGTGACCCGGAGGCCGAACAGGTGGAGCAGGACGACAGCGAGGCCCGGCGTGAGCGGGAACGGCTGCTGGTCACCGCGCTGCTGGCGGTGCCGGTACTCGTGCTGTCGATGGTCCCGGCCCTCCAGTTCCGCAACTGGCAGTGGCTGTGCTTCGTACTCGCCGCCCCGGTCGTGGTGTGGAGCGCATGGCCGTTCCACCTCCGGGCACTGCGAGGGCTGCGGCACTCCTCGGCCACCATGGACACCCTGGTCTCGCTCGGGGTCGTGGCCTCCTTCTCCTGGTCGGTGTACGCGCTGTTCTTCGGCGGAGCCGGCGAGCCCGGGATGCGGATGTCGTTCAGCCTGGTGCCCTCGGTCTCCGAAGGCATGACCCACCTGTACCTCGAAGCCGCCGTGAGCGTGCCGCTGTTCGTACTCACCGGACGCTTCCTGGAAGCACGGGCCAAGCGGGGGACCGGGGCCGCCCTGCGTTCCCTGGCCGAACTCGCCGCCAAGCGCGTGTCCGTACGCGACGAACACGGTGAACGGTCGATTCCCATCGAGCACCTGCGGGTGGGGCAGGTCTTCCTGGTGCGCCCCGGCGAACGGGTCGCCACCGACGGACGGGTCGCCGAGGGAAGCTCCGCCGTGAACCTGTCCCTGGTCACCGGCGAGAGCAAGCCGGTTGAGGTGTCCCCCGGCTCGGCCCTGGTCGGCGGCGCCGTCAACGAAGGCGGTCTGCTGCTCGTCACGGCCACCGCGGTCGGAGCGGACACCCGGCTCTCCCGGATCACCACGCTCGTGACCGAGGCCCAGGCCGGCAAGGCGCGTGCGCAGCGGCTCGCCGACGCGGTCGCCGGGGTGTTCGTCCCCGCCGTCCTGACCATCGCCGTGACCGTCCTCGGATTCTGGCTGGGGGCCGGCGCCGACCCGCAGGCCGCCCTCACGGCCTGCGTCGCCGTCCTCGTCGTGGCCTGCCCCTGCGCCCTCGGTCTGGCGACGCCGACCGCGCTGATGGCCGCCACCGGGCGCGGAGCCCAACTGGGCGTCCTGGTCAGCGGACCGCAGACCCTGGAGGCGCTCCAGCACGTGGACACCGTCGTCCTCGACAAGACCGGCACGCTGACGACCGGCCACATGACGGTGGCCACGACGACCGCGCTGCCGGGCGCCCTCGGGCCGGACGACGTACTGCGTCTCGCGGCGGCGGTGGAGCAGGGCTCCGAGCATCCGATCGGACGGGCGGTGGTCGCGTACGCCCGCCGCACCCTGCACGCCGGACCCCTGCCGGACGTGTCGGACTTCACCGCGACCCCGGGACACGGCGTCAGCGGCCGGGTCGACGGTCACGCGGTCGAGGTGGGCGCGCCGGACGGCAAGCTGCCGCGCACCCTGGCCAAGGCGCTGGCCGCCGCGGAAGAGGCCGCGCACACACCTGTTGTGGTGCAGGTCGACGGCCGCCCCAAGGCGCTGATCGCCGTCGGCGATCTGCTGCGCCCGGACGCCTACCGGGCCGTGGACCGGCTGCGCCGGCTCGGGATCCGCCCCGTGCTCGCCACCGGCGACCGCAGGGCACCGGCCGACGCCGTCGCCGCCGCGCTCAGGATCGACGAGGTGCACGCCCGGTGCACACCGGAGGGCAAGGCCGCCCTCGTACAGGAGCTGAAGGACGAGGGCGCACGGGTCGCGGTGGTCGGCGACGGGGTCAACGACGCCGCCGCACTGGCCGCCGCAGACCTGGGCATCGCCATGGGCAGTGGCACCGATGTGGCCATCGGCGCGGCCGATCTGACCCTGGCACGCGGAGACATAGAGGCGCTCGTCGACGCCGTCCGACTCGCCCGGCGCACCCTCGGCACGATCCGGGCCAACCTGGCGTGGGCGTTCGGCTACAACGTCGTCACGGTGCCGCCGGCGATGGTCGGCCTGCTCGATCCCATGGTCGCCGCCGCGGCCATGTCGATGAGCTCGGTGCTGGTCGTGGCCAACAGCCTGCGGCTGCGCAGTTGGCAGCCCGCACCGGCCCGTGGCGGCCGGAACCATCACGGCAGGCGTGACGGGAAGGCGGGCGTGCGATGAAGTGGATCAAGGACAGGGCCTCGGCGCGCAGGCGTCTCGACCGGCGACGGCTTCGGGACGGCGCGCTCGCCACTCTGGTACCCGTCGCCGCCTGCAGCGTGACGCTGGCCGGTCTGACCACCTGGGTCGGCACCGGCCGGGCCGGCAGCCCGGCGCGCATCGACGTCACGCACGGTCGCGTCCTCATGCCGTCCGCGGGAGTACCGGAGACCGCCGCCTTCTTCGACATCGCCAACGAGGGCGGTTCGGCCGACACCCTGGTCCGGGTCACGGCCCGCGGCGTCTTCGGGGAGATCTCGCTCTCCCAGCACCGGATGGGGCAGGGGAACTCCGCCTACCGGTCGGAGATCGACTCCGTCTCCGTCGCGGCGGGCGCCGGCCTGGACATGTCGCCGCACGGAGTGGACCTGACGGTGCCCGTGCCCTCGGCCTCGTGGGAATCGGGCGATCTCGTGACGTTCACCCTGGAGTTCCGGCGCAGCGGCACCGTCGAGGTGCCGGCCGTGGTCGTGCGGCCCGGTGCGGTCTCCTTCGAGTAGTCGTCGCCCGGGCGCGGCGAGTTCCCGCACGCCGGGTGGGATGTGAGTCACCCCATGGCGGGTGAGTCGCAGGACGGGTGTTCGTGCGTACTTCCTGACGACGACCGGATGCCGGGTGCGAGGATGGGCGGACCATGACTGTCCGAGGGTGGTGCCGTGCGGTGCGGGCCGGCGTTTTCGCCGCCGTCTGCGTGCTGCTCGCCGCCCTCGGACACGCCACCATGTCGGGGGCGCCCGTGCCCTGGTGGACCCTGGCCGCCGGAGCGGGCGCGACCGGCGCGGTGGGCTGGCTGCTCGCCGGGCGGGAGCGTGGGCTCCCGCTGATCGTCACGGTCGTGACCGCCGCGCAGCTCGTGCTGCACGAGACCTTCTCCAAGGCGCAGACGTTCGCGGCGTTGCCGGGTTCGCATTCGCCGGCCTCCACGGGCACCGGTTCCATGGGCACCCACTCCATGCCCATGGGTTCCGTGGGCACCCACTCCATGCGCATGGATGCGATGGACATGGGTTCCATGGGCGGGATGGACATGGGGGCCAGTGTCCACGCGGGCCACGGTATGCCCGGCCTGGGGCACGTGCACAGCATGAGCGGCGCTTCCTCGGTCGGCATGTTCGCCGCGCACGTGCTGGCCGCGGTCCTGTGCGGGCTGTGGTTGGCCCACGGCGAGCGGGCCGTCTTCCAGGTCCTGCGGGCGGCGGCGTCCTGGCTGGCGGCACCCCTGCGGCTGCTGCTGGCGCTGCCCACCCCCGTGCGCCCTCCTTCCGTACGCAGGCGCCGTACCGCCGTCGTCAACGCCGCGGTGCGGCTGCTCCTGTGCTCCTCCGTCACCTTCCGCGGGCCACCCGTGGGTGCCGCTGTCGTCTGAGACAGCCGGAACCACCCGGAGTCACCTCGCCACGAGCCTTGTGCCGCCTTCGCGCACGGGGCTCGGTCGGCGGCCCGTCCACCGTCCCGCCGCGCTCTGGTAGCCGGTGTGAGCGGACGGGTCCCCTGGGCTCCGGTATCGCCGTACCTCTCGCGTACGGACGCACCCATGTACCCGGTCAGCCGTGCCCTGGAGGCCGGACACCGGAAGATCCGAGAAGGACCTCACATGACGACTTCTGTCCTGCCCGCTCCCCGGGCGGGCCGTGCCGCCGCGGACGCGTCGGCGACCGCCTGGGCGCTGGCTGCCCGGGGAGGCGATCCCGACGCCGCCGACCACTTCGTCCGCGCGCTCCACGGTGACGTGCTGCGCTACGTCACCTACCTCAGCGGCGATCCGCAGGCCGCCCATGACCTGACCCAGGACACCTTCGTGCGGGCGCTCGGCAGCCTGCACCACTTCGAAGGCCGGTCCTCGGCCCGTACCTGGCTGATGTCGATCGCCCGTCGCGCGGTCGTGGACAGCCTGCGCCGTGCCGCGGTCCGCCCCCGGATCGCGGACGCCGTCGACTGGCGTACGGCACAGGAGCGTGCGCAACCGCGCGGCCTGCCGGGCTTCGACGACGGCGTGGCCCTGCTCGAACTGCTGGAGGCCCTGCCCGACGCACGCCGGGAGGCGTTCCTGCTGACCCAGATCGTCGGACTGTCGTACGAAGAGGCGGCCGGCTTCGTCGGCTGTCCGGTCGGGACGGTCCGCTCCCGGGTGTCCCGCGCCCGCGTGACTCTGGAGCGGCTGCTGCGGGAGGCCGAGGCGCCGAGCGTCCTCGCGGCCTGACCGGGAAGGTCCACGCCGACCCGGTCCTTCGAGACCTGCTGTGCCGCCGGGAACTCTCACCGAAGCCGCCGAAAGCTGAACCTGATGGCCGACGTCAGGCCCCGGTGCCCTGGACGGGCTCCGGGGCCTCGTACGGTGGGACGCCTGGAAGCCGCGCACCTCCCGCAGCCCGACCGCGTCGAGTTCCTCGACGCCCGAACGGGCTCTCTTCAGTTGGTCGTTGAAAATGCGTATCTGGTTCCAGCGTGCTCCGGGACAACGGAAGCACCGGGGGCGAACCGGCGCAGGAGAGCGCGGCACCGTGCTTCCGCAACCGAGCGTGCGGGCGGGTCGCGTCGCGGGCCCGGGGTAGGTCTTCCGGTGGTGCCCGATCTGTCCCCGAGAGGGAGTGCACAATGAGCGACATCTCCGGTCTTGAGCCGTTGGCCACGTTCTGCGGCAACTGCAACTGCGGTTGCCCACAACTGTTCGTCGACCCGAGCGCACCTGCGGAGCGCCGCGTGCTCCTCACCGACGACTTCGGCCAGCGTGTCGAGATGAGCGCCGTACAGTTCGCCTCCATCGTGGAGGAGGCGAAGGCCGGCAAGCTGGACGGCATAGCGACGGCCTGACCGATGCCACGTACACGGCACGACCTCCCGCAGGAGTGGCGCCCCTGGGACGAGGAGGACGCCGGGAGGCCGGTCGGACGCCCCCGGGAAAAGCGGAGCCCGGCCTGGCTGCTGTCGGCCGTCACAGTGATCGTGCTGGCCGGAGGCTACGGCTGGCTGGGCGCGGTGGTGGCGGGCACGGCAGGCGCGGGCGTCGGCGGCCTGCTCGGTCTTGCTGTCAGCGGTCTGCTCCATCTGCTGGTGCACCGGGCGGTGTCCGGCCCACCGACCACGCGGCCGTCTCCGACTCCGAAGGACTGACCGCGGCCGGGCCCGTACGACGGCCAGTCACATACCGGTAGCGGTCGGTGCCACGGAGCGCGGACGAACGCCAGCAGGCCCGAGGGGCATGTCCGTCCGGACAGGTGAACCGTGACACAGGCGGGAACTCGGCTGGGGAGCACTGCGACTGAGTGACGGACAGCACCGGACGAACAGTCGTCCCGGTGCCTCCGTATCAAGGGGCGCACTACGCGCCCCGTCGCACCCAGGAGTCGCGCCATGACCCGTAAGTACCTCGTCACCGGCATGAGCTGTGGACACTGCGCCGCAAGCATCACCGAGGAGGTCTCCCAGGTCCCGGGAGTCACCGAGGTGGACGTCGACGTCGCCGCGGGCTCGGTCGCCGTCGGCGGCACCGACCTGGACGACACCCGGCTGCGCGCGGCGATCGTGGAGGCAGGGTACGAGGTGGCCGAAGGGGCCGCGGCCTGACGAGCGCACCCGTGGTGCCGCCGGGCGGTTCCGCGGACCGTCTCTCGGCCGGAGCCGTGGAAGGGGGGGCGAGAGGCCAAGAGCAGCCACGGCCTCCCCTTCACACCGCCCGGATCCACAAGCTCGCCAAGGACTCCGCGGTCAAGGCCCGCACCCAGGCGATCAACCAGCTCAAGGCTGTCCTGGCCATCGCCGAACCCTCCCTGCAGGAACGGCTGTCGAGTCTCGGCGCCGCCGAGCTGTACCGCACCTGCGCGCGCCCCGGCACACCCGACGGTGGGGGAGACGAGGACGCGGTGGCCCAGGCCACCTACATGACGTTACGCATGCTCGCCGAGCGCATCGAACAGCTCACCGCTCAGATCAACGAGCTGAACCAACGCCTGACCCGGCTCGTCGAGCTCCACGCTCCACAACTGCTCGAACCGGTGGGCATCGGCCCGGACAGCGCCGTCACTCTGTGTTCACCCGACTGCGCCACGACCCACGCACCCAGACGTACTACGAACGCCGCACCGCGGAAGCCAAGACCCGACGCGAGATCATCCGGTGCCTCAAGGGGTACGCAACCCGCGAGGTCTTCAACCTGGTCAGACAGGTTTCCCTTACCCCCGCGTTACAGGGGCGTCCGTGAGACGTGAGAGGGTCGGAGCCGTGAGTGAGACACCGCCGAACACCCTGCAATACCGCTTTGACGGACCAGAAGACGCCCCCGTTCTGATCCTCGGTCCCTCACTGGGTACCACCTGGCACAAGTTGTAGTGACCGTCTTCGGGCGTCCACGCCTGTCCATGGTGTGTGCGTTGCAGCAGGTCAGGGCTTTGTGGTCCGGTGGCGTCGGCGTAGTTGGTGACAGACGCGTGATAGCGCCGGTGATAGATCGAGGTCCCGCCGGGGAGCATCCTTGGCGGGCCTCTGCCCGGAGCCATGAAACGAAGCCCCACCGGAGCGCTCCGGTGGGGCATCACCGTGAAGTTGACTGTGCGGGCACGCGTGACGCGTTCGGCTCGTCATGCAGTCTGTCTTCCAGCGCTGTTCAGCGTTGACGCGGTAGGAGAACTTGTCGAGGGAGGCGGCGGAGGGCAGCCGGTCCAGGACGGAGTCGGCGAAGCGCCCGGGCGTGCCGCCGGAGGCGAGCTTGCTCTCGTAGCCATCCTTGAAGAGGTACAGGAGCGTGCCGACCGCGCCGACGTAGAAGACCGCGCTGCAGAAGATCGCGGTGGAGACGTGGATGTACAGCCAGTACGAGTGCAGGGCGGGCACCAGCTGGTCGCTCGCCGTGTAGAGGACCGTGACGGCGAGGCCGAGGTCGAGCAGGACCGTGGTGGCCAGCGGCAGGCCGAGCCAGCGGACGTTCTTCTTCAGGGCCAGCAGGACGAGGTACACGCCGACGACGGTCGTCGTGAGCGTGATGTTGTACGCCGGGGGAGTATCTCTTGGCCCGGGCGAGTTCCTTCTCGGTTGCGACGTGCTAGGCCCGGTCGGGTTCCTGGAGGACCACGAACCCGACTGTGAGCCCTTGAGCGGTGATGGGGAAGTGGGTAGATGCCCTGCGACGGCGATGAGACGGGGGTGCGAAGCCTGCCCCCCCCCGCAGCACTAGCGATGCCAGGAGCCGATTCGGCGGCGTTCTCGCCGACGCAGCTGCCTGCTGCGCCTTCCCGTTCGGCCTGCCGAAATCGGCTCCCTGCAGCGCTGCCTATCACGCACCCTTGTCGGCGCGCCCTCCGAGCCGCTGTGCGACCCGCTCGGCGGCCTGCTGACCCGTGAGCACGGCGCCATTCATGGTTCCGGCCCACTCGCCGGCGGTTTCTACCCCAGCCCAGTGGATGCGCCCGTGAGGCTCCGTGAGGGCGCTGCCGTAACTGACGGATGCATAGGGGGCTACAGCAGGGTTCGGCCCTCCCGGGGCGAACGGTTCGGACGCCGGGCCCCAGCAGTGGTCCACGTAGTCGATGGGGGTGCTCGCCTGAGCGCCGTACAGCTCGACGAGCTGGTCGATCACCCGGCGACGTCGATCCGCCGAGTTGAAACCGTCGAATACGCGGGGGTCGCAGAAGGCCATCAGGACGCCCGGTCCGTTGTCATCGGGCGAAACGTCGAAGGTGATGAAAACGGTCCCGGTGTCGGTCAGTGCCTCACCCGAAAGCCCGCTGCTCCGCCAGAAGGGCTTCTCATAGGCGACGAACGCCTTGCTCAGCGTGCCCAGACGCCACGTCTTCGCGAGCCCTTCTGCCTTGTCAGGAAGGGCAGGCTCGAAGTCGATGTCGGCGCGGTGTGAGGGGGCGGCAGTGACGATGGCGTACTTGGCGTTGATCACTTTCGAGTCGGTGCTGACCGTGACGCCGCCGTCGTCCTGGGTGATTCGTCGAACAGGGGCACCGACGACAACCCTGTCGCCGAGTCGCTCGGCGAGCCTCACGGCGATCTCTTGAGTCGTTTCGGTGATTCGCTCCTCTTGCTGACCGTCCTCGACGCTGAGCATGTGCTCCACGCCCCCTGCAGCGCGAATGTAGCGCAACGCGTGCAGCAGAGAGACGTCCCCCGGGCTGCAGCCCCACTGCACCTTGGTGAGGATGGTCATCAGCGCCCGGGTGCTCGTCGTCGCCTGCTGCTGGTCGAGCCATTCTCCGAACGAGATCGCGTCGAGCTGCCCGGCGTCCGGGGATTCCCAGGCCGCATCGACGTTGATGGTCGAAGTCAGTTCCGCCACCGCCATCTGAATACGGGCCAGGTCTTCCAAGGCTTCAGGTGAGACCTCGGGGAAGGTGCCGGTGTAGGTGCTGCGCTGTCCGTCCATCCACAGGACGTTGTGGCCCTCGTCGAACTGACTGGTCGTGGTGCACCCCAACCGGCTCGCAAGGTCCCGGATGGCAGTGTGCCGCCGTGCGACCCACGTCGCCCCGAGGTCGACCTTGACTCCGGCCACTTCGCCCGAGAACGCTCGGCCTCCGACGCGGTCGCGACCTTCCACGACCAAGACCGACACGCCCAAGTTCACCAGCCGTTCCGCGGCGGTCAGGCCGGCGAAGCCGGCACCGACGATCACGACGTCGACTGCAGTTTTCTCGGTTCCGCCCTTTAGAGAGTTCGACATGATTTCCTCCTTCACTCACGCGGTCTGCGTATGGCGAGATGTATTGGGTGATTGGGTCAGTAAGAGATTCGAGAGTGCTATGTGCCGTGCCAGATATGGTGACTTGCCACGCCCGAATCGGCGATTTCTGCGCCAGTTTCCGACTCCTTCTTGGCTGCGATTCCGACGTTTCCACCGTCCCAATTGTGGAGTCCGACTGCAACAAAAAAGTGCACCTGTCTCGATCGGAGCGAGTGCACGATGCACCGGCTCCTGAGTTCGGGGCACCACCGGTTGACGAGCGATGTGACACGCCATACCCCACCATGCCCGAAGCCTGTGGCTTGATTCGAACAATTCGGCGATCGTGTTCGTGCTTGCCGCCCAGTCTCGTAATCGAACACCGGCTTCGGCTGCTTTCTGTTCTCTCGAAGGAAGTGAAACAGGGAAGCATCTCGGCTGGATAGGTAGTCATCGCATCCGAGTGGCTGCCCTGTCAGCGCGGAGTGGCCGAATATCCGGGGGGCGCTGACCTTCGGGCGGTGGTGGAGGCGGAGGCGGAATCGGCCGCGATGTGCCTGGTGATCCGGACTCCACCCCGCTGTGCTCAGGGGGTGAGTACGAGGCGGATCGGGTCTCCGATCTTCTTCTCCAGCCGGGCGACGGCGTCCGCGGCGTCGGCCAGGGGGACGTGGGCGCTGACGGAGGGGCCGAGGTCGATCCGTCCGGCGGCGGCCAGCCGGACGAGCTGTTCCACGTGCTCGGGTTCGGAGCCGTAGTGTCCGCGGATCTGCCGGACGTTGAAGCAGAAGTCGATGCTGTCGGCGACGGTGACCGGCTCCGGGGTGAGGCCGGCGAGGACCAGGACGCCGTTCGGGCCGAGCACGGTCGTGGCCTGGGCTCGGGCCACTCCGACGCCGGCGAAGTCGAAGGCAACGTCGATGCCCCCGCCTGCCGTGGCTTGGTGCACCGCTTCGGTGAAGTCTCCGGCTGTGGGGTCCAGCGCGTGGTCGGCGCCGAAAAGGAGGGCGCGCTCGCGGGCCGAGGCCAGCGGGTCGACGGCGATGACCGGGGCAGCTCCGGCCAGGCGGGCGAGCCGGATGCCGTGGGCGCCGAGACCGCCGGCTCCCCAGATGCCGACTGCCTGCGCGGGCCGGACCGCGCCGGTGTCGACGATCGCGGCGTACGGAGTGGAGACGGCGTCGGGGATGATCGCGGCCTGGTCGAACGGCAGGTGGTCCGGGATGGGGAGCAGCGTGTCCTGCCGGGCGAGGGCGTACTGCGCCCAGCCGCCGTCGTAGTCCACTCCTCGGGTCAGAGGCCGGCGGCAGGTCATGTGGCGCTGACAGTCGGCGCAGTCGCCGCACGCCTGACCGGCCTGTAGTACGACGCGCAGGCCGGGAGTCCAGTTGCCCTTGACGCCGGGGCCGACGGTGTGGACGACACCGGCCACCTCGTGACCGGGGGTGAGGGCACCGGAGTCCTTGACGGTGTCCACGGGGTAGAAGGGGCTCAGGCTGCCGTCGATCAGATGGATGTCGGACAGGCAGACGCCGGCGGCCCGCACTTCGACGAGGACTTCGCCCGGGCCGGGAACCGGGATGGGGACCTCTTCGACGGCGAAGGTGCGGGTGTCCAGGCGAAGCCGCCCGGCCAGCATGGTGTTCATGCGCAAACCTCGATGGGCTCGGGAAGAAGCGCACGCCTGCAGCCCAGACGCACGACATGGTCGCGTGACCATGTCGATTAACCGTGTCTGTTGACGAGGTCGCCTGTCAAGCTGCCGCCGCCGGACGTTCGTATCGGATCCCAGGTTCCCCAGTCGCCTGTGTCCTTCGATACAGTCACCTGACATGTTCGACCGACAAAGTCGTGTGTAGATTGGTTGGTGACCGCTGGAGAGAAACGAAAGGCACGCTCATGACTCAGGTGTCCGTAGGTGCGGCGCGGGCGATCCCCGAGCGCCCCCCGCTGCCCCTCGTAGGCCACGCGTTCAACCTTCCCGCAGGCGCGGACTTCCTGGCCTACCTGCTGAAGGAGTTCAGGGAGTTCGGGCCTGTGTACCGGCTGCGGGTCTTCGGGCGGGACACCGTCATGATCGGCGGCCTGGACCTCGTGACCGAACTGTCGGACGAGACCCGTTTCCGCAAGCACGTTCACGCCGACCTGGTCGAGGTTCGGGCCCTGGCCGGGGACGGCCTGTTCACCGCCTACAACCACGAACCGAACTGGCGCAAGGCCCACGACATCCTGATGCCCGCGTTCTCGCTCGGCGCGATGCGCAGCTACCACGCCCCCATGCTCAAGGTCGCCCGCTCACTGATCGACAAGTGGGACCGGCTCGCCGGGGTGCAATCGGTGGATGTCCCCGACGAGATGACTCGGCTGACCTTCGACACGATCGGTCTGTGCGGCTTCGGCTACGACTTCCAGTCCTTCCGGCGCAACGACCTGCACCCGTTCGTCGACGCGATGGCCCGGGCTCTCGTCTTCGCCCAGGAGAAGGGCGAGTCCATGCCGGGCTCCGAGTTCTTCAAGAGGAAGAAGGTCGAGCAGTTCCGGAGGGACGTCGACCTGATGACCGACCTCGTCGACGAGGTGATCAAGGAGCGCCGTGCCTCCGGCGACACCAGCACGGACGACCTGATGGGGCTGATGCTGCACACCGAGGACCCCGCCACCGGCGAGCTGCTGGACGACGTCAACATCCGCCACCAGGTGATCACCTTCCTGATCGCCGGCCACGAGACCACCAGCAGCGCGCTCTCCTTCGCCCTCTACTACCTCACCAAGCATCCGGAGGTGCTCGCCCGGGCCCAGGCCGAGGTGGACGCCTTGTGGGGTGACACCGACGACCCGGATCCCGGGTACGGCGACATCGGCAAGCTCACCTACATCCGCCAGGTGCTCAACGAGAGCCTGCGGCTGTGGCCGACGGCTCCCGCGTTCGCCGTCGAGCCGATCGAGGACACGGTCATCGGTGGCAAGTACCCCGTACGCAAGGGCGAGTCGCTGATGGTGATCACCTCGGCCCTTCACCGTGACGCGGCCTGGGGGGAGAACGTCGAGCTGTTCGATCCCGAGCGCTTCACCCCAGAGCGGGAGGCGACCCGCTCGGTCCACGCCTTCAAGCCGTTCGGCAACGGCGAGCGGGCCTGCATCGGCCGCCAGTTCGCGCTGCACGAGGCCACCCTGCTGCTGGGCCTGCTGGTGCACCGCTACCGACTGATCGACCACACCGACTACCAGCTGAAGATCAAGTCGACGCTGACCATCAAGCCCGACGAGTTCAGCCTCCGGCTCGCCCGCCGCACCAGCGACGAACGGCGCCTGCCCGCCGTGACGACGGCGGACCCCGCCGCGGGCCGGACCGCCACCGTGACGCGCCGTGCGAGCGGCACCGAGCTGACCCTGCTGCACGGATCCAACCTCGGCACCTGCGCCGGCATCGCCCGCGACCTCGGCGGCGACGGCGAGGAACACGGCTTCACCCCGTCCGTCGCCTCCCTCAACGAGTACACGGAAAGGCTGGCCGGTACCGAGGGCCCCGTCGTCATCGTCGCCGCTTCCTACAACGGTCGCCCCACCGACGACGCAGCCGAGTTCGTCGCCGCTCTGGAGAACCTCGCCCCCGGCTCGCTCGCCGGCCTGCGGTACGCCGTCCTCGGTGTCGGTGACCGCAACTGGGCTGCGACCTACCAGCGCATCCCCACCCTGATCGACGAGCGCCTGTCCGCCGCCGGCGCCGTCCCGCTTCTGGAGCGCGGCGCCGCCGACGCCTCAGGTGACTTCGGCGGAGTGGTCGACCAGTGGACGGCGGACCTGTGGACGGTCCTGCTGGACGAGTACGGCGCAGCGGTCGCCGGCGAAGCGGCAGGCACCGCACCGGAGGCGGAAGCAGAAGGGCTGTACGAGCTGGAGGACACCTCGGAGTCGGTCCTCGGCGGTCTCGCCGAGCGCCACGGCGTCCAGCCGATGGAGGTCCTCGAAGCGTACGAACTCGTCGACACCGACCACGAACTCGGACGCTCCAAGCGGTTCCTTCGGCTCCGTCTGCCCGAAGGCATCAGCTACCGCACCGCCGATCACCTGGCCGTCCTGCCCAGCAATCC
Source organism: Streptomyces sp. NPDC051136 (assembly GCF_044455745.1). NCBI lineage: Bacteria > Bacillati > Actinomycetota > Actinomycetes > Kitasatosporales > Streptomycetaceae > Streptomyces > Streptomyces sp. NPDC051136. The sequence continues at coordinate 530,134 of NZ_JBITFE010000004.1, read as the reverse complement.
CGAAGCCCTCGTCCAGCGTGTCGCCGACCGCTTCGGCCTCGACCTGGACCGCACGGTCCGGCTGCGCGCCCGCCGCCGGAGCCGGAGCGCGCTGCCCGTCGACCGGCCGCTGACCCTGCGCCGCCTGCTCACCGACTTCGTCGAGCTGCAGGACCCGGCAACCCAGGAGCAGGTCGCCGTGCTCGCCGAGCACACTTCCTGCCCGCCCGAGAAGCAGCCGCTCACCGTCTTCGCCACCGCCGATGCCGAGACCTTCCGCGAGCAGGTGACCGTCGCGGGGCTCAGCGTCCTGGACCTCGTGGAGCGCTACCGCGCGTGCGAACTGCCCTTCGAACGCTTCCTGGAGCTGCTGCCGGTGCTGCGCCCCCGGCACTACTCGATCTCGTCGTCCGCCGCGGCCCGGCCCGGCGAGGCCGACCTGATGGTGTCGCTCCTCGCGGCGCCCCACCGGTCGGGGGAGGGCACCTTCCGGGGCATCGCCTCGCACTTCCTTCAGACGGTGAACGCGGGCGATGTGATCCAGGCCCGGGTCCTGCCGTGCAGCGAGTCCTTCCGCCTCCCCGAAGACACCTCCGTACCGGTGATCCTGATCAGCGCGGGCACCGGCCTCGCGCCCTTCCGCGGCGCGGTCCTCGATCGCCATCACGCCGGCTCGACCGGCACCCTGCTCTGCTACTTCGGCTGCGACCATCCCGACGTGGACTTCCTCCACCGGGAGGAGTTCGAGGCGGCCGAGGCGGCCGGCGCCGTCAGCGTGCGCCCCACCTTCATGCACGCGCCCGAGAACGGCGCCCGCTTCGTCCAGGAGCGCATCGCCCGCGAGAGCGAGGAGGTGTGGTCGGTGCTGGAGTCCGACGGACGCGTCTACATCTGCGGCGACGGCCGCCGTATGGCACCGGCCGTACGGGAAGCGTTCATGGCGCTCTATCGTGCACGGACCGGGGCGAGCGATGAGCAGGCCGTGGCGTGGCTCGCGGCGCTCGTCGAGTCAGGGCGCTACGTCGAGGACGTCTGGGCCGGCTGAGTCTCACGAGTAGGCAGAGACGGTGGGGGCGCACCTTCCAGGTGCGCCCCCACCGTCTTCTCGTCGTGTCAGTCCGTCGGCACATCGGGGAGGTCGAGGCTCCCCTTGGCCAGCGCCACGGTCGCGGCGACGAGTGCACTGAGGCCCGTCCGCTCCGTGGCCTCGTCCGGCACACTCAGCAGGACCTGCATGGTGAGTCCGTCGAAGCCGGAGAGGAAGAACCGAGCCACCGTTTCCGGGGACTCGGCCAGTTTCTGTCCCGTCCTGTCCGCGGTTTCGGCGATCACCTGTGCGGTCACCTCGATGACCCGCTGGTAATGGCTCTGCCGGGCCTCGTTGAGCCCGGGCACACGCAGGGCGAACATGGTCAGTTCAGTGAGCAGCTGCTGGTGCGACGTCGGCTCGCGCACGGTGCCCCACAAGGCCCCCGCCAGGGCGCTGAAGGTCTTCTCGAAGCCCGCGTCCTCCGGCGCCGCCCGCTGCACCTGTGCGACCAGCTCGTCGGTGATCTGGTCCATCACCGCCCGGTAGAGATCCTCCTTAGTGCCGAAGGTGTAGTGGACGGTGGCCTGTGCGACGCCGAGCTCCGCGGCGATGGCACGGGTGCTTCCCGCGGCGACGCCCTCCCGGGTCATGAGGTCGATGGCCGCCTTGATCAACTGGGGGCGGCGCTCCGCCGCGGAAACATGAGCCATACAGTCCAGTGTATCGACTTAGTCGATCGATCAAGTCGGTCCGATCGAGGACTGTGTCACTAGCCAGGCACACGCCCTGGTCGCGTGCGCCTCACCCTTGAGGACCGAGCGGCGTTTCGTTCGCTCGGTGATCGGACCCGCTGTCCGCGGGGAGAGCCTGTTCGGCCCAGATGACTTTCCCCTCACGACTGTGACGTGCGCCCCAGTGATCGGTGAGCTGGGCCACCAGCAGCAGGCCCCGGCCGCCTTCGTCGAAGATCCGGGCGCGGCGCAGATGCGGGGCCGTGCTACTGGCGTCGGAGACCTCGCAGGTGAGCGTCGACTGGAGGATCAGTCGCAGCTGGATGGGGCTCTTGCCGTAGCGGATCGCGTTCGTCACCAGTTCGCTGACGGCCAGCTCGGTGGTGAACGACATCTCCTCCAGCCCCCAGGCCGCCAGTACGTCGGACGCGAAGCGGCGGGCTCCGGATACGGCTGCTGGATCGGACGGCAGGTTGATCGCTGCGACATGGTCGGGATCGAGGGCTCGGGTCCGGGCAACCAGCAGGGCGACGTCATCGGCGGGTCGGCTGGGCAACAGTGCGGCCACCAGATGGTCGCAGGTCTCCTCCAGCGACTCCGGCGCCGAGGCGAGGACATCGTGCAGTGTGGTGAGTGCGACATCCACGTCACGCGTGCGGTCGGCGATCAGCCCATCGGTGTGCAGGACCAGCAGGCTGCCCTCCTCCAATTGGAACTCGGTCGTCTCGAATGGAAGTCCGCCCAGGCCGAGGGGCGGACCGACCGACACCTCGGACAGCTCGACCACGCTGGCGGTCCGGGCCTCGCCGGTGGTCGAGGGGGTCACCACGGTAGGCGGGACATGGCCGGCACTGGCGACGGAGCACAGACGGGAGACGGGGTCGTAGATCGCGTACAGGCAGGTGGCGCTGGTCTCTCCCTCGTCCCGTGACTCCTCGCGCTGCATCCGGATGACCACGTCGTCCAGATGCGTGAGCAGCTCATCGGGCATGAGGTCGATATCGGCGAAGGCGCGGACGGCTGTGCGGAGTCGGCCCATGGTGGCGGCGGCGTGCAGGCCGCGTCCGACCACGTCGCCGACGACGAGCGCGACGCGTGCCCCGGACAGCGGAATCACGTCGTACCAGTCACCGCCCACACCAGCGCGGGATCCGGCGGGCAGGTATCGCGAGGCCGCTTCGACGGCCGACTGTTTCACCGTGTGTCGCGGCAGCAGGGTTCGCTGGAGAGCGAGCGCGGTGGAGCGCTCACGGGTGTACCGGCGGGCGTTGTCGATGGAAACCGCTGTCCTGGAGACGATCTCCTGCGCCAGCAGGAGGTCGTCGTCGTCGAAGGGGACCGAGGTGCGGTGGCGTGAGAACTGCACCAGGCCCAGTGTTTCCCCACGGGCGTGCAGCGCTACGAGGAGAACCGAGTGGAGGCCGAGGGCGCTCAATGCCTGACTGTGGGACTCGGACGGGGCCATCCACATGGGCACCTCGGTCCTTCCGATGTGGTGCAGGACGGATCGTCCGGTGGCCAGTGTGCGAGCCGGTTCCGAGTCGTCGGGGTAGGAGTGGGCCTCACCGATGCGGAGCAGGGACTCCGGACAGCCGTCGAGGACGGAGCGCTGGGCGACTCGGCGCTGCGTCGGGGCTTCCGGTGAACCCGTGCCCGTTTCGTCGAGGGCGGAGTCGAAGAGGTCGACGGTGACGAGATCGGCGAATTCCTCGGTGCACACCTCCGTCAACTCCTGTGCGGTGCGGGTGACGTCGAGCGTGGTCCCGATCCGCTTGCTCGCCCTGTTGGTGAGGGCGAGTCGGCGCTGGAGGAGATGGTCGCGCTCCTCCTGGTAGGCGGCGACGACCTCCTCCGAGGATCGGTCCACGTAGTCGAAGCCGATCGTGATCAGCCTCATCGCGGCCAGGTGGATCATGTGCCAGTCGCTGGTGAGGCGGGGAGCTTCGGCCTGGACCATTTCGAGCAGGCTGAGGTGGCCGAGCCGGTAGCCACGCAGGAGTCTGCTCACCGGGATCCCTCGCCGGGCGTAGAGACGACCTACTTCCAAGACGACCGAAGGCGCCTTCGACGCGCTCACGTCAGGTTGGTGCTCCAGGAGATCCAGAATGGTGGTGACGTGCTGGGCCGTCTCCTCCAAGGTCAGAGCCGCGATCTCCCTCTCCTCCCGCAGTTCGGGGAGTTCGCCGTTCAGGTGCTGGAGCAGCAGGCCGGCCAGCTTCTCCACCTGTGTCCTGAGATGGCGGGCCAGCTGGCCAAGGAACGCATCGACGTCGGTTCCCATAGTGTGAATGTACGGGAAGCCCATGGCGTACGCCCCTCGTGCAGCGGGGGCCAGCCCCTCAGCTGTCTCGCGCCGGGGATCGACGCGCTCGACTGACCGGCTCACCCGTACGGGCGTCCGGGACGCACTCGGCCAGGGGTGCTAAGTCAGGCTGGTGAGGCAGAACGGCTCAGCACCCTTCAGGAGAAGGTCATAGGCAGGACACGAAAGGCACGGTCGCGGGCCGGGCTGGCAGCCCGGCTGCTCGCGCGGTGCGCCGTGGTGGCGGCAACCGCCGCCGTGGTAGTGCTGCTGCTCGCGCTGGGCGGGGGCGGACTGCTCGTGGTCATGGCCGGGATCCTCGGGCTCGTGGTCTGCGCCGCAGGCATCTGGTGGCTCGTGGCCCGGCGCGGTCTCGTGCGGCTGCTCGGCGCGTTCCTGGCCGTCGCGGCGCCGGCCGGAGTGCTCGTGTTCTACGCGCGGAGCGGTCTGTGGCTGATCGCGTTGATCTCCAGCCTGTGCTGGGCGACGGCGGTGACCTGCGGCCGCACGGCGCTGCACCGAGCGCGGCCACCCCGGTCGCAGCGGCCCGTACGCGCACGTCCGCCGAGGCGGGCGGTGCTGATCATGAATCCGAAGTCGGGCGGTGGCAAGGTCACCCGCTTCGACCTCGTGAAGCGGGCGGAGCGACTGGGCGCGCGGGTGATCCTGCTGGACCCGTCCGCCCCGGTCGACGTGGGCGGACTGGCCCGAGAGGCTGTAGAAGACGGTGCCGACCTGCTCGGTGTCGCCGGTGGCGACGGTACTCAGGCACTGGTCGCGGCCGTCGCCGCCGAACACGGACTGCCGTTCCTCGTGATCTCCGCGGGCACTCGCAATCACTTCGCCATGGATCTCGGCCTCGACCGCGCCGACCCGGCCCGCTGCCTCGATGCCTTGACCGACGGCGAGGAGATCCGGGTCGATCTCGGCGACGTCTCCGGCCGTCCCTTCGTCAACACGGTGTCCTTCGGCGTGTACGCGGACATCGTGCAGAGCCCCGAATACCGCGACGACAAGACGGGCACCGCACTGAAGCTCATGCCGGACCTCCTGGCCAGGGAGGGCGCGCGACGGATCGACGCGTGGGCGGACGGTACCCGGTTTGCGGACCAGCAGGCGCTGTTGATCAGCAACAACCCGTACGTCTCGCCGGACGAGCTGAGCGGCGGCGGGCGCCGGCCCGTGCTCGACGACGGGGAGCTGGGTGTGATCGGGATCAGCGTGGCGAACGCGGCCCAGGCGGCACAGCTGGCCCTGTGGGGCTCACAGGCGCCGGGGCTCACCGTGACGACCGCGCGGCGGGTCGAGGTAACGGCCGGGGGCCCGCAGTCCCCGCAGACGGGGGGCGGCGAGGAGGCGCAGATTCCGGTGGCGGTCGACGGGGAGGCGCTGTGGCTGCGCACACCGGTCGTGTGCTCGGTACGGCCCCGCGCGCTACGGGTGCTGCTGCCACGCGACCGCCCCGGCGCACCGCCACCGGCGCCCCCCGTCGACTGGCGGAAACTGCTCGCCCTCGCGTGCGGTCCCGTCGAGCGCACAGCATCAGGCGAGAGCCGCACCTGACCACAGCACGGTCTCTGCCTTCCTCGGTGAGACCCGTGCCTCGCTGCGACACCGTGCAAGCCCCTCGGGCCCGTCCGTTCCACCGGCAGAGGGTGCCGACCAGGGCGCGTGAGTCGATCGGGTCAGCTCTCAGAGACCGAGGTAGTCGCCCAGGTCGGCGTAGTCGACCTGCCACAGGCCGGGAGAGCCCGTCGGGTACTGGGACCGGAACCCGAGTATGCGCTGGACACGCGGCGAGAGCGTTTTTGCGACCTCCATGTCGACCAAGAAGGGGTACGCCTCCTCGCCGGTGAGGAAGCCCGGATTGAGGGCGAAGGCCACGGCCCGCCGGTACTCGTCGCTGGTCTGGTTCGCGCCGCCACCGTGCGCGGTCTTGCCGCTGAACAGAAGGGCGTCTCCGGCGTTCATGATCGCGGGAACCGTCTGCTCAGGAGTCCCGCGGTCCTCGAAGTCGCTCCAGTGGTTGCTCCCGGGGATGACTCGGGTGGCGCCGTTCTCCTCCGTGAAGTCGGTCAGGGCGATCAGGAAGTTGAGGGTGACCTCCGGACCGTCGGGCCCCATCCCGATGAAAGGGAACCAGTTCTCCAGGTCCCGGTGCAGCATCTGCGCCTGGCTGCGCGGGCCGATCTCGATCACCTGCGCGGTGGTCATCCAGTACGTGCCCGACTCCGGGAGGAAGGTCCGGTCGCAGACCTCGTGGACCAGGGAGCGATCGAGGATCTCGTTGCGGAACGTGGCGCTGTGCGTGACCAGGTTGGTGAGTCGCTTGGTGTTGCTGCCGTGGAACGCGGCCACCATTTCGTTCTCGTGGGTCGAGCCCGGGCGGAGCGCCTGCATCGGCGGCTCGATCTCGGCGTTGAAGCGGTTCATCTGCTCGCTCGTCAGGAAGTTCTTGACGATGACGCCTCCGTCGCGGGTCAGGAGATTGAGGATCTCGTCCGTCGGCGTGTCGGTCTCCACCGACGTCAGGGTCTGTGTCGTCATGTGCCTTCTCTCCCTCAACGTCCTTGCTGTTCCTGTGGCTGGTGGCGCTACTTTCGCCAGCCACGACCGCCGGCGAGAACGACAGCGAGCACCGGCCTTGCTCGGGCCCGGTGCACGATGCACACGCCGGTCGCACCGCCGCTCTCCCACGGTTGTCGGGTAAGTCAGGGCCTGTCACTGACTCCGTGCCTCCCTCAACGCCGTGCGCCGGGTTCGTGCGGCCCCCTCCCACGGTCGCGCGCTGCCGAGCCATCCGAGGAGGAAGGCTGCCGGGACGGAGATCAGCCCGGGGGTGTGAAGCGGGATCAGGTTGAAGTCCTGCTCCGGCAACAGCGCGTACTTCGTCCCGGACACCGCGGGGGAGGCAAGGGTCAGGAGTGTGCAGATGGACAGCCCTCCGTAGACGAGCCACAGCAGCCCTCGGCGGTTGAAGCCGGTCCACAGGAAGGAGTAGACGAGTGCGGGGAACACACAGGTGGCCGCGAGACTCAGCGAGAAGGCGAGGAGGAATTCAATGGGGTAGCGGTACAGGGCGGTGGCGAGGAGAAGGCTGACGGCACAGAGCGCGACAACGGACAGTCGCGTGATGGCCAGCTCTCCGATGCCGATCCTGGAGCGGCCCTTCCGCCCGAACAGGTCGCGGGCCACGGAGACGGCGGCGGCGAAGGTCACGCTCGCCACGGCTGTGAGGACGGCGAGGAAGGCGACACAGGCCACGAGGACGATGACCACGATCCGGCCCGTGGAGTGGTGGGGGAGGACCTCCCATGCCAGGAGGATCGGGGCTCCCTGTCCCTTCACGTCGACGACCCCGATCTGTCCGCTGCCCACCACCGCGGCAGCGGCGACACCCGCCGTGATCAGGAGCAGGTAGAAAAGGCCGGTCAGCCCTACGGCGACGCTCAATGAGCGTCGCGCGGCGGACGCGTCCCGACTGGCGCTGACGCGCAGGAGCAGGTGAGGCATCATCGCGGTGCCGAGGACGACGACGATGTGGTCGCTGATCGTGCCGAGCGGACCGAAGTCGGCGGTGTGCGCCCACAGCCCGGGGCTGAGGTAGTCGTCCGGCGACATGCTCTTGTCCATGGCGGCCGACAACAGCGATTCAGGACTCCAGTCGAACAGGCGGAGCGCCAGCAGGGTCAATGCGGCGAGCGTCGCCAGGGCTATGGGCACCTTGGCGACCTGTATGAAACCGGTGCCGCGCAGATCGGCCACTCCTGCGAAGCATGTGATGAGGAATCCCATCAGTACCGTGCACACCACCTGAGCCGTCTCGGTCGGCATGCCGATCAGAAGAGCGGCGGTGATGCCGCCGGCACGCAGTTGGACCATGAGCAGGGGTACGGCGATGCACAGCGTCACCACCGCACCGGCGATCCGCGTTCCCGGCCCTTCAGCACGCAGGGCGAACAGCTCACCGAGGGTGTAGCGGCGGGTCGCGCGAATCCTGGAGGCGAGGAGCAGGAAGACACCGAGTGCGAGGGCACTGTCGACGGCGGTCGAGACACCGTCGTAGCCGAAGAGGGCGATCGCTCCCGGCAACGAGACCAGGATGACGACCGTGATCTGTTCCCCCGCCATCGCGACGCCGTTGAAGACGGGCGGGAGAGACCGGCCGGCGACGTAGAGGCGTTCCGGATCATCGTCCTGAGTGGCGAGGGTGAAGACCCACAGGAGGCAGAGGCCGATGAAGACGAAGAAGGCGATGATCACCGCGCCCCTCGCGGCAGAGCCGATGAGGTCGGGCGAGCCGACGCTCAGGAGGAACGTCGTCACCACGTGCCCCCGACCGAACGAGAGGCAGCGGTCGTCGCCGGGGCCGGCTCGCACGAGGACGCGGCCCGGCTCTCGTACCACCACGTCCCGCCGACGAGGACGACGAGCTGCGAGAGCGCCCACGCCATGCCGAGGGTGAGACGTCCGTACACGGAGACCTCCCCGAGGGATGTGGAGCAGGAGAGCAGGACACCTACGGCGAGCGGCACGGCGTTGACAGTGACCAGCATCTGTGTGTCACGGGGAGAATGCCGGGAGGAAGCGGAGGGCACGAGATCTCTCTCTGAAGAAGAGGGAAGACGGACACGGCGCGAGGGGTCGTGGAGACGGTCGCAGCCGTTGAGGACGAGCGTTGGAGTCGGGCGGCCGTACCGGGGCGCGTGTGGTGTCAGCGGCGAGTGGTCGCCGTCAGGCCGGCGTATCGCCCCGCCTGCTCCAGCAGTCGGGGGACACCCGTTTCGAGCGACGGCCCGAAGGTCTTGTCGTGGGGACGCTCCCCACGCTGCCAGCGGGTGTAGATGGCCTCGCAGAAAATCGCTGCCTTCCACAGTGCGAGGGTCTGGTACCAGGGCAGCGGGGTCAGATCGAGGCCCGTGCGGGACTCGTAGCGCTCTGCCAGTTGGCGCCGGGTGAGGTAGCCGGGCGACCGGGTCATCCGGGTGAGCTCGAGCGGGGTGGCAGGGCTGCCGGCCTCGGAGTAGGTGGCGGTGAGGTAGCCCAGGTCCGCGAGCGGGTCACCGAGCGTGGCCATTTCCCAGTCCAGGATCGCGAGGACCCTGGCCGGCGCCTGGGGTGCGAACATGAGGTTGCCCATGCGGTAGTCGCCGTGCACCACCGATGCCGCCTGGCTCGTCGGGAGACTACGGCCGAGCCAGTCCCCGACGCGCTCCACCGCGGGCAGGCTGCGTGTGGTGTTGACCTCCCACAACCCGTGGAACCTGTCGACCTGGCGCCGGAGATACCCCTCGGGGAAGCCCAGGGAGGCGAGTTCTCCTCCGGCCACGTCGATGCCGTGCAGGGCGACGAGGGTGTCGACGACCGCCTCGCTGGTGGCCCGGCGCTGTTCGGCGGGGGAGAGGTGGGGTGGGATCGTGTCGGTGATGACGATCCCGTCTAGCCGGGACATGAGGTAGAACGGCACGCCCAGCAGGGACGCGTCCTCGCATACCGCGACGATCTCCGGCACCGGCACTCCGTGGCCGCCGAGGATCTTCTGGATGCGCGCCTCGCGCACCATGTCGTGCGTCGATTTGGGAAGCGGCGGGCGCGGTCCACGGCGTAGTACGACGCACTCACTGCCTCGCCGGAGCAGGTAGGTGATGTTGGAGTGGCCGTCGCCGATGCGTTGCCACGCGAGCGGACCGCTGCCGATGCCGTGTGCGTCGAGGAAACCGGTGACCGCATCGAGGACCAGGAGCGGAGGGCTGTCGAGGTGACGGGCCCCGTCCCAGCTTGCGACGACCTCCACGCCGTCGGGGACGGTGTCCATCACGAGCCTCCGTCCCGGCCCACGACAGCGTCGCCCCGGTACCGCTCACCGGCCTGGACCGCTGCGCTGCGGCCGGCCGATGCGCGGCGGGCGATGGCCCACCGGTGGGTCTCGTTGGAGCCGTCGTAGATCCGGAACGGGCGGACCTCGTTGAGGTACTGCGCCAGCGGGAGCCCGTCGGAGACCCCGTCCCCTCCGCAGATCTGGACGGCACGGTCGACCACCCGGAAGACTGCCTCCGAGCAGTGCACCTTCGCCACCGACGACATCGCCGACCCCGCCTTCGGGTCACTGTGCAGCAGAGCCGCGGTCTTGGCGATGATCGCATCGGAGGTCTCGATGTCGATCACCGACTCGGCGATGAGGTGCTGTGCCAGGCCGAGCGAGTCGATCGGGCCGCCGAACAGCTCACGCCGCGCGGCCCGGTCCAGCGCGATGTCGTGCGCCCGCCGCGCCAGCCCCAGCCACCGCATGCAGTGTGTGAGACGCGCAGGTCCGAGCCGTACCTGCGCGTACCGGAATCCCAGCCCCACCTCGCCGAGCACCGCGTCGTCGGCGACGAAGCAGTCCTCCAGGTGGAGGTGCGGGTGACCGCCGTCGATGGAGCGGTCGACGGTGTGGATCGCCTCGCCGACCCGGATACCGGGGGTCGTCATGTCGACGAGGAACATGGTGGCCCCTTCGGGGGAGCCGTCGACGGCCGGCGTCCGCGCCATCACGATGCAGAACCCGGCACCGACAGCCCCGCTGGTGAACCGCTTGTGGCCGTCGATGATCCAGCCGCCGTCGGCGCGCACGGCTGTGGTCCGCAGCGCCGCCGGGTCGGACCCCGCTCCGGGGTGGGGCTCGGTCATGCCGAAGCACGACCGGACGTCCCCCGCCGCCAGAGGCGCGAGGTAGAGCTTCTTCTGCCTCTCGGTCGCGATCAGGTTGAGCATGTGCATGTTCCCCTCGTCGGGTGCCATGCAGTTGAGCGCCACGGGACCGATCGGCGAGTAGCCGGCCTCCTGCAGGATCGGTGACCAGTGCTCGATGGGCAGGCCCCGCCCGCCGTACTCCGCCGGCACGAGTGGCGCGAAGACACCGGCCCCCTTCGCCGCGGCCTGCAGTCGGGCACGGGTGGTCTGGTCGAGCCGTCCGCCCGGTGCGGGCTCGGCGTCTATGACGACCTCGCGAACGAACCGGCGAGTACGCTCACGCAGCTCCGCGATCTCCGGCGGAAGGTGAGGGGAAGTCATGGTAGTCCTTTGTCGGTTGGGCGCGGTCGTCACGCGGTACCGCCGGTGACCGTGAGGCCGCCGTCGACGGTGAGGATGTGGCCGGTGACCCAGGAGGAGTCCTCCGAGGCCAGGTACGCCACGGCGGAGGCGATGTCGGAGGGCACGCCCAGACGCCGCAGGGGGTAGGCGGCGGCCACCTCGGTTTCCTTGCCCTCGAACAGGGCTTCGGCGAACCGGGTCTTGACCACGGCGGGTGCCACCGCGTTGACACGGATGTCCGGGCCGAGCTCGACTGCCAGGGTCCTGGTCAGGTGGGACACCGCCGCCTTGCTCACGCCGTACAGGCCGATGCCGGGTGCGGGGGTTTCTCCGGTCACCGAGGAGAGGTTCACGACGGTGCCTCGGCGTTCGGTGAATCCGAGCTTCGGGTGGGCCACGGCGTCCTGCACCCAGGCGAGGGTCGCGAGGACGTTGACCTCCAGTACCTTGCGGGCGACATCGAGGTCCAGGCCGACGACGGGACCGTACGCCGGATTGATGCCCGCGTTGTTCACCAGGATGTCCAGTGCGCCGAACTCGCGAGCGACGGTGTCGAAGACCTCGCGGCGGTGCTCGGGGTCGTCCGCCTTGCCGGCGACGGTGATGACGCTGCCCTGGGGAAGAGCAGCGGCGGCCTTTTCGAGCGGTCCGCCCGTGCGTGCGGTGATGCACACGCGCGCTCCTTCGGCGACGAGCCGCTCGGCGACGGCGAGGCCGATACCCCGGCTCGCTCCGGTCACGATGGCGATGCGGCCCGAGAAACGGCTCTGGTCGGTGTGGTTCGCGCTCAACGATCAGTCCTTGGAGGGTGTACCGGCCCGGCGACTTCGATGCGGCGCAGTTCGGCACGGCGGATCTTGCCGCTCTGCGTCTTGGGCAGGTCGGCGAGGATATGGACCTCGCGGGGACACTTGTAGGCGGCCAGACGATCCCGGGCGAAGGCGATCAGCTCCTCCACCGTGGCGTGCAGGCCCGCCTTGAGCGAGACGTAGGCGACGACGGTCTCGCCGCGGTACGCGTCCGGCTGCCCGACGACGGCTGCCTCCAGCACCACCGGGTGCTCGTACAACGCGTCCTCGACCTCACGCGGCCAGACCTTGTACCCGGACACGTTGATCTGGTCCTTGAGCCGGTCCACCAGGTAGACCCAGCCCTCCTCGTCGATGACGGCGACGTCACCGGTACGGAGCCGGCCCTCCGGCATCGTCTGGCGGGTGACCTCGGGCTTGTCCCAGTAACCGGGCACCACCTGCGGCCCGCTCAACTCCAGTTCGCCCTGTTCCCCGCTCGGCACCGGATTGCCGTGCGGGTCCACGACGCGCGCGGTGAGGTGCGGCAGGGGCTTGCCGATGGAGAGCGTGCCGCTCGGCAGATGCACGGGGGCCCTGTCCCCCGGAGGCACGGCGATGACGGCGGACGTCGTCTCGGTCATCCCGTAGCCGTTGTGGAGGTAGACGCCGAATCGCTCCTGGAACCGCTCGACTGTGGTCGGGGGGATCGGCGCGCCGCCGGAGTACAGGGCCTTCACCGACGCGAAGTGCTCCGGTCCGGCCTGCGGCAGCCCGTAGAGGGCGTTGTACGCGGTGATGGAGCCGATGGTGTAGGTCACCCCGTGCTCGGCGAAGGCGTCCAGGGCGACTGCGGGGTGGAACCGGCCCGTGAGGGCGAGCGTGGTGTCGGTGAGCAGGGAGATCGTCGCGTTGACCACCGCGCCCGTGATGTGGAACAGCGGGGCCACGGCGAGCACGACGTCCCCGTCACCCACACCCATCCACGATGCGCACGTCGCCACCACGCTCAGGACGTTGCCGTGGGTGTTCATGGCACCCTTCGGCGGCCCCGTCGTTCCCGAGGTGTATGTCAGGAACGCGACGTCGTCGCGGTTCAGCTCCACGGGTGAGGGGCTGCGGCCCTCGAACTCGCCGATCAGGGCCACCAGGTTGCCGTCCGGTGCCGGAGCGTGGCGCTCCGCCGTCGTGAAGACCCGCGGATCGTTCCTCGACTGGTAATCCAGTTCCGACGTGCTGACCAGCCATCGGACCGTGCTCCCCGCCAGCGTGCCGAGCGTCTCGTGGACGTCCGAGTCTGCACAGACGACCCCGACCGCCCCGGAGTCGTCGATGATCCGGCGCAGCTCCTGACGCCGGTACATCGGATTGAGCCCCAGTGCCGTGGCCCCCAGCTTCCACAGGGCCAGCAGCACCAGCGCGTACTGCGGGATGTTCTGCAGGTACACGCCGACGCGATCACCCCGGCCGGTTCCGCGGGCCTCGAACGCGGCAGCCAGGGCGTCCGAGGCCGCGTCCACCTCCTGCGCGGACAGAGCGCCGTCGAAGAATCGGAGCGCTGTGCCGTCCGGGTTCCTCGCTACGCGTGTCTTCCAGGCGGCCACGAGCGAGTCGGGACCCGCGCCCGTCCCCGTGCCCAGCCCGTCGGGGGACGTGCCCGTCCGCCGGCTGTCATCCACTGTCATCTGCCGTCCTTCCCTCCTATGTCCATGCGCGTGGCTTGCCGGTCACGTGAGTTCGCGCTTGAGGATCTTTCCGGTGGACGTCATCGGCAGGGTCTGCACGATCTCCACGATGCGCGGGTACTTGTAGCCGGCCATCTGCTCCCTGCCCCAGGCGATCAGCTCGTCGGGTCGGGCCTCGGCGCCGCGGTCGAGGATGACGAACGCCTTGATCTCCTCACCGTGGCTTTCGTGCGGCACGCCGACGACCGCGGCCAGGCTGATCGCGGCGTGCGTCATCAGGACCTCCTCGATCTCGCGCGGGTAGACGTTGAAGCCGCCGCGGATGATCAGGTCCTTCGCCCGGTCGACGATGTAGTAGAAGCCGTCCTCGTCCCTCCGGGCCAGGTCACCGGTGCGGAACCAGCCGTCCCTGATGGCATCGGCGGTGGCCTCGGGGCGGCCGTGGTAGCCCTTCATGACGTTGTGGCCCTTGACCGTGATCTCGCCGATGGCACTCCCCGTGCCGTCGTCCTCGACCTCCGACCAGTCCGGCGTGACGAGCATGACCTCCACGCCCCAGATCGGCACACCGATGGAGCCGGGCCGGGGCTCTCGCGCCGGATCGCTGAAGGTCACCACCGGAGAGGTCTCGGAGAGGCCGTAGCCCTCCAGGACCTGGACGCCCAGCCGCTCCCTGACCTGCTTGATGAGTTCCGCGGGGAGCGAGGCACCGCCGGAGACACCGACGCGCAGGTTCCTGGCGATCCGCTCGACGTCGACGTCGTCGGTGAGCGCCTGCAGCAGGCCCCACCACATGGTGGGGACGCCCGCGAAGAAGGTGATGTCCTCCTGCCGCATCAGGGACACCGCCTGCCGGGCGTTGAACCGCGGCAGCAGCACCAGTGTGCTCGCCGTCGAGAAGCCGGCGTTCATCTGCACGGTCGCGCCGAAGGAGTGGAACAGCGGCAACACGACCAGGTGGGTGTCCAGGGCGGGTCGGTTCTCCAGCAGCCGGTTGCACGCCAGGGCGTTGAGAACGAGGTTGGCGTGGCTGAGTTCGGCGCCCTTCGCCTGTCCTGTCGTACCGCTCGTGTAGAGGAGCACGGCCGGGTCGTCCCCCGACGTCGCGATGCTGTCGAACGTCGTCGCAGTACCCTGCAGCGCGGCGCCCATGGTCTCGACGCCCTCGATCGGGCTTTCCGCCTCGGGGCCGGCGGCGACGAGGAAGAAGTGCTCGCAGCCCGGGGTCTCACTGAATCCGGCGTGTCCCTCCGCGCCCATCGGCAGGCCGGCGTCACCCTCGAAGCAGAAGTACGCCTTCGCCCCCGAGTCGGCGAGATGATAGGCGATCTCCCGGCTCTTGAGCAGGATGTTGAGTGGTACGACGACGGCGCCGGCCTTGAGGATCCCGTAGTAGACGATCGGGAAGTAGGGCACGTTCGGGCAACTGATCGCGACCTTGTCGCCGGGCCAGATACCCCGGTCGACCAAAAGGTTGGCGACCCGGTTGGCGGCTGCCTCGACCTGAGCGTAGGTGAGTCGCGTCGTGCCGAGGACGACGGCGTCCCGGTTCGGGTGTGTGCGGGCGGAGTCCTCGAGCAGGGTCGAGAGGTTCAACATGGTGTCTTCCGGGAAGGTGGACCGGGCCAGGCCGCGGGGGAACTGAACACGCGGCCTGGCTCGGAGGGGTTGGGGTTGATGCGCGGCTGGACGCGGACGTCACAGCCGCCGCAGCAGCCGGTCGAGGGCCTCGGCCGTCGCCTCGATGTCGGCGGTGGTGTGTGCCGTGCTGATGAAGACCTTGCCGGACGGCATGAACAGGAAGCCTTGACGCAGCATCTCTTCGAGGATCACGGTCCAGAGCCCGCTGGTCCCGTGGAGTCCGGTGGTTCCACCGGCGGGGACGTACTGGAGGAGCGAGCCGACCCGGTTGAAGCGGCCGAAGTCGGCAGACGAACCGAGAGCGCCGCCGACGAGAGCTTCGAACTCGGACGAGGTCCGTTCGAGCAGCTCGTAGACCGAAGGATCGGCCAGGACGCGCATCGTCGCCGCGACGGCCGCCAGTGCGACCGGGTTGGCGTTGAAGGTTCCGGCGTGCACGACGCCGGCCGTCACCTGATCGACCAGTTCGGCCCGGCCGACGACGGCGCTCTGGGTGAAGCCGCCGGCCATCGCCTTCCCGAAGACGGACAGGTCGGGCAGCACACCGTACTTCTCGGCCGCCCCGCCCCGTGCGATCCGGAACCCGGCGATCACCTCGTCGAAGACGAGGACGACGCCGTGCCGGTCGCAGAGGGTTCGCAGCGTCGACAGGAACTGCGGCGAGGGTGCTTCGACGCCCGCGTTGCTCATCACCGGGTCGACCAGCACGGCCGCGATGTCGCGCTCGGCGGACTCGCTCAGCAGCCGCTCGGCCAGCTGTACGTCGTTGAAGCGCGCCACCACCAGGTCGTCCAGCACACTGGCCGACTGCCCCGGTCCGCCGGGGGTGGCGGGGCGGTCGCAGTCTTTCTCGGACATCCCGGCGTACACGGTGTCGTGCCAGCCGTGGTAACTCTTGGCGAACTTGAGGACGCGGCGCCGCCCGGTGGCGGCCCGCGCGAGGCGCAGCGCCACCTGCACCGCTTCGGTCCCCGTATTGCTCCACAGCAGTCGCTCGCCGTGCGGCACGGCCTCGAGAACCGCTTCCGCCGCGAGATACTCGAGCGGGTGACCGGTGCCGACGACCTGCATCTGCGCCGCGACCTCGGACACCGCGGACACCACGCGCGGGTCACCGTGACCGAGGACGAGCGGGCCCCAGGCCATCACGTAGTCGACGTACCGGTCGCCGTCCAGGTCCCAGACGTACGCGCCCCGCGCCTCCCGCACGAAGAGCGGATGGGGAGGCATCGCGGCGCGCAGGCCCGAGCCCACACCCCCGCCGACGCTGCGGCGGGCTCGCTCGAAAGCCGAGCGTGATGATTCCAGGGCCATGAGATCGCCCCTGCCTTTCAGTACGTGATCACCGAGCGGATGCCGATGCCGCGCTTCATCTGGTCGAACGCCTCGTTGATGTCCTGGAGACCGATCACGCTCGTCACGAGGGAATCCAGGTCGATGCGGTTGTTCATGTAGTGGTCGATCAGCATGGGGAAGTCGGAATCCGGCTTGCTGGAGCCGTAGTTCGAGCCGATGAGCGACAGTTCCTGATCGGACATGACGAAGGGGTCGATGGAGATCCTCATGCCGTCCGCCACTTGCCCGGCGACTACCGCCGTGCCGCCTCGGGCCAGGACCTCGTAGGCCGACACGATGGTGCGGGGCAGCCCGATGGCCTCGATGGCGATCTCCACGCCGCGACCGTCGGTGAGTTGCTGCACCCTGTCGGCGAAATTCTCGCGGGTGTTGTTGATCACGTCGGTCGCACCGAAGACGCCTGCCTGCTCGAGCTTCTCGTCGGAGATGTCCGCGGCGATGATCCTCCGGGCGCCGGCGAGCCGGGCCCCCTGGATCGCGTTCAGCCCGACACCGCCGCAGCCGAGGACCAGCACGGTGTCGCTCGGCCGCACGCCGGCCGTGTTGACGGCTGCGCCGATGCCGGTCGTGACGGCGCATCCGACCAAGGCCGACTGCGGGAACGGGGCGTCGTCCCGGATGGCGATCGCGGCCGACTCGGGCACGAGGGTGTACTGGCCGAACGTTCCGAGGCCCGCGAAGCTGTAGACGTCGCCCTCGTCCACGGACGTGATTCGGGTCCGGCCGTCGAACGAGAGGTGGTTCGCCGAGTGTTCGCTGACCATGTCACACAGGACGGGCCTGCCGCTGATGCAGTAGGAGCAGCGACGACACGAAGGCGTCCAGGACAGCACGACGTGATCGCCCTTCTTCAGGGTCGTGACGCCGTCTCCGACGCTTTCGATGATCCCGGCCCCTTCATGGCCGAGGATCATCGGCGATGGGACCTCCCATTCGCCCACGAGCACGTGCAGGTCGCTGTGGCACACTCCGCTCGCCTTGAGCCGCACGAGGACCTCGCCGGGCGGAGGCGTCGAGGGAAGACTCACTCGTTCGATGGTCAGTGGTTCGTTCGGCGTCCTGAAGACAGCGGCGTCGAATTCGATGGTCATGGCGGTTTTCCTTCTGCGCGGTGCGGCGATCACGTCCGGGCGGTGCGGATGAGCTTCTTGTTGGCGAACTCGTCGATTCCGGCCCGCCCCAGTTCGCGGCCAAAACCGGACTGCTTCACCCCGCCGAACGGCAGTTCCGCGCCTTCGAGGCCGACGCCGTTGACGAAGACCATGCCGGCCTCGATCCTGTCGGCGACGCGCAGCGCCTGCTCGGCGTCCGTCGTGAACACGTAGGAGCCCAGCCCGTACGGGGTTCCGTTCGCCAGCTCGACGGCCTCGTCCTCGGATCCGACTCGGTACACGGTCGCCACGGGGCCGAAGAGCTCCTCGGTGGCCGACGCCGACGTCGGCGAGACGCCCGTCAGAACGCCGGGCGGGAAGTACGCTCCTTCTCGCTGTCGTGCGGAGACGAAGGTCGCCCCGTCGGCGACGGCTCGCTCGACCTGCTCCTCGAGGTACTCGGCGGCGGCGACCGAGGAGAGCGGCGTCAGCCCGTCGGTCAGGGCGAGCACCTTCTCGGTGAACTTGTCGAGGAAGGCGTCGTAGAGGTCCTCGGCGACGATGAAGCGCTTCGCGGCGTTGCACGCCTGCCCGGTGTTCTCGAACCGCGTCTCGACCGCCGCCTGGACCGTGGCGTCGAGGTCGTCGGCCGACAGCACGATGAAGGGATCCGAGCCGCCCAGCTCGAGCACCACCTTCTTGAGGCTGCGCCCGGCCTTCTCGGCGACCTCCGCGCCGGCCCGCTCCGAACCGGTGAAGGAGACGCCCTGCACCCTGGGGTCCGCTATGGCCCGAGCGATCTGCTCGCCGGTGGCGTGGACGTTGACGTAAGCGCCCCGGGGGAAGCCTGCGTCCGTGAACAGCTGCTGAAGCGCCTCGGACGACTCCGGACACTGCGACGCGTGCTTGAGCACGATGGTGTTGCCCAGCGCGAGGTTGGGCGCGGCGAACCGGGCAACCTGGTAGTACGGGTAGTTCCAGGGCATGATCCCCAGCAGCACGCCGACCGGCTGGCGACGGATGAAGGCGGTGCCCTCTCCCTCCAGGAGCTCGATCGGTTCGTCGGTGAGGAACTTCTCCGCGTTCTCGGCGTAGTACCTGTAGATCGAGGCGCTGAACTCGACCTCCGCGACGGCCTCGTCCACCGGCTTGCCCATCTCCCGGTGGATGATCTCGGCAAGCTGCGCGCTGCGCTCGTCGTGCAGCGTGGCTGCCTTGTTCAACAGTTGGACGCGCTGTTCCACGGAACTCTGCCTCGACCACTGTGCGTAGGCTTCTGCCGCCGCGTCGACCGCTCCCGCGACGGCCTCGTCCGTCGCGGTGGGGTACTCCTTGACCAGCTTGCCGCTGGCGGGGTCCACGACCGCGTACACGTGCCTCTTCGCCATGCTGACTCCTTCTTCGTCTTCGGGGTTCATGCGAGGGTTCCGGTTGCGCGGGCCGGCTTCGCGTCCAAGGCCGCGTTGTGGTCGTGCAGCGCGCGGTAGGCGCGGAAGTAGACGAATCCCTGGGTGCCCCATGTCGCCAGTGCGGCGGTGTAGAAGATCGTGCGGTCCGCGTCGTCGAAGGGCAGGGGGAAGAAGTCGTAGGTCAACGCGATGGTTGTTCCTGCAGCCGTGACCAGGCCCGTCCAGATCGCGGGCCGCTTCGCGCCCGCGTTCCAGAGCCGTTTCGCGAAGTACGCGAGGAAGACCGCCGTGAGGAGATTGGCGACCACGTAGAAGACGGCGACCCAGAACGCGGCGTGGTCGGTGTGGAGGTTGGCGCCGTGGAACTGCCGGAGGAAGAGGCCGGCCACGATCGCGACTCCGAACACGGCGACGTCGACGCCGAGGCTCGGCTTGTAGCGACGGGTGACCTTCATCAGGCCCATGACCAGGATGAGCGTGATGCCGACTGCCCGGGAGAAGGCGTCGAGGAAGTACGCCAGGTCGTACAGGACGCTGTCGTTGTCGGCTCCGGACAGTGACCAGAGCAGGAAGTTGCTGCCCGATGTGGCGACGACCATCCACTCGAGGCCGAGGAGGTAGTTGCCGTACCGGCGGATGAACCTCCAGCCGTAGAAGTAGCCGGCGAAGATCATCCACAGGTCGGCGAGCAGGAACAGCGCTTCCTTCATCGCAACGCCCCCTCTCGGACGTCGCGGGACAGGAGGGCGGCGATGCTCTCGGCGGTGCGCTGGCCGGTCAGAACCGCGCCGTTCATGGTGCCGGCCCATTCGCCGGCGGTTTCGCTGCCGGCCCAGTGGATTCGCCCGTGGGGCTCCGACAGCGCCTTGCCGAAGCTCGTGGTCGCGTAGGGGGCGACAGCGGGATTGGGGCCGCCCGGGGCGAAGGGCTCCGCTCCCCAGCAGTGGTCCACGTAGTCGATCGGAGTGCGGGCCTGCGGACCGTAGAGGTCGGCCAGCTGCTGGACGACCCGGTCGCGCCGGGTTTCAGGGCTGAAGCCGTCGAAGACGCGCGGATCGCAGAAGGCCATCATGACGCCCGGTCCGCTGTGGGCGGGAGACACGTCGAAGGTGATGAACACGGTTCCGGTGTCGGTCACCGCCTCGCCGGA
The DNA here is from genome assembly GCF_044455745.1 of Streptomyces sp. NPDC051136. NCBI lineage: Bacteria > Bacillati > Actinomycetota > Actinomycetes > Kitasatosporales > Streptomycetaceae > Streptomyces > Streptomyces sp. NPDC051136. Next base: position 509,898 of record NZ_JBITFE010000004.1, on the reverse strand, counting down.
GAATCCCTCGGCCCGCCAGAACGGCTTCTCGTAGGCCACGAAAGCCTTGCTCAGCACACCCATGCGCCAGGTTCGCGTGAGCCCTTCACCCTGCTCGGGCAGGGCGGGCTCGAACTCGATGGCGGCGCGGTGCGCCGGCGAGGCCGTGACGACCGCGTACCTGGCGTGGATCTCGCCGGAGTCGGTGCGAACGGTGACACCATGGTCGTCCTGCGTGATACGGCGCACCGGTGTCTGCAGGCGCACGCGGTCGCCGAGCCGCTCCGCCACCCGATGGGCGATCTCCTGGGTGGTTTCGACGATCCGGTCCTGCTGCTGACCGCCGTCGACGTCCAGCATGTGGTCGAGGCCGCCCGCCGAGCGGATGTAGCGCAGTGCGTGCAGCAAGGAGACGTCTCCCGGAGTGCATCCCCACTGCACCTTGCTGATGACGGTCATCAGCGCGCGGGTGCTGGGCAGTGCGTTCTTCCGGTCGAGCCACTCACCGAACGAGATGGCGTCGAGCCGGTCGGCCCCGGGCGTCTCCCAGGCGGCGTTCACGTCGACGGTCGCGACCAGCTTGTTCACCGCCGTCTGCATGCGGGCCATGTCCACCAGGGCAAGGGGGGAGACCTTGGGAATGGTGCCGCTGTAGGTGCGGCGCCGACCCGCCATCCACAGCACGTTGCGGCCCTGGGCGAACTGGTCGGTCGTGGTGCACCCCACCCGGCTCGCGAGGTCTCGGACGGCGGTGTGGCGCCGCGCCGCCCACGTCGCTCCGAGGTCGACCTTCACGCCCGCCACCTCGCCGGAGAGCGAACGCCCTCCGACCCGGTCGCGGCCTTCCACGACCACGACGGACCGCCCGATGCTCACCAGCCGCTCGGCAGCGCTCAGACCGGCGAAGCCGGCACCGACGACCACGACGTCGACCGGCGTGCCCTTGGCGCGGGGCTCACGAGATCCGGACATGGTTTCCTCCTTCACCCACGCGGTTCGCGTGCTGCGAGATGAAGCTCGTGATGGGATCGACGAGGGTCTCGGGAATGTGATGGCCCATGCCGGGAATGACCACGTGCTGGGCCGAGCGGATCGCCTGGACGGTCGCGGCGCCGCCGCTCGGGTTGACCAGCGGGTCTCGATCGCCGTTGATGACCAAGGTCGGGGCCGTGATCTTGCTCAACTGGGCCGTCCGGTCTCCGGAGTGCTTGATGGCCTGTATCTGGCGCGCGGTGCCGGCCGCCAGGTCACCAGCGCTGCGATCCCACCCGCGCGCCGCGATGGCGGCCTCGGCCGCGTCGTCGATGGGATGTTCCGTTCCCGCGATGTGCCGGGTGAGCCGCAGATGGGCACGGACCGCCGCGGTTCTGGTCCTCGCCGGCGGGGCGGCAAGGAGCCGGATCGTCGACAGAGCCGGCTGGCCCACCTTCCTCGCCCCGGTGGTCGAGTAGAGGGAAGTCAGTGACAGAACACGCTCGGGCGCCGTGGCCGCGATCGTTTGCGCGATCATCCCGCCCATTGACCGCCCCACCAGGTGCACTCGCGAGATCCCGAGATGGTCGAGTACGCCGATGCCGTCCCGGGCCATGTCGGCCAGCGCGTACGCGTCGCCGCGCGGTCGTCCCGCGATCTGACGCCAGAGACCGGGAGGGGGAGCGGCGACGAACGTCGACTGACCGGCGTCGCGGTTGTCGATCGCGACGACCCGGAAGCCGCGGGTGACGAGTGAGCCGACGAACGAGCCGGTCCAGAAGGTGAGGTCCTCGCCCAGTCCCGCGACGAGCAGCATCGCGGGGTCGGCCTTGTCGCCGTAGTCCCGGAAGCAGATCCTGATCCCGGACGGCGAGGTCGCGTACTGGTCGACGCCCTCGGCGCCGCTCATCTCAGGCATGGGTGGCTCGCCTCCCGTCGGATGACTGCGCGGCGGCCGTTCGACGGGTGCCGAACTCGAGGTTCTCGTCGGCCACCGGACCGCGGAGCGCCCTGGCGTCCTCGGGGTAGGACATCGCCATCCGCCAGGGTTTCTCGGGGCCCTGCTTGGGCAGGAGCTTCTCGCCGCGCTTGGCGTACCCGGCCTGAAGGTCCATGACGGGCCTGCGGTTCGTTCCCGACGGCGCGACCGGAACCACCGTGTCGTATCCGCGGGAGTCCATGTGTCGGACCAGGTCGATGAAGTAGCGACACATCAGGCTCACCTTGAGCGTCCAGGACGAGGTGGTGTAGCCGATCGCCATCGCCCAGTTCGGGATCCCGCTCAGCAGCATGCCGCGGTAACAGAGCGCGTCCGCGATGTCGACCTGGCGCCCGTCCACCACGATGGGCATGCCGTCGAAGAGCCGCAGGTTGAGCCCCGTGGCGGTGATGATGACGTCGGCTTCCAGTTCCTCGCCCGACGCCAGGACGATTCCGCGCTTGCTGAAACGCGCCACGGCGTCGGTGACGACGGAGGCCCTTCGTTCCTTGACCGCGTCGAAGAAGTCCCCGTCCGGTGCCACGCACAGTCGTTGGTCCCACGGGTTGTACGGCGGGTTGAAGTGCTTGTCGACGTCGAATCCCTTGGGAAGGCGCTTGACGTTCTCGCGCCGGATGAATGCCCGCCCGGCCTTGGGGAAGGTCCGTAGGCCCTTGACGACGGCGTGTTCGGTCCAGATGTTCTTGAACCGCGTCATGGCATACCCGCGTTCTTCCCCGAGCAGCTTCGTGAGCGCCAGGGCGACCCTGTCGACACGGGGGAGCGCCATGACGTAGGTGGGGGTGCGCTGCAGCATCGTCACGTGCCGGGCGGCCCCCGCCCCGGTGGTCATGGCCGGCACCAGCGTGATCGCCGTCGCGCCGCTCCCGATGACGACGACCTTCTTCCCGCTGTAGTCGAGATCCTCGGGCCAGTGCTGCGGGTGAACGATCTGGCCCTCGAAGTCGTCCCGCCCAGGGAACTCCGGGGAGAATCCCTCGTCGTACCGGTAGTAGCCGGTGGCGGCAAAGACCCATCCCGCGTGGATCGTCTTGATCCGGGGCGCTCCCGTGGCGGGGTCCGACGTCTGGACGGTGAGGGTCCACCGTGAGTCCGCCGTGGACCACTCCGAGCGGACGACCCGGTGGCCGAGCTTGAGGACGCGCTCCAGGCCGTTCTCCTCGACGGTCTCGTGCAGGTAGTCCTTGATGAGGGGAGCGTCGGCGATCGCGGCTTCGTGGCGCCAGGGCTTGAACGCGTATCCGAACGTGTGGAGATCGGAATCCGAGCGGATACCGGGATAGCGGAACAGGTCCCAAGTGCCTCCGATGTCGTCGCGCGCTTCCAGCACGGCGAGCGACTTTTCGGGGAGCTCTCGGCTGAAATAGGTGGCCGCGCCGATCCCGGAGATCCCTGCTCCGACGATCACCACGTCGAACTCCTCGACGGCGTCCAACACCTCAGCTGTCATGGCGTTTCCTCGCTGTTCCTGTGGCGGTCGCTTCACTGTCCCCAGCCGCGACCGCGGTGAGAACGACAGTGAGCACCTGCTTCGCCCGGGCCCGGTGCAGGATGCACAGGCGGGTGAGACGCCGCGCTCATACGGTGGTGGACGTCCGGGCAGTGACCTCGGTGGAGGTCGTGTTCGGCTGTTCGCGGCGCAGGACGCCTGGCGGCGCCTCCGCAGAGGCCGGCCTCGCCGCAGCCATTGCGGTGCCCTCATCGGCGTGATAGACGTTTGCCGCGTTTAGTAGCACTAAACACCTCGTCGCGGTTGCGCCGGCATCGCTGTCGTCACGTCTTCGCCGCGCCTCGGGGACCACCTACGTATCGAGCCGAGGCGGATCGCGCTGTCACTCGTGCTGTCGCGGCCGAGAGGAAGCGACGAGCAGACCAGCTCTCGCTCGGGGCCACGACTCTCAGAACTGAGCCGGAGCAGCAGAAGCCGGGTCCCTCGCCCTGCTGCTGAGGTGCCGCGCCGGTCCGCTTCGTGTGGCCGTACCACCTCACGCACTCATTCATCCACCCATGACGAGCCGGAACCGGCCCGTGAGCTGAAAGGTGGTCGACATGACCGACCTCCCCAAGACAGGGCACGTCGAAGCACCTGGCGGTGAAGCAGGATCGGGCCACCCGCTCAACCGCGGGCTCGGCGTTTCGCAGGTCGTGTTCATGGTCGTCGCCGCAGCGGCACCGCTCGGACTGGTGGCCGGCGGGGTGCCGCTTGCCTTCGCCGTGAGTGGCAGTCCGGGGATGCCGCTGTACTTCGCATTGTCCACCGTGATGCTGCTGATCTTCGCCGTAGGCTTCACGCAGATGGCCGGACGGGTACGCAACGCGGGCGCCTTCTACGCCTACGTCCAGGCGGGGTTGGGTCGCATACCCGGCCTCTCGGCCGCGACCCTCGCGCTCTTCTCCTACACTCTGCTTCTCGTCGGGGTGAATGCCTATGTCGGTGTCGCGACGAGCAATGTCATCGAGCGGTACGCCGACGTCGGCTCTCCGTGGTGGTTGTGGGCATTCGTCTCGCTGGGCATCATCGCCTTCCTCGGCTATCGCGACATCGAGCTGAGTGCCAAGGTGCTCGGTGCCGTGCTGGTGCTGGAAACCCTGCTGCTCCTGGTCATGGACTTCGGAATCCTGGGCCATGGTGGCGCTCACGGCCTGACGGCCGAGCCGTTGTCACCTTCCATCGTCGGGAACGGCTCCCTTGGCCTCGGCGTCATGTTCGCCATCTTCGGGTTCATCGGCTTCGAGGCGACGGCCGTGTTCCGCAACGAGACCAAGGATCCCGATGTCACAGTCCCGCGGGCGACGTACGTCGCGATCCTCGTGATCGGGGTCTTCTACTCGTTCACCGTGTGGGCGATCGTGGTGGGTGTCGGCGTCGAATCGGTGACCGGCGCCGCGAAGGCCGACCCCGAGGGTCTGGTCCTCACGCTGGCGCGGAGCTACGTCGGGTCCGTCTGGGCCGACGTGATGCAGGTGCTTCTGATCACCAGTCAGTTCGCGTGCGTGCTGGCCTTCCACAACGTCGTGACGCGCTACCAGTTCGCGTTGTCCCGGTCCGGCGCCCTTCCTGCGCTGCTGGGCGTCGTTCACCCCCGGCACCGTGCGCCGTCGTCATCCTCGGTTGTCGCCTCGGCGGTCGCGTCCGTCACCACACTTGTCGTCGTCGCGCTCGATCTCGACCCGATCGGGGACCTCTACACGTGGTTCTCCGGCGCCGCCACCCTCGGCGTCGTTCTGCTGATGGCGGCCACCAGTCTCGCGGTGATCGGCTACTTCCGGCGCGCCGGTGACCAGCAGTCGGTGTGGCGCACGAGCGTGGCACCGGCCGTGGCCTTCCTCGGTCTGGCCTGTGTGGCCTACCTGATGGTCGCCAACTTCCCGCTCCTCGTCGGCACCACCGGGGGTGCCTGGGTCATCGGTGGGTGCGTCGCCCTCTCGGCCGTGGTCGGCGCGGTGCAGGCCGTCGTCCTGCGGGCGCGCCGGCCGGCCGTCTAGGAGCGGATCTAGGCGGGTCCTCGCGCGACGCGCAGCAGTGGAGGCGACAGGACCCACAGGACCTCGCTCACCGACGTACCCGGGTTGTCGAACTGGTGAAGCGTCTGACCGGAGAACGAGGTGGACACGCCGGCTGACAGCATCCGGGTCTCGCCCCCGACGATGAGACGGGTCGAGCCACTCAGCCCCATCGCGAAGATCGTGGCGTCGAGCCGATAGGAGCCACCAGTGCCTCCGCCTGGTTCGATCACGGATCGGAAGACCTGGAAGGCCGTGGTGTCGGCGGGCGTGAGCAGGTACTCGGCTACGCCTTCACCGCCCATGTCGATCAGGCTTCCGCCCTCCACGACCTCCTCGTGGGGGTACGAGAACAGCTCGCCGACCCCGATCTGCAGCACATCGCAGACGCGCAGCAACGTCGGGACGGACACGCTGGTGAGCCCACGCTCCAACTGACTCAGGAAGCCCTTGGTGACCTCTGCCCGGTGCGCGACCTCCGTCAACGACAACCCACGGCTGAGCCTGATCTTCCTCAGCTGCGCGCCCGTGGATGCTTCGGAGGCAGCGGAGCCCTTGGCCGCTCCGCCTGCTCTCCTGCTGTCATCCATGGACATCGCCGCTCACCGCCCGTCCCGAGGCCGAGGTCGCGTGCCCGTCGGGTGACAGGCCGACCCAGACGAGCCCTCTCCGTTGCACGAGGCTAAGGCATGCGCGTCACGGGCAGCTGGTGTGCCCCTGCCCGGACAACGGCGCAGAGTCCCTTGCGGCGCCATCGACGACCTGATAGACCTGCCGTCGTTTAGTAACGCTAAACACGTCCACAGCTCTTGGAGCCCCATGCGCGCGGTTGTTTTCCGGAGACCCGTCCACGCCTGCCGAGGCGGCGGATGTCGACCTCACCGATCCGCAGACGGGTGCAGTCGGGGTTCGCATCACCGCGGCGGGGTGTGCCACGCGGAGCGGGTGCGTCTGAATCGGGGCACGGCATCGGGGAGCACACGCGCAAGCACGTCATGAGCCAGGTCGATGCCGACCGACTGACGAGCGAAAGAGCGGACGATGACGGATTCAGCTTCTCCGGCCTGCCGAGTGCACGGCAGTCTTTCGGGCAGCCGTTGCCGCACGTCGGGGGCGACCCGATGCCGGCGGCCGGCTACTCCTCTGCCGGTGACACGGCATGTCGGGGGCGTCGGCACCTCGTATTCAGGGGGACACTGAGACATGGACGAGCTGTGGCCCGCGCCCTCCCGCGAGGTCGCTGACGCGATCAGGTCACTGTGCCAGCGCCTGCTGACGGAAACGGACGCCCTGGTCGACACCTTTGCAAGGCCCTCTCTCGTGGCCCAGAACGATCCTGCCCTCCTCGCCGATGCCTCGCTGGTCGAGGAGGATTGGGAACTCAACCGCTCCGATCTCGTCCAATGGCTGACCGCGAACGTCCAGCAACCGGGGCGGCGAGTGGAGCCCTACGTCGGCCCGAGAGCCGTGGCGTACATCAACGATCTCGTCTCCCGGGGCATTGCGCCCGACTTCGCCGGTGCGTGGCGTGTGGCGCTGGGGATCGGCTGGCGGCGATGGCTGGAGGAATGCGTGGCGCGCTGCGCCGACCCCGACCTTCTCGTGGGGGTCCTGGACGTCACGGCGCAGTCGATGGTGCAGTACGCCCTCGACTCGGTCGCAGCCCTGCGCCAAGTCGGCCTGACCGCTGCGGTGGGCAACGCGGATGCCGAGGGGATCGCACTGATCCAGCTGATCGCCAGCGGGGCGCCGATGGCGGAGGATCTTGCCGAGGGGCGCCTGCGTTACCGGATGGCACGGTGGCACACGGGTCTTGTGTTGTGGATCGACGATCCTCAGCAGGTCGATGCTCTGGACGAGGCGACGCTGGCTGTGCGCTCCGCAGCCACAGGTCGAACCGCTCTGGTGGCACGCGCCAGTGCGACGTCGCGGTGGATCTGGCTCTCGGGGGCGGGTGCCGTCCCGGACCTTCACCACGTGGAGCAGGTCATGGCGACGGCTGACGGGGTCCGCGTGGCGGTGGGAAGGCCAGGGCATGGGCTCCAAGGGTTCAGGACCAGTCACCAGGACGCCCTCGCGGCACAGGCGCTGGTCATCCGGCTCGGGTCCGACCGGCGATTCACGGCTTACGCCGACGTCGAGCTGATCGACGCGCTCACGAAGGACCGGGCCGGCGCACGTCGGTTCGTCATCAACACGTTGGGGTCGTTGGCCGAGGCTGACACGGCACTGCGGGAGGCGCTCCTCACCTACGTGCAGTGCGGATTCAACGCCACCCGGGCGGCCGCCCACCTCTACGCCCACCGAAACACCGTCGAGCGGCGCGTCTCGCGCGCCAACGAACTCTCGGCCGTCAAGGTGGAGGACAACCCGACCCATGTGGCGGCTGCGCTCCTGGTGTTGGACGTCGTGCCTGACATCGTGGTGACCAATCCAAGCTGAGCTCCGGGCGCGGCGCTCGGCGATTCCAGGGCAGGACCCCGGCGTGTGCGTCGGCGTACGCAGCATCGATCTCAGGGCGCACCTCACGCTGGACCTCTGGCGGATACAGCTCCGGATCAGGTCGAACACGTACACCATGCCGCAGGGCACAACCGAGCGGAACATAGACCGTGATCGCCGGTTGGCCAAACCGGCGATTACGGCAACCCTTGGAGTGGTTTGTCAATCTCTGGGGCGCGGACGCCCCAACGACTTCTCAGTTCTGGAGAAGCACCCGGACTGAAGGAAGCGAGTAGTCCTGTCTTATCCGATCAAGAAGCTCGCCCCCAATGCCAAGGGGAAGGTTCGGTACCGGTTCGTGGTCGATGCGGGCCCCGATCCGGTCACGGGGAAGCGTAAGCAGGTGACCCGTACGTTCGGGACGCTGAGGGAGGCGAAGGAGGAGTACGCGAGCGTCGTGCATCGTCGTTACGAGGCGGCGCGTGCGCCGCTCAGTCAAGTCACGGTGGACGAGTGGCTCGATCAATGGCTGTCCCTGAAGGCGGAGGATCTCGAGGAGAGCACTGCCTACAGCTACACGATGACGCTGGCCCGGATCCGTAGAAGGCTCGGGCGCATCCGGCTTCCGGACCTGACCGAGGACCATGTGGCGGCATGGATGCGATGGGCGCTCCAGGAGGGGCGTGGTCGGGGAGGGAGGCCGGGCACCGGCCTGGGGGCGACCTCGGTCGAGATGTCGCTGGCCCGGCTGAAGGAGGCGCTCGACCGGGCGGTGACACGGGGCCTGGTCGGGGTGAATGTCGCACGTGAGGTGACCGTTCCCCGTATGGCACGCAAGGCAGAGCGCAGGGCCAGGGCCGCGGTGCCGCCGTGGAGCGTCGCGGAAGTACGCGCCTTTGTTCGTGCGATCGAAGGTGACCGCCTGCAGGCACCGTTCCTTCTCGCTCTGATGGGTCTTCGGCCGGCGGAGATCTGTGGCATGCGCTGGGCGGATGTCGACCTGGACGAAGCCACGGTGTTCATCACCAACACCCGGACGGTCATGGGGAACGACATCGTCGTGGAGAAGGACGCCAAGTCGCTCGCCGGTGAGCGGCAGCTTCCTCTGCCGGCTCCGGTGGCGGCTGCCTTGACCGCGTTCCGGGCGGCTCAGGCAGACGAGAAGACGGCGGCGGGGCAGGGGTACGAAGGCAGCGGCTACGTTCTTGTGGACGCTCGGGGAAGAGCGCTCAACGGACGGCAGTTGCGTGAGCGGGCCTACAAGGTCATGGATCGCAGTGGGCTGCGTCGGGTTCGTCTGTACGACGCCCGTGCGAGCTGCCTGACATACCTGGCAAACCACGGGGTCCCGGACCATCTCCTCGCCCGGTGGGCCGGCCACGCCGATGCCCGGACCACGAAGCGCTGGTACGTGAAGCCGGATGTGGAGGACCTGCGGCCGGCGGCGGACACGTGGGGAGGTCTGGCGAGTGGCTCCGCCCCCGTTCACGAAGAGAATGTGAGATGTGGGAGCGTGAACGGGTGAGTGAGAAGAACGTCGACAGCATGCAATACCGCTTTGACGGGCCGGAACAGGCCCCGGTCCTGGTCATGGGGCCGTCCCTCGGTGCTACATGGCACAGGTTGTAGAGACCGTCCAGGGACGTTTACGGCAGCGCAGCGCGGGCAGGAAAATGCAGGTCAGAGCGTCTTGGGTCGGGGCGGTCGGCCCAGTTGGTGATTGCGGTGTGATACGAGGGTGATATGGCGAGGCACCACCGGCGTCCGTCCTGACGGGATCTCTGCGCGGACCGTGAGACGGTGATGCCGCACCGGAGCACTCCGGTGCGGCATCACCGTGAGCAAGGACGCGCTGATGCACAGGTTGTCGTCGGCGGCCCGTGCAGTAAGAATGGACGTCACTTTACCCGGGTGCCTGATTTGCGATCGCACGCGCTCGTCGGCCCGTGTGAGGGGGCGTGCCCCAATTGGACGACGTTTGTTATGGGGCACTTGGTTGGTGCCCCGTTCACGCCTTCGCAGGCTAAAGACAGAAGCCTCGTCCTGGGTCAGAGGGTGATGAAGGGCGAGTGCTCGATGAGCAGGAGCTTGCGCAGTGATGTGCGGATACGCGACGGGACTCTGCGACGCGGCGGCGCGGGTACAGACATGGCTCCCCCAACAGCGGTAAGGTACGCCCGGTTGCGTACCTCTAGGAAGGTACGCAACCAGGCGTACCTTGTCGAGGGAGGAATTGATGACAGCAGGCGAGTTGGCCCACCCTCGTGCTGAGGAGTTGCACGTGGAGCCCATCCTGTTGGCGCTGGCTGACGCGAATCGGCGCCGAGTAGTGACCGAACTGGCCGAACGGCCAGACGAAGAGCGGCTGTGCGCTTCCTTCGACCTGCCGGTGGGCAAGTCCAGTCGCACCCGTCACTGGCGAGTACTGCGGGAGGCTGGCCTGGTGTACCAACGCGACGCCGGGAATGGTCTGTATATGCGCCTTCGCAAGGAGGATTTGGACCGCCGATTCCCGGGCCTGATCCAGGCCGTAATCGCCGCAGGTTAACCGCTTCGGATTCCGTCAGCTCGCTGCAAGGCGGCGATAGTCAATGAGGGCTGCGGCTATGTGTGCCTGGCGCCGACGCTACCAAGCAGCAGCCCGCCGCAGCCACTACCGACAACGGTCAGCTGGCCAACTCACCGGATAGATCACGAAACCGCACGCGAGTACTGACTGATCGTTCAAAGAGACGCGCGTTGGCTCGGGTGCAGGCGTGGCCTGACATTCGTAGGGGATGTGGAGTCCGCCATCCGCGAGGGCGCGCGCACCGCCGCACACGGGCAGGCTATTCGCCCCGGCGCTGACGTGTAAACGTTCGTTGTCCTGGGCGGCCCTGAAGCCGCGATCTTGGACCACCGGAAAGACTCGCTGTGTGGTGGTGATCCAGGCGTCGATGTCGGCATGGGGCGACCTGATGGCGCTGATCAGCGCCTCGATCGCGTCCAGCTTCGGCTGACCGACGTTCAGGCTGAGCTCGTCCATCGACACCTCTTGGTACGACACGACCAGCTGCCACCAGAACCGCATGACAAAGCGGCATTCCTGCGGGTCACGGTCGTCTGCGAGGCGATCGTGAACGACCCTTTGGACGCGCCGCCGCTGCTCGTCATCTGAAAAGCCGTTGTTGAGGTCGGTCAGGGGCACGTCCGGACAGTAGCAACCGCGTTCGTTTACGGCCCCGGAGTTAGCCCTCAAGTCCTCGCAGAGCATTCCGTTAGGAGTTCTAAGTGACGCCCTTCTCGACGCAGCTGCACGGGACGGTTGACTTCCTTCCCTTGCCGAGTGGACAGCGCACATCCCTACGCGGGGACGGGCAGTCTGTGATCACGAGCGGATGCCGCGCGGCAGCTCTCCGCGCAGCGGTGAACGGGCCCGTGCTCACCCAGACGCGAGGTGGGCACGGGCCCGTTCCTGAGGAGCCGGGCCGTGTGAGCGGTCAGACGGTGGTCTTCACCGGCTCCTGGTCGTCGTCACCGTTGCCGGCGTTCTGGTCTGCTTTGCGGGCGCGGACGAATTCGAGGAAGGTCCCGAGCTCGCGCTTGACGACGGGGGCGAGGAGGTAGAGGCCGATGATGTTGATGACGGCGAGGGTGAAGAGGAAGGCGTCGGCCATGTCGATCAGGGTCTGCAGGGTCAGGAGCGAGCCCGCGACGGCGAAGACGGTGTAGACGATCTTGTAGGTCACTTCGCTGGCCCGGCTGCGGCCGAAGAGGTACGTCCAGGATTTGAGGCCGTAGTAGCCCCAGGTCAGCACCGTGGAGACGGCGAACAGCAGGACGGCGACGGTGAGGATGTAGGGGAACCAGGGCAGGACCGTCTCGAAGGCGTCGGAGGTGATGGTGACGCCGCCGATGTCCTCGCCCGCGCGGGCCTCGCCCCAACTGGCGGGGTTGGCGATGACGATGGTCAGGGCGGTCATGGTGCAGACGACGACGGTGTCGATGAACGGCTCCAACAGGGCGACGAGGCCCTCGCTGGCGGGGTGCTTGGTCCTGACCGCCGAGTGGGCGATCGGGGCGGAGCCCAGGCCGGCCTCGTTGGAGAAGGCGGCCCGCTTGAAGCCGATGATCAGCGCGCCGAGGACACCGCCGGCGACGCCTTCGGGATTGAACGCGCCCTCGACGATGGAGGCGACGGCGTCGGGAACTGCGGTGATGTTGACCAGGATCACGACCAGGCACGCGACGATGTAGATGCCGGCCATGGCGGGCACGAGCCTGCTGGTGACGTTGGCGATCGAGCGGATGCCGCCGAGCAGAACGATGCCGACGAGCGCTGCGATCAGGATGCCGAAGAACAGGGCGCCGGCGGAGGAGCCGAGCGCGCCGTCCTCGCCGCCGGTGACCGAGACGAGCTGCGCGTAGGACTGGTTGACCTGGAAGAGGTTGCCGCCGAAGAGGCCGAAGAACAGGATGAGGAAGGAAGCGAGGACCGCGAGGACCTTGCCGAGGGTCTTGCCGTTCTTGCCGAAGCGCTCGGCCAGGCCCTTGGGGAGGTAGTGCATGGGGCCGCCGGAGACGGTGCCGTCGGGGTGCACTTCGCGGTACTTCACGCCGAGGGTGACCTCGACGAACTTGGTGGCCATGCCGAGCAGGCCGCACAGGATCATCCAGAAGGTGGCGCCGGGGCCGCCGATGGAGACGGCGACGGCCACACCGGCGATGTTGCCGAGGCCGACCGTGCCGGAGACGGCCGCGGTCAGGGCCTGGAAGTGGTTGACCTCGCCGGTCGATCCCTTCTCGTCGTACCTGCCCCGCACCACGTCGACGGCGAGTTTGAACTTGCGGAGCTGGACGAGGCCGAACCAGCCGGTGAAGACGAGGCCGGCGACGACGAGCCAGGCGACGATGAGCGGCAGATCGGTCCCGCCGACGGGGACGGTGTAGAAGACGACTTCGCCCAGCCACTTGGCTATGGGCTCGAAGAATCCGCTGACTGCTTCGTCGACGGACTGGGTGACGGAGTCGAGTGACACGGTGGTTACCTCGGTGACGCTGGTCGGGCGGGGTGGGGTGTCTCGCCTGGTTGAGCGGTCTCTGGACGAACGTCGTTGTCCGATGAGCGGACCCGTGGAGCACGGTGCGGTGTCGGACCGTGACCGGGCAGGGCTTGAGCGGTGAACAGGTGGCCGACAGGTCGGCCCTTCGCGATTCGGTGGTTGGCCGATCCACCTGCGAAGTTGCGTTGTTCTACCACGTCTTTGCCGAATTTTTAGTGACGTAACTCACGTCACTACTCGTGACCAGGGGATGTCTCGCCAGGTGAGACCCGACCGTTATCCAGACGCGGGAAGCATGTCGTATGCACCTATGCGAACGCGGTCGAGGGCCTCGGTACCCACGTCACCGACGACGATGGAGGGACGCCACGCAGCGGGCTCAGCCTTCTCGTGCGGGCCAGTCCAGGAGGCGGGCGCCGATGGTGGCGGTCTGCAGCATGTAGCGGTGGGCGGGATCGGTGGGGTCGGCACCCGTGAGGTGGTGAATGCGCTCCAGCCGGTACGTAAGGGCTCGCACGCTCAGTGACAGGCGACGCGCTGCCTCCGCGGCGACGCAGCCCGCGTCGAAGTACGCGGTGAGGGTTTCCAGGAGGGGCCCGGCGCCGCCTCGGGCCGTGGTGAGCGGGCCGAGCGTGTCCTGGACCAGGTCGGCCATGGCCTGGCGGTCGCGGGTCAGGACGGGGTAGACGAGCAGGTCGACGGCGCGCAGCACCGGGTCGTCGAGGCCGAGCCGGGCGGCCAGGTCCAGGGCGTTGAGTGCTTCTTCGTAGGACTGGACGACGCCGCCGGGGCCGGGGTGGGAGCGGCCGATGGCGACCTGGCCGCCGTCGGTGGCGGCGTGCGCCTGCTTGGCGAAGTAGGGCAGCACCTCGTCCTCGTTGCCCGGTGCGATGCACAGGAGCCGGCCGTCTTTGGTGGTGAGTAGAACGTTGCGGTTCCCGAAGCGCGTCATCAGCGCCTGTTCCACCTGGCGGGGGACACCGGATCCCTCTTCGTATGAGGTGGGGCCCTGTGCGACGGCGACTGCGTGGGTGTGGGAGAGGCGCAGTCCGAAGCGCTCGGCGCGTTCGGCGAGGCGGCCCAGGTCGCTGCGGCCGTGGAGCAGGTCGTCGATGAACTCGCGGCGCGCGGCCTCTTCCTGCCGCACTGCGAGGCGCTGAGCGCGTTCGTAGCCCTCGGCGAACGCGTCGATCACTTGGTGGACGGCGGCGAGGGCCCGGTCGTTCGGCGCGGAGAAGCGGTGCCAGATGGCCAGCGCGGCGGCCAGGTGCTCGCTGACCAGGAGGCGCAGCCCGTGCCCGGCCTCTGCTGCCCGTTCGCCGAGCGCGCGCCGGGAGTCGAGTTCGTCCCGGGTCAGCCGACGCCCGGTGGAGGCGGCCTCCGTCAGTATCTGCTCGTAGCCGACCAGGTACTCGTCGGTCATCTCCCTGCCTCCTCCGCACCACCCCTGAGGCAGTCGTGTGCTGGCGGTGTACTGTCCGTCCGCGCCATGTCCCGCCGGAGCTTAGCGAACAGGGTGGGCTGAACCGGCGCCGCGTGCGAGTCCTGTGGTCGCTCTACGCCGCGTCCGCCGATGGCAAAGACGGGGGAGCGGGGCTCGGTGACTCGACAACGGCACTGGACGTCCGGGGCGGCGAGGTGCTCTCGGGTCCTGGGGGCAGGCCCGGAGGCTCTCCGGGAAGGCAGGAGAAAAGTCCCAGCAGAACGGCGAGTGCGGCCGCGCCTGCCAGGATGCGCCCGAGGCGGCGTATTCGCCCACGTGTATCGAGGTGACGCCATGAGGGCTCGGCCGGTGCGTCGTCGCCGTACCAGGCGTCGCCCACATGGAGATTCCTCTCCGGATGCCCTGTCCGTTCCCGGGCGGATGGCTCTCGCGGTGCGGATCGGGCGATGGCTTTTTCGGTGTCCGTGAGAAATCGTCTCCACACCGAGTCAGGGGTGGGATTCGGCATGTCGCTCACTTTCCGGAAGTCGGTGTGTCGTGGCCGGCATGACGCGGCGCGTCCGGTGGGCAGGTGTCTGTCTCGAGGCGGACGAAGGGGATCGTGCGCCCGGCCTCGCGCAGGGCCGACTCGGTGCCGTCGGCGGTCAGCCCCAGGTAGGCGCACAGGCGGCGGGCGGTGCGGGGGTGGCGCCGGCCGTAGTGCGCCATGATGTCTGCGCCTTCGTCGGGGGTGAGGAAGTGGGCGGTGACGGCGTGGTGTCGGTTGCCGAACTGCACGACCGTCTTCGGCTGGACACGCAGGTTGCGGTACCAGTCGGAGCCCCGCCCGAAGCCGGAGGCGACTGTCCAGCAGCGATGTGGGGCTTCGTACGCCACGACTTCGAGAACCACCCGGCGGTCGTTGCCACTGATCCGGCCCACGTGGTGCAACAGCAGCAACCGTTTGCCGAGCAGCGGTCCGAGGCCGGCCCGGAAAAGGAGGATGGGTGCGCGAGCGGCCAGCCTGCGCAGGCCGGTGGGAACGCGGGGTCTGGCGGGGTCCGTTTCGTCAGGTGTCATGCTCGCCTTCCAGAGGGTGGGCGGTGTCCACTCCCCGCCTCAACGGGGCGGAAGACCCGAGGTCTATCACTTCGGCAGGCAAAATTTTGCACAGTCTAAATGACAGTTCCCGGTAGAAAAGACCCATGGTGGAGCGCGAGTCCCGCGAAGGGACCATGGAGGACGTCGATGCCGTCACGCGGGAGGTGCTGACTGCCTCCCGGCTACTGGTGGCGGTCTCCGCCCGTTCTCTGTCCGCCGTCGAGGACCGGGTCACGCTGCCGCAGTTCCGGATGCTGGTCGTCCTCTCCACCCGGGGCGCCACCAAGCTCGTCGCTCTCGCCGACTTCCTCCACGTCGCCCCCTCGACGGCGATGCGCATGGTCGACCGGCTCATCGCCGCCGGGCTGGCGGACCGCCAGGTCAATCCCGACAACCGGCGCGAGACCCTGCTGCGGCTCACGACGGAAGGACGTCGCACGGTCGAGGAGGTCACCGCCCGGCGGCGTACGGAGATCGCCGTCATCGTCGAACGGCTGAGGCCGGAGCAGCGAAGGGTGCTGATCGACGCCCTGGCCGCCTTCAACGAGGCGGGCGCGGAGCCCCCCGCCCCGGTCGCCGACATGGAGCCGTCTCCTCTCGGATGGGAATGACGACACCGTCGTCGATTTTGCATAATGCAATGAATCGAGCGAGCGGGTCCCGTGCCCGTCGCGGGTGCGAGGGAGCCCACGTATGAGCAGACGGCGCCGGGTCCCGTCCGCGCACGGCTCTGCCGCGGCGGCTCATGTGCGCGCGACGGTCTGGGGGCCGGCGGACTTCACGGGCCTGCCGCCTCGGTGGTTGATCAGTGAGGGGCTCTTCGCCGGAGCCCTTGGATCGGGGCTGATCGTGGGTGCCGGGGTCTTCGGTGCCTGGACCGGCGAGTCCGTTTTCGCCGCCGGCGAGGTGGGCTTGGTGTGCGCGCTGGGCCTTGTCCTCTACCTACTCCTGGTCCGCGTCGGCCGGGCCATGGTGGGGATCGTCGCCGTACTGGCCGTGGGCCTCGCACTGCACGCGCCTCAGACCGCCGCCGGTGTGGCCCTCACGGCGCGGGGGGAGGAACGGTCCGTGGTCGTGACGTCCGTCCAGGCGAGTGAGAAGGTGTCCGGGGCCCGGAGCCGTTATTTCTGCTCGGTGGAGAGCCGGGGCGGAACGCCCTCCACAGCCCGAATCTGGCGGGGATGCACGCAGGCCACTCGCCCAGGGGACGCGCTGGCGCTCGTCTACGACCCGAAGGGGCTGGTCCCTCCGCGCGGGGCAGAGGGCGCGACGGGCATCGTGGAAGCGCTGAGGAGTCTGGTCGGCTGGGTCGTCAGTCTGGTCATCGCCTGTGTCGTCGCAGTGGTGCGGTCCTTTCGCCTGCTTGGTCACTCGGTCGCATCCGGCTCCGAGCGTCCTGGTGACCAGGGTGCGAAGCGCGCAGATCGTCCGTGACCGGGTGGCGACTTTCTCCCAAGGGGTCACTCAGAGGGTCCCCTCTCACACGCGACATCCGGGCCACGACCACTGGTCCAGCGTCTCTGTACTGGCCGGCCCCCGCCGGGGTACCCGGCCGCCTGATCATCGACGACTTCGACGAGCGGGCAGGTGAACGTATGGAGCGGCAGGTGCAGCCGGCCGGTTGGATCGAGGCCATGGGCTGGTTCAGTCTGGCCGTGGCCTTCGCCAGCGCGCTCGTCATCCTGGCCGACATCCTGCTCGGCGGCCGCCGCCAGAAGATGTGGATCATGAACGTGGTGTATCCGGTCACCGCTCTGTACTGGGGGCCGGTCGCCCTGTGGTTCTACTTCACGCGCGGTCGGCGCACCTCGGAGCCGGTGGTCGAGGAGCAGGGCATGCCCGACTCCGACAAGCTTCCGCAGTGGGACGTGCAGTCGAAGGCCATCAGCCACTGCGGGGCCGGGTGCACCCTGGGAGACATCGGCGCCGAGTGGCTGGTGTACGCGGCCTCACTCACGCTCGCAGGCAAGGCCCTCTACGCCGACTTCGCCCTGGACTTCGCCTTCGCCTGGATTCTGGGCATCCTCTTCCAGTACTTCACCATCGTCCCCATGCGCAACATCGGACGGCTCAAGGGTGTCTGGGCAGCTGTGAAGGCCGACACCCTGTCCATCATCGCGTTTCAGGTCGGCCTCTTCCTCGGCATGTGGTTGTACCAGGAGGTCATCTTCTCGCCCGGCCTGCCGAAGACGAGTGCCGCTTACTGGATGCTGATGCAGGTGTCCATGGTTCTCGGCTTCTTCACGGCGTGGCCGGTCAATGCCTGGCTGGTGCGGATCGGCTGGAAGGAGAAGATGTGACGTCCTCGGGGGACGCGTGGACGGCATCTCAGTAGTCGGCGTCGCTGCACAGGCTCCCTCGCGGACGGTCAGCGGTCATGGCTCGCGTACGTTGTTGCCGGACACCGGCAACAACCAACACTTGATTCTGCTGTGCTTCGCCCATGGCCCCGTGGTGAGGGAGTTCGGGAGCATCAGGTTGTCGGGTACCGGGGGCGGTAGCGTTGACAGGGGGAGAGCACAGGATGCTCGGAGGCAGACAGCCCAGAAGTCGGCTCGTGCCCCGTGGTCGGGCACAGCGCGCCAGCAGTGAGTCGCTCGCCAACAGTGGCCTCTGGGCATGTCCGGAGCCGCCTGGGGCGGGACAGGGTAGGGCTGCTCCTGTCGTCGTCCACACGCCCGTCATTCCGGAGGGCGGCCGTGCCATGTCCGTGCAGGGCAAGGCAGTCGGTGTGGCACACGGTGTCCAGGACGTCATCCTGCTGATGCGTCGGCATGGTGTTGAGTTGGACGGAGAGGATCTGGACCACAGTGCCCTCGTCGAGTGGCGGGGAGGGGACTCGACGGTTTGGGGGCTGTCAGAATGCACCAGAGCCTGAGTTCGGATCGGTTGGTCACGCAAGTGCGCGTCCGATCGCTCGCCCGGGTCACACCGGGTCTCTCACGCCTTGCCGGTCGGTCCAGTGCTCCTGCTCCACACGCCGCGGCCGACACCCGAAGAGCAACGGCAGGCCGCGGACGCCGTTGGGCGGGGGAGGCGAGCGGACCGGCTGCGCGCTTGTCGGCGATTCAGTGGATCAAGAAAGCGAGCAACAGGGCCAGAGGGAAGACGAGTAGCGGAACCGACATCATCCACCCCATGGCCCGGGACGTTCGCGATCCCACCAGCACGCAGAAAGGCACCATGACGAGCACGTAGACCAGGCAAACGGCGAACGCCACCGTCGCGACTCCGCTACCCACGAACTTCCCCCTCCTTTGCCACGACACAGGTCGTGCTCAAGCGCATCATCGACAGACGTCATGCGCGAGTGCGCGTCGTCGAGCGGTCAGAGCCGTGGCCCGCTGCCCATCTCCGTGGTGAAGAGGTCGGGGTCACTGTCGTACCCTCGGATCGCTTCCTGGAACTCCCAGGCTCCGGAAGTGTTCCGGGTGAACTCCACCACCGTCGCGGCAGTGGCCTCGGCGACCCGCTCGAAGTCGTCCGTCAGAAGCTCCTTGTATCCCTCCGCGACGACCACCCCGGTGTTCGAGACATCGCCGAAGGTCTTGTGTCCGTCGTCCTGATGGATCGCCACTCCCACCACCACGCGTGCGTAGGAGGGTGCAAGGCGGTCGAGTTCGAACGTCATCTCCTCGACGAAGCCGAAGCCCTGACCGGTCCGGCTGTGCCGGCTCATGTTGATGGTCCCGTCCGGCGATCGCTTGTCGAACTGGACGACGTAGACCGGTCGTCCGTGCGGTGCGTCCGCGGTGTAGGTCGTGGCGATGATGTCGAGGTGGTGAGGCGGAACGTCCCAGGGGCTCGGGTCCCACTTGAGCCGCACGTCGACCTTCTTCAGCCCCTTGGCGTCGCTGCTCACCGGCTTGTTGCCCTCTCGTTCCAGCCGCGGGGGATTCCCGCACAGTCAAGTATGCGCCGCCGGGCCCTCGGTGGACCGCACGGGCAGTGGTCATGGGCCGGGGCTGCCCCGGTCACCAAGGAAACGCGCCCGATCCCCGGAAACTGGCCAGGAACCAGATCACCAGCGGCATGAGTGCGAGGAGCACGAACGCGGCCAGCGCCTTTGCCCACGTTGCTGACCTTCCAGGAGTCTCGCCAGACATATCGGCTCCGATGTGAGGACGCGGCGTCGGCGGGCGCCGGCTCCGCTGGGAAGCTGCTGTGTGTACTGGGCAAGCATGAACCTACCTCCGGCATCCGGCAGGGGAGTTGTCCGCCCTGAGCGGTCAGCGGCACCGCAGGCGGGGCCGTAGGCGGAGCCCCCGGGGCCCGGATGACGCAGCCGACGGGCCGTTGGGCATGACTCGTGGGTCGACTAGGCTCGACGTCCTGGTCTGAACCATCATGAGGGGTGTGGTCTGTGAGGCAGTGGGGGGCCGGTCAGGGACGCGCCGTCCGGAGTCGGATGGCGCGAACGTCGCTCGCCTGCCTGGTGGCCGGGGGTGTGCTGCTGAGCTGTGGGAGCGCGTACGGTCACTGGCGGCACAGCAGGACTGTGCGAGCCGTCGCCCGTTGCCTGCAGTCCCCCGCCGCGGCGTCATACGCAGGGGACGGCGCGCGGGGTGCGGCCGCCGTGCCCGTCGCCGGTCCCGGCACGTTCGTCACTGCGGCCGCCGAAGGACGCGGGGTCGGCACGGGAGCGCGGCTGCGGCGGTACCAGGTACAGGTCGAGGACGGCAGCGGCGTCGTCGCGGACCAAGCGGCGCGGGAGATCGCCGAGATTCTGGGGGATCCGCGGGGCTGGGGCAGCGACGGCGTGAACTCTTTCCGGCTTGTGGCCTCGGGGCCGCGTGACTTCGTCGTCAAGATCGCCACGCCGCACACGGTGGACTGTCTGTGCGGGTCGGCCGGCCTGGACACGTACGGTGAGGTCAATTGCAGTGTCGGCCGCACGGTGGTGGTGAATCTGCGGCGTTGGCTGCTCGGTTCGCCGGAGTTCGACGGACCGATCGAGGAGTACCGGGCGCTCATCATCAACCACGAGGTCGGGCACCGCATCGGGCACGGTCACGAGACCTGCCCCGGGGCGGGTCGGCCCGCACCGGTGATGATGCAGCAGATCAAGGGGCTGAAGGGATGCGTCGCGAACGCCTGGCCGTTCGACACCGACGGGCGCTACCTCGGCGGCCCGCACGTCTCATGACCGGTTGCGAGGGAACCCCGAAAGGGCAGGTGCGGGTCGGCGAGGTCTGAGTCCTCCAATCTGTCACCGAGGAGACGCGGCCGTCTGGGAGTCTCGTGTCGGGTGCAGTGATCTCAGGGCGCCTTGGTGGCTCAGCCAGCCGACTGGTTGGTTCTTTCCGGCGTCCAGGACCGGGAGTCCCGTGCCGGAGGCCGACAAGAGCGGATGCAGGGCGTGCGCGAGTTGCTGGTCGGTGGTCACGCGTGGTGGTGTCTCCACGAGGTCGCCCGCCACCGACGGTGCGCCGTCGGGTTGTTCCGCCAGGGCTTCGGTCACTGCGCGCGCGGTGACGATGCCCAGGTACGCGCCGTCGGGACCGCGGACCGGCAGCGCTCCGTGTTCGGAACGGCTCAGGAGACGAGCGGCTTCCGCCAGATTCACGGACTCGGCCACCGGGGCCGGCAGCGGTTCCATGACACTGGCGACCGGCTCGCCGCCGATGGCCGCGCCCGCTGCCGGGCCCTCCAAGTCGATGCCGCGACGGCGCAGTTTGAGGGTGTAGACGGTGTCCCTGGTCAGCATCCGGCTGGTGACGGTGGCCAGGACGATCGCCAGCATCAACGGCAGAATGATCGAGTATTCGCCGGTCAGCTCGAAGAGGATCACCACCGCCGTGATCGGGGCGCGGGCGGCGCCCGCGAAGACGGCCCCCATACCGACGAGCGCGTACGCGCCGACCGGGCCCGCGGCCCCGGGCAGCATGGCGTGCAGGCCGGCACCGAAGGCCGCGCCCAGCGTCGCCCCGATGAACAGGGTGGGCGCGAACACACCGCCCGACCCGCCGATGCCGATGGTCAAACTGGTGGCGATCATCTTGCCCAGGAGCAGGACCAGGAGGAAACCGATCGCGTACCTGCCCTCGGTGGCGCCTTCCAGTACCGGATAGCCCACGCCGTACATCTCCGGCAGGGCGAGCAGGACGATGCCCAGGGCCAGACCGCCCGCCGCGGGCCGCAGCCACTCCGGCCCGCGCCAGACCCAGTCGCAGGCGTCCTCGATCGCGTACAGGACGCGCGTGAAGGCGACCCCGACGCCGCCCGCGAGAATGCCCAGGACGGCGAAGAAGGCGTACTGGATCAGGTGCTGGACATGGAAGGCCGGCAGGGTGAGGAAGGCCACGTCCCCGAAGGCGGCCCGGCCGATGATGGCGGCCACGACGCTGGCCAGGACGGTGGCACCGAATGCCTCGATGCTGAAGGCGGCCAGTATCAGTTCCATCGCGAAGATGACGCCTGCCAGCGGGGCGTTGAAGGTGGCCGCGATACCGCCGGCCGCGCCGCAGGCGACCAGGAGCTTCACCCTGTCCTCGGTCACTCTGGTCAGGCGGCCCAGAGTCGACCCGAGCGCGGAGCCGATCTGCACGATCGGCCCCTCGCGGCCCACCGATCCGCCCGAGCCGATGGTCAGTGCCGAGGCGATGGTCTTGACCACGGCGACCTTGGGGCTGATCCGCCCTCCGCGCTGCGCCACCGCGAGCATGACCTCCGGGACACCGTGACCGCGTGCCTCCTTGGCGAACCGGTTGACCAGCGGCCCGTACAGCAACCCGCCGACGACCGGCACCGCGAGCACGAAGAAGGGGCCCAGCCAGGAGACGTGCGGGTTGCTGCTCCCTGGTGCCGCCGCGTAGTCGTCGTGCCCCGAGAAGAGCCGGGTGAAGGTCTGGATGCACCACCGGAAGGCGATCGAGCCCAGCCCCGTCCCTGCCCCGACCAGCATGGCCAGTCCCATCATCGAGCCCGGGACGTCCGAGACCGGGCGTCTGGACCGTCGCTCACTGTGTATGACGCTCACTGCTTCCCCTTCCTTACTTTTGCATTATGCAAAGAGCGTCAAGGGGGCGGGACTCGCGGGTCCGGCTTCTTTCCGTCAGTCGACGGCGGGGCTCGCGGATGTGCTTCTGGGGCCGCCGCGTGTGTGCACGTACAGCTGGCGGCGGTCACCGACGTCGAGCCGCTTGGGCAGGGGCAGCTCGTGGCGGACCGGGCGGGTGTGGTCGGCCAGTTGCCGGCGCGGGCTGTAGACCTGGTTGAACTTCCACAGCATGCGGGCGAAGTTGGTCTGCCCGTGCAGCAGGAACCGGCCGAGGACGCGGGCCGCGCCGAAGGCGGTGCGCAGGCCGAGGTGCTTGCGGTTGATCACGGCCTGGGTGCGCACCAGTTCCTCGCAGAACCGCTCCAGCGGCAGCGTGGTGGAGACCACGGCGTGCTGGATGTCGAAGAGGCGGTAGTCGCGGGTGGTGAGCCGGCGGGACGTCGGTGTGCCAGATCTCCGTGCCGGGGTAGGGGGTCATCACGGTGAAGTGGACGACCTCCGGCACCGAGAGAGCGAACTCCCGGACCACCCGGAAGCGTTCCTCGTCCCAGGCGGGATCGACGATCAGGTTGGTGGCGACCTGGATGCCCATGCGGCGGGCCGCCTCCAGGGCGCGGATGTTCTCGTCCGGGCTGATCCGCTTGCGGGGGTGCGGGCCCCCGCCCGGCGACGGTGATGATGCCGGGGACGCCGTCCACGCCGCCGATGCGGACCGCCTCGAGCAGCGGGGCGATCGCCGGTTCGCCTTCGCCGCGGACCACCGCGTCCACGGCGCCCGCCGACTGCTCCAGTACCTCTTCGGCGAGGAAGGAGACGCTGTGCCCGCCGAAGAAGACGAAGCAGCCGGGAACCTCCCGCTTCACCCTCCCGGCCAGAGCGATCGCCTCCGGGATGTTCGCCAGGTAGTTCAGGGAGAAGCCGACGGCCTCGGGCCGGAACGACCGCACCTCGTCGCGCAGCCGCGCCACCGGCAGCACCTGGAGATCCGCGACCCGCACCTCGTGGCCCGCCTCCAGGGCGGCGCCGGCCACCCGTTCCAGGCCGAGGGGCTCCAGCCGCAGGAAGATCTCGGAGTACATCAGAGCGCTGGGATGGACGAGCAGCAGGCGCATGCGTTCACCTCGGCACGGGCAGCCCGAGGAGGAGTCGGCTCCCGGCGGCGAATAGGAGGAGCGGAAGGTGTCCGCAGGTGCCTCCCGCCGACCGGGCTCCACCCACCGCACCTTGCGCCGCATGGCCGCAGGAGACAACGCTTCGGAGTGCCGCCGGACGTCAGGGCTCGCTCATTATGAGGCGGTCGTTGGCGATCGCCGACAGGCAACCGCCGCCGACCGGACGACCGGCGCTGCCGGCCCCCGACCCACCGGCGACGCCCAGGACATGCCTGCCGTCACATCCTTGCCCGGGTCGTCACCCACGCCCGCGACACCGGGAGTGGGTGCGGCCTCCGTCACCCCGCTCGCCGCTTCCACGGGGTGGTCGGCTGGAGTACGGCCTCGGTGAGTGCGCGGGACCGGAGGCGGGAGATCTCCCGGTACCCCGGATCGGCCACCATGCGACTGAATGCCTCCCGGCTCGGATAGCGCACGAGAAGTACGGCGTCCCATGCCTGTCCTTCTTCGGCGACCAGAGCCGTGTTCCCGTCCCCGGCGTAGAGCAGTTCGCCTCCGTACTGTCGTAGAAAGGCCGCCGCCCGACGTGAGTACTCCTCGTACGACGCTCGCCCGTCGTCCGCGAACCGCAGCAGGTTGAGCATGACGAAAGGCTCCCCAGGGCTCTGGCGAGCCAACTTCTGTAGAACTGCCATGTCGGGATCGACAGCCATGGCCGTCTCCTAGTCATTGTCGGGCGCGGGACGTGGCGAAGTCTCGGGGGTGGCTGACAGCGAGAGTAGGCCACGAACGGAGCGTTGCATACCATCTGGTCGGTATGACTCGACGTGGGTCCGACTTCGGGATGCGGGACCGTCTGAGGTGTGGCCGGAAGGTGGCAGGCATCCGTCGGTCCGCGGCGGCGCCGCCCGAAGGCCGTGCGGCGCCGGGGTAAGGCCCCCTCGTGCCCGGCCGTGGTCTCGACTGGGTAAAGCCAGCCCGGCGGCATCGTTCCACCGCAAGGACTATTGCATAGGCTGAAGGTCGGGGAGGGGCGATTGAACACAGCTAACGGGCCACTCGATGCCCAGAGAACACAGGAGAGCATCGTGACAGGTGACAAGCCGACATCCGGCTCGGTGGTGTTGGCTTGGACACCGTGGGCGGCGATGGCCGTCGTGGCGGTGACGGACATCATCGCGGGCCCCGACGTCGGGTTCCTGCCGCTGGTTTCACTGGGGCCGGCGTTCGCCAGTCTGGTCGGCGGTTGGCGCCACACCGCCTTGATCGGTGCGGTGGCCCTGGTCCTGACGGTCGCCCTCGGTCTGTACGACGGCCTGTTCGAGGGACGCCGTGGCCTTACGGCCTGTGTGTCGGTGGCGGGAGTCACCGGGGTGGGTTTGGCCGCCGCGGTGATCAGAGAGCGTAGGGAAGCGGAGCTGGCCAGTGTGCGGTCGATTGCCGAGGCGGCTCAGCGGGTGCTGCTCCGCCCGGTGCCGTTGACGGTGGGACCCCTGCAGATGGCCGTCTCCTACACCTCTGCCATCGCCGAGGCCCGTATTGGTGGAGACCTCTACGAGGTGGTGGCCTCACCGGACGGCGTCCGTGTGATCATCGGCGACGTGCAGGGCAAGGGGCTCGCCGCGGTCGAGACGGCCGCTGTGGTGCTCGGCGCTTTCCGTGAGGCCGCCCACGACGAGCCCGACCTGGTCAAGCTGGGGGAGCGGTTGGAGCGCAGTCTCTCCCGGGAACTGGAGGGCGAGAAGTTCGTCACCGCCGTGCTGGCGGAGATCGGGACCGGGGACGAGGTGTCCTTCCTCAACTTCGGGCACCCGGCGCCCATGGTCGTACGGGCCGACGGCACGGTCGACTTCCCGGAGCCACCGTCCTACGCGCTGCCCTTGGGACTGGGGATGCACGGAACCGAAGGACCGCGGCCGTACCGTGTCGGGTTCGCACCGGGTGACCAGCTGCTGCTGTACACCGACGGTGTCACCGAGGCACGTGACGAGAACGATGCCTTCTACCCACTTGCCGACCGGGCCCGTCTGCTCAACGATCCCGACGCCCACCACGCCCTGGAAGCGCTGCGAGAGGATCTGTCGGAGCACGCCGTCGGGCCGCCGCACGACGACGCCGCGATGTTGCTGGTCCGCCGCCGTAGGGGGCTGGCCGACGGTGAGTTGACGGAGCCTCAGTAGGGGCGGCTCGGGCGGAGACTGTGTCTCCCTGTTTGTGCCTGTCGTACCGGGGATACCCATGCAACGCCTTGTGCCGCTCGACGACAACCGGTGAAGTGAGGGACATGCCTGCCATGGGCGACGGTGGAGGGGGTACTGCGGGACTGACCGCCGATCTGGTCCGCGGACGCCACCTGGACATCCCGTCGCGCCCCGTGTCGGGCCGTAACCGCGCCCCGCTGCTGCCGGAGCACGGATTCGACGCCGCCGGACTGTCGGCTGGTTCCGAGCAGCTGACGCCGGCAGTCGTTGATGCGCCCGCCGAGGTGGGGGCGGTGCCGGCCGGTGCGCGAGCCTCCGACCGAGGTCGGCACCGGCTCGCCCCGTGGAGGGAGACCCCTTAGGTGGAGGGCACATGGTCGTTCGGTCTGGCCGTTCTGTTCGTGGCACTGGCCGGGCTGGCGGCGTTGGGGTCCAACCGGCTGAGTGAGCGCACCCGTATTCCGGCCCCCGCGTTCTTCCTGGTCGTCGCTGCCGTCGCTGTGGACGTCTTCCCGGCCCTGCGGGAGTTGCCGACGACGACGGTGCAGGACGTCGTCACCGTTGCCTTGGTGGTCTTGCTCTTCCAGGGCGGCATGGACATCGGGTGGCGGCGTTTCCGCCCGGAGGCGCGAGCGATCCTGTCGATCGGCGTGCTCGGTACGTTCGCCACCGCCGGTCTGCTTGCCGTCGGGGCGCATCTCGTGCTCGACTTGGACTGGCGTACCGCCCTCCTCCTGGGCACGGCGCTCGCGCCGACGGATCCGGCGGTCGTCTTCTCGGTCCTCGGGAGGCGGAGGATCACCGGTCGTACCGGTGTGCTGTTGCCCGGGGAGTCGGGTGCGAACGATCCGGTGGGCATCGCCCTGATGGCCGGGTTGCTGGATGCCTCCTCCGGATCGGCGCTCGAGACGGGCGGGCACACGGCGCTGCTGTTCGTGGAGGAGATGGCCATCGGTGCCGCGTTCGGAGTGGCGGGCGGCTGGGGTCTGAAGCTCCTGATACGGAAGGTGCCGCTGCCTGCCGAGGGCCTCTACCCGCTGCGCACACTCGCCGGGGCGTTCGCGGTGTACGGGCTGACGACGGTGGCGCACGGTTCCGGTTTCCTGGCCGTCTTCGTGGCCGGTGTGCTGCTCGGTGATGTCCGCGCCCCCTACAAGAAGGAGATCGAACGCTTCCACACGGCGTTGGGGAGCCTGGGCGAGGTCGTGGCGTTCACCTTGCTGGGCCTGACCGTGCCGCTGTGGACCTTCACCATGGAGGGGGCATGGACGGACGGCATCGTGCTGGCGGCCCTGCTCGCCTTCGTGATTCGGCCACTGGTCCTGACTGCACTGCTGTGGCCCATGGATCTCAGTCGTGGAGAGAGAACATTCCTCGCCTTCACCGGGCTCAAGGGCGCCGTGCCGGTTCTCCTGGGCAGCTACCTCGTGAGCTCCGGCGTCGGGGACGCCGACCGACTGTACGACGTGGTGTTCGTCGTCGTGGTCTTCTCCGTCGTCGTGCAGGGCTCCCTGGTGCCCACGGTCGCCCGCTGGTGCCGGGTGCCCATGCGGACGGTGGAACTGGAGCCGTGGGCACTCGGGGTGCGCCTGCGAAACCGCCCGGAGGGCGTGGCCCGTCACCTGGTGGAAGAGGGATCACCGGCCGAGGGCAGTACGGTCGACGGGCTGGACATCGGCGAGAACACCTGGATCAGCATGGTCGTCCGGGAGGGGCGCCTCGTGCCCGTCAGCGGTTCCACGCGCCTACGGACCGGCGATGAGGTGCTGCTGATCACCGGCGACGACGGGGAGGCGTGCGCGGCGCTGTTCACCGCGGAAGCGACGTGAGCGGTGTGCCGGCGGGCCGTCGCCGGGCCGCTGCGTTTCCCCCCTGGGTGCCCGGCTACCCATGCATTGTCGTACCGCCCTCGCATCGCCGCGGAGGCATCCGAGAAGCAGGAAGGGGAGTCTCCATGGCCAGCACGAAGGTGTCCGACTACGTCCTCCAGCGACTGCGTGAATGGGACGTCGACCACGTCTTCGCGTACGCGGGCGACGGCAGCAACGGGTTGCTGGCCGCGTGGGGACGTGCGGACAGCAAACCGAAGTTCGTGCAGGCCCGGCACGAGGAGATGGCCGCGTTCCAGGCCGTCGGCTACGCCAAGTTCTCCGGCAAGGTGGGCGTGTGCGCGGCGACGTCCGGTCCCGGTGCGATCCACCTGCTGAACGGGCTTTACGACGCCAAGCTCGACCATGTTCCGGTCGTGGCCCTGGTCGGACAGACCAACCGCAGCGCCATGGGCGGCTCTTACCAGCAGGAAGTGGACCTGGCGAGCCTGTACAAGGATGTCGCTTCCGACTTCTGAGAGACCGCGACCGTACCCGAGCAGCTGCCCAATCTGATCGACCGGGCCTTCCGCACGGCGTACGCGAAGCGCACCGTCACCGCGATCATCCTCCCCGCCGACGTGCAGGAACTGGACTACAGCCCGCCCACGCACGCCTTCAAGATGGTGCCCTCCAGCCTCGGCCTGGGGCGGTACACGCCGGTCCCGGCCGACGAGGACATCCAGCGGGCCGCCGACGTGCTGAACGTCGGCGAAAAGGTCGCTGTCCTGATCGGGCAGGGCGCCCGCGGCGCGCGAGCGAAGATCGAGCGGCTGGCTGACGTGCTCGGCGCGGGGGTGGCCAAGGCTCTGCTCGGCAAGGACGCCCTGCCCGACGACCTGTCCTACGTCACCGGTTCCATCGGCCTGCTGGGCACCCGCCCTTCCTACGAGCTCATGCAGGAGTGCGACACCCTGCTGATGATCGGCTCCAGCTTCCCCTATACGCAGTTCATGCCAGAACTGGACCAGGCGCGGGCGGTGCAGATCGACATCGACCCGCACATGATCGGCCTGCGCTACCCCAACGAGGTCAACCTCGTCGGCGACGCCCGCGAAACACTTCAGCGGATGTTGCCCCGGCTGCACCGTAAGGAGGACCGGGCCTGGCGGGAGAAGGTCGAGAAGCACGTCGCCCGCTGGTGGGAGGTCATGCAGCGGCGCGCCGCCGTCAGTGCCGACCCGGTCAATCCGGAGTACGTCGTCCACACCCTGGACGGCAAGCTCCCCGACGACGCGATCCTCTCCGCCGACTCCGGCTCGGCCGCCAACTGGTACGCCCGCCACCTGCGCTTCCGCGGCCGGATGCGAGGGTCCCTGTCCGGCACTCTGGCCACCATGGGCCCCGGCGTGCCCTATGCCATCGGCGCCAAGTTCGCCCACCCCGACCGGCCGGCGATCGCCCTGGTCGGTGACGGCGCGATGCAGATGAACGGCATGATGGAGATGGTCACCGCGGCCAAGTACTACCGCGAGTGGTCCGACCCGCGGCTGATCGTGGCAGTGCTGAACAACGGTGACCTGAACCAGGTCACCTGGGAGATGCGGGCGATGTCCGGCGCCCCCCCCAGTTCGAGGAGTCGCAGCACATCCCGGACCTGCCCTACGCCGACATCGCCCAGCGCATCGGCCTGGACGGCGTTCGGGTGGAAAAGCCCAAGCAGGTCGAGTCGGCCTGGGACCAGGCCCTCGCCGCCGACCGGCCCTTCGTCATCGACTTCCGCACCGACCCGGCCGTCCCGCCGATCCCGCCGCACGCCTCCCTCGACCAGATCGAGGCCGCGGCCACCGCGATCCTCAAGGGAGACAGCGACCGCAGCTCCATGGTGAAGCAGGGGCTCAAGGCCAAGGTTCAGGAGATGCTCCCCGGCAGCCGCCACCGCGACGACCGTCCCGGCGCCGACAAGCACGACAGCACCCAAGAGAAGAAGTGATCTGCCGCACACCACATGGGGCGGGTTCGGCGGAGCGCCTGAGCGTTTTGAAAGTTCTCCGAAGGGCGGGCGTCCGAACGGCGTGGTCACCCAGGTGTCGGCTGCGATGTAGGCGCGGTCGGTGAGGACGGGCACGCTTCGGCGTTGACAGATCCGGATGACGCGGTGGCGCGGGCAGCGGTCAGGTCGTGGGCGTGACCGGGCAAGGTGGGGGGATCCACAGCAGCCTGCCCGCGGGATCAGCGACGACCTGCACGTTCACCCAGTGACGGCGGTGCTGCTGGGAGAAGTCCGCCAGGCTGTCACCCACCCGGTCGCATTCGGCGAGTGTGCCGTCGAGCAGGGCATACTCGGGCTCGTTATCTCGCAGGACCCGCAGTAGCCCGGGGGTCCGGCGGCACAGACGGTCCACAACGGCAGTGACGTAGGCGTGGGCGGTGCCGACGGCATGCCAAACCCGGCGGCGACCGCCTGCGTGTCGTCCCGGCGTAGAGCGGATACGGAACGGACGCTGCTACCTTCTTCTATACACCGCCTCTCAGTTATCGAGATCACGGAAACTCGGCACAATCATCCCTGTGGGACGCCATCTCCGGATTCATGCGCCCCGACCTTCTGGGGCCTGGCTAGAACGCCCGCCCTTATGGCGCACCAACAGAGGATGATGGCAAGCCACATGGCGGCCGCACCGAGCCCATTCATGGTGGACCGCATGACGCTCACATCTGTAAACGCCAACGTACCGAGAAAAATGATCACTCCCCAAGCGGCGGAAACGCCGATGATCGCAGGAAGTTCTCGGACCAAGGTCTTCACTTACCCTCCCATGGGCAAGCCATCGTTGTGGATTGGGTCTGCGACTGCAGCCAGGACGTGAGGATCCTGGCTGCAGTCGCTGTCGTTGTTCTGTCGGACGGGGAGAGCTGGAACCGCCAGGCTGCCCAATTGCTCTGATAGGAAAGAATCTGGCCCGCTTCACGCTTGAGGTCGAGACGGAGTAGCGGCAGCTGCCCCCGGGTACTGGACCGCTCAGCGACTCGACCCGGTGTTACGGGTCGCGGCCAGCTTGTCTTCAGCCGCCTGCAGCCGTTTCCGCTGTCGCCGGAGGCTCAGCGGCAGGGAGAGCCAGGACAGGAGAGCGAACGAGGAGAAGAAGGCGAGTGCGTACTGCCGGTCGAGTACGTTGACGACAGTGATCAGGAAGAAGAGCGCAATCAGGCCGGTGCGGAGCCACGACTGCCCCTTCGACGTCATCCGCTCCCACGAGGCCCGCTGGCGCTCCAGAATCTCCAGTACTGCAGGTCGTACCTCCGCCTGCACCGGCGGGTCACCTCGACGGACCAGCCGGCCGAGGTCCACGTAACGGCCGAGGGCCACACCCAGGCGGGCTGCGCGCCTTTGCTCCCTGCGAAGGACCACCCACAAGGCTACGGCCACCGCGATGAACACCGTCGGCGCTACCCAAATCCCGGTGATTAGGCGCCCGTTAGCGTTCATGAGCATGCCTGCTGCGAAGCCGACCGGTCCGGCCAGCACGAGCAGCAGCGCACACCTCACCACAAGCCGACGGCGCAGCACCGCCTCCTGCTCCTTCCGTCGGGCCTCGGCCATCGGCTGCGAAGTCATGAACTCCCCCTGGTGCGGCCGCCTGAGAGGTACGCGGCGTGATAGTCACCTCGTACCCCTGTCCGCCTCGTTCAAAGGGGCGGTTACCTTCAGCGCGCACCTGGCCGACCTGCCCAGGAGGCAGCTGTCACCCTCGCCTCGCTCCTGATGTGGGCGTGACGCTTAAAGGCAACTCCTAGTACTGCAACGGTGCTTGCCGTGGCTGATGGCCAGGTCAGGGGATGTGTCCGCGTCGTTTGTAGTGACTGGTTCGGGCCTGGTGCTGACGCCGTCGACGCCAGTGTGACCAGTGCAGGATGTGCTCGATGGGTGCGGGGCGGCGGTCAGTGAGTCGGGTGATCAGGCGTCTGATCTCGGCGAGGCTGAGGTGGATGAGCTGGGAGGATCCGTTTCTGCTTTCCCGGCATCCAGCTCCCGGGCTCGCAGGACGGTCAGGCAGGCGTGGACGGCCATGGCGAGGGTCATGTGGCGGTGCCATCCGGGGTAGCGGCGGACCTGGTAGTCGTCCAGGCCGCATTCCTGCTTGGCGCTCTGGAAGCATTCCTCGATGGCCCACCGGCTGCCCGCGATGCGGATCAGGTCATCCAGGGTGGTCTGGGCGGGGCAGTAGGCGATGTAGCAGGAGATCTCCTGCGGGCGGGTGACGCTGCGGCGGGCGATCACCCAGTGGCGGCGGTCGGGCCGGTGCCAGGGCCGCACCTCGACGCGTGCCAAGTCATAGATCCGCAGGCCGTGAGCCCCGCTGCCGCAGGAACGACGCTTCCATTTCTGCCGGGCAAGGCCGTTGAACAGGTCGTGGACGGGATGGTCGATCGCCCAGCGGGTGACCACGGTGTCGTGCCGGGTGGTGGCCATGACGTGGAAGACGTCCGCCCGCTCCAGCTCCGAGCGCCAGCCCTTGCTGAACCCGTAGGCGGCATCCGCGGTCACCCAGCGAAACGGGATCCTGTCCGCGATCGCGCGGCGGACCATCGCCTTGGCCATGGCCACCTTGGTCTCGAAGGCGACCTCATCAGTGATGCCGGCCCGGTGGCATCTTTCCCGGTCGTCGGTCCAGGAGGTGGGCAGATACAGACGCCGGTCGATCAGCGTCCGCCCGCGATCGGTGGCATAGGCGAGGAAGACGCCTACCTGGCAGTTCTCCGTCCGCCCGGCGGTGCCGGAGTACTGCCGCTGCACCCCGGCCGACCGTGTGCCCTTCTTCAGGAAGCCCGTGTCGTCCACGACCAGGACCGCTTCGGGGTCGCCGAGGTTGTCGACGACGTACTGGCGCACGTCGTCGAGCACCTCGTCGGCGTCCCACTCGATCCGGTTCAGCATCCGGTGGATGCGGTCCGGGCCTGTATGGCCGGCTTCCTCCGCCAGCGTCCAGCCGTTCTTCCGCTGCAGCGGAGCGATCAGACCCCGCATATAAGCCAGCGCGGACTCCCGCGGCTCCGACCTGCTGAAACGGTGCACGAAACACTCATGCACAGCTTCCAGTTCACCCGCCCACAACCTGACATCAGCAAGGTCCCCACCCATAACCACACCAACGACCAACCCGGCCATCAGTCACGGCAAGCACCGTTGCAGTACTAGCGAGCTCGTGCACCGTAAGCGGTGAGACGTCGAGCTCCTGATGGTCGATCATGGTCATGTGGTGGGGAATGCGTCTCGTGCAGCGATCATCAGCAACCGGAGGATCACGGGCCTCTCGGCTGCTGTGATTGCTGAACTCGTTGCTGAGGTAGGTCCGTTGTGGCACGAGCGGCACCAGGCCAAGCTCGCGTCCCGGCCACGGAAGCGGGCAGTGGGCGCCGGCGCGAAGCACCAGCTGGTGTTCGTCGACCGTCTCCTGGCCACGCTCGTGCATCTCCGTCACGCCGCCACGCATGACGTGCTGGCCAGCTGGTTCGGCGTCGACCGCTCCACCATCACCCGGGCTATCGGCGAGGTGCGACCCCTGCTCGCCGAGCGAGGCTGCACCATCAGCACCGGAGTGCGGCTGCGGACCCTCGCCGAGGTCATCGACCATATCGGCGCCAGCGGGATGACCGGCATCATCGACGGCACCGAGATCCGGGTCAGGCGCCCGGCTGCCGGACGCAAAGACCGGGACAAGTTCATCTCCGGCAAGAGCAGGCAGAACGCGGTCAAGACCATGGTCGTCACGGATGGCGACGGCCGGATGCTCTTCTGCAGCCCGACCCAGCACGGCAGCTGCGCGGACATCACCCATGCCCGCCAGTTAGGGCTGGTCAGGCTCCTGGAGGGCGGCCCGGCAGCCGAGATCCTCGCGGATGCCGGCTACCAGGGCCTGGGAGCCCAGACCGGTGGGCGCGTAGTGACACCGCCGTACCGCAAGTTCAAGAAGAACGCTCCGGACTGGTACGAGGAGATGCACGAACGCCAGCGCAAGGCGCACTCCTCGCGGCGCATCCGCGTGGAGCACGGCATTGCGCACCTGAAGAACTGGCGGGCGCTGGCCCGCCATCTCGGCCGCCGCGAGCACATCAGCGACACCGTGCAAGCCGTCGCAGGTCTGTTGTCCCATCAGCAGACCGCGGACCTGATCCTGGCACGGCAAGTGTGATCACCAAGCCCCCGTTAAGGTCCTCGACGTCTCGCCGCTTACCGTGCACGAGCTCGTAGGCCGTGTCCGCAAAGTGGTGGGCTCTTTGGGTTGTTCGTGGTGCGTCGTCATGAGCTGACCGATGCGTCGTGGGCGGTGATCGAGCCGTTCCTGGCCCCGCCGCGGATGGGCCGTCCGGTGCGCGATCGCCGTCAGGTGGTCAACGGGATTCTGTGGAAGCTGTCCGCGGGTGCGGCCTGGCGGGATCTTCCCGAGCGGTACGGCCGTGGAAGACGGTCTACGAGCACTTCCGCCGCTGGTCGGCCGACGGGACCTGGGACCGGCTCCTGGCCCACGTCTAGCAGCGCTGCGATGCCGTCGGTCGACTGGAGCGTCACGTGTGTCGACTCCACGACCGTGCGAGCCCACCAGCACGCGGCCGGGGCCCGATAAGGGGGCTCCGGCCGGGCGAGGCATCGGCCAGTCCCGCGGCGGGCTGACCACAAAGATCCATCTCGCCTGCGACGGGCAGGGTCGGCCGCTCGCCTTCACGATCACCGCCGGAAACGTCAACGACTGCACTCAGTTCGAGCAGGTCCTGGCCCGCATCCGCATCGAGCGGTGCGGACCCGGCCGGCCCAGGACCCGGCCCGAGCTGGTCGTCGCCGACAAGGGCTACTCGTCCACGAAGATCCGCTCCTACCTGCGCAGGCGCGGCATCAAGGCGGCCATCCCCGAGCGGATCGACCAGATCAACGGCCGCATCCGCCGACGGGAGAGCCTTTGCCGGCTCGACCGGGCCGCCTACCGACGCCGTAACGTCGTCGAGCGCTGCTTCAACAAGCTCAAGCACAACAAGGCCCTGGCCACCCGCTACGACAAACGCGCCCGCCACTACGAAGCCCTGGTCACCATCGCCTGCCTACGAATGTGGCTGCCCTGACTTTGCGGACACGACCTAGTACTGCAACGGTGTTTGGGCTGAATGCTGACTAGTTCAGGGGCTGTGTCCGCGTCGCTTGTAGTGACTGATGCGGGCTTGGTGCTGGCGTCGTCGTCGCCGGGTTGACCAGTGCAGGATGTGGTCGACCGGGGTGGGACGGCGGTCGGTGAGGCGGGTGATCAACCGTCGGATCTCGGCGAGGCTGAGATGGATGAGCTGGGAGGATCCGTTTCTGCTTTGTCCGCGTCCAGTTGTCGGGCTCGCAGGACGGTCAGGCAGGTGTGGGCGGCCATGGCCAGGGTCATGTGGCTGTGCCAGCCGAGATAGCGGCGGACCTGGTAGTCGTCCAGGCCGCACTCCTGCTTGGCGTTCTGGAAGCATTCCTCGACCCCAAAGCGGCTGCCGGCGATGCGGATCAGCTCCTCCAGCGTCCCTTCGTCAGAAAGCCGGTGTCATCGACGATCAGGACGGCATCTGGGTCTCCGAGGTGTTCCACGACGTAGTCGCGCACATCGTCCAGGACCTCGTCGGCGTCCCACTCGATCCGTTTCAGCAGCCGCTGAATGCGGTCAGGGTCGTGCCCGGCCTCCTCCGCAAGCGTCCAACCGTTCTTCCGCTCCGGCGGCGCGACCAGCCCTCGCAAGTACGCCAGAGCAGATTGCCGTGGCTCTTCCCGGTTGAACCGGTGCACGAACCGCTCATGCAGAACGCTCAGTTCACCCGCCCACAGCTGACAGCAGCAAGGTCCCCACCCTTGACCATATCAACGAACGAGTCGGCCAGCAGTCACGGCAAGCACCGTTGCAGTACTAGCGGGGCTCGCGTGCACTCCGTGCTTCTGCGATCTCCCGCTAGTGTCGCGCCTCCCGCTCCTCCGCGCGGCGACGGGATCGTGCCCAGAGTGGCTGGTAGATCAGGAAGATGACCGAGAACGTCACGCACCGTGCGGTGAAGTCCCACCCCCACGACGAGCGCGCCGCCAACGTCGTCAGTGCCGCTGCCACGACGCCGGCCAGCACCGAGGCCGCAATCCACTTTCCCCACCGCTTCATGACCGGAGTCTTCCCTCTCCGTGGGCGGGGAAGCCGAGACTTGTTACGGAGGAAGTGGTGCGGCAGAACCTCGACCTGCAGCGTACTCGGTGCCGGATCTTGCGTCTGCGAGCGATACGTCTCACTGCGAAACAAGATCGGGCGGCGTAGCGGCTTTGGGTTGGAACTGCCATGGGGTAAGAGGTCGGAGGCACATGGGCTTCCCGCGACTCGGGCAGCTTCTGCCTGCCCGCAAATAGCCCGAAGTGGGCTCCCAATCCTTGAGGCTCGCCCCATGGTGGCTGCCTAACACGACGCTTCTTTTGGCACTTGGTTGACAGTCTTCACGCCTCCGCACGCGAGGAGGGCAGAAGCCCTGCGCCGGATCAGAGGGTCATGAAGGGGGAGTGCTCGATGAGTAGGAGCTTGCGCAGTGACGTGCGGATCTGTGACAGGACTCGGCGACGCGGCGATGCGGGTACAGGCATGGGTCCCCCAACAGCGGTAAGGTACGCTTAGTCGCGTACCTCTAGGAAGGTACGCGAGCGGGCGTACCTTGTCGAGGGGTGAAGTGATGATGGCAAGCGAGTTGGCGCATCCTCGCGCTGAGGAGTTGCAGGTGGGGCCCATCCTCTTGGCGCTGGCTGACGCGAACCGACGTCGCGTCGTGGCCGAACTGGCCGAACGACCAGACGAAGAGCGGCTGTGTGCTTCCCTCGACCTGCCGGTGGGCAAGTCCAGTCGCACCCGTCACTGGCGAGTACTGCGCGAAGCGGGGTTGGTGTATCAGCGCGATGCCGGGAACGGCCTGTACATGCGCCTCCGCAAGGAGGACTTGGACCGCTACTTCCCTGGCCTGATCCAAGCCGTAATCGCCGCAGACCAAGCGCACTGAACTGCGTCAACGCGCTGAAAGACGCCGATAGCCAATGAGGACTGTGGCTATGCCGACGAAGGCGAGGAAATGTTCGGCCTTGCGTTCGTAGCGGCGGTGGAGTCGACGGCAGCATGCCAGCCAGGACACACTTCTCTCCACCACCCACGATGTCGGCCCAGCCACTGCGACGACTCGATGCCCTTGCGGGCGGGCGATGCGATGACGGATGCTCCGCCGGCGAAGCCATCGGCGCAGATGGTCGTAGCCGTAGCCCTTGTCCGCGTACAGTTTCGCCAGCCGCCGGCGCCGGGGGCCGCGGCGGGACGGGGCACCGCGGTCTTCGAAGCGGCACCCCAGCTCGCCTGCGTCAGCACGACTCACGACCGCCCGGAGGACTGGCTGCGGGCCGGCCAGGCCATGGAAGGTGTCCTGCTGCTGACCACAGCCGAAGGTCTGGTCGGTTCCCTATCAACACAACCCCTCGAACGCCCCGACCGGCGATGGCTCCTGCGCGATCTGGTATCCGGTGCAGGCCACCCGCAGATGTTTCTGCGACTGGGGTACGGCCCCAAAGGGCCTCGGGCACCACGGCGCCCGGTGTCCGATGTGCTCGACGTGCAACCCCGGACACTCCAAGGAGAGGCGGGATCGGAGACCGACGACTTTGTCCGGCGAGGGCCGATGCGCTGAACAGTCGGTGGTGCTCCTCGGGACGCTGTAGCCGTCGTCCGACTCGTCATGCGGACTGCGGACTTCGTGGCGGTGCTGCCGCACGCGGAGGAGAGCAACGCCGTTCGTCTCGCGCCGTCAGCCGCCATCCCGCCTCCCGCTCCCCGCGAACGGGTCGGGGGGCGAAAGGCATGTTCAACTGGCCGAACGCACGTTGCCTACGGCGGCGTGGTCGAAATGGTCGACTGACAGGAGGGTGAGGTGACCACACACTCTCCGGCGACCAGGCCGACGACCATCATTTGGGCGGTATCGGGCGCAACATAGACGTTGATCGCCGGTTGGCCAAACCGGCGATGATGGCGACCCTTGACGGAGTTCATGGCCACTGGGCTCGGCGTTGGATCCGTGTGGGGCAAGAGGAGCCGAGACCCTCTACGGAGAGTGAGTTGTCCTGTCTTATCCGATCAAGAAGCTTGCCCCCAATGCTAAGGGGAAGGTTCGGTACCGGTTTGTGGTCGACGCAGGGCCCGATCCCGTCACGGGGAAGCGTAAGCAGGTGACGCGTACCTTCGCCACGCTGAGGGAGGCGAAGGCGGAGTACGCGAGCATCGTGCATCGTCGCTACGAGGCGGAGCAGGCACCGTTCAGTCAGGTCACGGTGGACGAGTGGCTCGATCAGTGGCTGGCCATGAAGGCCGAGGATCTGGAAGAGAGCACTGCCTACAGCTACACCATGACGTTGGCCCGCGTCCGCGGAAGGCTCGGGCACATCAGGCTCCAGGACCTCACCGAGGACCACGTCGAGGCATGGATGCGATGGGCGCTCCAGGAAGGGCGTGGGCGGGGAGGGAAGCCGGGCACCGGTCTGGGAGCGACCTCGGTCGAGATGTCGTTGGCCCGGCTGAAGGAGGCGCTCGACCGGGCAGTGACACGGGGCCTGGTCCGGGTCAACGTCGCTCGGGAGGTGACCGTTCCCCGTAAGGCACGCAAGGCAGAGCGCAGGGCCAGGGCCGCAGTGCCGCCGTGGAGCGTCGCGGAAGTACGCGCCTTTGTTCGTGCGATCGCAGGCGACCGCCTGCAGGCACCACTGCTTCTCGCTCTGATGGGTCTTCGGCCGGCGGAGATCTGTGGCATGCGCTGGACGGACATCGACCTGGACGAAGCCACCGTGTCCATCACCAACACCCGGACGGTCATGGGGAACGACATCGTGGTGGAGAAGGACGCCAAGTCGCCCGCCGGTGAGCGGAAACTTCCTCTGCCGGCTCCGGTTGCGGCTGCCCTGAGCACGTTCCGGGATGCTCAGGCAGACGAGAAGACGGTGGCCGGGCACGGGTACGAAGACAGCGGCTACGTTCTCGTGGACGCTCGGGGCAGGGCGCTCAACGGTCGGCAGCTGCGTGAGCGGGCCTACAAGGTCATGGACCGCAGCGGGCTGCGCCGGGTCCGTCTGTACGACGCCCGTGCGAGCTGCCTGACGTACCTGGCGAACCACGGGGTCCCCGACCACCTTCTCGCCCGGTGGGCCGGTCACGCCGACGCCCGGACCACGAAGCGCTGGTACGTGAAGCCGGATGTGGAGGACCTGCGGCCTGCGGCGGACACGTGGGGAGGTCTGGCGAGTGGCTCCGCCCCCGTTCACGAAGAGAATGTGAGATGTGGGAGCGTGAACGGGTGAGTGAGAAGAACGCCGACAGCATGCAATACCGCTTTGACGGGCCGGAACAGGCCCCGGTCCTGGTCATGGGGCCGTCCCTCGGTGCTACATGGCACAGGTTGTAGAGACCGTCCAGGGGCGTCTACGCCAGTCCAGTGGGGGCGTGAAATCGCAGGTCAGAGCCTCCTGGTCCAGGAAGGGCTACCCAGTTGGTGATTGCTGCGTGATACGCGGGTGATACGGCGAGGCCCCGCCGGTGTCTGTCCTGAGGGGACTCTGAGCCGAGCCGTGAGACGGCGAAGCCGCACCGGAGCGCTCCGGTGCGGCTTCGCCGTGAGATCGGCTGCGCTGGCGCGCACGACGCAGTTGGCGCCTTATGCGGTCCGTGTTCCTGTGACGCTTCTGGGGTGCTAATTTGCGATTGCGCCGGGAAACTGCTTGATCACCATCGGCGAGCCTCATGGGCGATCCAGCGCTTCGTTCCGGGTCGGATGCTGGCGTGTTTTCGCTAGCGGCTTCCGTCATGCCGTTATAGCGTTGTGATCAGCAGTCGTGGTTCCGAAGTTCCGTTCGCCCGTGATCGCCATCACGGGCGTTCTTGCTGTTCAGCGCCTCTCCGGACCAGGGCGATCACCTCCCGGTCGCGCAGGGTGCGTGCCCGGTTTCCCTCAAAGGAGACAGTCATGGCCAAGGGCACAGTGAAGTGGTTCAACAGCGAGAAGGGCTTCGGCTTCATCGAGCAGGAGGGCGGCGGCCCCGACGTCTTCGCCCACTACTCCAACATCGCCAGTCAGGGCTACCGCGAGCTGCAGGAGGGCCAGAAGGTCGAGTTCGACGTCACGCAGGGCCAGAAGGGCCCGCAGGCTGAGAACATCCGCCCCGCCTGATCGCGCCCAGGTAAGGGGGGCCCGGCATCCCGGCTTCGGGACGCCGGGCCCTTACCGTCGCACGACGGTTCATCTGACTACGGGGTGCGGCCGGGTGCTGGCCTGGGACGGGCGAAATGGACACCCGTTGTTTGACACTCAGGTCGACCGACGCATCAGTACGGCCCCCTTGGTCGCTGGCGACGCCGTCTACATCGCCGCATTCGACCCAGGGCGGCTTGTAGTCCTCGATCCGCTCTCTGGCAGAGAGCTGTGGCACCAGAGCGCAGGCGGCGCCTTCACCACCACGCCGTTCATGGCTGGCGATCGGATCTGGGCCAAGTGACCGTACTGGGGTCCTGCACGCGTGGGATCCGCGCACCAACCGGAGTACGGCCCAGCTGCCAGCGCGGTGGAGCGAAGAAGGCCGCGGACAACCCGCCGTTGAGAGCCGCATGATGTTCGTCTCCACCAGCGGCGGTTGGCTGCAAGCGTGGGAACTGCCGTGTGGACTCGCCCGCCGTAGCCAAACAACCACATGCCCGACCCCTGGCTAGTGCAGAAGGGTTGGGCTGCTCGTGGGACGCCAGATGTGAGCTGGTGCCACCACACACGCCCGACGCTTGAGTGCGGCGATGGCAGTGTGAGGAGACCTCGTGGGTAGCAAAGCTGATCACCACGGGAGCCCCCCGAGTGACTGAACGCTGAGGTGGGTGACCGGGTCGCCTGAGTGCGGGAGCGGCAACGGCTGGATCGACCGGCCGGCCACCGGCTGCTGAACCGGCGCGTGACCTCGGCCTGTGGCGAAACCGCGGCTGCACCACTGTCGCGAGTGATGTCCATGCAGGTGGCGCTCCGTACTCCCTCAGTTCTTGAGAACGCCGCAGCGGGAACCCGCGCGAGAGTCCCTGTCCGCTCGGCTGTCCCGCGGCCCGAGTGAATCTCAAGAAGATGGGCTTCTCGGACGTCATGGGGTACCCGGTGAACGACTTGGAAAGTCGACTTGCGTCGAGCCTTGCAGCGACGGTTGTGAAGGACGGAGAGCCCAGCGATCGCTTCGTTCGGTTCTGCCGAGGAGGAATTGCGATGCCGATGACGTGCCCGCTGAGCTGAACCAACGCCTGACCCGGCTCGTCGAACACCACGCCCCACAGCTACTCGAACCGGTGGGCACCGGCCCGGACAGCGCAGTCACGCTCCTGATCACCATGGGAGACAACCCCGAGCGACTGAACACCGAGGCATCATGTGCTGCCCTTTGCGGAGTCAGCCCCATCGAGTACTCCTCCGACCGGCGAAGAACCCGGCGGCTCAACTACGGCGGCGACCGCCGGACCAACGCCGCCCTGCACCGCATCGTCTTCACCCGCCTGCGCCACGACCCGCGCACCCAGGCGTTCTACGAACGCCGCACGCAGGAGGGCAAGACCCGTCGGAAGCCAGGCGGACCCCGCTACACCTTGCCTAGGAGGTAGGAGGGCATCCGATGCGGGCATGGTTGTACTCCGGTTCCCCGCTTTCCAGCACCCGGAGCAGAGACGCCGTGACGACGCGCGTTTGACGGCCGATGCGTAGCACACGGCACGGGAACAACCCGGTGCGGGCCAAGGCGTATCCCTTGGCCCGTGAGAATCCAAGTGTCCTTGAAGCATCCTCCACGCTCGCCGTGGCGTCCCAGGTGGCGCGGATGTGAGCGGAGCTGTAGCGGGGGCTCCGACCCTCGTCGATCTTTGTGTGCATTCCGGTTCCTTCGTCTCGGCGGCGAGCACGCCCGGTGGCGGGCCAATGGGTGCCGCACGCGCATGTCAGGGGGACCGTCAATACTCCGCAGCATTGCCGGTTTGGCTAACCGGCGCTTCGGGGCTATGTTGCCCCGTATTGGTAGTGGGCCCCCGCGCCGCTGTGCACCAGGGCGCCAGGGCCGACCGGTGGGCAAGGTGTCGCACAGATCGCGACGAGGCAGCGCTCCCGGGAAGCGCAGCGAGCTGCACCTGTTTCCGATGACGGTGACTGCGCTGGCGTCGAAGCCGCCGTTCGGAATCAGCCGTTCGGGCAGGTGCTCGGCGTCCGCGGTGACGACGCGGACGCCGTCGTACCCCGTCTCGGCGAGGAAGTGGGCGGCCCGCTCGGTAACGGCCGGGTCGATGTCGAGGGTGGTGACGTGCCCGGTCGGGCCGGCGAGGTCGGCGGGCAGGGCGGCGTTGTAGCCGCCGGAGCCGAGAAACCGACGGGTTCGCAGAATCTCGAGGGAAAGTTGCGGGAACCCGAAGGGCATCCAGGCAATTATCGCCTCAGGCATGCGGGTTCGCTGCTGGATCCTGTCTGGCGGGGTACATGGGTCAGCGCGCGATGCCTTGCTCAACTCGCACGTCCGGCGAGGTCCTCTTACCCCATCCTGCAGCGCAGCCATGCCGAGGGAGCTGACCCGTAGGGAACCGCGCCGCCTACTGCCTGTCCTCAAAGCATGTCACTGCGCGAGTACGTCCGAATGGTGTCGGCGACCAGATCAGGAACACGCAGCGGCGGGAGATGATCGACGCCAGGCATCCTCATCAGGCGGCAGCTGGGGATCCGTGCGGCCACCTCCTCGTTGCATGCGATCAGCGTCGGCCGGTCCAGGTCCCCCACCATGACTACTGCTGGGGTGCTCAGCTCTCCGAGTCGGTCGAACACGGGCGGGTCCACTCGTTGGTACTCGTCCTCGGTGAGCCATGCCGGCGCGGCAGCCCGCAACTGCGCCACGGCAGCCTCGTCGGCACCGGCTGCCGCCCACTCGCGCAGCCCGAGCGTCACCAGCCCTTCGACGTCTCCTGCCTCGATCAACGCGTCGTACTCCGCGTCGAACTTCGGTTCCTCGGGCCATGGGTAGCCGGTGATGCCTGGACAGAGCAGCACGAGCGCGGTCACCCTGTCCGGGTAGGCCAGCGCAAGGCTCATTGCCGTACCTCCGCCCATACTGCATCCGACCAACGAGACCCGGCGCAGCCGGAAGTAGTCAAGCACGGCGACCAGGTCATCGAGCAGCGAATAGGACGCGGTCGGCTGCGGCGAGCGCCCATAGCCCCGCACGTCATAGCGGATTACCCGGTGATGCTCGACAAGCTGCGGCAGGACCGGGTCCCATACCCGTGAATCCCCGACGCCCGGGTGCAGCAGCACCACTGGAGGGCCGTCCCCTCCCGTGTCTTCGGCCCATACCGCCCCACCGCTGACCGGCACTGTGAGTTCCATGGCGGCAATCCTGTCGTCGTCCCAAGGACACCGTCAAACGGTTCCCGCGTTGGACGGCAACCTCTGGAGGTGAGATGCGGGTGCCGTGGCGACAGCGGTGTCCTTCAACTGCGTCTCAGGAGTTACAGCGCCCAACAGAATGGGCGCTTGGCGCCTGCGGTTACAGGCCCCGCCTCGCCATCGGCGATGAACCGTGTCAGGGAGCGCTCCAGCAGCTCCAGGAACTGCCGTAGGTCATCGGCCACCTTGTCGTGCTCCGGCTCGTCCAGCGACGCCTTCCGCGTCCGGTAGAGCGCCCCATCAGGGCTCGCGACGTATGCCAGGCCGCCGCCGTTCGAGCCGATGACCAGGCCATTGACCTTCGGGCCTGTGCCGGCATCGACGATGCCGTCCTCCTGGAGCCGCAGCAGGACGTTACTGGCTGGCTCGAGGAAGTAGCCGTTGCCGACGTCTGCCCAGGTGACATCGCCGATGCTGTCGTAGAAGGTAACCAGGTCAGCTGGAGTAGGGGTGACTTGGGCAAGCCTGCGAGCCGCGGCTTGATCATCGTGGTTAGCCGGCCGGACCTCGTTGGTCCAGGGGGAAGCCGTGCCGATCCTCGAACTCGCCTGTCAGGGCCGTGAGAGTCCTGGAGACTCTGTCTGTCCACGAGGCCAGCCAGACGGACGAAAGCGATCGGTCACTCATGAGGCCGGATCATGGCATGAGCCACGGACATCCACGGGATACCCAGCGGTTCCAGTGTCAGCGCAATGCCCTGAGTTGCCGATGGGTGATGAGGCAGCAGGCGAGTGTGAGGGAATGCTTCGTGGATGTCGGCTCGCCGTTCCCAGCGGATGCGCAGGCGTCGGAAGCCGTGCAGCCACGCGGAACTCCTCTCCACGACCCAGCGGTAGGTGCCCAGTCCCGTGCCGTGGAGGGTGCCGCGGCGAGCGATGGCCGGCACGATGCCGCGGGCGCGGACCTGGTCACGGTAGACGTCATGGCCGTAGCCGCGGTCGGCGAACAGCGAGTGCGGCCTGCGGCGGGGACGCCCGACCCGGCCGCGGACCGGCGGAATCGCGTCGAGCAGCGGCAGGAGCTGGGTGACGTCGTTGCGGTTGCCGCCGGTCAGCAGGACTGCGAGCGGGGTGCCGTGCCCGTCGGTAATCAGATGATGTTTCGAGTCGGCCCTGCCCCGGTCGACCGGCGAGGAGCCCGTGTGCTGCGCCCTTTTAGGGCCCTGACGTGGGAGGAGTCGACCACACAGCGGGACCAGTCCAGGCGCGAGGCCGCGTTGAGTTCTGCCAGCAGCACCTCGTGGAGCCGCTGCACCGGCCTCGTTCCAGTCCCGCAGTCGACGCCAGCACGTCATGCCCGAGCCGAAACCGAGGTCCTGCGGCAGGTACTCCCACTGGATCCCGGTGTGCAGCACGTACAAGATCCCGCACAGCACCTCCCGGTCCGGCAACGGTTTGCGACCCGGATAGCGAAAGCGCCGCTCCCGCTGCGGCAGCAGCGGCTCCAGGTGATCCCACAGCTCATCCGACACGATCCACGGCGACGTCCCCACACCGGACCGAACGCT
Source organism: Streptomyces sp. NPDC051136 (assembly GCF_044455745.1). Lineage (NCBI taxonomy): Bacteria > Bacillati > Actinomycetota > Actinomycetes > Kitasatosporales > Streptomycetaceae > Streptomyces > Streptomyces sp. NPDC051136. Next base: position 465,297 of record NZ_JBITFE010000004.1, on the reverse strand, counting down.
CAGCTCTCGCCCCGGTCACGGCAACCAGGAGCGATCCACCTCTTGTGTTAGCCGTTGTTAGGCAAGCCCACTCGGCACCATTCGAGAACTGCCATCGCGGTGTACATCTTGTTCTCCGCCTGTCTGAACGCCACGCTCGCCGGGCCGTCGAGCACCTCCGCTGTCACCTCTTCACCACGATGGGCCGGCAGATCATGGAGGAACAGCGCCTTCGGACTCGTGTCCCACAGTGCGGCAGTTACCTGGAAAGGCGCGAAGATGTCCCGCCAGGCGGGATCCGGCTTGGTGGTGCCGGTGGTCTGCCAGCGCGTGGTGTAGATGGCGTCGAAGTCGTTGGGCAGAGCCGCCATGTCGTGGCGCTCGATGATCCGGGCTCCGTGTCGCTCGGCCTGTTCGCCGGCCCGTGCGAGAACGTCGTCGGCGAGCCCATAGCCGTGCGGTGTGCGCAGTTCCAGTGTGGCGCCCGGGCACCGGGTGAGCGCGAGGGCGAGCGCGGCCGCGGAGTTGTTTCCCTCACCCACGTAAAGCAGGGCGAAATCCCGAGTCCGCCCCAAATGCTGCTGAAGCGTGACCAGGTCCGTAAGGGCCTGAGTGGGGTGTTCATCCGCAGTCATCGCGTTCACGACCGCCATCGTGCCGGGTGCCGCCATGGCCCTGAGATCGCCCGGATCCTCGGCCGTCCGCGCAACGAGTACGTCGAGCATGCCTGCCAGCACCCGGCCAGTGTCGGCAATGGTCTCGCCCGTATTCACCTGGAGGTCCCCGGGACCGTAGGCAATGATCTGTGCGCCGAGGCGGAGAGCACCGGAAGAGAATGCGGTGCGGGTGCGGGTGGACGTCTTCTGGAAATAGATGCCCACGACGTCACCTTCCAGTGGCGCGCCAATCACGCCGCCAGCGGCGAACTCCGTTCCTCTGCGGACGATATGTCTCAGGTCCGCGTCGCTCAGATCGTCAAGGGAAATCAGGCTGCGCACACGACGGTTCTGCACTCGGGTCCTCCTTGCAAGGATCGTGGGGTTCAACGGATGGCCGGAGCCGGTGAAAAGTCGTCGATGGCGATGCCCAGGCCGCTCTCCGCTGCCCTGCGCCGGACGTACTCAGCGACGGCGAGGTCGAGAATGCCGAGTCCGAACGGCGAGAACAGCAGCGGCCTCTCCGGCCGGCGCCGCAGCTTCGCCGGGTCGCACAGCACCTGGCCCACCGTCGCGTCGATGAACTCCCTGCCTCCGGACAAATGCTGGGCGAGGTCCAGAGCAGTGCGCTCGCGGCAGACGTGGTCGATGTCGTCGACGACGTTCTGGGATGCCAGTACGGCCTCGGGGGTGAAGTCGCGCAGCGAGAGGTGCAGACACACCGAACCTGGACGCAGTGCCTCCGGGCCGAGGTGAGGTGTGAGCGCATTCGTGGCGACAGAGCTGAGTTCGTGGGCGGCCATTGCGGTCACGGGGTCCGGGGCCACCTTCACGGTGAGTCCCGGAACCATGTCACGGCACCTGGCCTGAAACGCCTCCGTTCTGTCCGAAGACGGGTCGTAGACTGTGACAACCTTCACATCGGAGATAATGGCTGTCACGAACCGCAGGACTTCCGCGTTGATGACCCCGCATCCGAGCAGCGCGAGCCCCTGGGCGGAGCCGTCCGGCAGCAGCGCGCGGGCGGCTGCCGCAGCCGAGGCCGCGGTGCGCCTGGCGGAGATGAGCGACCCCTCGATCAGCGCGGTGGGCCGCCCGTCCACCATGGAATTGGTGATGATCGCGGCGCTGGCTCGCTGCAGGCCACGGGAGATGTTCTCGGGAAAGGACGCTATCCACTTGATCCCCGCGGCGGGCTGTTCGCCGCCCAGGTGGGCGGGGAGGCCGATGATGCGGTCGCGCTGGTTGCCGGGGAAACGGAGGAAGGTCGAGTGGGGCAGGGCGCTGCGCCCCTGTTCGTGACTGATGTAGGTCTCCTCGACCAGGTCGACGAGTTCACTTTCTCGTCCTTCGAGGAGCTTGGCAACGTCGTCGTGCCGGATGACTAGCATGGGGCGTCTTCCTTTGAGGTGGGGGTTTTCCAAAGGTGTCCGATGTCGCCGAAGTTCCTTCGGACCCAGGCATCGGAGTAGATCGTTTCCAGGTACCGGTCTCCGCCGTCCGGGAAGACGAGCACGCAAAGGGAGCCGGGCGGGATCCGGTCGGCCATCGCCTCGAGTGCGGCGAACACCGCGCCGGACGAGCCACCCGCGAGCAGCCCTTCGCCGACCGTGAGGCGGCGGCAGGCCACCACCGTCTCCATGTCCGAGACCCGCACGACCTCATGGGCGCGGGTGACGTTTCCGTCGAGCAGTGGCGGCTTCGCGGAGGCGCCGTGCCCCGGGAGCAGACGCTCACCCAGCGGTGGGCCGAAGATCGCGCTGCCCTCCGCGTCGACGGCGACCAGGGTTGTGGACAAACCAGCCTCGCGTATGTACTCCGCGCACCCACGCAGCGTTCCGCCGGTACTGGTGGCGCAGAACATGTAGTCGACGTTTCCGTCGAGCGCCGTGGCGATCTCGTGCATGGTCTGCCGGTGTGCGGCGGGGTTCAGCGGGTTGACGTACTGATTGGGCCAGTACGCGTGGGGGATCGACCGTACGAGTTCGCTGACCCGGCGGAGGCGGGCCGAGAGGAAGTCCCCGTCGGGTGCCTCTGCTCGGCCGATTACCTCGACCTGGGCCTGGAAGGCGCGAAGAATCGCGATGTTCTGCTCGGTGGTGCGGGCATCCACAACGCAGACGAAGCGCAGACCGAAATAGGCGCACAACTGCGCGAGGCCGACGCCGAGATTGCCGGAACTCGACTCGACCACCACCGATTGCCCGGGCACGAGCTCCCCGGACCTGATCCGCTGTGCGAGCATGCTCAACGCCGTACGGTCCTTGATGCTGCCGCCGGGGTTGAAGCGCTCCAGTTTTGCCCAAATGCGGAACGGATACGTGTGCACCCTGCGCAGCTCGATCAGCGGGGTCCGGCCGATGGCGCCGATCACACCGTCGCACAGGACGCCGCCGGGGCTGTGCGGCTCAGACACAGGACTCACGGGCGGCCTGCTCGGTCTGGCTGATCAGCGAGAGCACCTCGTCGTGGGTCGACGCCGTGGCGTGCAGGATCGCCAGCATGTCGTGGGTGCCGTGGCGCCAGTCGACGGACTGCCCGGGCGTGGCGAGGATGTCCAGCGACTGGACACCGGGCAGCGCGGCGAGTTTTTCGAGGGGAGCGACGGAGACGACGCGGCTCGCCTCCATCGGCGGCAGCACGAATCGTGACCAGTACAGCTGGTTCCAGTGCAGAACCGGTACGTCGACACGGTGGCCCAGAGCGAGTTCCAGCACGGCCTCGGTGAGGTTGAAGCCGGTGGCCCGGTGGAGGAGGTGGCTGGCATAGCCGGCCATCCGGCCGTTGACCTCAATTATCCGCGGCCCGTCTGCAGTGAGCTTGATCTCGGTGTGGCAGACGCCGTGCCGTACCCCCAGGGCGCGCAGGGCGTCGCCGGTGAGGCGGACGATGCGATCCTCCAGCTCCGTCGGCACCGTACTGGGCATGAGGTCGCCCGTCTCCCGGAAGGGCGGGGCAAGAGGCTGCTTTCCTGTGACGCAGACGTGTTGGACGTCTCCGTCGTGAACAACGGATTCAACGGAGACGAAGTCGCCCCACTCGGGGCCGGCCGCCAGCGGGTCACCGACCAGCAGTTCTTCCAAGACGAATACCGAATCCGGATGGTCGGCGAAGTCGGCGACCGCCGCTAGGCACTGCTCCAGGGAATCCACTCTGCAGGTGCGGGCGGCCGCCGCTCCGCGCCGGGGTTTGAGGACGGCAGGAAAGCCGACGATCTCCGCGGCCTGTTCGACGTCGTCGACTCTTTCGACAAGAGCCACCCGAGTCACCTGTGTTCCTGCGGTGGCGAGGGCCTGGCGTTGCCGGAACTTGTCGGTGAGTAGCTGCGCGGTTTCGACGCTGTGACCGATGAAACCGCACTCTGCTGCCAGCTCGGCAACGCGTCGCTGCTGAAATTCACTGAACGTGGTGATTCCGTCTGTCGGCAGCATGCGAATCCTCTGGGCTACCTCGGTGGTACTAAGGCCCGTGATGTCCACGACATCGGCGATATCCGTCATGACCCGGTAGTCTTCGGTCACTTGCCTGGTGGAACGGTCCGCCAGGAAGGTGATGTCGCACAGCTTCCGCGCGGCGGCGGCAACCTTGATCGGAGCGGCACTGCCGGTGTCGTGCAACACGCATATCATGGGTCGATTTCTGCGCATCATTCCTCACCTTCGTAGAAATTGAGCTACCGCCGGGAATGACCGTCCGGGAGTTTCCACAGCTGGTCATTCGCTGTCGAGTTGTCCCGTCCGCTGGAAAAGCGATCGGTCGCGCTGCCCCATAGTCGGCGGTGCGTCAGCCGTGCGCCGGACGGCATCCACATGTGCCGCCAGGTCGCTCAGGACCGGCCTGGCGAAGAGGTCCTTCAGTTCGAGCCTCGCTCCGATCCGGTCGCGCACCCGGGTGAGGACGCGCATGGCCGACAGGGAGTGACCTCCGACGTGGAAGAAGTCGTCGTTCCTGCTCACCTGGACGACGTTCAGCACGTCGCGCCAGATCGCGGCGATGGCCGTTTCCATGGGCGTGGCGGGTGCTTCGGAGGCCGTCGAGCCGTGGCGGACCGGTTCGGGCAGGGCGGTCCGGTCGATCTTGCCGTTCGCGGTGAGGGGGAAGTCCTCGACGGCAATCCAAGCCGAGGGAACCATGTAGGCAGGCACCATCCCTGCGAGTGCGGTGCGGACGTCGTCCAGCAGCCCTTCGTCCGGTTGGCTGGCAGGCACGACATAGCACACCAGTTCCTGCTCTCCGCCGGCGTCGGGGGTGGCCAGGGTGAGAGCGTCCTGGACGCCAGGGTGTGTGCGTACCAGCGAGTCGATCTCGCCGAGTTCGATGCGGTGGCCGCGGATCTTCACCTGGTGATCGAGGCGCCCCAGGTAGTGGAGCGATCCGTCTGCTCCCCACCGCACAAGGTCACCCGTCCGGTAGGCTCGGCCGCCGTCCGGGGCGGTGACGAACCGCTCGTCGGTGAGGTCGGGGCGTCCCAGGTATCCTCGGGCGACGCCGTCCCCGGCGACAAGCAATTCACCCGGCACTCCGCGCGGTACGAGCCGGCCGGCCCTATCGACGACGAACACACGAGTGTTGGCCACCGGACACCCGATCGATCCCCGGTCTCCTGGACGGACCTCCGTCATGGTGGACCAGATCGTGGTCTCGGTGGGGCCGTATACGTTCCACACCCGTGCCACGCCCAGACCGGTCAGCGCCGTACCCAGGCGCTCCGACATCTCCTCACCGCCGCACCAGATCTGCCTGAGCGCGGAGGGCGCCCGGCGGTCCCGGTGCTCGGTGTACAGCTTCCACGTGGAGGGCGTCGCCTGTATCACGGTGATTCCGTGCCGTTCGATAAGGCGGTGCAGGAGTTCCGGGTCGGCGCCCGCTCCGGAGGGAGCGACGACGAGGCGCCCGCCCGTGACCAGCGGCAGGAACAGTTCCAGGCCCGCTATGTCGAAGGACAGCGAGGTCAGTGCCAGCATCCGGTCCTCGGCGCGGAAACCCGGATCTTCCGCGAAGGACTCGATGAGGTTCGCCAGATTGCGGTGATCGACCACCACGCCCTTGGGGCGGCCCGTCGATCCTGAAGTGTAGATCACGTAGGCGGGGTCGTCGGGTGTGGCGGCGGGGGCGGCATCGGCGAAGCCGTCGGCCGTTTCGAGGGTTTCCCCATCCGTCAGGACCACGGCCGTATCACCGCCGACGGCCACGTGCCCCTCCAACTCCCGGGTGGTCAGCAGGACGCTCACCGCACTGTCCCGCACCATGTACTCCAGGCGTGCCCGGGGGTAGTCGGGATCGAGCGGAACGTACGCCGCTCCCGTTGCCCAGACGGCCAACAGGGCGGCCACCATCCCGCGGTCGCGTGGCAGGCAGACTCCGACGAGCTTTCCCCGCTCGACACCGTGCCGCTGCAACGCGGCCGCCAGTGTCCTGGTGTGATCGGAGAGTTCGCGGAAGGTCCAGCTGCCGGAGTCGTCCACGACGGCCGTCTGCTCCGGGTGGTCGCGTGACATCCGGTGGATGCGGTCGGCCACGGTGAGCCGTTCGCGACGGTGCCGGGGGCCCGTGCCCAAGGCCGTAAGTTCGGCGTGTTCGGCCTCGCTGAGCATGTCCACGCAGCCGATGGGCCGGTACGGATCCTTCACCAGGCAGCGCAGTACCTCTAGGAGGTGCCCGGTGAAGCGTCGCATCGTGTCGTCGGAGAACCGCTCCGTGGAGTACTGGAGCGAGCCGGTGAGCCCGTCGGTCCCCGGGACGAGGGAGAGCGTCAGGTCGAACTGGGATGTGCTCGTAGGAACGTGCACCCGCTCCAGCCGGGCGCCGGGCAACTCCAGGGGCGCAGTAGGCGCGCTCTGCAGGATGAACAGGACCTGGACGAGGGGGTTGTAGGCGAGGTTGCGTTCCGCGACCGCGTTTTCGACGAGCTGCTCGAAGGGCACGTCCTGGCGTGCGAAGGCGGCGAGGCAGTGGTCACGGACCCGCTCGATCAGCTCCCTGAACGTCGGATTTGCCGACAGATCGGCGGGCAGGACCAGGGTGTTGACGAAGAAGCCGATCAACTGCTCGGTCTCGGTACGGGTCCGGCCCGCGGTGGGCGAGCCGACGAGAAACCTCTCTTGGCCCGACCACCGGCCCAGCACCACCTGAACGGCTGACAGCAGCGTCATGAACAAGGTCGCCCCGTGCTCACGGCCGATCCGCTCGAGTTCGGTGACGAGGTCCGCCGGAACCCGCAGGCCCAGCTCCGCGCCGGCGAAGGTGCGTTCCACGGGTCGGGGCCGGTCTCCGGGCAGTTCTAGCAGGCGCGGGTAGTCGGCGAGTTCGGCGAGCCACTCCTCGCGCTGTGCGACCAAGGTCTTCGACTGCACCCACTCGCGCTGCCATACCGCGAAGTCCCGGTACCGGATCGGTGGTTCGGGAGGCAGTGGCCCCGTGCTCCCCAGGCGGTACCGGTAGAAACGGCCGACCTCGGACAGCAGCACGCCTGTTGACCAAGCATCCACCACGATGTGGTGGAGGACGAACACCAGGGCCCACTCGGTCTCTCCGCGCACCAGTGCCGCCCGCATGAGGGGAGCCTCGGTGAGATCGAACGGTGCGGTGACCAGATCCGCCACGGCGCTGTCGAGGCCCGTGGCCCCGTCGGGCACAATCACGGTCAAGGTGACTGCTGCGTCCTCGTCGACCGTCTGCACCGGCACCCCGTCCACCAGGGTGAAACGCGTACGCAGCACCTCATGGCGGCGGACGACCTCAAGCACGGCCCAGCGCAGCGCGTCAACGTCCACCTCTCCGGTGCCCTTGTGGACGATCGGCACATTGAAGACGGGCGCTCGGCCGGTGAGCTGGTCGAGGAACCACAGCTGCTGCTGTGTTGAGGACAATATCGCCGGCCCGTCTTCGTCGGGTCGGCGCACGAGTGTTGGGACGTCCGCCCGCGCGGCACCCGGCGCGTCGGCGTCGGCCGAGTCGTGGACTAGGTCCGCGAGCAGCCGGGGCGTCGAGGCGCCGAGAACGTCGCGGAACTTCAGTTCGACGCCGAAGTGATCGCGCAGCCTCGTCAGCAGCATGGTCAGCTGTACCGAGTGGCCCCCGAGGTCAAAGAAGTCACTGTCGGCCTCGACGCCCGGGTGGTTCAGCACCTCCGCGAAGATGCGGGTCAGTTCGGCCAACACCGGGTCGTCGGACGCCGGGTACGACGGCTCGGCCGGCGCGTCCGGTGCGGTAAATCCCTCCGGGTCGGGCAGGGCTTCGTGGTCGATCTTGCCGTGCACCGTCAAGGGGAGTTCGGCGAGCGGCACGATCACCTCGGGCACCATGGCCGCGGTCAGCTCCCGCGCCAGGGCGGCTCGTATGTCCCGTGGTGTGTGACGAACAGCGTCGGAGACGACGTAGGAGACGAGCTGCCGGTGGCCGGGAATCGCCTCCCGGACGACGGTGACGCAGTCCTTGACCTGCGGGAGCCTCAGCAAAGCGGCGTCGATCTCGCCCAGTTCGATGCGCTGGCCGCGCACCTTCACCTGCCGATCTTCCCGGCCCAGGAAGCGCAGCGTGCCGTCGGAGTTCCACGCGACCAGGTCCCCGGTGCGGTAGGCCCGGGAGGCGAACGGCGCCGACACGAACCGTTCACGAGTCAGTTCCGGACGTCCCAGATAGCCACGGGCCACACCGGCTCCCGCAACCCACAGCTCGCCGGGCTCTCCCGGCCCGGCGAGCTTGCCGTCGGGTGCGACAACGAACACCTCGGCGCCGTCGATCGGCCGACCGATCGACGGAGGCGCCGCGTCAGTCTTCGCCGCGCCCAGGGACGGCGCGACGACCGTCGAGGTGGTAACGACGGTGCACTCCGTCGGCCCGTAGTTGTTGACGAGCGTGTATGTGTGCTCGGACGGCCGCATGCGCAGTTCGTCGCCGCCGGTCAGCAGCAGGCGCAGTGCGGTGCCGCTTCCCGTGGTGGCGCGGAGGAAGTGCTCGCCGAGCGCGGTCGGCATGAAGGCGACGGTGATCTGTTCGGTCCGGCACCATTCGACGACCTCGTCGAAGGACTGCCGGATGTCCTCCGGTATCACGCACAAACACGCTCCGTGGGCCAGAGCCGGCCACATCTCCCACACGGCCGCGTCGAAGCCGGCGGACGCGATGTGGGAGCAGCGGTCGCTCTCCGACACACCGAAAGCGGTCCCGTGCCAGGCGACCAGGTTCGTCAGATTCCGGTGCTCCACCATCACGCCCTTCGGCCGTCCGGTGGACCCCGAGGTGTAGATGACGTAGGCGAGGCCCGTTTGCGTCGCTCGCACCGGCGGCCGCACGGCCACCTGGCCGGGGCCGCCGATCAGGTCGGTGCGGATGACACTCAGCTTGTCGACCGCCGACAGACCGTCCTCCAGGCCGGTCGTTGTAACCAGTACGGTCAGGCCGCTGTCGCGGACCATGAAGTCGATTCGGGACGCGGGGTAAGCAACGTCCAGCGGGATATAGGCACCGCCGACCGTCCACACGGCGAGCAGGGCGGCCACTGCCTCACGACCACGCGGCAGGTGCACCCCGACGAGGGATCCGCTCTCGACGCCCTGCTCGGACAGTGCGGTGGCCAGCCCGCCAGCCCGGTCGGCGAGTTCTCGGTACGTCCACGCACCGGCGTCGTCGCACACCGCGATGCGGTCCGGGTGCTCCTTGGCCCGGGCCCAGATCTGTTCTGGCACCGTCACCAGTGGGTGGCTAGAGCTCATGAGCCTCTCCCGTGAAAATGAAGTCTTCCAGGATTGAGTCGACGACCTGGGCACTCGCGTCGCCGAACGGGAAGAAGTGACCGCCGGGGAAGGAGCGGACCACGCTGGGACCGGTCACGGCACGCTGCCAGGCCTCGGCCTCCGAGGCCGGAACCGACGTGTCGGACCGGCCGAGATACACGCCCAGCGGACACCGCAGCGTCGCGGACCAGCCGTGCCGGTACTGTTCGGACATGGCCAGCTCGCTGCGCAGCCGGTCCAGCACCGTCGTCACCAGCTCCTCGTCGTCGAAGACCTCGGGAGGGGTGCCGCCCATGTCAGCGAGGAAGCGCCGCAGGAGATCGGTGCCGCCCCGGCTCACCAAGTGGGTGGGGGCCGATACCGGAGCCCGGTGGGCGAGGGCGATCAGTGCCGAGACCCGCTCTCCGTGGCCTGCCGCGGTCAGCTGCTGCGCGACCTCGTAGGCGATGAGGGAACCACGGCTGTGTCCGACGAGCACGGCAGGTCGCTCCAGCGCGGCAAGTTCGGAGACCAGTAACGACGCGACGTCGTCGAGCCGCGTGAGGCCTTCCCGCTCTTGTGCGAAGTGGAGCATCCACGGGTCGACCACACTGAGCCGGACCCGGGGTCCCAGCAAACTGTCCCAGGTCGCGAAGTGAGCGCGGGACCCTCCGGCGCCGGGGAAACCGACCAGGTGCAGATGGGCGTCCGGCTTCTCACTGACACTACGAATGAACATCTGCCTCTTCCAGCCCTGTCTGCGCCTGCGTGTCCCAAGCGCGTCGCGGCAGCAGCCACACCGCGGCCAGGACGTGACCCAGCGCTCCGAGAACCAGCGTCTCCCGCATGCCGATCCAGTCACCGACCAGCCCGCCCATCAACGCCCCTGCCGCGTAACTGCCGTAGGTGAGCATGTGGTTGCCGGCGTGCACTCGGCCCTGCATGTACTCCGGCGTCACCGATTGGCGGTAGGTCAGCTGGGTGATGGTGAAGGCGACCATCCCGATGACGAACACGCTGTGGGACACCACGAGCAAAACGGACTTGACGCCCATGGATCCGGCCGTGGCGGGCAGTACGAGGCAGCCCGCCGCCATCACCAGCTGTCCGGCGACCAGGGTCCCGCGAACTCCCAGACGCCGAGTGCTCCGCGCGGTGACGGTGTTGGCCACCAGCGCCATGCCGCTGGCCACCGTCAGGAGCACACCGACCACGCCCGGCGCGATCCCCAGAGCCTGGGTGGCGTAGAGGAGGTACAGCGCCACCATCATGGCGCTGAAGAAGTTGCTGGTGGCGTTGCACAGGGAGATGTATCTGAGCCGGGCGTCCCTGAAGAGAAACAGGAATCCGTCCAGCGCCTGCGGGGCTTTCGCACCGTCCGCTGCCGGAACGGGAGCACCGGCTTCGCGTACCCGACCCAAGGTGACCGCCGAGGCGAGGAAGCTGGCGGCGTCCACCAGCAGGGCCAGCGGCGGTGTCAGCGCCTGCACCAAGAGGCCGGCCAGCGAGTTGCCGGACACTTCGGCGAATGTGGTCACCTTCTGGAGCTTGCCGTTGGCGTCCATCAGCCGGGGTTCGGGCACCAGCTTGGGAATGAACGACTGCCCCCCGACCGCGGCGAGCACGTCGAACGCACCGAGCAGAAACGCGATGAACATCAGCGCCCACAGGGAGAGCTGATCCACCGCGTACAGCAGGACCACAGCTGTGACCAGCAGCGCGCGCACGACATCCGCCATGACGAGCAGCCGCCGCTTCGTGAAGCGGTCCACGATCGTCCCGACCTGGAGGCCGAAGAGGAGCGCGGGCAGGTACTGGCAGAAGAACAGTAGTCCCTGGTCCACCTCGTCGGCGTCCAGGATGATGATGGCCGTCAGCGGCAGCGCCATCATGGTCACCTGGCTGCCGATCAGCGAAATGCTCTGTCCCGTCCAGAACCGGGCGAAGTCCGGTTCCTCGTGCAGGCGGAACGCGCCCTCACGACGTGCCACGTCAGTCACCGTTCCGTCGTCCGCGGCGGCGGCGCGCCACGTCACTATGGGCCTGTCTGCGCTGGGCACCGCGTCGCTCCCGCTCTTCCCGCGCGGACGGTCCGTCGGCGAGATGCGCCGCCAGTGACGCGATCGTTGGGTGGGCGAAGAACGCCGTCATGGGCAGGTCGATGCCGTGCCGCTTGCGCAACTCCTGCCGTACGCGGACCACCGACATCGAGGTGCCGCCGGCATCGAAGAAGTTCTCCGTCACTCCCACCCGGGGCAGCCCCAGCACGTCGCACCAGACGGAGTGGATCCGGCCCTCCAACTCACCGGTGGGAAGCGCGGGTGCGGAGGATGGCACGTGGTCGGTGATCATGGCTACAAGTGCGTTCCGATCCATTTTTCCGTTGGGGGTCAGGGGTAGGGCGGGCAGTGCCCGTACCAGTTGGGGAATCATGTGCTCCGGGAGGGTGGAGCGCGCCCAGGAGCGAGCGGCCAGCGGGAGCGAGCGCAGCAGCGCCGCGCGTCCGGGACTGTTGACCACTGGTTCGATCACCGGCGGACGACTGTCCAGGAACGGACGAGCGGCTGGCGGCTCGGCGGTACGACGGTGGAAGAGGGCGCGGATGCGCCCTTCGCCGGTGCCGTGGACGGACCACTCGTGGTGGGTCCGCAGGCCGTGTGCGGCAGCCACGGTCGTCAGGTCCTCGGGCAGGACGCCTGGAGCTTCCTCGGCGGCGTCCAGCGGGTGTAGCAGGCGGGCGAAGCGGGCCACTCTGGCGTTCGGTATGCCGTCGACGACGAGTTCGCCGTCGGTGGCAGCGAGGATGTCGGCGAGGTGTGACAGGGAACCGACCTCGCGGTCCCAGTCGAGACCGGGGCCGGACACCGGCGCGGGCACGGGCTCGTTCACACGCAGCAGTACGTCATAGCGGAAGCGCGTGAGCTCGTTGTCGGGGCCGCCTGGCTTGAGTGAGATTTGCACTCCGGTGACAGCCGGGTTCTTCTCACGCAAGCGAGTGAAGTAGCCGGGGTCCACGAGGAGTTCCTCCTCCTCGGCCGCCCGTGCCGCGGCCCGCAGGGCCAGCGTCCGGTCGGCCACTCCCTGGTGGTGCAGCACGCTCGCGTGGAACGCCTGCGCCAGGCCGCGGTGGCGCAGGTCACCGACGAACACGTGACCGCCCGGACGCACCAGGGACACGGCGGTGGTCAGGGTGCGGGTGAGGTAGTTCTCGTCGGGGAAGTACTGAGCGACCGAGTTGATGACCACACAGTCGAAGCGACGGTTGCCGGCGATGGCGGGGAGGTCCTCGGCGCTGCCCAACACCAGCTCCGCGCGGTCATCGAGCCCTCGGAGCTTGGCCTGCTGCGTGACGTGGGCGACGGCCTCCGCGGCGAGGTCGATGCCCAAATAGTGGGTGCTGTCCTGGGCGAGGCGCAGCAGCAGCAGCCCGGTGCCGCAGCCGATTTCGCAGTACGTCCGGGCCCCGGTCGCGGCGATGGCATCGACGGTGGCGTCGACCCAGTGCCGCATCTCCTTGTCTGTCAGCGGCTCTTTGGTGTAGCTGCTGGTCCAGCCCTTGATGTTCAGATCGCCCTGCTCGGGTTCGCTGCCCTGCTGGTATATCTCGTCCCACAGGCCGCGCCAGGTCTCCACGGCCTCGGCCGCGGTCGGCGTCCCGGCCTCCACGTCGGGGGCCGCGTCGGAGTCCGGCACGAGGAAGGTGACCAGCTGGCCGTCCTCGCCACCGGCGAGCTTGCGGACCACTGTCAGGCTGTCGCGGATCTGCGGGTGATCGCGCATCGTGGTGTCGATCTCGGCGAGCTCGATCCGGTAGCCGCGCACCTTGACCTGGTGGTCCATGCGGCCCATGAAGCGCAGTCCCCCGTCGGAGGCCCAGCGCACGAGATCACCGGTGCGGTAGGCCCGGGTGCCGTCCGGGCCCTCGACGAACCGCTCAGCGGTCAGCTCGGGAAGCCCGAGGTACCCGCGGCCCACACCGCTTCCCGCGATCCACAGTTCCCCCGGCACGCCGGTCGGTACGGGGCGTCCCGCACCGTCGACGACGAAGAGACGGGTGCCGACCACGGGTGAGCCGATGGACGGCTGAGTGCCGGCAGTCATCTCGGTACAGGTCGACCAGATCGTCGTCTCGGTCGGGCCATACACATTCCACAGGCGCACGCCGAGAGCCAGGAGCCGATCTGCGAGTTCAAGGGACACCTCCTCGCCGCCACACCAGATCTGGCGCAATGTCCCGGGAGCTGCGTCCACGTGCCCGGCATACGCCTTCCAGGTCGCCGGAGTCGCCTGGACGACGGTGATTGCGTGCTGCGCCAAGAGCCGGTGCAGACGCTCCGGGTCGCCTCCCACCCCGGCCTCCGCGACGACCAGCCGGCCACCCGCCATCAGCGGAGCGAACAGTTCCAGGCCGGCGATGTCGAAGGACAGTGAGGTGACGGCGAGCATGCGGTCTTCGGCCCCGAGACCAGGCTGTTTGACGAAGCCGTGCACGACATTCGCCAGGTTCCCGTGCTCGATCATCACTCCCTTCGGGCGTCCCGTGGACCCCGAGGTGTAGATGACGTACGCGAGCGCGTCCGGCGCGGTCGGTGCGGCTTCTGGGCGGGGCCCGTCATGCGGTGCCACGTCGTCGATGAAGGCGACCCGCACCGTGTCGTCAAGCGGTACGACCGCCGCGAGCGCATGCGTGGTCAGCAGTACAGTGAGGCCGCTCTGCCGGACCATGTACTCCAGCCGTGCCCGTGGATAGTCGGGGTCCAGCGGCACATACGCGGCGCCGGCGCCCCACACGCCCAGGAGAGCGGAGACCATTTCCGGCCCTCTCGGAAGACACACTCCCACCAGGTCGCCGGGGGCCACCCCAAGATCGCTGAGAGCCCCGGCGACCGCGTCGGCGTGTCCCAGCAGCTCCCGGTAGGTCCATCGGGTCTCACCCGCCGCCACCGCGATCCGCTCCGGGTGCTCCGCGGCGATGCGACGCAGGGCGTCCGGCACGGTTTCGCGACCCGATGGGGCGTCGGGCCCCGTCCCGAGGGCGGCGAGGCGCGCCCGCTCGGCATCACCCAACAGATCGATGGCGTCGAGCCGGACCGAGGGGTCCTCGGCCACGGCGTGCAGCACCGCAAGGTAGTAGCCGGCGAATCGCTCGACGGTCGACGGATCGAAGAGTTCCGTGGAGAACTGGATGAGTGCGGTCAAGCCTCCTTCCTCCGGTGTCAGGTTCAGGGTCAGGTCGAACTGCGAGGTACCTGTGTCGATCTCGACGGGTTCCAGTACGACCCCGGGCAACCGCAGCGTCTGCGCGGGCGCGTTCTGCAGGATGAACATCGCCTGCACAAGGGGGTTGCGGTCGAGCGTCCGTTCCGGCGAGAGGTCTTCCACCAGGTGCTCGAAAGGCACCTCCTGGTGCGTGAACGCGGCCAGGCAGCATTCGCGTACGTGCTTCAGGTACTCGTCGAAGGCGAGTTCGTCCGAGGGGTGCGAGCGCAGGACCAGTGTGTTGGCGAAGAAGCCGATCAACTGCTCGGTCTCGATCTGGGTACGGCCTGCCGTCGGCGAGGCCACCAGCAGGTCACGCTCTCCACTGAGCCGGGCGAGAACTACGAAGTAGGCGGCCAGCAAGGTCATGAATGTGGTGGCCCCGGTGGCCTCGGAGACCCTGTCGAGTCGCCGCTTCAGATTCGGGGGGACCTCGAAGGTCACCGAGCCGCCCGCGAAGGTCTGGACCGGCGGGCGTGGCCGGTCGAATGGCAGGTCGAGCGACTGCGGAGCACCCCGCAGCATGTCGGCCCAGGCCCTTCGGTACTCGGCGTACTCCGTGGTGTCCGTGCGCTCGCGCTGCCACTGCGTGAAATCGACGTACTGCACGGAGAGTTCCGGAAGGTCTGCCACGCCGCCGGCCAGTCGTGTCCGGTAGGACTCGGCGACCTCACTAGCGAGGATGCCGACCGACCAGGCGTCGGAGATGATGTGGTGCACCACGAAGACCAGGACTGTGCGGGACGGCCCCCGCACCAGTGCCACGCGGAGCAGCGGCGGACGCGCCAGATCGAACGGCTTGCGGACAAGCTCGGTCACGAGCGTGTCGACGTCGGCGTCGGACTCCACGGCGAACGTGTCGACACCCACGGCGCCTTCCGCGGCGACGACCTGGACCGGGCTGCCGTCGATGGTGCCGAACCGGGTCCGCAGGGCCTCGTGCCGGGCGACCGTGCGGTTCACGCTCCACGCCAGGGCGTCGACGTCGATTGTGCCGGTGACCCGGAACTGCATGCCGAGGTGGTGTTGGGCAGTCCCGGGGACCAGTTGTTCCACGAACCACAGACGCCGTTGGGCGAAGGAGCTGGGAAAGGCTGATTCGGGAGAGGCGGAGGCGTTCACCGGGTCTCCTCGGCTCGGTGCGGAATGGGGGTGTCGTGTGCGAGGGCTTGGAGGCAGTCCCGCAGCGTCACGACTCGGGGGGCGTCGCGTGCTTCCGGAGCGGCGAGCAGTTCGGCCATGCGCACCGTTCCCTCGGCGTCCGAGGCGTTGACAAAGAGGTCACGCAGCGTCGTCAGGTAGGCGTGAAGCCGGTACTCCGGTTCGTAGCCGGACAGCAGCACGTCGAGGTACCCGTCGGCGTTCGGATAGATGTCGACGCGCAGCCTGTGTTCCTGCTGGGCGACGGCGATGGGGGACTCGTCGACGAGGGAGAAGCCCGAGGGGGCGGTCTCGTCCGTCGAGACCGAGGGGGTGTTCTGATATACGACGTAGGTGTCGAACAGCGTCGTGTGCTCGTCGGTCCCGGCCAGCTCCTCCAACTCGGGCATACCGATCATGTCGTGTTCGATCAGGTCCAGGACTGCGGACGAGGCGCGGTCCAGCCAGAGCTGGAGTGGATCTTCCAGACTCGCCTGCCAGCGCACCGGCAGGGTGTTCATGAACATGCCCATCGCATGCTCGATGCCCCGGACCTCGGGAGAGCGGCCCGATGTGGTCACGCCGAACTGGGGCGCGTCCCGACCGTCGACGTGCTGGAGCGTGGCACCCCACAGTGCCTGTAGCGCGGCGGCCTGAGTGGTTCTGGCGCGGCGGCACGCGGCACCGAAACGCCGTACGTCCTTTGGACCGAAGCGGATCTGGGCGACTTCGAACGCATCCGAGGTCCGGCCCCGAAGCGGCCCGGCCGGCAGCCGGTCGAATCCCTGGACACGCTCGCGCCACCACGCGCACACGCTTCCGTCCCGAAGCCGCTTCGCGCGCCAGGCGAGGTAATCCGCGTAGTCGAACGACGGAGCCGGGGTGTTTCCGGCGGCGTCCGCGTACCGGGTGAGGAAGCGTTCCAGATAGAGAGGGAAGCTCCAGCCGTCCAAGCGCCGGTAGTCCATGGTGAGCACCCACACCCCGCGCCGATTGTCGATCCGGATGAACGCGAACCGCGTCGGCAGCGCCCGGGCCGCGTCGAAACCCGCCGCGCGGTCCGTGCGTAGGAAGGCATCGAGGAGACCGATCTGTTCGGCAGCGCCCCTGGAGGACCAGTCCAGGAAGGTGACCGCGGTCGGCAGATCCTCGGCAGGGACATCAGCCACCTGCGTCACCTCGCCGCCTGCCTCGCGTAGGACGGTGCGCAGGAAGGGAGTCTCCTGGACCGTGGCCGCCCAGGCTTGGTCCGCCGCCTCCGGTGAGATCTCTCCCTCGTACCGCAGGATGCGCTGGACGACGTAGAGCCCGTCGTCGCCGCGCTCGGGCAGCAGACGCAGCATGTGTTCCTGCAAGGGCGAGAGGGGGTAGCGGTGATCGCTGGCCGCGCTGCCGGACGTGTTCGGGGAGGCGGCGTCGGGCCCTGCCGTGTCACCGACGGCCTGCGCGTCGAGGAACTCGGCGAGCCGCTCCACGGTCTGGTGACTGAAGATTGACCGAATCAGCACCGGCCGTCCGGCGTCCCTGAGGCGGGCGGCGACCTGTGTGCTCTTGATGCTGTCGCCGCCGAGGTCGAAGAAGTTGTCCTGAGCCGTCACCACGGGAAGGTTCAGGACGTCGCGCCAGACCTCGGCGACAAGTCGTTCGGTGGCAGTCCGTGGGGCAGTGGACTGAAGCCCGACATAGCGTTCCTCGGCGATGTCCACCAGCGCCTTGCGGTCCACTTTGCCACTTGAGGTGGTGGGCAGTTCGGGAAGCACCACGATGGATCCGGGCACCATGTAGTCGGGCAGCCTCTCCCGCAGCCGGCCCCGCAGCAGGTGCGGCAGCGCGCGCAGCGCCACCCCTCGGGCGGGATCGTTGGTGACCTCTCCCCGGGGCGTATGGGCTATGTACGGCCGTACGTTCCTGCGGTGGAACACGGCCGCCATGCGCCCCGCCGTGGCATTGCCGGGGGACCAGGTCAGCTGGAGGTCGAGACCGTGCGTCTGGGCCAGCTCCCACAACTGCTCGGGATGCACGGCCTGACCCGAGGCGGGGTTGGGCAGGTGGTTCTGCAGCCGGGCGTTGGGAATGCCATCCACTGCCAGCCAGTCCTCGCCGAGTTCGGCAAGGCGCTTCTCCAACCGAGCGACGCCGTCGATCTCGGCGTCCCAGTCCGTGTACGAGGCGACCGGCTCGCCGGCCGTGCCACCGCGCTCGATGATCACGTCGTAACGGAAGTCGTTGAGCTCGTTGGCGCCGAGGCCGCGTTTCAGTGCGGTCTCGACCCGGTCGACGCCGGGGATCCGGCCCAACAGACCGGTGAAGTAGGCGGGATCGACGAGCAGTTCGGTCTCCTCCGCGGCCCGGCGGGCCGCGCGGTCCAGGAGGCGCTCGCGGGCGGTATCGGGGGCACCGAACCGCGCCACTGAGTAGTGCAGGGTCTCCGCCAGTGCCAACGGCCGCACATCGCCCACGAACACCTTCCCGCCCGGTGCCAGCAGGGCCACAGCCTGGCGCAGTACCGCATCCAGGTAGGCGCGGTCCGGGAAGTACTGGATCACCGAGTTGATGACGACACTGTCGAACGTCAGGCCCTTCAGCGCGTCCAGGTCGTGGGCGGGCAGGCGCCGCAACTCCACACGGTCGGTGAGTCCCAGCCGCTCGGCCTCCTCAGCGATGTAGTCCAGCCCCTTCTGAGCAATGTCCACGCCGATATACCGGTCGCAGTCCGCGGCCAGGCGCAGGGCGAACAGGCCGGTACCGCAGCCGATCTCCAGAACTGTCCGAGGCTTGGACGCTGTGATCCTGTCCACGGCGGCGTCGAGCCACTCGACCATGTCGTCGCGGGGGATGGGGCGGCTGGTGTAGCTGCTGACCCAGCCCTTGAGGTTGAGCCCGGCCTCCTGGGGCTCCGGACCGTCCCCGTCGTCGTAGGCCTGGTCGAAGACCGCCGACCACTCACCGACGCGTTCGCCGTCATCGCCTGGATCCGACGCGAGTCGTTCCGCGTCGGCGACGAGGTAGGCCAACAGTTGTTTGTCCCCGGCGGGGTCGGTACGGCACACGACGGCCGCGTCGAGCACACCAGGCGCCTCGCGCAGGGCCGCCTCGACCTCGCCGAGTTCGATGCGAAAGCCGCGCACCTTGACCTGGTTGTCGATCCGTCCCAGGAACTCCAGGTCGCCGTCGGGGCGGCGGCGCACGAGGTCACCCGTCCGGTAGATCCGGTCACCGGCCACAACGGAGAAGGGGTCGGGCAGGAAGCGCTCTTCCGTGAGATCGGGGCGGTTGAGGTAGCCGCGGGCTACCTGGACACCGCCGACCCACAACTCGCCGGCCACGCCGACGGGCAATTCGTGGCCTGCCGCGTCGACGACATGGGTCCGCGTGTTGGCGACCGGGCGGCCGATCGGAGGCTGGCCGCTGGCTTGGGGGTGCCAGCTCCAGTAGGTGACGTCGATCGCGCACTCCGTGGGCCCGTATAGGTTGTCGACGGCGACGGAGCAGTCCGCATACACCCGCTCGCACAGTTCGGCAGGGAGGACGTCACCGCTGCAGAAAATCCTTCGCACGGAGGTGTCACCGAGGCTGCCGTGCGTCAGCAACGCCGACAGGGCCGTGGGGACGAAATGGATGTGGGTGACCTGTTGACGGCGGATTTCGTCAAGGAGTGTCGCCGGCTCCCGGTGCGCGTCCGGACTGGCCAGCACGATCGCGGCACCGTGCATCAGGGGCCAAAGGAACTCCCACACGGAGACGTCGAACGTATGGACGGTCTTCTGCATCACGCGGTCACTGGGGCGCAGCCCGTACTGGGCCTGCATCCAGTTGATCCGGTTGACGACGGACCGGTGCTCGACCATCACGCCCTTCGGGGTCCCCGTAGACCCCGACGTGTAGATCACGTAGGCGAGGTGGCTGGGGGCGGGCCGAGCGGCGGGCCAAGTCTCCTCCTGCTCCGAGAGCAGGTCCCGGACGGACGCTTCGTCGAGCCGCAGGACGTTGACCCCTTCGGGTATGTCCGCCAGCGCGGAGACGCAGTCCGCGGTTGTCAGCACGATGTCGACGCCGCCCTCCCGCACCATGCGGGCGATGCGTTCGGCTGGCTGGCTCGGATCGAACGGCACGTACGCGCCACCCGCGACAAGTGTGCCAACGAGGGCGAAGACCAGCTCAGGGCCACGACTCAGACACAGGCCGACCCTGGTGTCCGGGCCCACGCCACACACTCGCAGTAGATTCGCCACCCGACCACCGCGTGCCGCGAGCTCCCGGTACGTGAACTGTGTGCCGTCGGCGGCGACCAGCGCGACGTCCTCGCCGCGGGCCGCGACCTGGCGGGCGATCCAGTCCGGTACGCAGGACTCGTACGCGGTGTCCGCCTCGGTGGCGTTCCACGTGCTCAGGTGGTCGCGTTCCGCCTCCGTCAGCATCGGGGCGGACAACACCTCCGTGGCGGGAGCGTCCACCATGGCCTCTAGCAGCCGGACGTAGTGACGCGCGAAACGCTGGACCGTCGTCTCGTCGAAGAGGTCGCTGGCGTATTCGACGACGGCATCGAATCCTTGGTCGGTGGGGGTGAGTTCCAGGGAGAGGTCGAACTTCGAGGTGCCCGTGTCCATGGGTATCGGCTCAAGGAGCAAGCCGGGCAATTCCATCACGGTGGACGGCGCGCTTTGCAAGATGAACATGACCTGGGCGAGGGGGTTGTGCGAGGGCTCGCGGCCCAGCTTCAGCTCGTCCACGAGCTGCTCGAAGGGCAGTTCCTGGTGGTCGAGGGAGCCGACACAGGTGTCCCGCACCTGGTCGAGGAGGGCCTGGAAGGTGGGACTCCCGCTGAGGTCAGCCGACAGCACCACCGTGTTGACGAAGAAGCCGATCAGCGCCTCCGTTTCGACCGTCGCGCGGTTGGCCACGGGTGTCGCGCAGGCGAGCTGGCTCTGTCCGCTCCATCGGTGCAGGAGGGCGTAGTAGGCAGTGAGCAGCGCCATGTACGGAGTGGCGCCCCGGGAGCGGGCCAGTTCCTCAACACGACGCCGCAGCGGGCCCGGGATCGAGAAGGAGACGCGTGCCCCGTTGAAGGACTGGACCGGGGGGCGCGGCTCGTCCGTGGGCAGATCGATGAGACGCGGGGAGTCGGCCAGGCGCTCCGTCCAGTACCGGAGGTGCTCCGCGTTGCGCCGGCTTCTCTCCGGTCCCCGCAGCCATAGTGAATAGTCCACATAGCTGATCGCGGGTTCTGCGAGGGTGACGGACGAACCGTTAACGAACGCGCTGTACAGGGCCACGAACTCCCGTATGAACACGCCCAATGACCAGCCGTCGGCGACGATGTGATGGATCACGATCGACAGCACGGACTCCGTCTCGCCCGTTCGGGCGACGAGCATCCGCAGCAAGGGGCCCGACTCCAGGTCGAACGGCCGACGCGAGAAATCAGTCAGCTCGGCGGCCAGTTTCTCCGGTGACACGTCGCGCACTGCCACCGTAATCCGGGTGTCGGGGTCCACCTGCTGTACGGGCAGTTCGTTCACCACGGTGAAGCGTGTGCGCAGCGACGGGTGCCGTTGCACCAGGGCATCGACCGCTCGTTGCAGCCCGCCGACGGACAGCCGCCCGGTGAGCCGGTAACTGCCAGCGATGTTGTACACGCTCTCGTCGGGCAGAAACCTGTTCAGGAACCATATGCGCTGCTGCCCCGGAGAAAGCGGTGCCTCAGTGCGCCCCGTGCGCGGGATCGCAGTGCCGCGTGGGGCTACCGAGCGACTTCCACCCTGCCGCAGTGCCGCCAGACGGGCGCGCTGCTCGGCGGTGAGGGATGTGACGGTCCTGTTCTCGTGCTGGTTCACGAAGAAAACGCCTCCGTTAGCGATGGGACGACGGTCCTCAGCCAGTTGTGACACTGCTGATGAGGAGGTCGTCCAAGGACTGCGCGATGGCCTTCGGGGTACGCGCTGTGAGCGGCAGGTGCACGGGGACGTCGACGGGGAAGAGCGCCCGCAACCGCACGGCGAGTTGCCCGGCGCTGATGGAGTCACCCCCCTGGGAGATGAAGTCGTCGTCCGGAGCCGGCGTCGCGCCGAGCACCTCGGCCCAGCAACGGGCCACCGCGTCCATCAAGGGCTGGAGTTGCTCGTCGGTGTCCTGGGGCGGCACCGGCGCGGGCGAGTGGGCGGAAGCCGGGGTACCGAGCAGGACCGGATCGATGGCAGGGGTCTTACCGGCGAGTCGGGGGTGCAACACGGGCGTGCGCCGGAAGATGCGGGGCGGCCCCGGAACCCGCAGCCCGCGGTCATGCTCCGCGTACGCGGACCAGTCGACCGGGACACCTCGCTCCCAGAGCCGTCCCACCACGGACAGCAGGGTCTGATGCGCGTCTGCGTCCTCGCCCGGCATGAGGGCCAGGCAGCGCCCGGGGTCGGCTCCGCCGAGTTGCAGTGCCCGGATCAGACTGGTTCCCGCGCCCAGCTGTACGAAGACCGCCCCGGGCCGTTCCTTGATCACGGTCCGTACCGCCCGGGCAAATTCCACCCGGTCACGCAGCTGGCTGCCCCAGTAGGCGGGGTCCATGGCCTCGAACCCGGTGAGCCAGGCACCACTTCTGCAGGACATCAGCGGAGTACCGGGCGCCGCCAGATCGAGCCGCTCGAGATAGCGTGCGAAACGGGCGGCGGCCTCGGTCATGCTCGGGTGGTGGAAGGCGTGGGACGTGTCCAGCCGTCGGTGCTCGACGGCCTGCTCGTCCAGCCAGGCCGTGAGAGCGGGGACGGCATCGAGTGAACTCGACACGACGCAGGCTCGGGGGGCGTTGACGGCCGCGACGACGCATTCCTCGGGCAGCCCGCGCAGGTCTTCGGCGGCCGCGCGGACCGCGAACATCGTGCCGGGCGGCATGTCGGCCATGGCCGCAGCACGCCGGCACACCGCGCGGGTGGCATCCTCGAAGGACATGATGCCGCTCAGGCAGGCGCCGGTGACCTCACCCACGCTGTGGCCCAGGATCGCGGCGGGCCGCACCCCGAGGCGGCCCAGTACGGAATGGACACCGAGGCCGGTCAGGTGCAGCACTGGTTGGGCGACCTGGGTGTCGGCCGTGTGGCTGCCGTCCTCGAAGGCGGCGCGGATACGCGCGTAGGTGTCATCGTCGACGACCGCCCGCGCCACGTCGAGCCCACGGTCCACGGTGCGGCGGAACCACGGCTCTCCCGCATACAACTGACGTGCGGCCTCGGCTGCTCTGCCGCCCTGACCGGGCAGCAGGTAGACGACGTCGGGTGCCGGTCCCTCCGCGCTGACGAACGATTCCGCGTCGGGCCATCGCACGGCTGTCCGGGTCGCTCCAGCTGGGACGACCACACTGGTCCGGACGGCGAGCGGAACTCGTCCGGTGCGGAGGGTGTGACCGACGTCGTGACGCTGGTCGTCGGATGCCGTGTCGACCAGGAGCCGGGTCGCCTCCACTGTTTCCGCCAGGCGGGAGGTGTCGTCCGCAGACAAGGGAAGCAGCTGCCAGGCGCGGCGTTCACCCCTGCGCGCGAGGTCGTCGATGTCGAACTCGCCGAGAACCAGGTGGGCATTGGTGCCGCCGAGGCCGAACGAGCTGACGGCGGCGTACCGGGGCGTCGAGCCTCTCCGCCATGGCTGGGCCCGGTCCGACAGGGAGAACGGTGTCGAGCTCAAGTCGACCGGCTGGCCACCCCTGAGCAGCGGCTCATTGGGGGGTATCTCCTCGTGCAGCAGGGCCAGTACAGCGGCGATCACCCCGGCGGCGCCGGCGGCGGCCGACATGTGCCCCACATTGGCCTTGACGGAGGTGAGCCGGCACCCGCCGAGGGGGGCGCCGTGCGCAAGGTAGGCGTGACTCGCGGCCTCGATCTCCAGCGCGTCACCGATGCGCGTGCCTGTTCCATGCGCCTCGAACATGCCAATGTCCTGGGCCTTGAGTTCCGCGATGTCGAGGGCTTCCTCGATGACGGCGGTCTGTCCTTCGACCCCCGGGGCGCTGAAGCCCGCGCGGGTCCGGCCGTCGTTGTTGACCACGGTTGCCGTGAGCACGGCGAAAATGCTGTCGCCATCGGCGAGGGCGTCGTCCAAGCGCCTCAGATAGAGGACGGCGACCCCGTTGCCCTCAACCGTGCCGTCGGCCGAGGTCATGAAGGGTTCACAGCGTCCCCGGCGGGAGTAGATCCCGGATTCCGCGTACAGGTAACCGGCATCCTGGAGGTCGATCGCGGCTCCGCCCGCGACTGCCGAATCGCACTCGCCGGCCAGTATGGCCTGAGCTGCCAGATGGATCGCCACCGCGGACGTCGAGCATGCCGTCTGGACGGTGATGGCAGGACCGGTGAGGCCGAACTTGTAGGCTAGGCGACTCGCCAGATAGTCGGGGTGATTGCCCACGGCCAATCGGGTCATCGCCAGCATGTCCGGTTCGTCCGCCAAGGCCTGCTCAAGGAGGGGTCCGTGACTGCTGGACTTGGCGCCGAGATATACGCCGACAGTGCCGGGCAGCATACTGATGGAGTGGCCTGAATGCTCGACGGCTCGATAGCAAGCCTCTAGCATCAGCCGGTGCTGTGGGTCGGTGAATTCTGCTTCCAGCGCACTGAACCGGAAAGCCTCGGCGTCAAATTCGAGGCACTCTTCCAAGGGGTACGTGACGGGAACGAAATCTGGATGGGTGTACCTTCGATATGGGATTTCACGGCGCGCGAGTTCATCGTGACTGAGCCACCTGCGTCCGCTCATCCCATTCCGGACAAGATTCCAGTATTCATCGATGTTACGTGCACCGGATGCCTTTATGGACATGCCTACGATGGCGACTCGGTCTTGCATGACTTCACTCCCCAAGATTATTTCTCGCCAGCCGGGAACGCTGAAATCCGCAACAGGCATCGTTAATGCCCGGAGCTGCTCGTGAATCGATTATGATATGGTATTCGACCTGGGGGATCTCAGGGGGAATCCACTAAGGTGAGTGCAGTGCCCAATGGTGTCATTGGTGACTTACTCGGCAGGAGGAATGAAGCGGTCCTGCCACTCGCACGATCGCGACCGGAGGCGGCGGGCCATTGACGGAGGTGTCAATGCCCGGAGGTGAATACCTCAACGGTCCGAGTATGCTCGAATAGGTAGGCAGGTCGTCGTCACTTGCCCCAGGGTGTGGGACGATGTCATCTGAGTGACCAACTTCAGTGGAGCGCCCTCTTACCTGAGGTGTGTGCCGAGCGGGTTTGCTGCCAGTCTTCTTCAAAATGAGTGACATTTTCGTTCGCAGCGGGTCGATTTTGCGAGCGTATGCGACAGCTCAACGTGGCAGCCTTAGAGATTGAGGCAACTGGAACTTCGTTTTCCAGCCCGAAGTATCCGTGAGGTTCCATGGGCCAGCTATCGGCAGCCACGGTAGCTGATGTCTGCGGTGTCACCTCGAATAGATGTTGCGAGGTAACCACTTACTTCCATAGGTGCATGAAGTCGAAGTGTTGGCATCTAGCATCTGGTAACCCTTCATCGGTCGAACGCGCCACAACTGGATCATGGAGTGATTGAACCGTAACACGGGGATGCGGGCACCCCGTTAAAGGAATAGCAAAGTCATGATTGCCCCGATTTGAGCATTGCGTCTCTTAATGGATGTGAGTGCTATTTATGATAGGTGGGGCATTAAGGTCAGGCGCTAACTGTGCATGCTGCTGAAAAGCAAGTGCGAATCAAGCCGAGATGGCGGCGCCCGCACGGCGAGATCGCACCGCAAGGGCTCTCGGTGCGGCCGGAGTTCTTCGTCACTACGAGGCCCCAACCCGGGCCCACCTGTTACGGCAGGAATCAGACACTCCGGCGCCGGGCCCGGCTCGCGGCGTTGGCGGGGTAGAGCGTCCGGCACCCGGTCCGGGCCAGCTAGCCCCGGTCGGCCAGTTTGCGGAGCTGACCGCGGACCGGCTCCAAACATGAAGACAGCTGCCCGATGGAACGGCCCCCTGCTCCATCCATCCGAGAGTTTGAACTTTCCCACCAGCCGGCGCGGTCAAGTAGTCCACCCACCGAGGCCCCATGCCACCCCGGATCCGGCTCGCACCTGCCCCGCTTCCGGATCCGGGTTCAACCATCGTCCTCTCCGCATCGCCTTCACCTGGCCGAGAGGCCCCAGCCTCCGTGACCGACGACTGACCGAACGGCTCCGTTGCCGTGCTGACATGCGAGGACACGCTATGAACCCACCCACACTGTCGTCGTGAGTGGAGGCCCGGCGCGGGGAAAACCACCCTCGCACGCGCCCTGGCCTGCGAACTCGGATGCCCCGCAATCCGTTCGGGACGAAATCAAGCAAGGCATGGTCATGGCCACTCCGGCTACCGGCGCGCCAGGAGTGATCCCCTCAACTCCCTGACCCTGGAGACCTTCTTCGGCGTCCTGACGGTGCTCCTGCGGGCCAGGGTGACGGTGGTGGCGGAAGCCGCCTACCAGGACCGGCTGTGGCGGGCGAACCTGGAACCGCTGGCGGACCTTGGCCACCTTCGAGTCATCCGCTGTACTCGCGCCTGCCGCGATCGCCCGCGACCGCATCGCCCAGCGTGCCGCTGAGAACCCCCATCGCGCCGCGCACGACGATCGCGAACTGCTGGAAGCGCTCACTCAGGGGGATCACTCACTGGAGTCCTTCGTGCCCCTCTCCCTCGACGTCCCCACCAAGGTCGTGGACACCTCTTCCCGTCTGCACCCCGAGCATCGAAGACATCGCGGCCTTCGTACGGGGTGGGACGCCGTCCTTCTGAGAGGCAGATCCCGGCTAGTCACACTCCAGGTATCCGTCCACTGCAGTTCGGCGACGGCTGCCCTCACGGACCGCCCCACGCGGCCACCCGGTCGCTGTCTCCGTGCACGGGACAAGCCAGTCGGTGTGGACCAGCGATTCCCTGCGTGGGGGGTTCCTGACGCGGACTGGAACTGCGCTCCGGCTCCGGAAGTCTCAGCGCGGGGCTTGGTGAATCGTTCAGCGATCGCGGCAAGGCCGTTGGAAGCGAGGGGCAGGGGGACGGGGGCGCCATGTCCGGAGTGTCGGAAGCGGGTTAGTGCGGGGGTCGGCTTGCCGGCGTCCCCGTCCTGAGCCGGAAGAAGGCTGTTGCTCATGACGCTCGTTTGACGCTCCGGGCGTCTGCACGAAGGGCGACGAGCCGAGAAACCGGCTCTGACCAGCGGCTTTCTTGGATCCCTTCAGTCTGACATCTTTTCGATGACGCATCATGGGGAGTGTGTCGCGATCCTTGAACCGGTCGCGAAGGGGTCCTGACCTGCGACTTTACCCGTGCGCATTATGTGCGGTGTGGGCGTTACGGGCGATATCTTGACGCTGGAATGACGCTCGTGACGCTCATTTGACGCTCGTTCTGATGGGGTGTCAGGTATCTTGCGTCGCTGGTCAGCTGGCCAGATAGGGAAGCTCACGAGGCGGGGGCGCCGGAAATTTTGGTGTCAAACAGTCATGCTCGGCCGCATCAGCAGAGGGTCCAGCAGGTTCCTGGTCTGCTGGTGGTACACGGCTCAGATGCAGTTTGACCAGCGAAAACAGCTTCGATCGCCACAAGCTGCGGATGGCTGGTCCGGGTATGGTCCGGATCTTGGTTCGAAGGTTCGTGGTGATGAGCGTTACTCGCATGTTGCGCTTGTACGACGATGACGGCCTCGGCACTGCTTCGAGAGGCGACGACGGGCCGCAGAAGACTGTCCTGACCGGGCTGCACCAAGGATGGATCCGGCACTGGCGGAGGCCAGCGGCGGTTTCTTCGGCCCGGCCCTACAATCGTGGCGCTGTCCTCGCAGGACCGCGACGACACCGCGTTGAGAATTCGTCCCGTGGGGGCTCGGTTGGCCGAGGCGTCGCGGCGGCGGGTTGATCAGTGTCTACCAGTGCCTCCCGACCCTGTGACGCCCCCGGGTCATGGTCGCAGAACCACGGTTTGAAGGGGCGGCGCCGGCGCACTATGGCTGTGAGTGCGCTTCCGCTGCTTTTCGCCATTCGTCGGCAGAGCTCCGCTTGGCGTGACCGGGGCTGTTTCCGCAGGTGAGAGACGGGCGGTCAGGCGCCGTGAGAGGGCTGGCGGAAAGGGCCATGGTGAACCGCTTGGGAGCTGAGAAGGGCGTTCGCCCAGCTGAGGTGCCTCAGGCTCGCTGCTCCGTGAATTGGCCTGACGGTGTGGGCCCTCCTGGCCTGATGGCGACTCGACCGGGACGTAGCGCCGTGATGACCCATCAGCTGCTGTCAGTGCCCACTGCTACACCCTTTGTTGGGATGAGCCGCGCTCCGCGGCCCACCCACGGGAGGGGGAAACGTGTCGAAGGTGCCGGACGGGTTCCACCGGGTTCGCGGACACATCCGTCGCAATCCGAAGCCCAGGAGCGCCAAGCGCATGAGCGGTTGGATGATTGCTGGCTTACTGGCTGGCGTGTGGCTGTGGGGGCAGGTGTTCGGGTTCGGTGAGTCCACCGCCCCGACACCGCCGGCGGATCCGAAGCCGGCGGCCAGCGCGACGGCCGACCGCTGATGGGACGGATACGTCTGCGGCGTCCTCGCGGTGCCGCGGAACTGGTCGCAGCGGCTGTGGTTGCCCTGGCTGTGCTCGTCCTGGTGGCGCGGACGGCGGCCACGGCGGTCGGCGCACTGAAGGCGGCCTGGCCTGCCCTGCTGGCTTTCGCCCTGCTCACGGGAGCCGTCGCGGTGTGGCGGATCAGGCAGGCGGCCACGATGCGGCGTCGGGAGAAGGAGCGGCTGGCCACTCTGCGGATCACGCTCGCGGAGTTCGACACCATGGACGACCGTCACTTCGAGTACGCCCTGCGGGATCTGCTGGTCCGCGACGGCTGGCCGGCCCGCAGAGTGGGTGGCGGCGGCGACCAGGCCGCCGACGTCATCGGTGACCATCCGCAGTACGGCCGGATCGTGGTGCAGGCCAAGCACACCCGCGTCGGCGGGAAAGTGGGCTCAGCCGTGATGTACGCGGTGAAGGGGACGGCCGGGCCGGTCCACAAAGCCGATCACGCTGTCGTCGTCACCAACGGAGCCTTCACCCGCGATGCCATGGCGTGGGGCGACCGGCACGGCGTCCACTGGATCGACCGGGAAAAGCTTCGGCGCTGGGCCGAGGACGGTGCCGCTCTGCACGAGCTCCTCGGATTGTCAGCGCGCTCCCGCCCGAGCCGATTCAGGCGTGCGGCATGACTGGCAAAGAGTGTGATCGCTGCCCAAGACGTCTGGAGGTGTGGTGTTCGACGAGGACGGGTCGCTCGACCCGCTGCTGAAGTTCCTGCTGTATGCCGTCATCACGCTGGCCGTCGGAAAGATGCTCTGGGAGTGGCTCACCGAGGACGTCGGCCAGTGGATCACCGTAGATTTGTGGGGGCTGATAGCCGATCACCCGTGGTGGACCGGGCTCTTTGTGGTCGGCGGACTGCTCATGCTGCTCGTGCTCGGCAGAATCCTGTCATACCTGTTCGGCGTCAACACCTACGCCGACGCGGACGACACGTTCGCCGCTCCCTCTGGCGACGCGATCGAAGCGGACGCGCTGACCTTCAAGATGAAGCAGCTCTCGTCGATGAGCGCGACGGGTTTCGAGCAGGCGTGCACTGATCTCCTGGCCCGTGACGGATTCCGGCGTCCGAAGCGGGTCGGGGGCGCCGGTGACCTCGGCGTGGACATCACTGCCCGCGATGACGAAGACCGCCTCCTGATCGTGCAGTGCAAGCAGTATCAGAGCCCAGTCGGGTCAGGCCACGTGCAGAAGTTCAACGGGACAGCCCGCCCGCACCACGGAGCCGACCTCCCGATCATGATCGCGCTCAACGGCTTCACGCAGCCGGCGATCGACTTCGCCCAGCATCACCAGCTCATCCTCATGAGCCGCCCGGAATTGAAACGATGGGCCCACGGCGAGCACCTCTACGACGTCCTCGGCATCCAAAGCACGACACACTGATGCCAGCGCACACGGAGCTGAGTCCGTCCCGGGAGATCCCGCCTAGTGGCCGGTGGTCCCGTTTCGGGCTCAGTCCGGTGCGGCGCGTTGTCATGGAGGTCGGCCCGGGCCCCTCCCGGCGAAGAGCTCCCCACCGCGAGGCGGCCTTGGGTCGAGAGATCGTGAGGCGACACACCTGTGATGACGCCGCGGTCTCCGGCATGCCGGTCCTCCCCAATGGGCTCTCTACCCCAGCCGCTCACCTTCTGAAGCGCGCTTCCTGACGATCCGTGACCTTGCTGCTCGGCGGGTAGGTACTGAGGCTGCCCGGCAAGGCCGCAGTAGCCGGACTCACTGCCTCCGAGGCAGCCGTCCGGGCTGACCATCAGCATGAGGAACCCGATCAGGTAGAGCGCGGCAGGCGGAAGGTGAGCCGGTCGCGGCAGAGGGTGACCTCTATGTCGATTCCGCTGTCAAGGACGGTGAGCACGTCGATGTGAGCGTCGGCGGGTACCCGCGCCAGGTCCCTGGTTCCGTCGGAGACGGTCAGTGGCTCGGGCGTGTCCGTGGCGTCATTTCGAATCCGCACCGCTAGAGGGGCCTCGGGAGCAGCGGCGAAAGGAATTACCTGCAAAGAGCAACGCTCGGTGTCCAACAAGTCGTTGATCAGGCTTCGCTTACGGAATCGGGTGTACTCGAGGAGTTCACCGGTCTCATAGGCGTTGGCGTTGAAGTCGCTCTTCCACCGGTTGATATGGAGATCGGTTAGCCACTGGCGAAGGTCTTCGGGGCGAATGTGTTGGGTCTTGGCCGAACGGCCAATGCTGTGGGCCAGTCGGCGAGACGTGATACCGGCGTTCAGGAGATTGAGGGCGTGGGGGGTGTCCACTCCGTGGCGCAGGTGCCATCCGGCCGTGGACGGGAGCCGGAATGTGGCATGAGCGTTTTCAAGGCGGGCGTTGACAAGGTTGATCAGTGCGCCGAGGGTCCAGGACAGGTAGTGCTCGAAGGTGCTGCTGATGTTGCTGACGGTCTGTTCCAGGGCCCACTCGGGCGGAAGCGACGGCAGCCAGTCGGTGGAGAGGTCGGGGATGGAGCGGCCGCCGATCCACGCCGCCACCGCTGCCGCGATGTCGACAGTGATCTTGTTGCTTCTCCCCCTCGGCTTTTCGGTGAAGGTCCAGGCATCCTTGGCCTCGGGGAGACTGAGCAGAAGGCTGTAGACGTTGTGCTGAGCAAAGAAGTCCAGGGCTTGTTGAAGCGGCCACTCGGAGGCCAGAGCATCGGCGAGGGCCTCTCCCCAGAAGCCTTGAGGAACCGGTGTGGGAGCTGCCGGATCCCGCAGAAGGAGTACGGTCAGGACTTCTGCAACGGCGTCCAGGGTGCGGGCGGACCTGATACTGGTCCCAGGCGTGGTCCAACGGCGGCGTGCACCTTCATCGGTAGCTGCGTATTCATCAGCGACCTTGACCGCGAGACGCATCCAGCGCTGGGCGAGCTCGTCCGGCAATTGGCGCATGGCCAGAAGTCGTTGGACAGCGGCCAGGGGCGGCTGCTCGGTGAGCGTGGGGATGCGTGAGAGCGCGTCGAGCGTGAACCAGACGTATGAGGCGAAGTCCGCCGCCTGGCTGGCCGCGAGACGTAGGACAGCGTTGGCGCTCTGGGCGATGAGCTCCTCCGCCTCGGCGAGGGAAGCCAGAGCGTCTTCGGATCCGAGCGCGGAAAGTACGTGAAGCCGGTCGGCTCCAGGCTGAAGCAGGCTGTAGTCCGCCGTACGTGGATTGCTGTGACGGGTGAGTAGGATCCAGCCTTCACTTTCGCGGCCGGCGCGGCCAGCTCGCCCGACGGCGTTAAGGAGTTGGGCAGGTGGCATCTGAGGTCGTCCCGACCAGCGTTGGGGTCTGCCGTCGTCGACGTCGCTGTGGATGACAACAGAGCGCACGGGCAGATTGACCCCGTCGGTGAGGGTGCTGGTGCAGCAGATCACGTTCAGTTTGTCGTCACGAAGCGCATCTTCGACGGCGCGCAAGACTTCGGCCGGGAGCCTGGCGTGATGGTAGGCGACGCCGTGGCGCGCGCAGTCAATCAGGGGGTGCTCAGCTCCCAGGGTATCGGCGAGGAATTCGGCCAGTTGTGCGGCGGGAGCGTGTTCGGGCAGAAACTCAGCGACGGCGCGGGCCATCGTCTTGGCGGAGTTCCGTGAGTCGCAGACCACCAGGACGCTGCCAGCTCGTGCCAGGTGGGCGGCTCCGAAGGCGAACAAGGTGCGGTTAGGAACAGATGCGGGTGCTTTGGCACTGGTGTCGCCAGGCGTCTTTTCCAGATAGATGCGTGTGCCCAGAGGCTCTTCCGGCCGGGTGGTCATCGAGTACGTCTGGCCGGTCGTGGTGGGACGGACACTGATTCGTAGGCCCATCGGCACTCGGAGCTCAGTGGTTCGCGTGCGGTTCGGGTGCGGCGGAAGTGTCCTGCGCACCTGCTGGTCGCGAAAGAGTTCAGGGGTAAGCAGTCCGTGTAGGCGTCGCGGTCCGCGCCATGCGTCGGTGAACACCACTTTCTCTGGAGGCTGTTCATCATCGAGCCAGGCCGCGAGTTCACCGTGGTTTCCCACGGCCGCGGACAGCAACACCAGGCGTGGCGGGCGGGGATGCGCCTGACAGAAGGCGAGGAGCCCTTCGAGGAGGAATCCACGTTCGCCTTGCTGAATGTGATGAGCCTCGTCGATCACGATCAGTCCAACACCGTCCAACGCGGCATGGGCATCTTGGCGCAAGGCGTGCATCAGTCGCTCAGGAGTGGAGATCTCCACGTCGCTATCGGCGCTGGTGAGGGGGACTCCGGAGGCCGGAAAGTCCGGCTGGTCCGCAGCGAGAGTCCGGCCCAGGACGCGCAGGCGCGAGCGTAGTGCCTGACGCATCTCACGGCCCAGACTTCGCAACGGTGAGACGTACAGCACGCGTTCCGCGTGGTCGGCGAGGTGGGCGCAAATGATGAGCTGCGCCATCAGGGTCTTGCCGGCGCTGGTGGGCACACTGATCAGCAGGCGGCGGGTGTTCTCATCCAGCGGGTTGGCCTTCTTGAGCAGGGAACGTTGCGGCGGCCACAGCGTCATCACCGGTGGATCCGACAGAGCGAAGGTCCGCGCGAGGGCTGGCGGAGATCCGTCGGGCAATAGCCCCTGCAGGCTGTCGGCGGCCAGATCACCCAAGAACTCCAGCAGGTGTGCTGCCACCCAGCGTGCCGAGCGGTCGGCCATGCCCGCTTCCCCGGTGACGACGTCGCGCAGCCGGGTCCGAGCCTGCTCCAATGCCGGAGCGTCGGCCCGGGTGAGA
Organism: Streptomyces sp. NPDC051136; assembly: GCF_044455745.1. NCBI lineage: Bacteria > Bacillati > Actinomycetota > Actinomycetes > Kitasatosporales > Streptomycetaceae > Streptomyces > Streptomyces sp. NPDC051136. Next base: position 432,280 of record NZ_JBITFE010000004.1, on the reverse strand, counting down.
TATCGCGTCAGGTACGCACAGGCGTCGACGACCGCTTCGGCGGGTCCATAGACGGTGCCGTGCAAGTTGGGAGCGTCGGCGAGCTGGGCGAGATCTCTTAACTGAGAACGCCAGCGGCGCAGCAGTTGGGCGAGACGGCGACGCTGCATCCCCAGGAACGCCACTGCGGCTTCGACGGCGAGTGTGTCGAGGTGGCTCGACAGGGCCGCCTCAGTGATCAGAAGGGAGTCTGTCTGGTCGATCTGGCGGAAGACCGCGGTGGCGTTGGGGTCCTGCTCGCAACGCCGGTAGCCGATCTGTGCGCCGAAGGCCATGGCCAGGCGCCGGGCTCGGATCACTTCAGGGGGCTGCGCGGATGATGGACGTTCTGCTTCCGCGTCGACAGAGAATTCGGTGGCGCGGATCTGGTGCCGGGGATCGCCCAGAGCCAGCTCGAGGATGTGGGCGCTGACGGCAAACGCGTGTCTACGCCGTACCGGGTCATACAGCTCAGTGCCCTCTGCCGCGGCGGCCACCCCGTGCAGGTACCAGGCGGTGCCGAGAAGCTGATCCGGCACCTCCGAATCGGCACGGATCGCTGCGACTTCGATGTCGGCGATCAGAGCGGCGAGTTGTTCGGGGGAGGGCAGGATGCCGGTCTCATGGACACCCAGTGCTTGAGCCAGGATCTGTGGATCTACAGTGCGCTCCACACCAGCTCCTGTACGTGCTCGGCGAATTCCGCGAAGTTGTCGATGGCGATGACGAGCCCTTCCAGCGCACCGGGATGTGTCAGGTGCGGGATGTGAGTGTGCGAGGTGGTGAACGCCTCGGTGGGTGCTGCAGAGGTGTTGGTGGCCACGCTGACTCCTGCGCCGCTACTGGGGTGGCCGTCGATCCACATCTCGACCATCTGACTGACGAACGCACCGAGATCACCCGCGAACTCGCGGTCTGCCCAGGCCGTCTGGGACAGCACGTACGCGGCGCCATTCTCGCTGAGCTGCTGCCAGGCGCCGGTCACGGTGGCCGTGATCGAGTCGTCCTTGCCGGTGTACTTCTTCATTTCCCAGAGCCGGAATACCAGTTCCGGTCCCGAGCCGCTTCGGGTACGCCGGATGATCAGCCCGTCGCCGCCGCCGTCGTTGACGTTCACTTTCGGCTCAGCCAAGTACTCAGTAGTTCGACCCGGCAGGTCGGGCGTCTCGAGAGCAAGTAGGTACCACAGCCACTCACCGACATGGCCGGGGACGCCGTGGTGCGGCTTTGCGTTTGGCTTCGTCTGAGGCTTGAAGACGGGACTGGCGAACTCCTTGACCAAGCGCTGCTGGCGCGGGTCGAGTGCTGCTTCACCAAGCGCCACTGCTCGCCAGAGAGCGAAGACATGCGGCAACTTGCGGCAGCGCTGTCGCATCACCGCCTCGGCGACGATCCAGGCGATCGCTGCGCGCTCTTCTGGGACGAGTCCGGCCAGCGAGGCGAAATCCCAAGGGCACGGCTGCTGCACACCATGGCGCTGTCGCTTCGTGAACGCGGTGATCCGATTGCCGTGCCGTGCGGCGAGCTTCTGACCTATAGAAGGGGGGACGCGGCCACCATTGCCACCTGCAGTCGCCATGAAGGTCGCGTGTCTCCCACCCGCGGCTGACTAGACGTTGGGCCTTAGGGAGCAAGCCGCTCAGCAGCCCTGGGCGCGTCCGAGGGTAGCTGACGGCCACATGCCCTGGCGCGCTGTCCGCCGTGAGTACGAGGTCGTGGTGGCAAGGCGCCTGAGGTCTGCCAGTCGCAAGCTCCCCAGGGCCGGGACGGCGAGGGAATGGGCTACCTCTCCGTCGAGCACCGCGACGACCCGGCGGACGGCTGTCCGGTCGCTGCGCTCGCCACCGACATCGCGCGCGAGGTCGGGGGCGCGAGGCCCGTCGCGTCTACGTCGACGGGTGGCCGACTTCGCCGAATTCCTAGCTAGAGAGGACCGGGACGGCATCGTCCGCCTCTGCACCCTGTTCGGTGCGCTGGTCCTATCCCGGGCCCTCAAAGCCCCCCGCTCTCCGGGGAGATCTTCGCCGCCGCGCACGCAGCCTTGACTGAAGCAGTCTGATCAAGGGTCCGATGCCGGTGCACATCGACCGCGCTCGAAGGCTCCTTCCCGCTCAGTGGGATCACCGGCAGAGCGGGGCGGGAGGCGCACGGGGTGGGGAGCAGCGGTATGGCAGCGGGGGGTCGGCGAGTGTCGGCGGAGCGGGTGCGGGAGCGCCGTAGGGCCGCGGTGCGCAAGCGCGTTCACGACAAGGCACTGGTCGAGGTGCGGGGCTGTCTGCGGGACTGGGACGACGGCCGTGACGCGGCACGCGAGGCCAAGGCCGTGGATGAGACGATCATCGCGCCCGAGTACGAGGGCCGGGTGCTCATCGAGTTGTTGCAAAACGCGCACGACGCGCACCTGGCTGGCGCCGCCGAGGGACGTATCGAGATCCGGCTGGACGAGGACGAGGGTGAGCACGGCACCCTCTATGTGGCCAATGGCGGCAAGCCGTTCGGCGGCAAGAACTTCAAGGATTTGTGCAGCATCGCCCTGTCCAGCAAGCGTGCCGACGCCGGGATTGGCCACAAGGGCGTGGGCTTCAAAAGCGTGCTGCACCTGTGCGACGCCCCCGAGGTCTACAGCGTGGCCAGGGAGGGATCCCGGGTCCCCGACGGGTTCACCTTCCGGTTCGCCCGGCTCGACGACTACGACGCGCTCGCTCGGGAGGTGGCGCCCGAACGCGTCGGCCTCGCCGACTACTTGAAGGAGAACCTGCTCACTCTGAAGGTGCCGGTTTTTCTGGAGGAGGCACCGAAGAGCGTCCACAACTTCGTGCGCCGGGGCTTCGTCACCGTCGTCCGTCTGCCGCTGAAGTCGGCCGACGCGCGCTCGGCCGCCGGGGCACAGATGCGGGAACTCATGGATGGCAGCGCCCCGTTCGAGCTGTTTCTTGACCGCCTGGAACGTGTCCGGCTGGAGCGGCGGGTCGCAGGGAAAACCCGGGGTAAGACGTATGAGCGCCAGGTGGAGGTGCTGCACCAGGCCCGCGGCCTGAAGGTGCAGCAGGTCACCTTGCGCCGGCGGATGCGACTGATCGTCGTCTGCGGGAAGGCCGACCCGGACCGCGCCCGGGAGGCGCTCACGGCGTCGATCGAGAAGAGCGGGATGCGACGCGACTGGATGGCCTGGGAGAAGACGGCCGAGGTTCGCGTCGCCGTACCGGTCGCCGATCCCCTGCGGGAGGGACGGCTGTACACCTTCCTGCCGATGGGCGAGCAGATCCCGGCGGCCGTGCGCGGCTTCGTCCACGCCCCGTTCTTTGCCGAGATGAACCGGCGCTCGTATAACGAGGCGGTGCCGTGGAACGGCCTGCTGCTCGACACCGTGGCTGAGACGTGTGCCCGCGCGGTACTCGCCACCGGCGGGGGACGGGCCCCCGTTCCCGCCGGAGCGCTGGTCGACCTGATGTGCTGGCGGTCGCCCACGGCACTGACCCGGCTCACTTCCGCCTTCCAGCGGCTGGGCCACAGCATCGCCCAGGTCCCGTTCATCCCCGTGATCGCCACGGCGTCCGGCACGCGCACCTCCCTGCACCGGGCAGTGCTGTGGGAAGGCAAGGAGCACGCCACGGCCTTCACCCCGCACGCGGTCGCCGCCAGCGGGGTCATCGATCTCCTCGACCCGCAGCTGCATTCCGTACGGCTGCGGCGGCTGGTGTCTCTCGCGAGGAGTGGGGGCACGCGCCTCGAACCGCCGCCGGAGCGCCTGGCCTCCTGGGCGGAGAGGCTCGCCGAGGCCGCCGCCCGTGCCCCCTTCGACCCTGGATGGTGGGCGGACTTCTACTACGACCTCTCGCAGGAGTTCCCCGGCGGCTCGGCCCTGACCGGCAAGCGGATTATCCTCACGTCCGGGCCGGCGCTGGCACCAGCCAGCGCGGAAGGCGTCTTCTTCGACCGGGAGTCCCCGCGGGGCGGCTCCCTTCCGGCCCTGCCCGACGGGTTGTCCGGCCGTCTGCACTTCGTGCACGAGGGCATCGCCTGGACCGGCAAGGGCCGCAAGCGTAGAGCGCAGGGCCGCACCTGGCTCAGGACCGCCGGCCTCGTCCACGAGTACGGCGCCGACCGGGTGCTGGAGCTTGTGGCCGCGGCACTGAGGGTGGACGGAGAGGGCGGAGTCGAGGACGGCGTGCGCCTGGCCTGCCTTCGCTACGCCTGCGCGGTCTCCCACGCGCTGGAGACCGAGGGGCACAAGGCTCCGCGGCTGAAGGATCTCCGGGTGCCGACCCGGGGCGGCTGGCAAGAGGCGAGGCGCGCCATGTTCGGGCCGGGATGGCCCGGTGAGCACTCTTCCGTCGATGACACTCTGGCCCGGTTCCTGGAGCGCGTCCGGGGGCTGTCGTCCGTACTCACCCAGACGGAGCAGCGGCTTTTCCCGCGCCCCGAGGAGCTGTGCGGGGACACGCTCCCAGTCGAGGCCATGCGGCGCTTCCTCGAACAGCACGGCGTCGCTCACGGCCTGCGTCCCCGGCACGAGGTCTTCCGCGCCGAAGTGCGAGGCCAGGATCTCAACTGGCCCGCCCGTTTCTGGGTTCCGAACCGGCGGGATCTGCTGCCACAGTGGCGGACGACCGCCGAGCGCTGGCCGAACCGGCGGCGGGTCGGCTACCTCAAGGTGGCCTACCACTCACGCGCCCGTTCCGCGGCCGTGCTACCCGGCCAGGACGACTACGCCGCCTTCGGTGAGGAGGACCGCAGGCTCTACGCGGAACTCATCGTGCACGGCCTCGCTTTCTCCTGGCCGGACTCCGCGCTGGAGATGCATTTCGTACGCCACACCGACTCCGCGGGGACCCACTGGCCCACCCCGCTGGCCGCCTTCCTAGCCCAAGCGCCGTGGATCCCGCAGACCACCGTCCCGGGCACCCCCGCTGAGGGGACCATGTTCGCGACCGCGGGCCGGGCCTGGTGGTGGCAGGGCCCGCAGTCCCAGCCCCCGCTCCTCAGCGTGGTGTCCGCGACCTTGCGCAGCAGGCGGTTCGCCAAGCTCGTGACACGCCTCGGCCTGCTCGGCATCCGCTCCTGGGACGACCCCGGCACTGCGCTCGACCGGCTCAGCCATCTGCCCGACCTGGTGCAGGCCGGCCCGCACCTGCGTGAAGGCAGGCACGCGCACGAGATCGGGCAGGAGTACGAGAAGGCTTGGGCCCAGCTGCTGCCCGCGGACGGCGGCACACGCACGGCCGACGGTGGGCCCGCCACGCCACCGCACCGGCTGCTGGTCCACCGGGCCGGTGCCCTCGAACTGCTGGACCCGGCGGAGACGGACGAGACGGTCTTCGTCCCGGACCCGGACGGCGCCCAGAACCGGGCACTCCTGGACCGCGTCCCGGTACCTGTGATCCCGATCAGGGACAGGGCGCTGGGCGCCCGGGTCCACGCCTTCCTCGACCAAGGGGCGACGTTCGACGTCCAACGGTGCGGCGACGCCGCACACGACATCCAGGCCGACGGGCTGCCCGTCCGTGAGGCGACGCGCCTGCCGCTCACCCAGTACGCGGGCCCCTGGCTGCTCACCCTGGTCGCGGCCCTGGTGGAGTTCGACGAGGAGCGCGCGTCCCGGACGGAGCCTGTGACCGTGGCCGAGTCGACCTGGCTGCTGCGCCGCTGCGAGGTGACCGTGGCCGACGAGGCCGTCGTCTGGATCGCCGGACACCGTCTCACCGAGAACGGCACGGACCGCGCCCTGCTTCACCCGCACCCCGACCGGCCCTGTGTCGTCGTCGTGCACAGCGGGCCGCGCACCGGCTGGCGGGTGCTCCGTACCGCCGCCCCCGCCCTGGCCGCTCTCATCCGTGCGCCCTACCTCGCGGACATCCTGTGGAAGGCCCTGACCCGGCTGGAGGAGCGGGGCCTGAAGACGGACGACGTGTCCGAAGAGGATCTCGCGGACGTCCTGGAGCTGCGGCAGCACCAGCTGCGCGCCGTCCTCGCCGAGCGGGCCTCGCAGCGCTCTGGCAGCGCGCGGCTCGTGCCGCTCCTCGCCTGCCTCGACCTCGACCTCGCGGAGGAACTCCAACAGCGCGTCGAGGACTTCCCCGACCGTGCAGCCCTCCTGGCCTGGCTCACCGCCCGTGCCGGCGCGCCGGACGCGGAACGCCTCATGCGGCTCCTCGACGACGATCCGGAACGGCAGCTGAGGGCCCTGTCCGTAACCCTGGCAGGGGCCAACCGCGCCTGGCGTGCACTGGGTCTGCCGCAGATCGACAACACCGACCGGCACGAAAGGCAGTTCGCGACCTGGCTCCAGCGGCACCGTCCCGCACTCGCCGAGCGGATCAGGGACGCCCACGCCGACGTTCACCGCTCCGGCCGGTCCCTGGCCGCCTACGTGCTCCTGCGGGGCCTGCCCACACTCGCGCCGGATCCGGCCTGGCACACGACACTCTGGGACCTCACCGACCAGCTCCTCCAAGCTCACGCCGACGCATGGCTGACCCGATCGCTCCCCGCACAACTGCCGACGTCCCGCGCGCTGCCGCCGCTCACCGAGGTCCGCGAGGCATCCACCACCGCCGTCCACCAGCACCTGCCGCGTCTACGGCAGCTGATCCAGGAATGGCAGTCTCTGCACCCGACGAGCCGCACCGCGGTGCCGCCGCCCCCGCAGGAGGTGCTGCGAGCGCTGGACGACGAAGGACTGCTGGACTTCGAGGTCCTGTCCACGAAGGCGTTGATCACCTGGCTCAGCCACCACGGCCACTGGCCGACGGACATGCCCCTGTCGGACAGGCGCGCCCAACTCGGGCTGCCCCCGACGCGCTCGTCGGCGCCTGCCGGGAACAGCGGCACGGCCGCGGGCTCGGGCCGGTCCGGAGCACCCGTGCCCGGTCCCCAAGTAGCTCTGAACGGCAGGCCCGTCCCGGCGGGCCCCGACGACCTAGCCGCACTGGCCAGTGAGGTGGTCGCGGACCTGACACCGGAACAACGCGCCACTCCGGCCACGGCCGTGACCACGCTCGCCCCCCGCATTCCCCGGCCGCGCACCCCGTCACAGCCCGGAACGGGACCGCAGCGCGGTTCCTACCAAGCCACGGGCCACGATCAGGACCGCACCATGCCAGTGGGCGTAGCGGGGGAGGCGGCTGTGGCCGCCTGGCTGAACGAGCAGTTCGGAGTCGAACCACAGGACTCATGGAAGTCCAGCCTGCGCGTGCACGGACTCGCCGGGGCACAGCCGGGGGACGACCGTCTCGGCTACGACTTCCTCATCCACGACGGCGACGCGACCTATCTCTACGAGGTCAAGGCATCCACGGGCGACAGCGGAGAGATCATCCTGGGCGAGTCGGAGGTACGACGCGCTTCCCGGCTGGCCCCGGGCGAGACGTATTTCATCGTATATGTCTCCCATGTCTTCGACCGCAACCGCCGCGCCATCACCGTCTTGCCCAACCCATTCGGCGCCCCGGACCTCGCAGGCTACGAACTGGTTAGCACCCAGCTGAGGCTCCGATTCAACCTCGGCTGAATCAATAGGCTCGTGGCCGGCTAGCTGTGGGATGACGGTCTTGTTGACGAGCTTGGCAAGCATGGGTTGGGCGCTGAGTGGGCGCTTCGAGCCGAGCTGAAATGCAAACTGCCCAGCCTGCCAAGATCGAGGGCACGGCCACCAAGTCACGATGGCTAGAGCAGGGATCGAGCAGCTCATGCCGGAGCTTAGCGATCTGCAAGCGTGGGCGCGCGGCATGTACCAGATGCTTCGGAATGGCAGCACTGGCTGGCAGCCGTGGCCGTACTTCGCTGATGAGTACAAGGTGTGGGCCTGACGCCGGCCGTTGCAGGTGCCCCTCGAAGCTGACGTGTTTCCGATGACGCTCGGAAACAATCCCGCACCCCTTCGACGTTGGTGATCTTCGAGCCGATGAGGGGGAGGTATGGGGCCTGAAGCTGTTCCGCACGGATACGACGAATGGCGGCATGATCGAGGTTGTGCCGCGTCTTGCTGAGGTCGAGGCCGAGGTCCAGGGTCTCCTCGAGGCGCACATGGAGGCGCTGCTGGGCGTCCGGTTCCTGGCGAGCGAGTACAACACCGGGCCCGTGCACGGGGGCCGGATCGACTCGCTAGGGTTGGACGAGAACGGATCGCCGGTCATCGTCGAGCACAAGCGTGGTGTCGACCCCAGCGTCATCAACCAGGGTCTCTTCTACCTGGCGTGGCTGATGGACCATCGGGCAGAGTTCGAGCACCTGGTCCGCGACCGGCTCGGGGTGACGGCCGCGTCCCAGGTCCTGTGGAGCGGCCCGCGCCTGATCTGCATTGCCGGCGACTTCACCCGCTACGACGTGCATGCCGTGCGCGAGCACCGGCGCTCGATCGACCTGGTCCGCTACCGGCTCTTCGGCAACGACCTTCTCGGGCTTGAGCCCGTGATCTCCGTGAGTGACGGCATACAGGTGGGCCGTCGGGCACGGCGCCAGGCGGTTGCCCGCGCGGCGTCCGACGTCCAGGGCGCGTCCATGGCGGAGCTGGCGGATGCGGTCGACGGGGTTCTGCTCGGGGTTGGGGACGGCGTGAACCGGGTTGAGCGCAAGACCTACCGGGCGTATCAGCGGCTGCGGAACTTCGCCTGCCTGTGCCCGCCGCAGCGGAGCAAGCTGCTGGTCTACTTGAAGGTCGACCCGAAGGACGTCGACTTGGTTCCGGGCTTCACCCGAGACGTATCCGGCCTCGGTCACCACGGTACGGGCGATCTGGAGGTGCAGCTCCGTACGCCGAGGGACGTGGAGCGGGCGCAGGATCTGTTCCGGGCAAGCTACGCGGCGGCGTGATCGCCTGCCGTTACATGCCTCCTGGCGGGCTGCGCTCATGTCGTGTCTGCGGTCGTAGGTGGAGCCTTTCGACGTGCGGGCGAGGGCGTGGCGATGGACTACCTATGGTGCGCGGGACCGCCGGTTTGGCCACCGGCGGTCCCGCGCTATGTTGCCCGGCACTCGTAGGTCGTTGATCTGAACCGGCTGCGAGCGAGGAAGTTCCCAACACGGGTACTAGACACACGACTTGGACCACGAGCGAGCGAACCGCAGCTCGCCGCTCTTCACCGTCGGTCGTCGAGGGAACGCGCCTTCTCGGGCATCCCTCCCGACAACGCGTCCTCCGTTAGTCGTCGGTGGCTTCGTCACCCTGCTCTTCGGGCGGCGCCGACCGCCGGTACTGAGGGTGGTCGAGGTCGAGCTGTTTGGCTGCGTGCAGGGGCACGGGATAGCGCGAGCGGTCGGACCAGGCGATGGTCTGGTGGCACAAGCGCGCGGTCGCCCGTGCGAGCATCGTCCGGTCGACCCCATCGGCCACACCGACCGGGTAGATCTCGGTCGCCGTGATCGCCCACCACGGCGTCTTCAGCTCGTTCGTCTCTCGCTCCCCCTCCTCCCCACCCTTGCCTGGGTCGGCGTCCCAGCGGGTAATGGTTTTACCCAGGTCTCCGCCCTTGGCCTGGTAGTTGCGCGGGATATTGAAGAGGACCCAGAAGGGGTTACCGAAGTCGACGTTGGCGCGGTGCAGCTTGGCCGATGCGAACGTGATGGACTCTCTCTCGGTTTCCGGGTCGCTCTCGCGGGGGACAGGGACGTACTGAGGTACCTCGTCCCCGGCGATGTTCATGCGGATGACCGCGCTTGGCTTCTTGCGCGGTGCGTTCTTGCCTTTGCCGTATCCCGGCAGCCAGGTGCGCGGATCGGTGATGTCCTCTTCCTGGTAGCTCTGATTCTCGTTGTGCAGGCCCGTCCACATCCGTCGACAGGCGTGCCCGTCGACCATGACGACATAGCCCATGCCGGGTTCCAGCTCGTCGCGGACGAGGCTGGACAGGGCGTCTTCGACGTGTGCTGCTGCCTCTACCCAGCGTTCCTTGTCCGTCTCGCCCTTGCCATCGACGTGGAGTGCGTAATCACTGGCGTGGAAGGCGGCCATTGCCTCCCGGTAGGGCACCCAGGCCCCGATTTGGGGTGTCCACGCTCGCATCGTCCAGGCGTCGCCCTCCTCCTCCGGCGGGAACAGGGCGGTGGCAACGATGATGCGTTTGGTGTGCTTGCCGTCGGCGGTCTTGGCCTGCCGGCGGGCGTGGATCCCGCAGTAGACGAGTTTCCCCGCTTCATGGCCCTTCCTGTCCTTCGCGATGGCCCGTGCGAGGCGCTGGTCGATGATCCCGAGTGAGCGGTACAGGTCGAGGAGCGCCATGTAAGCGGCGTGGTCTTTCCCCGGCTTCGGAGGACTGATTTCTGTTGCGGGGTTTCCGAAGGATCCCGGTTTCATTCCCTTGGTGAACTGGCAGACGAAGTCCTTCTTGGCCAGGAAGCGGCGGACTTGGAACTTTCCGTCATAGCGCTCCTTGCGCAGCAGGAATGCGTTCCGCTTCTCTCCCTCCTTCTTCTTCAGGGCCGGGATCTCGGTCTCGCACCAGGCGCCGACCATGACCTGCGACCCGCTGTCGGCGAAGTCGTCTTCGAGGGATTTGAACTCCACGGTCCGGTTGATGTCGTCGCCGTGTGACAGGAAGCGCTCCGCCTGGCGGAACACCACGCTGATGCCGTGAGCGAGGAAGACCTCCTCACCTGGCTCAGGATCGCCGATGGGCTGGCCGTCCGGGAAGGCCAGGGACAGCGCGTTGATCATGCGAAGGCGGGTGTTCCAGCGATACCACAGACATACGATCCGCAGGTGCTCGAAGCCCTGGGCCTTCACGGAAGCGGTGATCTCTTCAGGCGGGGGAAAGCCGATGCTGTGGAGGAGTTCGCCAGCCTCGATACGGCTTGCACGCTCCTGCGGGGCCATCTTCTGTTTGTCCGTGGGGCGCGGCTCGAAGGTCATCGGTTCCACCGTGAAGTCCACCCAGGTGGCCTTCTCGCCCAGCACCTTGGAGACGTGTTCGGCAAGGAGCCGCAGGTGGAGGGTGCCAGGTCCCGTGCCGACAGCGAAGTTGTCGTTCCTCGGCATGAGCGGGCGGATGACGCCGGCGTCAGGAGTAATGAACGAGGGGAATTCCCCCTCCTCGGCGGCTTTCTCCAGCAGGGCCCGCTCTTCGGTGACGCGCGTCTGCAGCGCTTGCAGGACGCTGATGTCCATCTCGTCGCGTGCGAGCAGTTCCAGGGCGCGCTGGTTGACTGCGCGGACGTTGCCGTTGCGTACCAGCTCGGTGTGCAGGATGGGAAGGCCGTCGCTGCCCTGGTGGATGTGCGTGGACTTGGCATAGATCATGTTGCTGTGGACGCGGGTGACGTGGGCGTCCAGGAAGATGACGGGGTGGACGACGTTGGGCTCGGTCTTCATGACCACTGAGAGCCGGGACATCGCGTACTGGGCCTTGGTGGCCTCGTTGACCTCGGTTGCGTCGTCACGGAGGGTGTACTTGCGTCCGAAGGGGTGATCCCAGGCGATGAGGCCGCCCCGACTGTCGGGGAGGTAGGTGACTTCCCTCTTGTTCGGGTTGGCCTTCCAGCCGATCGTGCGGTTCTTGTAGACCTGTTCGCCGTTGGCGTCGAGCTTGGGGGAGCCGTCCTTCTCCTTGTCGGCGACCTTCTTGGTGATCGGGACGAGGTCGTAGATGGTGAACTTTTCTTGGGCGAGCTTCTTGGAGATCACCCAGGGCACGGCCACGTACATCCAGTCGGGACACTTCGGCTGCCTGCCGGACACCGGCTTGAGGAAGCGCGTCATCTCGAACTCCTGCTCGGGCGTGTTCGCGATGGCTTCGGCCACCGGCGGTACGTCGAGGAGGACGGCCTGGTCGGTGCTCAGCCCCTTGCTGTAGCCGACGACGCACCGGAAGACGTGGCGCAGGGTCTCGTCGTCGATCTTCTCCAGTGATACCAGGAAGTTGAGGTACCGGTCGAGGTGGACGTACCCGCCGGTCTTGAACTTCAGGTAGGTCAAGGCGGTTGAGTACGGCAGGTTCTTCTTCTCGTCCGGATGCTGCTGGCTTTTCTGCTCGTCGTCTCCGGCGCCTTTCAGCTTCTCCCATTCATCCCGCACGCTTCGCGGGAAGATCCGTACGTACACCTTCTGACCCTGGACGAGTTCGGGGGTGCAGCGCAGGGTGAGGGTGCTCGGGAGAGTCGCGGTGGTGTCGCTCAATGCTGTGATCTCTTTCGGGAAGAAGCGCTGGGCTATGCGGAGAGGGCGAGGTCGACGCCTGCGTAGGCCAGGAAGGCGTTGACCGCTTCGCCGTACAGTTCGGCCATCTGCCGGCGTTCCTCCGGCAGCCACCGGCCGGCCATGCGTTCGATGATGCTGGCCAGGTCGGAGCTCCACGTCTCGTCGTGGAAGGCGTAGTCCACGAAGTGCAGTTCCATGTTGGTACCGCCGCGTCGTGCTCGGCCGGCGAGCTGGATGAGGGACACCAGCATTCCGGCGACCATCTGTTCTTGAAGGACGAGGTCCATGGTCGACAGCTGCGGGGAGGAACGCAGAATGGTGGCCAAGTGGTCGCGTGCTGCGGTGCGAGCCGTCTGCAGAGCCTGGACGGGATCCGACGCACCGGATGCGGGCAACGAGTTGATGCCTGCGGCGTTGACACTGCCGTACATCCAGGTGGGGTCGTCGATGATCAGCGGGGGCCTCACGCACAGGTAGATAGAGTGGATGGCTGAGCGGAGATTGACGACGATGTTGAGTCCTCTGGCGATGTTAGCCAGTGGGGCGATCAGGATGTCGCCGAATTGGGGGAATTCCTCGACCTCTTCGACGGTGATGCGGCGGACCAGTGACGGGTCGGGGAGGTAGCGGACGTTGCTGAGGCGGTCTTCTTCCCGGACGAGGACGCACACGCGGTGGGAGAGCCCTTTCGCCTTGGCGATGCCGGTGGCGATGTGGCCGCACTGCTCGTAGCTGTTGGCGGTGAGGATCACGCGGGCGCGGGTGCGGGTCGATTCCGATTTGGCCAGGCGCGTGAGTTTCCTCGACAGCTTTGTCTCGTACAGGCGTTCACCGATTTCGCGCAGGGCTTCGGGCTTGTCGGAGGGGAACTGGCCGGCGATCGGGATGCGTTCTCCGGCCTTTCGGTGGCCGTTGCCGTAGGTGACGGCCGAGGACTCGACCAGGATGGATTCTTCCTGGGCGTCGGTCATCCACCACATCACGGGGGCGTGGACGTGTTCCTTGACCGCCTGGGGGAAGTAGGCCGTGGCGGAGAGCCCGAAGATGGGCCGCTCCACGCCGGCGGTGATCAGTGAGACGAGTCCGCCGAGTTCCGACACGTAGGTGTGCGGGTCGCCGGCCATGTGCTGCGTGGAGAGCTTGGCGTCCTTCTCCGGGTTCTTCATGCCGGTGACCCGGTAGCCGTTGATCGGCCTGCCGATTGTTCCGTGCGGAAGTACGTCGGCGATGCCGCCGGAGCGCATCGAGTCGATGATGCGGTTGGCGCTGAGCAGCCCGGAGTGACGCAGGGACTGGGCGGTGTCGCGCAGAACGGCGAGCGACACGTCCAGTTCGCTCATCAGCGTGCGGATGAGGAGGTGGTCGATGGCCCGGTTGCGTGTGCGGCCGTCGCTGATCATCGGGGCGAGGGCCTCGTGGAGCCTGAGTTTGAGCGCGTCGCGCTGGTTGATGCCGCGCGGCGACACGACGGCCCCGAGGACGCTGCTCACTCGTCCCCACTCGGGGTCCAAGAGCATGGGTGTAGGAGCCGTCTCGTCGTCTTCGCCGAGGTCGGGTGCCGGTACCAGGGCGTTGAGCCGGTGGATGGCCTCGGCGGGTAGCGGCTGGCCGTCGCTGACCTGGTATTCGGGGAACAGGAGGCTGATGAGCTCTCGGTCCTTGGAGCGTGGCAGGCGCCAGCCCTCGTAGTCGTATTCGTGCCTCAGCCGCGGGACTCGGGCGTCGTCGTGGTGGTTGAGGCGGAATGCCTTGGTGCACAGGCCGGTCAGCAGGGACTCGGCCATGAGCCGGACGTGGCTGACTGGTTCGATGAGTTGGTCCTCGAAGCGCAGAGGAAGGTGCTTGGCCGCGGTGTCCAGGACCTGCGGTTCTGCGGTCCACGGGCGTCGGGAGTGCAGATCGACGGTGGTGGCGCAGCGGTCGACGGCGACGGCCTGGAAGGCGTCGATCTCGTCGATGATGACGAAATCGCTGGCGCGGAGCACGAACTCGCGGACGGTGACGGACCGGACCGGGCGGCCGTCGATCTGGATGCCCACCCGCATGGTGCCCTGGATGAAGTTGTGGTGGTTGGTGACGATCACCGTGGCGTCAGCCGCCTGGTAAGCGGGGGTGAACTTGCCGCAGGTCGGGATCCAGGGGCAGGCCAGCATCTCTCCGCCGCCGCGCAGGCTCAGGCAGTTCTCCTTGCCGGGGCGGTAGATGCCGGCGGAGTCGAGCCAGTGCTGCTGTGCGCATCCATAGGCGAGGTGGTCGACGTCACGGCGGCCTCGCTTGCCCCATTCCCCGGGGGCGTCGGGGTCCTCCTTGACGAGGGCCGCGTGCTTGAGGGCCCGCTCGTGCCGTGAAGACGGCGACATCAGCGGAGCGCACGTCGCCAGGTGCTCGGTCTTGCCCGCCTGGTGCAGGATCTCGAGGTCGCGGCTGATGTCCCAGACGGAGGCGAGCGTGGCCTTCACATCAGGGACGAGGAGGGTGATGCGGTAGCCGTTGAGCGCGGCCCACGAGCCCAGGAGACGGACCAGCACGGACTTACCGGTTCCGGTGGGCGCGTGGAAGATCTGGGTACAGCCGGCCAGGAGATCTAGCACGTTGACGGTGTCGGTGTCACGGGCCTTGACCCGGTCGAGCAGGCCCGTCAGCACCTTGTACAGCCAGGGGCCAGCCTCTGTGTCCTCGTACTGGGTGTCCAGGAGCTGGGCGATGTCCTTGAGATCTTGGACGTAGACCGGGACCGTGCCGACGTTGGGCCGGGTGGTGAGGGCGGGAAGCGTGTCGTGGCCGAGAGGCTGAGTGAAAGCGGGAAAGCGGGGGATGGTCACGCGCCCGTGGACGATCTCGTTGCCCTCGGTGCGTTCACTCGTCTCGTACGTCTGACCCGGCGCTGCGAACTCGTGGGGCTTGCGCCGGCTGCTCGGCCGCCGGTAGGGCGCGAGAAGGCTCCTGGCGTAGCCGAGGTAGTCCCCTCCCAACAGGGGGTAGGCCGCAGTGGCGGTGAGAGGATCACCGGCCAGGGTGAACAGCTGGAGGGTGGTCTCCTCGTCCTCCTCATCGGCGCTGTCCATGGCGCCCAGGAGGATCCGCGCGGCGGAGGCGAACCGCTTCTCGTCGGCGAGGTCGGGGTTGCTGAGCTTCATCACCTCGGCCACGAGTAGGCGTTCCTCACTGCCCAGCTCATTCCATCTCTCCCATGCCTGGGGTTTGCAGCTGGCGAAGAACGCCGCGTGGCGGAAGGAGGCCAGCGGCTTGCCGTCGTTGTCCTCCTGCGGGAAGTAGTAGGCGGCCAGGGCCAGCGCGGCGCGGACGAAGGCGTCCCTGACAGTCATCTGGCTCATGCCCACATCACCCCGGCGCTCTGGCAGACCATCTTGGCGAAGTCGGTCATGGTCGCGGCCTTCATTCCGTACTTGTGGCAGGTCACGGTCAGCAGGGGGATCTGGTCGGCTCGGTGGTCGGGAACGACGAGCCATTCGGCGCCGCCCTTGTCGCCCTCGTTGCGGTGCAGGCTCTCGGCCAGGACGCGGCCGTGGGTGTAGTCCTTCACATCCACGGTGAAGGCGTGCGTGCTCCCGTCAGGGCCCTTGACCTCGATGCGATGGTCGTAGGCATCGCTCATCGGCCAGAGTCTGACGGCTTCGTCCACATCGGCCAGTGCGGTGGCCAGCCGCTCCCGCAGAACGGTGTGCAGACGCAGCTCGTGCAGGCCGGGCACGCAGGTGTAGCGCCACACGCCGCGCTTGAGGGCCAGATGCCCCTCAACCGGCTTCGCCTCCGGCACGGCACCCGTGGTGCCCAGCGCGAGCGCTGCCTCGTGCGGAGCCGGAGTGTCGGGGCTGTCCGGATGCAGCTGCGGCGCGTCTCCGGACGTGGGCCGGAACATGAAGCTGGCACCGGTATCGGCGTGACGGCCGTAGAGGCAGGCGACGCGGTAGTACTCGCGGCCCGCACTCATCCGCTTGCTGATCTTCATGGGCCACTTGCACACCGTGCAGGGGAACCACCAGGTCCGGTAGACGGCATGGTAGGGGATCGGCTCGTAGAAGCCGATCGCGTTGAGGGGCAGGCCGCGCTTGTTCAGCTCCGCGGCCGTGCCGGCCGGGCATTCCACCAGCGTGGTGCGGTCTTTGACGTACTGGGCGTCACCGCGGCCTTTGAGGATCTCGTACATCTGATCCTGGTCGATCTCGTCCTGAAGCTGCTCCTCGGTGAACCGCATCCGGCCGATCCGCCGAAGCCGCTTCAAAATCCGGTGCAGCTGGGAGGTCTCCCACTGCAGATCGAAGGCGTTTCCGGTGACGCAGCCCTCGGCGTCGACTACGGGAAAGTCGAGATCGCCGAAGCCGGACCGTTCCAGCCATGGCGGGAGCAGGCCGTCGATGGGACCGCGCAGTCTTCGGCGGAATTCGCCAAAAGGCAGCGGTACTCCGGGGCCGTACGCGGCGAGCAAGTCTCCGTGGTACCGCATCAGCTTTTCGGCCCGGTCTCTCGGGCTCAGGTCCGGGGCGTTGATCGTTTGGCAGGCTTTGATGAAGGTGAAGTTGATCAGGCGGAACGCCTCGAAATGCGAGAACGTCAAGCTGTCATCATCGACATGGGTCGTCACGGCAGACGACGGTAGAGCACGGGTCTGACAATGCCCCCGGAACGGCCTCGGCCGCCCTAAACGATCACTGACCCGTAGACGCCGCAGATGGGTACATCTCCGTGTAGACGTGCAGGTAGGAGGCAATGTGCTGCTGCCCGAGAGTGGTGGTGTGCCACCGGTACTCGAGGACGTGCGTATGGCCCGGTGCCATCCGGGGGCGTAGTTCGATGAAGCCTCTGCTGGGATGCGCCTGGCGCTTCGGCCGATAGCCGACAGCCAAGTAGAACAGGGACTTGCCCTTCAGCTCGCTCTCGTGAAGACCCTCGGGGCCGGCTGCGGCGACACGCAGGAGAACGCCCCACAGCCATTCGGACAGCAGATGCGCGGGAGGCGCCGGTTCTGCGGGCTCTCCCAGCCCAGCGCGGGCGCAGGCACGGCCGCGGCGGGTAATCTCCACCAGGGTCCGGTCTACCTCACCGACCCCCGGAACTTCTACGCGGTCCTTGGTCACTTTGATCAGTCCCAGCCGCTCCAGGGAGTGGAGGGTGGCCCCGGCCCCTTGATCGTGGACGCCAGCGCTCCGCAGGCGCTGCTGAAGGCGCGTGTGGCCGACTACTTCGGTGGGTGCGTCGAGAGCGAAAGGCAACTTCCGCCACTGCTTGGCCGGCGGAACCCTGACCTGATTCTGCCGGCGCATCCACATCTCCGTTTCGGTCATCTGGTCATCGCGCAGGGTTTCGCCCAGATAGACCCGCTGCCGATCGTTCAGTGCCTCCCAGCCCTCGACCGCTGACGCCGGCGGACCGTGCTGCTCCCGCTCAGGAAGACGCGGTGGCTCATCATCCGGCCGCGTACGCATCCAGGCGTCCATCACCATCCGGACGGGCACTGCGTACACGGCGGCAAGCTGCTGCACGAGCCGGCCCGTGTGCCCCGGCTTCCTCCAGTTCCATCCGGGCACCTGACGATCCCGCTCCAGGCTGCGGACTTTGTGTGCGTCCACGAACAGATCACGGCCGACGACAGTCGCGCGAAGGCGGGTGGCGACCTCCTCTGCGGTGAGACCAGCGGCATACCGGAGGTCAACTAGTGTCTCGGACCCGCTGGGCGTACCCGTGAGGTCGGCGGTGGCACAGCCCAGAGCATCGGCGAGTCGCCGCACATTCCTGGCTTCAGGCACATATCTGCCCTCCTCCCAGTACAGGACTACGCGGTACGTGACCCCCACAAGATCAGCAAGCTCCTGTGGAGTAAGCCCAGCCTGCTCGCGCAGCGCCCTGATCTTGGTGTACTCCACGGCCAGCAGATGCCTCGGCATACTCGTAGGGAACCCCAGTGAAGACTTCATGGCAACTACATCGGCGTCGGGGGCGGGTGTCAGCATGAAAGTGGTTCGAGCGAGCGCGGGGGCGTGCCTGAATTCAGAGACCGTCACGATCATGTCTCGGGAGCACTTCATCGCTGGTGAGGGCGTCGATAGCGTTGTTTTCCCAGATCGCATCGGGCCCGCGTCGTGGTGGGGCGGGCGATCGATGGCGCGATCTTCCAGTCACGTGGGGCGGGCACGCCAGACATCGGATAGGGCGCGGTTGGCGACTGGTCCGCGCCGTCGGGCGGGCCAGCCCCACGGCGCCGCTATGGCGCCGCCTCCGTCAGTCCCCCGGGGTGTTGCCTGCTGTGCGCGATTGCCGTATTTCGTGGTTCTGGGGAGGGATATCGTTGGTGGGTCGTCCGCACAGGGATGCGACGCCCCGCGCCTGTCCACTCGGCGGTTGTCCGCTGGCTGCGCGCCCAGCATCCCCGTACTGGGCTGACTGATAGGAAGAGCACGACCTTCGGGTCGCCACCCTGTGACGAGCAAGGACACCCCCGACTGATGGCAGTGACCCAGCAGGAGATCGAGAACCGGTTGTGGGACGCCGCCGACGAGCTGCGCGTGGCGATGCCCGAAGCGCAATACTCCTCGGTCGTGTTCCCTCTGATGTTCTGGAAGTACCTGTCGGATACCTGGGAGCACACTCACCAGATCTTCCTCAAGGAGAACGAGGGTCTCGACCTCTCAGAGGAGGAAGCCGACGAGGTCGAGTACAGCAACTACCAGACGTTCAAGATCCCCCTCATCTTCCCTGACACCGTCGCCGAGAGCCGCGCGTCTTGGTCATCCATCCTCGCCACAGTCGCCCAGCACGGCCTCGGCCAGCGGGTTCGCGCTTCCCTTCAGGCCATCGAGTCGGCCAACCCTGACAAGTTCTCCCGTCTATTCGGGTCCATGACGTGGACCTCCGAGGCCGTGCTGCCGGGGGAGGTGCTGGCGTCGGTCATGCGGGCGATGAACCGCGTCCCCAAGATGCACGAGGGCAATATGTCCCACGATGTGCTCGGCGGGGCGTACGAGTACTTGCTGAAGCGCTTCTCCGATGGGTCTGGCATCCGCGCCGGCCAGTTTTTCACCCCGCGTGAGGTGGTGGAACTGATCATCGAGCTGCTGGACCCTAAGAACCATGAGTCGGTGTATGACCCGGCCTGTGGGTCAGGCGGCATGCTCATCGCCTCGGCGAACCTTCTGAAGGCTCGCGGAGGCCGCGGATACACACTCAGCCTGAACGGGCAGGAAGCGGTAACGGATACTGCGGGTGTGGCCCGCATGAACCTCTTCATGCACAACCTGACCGAGTTCAAGGTCGAGGTCGGCGACACCCTGCGGGACCCGCGCTTCAAGAAGCCGGACGGGTCCGTCAAGCAGTTCGATATGATCGTCGCCAATCCGCCCTACAGCCTGAAGTGGAAGCCTTGGGCCGATGACCCGCGCGCCATCGGCGGTGTCGCCCCCCAGTCGTCGGCGGACTGGGCATTCGTGCAGCACATGATCGCCAGCATGGACCCGCAGAGGGGCCGGGCCGGCGTCGTCCTGCCCCACGGCGTCCTCTTCCGAGGTGGCCAGGAAGCGGCAATCCGCAAGCGTGTTCTCGACGACGACCTGCTCGAAGCAGTCATTGGCCTGCCTGCGAACCTCTTCTATTCGACCGCCATCCCCACGGCGATCCTGGTATTCCGTGCACGCGGCACTAAGGCCAAGGGGCGGCGAGACGGTGTGTTGTTCATCGACGCCTCCAACCGGTTCACCAAGGCCAAGAATCGCAGCATCCTTACGGACGCTGACATCGCTGACACGGTGGCCGCCTACCATTCGGACTTCGACGGCGACGGCACCCCGGTGGATTCCGACGGAGAAAGCGGTCTCTCGGCGCGATTCGTGCCGATCACCGAGATCGCGGCCAACGGGTACGACCTCAACATCGGCCGCTACATCAAGCAGGCCGCCGCCGAACAGGAAGACCTCGGCACCCTCATCGACGCCTACAACATCGCCCGCGCCGAGCGCCAGAAGACCGAGCAGCGCATGCTCGCGGTCCTCTCTGCTGCCGGGATCGAGGGCTTCGATGAGTGACTGGCAGCAGATCAGCCTGGGCGTCCTGGAGACTCCCGTGCGTCACAAGGTAGCCGTTCCACCGCAGGGATCGAGGGTTTCGGTGAGTGACGGCTATCCGCTTCGTCCGCTCGGGGAGGTGATGCGTCTCGACATCCGGCGCACACCAATGAATCCTACAACTACCTACCGCCTAGCTGGGGTTCTGAATGCAGGGAAGGGGGTTATCGCTAAAGGTGAACTCGACGGCGGAGATACAGAGTACGCGGCAATGAACGTGCTGCGCGCTAACCAGGTGGTGATGCGAAAGCTGACTGCGTGGGAAGGGCCAATCACCGTAGTACCTGCCGAGTTCGAAGGATTCGTCGTCAGCAACGAATTTCCGACGTTCACGCTTGGCCCAGAACTGATGCCCGGCTGGATGAGGCACGTTTGTGGATCACCGCGACTGTGGGCAGAGATGAAAAACCGAGTGAGCGGGACAGTTCAACGGCGCAAGCGTCTCAATCCAGAACAACTCTTGCAGATCCAACTTCCGATTCCACCCCTTGAGGTACAAGGGCGGATCGTCGAGATGCTCGACGCGATCGACGAACAGATCGCCGCACTTGACGAAGAGGCTGAGGCGCTGGACCGCGTATCGATGGCCATTGCCGAGGCCATGCTCGCCGAGGAACCTACCGTGGCGCTCGGAACAATGCTCAAGGACATTCGAGGCGGCAAGAGCCCCCAGGCGAACAATAGACCCCCGGCCGATAACGAGCTTGGCGTATTGAAGGTCAGCGCGGTCACTCCCTTCACGTTCCTCCCAAAAGAGTCCAAGAGCCTTCTACCTGGCACTCACATGCCTGAATTCGCGCTTGTTCAGCCCGGAGACGTACTCATCACGCGAGCGAACACGCCTTTGCGAGTCGGAGCCGTCGCACGAGTTCCTGCCGATGTTCGGAATGGCCTCTACCTTGCTGACAAGACTCTTCGACTGGTGCCGTCGCCAGAACTGGACCCGGACTTCCTCGTGGTGGCCATGGCGTTGAAGTCGGCCCGGACGCACCTCACGAGTTCCGCTACAGGGACCAGCGCGTCAATGGTCAACGTTAGCCAGGGGCGTATTCGTGACACACCAATCCCTCTTGCTGACCTGGGCCGGCAGCGGGAGGTGTCCTCCACTGTGCTGTCGGTCCGTGCGAACACCGATGCGGTGCGTGCTGAGGCCGCCCGCCTTCGGAGTGCACGCTCCAGCCTGCTCTCAGGTTTGCTGGACCGCACCATCGAGATTGAGTCTGCCGAACTGGGGGTCTGAGCGTGGCTAAGGGCATACGGGAGCGCGAGTTCCAAAACTCTATGATCCAGTGGTCCCTCCCGATGGGATGGAGTTACAAAGCGGGCAGGTCGTTGCCGCGTGAGACGACACAGACGGTGCTCGCCGGCCAGCTGCGGGACGCCATCTTCCGGCTCAACCCTGAGGTGATCGACGGCTTCGACGTGGACGCCGTGGTCGAGGAGATCATCGCCATGGTCAACGCCGTCGACGGCGGGCTGGTGCGAGCCAACGAGCAGGTGCTGGAACTGCTGCGCGGGCACAAGGAGTTCCGGGGCGCCGACGGCGTGTGGCGCGCCTTGAAGGTCATCGATTTCGAACACCCGACCACCAACACTCTGGTCGTGTCGGACGAGGTGACTATCGCCATCCCCGGCAAGACCCCCCGCCGGTTCGATCTCGTGTACTGGGCCAATGGCCTGCCCCTAGTTGTCGTAGAGGTGAAGTCACCGACCGCTAAGTCAGGGTGGGCCGACGCCGCACGCGAGATCAATGACGTGTACGCCACCGAATATCCGTGGTTCTTCACGCCCAATATCTTCGCTGTCGCCTCCGACGGGCTGAAGCTGCGGTTCGGTTCCGCTGGTGCGCCCCTGAACCTGTGGCAGCCGTTTCGATCCACTGACGACGACGAGAACCTATCAGGGCAGGCCGACGCCCAGCGCTCCGTCGAGCTGCTGCTCAACCCGGCCACGGTCCTGGACATGCTCGCCAACTTCGCCCTCTTCGACACCTCTGGGGGCGGGGTAGACAAGAAGTACCTGCCCCGCTACCCACAGATGGAAGCCGCCCATCTTATCCACAGGCGGGTCCTGGCCGACGGCAAGAAAGGTCTGGTCTGGCACCACCAAGGCAGCGGGAAGACGTTGCTGATGGTGTTCGCTGCTTCGCTGCTGCTGGCTGACACCCGCACCGAGTCGCCCACGATCATCTTGCTCTCGGACCGGACCCAGCTCGTGCGGCAAACCTCCGGAGTATTCACCTCCGCGATGGGCGACGCCTACTTCCACCAGCCCTCCACCAGCAAGGAGTTACGTTCCCTGCTGGCTGACGATGTGCGCGGCGTCATCTCCACGACTGTCCACAAGTTCGCCGACGCCGGCAAGAACCTGTCGACCCGCCGCAACATCATCGTGCTGGTCGATGAGGCACACCGCACCCAGTCATCCGAGGAAGAGTCCCTGGCGGGGCAAATGCGCGCAGCGTTGCCGCACGCGAAGTTCTTCGGCATGACCGGCACACCCATCAGGAACCTCACCACCAACACCTTCGCCCTCTTCGGGGAGGAGACCGACCCGAACAGGGTGCTGCACCGGTATTCGGTGTCCCGGTCTCTCCAGGACGAGGCAACCGTTCCAGTCATGCTGGACCCGCACCCGGTCACCTTCGAGATGAACGACCAGGCCCTACAGGCCGAGTTCGACCAGTTCGCCGACGAATTCGACCTCGACGACCCTGACCGGGAAACCTTGTCTCGCAAGTTCGGGCGCCTCACCTCGGTGTTTGCCAACCCCGAACGCATCCACACGGTCTGCCAGGACATCGTGGACCACTACCTGGCCGGCACCTATCGCAACGGCCTCAAGGCGCAGGTCGTTGCCTACAACCGTGAGCTGGCCGTGGCATACACGGACAAGATCAACGAGCTGCTGGCCGGCTTCGAGGCGTCGCAGGTACTCGCCGAGGTCGGCAAGCACGATCGGATCACCGCAGAGGTGAATATCCACGTCTCGGACGCCAAGACCGAGGAAGCGGCCATGCGGCCCTACCGGCTCTCCGAGGTCGACGAGGAAGACCAGAAGCGGCGCTTCCTGACTCCCGATGACCCGCTGTGCTTCCTGGTCGTGACGGCCAAGCTAATGACTGGGTTCGACGCCCCCAACGAGGGCGTCCTCTACCTGGACAAGCCGATGAAGGCTCATAACCTGTTCCAGACGATCACCCGCCCGAACCGCACTTGGGTGTCCCCGTCCGGATTCGTGAAAACCACCGGCGTGGTCGTGGACTACATCAGCCTGGCCGAAGAGGTCCAGCGTGCCGTCGCCGACCCCACCTCGGAGGGGTCCGCCGACAAGGGCGGCGGGTTCGTCACCGACCTGACCGACCTGGTCGCCGAGTTCCGCACCACCTTCGCCCGTATCGAAGACCTCCTCGCAGATGTGGACGGCCTCGATCTCACGGCCCACGGATACGAGTCCGTACGTGTCATCAACGGCTTCCTGGACGCCAACCCCGACGCCGCCGAGGTCTTCAGCAAGAACTACCGGCTTCTGGCCCGCCTGTACCCACTCATCAACACGGACAAGCGGGTCTCCAAGTACCAGGACGGGGTCGGGCTGTTCGGGTCTGCATACACGACCCTGTTCAAGAAGTCTTCCGACGAGGAAAGGAAGGAGCGACTAAGCGAGCTGGGGCCGATGGTCCTGGAGATAATCAACGCCCACGTCCACTCCTTCTCGGTGGCCGCCTCCCAGGAAGAAGCCCTCGTCCTGGATGCCCAGGGCATCACGATCCTCAAGGAGCTGCTGACCCTCGTCCGTCCCAAGCCCGACAAGGACGACGGCGAAGATAAGAGGCCACCGTCTGCGGCGGAGATCCTAGATCACATCAAGGCCGCCCTCGAGAAAGGCGTCGAACCCGGATCCGCGAAGTACACCGCCCTGGCAGAGCGAATCAGGCAGCTGCGGGACCGAATCATCCAGGACGCCCAGGACGCCCTGGAGTTCCTAGCCGAAGCACTCAGGGTCGCCCGTGCCATCGTGAACGCGGAGAAGCACCCCGACGAAGCCGTCGTACTGGACGACGACCACGTGGGGGTCCTGTCACGGATCATCCACGACCACGCTCCGCCCGGCCTCACCGTCACGGAGCAGAACTTGGCTGAGGAGATCGACCAGGTGGTCAAGCGCACCCTCGCCCAGTCATGGGACAACGCTGAGGCCCGCAACCGCGGCGTACGCCGTGCCACCGCCGCGGTCTTCCGCCGGTACATGTTGAAGCCGGTGGGCGAGCCCTACGGCTCAACCGTCGCCTACGTCGAAGCGCACTACCTCGTTGACTGACCCGGCAGGGAGGCCCGGCAGCCCGTGTCGGTTGCCGGGCTCATACTGCAGGGCGCTGCATGCGGGGAGAAGCGCTGTTCCTCAGAACAAGGCGGGCGTTTAGAAGCTCTATCCGCTGAGCTACGGGGGCTGATCTGCGTAAACGCAGCTTCCGGGCGCTGTCCCCCAGGTCGCGGGGGACACATGGGGGAATCGCGGATTCCCGGTGACTGGGGGACGAGAGCGCTCCCTGATCGGGCCGTACGTAGGGTCTCACATTATCTTCACGCCGCCGAAGTGTCTCGCGGAAACAATCCCGTACCTCATCAGCGTTGCTGATCTTCGAGCCGAGGAGGGGAAGGTGTCGGGCCTGAAGCTGTTCCGCAGGGACACGACGAATAGCGGCATGACCGAGGTCATGCCGCGTCTTGCTGAGGTCGAGGCCGATGTGCAAGGTCTCGTCGAGGCGCACATGGAGACGCTGCTGGGGATCCGCTTCCTGGCGAGCGAGTACAGCACCGGACCGGTACACGGGGGCCGGATCGACTCGCTCGGGCTGGACGAGAACGGATCGCCGGCCATCGTCGAGTACAAGCGCGGCACAGATGCCGGCGTGATCAACCAGGGCCTGTTCTACCTGGCCTGGTTGATGGACCACCGTGCAGAGTTCGAGCACCTGGTCCGCGACCGGCTCGGGGTGACAGCCGCGTCCCAGGTCCTGTGGAGCGGCCCGCGCCTGATCTGCATCGCCGGCGACTTCACCCGCTACGACGTGCATGCCGTGCGCGAGCACCGCCGCTCGATCGACCTCGTCCGCTACCGACTCTTCGGCAGCAACCTGCTCGGACTTGAGACCGTGGCCTCCGTGAGCGGCGGCATGCAGGTGGCCCGCCGGGCACGGCGTCAGGCGATCACCCAGGATGCGGCCCGTGTGCAGGGCGCGGCGATGCGCGAGTTGGCGGGCGCGGTCGACGAGGTCCTGCTCGGACTCGGGGACGGCGTGAACCGGGTGGAGCGCAAGACTTACAGGGCCTACCAGCGGCTGCGGAACTTCGCCTGCCTGTGCCCGCCGCAGCGCAGCAAGCTGCTGGTCTACCTGAAGGCCAACCCGAAGGACGTTGACCTCGTTCCGGGCTTCACTCGGGACGTGTCCGGTCTCGGTCACCACGGGACGGGTGATCTGGAGGTCCAGCTTCGTACGCTCAGGGATGTGGAGCGGGCGCAGGACCTGTTCCGGGCAAGCTACGTGGCGGCATGATCGCCCGCCGCTGACCATCCTTGTGGCGGGCTGCGCTATGTGTCGTGTCTGCAGCGTGGGGGGCCTTTCGACGGGCGGGCAGGGCGTGGCGGTGGACTATCTATGGTGTGCGGGATCGCCGGTTTGGCCAACCGGCGCTCCCGCGCTATGTTGCCCCGCTCGTGTCGATGCCTGTGCTGCGCTCTCGTGGCCGTACAAGGCTGCGTCGCGAGCGTCGGGTACCGGTCTCCGAAGCTGAAGCAAGCGCCGGGGACGCTGTGGACGAGACCCTTGCGGACCATTGGGCGCTCTTTGGGGCCGACAGCGGGGAGAAATGAACCGCGCTGAAGCGGGCCGGGGTGGATCACTCGAAAGTGCGTAGCGATGTTCGAATTTCTGAGGTTCGGAGTCGGCTACGATTTCCCCCGTGCAATTGCATCATGGGATTGCACGGGGCCGTCCCGTGTGTCAATTGCAGGGCGGCGATCTGAAAGTCGGATGTTCGATCGGGTGATGTGCGGAGGTAGGCGTGAACGGGTTGCGTAACGGCGTGCCGGCGGCAACGTTGGACGTGAGGTGGGTGAAAAGCGCGAAGAGTTCGGGGGCTGGTCAGTGCGTGGAGCTGGCGCCGCTGCCCGAGGGGAGGGTTGCGTTCAGGAATTCGACGGATCCGACGGGACCGGCGCTCGTCTTCGAGGCGGGCGAATTCGACGCCTTCCTGGACGGCGCGAAGAAGAACGAATTCGACCACTTGTGCGCATCTTGATGCGCAACCGGGCGTAGTTTTGTTCGAGGGGACACGCGACTTCGGGGCATGCCATGATGTGCCATGCCCAATACCCATTGGAGTGCGCGTGTCCCCGAGTAATGACGGTGTTGTTCCTCTCTTCGGAGAGGGGGTACCGGAAGACCTTGAGCCCACCGCTGCCGGCGTGATGCTGGGAGTGGATCTACGTACGTGGCGAGAGCGACGCAAGATTCCCACGAAGGTGGCCGCTCGGGCGATCAACGCGTCCTTGTCCAAGCTGTCCCGCTTGGAGCGAGCGGAGAGCCCGCCCGACGTGCGGGACGTGCGCGATCTCGCGGATCTCTATGGGGTGGATGCTGAAGAGCGCCTCCGCCTCGAATGTCTGGCCAAGCGCGCTACCCAGCCCGAGTGGTTCTGGCGTTACGCAGACTGCGCGCCGTCCTGGATGCGCCGCTTGATCGGGCTTGAGGCCAAGGCATCGCTGCTAACGACCTTCGAGATGAAGGTCGTTCCCGGTCTGCTGCAGACCGCGGACTACGCCCACCACATCAGCGCGAATGGGCTGAACGTGGACTTGGCCGATCCGCTGGTCCAGCAGTGCGCGGCACTACGCGAGGAGCGTCAGCAGCGCGTCTTTGGCCAGGACGAACCTCCTCGGTCGGTATTTCTCCTCGACGAGGGCATCCTCTATCGCCAGGTGGGCAGCCGGAAGATCATGGGGGAGCAGATGCTCCGGCTGCGCGAGTTGTTGGAGCAGCCGCACATCGCGATTCGCATCGTGCCCTTCCACGGCAGGGTGGTCTCCAACTACGGCTCGGTCACGCACCTGCGCTTCGCGCTCCAGGGCCTGCCGCCACTCGTCTATATCGAAGGGCACGACGATGCCACATACCACACCAAGCAGGAAGAAGTGGAGCGGCACGTAACACTGTTGCTCCGGCTCAGCGAAGAGGCTGCGGAATCGACGGGGGACAGCCGGGCCATGCTCGACAAGGCCGTCGCACGGTTCAGGGAGTGACCGCTTCCGGAACGGGGATCTGCGCCAGCCCACCGTAGTCGTACCATTCGATACTGCGTTGGTGCTGGCGCAGCTCTGAGTCCGGCCGCCAGTCCGTGACGTCCACGAGTCCCGGACGCAGCACCTGGAGACCTTCGAAGAGGGCCTCCACCTCGTGCCGCTCGCGCACTCGGCCCCAGTTGTCGTGTGTCTCCTGCCGCATCAAGTCCGTGACGGAATCGCGCAGGTCCCTGTCGTCGCTAACCAAGTGGCAGATGACAACGTAGTCGCCGGGGCTGAGGCGACTGGTCACCTGGCGGACGATGCCAGCCGGGTCTTCCACGTCCTTGACGCAGTGCAGAACCGAGATGAACAGTGCTGCCCTGGGCATCGTTGCAGATTGGTCGTCGGCGAAGAGACGTCTGACCTCCGGTGCGGCGAAGACGGAGTCTGGGTCCCGCATGTCCCCTGCGACCATGGCAGTGTTCGCGTTGGCATCGAGCAGGGATCGCCCGTGTCCGAGAACCACAGGGTCGTTGTCCACGTACACGACCCGAGCATCGGGAGCGACGGTCTGCGCCACCTGGTGGACGTTGTTCTGTGTGGGCAGGCCCGAGCCGAAATCGAGGAACCTCCGGACCCCGTACTCGTCGGCCAGAGCATGGACGACCCGCTCCAGGAACCAGCGGTTGTTCCGGGCCAGGGCCTTCGTCGTCGGCGCCCTTTTCAACAGTTCCTGACACGCAGCCCGGTCGGCTTCGTAGTTGAAGGTGCCGTCCAGTAACCAGTCGTACATCCGTGCAGCACTCGGCACGGAAAGATCTACATGTGATTGACCCAATGGTCGGCCCCTCCTGGTCGAGCCCCGATCTCTCCAGGGAATGAGGGGCCATCGTAGAAGGGCAGCACAAGATCCACCAGTCGCTTGGGGAAGCGAATGGTGTGTGCGGTGGCGCGGGGGTGGCGCAGACATGGCGTTTCCCGCGCTGCGCGGACGGTGGCGGTCTGGCCGAGATCAGGCCATCGAATGACGCCTCCGCCATCCGTTCGATTTGTTCAGGCGGAGGCGCTTCTGGCGGGGGTGGATCGGGTCCCTGGGCGGCTAGGGCATCGATCACGGCGTCGAGGCTGCCGGCTACTCGCGGAGCTCCGCCCGCCCCGGAGGCCGGAGGCGGGCGGGTCGCGGTATCAGCCGAACAAGGCATCTCCGAAGTGGACTTGCACGGTCACCTCAATGGAGGGCCCCTGCTCCGGAACAACGGACAGGGTGATCCCTGCGGTCGCGAGCGTGACCAGCGCGGCCGAGGACATCACCCGGCCGAGTGCAGGAACACCGGGAAGCACCGAGAGTTCGATGGTCGGGCTGATACCGTGCAGACGCCCGGAGGGGCCAGTAATGACCCCTCGGCGATGCGGATTGAGCATGCGCACACTCCTCTTGATCTGATCGCACCCTGGAGGGCGGGGGCAACCGTCCTCTAGGGCGGGCTCCGTGAACGCGGTGCCAGATCGAAGGTAGCGCCACTCAACTCATCTAAGTGACAAGTCGGTTATCCGTGCAAAGTCAGATTCCCGACCGTCATCCGCGAGCGAACGGGCGATTGGCATGCGGGCGCCCGTTCGGATTTCTGGCCGCCCAAAGTTTGCAGAAGGCCCTGAACACACAGGCTGAAGCGGTGTTCGGGCCTGTGCGGTCATGCGGCGAGGGCGAGGTTGTGCATGTGGGCGACGGCCTGGACGGCGTGGTGGCGACCGTCACCGCGCGGCCGGCAGTCGCGGAGGATCTTGTAGATCTTCATGCGGGAGAAGGTGTGCGAGACCCGGGCGCGGACGTTGCGGTGGGCGGCGTTGTCCTCCCCCTTGCGTTCGAGCAGGGGCCGTCTGGGGCGTTTGCGGTGCGGGACGATCAGACCGGTGTTGATGAAGGCGCCGTCCCCGAGGACGGTCACGCCTGGCAGTGCTCGACGAGGCCGAAGTTCCGCCAGGCTTTCGCGTCCGCGGTGTTGCCGCGCACCGGCCGGGCCGCGGCCACCACCAGGCGGGTGTCCACCGAAGGTGACGCCGAGATGCGGGGCAAGGAGGTGGCCGGCGAGCAGCGGGGCACGGCGTCGCCGATCTGGAAGAACTGCCGGTCCTTGTTCCGGATCGGCTCGGGGCCGGCGGGTGTCGGTGTCCCTCGCCGAGAGTGCTTCGAAGGAGGAGTGGCCGAAGACGTCTCGTGATGCCGGAAACGACAGCGCTCCGTCTCCTTCGCTGCCGTCAGAACCGGTTCACCGAGGCCCAGGCCGGCACCCCACGATCGTGTGATCTAGGTCGCACAACAGGGTGCTCTGTGGATCCAACAGTCGATGCGGAGCCGATCAGTAGGCACCTTGCATGATGCCCCGAAGTGGGTTCCAGGTCACCGCAATTGACTTCCAATCGGCACCTGCGATACCTCCCAGGGATGAGTGGCCCCAAGGGGATCGGTGCCCTTCTGGCCTGCTGTTTTCCTCCTTGTGGGCACGCATGGTTGTCGGTGCCACTGTGTAACCTCCCGCGGTGATCATTGACAGAAACGCACGCGTGGTCCCCCCGCGATATACCGGGAAGGAGCAACGTGCGCTGATGGGTTGGGCGATAGGCCAAGCCGACCGCGACGACATGTTGGCGATCTTGGTGTGGAGCGCCGAATGTCGTGCGGTCAGAGGCGTACGCGACGGCTGGAAGGCTCACGCCGAAAGAATCAAACGTGAGATGGACGAGGCGGAGACGAGAGCGATGCGCGGAAGGTGGAGCATGGGCCCGGGCAGTGCCGCGCGCCGGTCGGTCGCAGCCGCCGCCTCAGCGCTCAAAGACTCTCTGGAGCCCGAACTGGAGGAGGCCCAGGCGGCCTTCAAGGAAAGTGCCGCGCTGTATGAGGGCATAGGTGGCAGAGTCGGAAAAAGCAGGAAGATCGGCAATGCCAGCCACAGAGAGGCAGAAAACTGCGGACCTCTGTGGCAGTTCCTCCAACAGGCGGAGGGGCGGCTGGCAGCCCTGCTGGACGAGGACCGTCAGCGTCTTCACGCACTGGCACTGCGGGAGCAGTCCTGTACGGCTGGGGGATCTCAGGATGTAGCTGCCCTCGATGCCTTGGACGAAGGTGAACGGGGGGCATTCGTTCAAATGGTTCGAGAATTGCTGGAGATGGAAAGGAATTCCCTATCGCCGTCTGATGCCTGCCCGCCCCGAATGGACCTCTTCCGCACGCCTTCAGGTCGTATAGTGGGCGTAAGGGTGATGCATCACCGGTTTAAGCGTGGCGATGCGTCGCGGGGATGGGTTTGGTTCTCCAGTGTTGCACAACAGGCGCAACGCGACAGAATTGCCGCCGCCGCTGATGCAGTGGTCTTGATAAGCAACATCGAGTACAACCATATGGCCCGTCGCTTCGCGAAGGCGCACGGCATTATCCTGCTGGACCGTACTGACGTGCGCAGGTGGATCGAATGGGGAGTAGCGCTTGACTTGGACGCGCTGTTGTCAAAGCGCGAGGTGGGCTGATGCACATCAACTGGAATAGCCGGGTAACCCTGCCCGTCTACGAAGAGCCGTGGCTCACACAATCAGTAAGCGCCACCGTTCGGGAGGCCACGGACGACGACGCGCTGGCAGCCTTTCTGCATTTCTACGAAGGTGCCCTTGTTAGGCTAATTCTCGAGAAGTTGCAGAAATTTCACCGGCTGACGGAAGAGGAACACAAACGTGCCGCGAAACTCGGGCCGCGTCGGCCAGATTCTCCGGTGTGGGCTCAGTTTCGCCATAGAGGCAGAGAGTTGGCTGAGAGTCTGCACGCAGTCTGTTCCTGGGCACAGGAGGCAGTAGCGTCAGCGGAGGAGATTCTGGATGGAGTCAGAGAAGAGGCTGGCGCCATCGCGGCAAGCCGCTTCCGGCGAACCCCGGAGTCCGACTGTGGGCTGGAAAGGGCCATCAGGCTGGAGAGCGAGCTTGAAGAAGCCAGGCTTCGGTTTGCTGCCGCGATGCAGGAACATGCCCAACAAGTACATGAACTGGCTCTGCGAGAGGAGGAGTTCCGGACTTTCCGTGCCAGCGCAGGGAGTATCAGCATCGCCCAGCTGCATGCGATGACGCCGTACGATTTCGAGCATGCTACGGCAGTCCTTGCGCGCCGGGATGGGTACGAAGTGGTTCGCGGCAAGGGGGGATCCCACGATCTGGGAGCCGACGTGATAGCGCTGACCCCAGACGGTCGGAAGATCGTTTTCCAGTGCAAGCACCGCCAGCCGGGATCTAGGGCGGTTGGATCCCGGGTGATCCAAACACTCAACGGGACTGCCCGTCCTGTCCACAACGCGGATATCGTGGTTGCCGTCACCAATGGTTCGTTCTCCAAGCCCGCGAGCTCCCTGGCAGTTGAGCAAGGTATCTACCTGATGTGCGGAGATCAGCTGGAGCGCTGGGCTACGTGGGGAATTCCCCTCTTGGAAGTGTTGGGCGATCCTGGTGAGGCAGGCGCCGAAGCCTGATGTGCCGATGCCTACCGTTTCGGTGGTCCTGCCGAGGCGACCTAAGGGTGTGTCTCTACCAGGTCCCTCGAATGGGGTGCTATCGGGCAGCGCGCGCGGTGCGAGCGGCCATGGTGGTCGGCAGGCCAGCGCGGGTGGGAGGCGCCGGGCGCGGTCGCTGCGGTGGGACTGTTCCAGTGGCGTGCCGCCAGCGGGTGCGGACGGCGGTGATGTCGGCGAGGGCGCGGCGGGCGCCGACGACGAGCTGGAAGGGGGTGTTCGCCGGGTCGCCGGCGTACGCCTCGATGCGCCGTCCGGTGTGCTCGGCCGTGGCCAGGAGGGAGCGCTGCAGGGCGCGTTCGGCCCAGTGCCCGACGGATCCTGCCGGTTCGGCCAGCATGCGCAGGACCTGGCCTGGTTCGCTGCCGTCGTCGAGCAGGCCGCGCTGCTGGGCCTCCCACAGGACGGTGACGGGGTCGACGGGCTCGCCTCGGCGGGCGAGGGTGGTCAGGCACTGCCACAGGCCGGCGTGCAGGGGCAGGGTGAGGTCGTCGGGGGTCAGCCACCGGACGGCGTCGATGTCGTCTGGGCGGGCGGTGGCGGTGGCGGTGGCGGTGGCGAGCAGCAGCTGCTCCTCCTCGACCGCCTCGGTGTAGTCGGGGGCGGCGGCAGGAGGGGGTGCCGGGGTGCGGGGAAGGACACCGGAGCGTGGGGGGAAGCGGTTCGCGATGTCGTCCACGACCGCGGCAAGCGCGTCGGCCTCGGTGAGCACTGTCTGGACGGGGTGAGGGAGGGAGACGTCGTGGACGGTGTGGACGAGGCGTTCGGCGGCCGTGTGCAGGCGGCGGCGGGCGTGCTCTGCCTCGACCATCCGGGCGTAGGCGGGGGCGTGGCGGGGCCAGGGGCAGACCTGGACGAGGGCGTGCAGGTAGGAGGCGCTCAGTCCGCGCGCCTCCTCCAGGGCGGTGGCGAGTACCCGGTCGAGCCACTTGGTGTTCTTCGCGTGCTCGGCGGGGTCGGGCCGCGGCAGGGTGCTGATCGCGGCATACAGGGCGGCGTGCGGGGCGGTGGAGAACGAGTCGGCGGCGATGCCGTTCACGTCGTCCAGGCGGTGCGGGTCGAGAAGGAGAGCCCCCAGGAGGGCCTGCTCGACGTGGAATACCGGCTGGGGCGTTGCGATGGCGTCGAGGTCGTCTTCGTCGGGTTCGGGGGTGTGGGGCATCAGGCGGCGAGGGTGAAGTCGTCGGGGTCGAGGGGGAGGCCGAGGTGCGGGGCGAGGAGGTGGCCGGCGAGCAGCGGGGGAACGGCGTTGCCGATCTGGGAGAACTGCTGGCCCTTGTTGCCGACCCAGGGGTAGTCGGCGGGAAAGGTCTGCAGGAGGCCCGCCTCGCGGGCGGTGATCCGGATCGGCTCGGGAACGGCCGGCGCATCGGCTTCTTCGGCTGACGGGGTGGCGGGTTCGGCGACCCAGGTGCACTCGTTCGCGCGGTGCCCGAAGAACAGCGTGCCGGCCGGCTCCTGGATGGACCGGATGGTGGCGTTGGCCTGGTTGTTGCTGCGCAGGGACCAGGACCAGCGGTGCGCCTCGGCGGTGAACGTGGGCGCCGGAGCGTCGGCCGCACGATTCTCGCGCGTGCCGTGCCGGGCCGCCCACCCCGCGCCTTCCCGGCGGGACTGCAGAACCACCCCGTCCGGCCGCGGCATCCAGGTGCCGCGCTCCCGCGCGTCGGACAGCGTCTTGCGAGAGCCCGACGGGAACGGCTCGGGGCCGCCGCCGGGCCCACCTCCTGCACAGACGGTGGGGACGGGCCGGTCGGTCGCCCCCCATCCCAGGGCTTCGGCCATGCTGACCCAGCGGGCACGGCCCGGACCGAACAGCGATGCCGGCTCGGCGAGCTGGGCGTGCGTGGGCGTGGGCGGCTGCGCCGTGCGGACGCGGGAGGCCAGGAGGATTGCCCGCTTCCTGGTCTGCGGGACGCCGAAGTCGGCGGCGTTGAGGATCCCGTACCAGACGGAGAACCCCCACCCGCGCAGGACAGCCGCGTACTGCTTCCACAACGGCAGCACGTCCGGTACTTCCTCCATGGCGACCCAGTCGGGCTCGCCGACCGTGTTCAGGGTGTAGAGGTAGCGCATTGGCTCGGCGGCGAGCAGGGAGCGCTCGTCGCGGCAGGCGGTGAGGAGGCGTTCGCGGGTGTCGCGCCCGGCGGCCAGGTCTTCGACGGCTGCGTGCACCAGTGGCTGGTCGAGAAGGCCGAGGCGTTTGCCGGCCATGCTCCACGCCTGACACGGCGGCGAGGCGATCACCCCGCGGGTGCGGCCGAGAAACGGCCATACCGGATACCTCGCCACGTCGCACCGGATGGTCAACTGACCGGCCGCAGCGCGTGTCTTGCACGCCCACTGATCCCATTCCAGGCCGACGTCGCGCACGCCCAGGACGTGCAGTGCCCTGCTCCAGCCGCCCGGCCCCGCGAAGAGGTCGAGTATCACGTGGCCAGCCCGAAGTCGGCCCGTGTCAGTGCGTCGGCGTCGCCGCGGCACGCCCAGGGCGAGCAGCCGTCCTCGACACCGTTCTCCAGGACGTCGGCCTCGTCCGCGCTGGTCCGCAGGGCGGCCCGCTCGGCAGCCGTGACGTGGTCGATGGGGGCTTCGCTGAGCGGGACGCGGGAGCGGTGCAGGAACGCCTCGCCGAGCAGTCTGTTGCCGGTGGCGTTGGCGCGGGCATTGCCCTGCCGGATGGCTGCGTCGAATGCGACGACGTCCGCCCACTCAGATGGAGAGGTGTCCCTGATGTGCCGCCACTGCGCATTTCCGTGGAACGGGCATCCCAGGCAACTCGACTTCGGGGTATCGGCGAGTCCGAGAGAAGTCAGGTAGTGCACGCAGTCGGCCCTGCTCCAGGACATGTCCAGAAGGGGATGCCGGTTACGCATGTACTTGACGTCCGCGTCCTTCGCGCGGTGGAATTCATCCGTGGAGATTCCTACCCACTGCTCGACGAAAACGTCCTTCGGGATGCGCGCCGGATAGGGGTAGCCGAGCAGTTCGCGGACCTTCTGCTTGATCGGCTTTACCTTATATTCGCCGGTGCACTGCCGTCGGGTCATCCCAGGTCGCCCGTCCTTGTTGAGGATGTGGAGCGGCATGGAGGCGAAACGGTGATCCGGGTTCAATGCGTCGTCGCGGATATTTCCGGCCGACACGCGCAGTACGGGTATCCCGGCGGGGGCGGCTATCTCTTCTTCCAGGCGGTCAAGGTGGCCATAGACCGCTTCGGGTTCCCAGCCGGTGTCGGCGAAAATCGCGTAGTCGACCTTCGGGAGAATGCCCTCGGCTGACAGGGCGAGGAGAGTGCTGGATTGAACTCCCGCGCCGAGGGAGAGGGCGCGGAATCGGGGCTGATCTGAAATGGTCTGTCCTGGATGTAGGGAAAAGGGGGGCGCTCGCATCGCGGCTGTCGCGTCACTGGCAGGGGGATTCCGGCCGGTCGCGGGATACGGCGTCGCAGAGGGCGGGGATGCGGTCGAGGAGGTCGGCGGCCGACTCGATGAACTGCTGCGGTGTCGGCCCGATCAGGACGACCCGCCGAGATGTGGCGGCGGCCTGGCGGCGCTGGTTCTCCACAGCGCGGGCAAGAGCAGCCGTCAGTTCGGCGGCGGCGTCCTGGGCCGCCTTGGCGATCTGCGCGACACGGTGAAGGAGCAGCAGGTCCGTAGGGGAGGGCCGCGCCGCTTGGGGGCTGCGGTCGGAAAACAGCCGCAAGGCGGTGTCGGCGAGGTCCTGGGCGTCAGTGATGCGCGCGGCCAGTGTGGATGCGTCCCGTTCGGCGGGCAGGGCACGCAGGGCCTGGAGCAGATAGGACGCGTCGGAGGCGATGCGGGCCAGGACCGGAGCCGGGCTGGTGGAGTCAGGCACGGGTCTCCGTGGTGGCGTACGGGTTCAGAGCTTGGGCGAACGCGGTGGTGAGCACCGGGGCCTGCTCGGGGGCGGTCATCAGGGCGCGGACGACGGGGGTGCCGATGACGACGGCGTCCACCAGTGGTGCGACGCGTTCCGCGAGGCCCGGGGTGGAGATCCCCACGCCCGATACGACGGGCAGGGGGCTCGCGGCGCGAAGGCGTGTCGTGAAGTCGGCGAGCGCGGGCACGTCGAGCGGGCCGCGGTAGCCGGTGGGGGCGGTGCTGGCGGGTGCGTAGAGCCATCCCGACGCGCCGGCGGCCACGGTGGCGAGACCGGTGTCGGCGAGGTGGCGCGGGACGAGGCGTGGGGTGGAGAGGTTCACGGCCTTCGCTGCGGCCTGCCAGCGCTCTGCCTGGTCGTCGGGCAGGTCGACGACCATCGCCCCGGCGGCGCCCGCGTCAGCGAGCAGCCGGGCCAGGCGTTCGGGGCTGTGCCGGTGGACGGGCTCCCAGTAGGTCATGACGACGGTCGGCCGAAGGCCAGCGGCATGCTCGACCGCACGCAGGGCGCGGGCGAGGACGCTTCCACGGCTCAGGGCGCGGCGGTAGGCGGCTTGGATGACGGGCCCGTCGAGGCCGGCGTCATGGTGGGCAGGCCGATCTCGAACAGGTCGGCGCCGGCTTGTGCGATCTGGTCGAGTTGACGGCGCTCGGCGCGGGCCGGATGCAGTCCGGCGGGGACGAACACGCTGAGCGCGCAGCGGGGTTGGGAGAGGAGGGCCTGGAGGGAGTCGGTGGTGGCCAGGAGATGTCTTTCTCGGGTGGGCTGTCGCGGCCGGTCAGCGGTGGCGTGGGGCCGGTGAAGGCGGGGAGGCTACAGGGGTGGTGGCGCTCTGGCCGTGGGCGGCTTGGGCACGGGGCGGGGTGTCCGCGGTGGGCTGGTGGCTGAAGGCGGGGGCCACGCGGTCGAGGGCCTGGGCGATCTGCTGGGCCTGGTCGTGAGCCGTGTCGAGCTGCTCGGCGACCTCTGTGGGGAAACGGTCCCACTGGGCTCGGTACTGGTAGCGCTGGATGATCTCGGCGGCGTTGCGCAGTTGCTCGGCGACCTGCCGTAGGACGGCGGTCTTCTGTTCCGGGGCGGTCGCGGTGTGTGTGGCTTGCAGAAGCGCGTCCAGGGCGATGGGCAGCGACTCGTCGGGCGCAGGAAGGCCGTAGAGGGCGGCGTGCAGTGCCGGGGCGTAAGACCGTCACGGGTCCGCCCCGACCGCGGCTGCGGTACTCGATGGGGGCTTGTCGGCGGGCGCCGAAGCTGACGGTCACGTCCCGGGGAGCGGCCCCGGGGTGGAGCTGGTCGGCGAGGGCACGGGCGAGATCATGCACGGAGGGGGCGTCGGACGTGGAAGCTCCTCGGATAGCGGCTGGATTCTGTAGCGAAGGTCAGCGGGTGCGGCGACGGGCCGACGGTGTGGTTCGCGGACCGGTGGCGGCAGCTGAGCGGCGGCGGGCGCTCGCGGGGATGTTGGCTGGTGTGGGGATGCCCAGGTGGACACGCGCGCTGAGACCGTGGGCGTACGCGTGTGCCTCGGCAGCGGTGACGGCGCCGAGCAGTCCGCGCTCGTCCAGCCCGTCTCGCGGGCGGTAGGACGCGCCGTCTGCTGTGGGGACGAAGCCGTGTTGCTCCAGCAGCAACCGGGCGGCGGTGGTCGAGGCAGTCACGGCAACCGTGCCGTCACCGAACTGGAAGCGCAGGTCCGGTCCGCCTGCCGGCTGGTCGGGACTCCAGCGGGTCGTCCAGGAAAGGTCGACGAGGTCGTGGGTGTGGGCCAAGAGGGCGTACATCGCCACGCCGGCGCGCTCGTGTACGTCCTGCGCGATGCCTGGAGGCAGCAGGTAGAGCCTGCGGCCGTGGTGTTCACGAGGGAGTAAGCCGGCGTCGGTGAGCAGCCGGTCGGCGTCGCGGACGGGGTGGTTGAGGATGACGAAGGTGTGGCCGTCGTCGGTGGACCCGATGAATACGTCGGGGATGTCCAGGAGTGACACGGTGGTCCAAGGGATTCGGAAGTGCAGGCCGGGAGGATGGCAGTGCGCTCGCGGCAACGGACGGGTACGTGCAGCCGAGTCAGGGCGTCGTTGTGCCGGGTGAAGTCGCCGGCGAGGAGCAGGAGGTGCTCGGCCGGCCCAGTCGGCTCGTTCATCTGAAGATGACGGGTTTCGGTGAGGCCGGTGTCAGCGGCGGTGTACGACGCGGCCGAGCTGGGCGCCGGCGTGGTGGACGTGTGGGTTCACGGCGGCTCGGTGCACGGGGGTGATGAGCGCGTCGTCCAGGTTCTGCACGAGGTAGGGGACGTCACGGAAGGTGCGCTCGACCGGGGTGGTCGTCGCGAGGTGGGTGAAGAACTGGGCGACGAGCCGCTCGGGGGTGTCCTGGGTGAAGGAGGCGTCCCAGTGGGTGTCGAAGCCGTCGTACACGTGGTGCCGGAAGCGCCACGGAGTGTCTTCCGTCGGGGTGTGCTGCAGGTGGCAGTGGCCGTCGGGCGAGGTGAACGGTGTCGTCCTCGCGGTGCCAGTGGTTCAGTTCGGCGATCTGCGCGAGGGGGGTGGTGGTGAGCGGGATCCGGTCGATGTGCCGGTCGTCGCCGAGCAGCTGGGGCAGAGCCTGGGTGACGGCGGCGATGGCCTCGATCGGGGTCTGCCGGGTGAAGCGGGCTTCCCAGTACGGCTCGTGGTGTGCGACGGACCACCAGTGGCCGTGGGTGCGACGGGAGTTGAAGTTGACAAACAGGCTGCCGTCGGGGCTGTGGACGCTGATGCGACCGCTTGCGCGATCGTGCTCGCTCGGCCAGCCGAAGAGGTGGATCAGCGGGCCGATCGCGTCGGCGAGCCGGTCGATGCCCGCTCCCGCCAGATAGCGCGGGGAGACCAGGACCCGGTCCTGGGGCGCGAAGTGCCTCACCGCCGGGCCTTGTACCGCGGGAGGCAGTGGGCCAGGACTGATCGGGTGCAGCGCGTCGGTGCCGGTGTGCAGGAGACGTCTGGGACGCGTGCGGGCGGGGCCTCGTATCCGTCCATCCGGGCGCGGGGTGGATCCGGGTGTTGGGCGCGGTTGTGCGAGGTCATGGGCTGCTGTGGGCTCCGATGGGTCAGTTAACGGCTGTGTGCGGCCGTCTTCGCAGCGGTGGGTGCGGGCGCGGGCGTCGTGCCGGGCACCCTGCGAGTGGGCGGGCTGCTGATGGCCGTGGCCAGCGCGGTGGTGCCGGCGGGAGTGAGGCGGACTCGGTCCTGGAGCGGGCCGCCCACATAGGCGGCAGGCGCGGACTCCGGAACGCGCTCCGCGAGGCCCTTTGCCTCCAGCGCCCGCAGTGTGCCCAGGCGCACGCGCTCGTCGCGGTAGTGGACGTTTTGCCGTCCCAGGGAGCTGGTGACCACGTCGTTCCCGCAGGCGATCTCCCACAGGGCGGTGTGGTGAGCGGCGGTCAGGGTGTGCTCCGGACCGTCGCCTGCTGCCGTCCCCTGGCGGCGTCGGATTTCGTAGGCGAGGGTGTTGGCGCAGCCCATCGCGGTTTCGGGTGCCAAGGCGGTCAGCGTGCGTGCCATCGGGAGCTGCTGGTCCGCGGAGGCACTGCTCAGGAAGGCGAGCTGCTCAAGGCGGACCACTGCGTCCGACAGGTCGGGACTGCGAAAGAGGCGTTCGTCGGTGACCGCTTTGAGGGCGGTGCGGGTCGCAGACGCGAGTCGCTGGGCGGAGGCGGCGTGGGCGTTGGGCTCGGATGGCGGATGGGCCCGCAGGAGACGGTCGAGCATGTCGTTGTGCTGCACGTACTGGTCTGAGAGCAGCAGCAGGCGCTCAACCGGCGTCGGCGGGGCGGCCACGTCGAACAGGAAGCCCTCGGGCGGCGTCGTCATCCGCGGCGCCGGGCAGCGAGCACGGGCGGTGTGGAGGGAGCCTTCTGCGGGCTGGGCCTTTGGGCCTCGGCGATGAGTTGCCGGTCTTCAGCGCGCGCCGAGAATGAGGCGAGGCGGCGGGAGACCCGTCGCGCCACGGTGCGATAGGTGGTGGCCGCTTGCTGCATCTCGACACCGGCACGGCGAAGCTGATCACGGCTGGTCGCCGGGGTGGGATCGGCGTCCTCGTACAGCAGGATCTCGGTGCGGTGATGGATGGCGAGGTTGCACAGGGTGGCGGCCAGGGAGATCTGGGAGCAGGCGCCGGCGAGGAGCGCCAGGTTGTCGGCCCCGTCCTTCATTGCGGGGTACTGGCTGGCCGACAGTTCGTGCACCTGCCGCGTGCACTGCATCGCCAGCTCGTGCACTCGCAGGCTCAGGGGTGTGATCTCTCGGACGGGCTTGGCGATCTCGCCCTCCCGGATGCGTGCCGCCTCCACGGACAGCTCCTTCAGGGCGGGGGCCACCTCGCCGAGAAGGCGGGTGTGTTCGGTCAGGTCGACGGTGTGCAGGACAACTCCGGGAGGACGCGGGGCGGTACGGGGCAAGGTGAGATGGTCGGTCCGTTGCTGTGCAGGAACGGGCTCGGTCACAGGGCTTCCCACAGCAGGCGGGTGACGTGGTCGTTGCCGTGGCCGGCTCGTGGGCGGGACGGGGTGTGCCATCCGGCGCGGGGCGGCCGGCTGGCGATCACGCGCCACCCGGCGCCGCGCAGTGATGCGCCGCTCTCGCCGTCCTGCGTGTAGGTGACCAGCCGTCGGTAGCCGAGGGCCTTCGCCGCCCGCCACGCGGCACCGTAGAGCAGTGAGTTGGCGTTGCGGGCCCCGTCGCTGGCGGTCCGGGTGACTTCGAGGGTGGCACCGTCGTCCAGGTGACGGGCCACCGGCCTGCCGACGATGGCCACGGCGCGCAGCGTGCCCCTCTCGTCGGCGGCGCCGACCGCGAAGATCTGTCCTGCGGGCGGCGGGTGGTGACGGTGCCAGGTGCGCACGAAGTCCTTCGCCTCACGGGAGCGGACCGGCACCAGGTGCAGCGGTATGTCGCTCACGCGGCCGTCCCGAAGTCGGACTGTGTCGGCGCGTGCTTCGCGACGGCGCGAGCCGTGATCGCCTTCGACGCGCGGGCGGACGCCGCGGACAGTTCCCCGGCTCCTGGCTCTCGGTACCACGGCCGCAGGTCGAGCATCGCGGCCCGCATGCCGGTGGCGAAGCAGAGGGCGGTGCCCTTGGGCAGGGCGCGGATCGCGTCGGCGGGCAGGATCCGTTCCTGCCGCATCGACACCGACGTGCTCTTGCCGGACTCCGAGTGCGAGGTCGATGTGGTCTCCACGTCGTGGTCGCCGATCAGGCGGGAGAGCTTGTCGGCGAAGTCGGGGTCGTCGATGCCGGAGCCGATGACCTTGACGGTCGAGGCGGACCACATGGCGTCCATGCCCGCGTCTCCCCAGACCTTCTGGCCCTGGCGGTAGGACTGGAGGATGGTGATCGGGATG
This sequence comes from Streptomyces sp. NPDC051136, assembly GCF_044455745.1. NCBI lineage: Bacteria > Bacillati > Actinomycetota > Actinomycetes > Kitasatosporales > Streptomycetaceae > Streptomyces > Streptomyces sp. NPDC051136. The sequence goes on along the minus strand of NZ_JBITFE010000004.1, from coordinate 390,956 downwards.
ATTCCGCGGCTGCCGAGGTGGGAGTACAGGTCGGGCAGGTCGCTGATCTTGCACACGTTGGCGGCCTCGTCGAGGATCGCCAGCATGGGCGGGTCCAAGCGTCCGCCGGCGCGTTCGGCCTGGGCGGTGGCCGCGCGCATGACTGAGTCCGCGCACGCGGCGATCAGTGCCGAGGCCCCGCCGCCGCCGTCCTTGCTCAGCAGGAACAGGGTGTCGGCGGAGGTGACGAACTCCGACGGGCGGAACTCGGGAACGTCCTTCTGCGGGGTGACCCAGGCGGCGATCTCGTTGTTCAGCAGAGCGGCGGCGTACTGGCGGGCGGTCTCGTAGATGCCGTCGCGGGTCTCCGGCGGGCCCTCGACGGTGCCCTTGAGCTGGGCTGCGACGGCGGCGAAGTCGTGGTCGCGGAGGATGTCGAGCGGGGTGCGGTCGGCGGGGAAGGCGAGCCACTGCATGATGTCGGTGATGGGCCGCTCGTCGAGCGCTGCGGCCAGCAGCAGTTGAGAGAGGATGTTGCTGCCGGCCTTGGACCAGAAGTCGCCCTGCTGGGAGGCGTCCACCGAGGCGGCGAGGAAGTGTCCGGCGAGCCGGTTCGCTCCGTCCAGGGTTTTCGCGCTGGCGAGGGGGTTCCACCACATCTCGCGTGCGGCGTGCGCGATCTGCTGTGGGTCCATGGTCCACACCTGCCCGACGCGGGAGCGGGCCTCGTATGTGGCGGTGAATGCGTCGCCGGCGGCCTTGTTCGAGGTCAGCAGGACGGGGCCGGGCGCGGCGAGCATGGAGGGGATGGCGAGCGAGGTGGTCTTGCCCGAGCGGGGCGCCATGATGGCGACGGCCACATCCTCATAGCCCATGCGCACCTCGTGTCGGGTGTTCTGCAGGTTGCCCAGGAGGATGCCGGTGTCGCGGGCTTCGATGTGCTTAGCGTCCTTGAGGCTGGGGCGCAGCGAGCGGGCTTTGTCGGTGATCGCTTTGGCCATCAAGGGCTCGATGTCCCTGGCCTTGGCCATGCCGGTGATCTTCTTCCGGCTGCCGCCGCGGTTCTTGTGCCGGAGCCACAGGGCGACCGCCGTCACCCCGAGCGCCAGGAGGAGCAGAACGGGAACGATGCGTGCCCCGATGAGTAGGGCGTTCTCCCCGGCCTCGGGCCAGACCTGCTCGGGGTGGAGCAAGGCGTTGGTCGGCTGGTAGGGGGCCCAGCTGGTGCCGGTGAGGGAGGCGGTGAGGTTGCCGCACAGCCAGGCCAGGTGGGACAGGGGGACGACGACGGCGAGCACGCCGAGCAGGAGGCGCAGGACGAGGTCGTATCCGTCGGTGTTGCTGCTGGAGGAGGAGGGGGGCAAGGGCTATGAGCTTCCGGGCGGGGACGGAGGGATCAGCGCTGGCGGTGGCGCTCGGCCTGCGGCCGTTGCGGAGGATGCGTACTGGTCGTCGGCGGGCCGGATCGGCGTGCGGCGAGGGAGCGGATGCGTTCTTCCAGGGCGCCGGCGACCTGCGTGGCCGGTACTTCCCGGTGCGAGCGGGTGATGAAGTCCGGGCTGCGAGTTGGGAGGCTGGAGGGGCCTGCGGTGCGCGGCACCGGTCGGGGGTCGGTGAGCGCGGTGGTGAACGCGGTGATCAGGTGGGGTGGGGTGTGCTCGCTGAAGTGGGCTTGCCACAGGAGAGTCCGGAAGTCGCGGAGGGCGGTGTCGACCCACCAGGCCCTGGTTGTCTCGTCGGCCTCGACGCGGACGGTGCCGTCGGGTGAGGCGAGCCGGTGGTGGTTGTAGGACGGAGTCCAACCTGCTTTCACAAGCGGCTCCTGCGGATCCCAGTCGTCTACTGGATCGGCCGTGGGATCGGTCAGCCCATCAGTGAACGCCGCGATCATCTCGACGGGGGTGCGGGCATCGAAGCTGGCGAACCAGGCGGGCCGGTCCGGCGCGGGGGCGTGCTGCAGAGTCCACCACCGCCCGTCGGGGTCGGGCTCCACCCGCAGGAGGGCCTTCTGGTCGGGGCTGGAAAGCAGCACGCGGGGCATCAGGGGGTCGTGACCGTAACTCCAGCCGCAGGCACGGTGGAGGGGGACGATGATCCAGGCGGGATCGCCGCCGCCGGCCAGGTGGCGCGGGGCGATGTAGTCGATGTCGACGTTGGCGGGGCCGTCGGGCATGGTCACCGTCCCCTCGCGCCGTGTCCGCTGCGCCGGGACGTCAGAGCGGGCAGGTGCGGGCGCTTCGGCCGGGACGGTGCTCGGCGTGCGGCGGCCTGGATGTCGAGGATGACACGGCCGTGGCAGGCCCAGTCGTCCAGATAGCTCCAGCACTCTGCGTGGTGCTCGTCCAGCGCGTCGACGTACGCTTCGCTGCCCGGTCCGGCGCCCTCGGGGAGCTGGGCCCGGGCCTGGCGCCATTGAGCGTCCAGGGTGTCGAGGTGGCTCAGTGCCTCCTCCAGGATGGTCAGTTGCCCGGGCCAGCTGTCCCGCGTGAGGTGTGCGGGCAGGTGCTGGAGCTGGAGGCGGGCGGCGGCCAGCAATTGCCGGGCACCAGGGCGGATACTGGCGAACGCTGCGGCGGTGTCTGCGTCACGGACGGCGGCCCGGCGGCCGTAGGCATCCTGGTCGAAGGGCCAGCCGTCCAGGTCCGTGTTGAACTCGGTGAAGGCGTCCCAGGACGCCAGGATCCGTTCGCTGTGGCGCAGGTAGCGGTTGAGGCGCCGCAGTGAGGAGCGGCGGCCGTGGTTCGTGGTGCGGGAGATGAGAGCATCCTTTGAGGTCAGCGGCGTGCGGCCGGCTGGACGGCGGTGGTGGGCGCCGGGGGTGTTGTGGGGGCGGTCTGCTGACGGCGCACGGCGCGGGCCTGTGCGCGGATCGTCTTCACCCGGGCGGTGTGCGCGTCGACTACCTGCTGCGGGCGCAGAGGGCTCGGCTCCCGGACGGCACGGTGGTAAGCGGTGCGGTCGAACATGCCGCGCTGCAGCGGGCTCTGGTCGGTGAGCGCGCCCAGGAAGGCGCCGGCCAGGTGATCGGGCACGTGCTCGTCGAGGAAGGCATGCCAGATCCGCGGGCCCGGGAATGCTTCGTCGCTGCTTTTCCTGACCTCGATGTGCCAGGACGGCCGTTCATGGAACTCACTCATGGGGCGGTGTTCGATGCGGCACAGTGCGTCTGGAGAGAGCGCTATCCCGGCATCGTCGTGCTGCCAGCCTGCGCTGGTCACCGGCTGCCAGGGGTCCGGCTGCGGTGAGGGCGGTGCGATGAGGGCGTCGGTGAAGCCGGCGAGGACCTCGGCCGGCACGAGTTCACCGAACTCGGCGTACCAGCCGTGTTCGTTGTCGCCGGGGGCGGCCCGCAGCCGCCACCAGGCGGAGGTGGCGGACTGCGGGTCGAACTGCAGGCGGTAGCGGTGATCGGGGCTGGCCATCACGATCTCGGCGCTGAGCGGGTCGGAGACCGTGGCCCATCCGGCCGCGGCCAGGCCGTGGGTGACGTGGCGGGCGTCTCCCGGACCGGCGAGGTGGCGAGGGCTGGTGTCGAAGGGGATCTGCCGGGCGTGCTTGTCGGCGAAGGCGTCGAGCTGGCGCTCGCTCAACGGCACCGGCTGCACCCCTGCTCGCTCTCGGCGTCGTCGTGCAGCGCGCGCAGCTCGTCCAGGACGTAGTGGAGGGTGTGCTGGTCGGTCTGCTCCCAGGCGGCGGAGCGCAGCTCGGCGATCAGGAGGTTGACGTGCACGGAGCGCGGGATGGCCTGGTGCTCCTGGATGGTGCGTGCGAGGGCACGCAGGGTGTCAGCGAGTTGGACGGGCAGGCCCGTGTACTCGTCGAGGAGCGGCTCGACCAGGGCGAGGGCTTCGGCGGGGTCGGGATTCTCGCGCAGGTACTCGGTGACGTCCGACAGCGTTTCGGTCAGGGCGCGCAGGGTGTCCGGGGTGGGGGCAGGCATCGGGCTCCTTGAGATGGGGATGGAGGTCAGCGGCGGGTCCGGGCGCCGCCGGCCGGGGTGTAGGGACGGGCGGTGGTGTGTGGCCGTGTGCTTCGGGCGCTGGTGCGGGCCCAGGTGGCGGCGCGGGCAGCTGTGATCCGAGCCTGTTGCCAGGCGCTGAGCTGGGAGGGCTTGACGGAGACCGACCAGGTACGGATCTGGGCGCTGTGCGGGACACGCCCGCGTGGGCGCATCACGGGGTCCGGGCCGGCAAGTTCGGCTGAGAAGGCTTGAACCAGGTGCATCGGCGTGTTCGGCGTGAAGTGGGCCGTCCAGCCGTTGCCCTGCTTGTCCTGCGCTCCGGTCCACCACATCGCCGAGCCATCGACGCCCTGGTGGTACTGCATCCACGCGGTGCCGTCGGGGCTGGTCGCCATATAGTCCTGGCCCTCGAACCGCGTGTGCCAGTTCTGCTCCCGCAGGGGCGCCCAGACGTTGGGGGCGTGTGCAAAGCGGGGGCGGGTGAGGGCATCGGTCAGGCCAGCGACGATCTCCACCGGCGTCTGCCGGCCCAGGTGCGCAGACCAATCACCGTTCGCGCCGCCTGCCCGGCCGTGGATGGTCCACCCGCCGGGGAGGATGTAGGGGTCGTAGGCGACGCGTACAGTGCGGTCCGGGCTCTCCATGAGCAGCGGGCCGCCCTTCTTGGACTTGTCCCGCCAGCCCGAGGCGCGCAGGAACTCCGAGACGTGCCGGACGTCACCGCCGCCGGCCAGGGCACGGGGCTGGACGAGGTAGTGCTGCTCGGCTTGCTCGCCCGGCCCCCAGCCCTGCCACTGCTTCTTGTTCACCGGCGCCGTCGTACGACGAGCGGGGCGGGAGCCGGAGGCTTCGCCGCGCTGGTGGCCGGTCGGGTGCCGAGGTGCTGGAGGAGGTCCTGGTGTTCGTCCAGGTCCAGGCTGATGTCGTTCAGTTCGTTGGCGGCACGGCCCATGGCGAGCCATACCTCCGCTGGCAGGGCGCCTCGTTCCGCCTCGCTCTTGGCGAAGTGGCTGCCGGTGATGACGAGGTGGGTGACGCCGCCGAGGACTCCGTTGTCCGGGTCGAGGACGCGGGCGATGACCTGTGCTGCCTGGGGCGGGGGAAGCTGGGAGAGGTGGTCGGAGAGCTGGCCGAGCTGGCGGGTGATCTCGTCGGCCAGTCTCACCGGGTAGGGGGCGGGGTGGGACATGCTTCTCCGGGTGCGTGGACGGTCAGTGGTGGTGGCGCTGCCCGACGGGTTGCGCCTCGGTGGGGACGGCTTGCGGGCGGGCGCGGGCCAGTGGGGCGGCGCGGTCGGGGCCGGCCGTGATGCAGGCGCGTAGATAGCGGCGGAACAGGGCGGTTGCGAGCCGGGGTTTGAGCCGATGGCTGATCGGTGCGGGTGTGCGGTCTGCTACGGGTTTCTCCGTGGAATCGGGCGGCGGGGAGGTGGGCGGCCCCGGCGTGGGGCCGGGGCCGCTCGGGTTTACGGGGTGCGGCGGGCCGGTGCGGAGTGCGAGGGGGAACGGGCGGGCGCCGGCTGCTGCGGGGCGGGGCGGGCCGTGCGCGCATGGAGGCGGTGCACGGCCTGCTGGTAGAGGGCCTCGTCGAAGACCTCGGGGTCGCAGTTGACCGTGTATCCGGCCAGGAGCAGGGCGGGGATGGCGCGGTTCGCCAGGCGTTTCTGTTCCTCGGCACCGAGGTGGTCGGGCACGGTGTGCCAGATGTAGAGCGGCTCGCTGGTGGGGTATTCGTGGCGTTCGAGGCCGAGCTGTTCCAGCAGGTCGTGGAGCTCGGCGGGGGCGCCGGTGGGGGTGTCGGCGTGGATGGTGGTCGTCAGGGCCTTGATGTAGATCTCGACGTCTGTGCCGTACTCGTCGGCCAGGTTGGCCATACGTTTCTTCTCCGGGGTCAGCGGCGGCGGGAGACAGGGGACGGTGCGCGGTCGGGTGCCGGTGCGGTGGTTGGCGGCTGCGTTGGGCGGGCGGCGTGGTTGCGGGCGTGCAGGACGACGCGGGCGGCTTCGCTCAGGGAGTTGGCCGTGCTGCCGAGCCGTGCGATGGGCTCGGGTTCCTCGCCGGGCGCGGCGCCGTGGAGATCACTGGCGGTGATCCAGGCGCGGACGATCACTTCTCTGGTCAGGGGCAGCAGCCCGTGCACGGGGCCGCGACCTCGGTCAGGACCTCGGCCACCTCGCTGCTGGTCTGGGCGGCCGAGGCCCGCTCGGCGAGTTGGGTGAGGTAGCGCAGGGCTGCGTCACGGTCGCCGTCGGGGGTGGCCAGCATGTTCAGGGTGGGATCGAGGTGGACGCTGTGGCCGGCGGCGAGCAGGGCGTGTGAGGCGGTGGTCGCCTTCAGGCGTTGCTGCTCGATGGGCAGGCCGTGCGGAAGACGGTGGTAGTCCCCGCGGGGCCCGGGAGCGGAGAGGAAGCCGCCGGTCCGCTGGAGGATGTCCGCTGCCTGCTCGGTGCCGCCGATGGCCACGACCAGGCCGGTGCGGGGGTCCTTGGTGATGGTGACGTACTCCAGGACCCAGAAGTCGGGCTCCGTCTGGTTCATCGGGTCCTGGCGGTGGGTGCGCGGGTGCCGGCGGGGGCCGGCGGCATGGATGCCGGGGCTGCGGTGGGTGCGGTCCGGGCTGCGGGGTGCTGGAGGGCGGTGCCGATACCGAGCGCGTCGAGCTGCGGGCCGATCTCGCGCAGCGCGCGGGCCTGGGCCTGGGAGTCGTCGCCCTTCAGGCGGTAGATGCCGCTGTGCGGGTCCTGGACGAAGCCGTGGGCGGCGAGGATGGTGCCGGCCCGGTCGTCGGCGGGGGCCGTGGCGACGCTGCCGTCCGGCTGCCAGGTCAGGACGACCCGGTCCGGCTGGGAGGGCTGGATACCGCCCAGGGCGTTGTGCCGGACCTGGGCGAGCGCACGGTCGTAGCGGACGAGCAGGTCGCCGGCGACCTGCTCGGCACCGAGGAACGGGTCGTCGGTCAGGGCGATGCCGTTGGGCTCGGGGACGCCGCGGTACGCCTCGTCCGGCAGGGCGTGCGGGGCGACGGCGGCGAGGAGGAAACCGTCGCGTTCGTCGTGCCGGTCGATCAGGACGAGCTGGGCGCCGTCGGGGCGGCTGAGGACGGCGGCCTGCTGCAGGGGGTGTTCGGCCAGGGAGGCGGCGACCAGGTCCAGGTCCCAGATGCGGTCGGTGAGTTCGGCGAGGTCGTCCTTGTCGTCGGCCGTCAGGTGGGTGCTGGTCCAGGTGTCGGGGAGTTCGCCGGCGAGGACGTCGGCGTAGGAGGCGAGGCGCTCGGAGGTGGTGTGGTCGTGCATGGTGTCCTTGGGCGGTTGCAGGGGCTCAGCGGCGCAGTCGGGCGGCACCGACGGGTGGCGGTGCCGGGGCCGGCAGGGCACGCGGCGGGGGTGGACAGGCGCACACCGCGGAGCGTTCGGTCTCGTGGTCGGGAACCTGCTCGGCGCAGGCGCGGCGGCCGGGGTGAGGGGCGTGCCGGTCGGCCAGCCGTTCGCGGGTGTGCGCAAGGTCGGAGTGGATGATGCGGACGTATTCGTCGGCGAGGTAGCGCAGGCGCCCGGCGGTGTACGGATCGCTCGCGTCGCCGAGGCCGTCGAAGAACTCCGCCAGGGCGCCCAGGGCTTCCGAGAATCCGGCGAGGATGCCGTCGTGGGGCGCGGTGAGTTCGGTGAGGACGTCCGCTGCCTCGGCGGTGTCGGTGGCCTCGCGGATGCGTTCGGCGAGGTGGGAGACCGAGGCGCCGAGCGCGGGATAGGCCGCGGGGCGGGACTCGGTGTCGAAGCGCTCGTCGCAGTCGACGTGGTACCCGACGGCCCGCAGGCGCCCTACGGCCTCGGTGGCCAGACGGGACTCCTCGTCCTCGGTCAGGCTGGCGGGGGCGCGGTGGTAGCTCTCGTGGAGGCGGACGATAGCGACGAATCCCGCGCGCTGGAGGATGCTGTGTGCTTCGGAGTCGCCGCCGCGGGCGAGGAGTTCGCCGGAGTGCGGGTCACGGCGGATGTCCAGGAAGCGGTCGGTGGAGCGGGGCAAGGAGACGTTTCTCCTACAAAGATCGGTGGGCGGTGCGCTGGGTCGCGGCCGGTGCGGCGGCGCCCCGGGGCTGGACCAGGTGGGCGGCGGTGGCGTCCAGGTCCTGCTGAATCGCGTGGAGGCGGCGGGCGATCAGCTGAAGACGGTGTGCCGTGTCCGTGCCGGCAGCCCCGGGCTGGCGGGCGATCCGGTACGCGGTGTGCTCGACCAGTCCGCGGACCGTGGCCAGCGGGCCGGCCTGTTCGTCGGCGAGCTGCGTGAGGACGCCGGCGAGCTGCGCGGAAGCAGCGGGGACCGGACGGGCAGCGGGCCGCTTCGTAGGGCGGGCGGGGATCAGGCTCAGGTCCTGCTCGATGCGGCGCGCTTCACCGGCAAGGCGCTGCAGGATGTCGGTGGGCGGGGTGTGCCAGGTGCCGTCGAGGTGGATCAGGTTGGCGAGCAGATCCAGGCGTCCCGGCTGAGCGTGGACGGCAATCCACCGACAACCGTGCACCGCGGCACCGGGAACCTCGATACCGGCGGCCCGCGCGAACCGGTGGGCGACTTCGGACCACTCGGGGCCGGTCAGCTCCCGGTCGTCCGGGTGGAGCCGGATGTCGAGGTGGAGGATCGCCCGCCGGTCTTCGTCCGGACTGGCAGCGAACGGATGCTCCAGATACGGGTCTTCGAGGTGCTCGGCCCAGTCGATCGACGTCCAGGTTCTCTGCTCGTCGTCCGGCGTGTAGTAGTCCAGGCCCGGCCAGTGGGCGACCACGGTGTACTCCGTCAGGCCCTCGTTGGTTGAAAGGGGCCGCCCGAGCGCCTCGGCGAGCGGTTCGCGCGGCGAGTGGGCCCTTGGGTGCAGGCGGGGGATCATGACGGCACCCCGCTCGACGTGCGGGTGGGCGACCGGTGCTGGTGAAGGTCGCGGGCTGCACAGATCAGGGAGCGCTCGCGGACCAGGTCGGCGTGAACCGAGATGTCTCCCGGTGGAAGACAGTCGATTGCCCTGTCGATGGTGCTCAGCCCCTCGTCGTACTGGCCCAGCCGGCGCAGGGCACCCGCCACGCGGAAGAGGACGATCGGATCGGTGCCGGTGGCGAGGGCGGGCCGGGAGCTGAGGGCCAGGAGACGCTCCGCGCCCTGGTCCAGGTCCTGGCCGAGCCACAGCCCGTGCAGCAGGACGTGCAGCGTTTTGGGGTGCTCCTCGGCCTCTGCGAGGACCTCGTCCATAACCGTCAGGCCCTCGGGGCGGGACTGGCCCAGCAGTGCGAAGGCGTACAGGGCACGGGTGTAGCAGTCCAGCGGCTGACGCGCGGTGTGCGCGAGCTGTTCGACGAGGCGCTGGAGGGCGGGGCAGCGGAAGTCGAACCGAAGGGCGCTCAGGTACAGATGCGCCATGGTGCGGGCGGTGATCGGATCACGGTCCGTTGCGAGGACGTCCTCAGGGGACAGCAGGACCAGGACGCTGCGGCCGGCCGACCGTGCGGCCCAGGCAGCGTCTGCGCACACCTCGGCTGAGGTTTTCCAGTCGGCCCGGATGCCGCGGAGGTCTTCGGCCAGGCGCAGCGGCCAGGAAGGATCGTCCGGAGTTGCGGTGGCTCGGCCCCTGGCCTTGTGGAGCGCACCGGCACGGTCGGGGCGGTTCATGGGGGGAGTCATCGGCTGCCCCTGGTGTCTGCGGTGTGCACGAGCTGGCCCAGGGCGGTGGTGGTGTACCAGCCGCAGTCGATCAGCTCGTCGCGGTCGGCGAACCGCGCAAGGAGGGCGTCTTCCATGGCCCGCAGGTAGATCAGGCAGTCTGGGCAGCGGCGCGAGAGGTGCACGAGGTAGCGGGGGTGGGCGGTGACGTAGGACTGGTCGCCACCGGTGGGATCGCGCAGCCGCCAGCCGTCCTCATCCGTGGGGGTGTGCCAGGAAGGGGCGACCACGCGCATCGAGTCTCCCCACAGCTCCCCGGCGACCACCCCCTTGAGGACGACGACCGTGTCCCCGGCCTGGAAGTGGGCGTGGGTGATGTCGCGGGTCGGTGTGAGCGGGTCGGGGGTGAGGGCGGTGACGGGGGTGGGTTGATGGTCCCAGGACGGAGGGAGCACGCGGTTCCTTCCACGCGATGGCTGTCGGGGTGGGAGCATCAATAGTCCGGAGGAACGCCGGTTTGGCTAACCGGCGTTTCCCGGCTATGTTGCCCCGCCGTCAGCGGAACGGGTTCTCCGTCCCGCGGTCCGCCTCGGCGGCTGCGTCGAGGAGTTCGAGCAGGTCAGTGCCTTCGGCGTCGCGCTGGTCGATCCACCATCCGGCTCGGGTGATGGAGCGGGCCTTCTCCTCCAGCTCCGCCCAGTCAGCCTCGTCCCAACTGCCCTCTATGACCAGGGCGGTGTGTGCGGCCGTCATCAGCTGATGGCGGGAGCGCTCGCCCCAGTCCAGGGCTTTCTCCGGGCCCTCCAGCGGCGGCATCTCGAACTGCGTCGCCCAGGCAGCGGCTGCCTCCCGCTCCTCGGCGCGCTTCGCCGCGAGCCACTCCTCCTTGGACTCGGAGCCGGCGTCGCGCGCCGCCTTCCAGCAGGCGGTGCAGTCCTTCGACGCGAGCCAACGGGCGAAGCCGGCCCGCTTGTCGGCGGGGCGGTTGGACAGGTCATGATCTACCCGGTGGGAGCAGGCGTGCTCCACGGTCCAGTGCGTACTCACCCCCGGGGAATTCCGTTTGATGGGCGTTACGTTCGAGGTCGGGCTGCTGGTCTGGGGCTTCAAATCGAGTGCCTTTCGTTGACGGTTGGGGTTGCACGATTCAGACGCTTCCGCCTTCTGCGTCGTCTCAGCGGGTCCTGCGGATGGCGTCTGTGGCCGCCGTGGCGATGGCGGCGGGAGCGCTGGAGGGCTGTGGCAGGTGCAGCAAGGTGGTCCCCGGCAAGTGGCGGGATTCCGCGGTGAGGGTGAGTTGGAGTACGGCGCAGCCGGCGGTCGTGAGCTGCTTGATGCGGCTGACGGCTTGAGCGGTTTCGGCGCTGCCGTAGTGGGCGTCGGTGACGATCACGAGGAGGCGGCCGGCGCCGGGGCGGCTGAGTTCGAGGCCGTGGTCGAGTGCGTCGATGGCGTCGCCGAGGTTGTGGTGGCCGCCGGTGGCATCGAACATCGTCACGCGCTCTGGTGCTCGGTGGGTGGGACGGGTCAGTGCGGTCAGGTGCCTGTCGTAGGCGATGGTTGCGGTACGGGAGTCGGGGTCGGTCAGTGCTGCTGCGCGTGCCACGATCCAGGCAGCGGACGCGACGGGCTTGCAGGCGGCACGCATGGAGCCGGAGACGTCGACGGCGATCCCCACACGCAGTGGTGGGGTGGGGGAGTTCCGGCGGCGGGTGTGGGTGAACGGTTCTGCGGTGGGGACCGACCCGGCCGCGCGCTGAGCGTCGCGGGCGAGGGCCGCGCGCATGTTGAGGCGGCCGGGCGGGGTGGGGCTGGTGGTCCGCTCCTCGGTCCGCTCGCGGTAGGCGGCGGCACGCAGGGCGCGGCTCAGGCGCGCGGCGGCGCTCTGCTCGGCGGCGGTGGGCCTGCGGGTGCCGGTGACCGGGTTGCCGGAGGGCGCCGGTGTGCCGTCGGGGTTGACGGTGGTGCTACGGGCGTTGAAGACCGACTTGGCGGTGGCGGCGGCTTTGCGTCGCTGACGGGTCCGCTGGGCGCGGTCCTGGGCCTGCGCCTTGGACCGTGACGCCATGGCGTTGGCCGCTGCGTCCTGTGCCGCGAGGTCGGCGGCGTCGGTGGCTGCCGTGCTGTCCATGACGACCGCCACCGCGCCGGACAGCAGATCGGTGAGGTTCTCCGGCACGGGCAGGCGGGGGGCCGAGGCGTCCAGAGCGTCGCACCATTTTTGACCATGCGCGAGCATGGTCGTGGCGTCGTGGTCGGCGCACTGGTGGGCTGCGGTCCAGATGCGGGTGAGGGTGGTCAGCAGGTTGGCGCCCAGGACCTTTTCGCACAGATCGGCGACGGCTCGGGTCTCGCCGGCGTCCAGGATGCCGACGTCACGGCGGCCGAGGATCAGGGCCGCCGCGGCGGCGGCCTGCTCGATGCCCTGGAGGGTGGGGTGGGCGATGTCGGGCATGACCAGGGTTCGGGCACTGGTGCGCAGGTACGTGCGGTCTGTGGGCCGCGTGATCAGGTGTGCGCCTTCGACGCGGCTCTCCTCCAGTAGGAGCGCGGCCTCGACGACACGGGGGTCCGCTCCGGCAGGCGCCGTCCAGATGGAGTGGGCCGCGTGCGCGGCCTCGTGGACGAACACTCCCCAGGCGGCGGGATACCGGTCCTCGTCGCCCACGATCCGCGGATGGATCTCGTGGGGCTTCAGCGGGGCGAACAGGCGGGCGTCGATCTCGACCTCGCCCAGCGTGGGGAAGTAAGCGGCCGGTGCGCCGCTGCGTGTGCCGGGGCGGCAGGTGACGAGGAGGTCCTGGCGGCCGGAGAGGGCGACCAGCCGATCGCCGAGTTCGGCTCCCACACGCAGCCACGCTGCTGGGGAGGAGCGGGGTTGCGCGGGCGGGGCGCCGTCGTCGTCCCAGCGTGCGAGGTCGGCGTCGTCGTCCGGCGTGGTGGCGGGGGACTGGACGTGGTGGTGGGCGCTCATCGCGGGCGGCCCCGGTGTGCGGAGTCGGTGCTGCCCGGGGGCTGCCGGGCGGCCGAGGTGGGGAGCTGCTTGCCGAGGGTGAGGGGCGCGATCTTCTTAACGCCGACAGCCTTCACGACGGCGGCGGCGACGGCGTCGCGATCCTCCTCAGGGGCGATGCCGACGAGGTTCGCGAGCGCGGCTTTGGTGCCGAGGACGGCCTCGGTCTTCTGGTAGCTCAGCAACTCTCGCAATTGGGGGGCCCAGCCCAGCTCACCGAGTTCGACCTGGTGGGCGAGGTGCCGGGCGACCCGGACCACCCGGGCATCGATCCTCAAGGCCAGGGCGAGGTCGTAGTCCGTGCCGATCTGGATCTGCACGCTGAACCGGCTCGCGAGCGCCTCCGTCAACACCGCCCCGTGGACCCCGGGATTGTGGCCCGCCACCACGTAGAAGCCCGGCTCGGCCTTGATGGTCTCGCCCTTGTGGGCCTTGACCTGGATCTGCCTGCGCCCGTCCATCGCGGGATACAGCGCCGCCAGGACCTTCGGTGAGATCAGGGTGGCATCGTCGATCAGCAGGGCGCGGCCCTCGGTCATCGCGGTGACCAGCGGACCGTACTGGAAGACGTAGGCTCCCGCGTCGTCCTGTGTGTACTCGCCGATCAAGTCGCCGACCGTGGTGTCGCCGTCACCGGCGACGGTGAGCAGGTCCGGGAACGCCGCCTCGACCAGACTGGTCTTGCCGGTGCCCGGAGGGCCGTAGAGCAGCACCGGCACGTCGGCGTCGCGCAAGCGATTCAACGCCTCGACGTCGGGCAGATCGGCCAGCTCCCGGGGGTGGTAGAGCTGGCCCCCCGCGCGGCGGATCGGGCCGGTTGGCCTGGGCGCGGCTGCTGCGGTGTAGGTCGTACGGGCCGTGGCCGCCTGGGCGCGGGGAGCGTGGGTGCCCGGTGGGCTGATCACAGCCCTCTGCGCGGCTGCGGCGGTTCTCGCGTTCGCGCGGAACTGAGGTTGTCCGGTCCCGCTTTGGTCGGCCTCGCCGCGTCGCACCAGGGTGAGGGCGGCGTTGCGGACGGCGCCGTGGGAGTGGCCCAGTTGCCTGGCCATGTCCCCGATGGTGAGCTTGTCCGCCGGCCGGTCGGCCAGCAGTCGGGCCACTTTGGCCCGTAGTTCGCCGCCCTTGGTGCGCGCTGGTCTGGTAGGCCCGGGTGTGGTCAAAACGAGACCCCTTCAACAGGTGCGGGTGCGGGTGCGGGTGTGGGCGGGGTGGGTGATGCGCTGGAGAGGCTGGCTGGTCTCGGAGCGGATCACGGACTGTGCCTGCATCGGCGACCGGGCCAACCGGGGCGTACCGTCGGCGCTCACCGGCCGACCGAGGGCTCGGTCCAGGTGCACGGGATGGCCGGCCACGGGCAGCTCGCTGGCTGCCGAGCAGACCCGTGCGTCCGCTCCGTACCGGGTTCCGTTGCTCGGCAGGCGCAGCCTGGCGTCTCTTCGAAGCCGTCCTGGAGCAGGATCCGCCGGGCGGCGGCGTTGTAGCCGGAGGTGGTGATCTCGCCGGTGATGCTGTGCCGGATCGGCATGAACGGCTCTGCTGGTGCCTCGGGCAAAACGGATCTCCTATCGGTGGCGGGCGGTCATGCTGGCGCGGGGCGGCGGCGCGGGCGGTGTGGTGTCCACGGCCGGGCGCGGGCGGGTACGCAGCACGGGGGTGCGGTGCGGGGGCAGTACGGCGACGGTCGCCCCGAGGTCCTCGGCTGCCTCTTCGACTTCGCGGGTGAGGAACTCGATCTGCCGGCCCAGCGCTGAGAGGCGGGCGGCGATCTGACGGCCCTGCACGGTCTCCAGGGCGCTGGCGAACTGGCTGCTCGTCTCCAGGAGTTCCTGCAGTTGGACCATCGGGCCGGCGGCGTAGCCGCGCTGGACGGCGCCCAGGAGAGCGTTCGAGGCGTCACCGGCACTGTGGCCTTCGACGACGTCGCGGATGAGGTCCTGCAGGGACAGCTCCGGGGCCGGTGCCGGGCGGTTGAACCGGGAGATGTCCGAGCGCAGCACGCCGGGCGGGACCGGAGCGGGCAGGGCCTTGCCCGCCTCGTACTCGTGGGCGAAGTGCCCGATCACCTGCCAGCCCGGGACGCCCGGGTCGCCGCGCAGCGCGACCACTGTGGAGTCGTCGTCCTCGACCAGGTAAGCGAGGGTGATCGGCTGTCCGTCGGCGGCATACCACGACTCGGTCAGCTCCAGCGCGCCGCGCGTCTGCGCGGCCCGGGCCCTGGCCGTCCACTGCTGCTGTTCCTCGTCACTCAGCGGAGCCTTGTGGTGCTGGCCGTCGCGCTGGTCGGCGAGGTTGCTGGCGATCGGGCTGTGGTCCGCCCAGGCGGTGAGGTGCGGCCACAGGGCCGCGTGCTGAGCGCGTTCGGCCGGGGAGCCGGGCGCGGCGGGCTGGTCGAGGGCCCGGCGGATCTCAGCGGCGGAGGATGCCAGGCCGTCCAGTACGGCCCGCCACCCGGTCAGGTGCCGGGCGGGCGGCAACTCGTCGAGCGCGAGCCGGGCGGCATCGAGGAGAGCCTCGGCGTGCGGGGCGAGGTGGGTGGCGTACGCCTCCAGCGCCGCCTGGTCACGGTGGGCTCGTGCGGCTGCGGCGGCGTCTGCGTGGACGGTGCGGCCGTGGCGGTCGCGTGTCCTGTCGAGGGCGGCATCGGTCTCGCAGTCGATGACTGCCATCCGCAGCCGGAAGTCGCGTGCCTTGCTGGCCAGTGCGGACGCTGTCGGCAAGGGGCTGTCGGGGGCCGGACTGTTCGCGGGTGTCATCGGGACCGCCCGCCGGCCGCGACCGTGAGGTGGACGGTGGGAGCGTAGGTGGGCTCCGGCGGGACCGGCCGGGCCGACGGAGGGGAGGCGGTGGGCGGCGTGGAGCGCTGCGTCGTTCGGCCGGAGGCGGCCTGGGCGAGCCGGCTGCGGCGCTCCTGGAGTCCGTGTGGCCGGACGGGGCGCCGAGGGCCGGTGGAGAGGGCCGGATCGAGGCGGATGTCGGCCTGCACGATGTAGCCCCGACGGCGCAGGTCGTGGACGGCCTGGCGGGTGCGTCGGGGACCATCGCGCTCGGGCTCGCTGAGGCGGTACAGGCCCGGTTCATCGGGGACGGGCTCGAATTGCTCGCGCTCCAGGAACCAGTGGGCGAGGTGCTGGGGAATGGAGGAGGTGAAGGAGGCGACGAAGCCGTGTTCCTTGTGGTCTCCGAAGGAGAAGTGGGTGCCGGGCTGCAAGGGGGCGGGAGTCTCCAGACTTGTCGGGGGAACGGTCAGTGGCTGCGGTACGCCGACCGGGCTGCGGCGAGGGAGCGGGCCGGAGCTGTGACGGGGAGGGCCGGGCGGCGGTGGGGTGCGCTCAGGCGGGCCTGGCGCAAGAACGCTTCGCCGTCGGTGAGCCAGGTCTCGATGGCCGGCCACGCGCGTGCTCGGCGCTCCTGATCCGGCACGGCACCACCGTGGACGATGTCGTCGAGCAAAGCTTCGGCGTCGATCACGGCGTCGGCCAGACGGGAGAGGGCTGCGGCGTCGTCGGGCCACGGGCTGTTCGCGGGCCGGCACCGGTCGAGCAGCGTCGGGGCGTGGTCGACGACGGTCAGGAAACGGCGCCAGGCGTGGTCGAGGAACAGCTCCGTCGCAGCGCCGAGGGCGGCGGCGCTCAGCGGGGTGGCGTCGCTGTAGCGGCCGGAGGCATTCATGGCCTGCCAGGTGTCGTGCTAGAAGCGGACGTCCCCGAGCACGGCGGCGATGGCCGCCGTCTGGCGGGCATGGACGGCCTGCTCGTAGGCGGGAAGGTACCGGCCGGTGAGAGCCTGGGCAGCCCGCCCGGGAAACGGCGGCAGGACGATGCTGCGCGGGGCGTGGGGATCGCCGTAGCCCCCTTCGAGCTCTTCCGGCGAGAAGGCGCCCACCAGGTAGTCGAGTTGCCGACCGGGCCGCTCGATGAACAGCAGCCTCGTGCCCTGCTCCGCGTCGGTGAGGACCGCGGCGTAGGGGATCCGCTCGCTCTGGACGGCGCGGCCGAGTTCGCCGCTGTCCCAGATCCACGGGACCAGGTCTTCCTGCCAGGCCGGGTGCGCGTAGATCTCGACCGAGGCGTGCCACTGGCCGGGCAGCAGGCGCGCGAGGTCGCGGGCGGCGTCGCCGATGAACCGGCGGCTGCTTGTGTGCACGCTGGCGCGGTGCCGCTGCGCACACGTGACCAGATCGACCACGGTAGTCCGGGTGCCGCCCGCAGGCAGGTGCCAGACCCCGTCGTCGTCCCGCTGAAAGCCACTCTCCGCGAGGGCGGTGTGCGCCCACGGGTACTGCTCGCCCGATGCGATGGCGACGATCCCGGACTCCCGGCAGTGCGACAGGATGATCTGAGCCTCAGCCACGGAACAGGTCCTCGCCACCGCGCAGGACGGCGCGCAGGCTGCGCCCGTACGCCCAGGCGTGCTCCCGGGCCGCCGCCTCCAGCTGGTCGTACCCGACCTGGGCCGTCATCTGCCCGGGGTGCTTGCGATACCGGTACACGGGGACCGGCAGCAGGATCCCGGGTGCGAGCGTGGTGACACCGAGGGCCGCGCAGTAGTCCTCGCCCTGGACGAGACCGCCCATCGGCGCTGCGCGCACTAGATCGGTGCGGGCGAGGATCGTGGTCGGCCCGATGGGGATCGTGTCCGTCGGCGACTTCCAATACGTCCACACGTCGCCGGCCTCGTGCCTGCCGGGCGGGGTGGGGCAGCGCCGCAGGTGGGTCGAGCCGTCGGGGTGCTGGTCCTCGCTCCACCCCGCACACCAGCCCACCCCGGCGGATTCCAGGGTGGTCAGCCGCACGGACATCGCGTCGTCGGTGAACTCGTCGTCATCGTCGGCCCAGTTGACGAAGGGGGTGCGGACCCGGGTGAGAGCGAGGTTGCGGGCGCAGGCGGCGCCCACAGGCCGGGGCAAATCCAATGTGCGGATGCGGCGATCCTGCGCGAGCGGCGCCGGCAGGCGTTCGGGTGAGGCGCCGTCGAGCGCGATCACGGCCTCCCACGGCACGGACTGCCGGGTGAGGCTGGCGTGCATGGCGGTCAGGTAGTCGAGGCGGTCGTCGCGCAGGCGGGTGGCGATGACGACCGTAATCAGGGCAGTGGGCAGGGAAAACTCCGGCAATGAGAGGCGTGCGGGTCAGCGACGGGCACCTGTGCGGGGCCCGGTCGGCGCTGCTCCGGCAGCGGGCCGAGGCGGGCGTGCGACGGGCGAGGTGTTGGGCGTCCGGCGTGTGGTGATGGCGGACCAATGCGCCGGGTGGTCGCTGAAGGGAGTGCTGGGGTCGGTGTCCCAGGCGACGACGGGGCCCGTGCCTGCGTGAGCCATGCTGATCACTTCGATGCCCTGCGGATGCAGGATGTAGCCCCAGAACATGCCCAGTTCGCCAGTGGTGGTGTCGGTGACCGTCATACGCACCGGGGGCGAGCCGTCCGGAGTGATCAGGTGATCGAGGGGCCGGCTGGGCCAGTGTTCGCCGCCGGTCAGCGCGGCCACGAGCGCGGGTGGGGCGCCGTCGAGGAGATCGGTGCCGAGTTCGTCCCAGCCGAC
The DNA here is from genome assembly GCF_044455745.1 of Streptomyces sp. NPDC051136. NCBI lineage: Bacteria > Bacillati > Actinomycetota > Actinomycetes > Kitasatosporales > Streptomycetaceae > Streptomyces > Streptomyces sp. NPDC051136. Next base: position 372,822 of record NZ_JBITFE010000004.1, on the reverse strand, counting down.
GGCGATGTCGTCGATGAGGTGCTGGGACATGGCCTCGACGTCGCGTCCGAACTTGTACTGGTAGGCGGCCAGGAGGAGCGGGAGGTGGTGGCTGGGCACGCCGTCGAGCTGGACGTGGATGCCGCTGTATCCCGTGCCGGCGGTAGGGCGGGCGATGAAGGAGTGTGTGGACAGGGAGTTCTCCGGAGCGAGCAAGGGGAGATGTGAGGCGGCCGTCGAAGTGGCGGGCGGCTGCGGCTACGCGCGGTGTGACCAGGAGGGGACCGGGGGGCCGGAGGCGTCGGTGCGGGCGCAGGTGTAGCCGATGAGGCGGGAGGGCTCGGCCTTGGCGGGGACGGTGGCGGCGTCGTTGCACACGAACGTGTAGCGGATGGAGGTGCGGGGCACGTCGCGGAGCCAGGCCCGGTCTTCCTTGCCGGGGTTGACCTGCAGGCCGGAGTGCGCGACGGCGTCGGTCTGGGTGTGCGTGTGGGAGAAGAGGATCAGCGCGCCGCCGTCTGCCGTCTTGAGGGCGTAGGCGTCCGTGAAGCGGTTGTCGGCTGCGTCGAAGACGCTGCTTCCCTTGTCGCCGAAACGGGGTGCGGCATCGCTGTGGACCTTGACCTGCCGCTTGCTGGCCTCGGTCGGCGCGAACACCTTGCTTCCGGTGTTCGTGCCTCCGGTGGTGAAGTTGTCCAGCACGGCCGTACGCAGAATGTCGGCGTCGGCGGCCAGGTGCTTGTTGCCGGTGGCGGCGACGGCCGTTGCGTATCCCTCGCGGTCGAGGGCGACGTGGGGCAGCTTCTGGCTGTCCAGGTCGACGACGGAGACCATTTCCCAGCGCTTGTGCTGGGGCTGTTCGGCGAACACGGCCAGGCGGGAGGGGGGCTCGCCCTTCTCGCTGGAGAGGGCGGCAGCGAACCAGCGGTCCTGCCCGGCAGCCAGGCGGGGGATGTACAGCTTGGCGCTGGCGAGGTCGTAGGACCACGCCTCGTACGGCTCGCGGTCCTTGGCGGGAAGCCCTTCGGTCTCGGTGTAGTCCGAGACGGACATCGCGTACAGCGGTCCGTCCTCGACCGTGTCGAGCAGACGCCGGTCCCGGTCGGTGTTGGCCTCGTTGTTGACCTTGGAATAGCGGGTGATGACGTCGCGGGCCTGGGCGGCGGTGAGAGCGGGCGCGGGCTTGGGGGCGGTGCTGGCGGTGGGCGTCTGCCGGGCCTGGGCGGGGCCGTCTTCGCCGGAACACCCGGTGAGGGCCAGGGTGAGGCAGGCGGCGCCGGTGATCAGCGGCAGGGTACGGCGGGCGGTGCGGATGGAGGCTCCAAGGGTTCGCGGGGGAAGGAATCAGGGCGTGCGTCTGGCCGGTGGGGCGGCTTCCGGCGATGCCGTCGGGAGGACCCGTGGCGGGAGGGGCGACGCGTTGGCCGGGACGGAGGTCAGTCGTGGTGCCGGTGGGAGCGGAGTGAGGGCTCGCATGCGGTCCTCGGCCACGTGTCGGCTCTCGTGGGGCAAGACGGGGCGCGGTAGCAGCCCGAGCTGGGCGAGGCGGTGGTCGATCGCCTCGATCAGGGGTTGGGTGCTGCCGCCGTGGCGGGCTTCGGGCCGCCGGGGAGCACCGGGGTCGTTGGAGGGAGCCGAGTCGTAGATGACCTCGAACAGCGTCTGGTCATCGGGGTGCTCGCGAGTAGCGATCCAGCCCTCCGGGTCTCCGGGCGGTCGCTCGGAGGGCGGGTCGTGCGGCGGACTGATGACCAGGTAGCTGCCGTCGGGGAGCGAGACGCGCACGATGTAGGTGCTGAGGCCGAATTCGATGTCGCACGGCAGTCCGCGTGCCCGCAGCGGCGTGGTGACGTGTGCGTGGCGACTCCACAGCTCCTGCCACCATCGCGTGTGCACGTTGCGGTGGTCGGGAAGCGGCGCGAGCGGTACCGGGCGGGGGTCCGGGGTGGTCGTTTCGTCAGCGGCCATGGCTCCTCCTGCGGTTGCCGCCGCTTGCGGCCCGGAGGTAGGGGTGCGGGTCGTCGGGGCGCGGGGGAGAGGTCAAAGGGTGTGATCCTTCCTGCCGGCAGGCAGAGCGGCGAAGGCTGTGGCGGCGGGGTGATCCGGAGTGCAGTGGGTCAGGGCGCGCACGGGCACGGCTGATGGAGAGCTACCGGCGAGGCGCGGGACCGGTGGAGGGGGGAGCGGGCGGCGGGCCCGCGGTAGCTCCACGCGAGGCGTCGGCCGGCGCGGTGGGGGCGGGGGCCGGGTCATAGGCGGCGCGCAGCCTGTTCAGACCGGCTTCGTCGGCGAGAGCGAGGACGGACAGCGCCCGGCTGGCCGCGGTCATCAGCAGGTGCGAAGGCGATCCCTTGGCCGCGTCGCGGTTCTCCTGCTTCCACCGGGCGGCGGCGACGAGGTAGTCGCTCAGGGCGCGCAGTGCGGGTTCGGCGGCGTCCAGGACGTGATCGGTGACCGCGTCGATCTCCGCCGGGGTCCGGGCTGCGGCGAGAGCGTCCAGGTGCGGGGTGAGGTCCGGCGCTGGCCAGGGCTGGTCGGGTAGGGGGTGCGCGGCGCGGAAGGGCTGTGCGTCGCGTCGTGCCCACCGCTTCAGGTCCCCGCGGGTGGCGAGGTTGTACCGGGCGGCATGGATCTGGTCGGCGTCGCGGCCGACGTTGTCGTAGAGCTCGAAGTCTGGGTCGCGGGGGATGATGGAGTCCTTCGGGGCTGGTGCTGGCTGCAGGGCGTTGCGGTCGAACTCCGCCGGGGGTGGCGATCGGCTGCACGAACAGTTCACGGCTTTGGCGCGGTCAGCGGTGGAGACCGCCAGGCCGGGACCGCGGAGGCTCCGGCGGTCCCTCCCGGCGTGTCAGAGGCGCGAGGAAGCGCTGGACGCCGAGGTGGTCGTCGAGTTCCTTGGCTGCGTCGCGAAGGGACTCCGAGGCACGCCGCAGAAAAGCTCGCGCTGAGGCGTGGCCGATGACCATGCGATTCGTGAGGTGGTGCCGGTCGGTGGGGCTGGCGGTCCGGGGCAGGGCCAGGGCGTTCTCCGCGGTCTCGGTGAAGTGCGGGGCCGCGTGGCTGGAGATGGTCGCCGCCGAGGCGAGGTGCTTCAGGACGGTCCGGCCGGTCCGGGTGGTGTGGTGGGGGCTCCGGGCGAAGTCATCGGCCAGCCGGAGGACCTCGCGGGAGAGGTCCTGGGCGTCGGTGGCGTGCTGGAGCAGCGCGGTGTAGGACGGCTCGGCCGGAACGTGCCCGTTCTCGTCAAGCAGCTCCCACCGCTGTGCGGCGTCGTGCAGCTTGTCCTTCACAGCGTGGAGTGCGTGGATGAGGTGCAGGGCGTCGTCGCGCGGGATCAGGTCGCGCGGGAAGTCAGGGTTCACGGTCCTCTTGATCAGTGCATGCGGGCGTCGGTGTCGAAAAGCGCCAGCTCGTGGCTGTGCAGGAGGTGCTGCACGATGAAGGATCGGCCGGCGACCTTCCACAGGCCGCGCCCTCGGTTGAGGTGGGCGATGGCGTCCATCTCGACGGAGGTCAGGCCGAGCAGGGAGGCCGCGGCGTGGAGCTGGTCGGTCTCCTGGCGGTAGATGATCCGGGTGGAGCAGTCCGCCAGGAGGCCCTCGGCCAGGGCGCGGCCCTGTGAGCCGGCGTCGCCGGCGGTGAGCAGGTCGGACAGCCGGTGGATCACCATCAAGTTCGCGATGCCGAGGCCGCGGGAGAGTTTCCACTGGGCCTGCATGCGCTGGAGGAGGCCGACGTGCCGCATCAGGCGCCATGCCTCGTCGTAGACGATCCAGCGCCGGCCGCCGCCGGGGTCGGAGAGGGCGGATTCCATCCAGGCGCTCGCGCAGGTCATCGCGAGGACGAGGGCGGTGTCGTCCCCGGAGCCGCCGAGGCGGGACAGGTCGATGGTGAGCATCGGCGCGTTCGGATCGAAGGTGACGGTGGAGGGGGCGTCGAACATGCCGGCCAGGTCGCCGTGGACCAGGCGCCGCATGGCGTGGGCCAGGTCGCGGGCTGCGTCGCCGAGTTGGCCCGACATCATCCCGGCGGCCTCGTCGAGCGCGTGAGGGTTGTTGAGGGTGGCGGCGATGTCGCCGAGGAGCGGGGTGCGGTGTGTGTCGGCGGCTCGGGTGACGACGGCGTCGAGGGCGACATCCAGGGCGGTGTGCTCCATGGGCATCAGGTCCCGGCCCAGGACGGTCCGGGCGAGGGAGCCGAGCAGGAGCAGGCGCCGCTTGCGGATCTCGCCGACCCAGTCGGCCTCGGCCACGCTCTCCGGGCGCGGGGCCGCGTCCAGGGGGTTCAGGCGACCGGGCAGTCCGGGACCGAGGGCGACGGACCGGCCGCCGAGGGCTTCGGCCACTGGCGTCCACTCGCCCTTCGGGTCGCACGGCACGTAGACGCGGTATCCGAAGGCGACCGACCGCAGCGCGAAGGACTTGGCCAGTGCGCTCTTGCCCTGGCCGATCACCCCGGCGAGCAGCAGGTTCGGGTTGGTGAAGCCCTCGACGCGACCGTACAGGGCGAACGGGTCGAAGACGAAGGATGCTTCGGCGTGGACGTCGCGGCCGATGTAGATGCCTTCGGCGCCGAGTCCGCCTTCGGCGAGGAAGGGATAGGCGCCGGCCGCGACGGCGGTGGTCATGCGGTGGGCGGGAAGTTTCAGCCGGTTTCCGCGGGCGGAGGTGGGCCCGGGGCGCCCGCCCGGTGGGTAGAGCGCGGTGGGCATCTGCTGCTCGGGGAGGGTGCTTTCGCTCTGGTGGGAGCTGGCTTCCGCGCGGGCTTTGGCGGCGGCCTCGGCGAGCTGGCGGCGGGCGGCCTTGCGGCTGGCGCGGTCGGTGCCGTTGGGAGTGAACAGCGGGCTGGCGGACGCGCGGCGGGCGCGGCGGGCGGGCCGGTGGCTCATCGCTGGCCCTCGATTCTGCGGGTGGTGTTCATCGCACGCAGGCCGTGGTGTGCGGGCGGAGGTCGGTGGGGGTGGTCTTGCGGCGGACGACGTGTCCGGCGGCGAGGTGGCGTTGGCAGATCGTCAGCACGGGCGGGCCCTCGGGAAGCCCTTCTGGATCACAGTCGCTGGTCTCGGCGTCGGCCTGGGGCGTCCCGGGCAGCAGGTGGAAGGCGGCGTGGACTTCGTTGGTGGCCTGCCAGAGCCTGGTGTGGGCGGTGGCCAGGTGACGTCCGGCGGCCGGGTGAGGGGGCCGGGTGAGGCCGGCGAGCCGGTCCAGGAGGTGGAGCAGAGAGGTGAGGTGGGCGTGCAGTACGTCGAGGTGCGGACGGTCCACGGGCTTGGGCGGGTCTGCGTCCGACGGCGCCAGGGCTCGCGCGTGGTGGCGGATGCCGGCGCTGGCGGCGCGGAGGTAGGGGTGCGCGTCGTCGGGACGCGTGGAGGAGGTCAAAGGTGGTGGTCCTTCCTGCCGGTCGGCAGGGTGGTGAGGGGGGCCGTCGCTGGTGATCCAGGGGCAGTGGCCCAGGGTGCGCCAGGGCGCTGGTGGTTCACAGGGCGGTGCGGGCGAGCGGGAGCGCGGAGAGGGCGAAGGCGTCCGGCTGCTGGTAGTTGAGTCTGCGGAGATCGACTCCGGAGGTGACGGCGTGGGTCTCGATCTGTGCGCAGGCGGCGTCCAGGAGGGCGTCGGTCTCGGCGGTGACGGTGACCAGGCCGGTCAGGGCCACGTCCGCGTGCCCGGCGATGAGCTGGCGTTCGCGGGTCTTGACGTCGGCGTACTCGACGGAATCCTCTTCGGAGTCGACCTGCCCGCGGCGGGCGCGCTCGTTGGCGTCGGCGATGATCGCGGCCTTCTTGCGCTGGACGTCCCGCAGTGCCGACTCGAGCCCCTGCGGCACGTAGATCAGGGAGAGACTGCGGCGCACGCCGGCCGTGAACATGATCCCGTGCAGGAACCCGGCCCCCATCTCGGTGCGCGGCCAGTTCTCCACCCAGTACGTCGCGTGCCGCGCGCTGTCGGTGGCGAGGCGGTCGTACTCCTCGAACTGCACGACGGGACCGGCGGCTGCAGGATCGGCCTCGGCACGGCCGGACTCGGACCACTGCTGGAGCGCGGCGAGCGCCTTGGGGTCGTAGGCGGTGCGGATGACGGCGGCGATCTCCCGCGCGCTCAGCCATCCGGTGACCATCAGGCCGGCGTTGCGGGCGGCCTGGGCGATGGACGCGGTGGTCTGCTGCATGACGGTGAACGCCCCGGGCAGCCCTCCGCCGGCCTGGTTGACCAGGCGCCGGGCGGCCTTGAGGTCGAGGGAGATGGCGAGGTACGTCTCGTGCGGTGCGGCGGCCGGTCCGGCTGAGGCGACCAGTTCGGAGTAGACCTGTCCGGCGACGGGGGCCTGGGGCTGCCCGTTCTGGGTCCAGTGGCGGGTGAGCGTGTCACCGCTGTCGGGCACGGTGCGCTCCAGCACCTGCACGGTGGCGACGTGCCCGGTACGGGCGATACCTGCCAGCGTGCGCCCCCAGCTGCTCACGTTGTGGTTCTGGGTGGCCGGGTCGAGGAGGGCGAACGCACGGCTGCTGACGCGGGCGATGGCGGTCAGGGTCTGCTGGTGCGGGTCGTGGACGGCCGCGGCTCCGTTGGCGGAATCGCCGGGGGTGACGACCTTGAGGGAAGCGGCGGTGCCGGGCAGGTGGAGGACGCCGTCCTGCCGGGGCCGGGTGACGGGCCGGGCGAGCCAGAGGGTCTGACCGGTACGGCGGCGGTGCGCGTACCGGGTGACGATCGGCGCCCAGTCGATGAGGGAGCGGCCGTGCCGGCGGACTGCGACCAGTGCGCCGGATGCCGCCCACAGCGGTGCCAGGGCGAGGGCGCCGAGCAGTCCGGTGGAGATCACCGTCATCAGCAGCAGGGCCAGCGTGCAGGAGACGAGGACGAGCTGGGGCAGGGAGAGGCCGAGGAGGATGCCGCGGCGGCTGCGGTGCGGGAACTTCACCGTGACCGGAGCGACAGAAAGATCAGTCATGGGGGCGGGTCCTGGAGGCGCGGGTGGAGTCCGGGGGCGGGAGGTGGTGTGCACGTCCCGCCCCCGGGCGTCGGACAGGGGTCAGAGGCCGGTCGGAGGCGGCGGAGCAGACCCGCTCGACGCGGCATCCTGCGAGCCGGAGGACGGGGGCGCGCCCTGCGGAGGGGGTGTCGTCGTCGGGGGAGTGGCCTGCCACCCGCCGCCCTGGCCCGACGCGGCATTCGCGCCGGATCCGCCGGGTCCGGGGCTACCGCCCACCTGGCCGCTGGTGTCGTCGGACACGCTGGTCGGCGCGGGCCGGACGGCCTTCTCCAGGCCGGACTTGACGGCATCGCCGCCGGGCGAGCCTCCCGTACCACCGCCCTGCGAACCGTCCTTGCTTTCGCCGCTACCGGTCGGGTTGGCGGCGACGTCGCCGGGGAATCCGCCGCCGTCGGGGCCTTGCGGTGCGGCACTCCCCATGGCGGCAGCGCCACCTGCTCCGGCTGCGGCGCCACCGGTTCCGGCGGTGGCCGCGGCTGCGGCGGCCTTACGGGCGGCCTTCTCGGCGTGGGCCTTGGCAATCTGGGCCCCGGCGCCACCGGCACGGTGGATGGACTCGCCGTCGGTGCCGTCGGCTGCCCAGTGCACGAATTTGAAGACCGCGTACGGGCACAGCAGCACCAGGACCATGATCACGATGCCGGACATGACGTCGGCGAGCGCGGCGATGCCGTCCTTGGCCTCGGTCTTGCCCATCGCGGCGATACCGAGGACGAAGATGACGGTCATCAGGAGCTTGGAGACGACGAGGGTGGCGGTGGCCTCGATCCAGCCCTTGCGCCAACGTCGGGCGACTTCCCAGCCGCCGCCGGCGGAGGCGAAGACCGCGAGGGTGACCATGACGAGGATGCCGACCTTGCGGACCATCATCACGCACCAGTACAGGACGGCGCCGATGGCGGCACCCAGACCGGCGACGACCGCCACGAGCCAGCCGAGGCCGGCCAGACCGGGGATCTGGTTGACCTTCACGATGCGCCGTACGGCGGAGGCGATATCCAGCTTCGCGGCGTGGAACAGTCCGTCGGAGAGCGCATCGACTACTTCGATGGCGACTGTGGTCAGGGCGATGGCGCAGAAGGCGAACAGGACGCCGCTCATGGTGCCGGTGAATGCTTGGGTGAGGGCTTGCCCGTCGCGTCGGATGGCGGCCCGGACGAGTTGCGCGCAGAAAGTGGCGACCAGCAGAACCAGGCCCAGTGGCAGCAACATCTCGTAGTTGTCGCGGAACCATCCGGCGTTGAGGTCCACCCTTGTGGTGGTGTTGACCGCCTCGGCGGCCAGATCGGCTGAAGCGGCTGCCAGTTCACCGGCAGACTTCGCCATCCAGTCACCGATGGCCTTGCCGGGGTCCGAGGCGAAATCGACGGCGTCGCCGACGGCGCACAGCTTGCCGGCCAGGGGGATGTCACAGAAACCCACGGGGAGTTACGCCTCCTTTCTTGTCTCAGGTGCGGGTCACTGCGTGACGCTGGGGGCGATGGCGGCCAGGGTGCAGTCGTGGTTTGGGCGGCACTGGACGGCGAGGGTCACGGCTCGTTCCTCGGCTCCGCCACCGCCCTTCTTCCAGCTGAGGGTCTGCTTGCCGTTGACGGTGACGACGTAGACGTACGCCTCGGTGATGGCGGAAGGGTCGTCGGCGAGGGCCTGTTTGAACGCGCCGGGGTAGTGGCCCTCGGTGATGTGAGCGGTGGCGTGCTGGTCCTGGTCGGCCATCCGTGACCACAGCACCGGGTCGGGGACCTGGCTGGCGACCGAGGCCCAGTCGGCGTACTTGGTCTCGGTGGTCATCCAGGCACGCATGCCGGCGAGCTGCTCGTCGCGGCTGGTGTCGCGGGTGTCGTAGGACCACAGCATCTGGGCCGCCGCCTTGGCGTAGGCGACCGGTTCGGCGATCTGCGGAGGCTTGGGCACCGATCCGGATCCGGAGGAAGGCTTCGGGGCGGCCTCGGAGGAGGACGGGCTGCCGGTCGGGGCGGGCGCGGCACTGTCCGGCGCATGGTGGCCGTTGCCGCCGCCGGTCATCAGGGCGACGATCACGGCGAGGGCGAGCAGGCCGGCGACGGCAACAGCGACGATCGCGATGCGACGGGTGGCAGACCATCCCGCGCCGTATGAGGACAGCGAAAGGGAAGGGAAGCGGTTTCGCATCAGTGGACCTGCGACCCCAGGCCGGAGAAGAAGGCCACGATGCCGTTGGCGGCACCCAGACCGAGGGCGGCGCCCGCGGCGACGACGGCGCCCTTCTTTCCGTTGGCCTCGGCCTGGTGGCCGCCGGTGTGGTGGCCCCAGGCCCAGACGCCGAGCGAGACGGCGAGGGCGCCGACGACGGCGATGATCCCGAACATGTTGATGCTGTTGACCACGTTCTTCAGCACGGCGAGGCCGGGCAACCCGCCGCCCTTGGGCGTGATTCCTGGGTCGTAGGCGAGCTGGATGACGCGGTCTGCGAGAGGGGCGGACATAGGTGTGGCGGGCTCCTTGCATACGCGGGCCCGGCGAGGGCCAACGGGAAGGTGAAAGCGGAGGGGCAGGCGAGCGGAGGGCGCGGAAGTGGCCTCCGCGCCCGGCTGTCGGGCGGGCCATGGGCGAGGTCGCGGCGACGGCGGCCCCGCGGGACGGCGGGTTGACCGGGGTCAGAGGATGCGGCGCGCGGCGAGAATGTCCCAGTCCTTGATCGGGGTGATCCGCACCGGCTTGGTGGTGCGCGGTGCCTCGATGACGAGGCCCTCGCCCATGTACATGCCGACGTGCTCGGGCCGTGCGGCGGTGCCGCGGCTGAAGATCAGGTCGCCCGGCTTGAGGTGAGCGGGAGAGACCGCCTTGCCTTCGCCCACCTGCGTGTACGTGGTGCGGGTGAGCGTGATGCCGGCATGGGCGTACGCCTGCTGCATCAGGCTGGAGCAGTCGCATCGGCCCATGGGGTCGGGGCCGTGTGCGTTTGTGCAGGATCCGCCCCACTGGTAGAGCGTGCCGAGTTGGTGCATCGCCCACTCGATGGCCTTTCGGGCCTTGGGGTCGGCGTCCTTGGGGATCGAGTAGCCCTTGGGGACGCTCCCTTCGGGGATGCGGCCGAAGCCGGAACCGTCCTGGCCCGGCGTGCAGCCGGTCGACGGCTTCTCGCCCTGGTTCGTGTCCTTGCCGTCCGCGTCATCGGCGCCGGGAAAGGTCTTGGCGATGGCGCTCTGCAGCGCGGTGGCCAGGCTTTCCCACTGCGCGTACGCATCCGGCAGACCGGATTTCTGCACGGTTTGGGCGGCCTGGGTGACGGTCATCTGCTGCCAGCCGTCCACCTTGAGCAAGTGCTTGTAGAACTGCTCGGAGGCGTAGACCGGATCGCGGATCTGCTGGGCGCTGCCCCATCCCTGGGAAGGGCGCTGCTGGAACAGGCCGAGCGAGTCCCGGTCGCCGGAGCCCAGGTTGCGCAGGCGGCTCTCCTGCATCGCCGTGGCGAGCGCGATGATCTGTCCCTTCTTGGGGACGTCGAGGGAGAGGCCGGTGGCCACGATCGTCGCCGCGTTGGGGACCTGCTCGGCGGGCAGGTCCAAGCCCTCGACGTGCACGTCTTTGCCGGAGGCGCCGTCGAGGATCTTGGTGACCTGTTCGGCGATCTTGTCGCTGTCGATGTCGCTCAGGCAGCTGCTGAAGGAGCTGTTGCTCTGCACGGCGTCGGCGGAGGAGGCGAGCATCATGCCGGTGCCGGCGAGCAGGATCGGGGAGAGGAAGACGACGCCGATGCCGGCGGCGAGCCCCTTCAACCTGAGCGGATCGCTCGCCGGTCAGCGATTTTGGGCCTGGGTGGGTAGCGAGACGTCATGAACGGCTCCTTGAGGGGTGCGGTGTCCGGCGTGCCGCGGGCGCGAGGCGTGGTGGAAGGGCGCGGCGGCCGGGGTGGGCGATCGGAGGCGGGCCAGTGGGGGCGAGTTGCCGCTCGCTCCGTGTGTGGCCGTGCCGTGGGCTAGGTATGCCGGGGCAGGGGGTACCTCCATGAGGTGCGGCAGGGGAGTAGCCAGCGGCGGTGTGCGCCGGGCGGTTCAAAAACAGTAGGCGCGAATCGGCGGTTGACCAAAAAGCTCGGCGGGAGGTGCCGGAAACCGGCACCTCAGCACGGCACTTCTTGGTCGTCGGCGGATTCGCCTCTACAGTTTTTGGACTCCCCCCTCGCCTTCCTCCGCCTGTCGCCATGGGCTTCTGTACGCCCATTTCCGGCCCGCGAGGACTCCTGTGCGAGGCGGGGTTCCCCTCCGCGTTTCCGCACCCGAATTGGGGTTCCTCTTTGCCTTTTTCCCTGCACCAGGGCGACGCTCTGGCCGTTCTCTCCGGTCTCCCGGACGGCTGCGTCGACTCCGTCATCACCGACCCGCCGTACAACAGCGGCGGCCGGACCGCGAAGGAGCGCACCACCCGCTCCGCGAAGCAGAAGTACACCTCCGCAGACGCCAAGAACGACCTCGCCGACTTCACCGGCGAGAACATGGACCAGCGCTCCTACGGCTTCTGGCTGACGCAGATCATGACCGAGGCGCACCGGCTGACGAAGACCGGCGGGACCGCGCTGCTGTTCACCGACTGGCGCCAGCTCCCCACGACCACGGACGCGATCCAGGCGGCCGGGTGGCTGTGGCGGGGTGTGCTGGCCTGGCACAAGCCGCAGGCCAGGCCACAGAAGGGCCGGTTCACCCAGAACTGCGAATTCATCGTCTGGGCATCCAAGGGGCCGATCGACGGCTCCCGCAACCCCGTCTACCTGCCGGGTATGTACTCGGCTTCGCAGCCTTCAGGGGCAAAGCGCCAGCACATCACGCAGAAGCCGGTCGAGGTGATGCGCGAGCTGGTCAAGATCAGCCCCGAAGGCGGCACGGTCCTCGACTTCTGCGCCGGCTCCGGCTCCACGGGCGTCGCCGCCCTGCTGGAAGGCCGGGACTTCATCGGCGTGGAGAAGACCGAGCACTACGCGTCGATCGCGGCCGACCGGCTCACCGAGACGATCCGCGCAACCCTCACCAAGGACGACGTGGTTCTCGCAACCTGAGCCGTGTCCTCTCCCGCCGTGAACGCAACCGGCTCCTTGCATAGCCGTCGGCACAGCACCCCGGAGCGGACGCGCGATTTCGCTGTCCGGTGTGCAAGGACGCTTTCGCCTGTCTCAATCCCGTGTCTCGTAGGAGGCCGAACTTTCAATGTCCGAATCCGCTAAGCCGTCTGACGCTGGAGAGTTGGAGCCGGTTCGTATTCCGGATCCGCAGTTGGAGGGAATCGAGGCGAGCGTGCGGCGGCTCATGGAGCAGTCGGCGCAACAGGCTCAGCAACTCGACCACCTCGCGTCCGCGCCGGCACCGAGTGGCTCCCCCTTCGCCGCGTTCGGCATGCCGGGCCTCGGCGGACCGCCGGCGCCCGCTCCGCCCGAGCCCCGCCCGATCCTGGAACTCGACGGGGAGGAACGGGAAGACGAACTCGACGCCCTGTCCGACTGGGTCGACGACTTCTTCCTCCCGGTCTACGGAGCCGAGGTCACCACCGCGGCGCCCTGGTGCCTGCAGTGGCAGGAACACGACGACGTCGTGGCCTGGCTCCATGCCCTGTGGCTCGCCTACCAGCAGCACAAGGACCTCGAAGCCGGATTGAGCGGCCTGTTCGTGTGGCACCGGGACTTCCTCACCCACGCCGTCGCCGCGATCCGCGCGCCGGGCGGACCGCTGTCGGCCTGCATGACCTCTCCCGACCGGCCCGCGCACCGTCTTCTGCCCGGCCCGCCGCCGTCCCTGCGCACGGAGACGACGGCCACGGAGGAAGCCGCCGAGCCGGACGAGCCGACGTCATGACCGCAGGAGCGGGAGAGCCCGCCTTCGGGCTGAGCTTCGACCCTCGCGCGCTCACCGATCTCCTTCAGGCCCCCAGCGATATCCGCGACCTCACCCTCGCCTACCTGCAAGAAGTGGTGAACGCGCAGCGCTTCGGACAGCGCCTCGACGGTGACCTGGAGGGATTTCGGAAGCTGTTCGTGGACCGCCGCAAGGACTGGCGCGTCGTCTACGGCGTCCGCCCGGCGCCTGCGGAATCCGCCCACCACAAGGAGATCCACGTGGTCGCGATCCGGCCGCGTGCGGGCAACGACGTCTACGACGAGGTCGGCCGCCGCCTGGGGATGACCCGCCGGCCGCTGAGCGCTCGGACGCACGCGGCCCGCTCGCGTTCCCCGCAGCTGACCACCCGTCCTCCCGTGCCACGGCCGGGTCCGCCGCCTACCGGACTGCCGGGTCTGCCCCGTCCCGCACTCAACCCCGCGCACCATCCCACCCGCTGAACGCACGGAGCATCGCCTATGCCCCCTCAACCCGCGCCGACACCCACCCGGCGTGCGGTCACGCAGCTCGACCACCGCCTCGAAGCGGTCACCGGCCACGACATCGACACCCTGTGGGCCTACCGCGACCGCGGCGTCCTCGACGAACCGCACGCCCAGCCTGTCGACCGGCACCGCACCCTGGCCAACGCCCAGATCGGCGTCACCTTCTACCTCAAACTTCTCAACCGGCTCACAAGCGGTGAGTTCCCTGTCGACGGCGCCCTCTTCGTACGCATCGACCGCACCGCGGACCAGCTGGAGGAAGCCGCCGACGCGCGCGACGCCGCCGCCCAAAAGGTGCTTGCCGCCCTGGAGCCCATCGAGGCCGCCGCCGCAGCATCGACGCCCGACGGAGGACGGCTCTCGACCGACGACCAGGCGGCACTGCTCGCCGTCGCCGGCGGTGCCAAGCTCCACGAACACCTGCTGACAGGCCGACTGTCCGTGACCGCCTCCTCCGGCACCCGCATCCCCTATCCCCAGATGCAGCAGCTGGAACACGCCGGCCTGATCGTCCGGGACACCAGCCACCCTGTGCACGCCGGCCAGCCCGTGTCCCTCACCGACGCCGGACGAGCCGCCCTGCTCGATGCCCGCCGGACGCCCACGACGCATGCGCCGACGAGCCCGGCACGCCCCGGCGCCTCGCCGTCCACCCCCGCGAAGCGGCGCTGAACTCCACCGATCCACCGAAAGGCTCTTGTTGCCCCCCACCGAACCGGTGCCGGCCCGGAAGTCCATCCCCCACGTCGACTTCGCGCTGGACGACCTCGATGCCGACGAGGAGCGATACCTCGACTTCCACCGCAAGGTCGCTATCCACGAGGACATGCTCGTCCTCCTCGCCCAACACCACGACGGGCCGCACAGCTACTACGTGCTGTTCGACCGCGCCGCCACTTGGGGTCCCGGCATGCCTCAAGTCTTGGCCGTTCACCTGCAACGAGACTACGAGAAGCAGACGTTCAGCTTCGAGCAGGCGGCGTTGCCGCTGCCCGCGATGGCGCAGTCCTGGCTCATCCACCGCGGCTGCCCACCCGACGCCATCAGTCTCGACCCCGACCTGGGCCCACCACCGGCGGACGAGGCCACGCGAGCACTGGAGCGACGCCTCGCCGAAGACGGCGACCGCTATGCCACGGGCTACTCCTACACCAGCGACGACCCCGACGACATGGTCATCGTCGTGGTTCTGCGTGCCCGGGACGAGCAAGCCCCCAGCCCGTTCCGCGTGGTGGTCGAGGAGGTCGATACGGGGACGTGGACGCACACCCTGCGCGAGGGCGGCTTCGACACGGCAGGGGAGGCCATGCAGTGGTGCGACGACCGCCTCACCGGCGAGGCCGGCCTTCTACCGCCGGTCCGCCCAGCAGCCACCACCGGCCAGCCGCCCCCTGTCGCCAAGGCCCCCGCCCCGCGCCCCTCCGGCCGCTCGCGCTGAGCGCTCAGCCCCACACGGTCGGCGCAACATAGCCGACGATCGCCGGTTAGCCAAACCGGCGATTCTCCGGACTCTTATACAGCCGCCGGAACAACCCCCGCGGCCACTTCCCCCGCATTCCCTGTGCCTTCACGGAGGTCTCTTCCGCATGCGCTCCACCCGAATTGCCATATCCGCGGCGATGCTCGGCGCGCTCTCGCTGCCGGCGCTGTCCGCCACCCCCGCCAGCGCCGCGACCGTATCCACCGCAGCAACCGTCATCCCCGCCGTGAGCTGCCACAACCTGCCGCCGCTCCCGTACGCGGTGCACGCCAAGGCCGTGACCATCCGGTCCAAGGCCAGTTCGAAGTCCACAGCGCTCGGCGTGCTCTACAAGAGCCACAAGTTCAGCGTGGCCAAGAAGAGCGGCAACTGGCTCTACATCACGGACAAGACGACCGGCGTCAAGGGCTGGGTCTCTGGCACGTACGTCTACCGCGACGTCCGCATGTGCCTGGACTGACCGGAATCCGGCACGCCCCGCTAAGCGGCGGGGGCGCCGAGTACAGCCGCCCCTCACATTTCCCAGGCACCGGCCTTTCCAGAGTAGGAGAACCCCTTTTGACTGACGGCATATCCGATGAGTCTTCGGATGTCGTGGGTGTGCTCACCGAACGGATCGAGGCCCGCTTCGACATGGGCATGGACCAGTTGAAGGCTGCGGTCGCCGCCGCTCCGACCGCGAATCCCGACGCCACCGACGTCGTCAAGTGGCATGGCCTTCTCGTCGAGGCCCAGTCCGTGCTGGAGCGGGCGGAGGACGACCTCCTGGCGGCCCTGGAGACCCAGCCCAGCGAGGTCGACGACCCGACGATGGGGCTGGCCCACCGGGTGAACGCAGCCGTCACCGCCCGCGACGGCCGGGCCATGGTCGTGCGGTGGCTCCTCGACCCGGATGCCCCGGGGAAGAAGGACCTCGCCGCAGAGCGCCTGGCCCGCCTCCGGTCCCGGAGCGGCCCGGCGGTGCAGACCAGCGCCCCCCACCGGCCGGCAGGGACACCCGCGCCGGCGTCGGCATGGCGGCCGGCACGGTCCGCCCGATGAGCCGGGACAAGGCCAGCACCATGGACACCGACCAGCAGAAGGTCTTCGGGAGCCCGCTACCCGACCTGTACGAGGCGGCGTCCGGCCACGATGCTCCACCGGCGCTCGCCCGCGCTCTGGAGCTGCGCTCGTTCCTGGCGCTCACCGAGGAGCAGGTCGCCCGCGTCCGCGACCGTGTCCACGGCGACATGGATCCCGAGCGTGACATGGGCGAACTGTCGGCGGACAAGCTCCGCTTCGACGCGCAGTGGCTGGAAGCGGCACTGGAGGCCCGCGACGGCTACCGCGCCGCTCTCGGCGAGCTGCTGCGCACCATGCCGCCGCCTGACCGGCAGGCCCGGCCTGTCCGTACGGCACAGCTCAGGGCCACCGCCACCCTGCGCCCGTCTGCCGCCCCGGCACCCCCTGCGTGCCGGGGCGGCCCGGAGCCGTCGACCGTGAAAGTTCCCGTTTGCCCGACCTGACGTCCACCGACATAGCCGGACGGATCGAGGACCTGTACGGCGCACCGCTCGCCGACCTCGAAGCTCACGCACAGGACCAGCCACCCGGCATGCTGTCCGCCCTGCTCGGCATGCACCGCGCCCTCGCCCTGGCCGAGCGCAGCATCGACTTCCACCGCGACCAGCTGGCCCGGCTCGTCCACCCCGAGCGGCAGATCGGCCCGCACGAGGTCTCCCACCTCCTCGACGGCGCCCGTCGGCTCGCCGAAGCCGTCGCCGTCCGCGAGACCCAGGCCACATCGGTTACCGCCGTCCTGCAGAGCCTGGCCCGCGTTTCAGCCCCGACGCCGCCGACTTCCTCGCCGCCTGCTCCGGCGCCGCCTCTTGTACCCCCGAGTCCGGCGCGCAGCCGCTGACCCGCGGGCGACCCCTTTCTTCATTCACCCAGGAGTTTCTCCCTTGGCCATCACCGCTCTGCCCCCGGAAACAGAGGCTGACATCGCCCGGGTCACCGAGGCCCTCGCCATGATCACCCCGCGCTGGAACGTGAGGATCCTGCTGGCCCTCTCCGGCCCGCCGCTGCGCTATAGCGAGCTGGCAGCCAAGGTGTCCTGGCTGCAGAACGGCCAGCTCCACCCCAAGCTCAAGTCACTGTGCGACGCCGGCCTCGTCGAACGCACCGAACACACCGCACGCCACGTGACCTACGGCCACACCGAGCGAGCCACTGCCCTGCTGCCGGTCCTGCCGATGATCGTCACCTGGGCCGAGGAGCACCTGGAGAAAGCCGACCGTCCGCTTCCCGCGATCGAGCAGATCGAGGACAGCCTCACCCTGCTCACCCGGCGCCATGCCGCCGCCATCTTGTGGGTGCTCAAGTCGCGTGAGGAGGTCAGCGGCCGGGTGCTGGCCCGGATCGTGATGCCCAGCAGCGACTGGACCAACATCTATCCGCCGCTGCGCCAGCTCGTTGCCGACGGTCTGGCCGACACCGAGGGAAACGGCCGGCCCTACCGGCTGTCCGCCGCCGGCGCCGCCCTGGGTCCCGTGCTTGGCACGCTGTCCGCCTGGTCCGCCGGACAGCCCCTCGACCAGGCGGCCCACCATCCCGTCTGGGGGCAGCCGCAGGCCAAGAGCAAGCCGAGGCCGTGGGTCAGCAGCCAGTCACGGCCGGCGCCCGCGGCGCTGCCACCCGCTCGGGCGGTTGGGTCGTCTCCGGCGTGGCACCACCGCGACCTCTTCTCGCACGCCGTCGCCGGCCGCCCGACGGCAGCCATCCCGGCGGGAGGCCCGCGCCGATGAGCACCTCCTTCACCTCTGCCGAAGTACGTCACGCTGTCGACCTGCTGGCCTCGCGCGCCTTGATCCGCCTGGTCACTGAGATCGACGACAACGGCGCCATACCGCCGCGACGGCTCGCCGGCACCCTGCCCGACCTTTCCGCGCACCAATTGCGCAGTGCATCCGACACGGCCCGCGCCCACGGCCTCGTCCGGGTCGCGCCCGGTGCCGGTCTGGAACTCACGGACTCCGGATCGGAGCTGGCCGACCTGTACGACGCGCTAGCCCGGTGGGCGCGGCGCCACTCGGCCCCCGCCGCCGTCTGCGAGTTCAGCGGCCGTGTCCGTCATGTCCTCGGCCTGCTGGCACCATCGCTCACTCCCGAGAGCGCCGAGGGCCCCGGACCCCTGCCCGACGTGCGCCCCATCGGTATGGAGGGTGAGGCGGAGCTGGTCCGTGCCCGCACGCTCCTGATCCAGTGGCTGGCCGGTAACCCCCAGGTGGTCGGGGCCGAGCCGGTGCGGGCCGCGTGAGCGCAGCGGTCACACCCCGGCACGCACGCCACCCGGCCGGGTTGCTGAGCAGCATCTACCTGCCGCGTACGGCGGACGCGTTGGCGTTCGCGATGTCCACCTACGGCATCCCGTTGCTCGTCCTGTCCACGACCCGCTCCGCGATGCTGACCGGTGCCGCCTTCACCCTGGAGTGGATCCCACGCCTGGCAGCGTTCGGGTGGGCCGGATCGATGGTCGACCGGCGGGGCGCCTCGGTGGTCTTCCACCTCGCCTCCCTGGGACGGGCGCTGGTCCTCGTGGCCGGGGGGATTCTGCTCTACCTCTACCCGTCCGGTGCCGTGGCGAGCGTGACCGTGATGGTGCTCGCGGCGGCGACCGGTGTGCTCACCCAGTTCAGCTACGTGGCGGCCGAGACCGCAGGTGCCGCCGCCGGCCGCCGAGCGGGGCCTCGGGCTCACCGTGTCCAGGCCGTCCTGCTCGGCATCGACCAGACCGCGACCCTGGCCGGACCGGCGCTCGCCGGCGTGCTGTTGCTCGCCGGACCGCCTTCGATGCTCGCGGTGGTCACCGGGTTCTCGCTGCTCGCCGCGCTGCTCGCCCTGCGCACACCGCCCTCGCCCGTCCTTCCGGCCCGCGCGCCGAAAGGGCGGCCCGGGGCAGGGCTGGCCACCGGGTGGCGCACCATCCGCGCGCTTCCCGCGCTCGGCTGGCTGGTGGCCGGGCTGACCTTGTCCAACCTGGCCACCGGCCTTCTCCAGGCCGCCGGCCCCGTGATCGTCGTCCAGCACTTCGGGCAGTCCACCACAGCCGTCGGCCTGGTGTGGTCCGCCGCAGCAGCGGCCACCCTGGTGGCGGTCACCATCTGCCGGTTCGCGTTGGACCGCCGGGGCCTGTGGCCCGTCGGGGCCGCCTGCTCCGCCATTGCTTCGCTCGCCTGTCTCGCTGCCGCCCTGGCCCCCGACTACCTGTCCTACCTGGTCATGGTCGCGGTCCTGATGGCAGCCGATGGCGGCCTGGCGGTCGTCCTGCGCACCCTGCGCTCCCGCCTGATCCCCCCAGAGGCGTTCGGCAGCACCCTGTCGGCCACCATCCTCATCCTCCTGCTGCCCTTCCCGGTCGCCGGCGTGCTCACCGCGCTCACCCCGCCCGACGCGCTAGGCCACGTCATCACCGTCTGCGCCGCCCTGCAAACGCTCGGCCTGTTCTGCGCCTTCGCCCGCCTGCGCACCGACCCCGCCCTGCGCACCTAACGCGCCCCTGCCCGTGGAGAACCCCCTATGACCATCGCCGCCCTCGGGTCGCACCGAGCGACCGGCCGCACCATCACCGAGCAGTTCCACGCCTTCGACGCCGGCAACCCGCACGTATACCGCGCTCTGGAACGCATGGCCGCCCGCCGCCTGGCCGCCGGCGCCACCCGGGTCAGCCTCAAGGACCTCTTCGAGGATCTTCGTCGCCAACTCCCGTACGGGGTCGCGGGGCTGAACAACAACTTCACCGCGCTTTACGCCCGTCGCCTCATCGACGACCACCCCCACTGGGCCCACGCGTTCGAGCTGCGCCGGCGTCGCGCCGCCTGAGACACCCCTCTTTTCCTGCTCTGCCGTCCTTCGATATGGAGAATCCCCTCTTGTCTGCTCGTCCTGTTGTGCTCGTCGTTGCTCCCGGAGATGAGAGCTACCGCGGCTACTGCCTTGAGCAGGTCGCCGACGCCTACGACGTCGTGCTGCTCACCGGTGCCGAACCGTCGTGGGAGAAGCCGCACATCACTGATCACGCCGTCGTGGACCTCAGCGATCCTGCCGCGCTGCTGGCAGGGGGCCGCGCTCTGGCCGGACGTCACGACCTCACCGGTGTCATGACCTGGGACGAGTGGAGCGTGGTCCCGACCGCCCGCCTCGCCCGCCAGCTCGGCTTGCCCACCACCGCACCCGAAGTGATGCAGGGGTGCCGCAACAAGGCCACTGCTCGGTCGCTGTTCGCCCGCCACGGCGTGCCCTCGGCCGCTTCAGTGAGCGTGCGTAGCCGCCAGGAGGCCGAAGCCGCCGCCGAACGGATCGGCTACCCCCTGGTGCTCAAGCCCGCCTCCCACGCGGGTGCCATCGGCGTGCGCCGCGTCGATGACCGTGATCAGCTCACGGCCGCCTACCAGGCAGCCGAACGCACGGCCGGTCAGGGGACCGAGAGCACCAGCGTCCTCGTCGAGGAGTTCCTCGACGGGCCGGAGATCTCCGTCGAGTGCGTCACCTACCGTGGCGCCACCACGGTGGTGGCGGTCAACCGGAAGACCCTCAGTCCTCCGCCGCACTTCGAGCAGCTGGCCCACAGCGTGGACGCCGACGACCCGCTCCGGGAGACCGTTGCGCCGGCCGCCCGGGCGGCGATCAACGCCCTCGGCGTCACCGACGGCGTCAGCCACATCGAGATGCGCCTCGTCGACGGCAGACCCCGCCTCATCGAGGTCAACGCCCGTCTGGCCGGAGACATGATCGGCCACCTCGTGCGTCTCGCCACCGGCATCGACCTGGCCCGTGCCGCCGCCGACATCGCCTGCGACCGTGCCCCCGACCTCACGCCCACCAGGTCCTCGGCCGCCGCCATCCGGCTCCTCTATCCGGACACCTCCGGCACCCTCACCCACCTCACCTACGACGGACCATGCCCGACGTGGCTGGACCGGCTGCAGTTCCAGCGCCGCACCGGCGACCAGCTCCTCCTCCCCACCGACGGAGGAAACCTGTACACGGGGCGGCTCGGCTACCTCATCACCACCGCCGCCACCGGCAAGGAGGCGCGTGCACGCGCAGAGCGGGCCGCTCGTGCCGTCGTCGCGGTCCTCGACCGGACCCCCGGCACCCGCAGCACCGCGGCGTGAGCGTGGTGTCTGCGTCCGACCGGCACAGCCGGGCGCTGCTGACCGGGTACTTCCTCGGCCTCGGGGCCATCATGGCGGTGTGGGGCGCCCGGATGCCTGCCGTGCAGCAGGCTGCCCACCTCAGCACCGCAGGGCTGGCCCTGGTCCTGCTGGCCGCCGCCGTCGGCATGGTCGCCGGACTGCAGCTCGGAGGCCGCTACGCCCGCCCAGAGCGGCTCCCGACGCTGCTCACCACTGGGTCCCTTGCCCTGACCGGATGCCTCGTCCTGGTGGGCCAAGGCGAGAGCCTGTCCGCGTTGCTGGCGGCGGCTCTCGCCTTCGGTCTCGCACACGGCATCCTGGATGTTGCCGCCAACACCGCGGCTGTGCGCTGCCAGAACGCCTTCGGCCGGCCCATCATGTCTGGTCTTCACGCTGCCTACTCCCTCGGCGCCCTGGCCGGCGCCGCCCTGGCCGCCCTCACCGCCCGGGCCCCGCACAGCACTCTCTTCACCGCAACAGGCGCCCTCCTGGCCGTCGTCGCGGTCGCTGCGGTGCCGGTCACCCGAAGCCTGAGCGGCGCAGACCGCCCCGCAATGCGCGCCGACGCCGGGAAGCTCCCCCTGGTTCCGTCGCCGGGAAAGCTCTGGCTTCTGGCCGCTCTGGCCGCAGCGAGCCTGCTGGGGGAGGGAGCCGCCGCCGACTGGGCCGCCGTGCACCTGCACACCCTGGGTGCCCCGACGGCCGCGAGCGCCACCGCATTCGCGCTGTACAGCGCGGCCATGGCCGAGGGACGGCTGACAGGTGACCGGCTCACTGCCGCCTTCGGCGCCCCGACGGTGGTACGGGCCGGTGCCGTTCTCGCCACGGCCGGACTGACCATCGGCGTCATCGGGAGCAGTACCCCGATGGCGCTGGCCGGGTGGGCGGTCTTCGGCCTCGGCCTGTCCACCACCGTCCCCTCGCTCATCACCGCGGCTGGAGCCGGAGGCGCCAAGGCCGTGGCCACGGTCACCGCCACCGGCTACCTCGGCCTCCTCGCCGGCCCGGCCCTCATCGGTGCCCTGGCCAGCGCCACCACCCTGTCCACGGCCCTGCTGCTACCCGCCCTCCTCGCAGCCGCCGTCGCCGCCCTCGCCCATCGAGCCCTGGAGAACACCACCCCTTGACCCCTGCCGCCGCCCAGGCGGGCCTGGACGCCGTCATCCTCGACTACAACGGCGTCATCGGCCTGCAACCCACCACCGACCAGTGGCTCCGCCTGGCCCACACCGCCCTGTGGCCCGAGGACCTCCCCGCCTTCCAGAACGCCTTCTGGAACGCCCGCTCCGCCTACGACGCCGGGCAGCTCAGCGACCTCGCGTACTGGGCCACGGTCCTCGGCCACCACCCCGGCGCCCGACGGCTGCGTGAACTCCGCGACGCCGACACCGACATGTGGACGTCCACCGATGAACGCGTCGTCGATGTTCTCCACCACGCCCACGAGTCCGGTCTACCGCTGGTCCTGCTGTCGAACGCACCCCGCCACCTCAGCGACGTCCTCGACCGCCACCCGTGGCGCCGCCTGATGACCCACGCCTTCTACTCGGCCCGGCTCCAGGTCTGCAAACCCGACCCGGCCGCCTACCAGCACGCGATAAACGCCACCGGCGCCGACCCCCACCGCGTCCTCTTCGTGGACGACCGGGCCGACAACTGCCACGCCGCCCGCCGCCTGGGCCTGCGCGCCCTGCACTACACCGGTCGGCCCACGGACCTCGCAGCCGCCCTGCAGTCCCCCAACTGACCTCGTCCCCCCTAGGATTCAGTGCCTCACGACGACCACGACACCATCGACGGCGACGTCTAGCCACCTGGCCCGCTCCACCGCGGTCGGTGACCCCGGCCTCGACCCGCTACACGACCTCGGCTGGGATCTGCACCACGACGACCTCGGAACCTCACGGCGCCCGACGGCAAGGTCCGCCTCGGCTATCTCCCCGAAGGCGATGACGACGGACTGTGGCGCATCAACGCCTACAAGGACGCCTTCGGTCCGCCGGCCTGGGGTGTCTGCTTCAACGACGCCGTGCCCACGGAGTTCGTCACGGCCTTCACCACCACCCTCGCCGAGGCGTACCGGCAGGGCCCGGACCGATACCTTGCCCGCCCGCTCGCCGGAAGCGCCGACCGTGACCCCTTCCTGGCCGTCGACCCGCTGATCAACCGAGGCTGGCAGTTCAACCGCCCGCACCTGAGCACCTTCGCCATCACCGCACCCGACGGGCTCGCCACGCTGGAGTACACCACCGGCGACCTCGACCCAGCGATCGAACTGGACACTCGCGATACGCGCTGGCACCTGTGGGCCGGCACGTCCCCGGCCCGGCCCTTCTGGTACTTCACGGCCAGCACCGACACCCCCGCCGCCCTCCTGCGGGCCGTGACCGAAGCCGTGGCCGACCCCGCACCCCTTACCCGTTGGCGGGACGACACCGACAGCTACGTCAAGGGCCACGCCCGGCTCTCCCCGATCCTCTCGCCGAGTCCGCCGTCGCCCACTCCGCTTGACGTCCGGCGGGCCGCCGCGTCCCGCCGCCCGGCCGCGCTGCCCGCGGCCAGCGTGCCGCGCTGGAGCACCACGAGCCGACCCGCCTTGCCCGGCCCACGCCGCTGACCCCAGCCCAACTCCGACCGGAGACCCTCGTGTCCCTGCAGGCCCCCGAGTTCTTCACCGAGCTGTGCCTCCCCTTCCACGACCACGCCGTCGTGGGCAACACCTACTACGCCGCTCCCGTCCCGGGCACGCCGCTACGGCTTCGGATCGACTTCACCCGCACTATCTACGCGGACACCTATGGCGGGCTGCGGGTCGCAGTCGTCCACCCGGACCGCGGCGAGATCGACGCGGTGGCGCTCAGCTTCCTGGACCACGGAACCTTCCACCGCCGCGACGAAGCCGCCAACACCCGGCCGAACACCCAGCAGTACGGCACCTTCGACAAATACCACCGCCCCGGCCGCCCGCCATGGGAGGGGGCCGTCACCACCGGGCTGCGCGACGCCATCGAGCAGTACACCGCCGTCTGGTTCCCCGGCGCCTGGGCCGCCTCCGGACCCAAGCGAGCGGCCGGCCGCACGTCGCGCAGAACTCCGCCCCCGCCGACCGCACCCGCCGGGGCCCGCACCCGCTGATCCTCATCCCGAAACCCGCACCCCGCGCCAGCCACCCAGCAGGAGCCTCTCCTCGTGTTGCCCGATCCGCCCTCCGACCCCTTCAAGGGCCTCGACCCCGACCAGACCATGAGGGTCCTCCCGCGTTACCTCGCAGGTCCCGGCCAAGCAGACCTGAAGACGATCTGGGCCTTCCCCTTCGACGAGGGCTGGCACCTTCACCAGGGACTCGAAGGGATGTCGTTCGCCATCAGCCCCTGCGCCCGGTTGTGGACCCGCTTCGCTCCCGAACCCGAGGAGCGAGGCCAAGGAACGTGGACCATCGGCATGGACCGTGTCCCCTTCGGCCCACGGGCCTGGGAGATCACCTTCGACGCCACCACCCCCGCCGAACTCCTGCGCGACGTCCACGCCGAACTGCTCGACCTGTACCTCGAAGACCGCCACAGCGACCAGAACCACCTGTTCGAGGACGCGACGGCCCCGCACGAGGTGTACACACCGCTCCTCACGCGCGGCTGGAGCCACAGGGTCAAAACGGACGGCACACAGACCTTCCTCCCACCGGACGGCCTCGGCGGCGTGCGCCACCAATACGCCACCACCCGCTCCGAAGGCCCTACCTGGCGCGCCTGGGGCGGCTACCCGAGCGAACCGCACTGGCAGGCCCAGTTCTCCGCCGCCGCTCCCACCACCCTCGCCGCGGCCTTCACCGCCTCGCTGATCTCCACCGAACCGCTGCACCGGGCCGTGAAACAGATCCCCATCCACACCCGCCGGCACCTCTACGTCGCACCCGGGGCCCCGCAGCCACCCAACCGTCCGACCCCCGCGATGCCACCCACCGGCCATACGACCGGCCGCACCCGCTGACCCCGACCGATCAAGGAGCCTTCTTCCTCGTGCACGCACGTCTCGTCCGATCCGCCGCCGCCCTCGCCGTCGCCGCGGCCGGAACCCTCACCTGGGCGCCGGCCGCGAGCGCCGAGCCCTCCGAACCGACCCCCTCGGCCTCCGCCGAGACTCCGGCCCCAGACGCGGGCAGCGTCGAGATCATCACCAAGGACACGGCCGGAGACGCCCTGCCCGGCGCCGTGTTCCTGCTGCTCGACTCCGCCGGCCAGGAAGCTGGACGCGGGACGACCGACGCACAGGGGAAGCTGACCTTCTCCGACCTCGCGCCCGGCGTCTACCGGCTCAAGGAGACGGCCTCCGGCAGCCCGCTCCACGAGGTCGTCGCCGACCAGGACGTCATCGTCACCCCGGGCGCGACCACACGGCTGACGATCACCGACCCGTTCAAGGCCGCCAAGGTCTTCCTGCAGGCCAAGGACGACAAGACCGGCAAGCTCCTGCCCGGCGCGACCGTGAACATCGGCACCGGCACCTCGACGCTGCTCACCCTGACCACGGGAGTCAAGGGCACGGCCTCCGGAGAGCTGCCCATGTCGAGCCGCAAGGCCCAGTTCTGGGTCAAGGAGATCAAAGCCCCTGCCGGCTACGACCTGTACAAGACGACCAAGACGTTCACCGCGGCTCCCGGCGGCCCGGTGACCGTGACCGTCACCAACGCCAAGACCACCACCCTGAAGCCCGAACCCTCGGGCAAGCCCACGCACACGCCCACCGACACTCCCGCTGGCCCAGGCAAACCGAACGGCGGTACGGGAAGGGTCACGCCGTCCGCGTCGGACAGCGACACACCGGAACCCGACTCCTCCACCATTGCTGCCACCCCGGACGGCGACTCCACACCGAAGACGCCGACGGGCTCCCTCGCCCACACCGGCGCTGACGCCACGCCGTGGCTGATCAGCGGAGCGGCCATCCTGATCGCGGCCGGTGGAGGCGCCCTCGCCGTGACACGCCGCAGTCGCACCGGCAGCCACACAGAAGACCCCACTGGGAGCTGACTGCACCCATCCTTCTTCGCCACACGGAGCCCCCGCAGCCCCAGATGGACACGCTGTTGGCGACCGCCAACAGGGTCCTCCCGGGTGCGGGGGCCTCAGTGCGTGTTTTGACTCAATACACCTCGTTGATCAAGATCAGGCGGCAGAGAACTACCCGGGGTCAAGATCACCTGGCAAACGACCAAGATCCTTTGTCAGAGGTCAGGAGCCGCTAGACGGCCCCGGCTGAAAATCGCCCTCTATAATCGAACTTGTGAGCGATACTCCGTCCCGTTTGGAACTGCTGCAGTTCACGCGCCGCGTGGTCGAGCAACAGGCGCGGGCGAGCCTTCGGCAGCTAGACCGGTGGATCGCGGACGAGGAGCGTCGGGAGGCCGAGCGGCGGCAGGCCGAGGAGCGGCGGCCACCGCCCCCGGAGTGGCTGATCGAGCGGGGTTTGGACCGGACCAGCCTGGTGGCGGTGCACACGGGGGACTGCTGGGACCCGGGTAAGCGCCTGATGCCAGCGACGCGGGAGCAGGCGCGCGACGCGATACGTCAGCAGGTTCCGGCGTGCTCGAAGTGTCGGCCGGACACGCGGCTGGGCCTGTTGGAGTAGTCCGGTGCGCGGGCGGCCTGGGCGGCGTTTGAGGGTGGCGGGGTGGAGTTCCCTGTCGATGTCGCCCTGGCCGAGCTGGTGCCGCAGCTGCCGACCGGGCCGCGCTGGTGGTATGAAGTGAAGCTCGACGGTCACCGGACGGTTTTGTGGCGGCTGGCTGAGACGGTTCGGCTTCAAGCGCGGTCGGGTCGGGACGTGACGACGCCCTGGATGGATCTTGCTGTTGCGGGGATGGCTCTGCCGGCTGGTGTCGTGCTGGACGGCGAGGCGGTCATCGTGGTTGACGGGCGGGTGTCGTTCGAGGCCGCTCAGGCTCGGGCGGCTTCCTCGCCTGCACGGTCGCGGGAGCTGGCGGCGCGGCACCCTGCGTTTCTCATCGTGTGGGACGTTCTGTCGTTGCCCACCGGGGACGTGAGGGGGCGTCCGTATGAGGAGCGGCGCGCCTTGATGCTGGACGTGGTGGCCGGGCTGCCGGAGGGGTCGCCGATTCAGGCAGTGTCGGCGACGGAAGACGTGGAGGTCGCCCGGGTCTGGTACGAGACGCTGGCCGGCTCCGGTGTGGAGGGGGTGGTGGCGAAGTCGGGAAGGTCGCCATACCGGGCCGGTCGGTCGTCGTCGTGGAAGAAGGTCAGACACGCGGAGACGATCGACGCGGAGGTGGTGGGGTTCACGGGAGCGGCGGGTCGGCCGCGGGCGCTGGCGGTGCGGTTGCCTGACGGTCGTGTCGCATTGTCTCAGCGGCTCGGGGCGCAGCTGGCCGCGCAGGTCGCGCCGGCGCTGATGGCCGTTGCCCCGGCCGCACGAGGTCGGGCGACCGGGGGCGAGTCGTTCACGGCGGCGGAGTCCGGACTGCTCGTCGAGGTGCTGGCGGGGACGACGAGGCATGCCGTGGTCACCGTGACGCGCGTGCGGTGAGCTGCCGCGGACGAACCAGGAGAAATAGCCGGCCTTCAGCTCGGCGAAGGACCGCGGGTCCCAGCGCACGAACTCCTCGCTTCGGCGTGGGCGTGGGCACGCCATCCCTGAGCTGGGGCTCCGTTATCCACGAACGCGCGGACGCCTCGTTACGCTGCGGCCGTGACCGAGCCCTCCCCGCTGCCAGGCGACCCCTCCGAGCTGCACCTGCGCATCTCCTACGACGACGGACTCTGGGACACTCCCCAGGCTGACACGCTGGAGTGCTGGGATGTGGCCATCCTGCACCGCCGACGCGCCCATGGTGAACATGACGAGCCGGTCGGCTCCAGCGGGTGTGCGAATGCTGACTGCTCCTCGTGCACGGTCGAGGACGTAGCCGTCGGCTCCATGACGTTCTACCGGGTGCACCTCGACCGAGGCCGCAACGCCTACTGGGCCATGGAGGAGGAGTCGGAGGAACTGTACGAGACTGCGCAGGTCCTCCTTGATCCCGAGACGGGTTCCTTCACCGACGAAGTCAGCGAACGGCTGGAGTACGTCGGCTCAGCGCTGCTCGTCATGAATCGCGTGACACTGGATCCGCCATGGCGCGGGCACGGCCTGGCGGCCGTCCTCGCCTGCGAGGTGATCACCCGGCTCATGGCCGGCTGCCGGGCCGTCGCCTGTTCGCCCGGCGTTACCGATCTCAGCAGCCATCGGCTGACGGCCAGAGCCGAGTGGGACCGCGTGAACGCCAAGATCGCCCAGGGGTGGGAGCGCCTGGGGTTCCGTCCCTACCGAGACAATGTCTATCTTCTGTCTCCCGCCTCGCAGGATCTTGAGGAACAGCGCGGCGCACTGCGCAGGCACCTTGCCGAACTCGGTGGTTCCTGGCGGGCTGGCGCTTCATGACCGGCCCGCCAGCATGAGGCGAGCTGCCTGCTAACCCGGCGCCCTTCTCGGTCCGCAGGCAGTTGCGACGGTCGGCATTCGCTCATTGGTAAACGCGTGGTCGCAGCCCGCAGGATTACTCGGCTGCTGGAACCTGAGAACCAGTAGTCGACCTAAAAGGAGCCTGTGTTTCGCGGGCGACTATTTTGAGGAACTCGGTGACGGACTCGGGTCGCATCGCGGGGTCGTCTCTCGTGGCGGCCTCTACGACCGCACGCCATGCGCCACTCTCCGGCAGGAGGGGAATGTTTGCACGGGGACGCCTTCCTGTGACTGCCCACCCGACGAATTGGCCCAGGCTGTATATATCGGCCTGTGGCCCTGCACTGTGAGCGTCGTCTTCCAGCTCGGGGGCGGCAACCCAGCCGATCCCAAAGCTACGCCCACCCTCGTCCTCTGAGGGTCGGTCGTCATCCCGCGCGGACGCCTAACAATGCCCCAGTCAGCAACCACCCACCGGCCGTCCAGCAGAAGAATGTTGGCCGGTTTGATGTCACGGTGCACATAGCCTTCTCGGTGTGCTACCTCAAGGGCAGAACATACGGATTGCAGGAGAAGAATCAGTGCGTCGTCATTCCGTAGGTCATCATGGTAATCCAGGGCCGTTCCCTGTGCGTACGGCATGACAAACCAGCTATGATCTGGCGCGTGGTCCAGAATAGGCATGGCGTGAGGATGGCCATTCAGGAACAGCCCGACTTCGATCTCCCGCCCCATTCTGGCGACGCGCCGCTCTAGCGGTGTGCGGAGCTTCTTCAGGGCTACCACGGAGCCCGTGGACTTGTCTCTCGCCCTGAAAACCTGAGCTTGGCCGCCATCTATAGGAATGGGATCGCATGCGTAATTTTTGCGTACACCAGCCATGTGACGGACACTGAATCTCGGCTTCTTGTCGTACTCCGAATGATCGGCGCAGACTTTAAGGAAGGCCATGAGTGCCAACTTGCATTCCTGCGGGTTTTTCCGATCGAGGAGTCTCAGTGCCTCGTTGAGCCCGTCGAAATACGTTCCCTTGCCCGCTTCGGGTCGGGGTATCTCGTCCCAATGGCTGTAGCGGAAAAAGGGCTGATTGTTGAGAGGTTCCCTTCCTTTGGTGTTCAGATTGAAACCGAGTTGCACGGAAGCGGGTACAAGTACACGGTGGCACAGAGTTCGGGCGGAATAGGATCGAGTATTGTGGGTCTGCTGCTTGATGGAGCGAGGGTCAACGGTCTCATTGAGTGTTCGAGCGAGGAGTGCGGTACCCAACGCGGGGGTGTAAGTGCGTGGGGCTTCTTCCTGTCGCAGTGAGCGCGAAAGGTGCAGCCACGCCTCTGGCAGCGAAGTGGCGTCCACCGCTTGCCTAAATGCTTCGTCCAATGCCTGGCGGGCGATATGCGGGTCGAACCTGACTGTCATCTATCCCCCTGGGTCGATCAGGCTTAATCGGCGTTGGGTTCGCCGCTGCCGAATCCCAGGCCATGTTATCCATCTGCCAGCATCGGGCCGTAGCGCACTGAACTTGCCGAAGACTGTTGCCGCCCGGTGGCTCTGCTGTTGTAGGGTCTCGCCGCTCGGGGCACAGGCATGCTCGTTGACCAGCGTTTCTTCCGCTGTCTCAAGTCGATGGCACAGCCGCTCAGTCTCACGAACGTGGCATTTCTGCGCGGTGTCGGCTGACTTTTGTCCCGCAAGACCGGGCTGGTTATCTGGTGGGCTGCGTAGCGGGGGTTCGTGAGCGTCAACCAGAGACCTCGTCGGCTGCGACGGCCAGGCAGGCGGCTACCAGGACCAGGTTCTTCAGGACGTACTGGCCTTCGAGGGTGGGCACACCGTGGTGCCACATCTGACCGTGCAGCAGCGCGAGGGAGGTGAAGACCCCGACCATGTGCACGAAGAACGCCATCAAGGCGGGCCGGAGGAACAGGCCGGTGACCAGAGCGAGTCCGATCAAGGTCTCCGCGGTGCCGAGCAGAGGCATGGACAGGGTCGTGGGCAGCAGGCCACCGGTGAGCTTTGTCATAGCGGCGGTCGCGATCTCCTCGGCCGGGCTCGCGGCAGGGAAGAACTTGAGCGCCCCGAACCAGCAGTAAAGGACACCGACGCTGATGCGCAGAACCACGGTGCTGCGCATCCGGTAGCACTCGGCCGCGCGCTGTGTGGCTGTCCTTCGGGTGGATGGGGTGCGCACGGCGGGAAGGAGCCGGTCGCGCAGCAGGCGGCGGGGGTGGCTGGTCAGGAGCATGGGTCCTCCGGGAGGCGACCGGTCCGGCCGCGGCAGCCGACCGGTAGAGGGAGGGGGAAGGCCCCGCGAGGTGTGCACCTCGCGAGGCCGATGTGCCGTGACGTCGTTCAGCTGGGGCGCGCTGGTGTCAGCTGAAGTTGACGTCGCTGCACAGGAAGTACTTCTGGTCCATATGGGACGCCTTCCACACGGTCACCACGACGTGCCGTCCGCTGTAGCCGGAGGTGCTGACGTCGGTGACGTAGTGCGCCTGGTAGGGGTAGCGGCCGGTCTTCTTCACCAGTTCGAGGTCGTCCCACCCGATCAGCTCGTACTCGGGGTTGAAGCCCTGCTTGGTGACGTAGACCTCGAGCCAGTCCGCGCCGTGCCGGGCCTCGTCGTAGAGGTCGACGGTGAAGTTGGCGCCGATGTCGGTCATCTTCCACGGGCCGGGGCGGTCGAGCGGCCGATAGTTCGTCTCGCCCTGGCCGCCGGCGCTGCAGATCTGGCCGTCGGGGATGACCTGCTTGTAGTTGTCGCCGGTGTTGTTGGCGTAGACGGCCTTCCACGCGCCAATGGCGTTGGCGTTCTCGTGGTAGGTGCGGTAGCACATGGGGTCCTGGGACTCGTTGGGCTCGGTGTAGCCCCAGCGCTGCAGGCAACCGTAGTTGCGGGTCTCGGGCGCGATGACCGTGCCGTGTGCTGCGGCCGTCGGTGCCCCGGCGAGCACGCCGATCAGGCTGGTGGCCAGTACGGCGGCGCCCAGTGCGGTGCGGCCGGCCGCGGTTGCGGGTACGCGGTTCATGATGCTCTTCCTCCGTGTGCGTCGGGGAATCACAGACCGATATGGCCCGTGTTACGTGTTCATGACAGGTACTTGTGTGAGGTCAGCTGCTGCGCGTGTCGCTCACCTCCTTTCGCGTGTGCTGCTTGCGGTGGGTGGAGAGGGCGAGCAGCTCGGTCGTGGCCCATCGGCCGGGGCCGAGGGCGGCGATGAGCAGGAAGGCCCAGCAGAACAGGGCTGCCTGCTCGCCGCCGTTCTCCAGCGGGAACAGTCCATCGCTCTGGTGGTGGACGAAGTAGGCGTAGGCCATGGAGCCCGAGCACAGAAGGGCGGCCGGCCGGGTGCCCAGGCCCAGCAGGACGAGGGCGCCGCCGACCAGTTGGATCACTGCCGCCCACCATCCGGGCCACTGGCCGGTGCTGGGGGGTTGCCCGTGCGGTCCGCCGAGCACGTCGAAGAGCGTTGCCGCCCCGTGGCAGGCGAACAGCAGTCCAAGCACGATCCGGAACAGGCCCAGCACCGGTCCCTGGTACCTGGTGGGTGTCTCCACGGTGATGCCCTTTCTCTGCGGCGGGCGGGGGAGGGAACGCTTTTTCCAGAGAGGAGCGGGGTGCGGGGACTGGTGGCCGCCGGCGGCGGTTGGTCGCTGGCGGCGGCCACCGGGGTGGATCAGGAGGTGAGGGTCCACTTCTGGCTCGCCCAGGTGCCGCAGTCCCACAGGTGCAGGCGGGCGCCGTCGGTGCTGCTCTGGCCTTCGATGTCCAGGCAGCGTCCGGACTTGACGTTCTTCAGGGTTCCGTTGGACTGGAAGGCCCACTTCTGGCTGTCCCAGCTGCCGCAGTCCCACAGGTGCGCCTTGGTGCCGTTGGCGGTGGCGCCGCCTTCGACGTCAAGGCACTTGCCGCCGGACTTCAGCTGCTGTCCGTCGAGCGCCCAGCTCATCGAGGCCACGTTGGCACAGGACCACTGCTGGACGGCGGTGCCGTTGGCGGTGGCGCCGCCGGCGCGGTCGAGGCATTTGGACGTCGCACCGTTGACGATCTTGCCACCGGTTACCGGGTCAGGGTCGGGGTTGCTGTCGCCGGGGCCCCAGGCGTTCCAGTTGTCCCAGTTCTCGGCGTCGAAGCCGATCCGGCCGAGCTGGTCGGCGGACCAGTTGGTTCCGGACTTGCTGATGACGGTGCCGCCGACGGTGTAGTTCTCCAGCTTTAGGCCGCGGCTGTCACGCGTCTCGTTGCCGAGGGTCACTTTCTGCCCGGCGCTGTTGCTGTGCCGCTTGAGGAGGCTGATCTGGGAGGACGGGTCCAGCTGGTTCCACGCGCCGATCTTGAGGTTCTTGATGTGGATGTTCTCGGTGCTGGACAGGGCGAAGACGCGGATGGCGCAGTTGGTCATGCCCTCGACGGTGATGTTCTCGAAGGTCATGTTCTTCACCCATGCGCCCGGGTCGGCCTTGGTGGTCGAGCCCGTGTCCTCCCAGTGCGAGGAGGGGTTGAGGATGCAGGTGTTGTACTTGACGTCCTTCCAGTACATGCGGTTGTGGATGACGTGGGTGTTGCTGACGCGGACGTTGTCGATGTTGCGAGGGGTCCAGCCCCACTGGATGACGGGGCCGTTCTCGTTCTTCCAGATGACGGTGTTATCGATGCTGACGTCGCTGTGGTACATCTTCAGCACGTCGTCGTTGGCGTTGAAGAACGTGTTCTTCATGGTGCTGCCGCGGTACAGCTCGATGCCGTCGGTCTGCCAGTACCAGGAACCGACCTGCTTGTAGTTGTCGACCCGCATGCTGAAGGTCTGCTCGTCGCCGTAGACGACGAAGGAGTGGTAGGGCGGCTCGTTGATGGTCACGCCCTGCAGGTCCAGGTGCTGCTGGCGGCCGGGGGCGGACTCGAACTGCAGCATCTTCACGCAGCTGGAGTGGCAGTTGGACGCGCCGGAGAGGTGGTCATAGTTGTTGTTGGTGTCCGCCTCGTAGACGTACTGCTCACCGGAGAGCACGCCCTGGCCGGTCACCTTGTACAGGCCCTGGCTGTCGTCAGGGAAGCGGATGGCGCCCTTCACGTACGCGCCGGGGGCCAGGTAGACCCACTTGACCTGCTTGGGCAGCAGCGCGTGGTACTTGGAGGTCATGTAGTAGGTGCCGGGCCGGAAGTACACGATCTCCTCGCTGATCGTGTTCAGGTTGGTGACCTGGCCCTGAGGCGGGTAGTAGGTGCTGCCCGAGGACGACGTCGGGACCAGCCGCTCCTTCTCTGCGCCCGTCGGGGCCGGCTCGGCGAAGATCATCATGGAGTTGCGGGGCTCGGTGTGGATGGCCCGGTTGCCGCCGCCGCTCTGGTCGGTGAGCTTGCCGGCGTCGTTCGCGGGGCCGGACATGTCGTTGTAGGCCGTGTACAGCTGCGGGTCGAACTCGACGGAGAACCGGTAGCCGGCCGAGCTGTAGGGCACCTTGACGCGCACGGTGTTGCTGTTGACCAGTTCCTTGGCGAAGTTCAGGCTGCTCGGCTTGATCTTGACCTGGTCGGCCGAGGAGATCGTCTGGCCGGTGCGCAGGGAGACGTCGACCCATGCGTCGGTGGTGTATTGGAAGGACGACCAGCTCATGGTGAGGTTCGCGGACGAGGAGAACTCGGCCCCGTCCTCCTTGGTGTAGCCGATCTTTCCCTTGCCGCTGCGGGGGATGCTCATGTAGGCGAACGAGTCGTACTTCGTCGTCGGGGCCGCTGCGGTGGCGACCTTCACGTCGTAGAACGACGACCGCCGAACCTTGTCGTTGGCAACCGGGCTGGTGGTGTTGAACTCGTAGTTGTCGTGCCACCACGTCTTCAGGGCGGTGCTGTCCGCGGGTGTCGGCTCAGCCGCCGGAGCGGCCAGGGCGTCAGGAGCGGGGCGGCTTGGGGGCGTTCCGGCCGCGGCCGTGCTGGCGGGCACGATGACCGAGGCCAGTGCCAGCGCCAGTCCGACGGCGATCGCCGCCAGTCGTCTCAGTGCTGCTGCGGGCATGCTGATGTCCTTCTCCTTGGCAACAGGGGACCGCCGGCGAATGTGCACGGCGGTCTGCTCGGGCGGCCCGACCAAAGCGCAGGCCGGCGAGACGGCACGCATCAGGGGAAGCGCGGCCGAGGCGGCCGCCGGCGGGTTCCTACAGGTGTGCCGGGGAAACTGGGTGCCCCCGGCCGGTCCGGGCTACGTACAGGCAGATGGCCGGATGCCCGGCGGATCGGCTGGCCACGGCCTTGTCGCGGGTCGGTGACCGGGCCAGTGCAAGAGTCCTCCCTTCAGCAGGCAAGAACGGGTGGCGTGTGCGCCCGGGTTCATCCGGGGAGGCCGGAACACTCCGGTTCTCCGCCCCGCCCGGGCCGGTGGGCGCAGCACGCACTCCGCTGAGGGCACCAACGGCGCAGACAAAGGGGCCCTGGATGCCGCGCAAGCGCCGGATGCTGAGCCCAGCGCTGTGCGGTCGCCGGATAACGTCCCGTCATTTCTTCCCCGTGTCAACGAAATGAACAAGATTCGTTGTTGCTCGCCCGTCTCGTCGGCCGAACCAAGGCCCCAGACCGGGACTTCTGGTACAGGAGGCGGGCACACGAGGCGCGATTACGGTTGCGTAACGCGCTGTTTTCTTTCTTGACGCACGAAAACTGGGGGGACAGACTCCCGTCATGTCCAGCTGGCCCGGGCACCAGACCAGGCGCCCGGGGTAAGCGGGAGGAGAGCACGGCGATCTCCCCGGCCCTGATTGCGCCACGGTTTCGCCGTCACCGACGACGGCGTGTTCCGCATCGGGTTCGATGGAAGCGGACCGGACCGACCAGCCCTTGACCGACTACACCTTTGGAGGCGCGCGTGATGAGCCCGTCCAAGATCCGTTTCTCGGAGCTTGTCGGTGAGCAGACCCGGGCGGAGATCTTCGCGACCGTCCTCACCGCGGGTCCCATCTCGCGCACCCAACTGGCCCAGCGCCTGGGTCTCGTCCCCTCCAGCGTGACCCGGATGCTTCCCCCGCTCCTGGAGCACGACTACCTGCACGAAGCGGACGCCGTTCCTCAGGGGAGGGGCCGGCCGCAGAAGATGCTCCACGTCAATCCGGACAAGCACATCGTCGTCGGCATCAAGATCGGTCCCGCACAGGTCTCCGGAGTTGTCACCGACATGGCGGCCAACGTCCTGGCCCGCGCCGAGGAACCGATCGCCGACTGCACACCCCAGACTGCCCTGTCCGCCGCTGCAGCCCTGACCAGCAGGCTCCTCTCCGAGGCGCCCGAAGCGGCGGACAGGGTACTGGGGCTCGGAGTCGGCGTCAGCGGCCACGTCGACTCGGGCGCCGGCATCTGCCGCTACTCGGCCCTGCTCGACTGGGACAAGGTCGACGTGGCCGGCCCGCTGAGAGAAGCGACCGGTCTGCCGGTCGTCGTGAACAACGACGTCAACACCCTGGTCGTCGCAGAACGCTGGTTCGGGCAGGGCCGCGACGTCGACTCGTTCGCCGTCGTCACCGTCGGCCCCGGCATCGGCTGCGGCCTGCTGCTCGATGGAACCCTGTTCTCCGGCGCCACCGGCCTGGCCGGAGAGCTCGGCCATCTGCCCCTCGACCCCGCGGGCCCGATGTGCAGCTGCGGCCGCCGCGGCTGCCTGGAAGCTCTCGCCGGTGACCGGGCGGTCCTGCGCCACCTGCAGGACGCGGGCATCGCCTGCACCACGATCTCTGAAGCCACCGATCTCGCACGCTCGCCCGCAGGCGGATCCGCCCAGGCCGTCGCCCGCTCCGCGTTCGCCGAAGCAGGAGCCGCCCTGGGACGGGGACTGGCCGGCATGTGCAACCTGCTGAACCTGCAAAAGATCATCATCGCCGGAGAAGGAGCGGTCGCCTACGACCTCTTCGGCCCGGCGGCGTCACAGGCACTGGAAGCCCACGCCTTCTCCACCGCTGCCCGCGACTGTGACGTCCACGTCGACCCTGTCCGCCACGACCTGTGGGCCAGAGGCGCGGCCTGCCTCGTCATCCGTGACGCGGTGGGCGCGGCCATCTCCTGATCTGCTGTCGCCGCCGAGCTTCACGCCAAGGCCGTCACTCTTCCTCACCTTCACTTTAAGTAGCTGACCACACACGATGAGGTTTGCCGTGCCAGAAAACGTAGCCAGCCCCGCCGATTCCTGGTGGAGCAAAGCGGTCGTCTACCAGATCTATCCGCGATCCTTCGCCGACTCCAACGCGGACGGAATAGGCGACCTCCAGGGGATCACCGAGCGTCTGGACTACCTCTCCGAGCTGGGCGTGGACGTGCTGTGGCTCTCCCCGGTCTA
This sequence comes from Streptomyces sp. NPDC051136, assembly GCF_044455745.1. Classification (NCBI taxonomy): domain Bacteria; kingdom Bacillati; phylum Actinomycetota; class Actinomycetes; order Kitasatosporales; family Streptomycetaceae; genus Streptomyces; species Streptomyces sp. NPDC051136. The sequence goes on along the minus strand of NZ_JBITFE010000004.1, from coordinate 336,081 downwards.
CCCCTCACCGCACGACGACAACGGCTACGACATCAGCGACTACCAGGACATCGACCCGCTGTTCGGCACGCTCGCCGACTTCGACCGGCTGCTGGCCTCCGTACACGAGCGCGGCATGAAGCTGGTGATGGACCTGGTCGTCAACCACACCAGCGACGAGCACCCCTGGTTCACCGCCTCCCGCGACAGCGGTCCGGGCGGCCCAAAGCGCGACTGGTACATCTGGCGTCCGGCCCGCGAGGGCATGGAGCCCGGGACGGCGGGAGCGGAACCGAACAACTGGGAGTCGTGGTTCTCCGGTCCTGCCTGGACGTACGACATCGCCAGCGGTGAGTACTACCTGCACACCTTCTCCCGCAAGCAGCCCGACCTGAACTGGGACAACCCCGAAGTCCGCCAGGCCGTGTACGCGATGATGCGCTGGTGGCTGGAGCGCGGGGTGGACGGCTTCCGCATGGACGTCATCAACCTGATCTCCAAGGACCCGTCCCTGCCCGACGGCCTCGTCGCCGAAGGCGCCCGCTTCGGCGACGGCAGCCCGCACTACGTGTGCGGGCCCCGCATCCACGACTACCTCGCCGAGATGCACGGCCAGGTATTCGCCGACCACCCGCGGCGCCTGCTGACCGTCGGCGAGATGCCCGGCGTCACCGTCGAGGAGGCCAAGCTCTTCACCGACCCCGCCCGCCGCGAACTCGACATGGTCTTCCAGTTCGAGCACGTCGGCCTCGACCAGGGCCCCGGCGGCAAATTCGACATCCGCCCCCTGAAACTGACCGACCTCAAGGCCAGCCTCGGCCGCTGGCAGACCGGCCTGGGCCAGACCGGCTGGAACAGCCTGTACTGGAACAACCACGACCAGCCGCGCGTGGTCTCCCGCTTCGGCGACGACTCACCGTTCTACCGCTACCGCTCGGCAAAGCTGCTCGCCACCGTCCTCCACCTGCACCGCGGCACCCCGTACGTCTACCAGGGCGAGGAACTCGCCATGGCCAACGCGCCCTTCGCCGCCATCGACGACTTCCGGGACATCGAGTCCCTCAACCACCACCGCGATCAGCTGGCACTCGGCGCCGACGAGCAGCGGGTCCTCGCCGGGCTGCGGCACCGCAGCCGGGACAACGCCCGCACCCCCATGCAGTGGGATGCCACCGAACACGCCGGGTTCACCGCCGGCACACCGTGGATCGCGGTCAACGCCGACCACACCGAGGTCAACGCCAAGGCACAACAGGCCGATCCCGACTCCGTCTTCCACTACTACCGCCGCCTGATCGCCCTGCGGCACACCGAGCCCGCCCTCACCCACGGCGACTTCCACATGCTCCACCCCGACCACGAGCAGCTCTACGCCTTCACCCGTCACGATGCGAACCGCGGCACCGAACTGCTCGTCCTGGCCAACTTCAGCGCCAGCGACCTCACCGTCGACCTGCCCGACGGCTGGGAGCACAGCGAGACCCTGATCGCCAACGTTCCCGCCACCGGATCCCTCACGACGCCGCACACCCTGCAGCCGTGGGAAGCCCGCGTCCACCGCCGCCGCACCACCAGCTGAGCCGCCCGCCCTGTCGCAACGACGCACACCAAGGAACAGCCATGAACATCCCGCGCACCTCCTCCGTCCTCCGCAGAAGGCCGCTCCTCCTCGCGGTCAGCGCCCTGGCCCTGCTGGCGCCGCTGACCGCCTGCGGTGGCTCCGACAGTGCCGAGGGCGACGGCAAGACCCTGCGCCTGTGGCACTACGAGCAGGAGGACGGGGCCCTGAGCAAGGCATGGGACGCGGCCGTCGCCGAGTTCAAGAAGACCCACCCTGACGTCAAGGTCGTCTTCGAGCGCAAGACGTTCGAGCAGATCCAGCAGAACGCCGGCATGATCCTCAACTCCGACAAGGCGCCCGACGTCATGGAGTACAACAAGGGCAACGCCACCACCGGCCAGCTTGCCAAGCAGGGCCTGCTCACCGACCTCACCCCCATGGTGAAGGAACACGGCTGGGACAGGAAGATCAGCGACAGCGCCTCCGTCACCGCCCGCTACAACGACAAGGGCGAGATGGGCGGCGACACGTGGTACGGCATACCCAACTACGGCGAGTTCGTCCTCACCTACTACAACGACGACCTGTTCAAGAAGTACAACGTCGACAAGCCCACCGACTTCAAGAGCTTCGAGGCCGCGCTCGCGAAGTTCAAGGCCGTCGGCATCACCCCGCTCGCCAACGCCGGCAACGACCACCCCGCCAGCCACTGGCTCTACCTGCTCGCCCTGTCCAAGGCGAACAACACCTGGGTCGACAACTACCAGCGCTACCTGGGCAAGGTCGACTTCCACGGCCCCGAAATGACCTACGCCGTCGACAAGTACCAGGAGTGGCTCGACAAGGGCTACTTCGACAAGAAGGACGTCGGCCTCAAGGGCAGCGACATGGTCGAGCAGTTCGTCTCCAAGAAGCGGCCCATCATGGTCGGCGGCAACTGGTGGTTCGGCAGCCTGACCACCGACATCAAGAACTTCCAGTGGTCCACCGCCGCCTACCCGGGCAGCGAGAGGACCCTCGGCTCGGGCGGCAACAACTGGGTCATCCCCACCAAGGCCAAGAACAAGAAGCTTGCCGAGGACTTCATCGACATCACCATGTCCGACAAGATCCAGAAGCTGATCGGTGAGGAGGGCAACGTCCCGCTCGCGGCCAAGCCGGCCGACATCACCAACCCCAAGTCCCGCGAGCTCACCGAAGCCTTCGCGCAGACCCAGGAGAACGATGGCCTGGCCTTCTACCCCGACTGGCCGGTCGCCGGCTACTACGACACCTGGGTCGCGGCCACGCAGAACCTCATGAACGGCGGCAAGGCCCACTCCGTCCTCGACGAACTGGCCGCCCCCTACGAGAAGTACGTCGCGACCAGGCCGTGACGTTCCCGCCCCGGTCGTCGCTTCGTCGCGCCGCCGGCCGGTAACCACGCGTTCCGGGGGCGGCTGCCCGGGCCCGCCGCGGTAGCCGTCCCGCCCAACCAGGAGCAACAGTGAAAACCAAACGTCACCCGCGGTCCACGGGCTATGCCGTCTTCCTCGCGCCGGGCCTGCTGCTGAGTCTGCTCTTCCTCGTCGTCCCGCTGGTGATGACCTTCTACTACAGCCTGACGGCGTGGCAGGGCATCGGCGATCCCACCTTCACCGGCCTGGACAACTACACCCGCCTCTTTCAGGACGCCGACTTCTGGGCCTCCTTCCGCAACATCGCGTTCGTCATCATCGGCATCGCCGTCGTCCCCACCCTGCTCGGCCTGTTCCTGGCCGCGCTGCTGTTCGACTACATCGGCAAGAAGCACGGCGACGGCATCGTCGGCATCTTCCGCTCCGGCCTCTACCTGCCCCAGGTCATCCCCGTCGCCGTCACCGGCCTGATGTGGGGATGGATCCTCGCCCCCGAAGGCGCCGTCAACAGCATCCTCGACACCATCGGCCTCGGCTCCCTCGCCGAGAACTGGCTCGGCGACCCCGACCTCGCCCTCTGGGTCGTCCTCGGCGTCCTCGTCTGGATGCAGCTCGGCTACCCCCTCGTCCTGTTCATGTCCGGCCTGCAGCGCATCGACCCCGAACTCTACGAGGCCGCATCACTCGACGGCGCCTCCTGGTGGCAACGCTTCACCCGCATCACCGTGCCCATCCTGCGGCCCGAGGTCTACGTCGTCCTCGTCACCACCACCATCGCCGGCCTGAAGGTGTTCGCCCAGATCTTCGTGCTCACCGGCGGCGGCCCCGGAAACTCCACCCTCGTCCCCGCCTACTTCGCCTACCAGAACTTCTTCGAACGCGCCGACGTCGGCTACGGCTCCGCGATCTCCAGCACCATCACCCTGCTCGTGCTGATCATCGCCGGAACGATGCTCACCCGCCAGGCCCGCGAGGACGGATGACCATGACCACCGACACCACCACCCCCGTCACGTCCCGGGCCAAGAAGACAGACGCCCTCGGCCCTGCCGCCCCCACGGGCTGGCGCAAGAACAAGGCACCCCGCAAGCGCAGTGCAGGCTCCTACGCCGTCCTTGCCGCGGTCACCGTCTTCGTCCTGGCCTTCCTCGCCCCGTTCGCGATCATTCTGCTCAACTCCTTCAAGACCAGCGCCGACTACCGGACCAACGGGTCACTGTCCTGGCCCGAGCACTGGAACTGGAACATTATCGGCGACGTCTGGGAACGCGTCGACTTCACCCAGAAGCTCGTCAACAGCATCCAGATCAGCCTCGGTGTCGTCCTCATCGCCGTCGTCCTCGCCCTCTTCAACGCCTACGCCATCGGCATCGGCCGCGTCCGCTGGCGCACCGCTTTTCTCGTCTTCTTCCTCGGCGTCAACGTCCTGCCACAAGAGGGCCTGGTCTACCCGATCTACTACCTGTTCAAGGAGATGGGCCTGTACGACGGAAAGCTCGGCTACACCATCCTCGTCGGCATCACCTACAGCGCCTTCGGCACCTACCTGCTCTCCTCCGTCTTCAGCAGCTTCCCCCGCGAACTCATCGAAGCCGCCTCCCTCGATGGCGCCGGCCGCTGGACCATCCTGTGGCGCATCATCCTGCCCATGAGCTGGCCCACCCTGTCAGTGATGTGCGTGTTCTTCTTCGTCTGGAGCTGGAACGAGTTCCTCTACCCCCTCGTCCTGCTGATCTCCAACGACAACCAGACCGTCCCCCTCGGCCTCTCCGTCATGCAAGGCCAGTACACCAGCGACCCCACCGCCCTGAGCGCCGCTGCCCTCCTCGGCGTCATCCCCATGGTCGTCTTCTTCCTCATCTTCCAGCGCACCCTCACCCGCGGCGTCACGGCCGGCGCTGTCAAATAGTCCTCCCACAGGGGCCCATGCACCCCGGATCCGGCTCACGCCTGCCCCGCCGCCGGATCCGGGGCTCATCTGCGCCAGTCAGCCCATTGAGCGGGCGCTGGCATGCTTCGCGGCGGAAGGCGGGCGCCTCAGCGATCACGGCTTCCATGGCGGGTGAGCACTGCGGTGCGATCGTCTTGAGGCGGCCGGTCTTGCGTGCCGGGGCTGGGACAGCAGCCGGATCAGCGCTGTCCGGGGCCTGCAAGCAGTTCCGCCCCTCACCGGTGAGCAGGCGGGCCAGAGCACTTCCGCCCGGGGCGACCTGGATAAGACCCGGCGGGGCGCAGTGGGACCGAGTTCTTGAGGAATGCCAGGCGGACCGTGGCGAGGGTGGTTCCTTCGCGGTCGGCGATGTCCTGGAGCGACAGGTGATCTTCTTCGTACCAGGTGCGCCACTGCACGATGCGGCTGGCGATGTGCTGCGTTCGGCGGAACCGGGGTGGGCTCCAGTCGACGGGGTGCTGGGACAGCAGGTAGGTGACGTGGGCCGTGGTGGTGTTGAGTGAGCTTGCGAGCTGGGCGATGGAGAAGTCGCCCATCGGCACGGCCTGCTTGAGCTGGGCGACGGTGATGCTGTCCGGGGCAGGCCCGGGAAGGACGAGGTGAAGCAGGGCACGGACAGGGAGCTGCGGAGTCCACTGGAGCGGCTCGTCGATGCCGTGCTCGTCGAGGAGCACGTGCGCGGTGTGGGTGAGCAGTTCGGCTTCGGCTGGCAGGATCCGCCAGCGGAAGCGCTGGTACTGCTGACGCTGCGCTCTGGCGGCCGGCGCGAGGGCCGGGTGGGCGAGGTGCGGCGGGGAGCCCGTCAGAGTGTGGAAAATCCAGCGCTGGGCGTGCGCGACGTTGGGGGCGTGCGTCGAGCGCAGGCGGCTTTGCAGATCGTTCCAGCAGCGGGGGTCGATGAAGCGGGTCTGCGTGGTGAACAGGGCGCGGCGGCGTGCGTAATCGATGGGAGCGCCGTGCTGGTCGAGATGGTCGGCCAGAAGGATCAAGGCGTGCAGGAGGTCGGCACAGTCGCTGCGGCGAGTGAGGCCGGCGAGGAGCGTGGAGACGTTATGGGCGGTGACGCTAGTGCCGGTCAGCCGGATCGCGGCCCGGATCGAGGTGGTGTTGCCGACGAGCAGGCAGGCGACCGCCAGGAGCTCGTCCGTGCGGTTCGCGATGGGCCTGCCGGTGGGGTGATGCGGGGACAGGCGTAAGGCCCACTCCGGCCATAGGGCGGCTGGCAGCATGCTGGCCCTGGAGTCGTGGTTGGTGGGCGACCTGGTGGAGTGCACGGCGGTGCGGTGGCGCAGACGGTAGACGGGCATGATCTGTGTCTCACGGCTGCATCGCAGGGCTGCTTCGAGAACAGGCGAGAGCGTGCCGCCGACCGAGACGACGCCAGCGGGATACAGGGGACGGCCGGAAGAGGCCACCCGCTCGGTGAGCCACCGCGCGGCATCGGCTGCCGCAGGAATGTCCGCAGCGCACAGGATGCGAAGCCCCGCTGCGGTCGCCACGGCGGTAGCCGCAGCGTCGTCGGGCGCGTGATAGCTGTGCACGTCACTGCGCCGGGTGCCCGGATGTCGTTGGGAACGTGGAAACAGCGGGTTGGTCCGGTACTCCTCCAGACGTCTGAGGACTTCGTCCGGAGCCAGAGAGCGTAGGTCGGCGTTCGTCGCGTGGTTGAGGACGAGTGCACCCAGACTTTTCAGGTCTCGAAGCGCCATCCGCAGAGGTGTGCCACGGGTTCCATACAGAGACCAACGCGCCATCCGGTCCGGGGCGGCGAGCGCTGTGTCGATCAGGTGCTGCGTCTCCTCCAGGTCTCCGCCGGGTGCGAGGGTGAGAACTGGGGTGTCGGTCAGGGAGTGATGGCAGCGTCGTGGGCGAGGGCCGCCGGCCACTGCGGCACTTGAGCACAGGCCGGGTCGGGGTACCTCCCGGCGGGGGTGGGAGCGCAGGCGTGGGGTACGTAGACAGGCCGGGCAGCGGTCGGCGAGCAGGAGGTGGTGACGGGTGCAGGCGAAGGACCAGCCCAGTCGCCAGGTCAGCTGCCAGCGGCCACCGGTCTCCTCCAGGCAGGCGGGACAGAACCGCGACCCGGCACGTCCCCACAGTGCCTGCCGGTGCACGCGGCGCTGTCCGGGCACGATCTCCACCGCGTGGCCGTCGTACGGTTGCAGGGTCATGGCCTTGAGAACCTCGGCGACGACCCCAGTGACTTCGGTGATGGCGGCCAGCTCGTCCGGAGTGGCCAAGGTGGTCCAGCGGGGCAGGACCGGGGCTGCTGCGATCGGGTCGCGGTTTGGGAGGCCGAGCGCGCCGAGGACGTCAGTGAAGGGACAGCTCAGCCGGGCGGCGAGTGCCTCCAGCCAGGAGTCCAGGGCCTCGCCGGGATACGGGGCGTACCGGAGGGGCAAGGTCCGCCGTGCCGGGCTCACGTAGGGATCCGAGAGCCGTGGGGACGGCTGGTGGCCTTCCCCGCCCGAAAGGCGTATTCGAGTTCGCGACGGGCCTGTTCGGCGGCCTCGTCGTTGCGGACCTGGTCGAGGAGGTCTCGGGTGAGGCGTTCGGCGCCGGTGCGCTGGGCGCGTTGACAGCCGCGGTTGACCAGTGTCATCAGGGAGCCGATGTGCCCGGTGCTGCGAGCGAAGAGGTAGTTGGGCAGGTCGTCGGCGAGCATGCCGGGATGGGCGTCGGCCAGGACGATGCGCTGTTCGAGGGCGAGCAGGAGTTGGCGCCAGCGGCGGCGGCCCTGTTCAGTGTCGATGGTGAACGGAGGCATGTCGAGGCGGGTGGTGCGCCGGCCGGTCTGTGCCAGCACCGTGTCTCCGGTGGCTTCGCCTTCGCTGAACAGGCCCTTGTCCATGAGGCCCACGCCGACCTTGAGCAGGGTGACCGGGAATTCGTTGGCGATCCATTTCAGGTGGTTGCTGACCTCGATGCCGCTCGTCTTGCGCCACTTGAGGAAGTGCAAGTCGTCCAGGATGAGCAGACGCACCTCGCACAGCAGCATGCAGTCCAGGGCCTGCAGCCCGAGCTGGGCGGCGGTCGAGGTCTGGCGCCCGGGGTGGCCGAAGAACTCCAGCATGGCTCGGTTGAGGTCCTTCATGCCGGTGTTGCCGGTCAGCCCCACCCGACACACCGGCCACCGCTCATGTCCCTGCGTGGTGAACGCGCCGTGCTCGGCGATCTCCCGGCGGTGAAACTCCCGTGCGAAGGCGAGCACAGCGGTGGTCTTCCCCAGGCCGGGGAACGCGTCGACGGCGACGGCACCCTTTGCCTTGTCGCCGTCCTGCTGGTTGCTGTCGACGATGTCCCACAAGTCCCCGTGGAGGCTCACCAGTTGAGGAGTCTTGATGGGTCCCAGGTTCGCGTGCCATGTCCGCCGGTCGCGCTCGTAGGCCGTCCGCGCCGTTTCATCCAGAGCCTGGAGGGCCTCCCGGGCCAGCTTTGCGGGCTGTGTCCGGCGAGGCGCTTCGACGAACGTTTTGAAGTCCTCCTTCCGGGACAGGGCAAGATTTCCTAGGCCCGCGAGACTCTCCGTCGTCACACGTCCTCCAGGGCGTCCGCGTAGAAGTCCTCTTCAGCGGTGAGGTCGTCCAGATCGGCGGCGTCGTTATCGCCTGTCTCGGCCACAGGCGCGGCGGCGTCAGCCCCTGCGGGCACCTTGGCCTGTCCGAGTGCTCTGCGCACGGATGACAGCGAACCACTAACTGAGGCGCCGGGCTGCAGCAGGTCAAGGCCGGTCTGCTCGCGGGAGATCCGCAAGGCCATCCGGCGCTCGGCGAGCGTCGTCCCCAGCCCCAGGTTCCAGCGCTCCAGCAGGTCGGCGACCGCGAGGCGGTCGTCGGGATAGCGGTACTTGGCCGCAGCCAACCTCCGGGCGAAGGCGAGCGCGTCCTCGCTCAGCGGCATCTGTATCGACGGCGCATGCTCCCAGGTCAGCGCGTGCCAGACGCGGGTGTCAGGGCCGCGGAAGTAGATGCGAGTGACGTCATCGGGGTCGACCTGGAACGGCCAGCCGTTCTTCACCGGGCCCGCGTAAGGGCTCCGGATGCCAGAAGCGGGCAGGCCCGCTCCCCGGTAGCGGCGACGGTCGATCTCGACCCCGTAGTGCTGGACCGTGCGCCACTTCGTCGGCAGGAATTCGAAGGCAAGATCCGGGTCGCGGGGGACCTCGATGTAACCGGCCCTCGCGATGCCGTGCTCGAACATCTGAGTCGGAGACATCCGCAGCCCTGGCAGCCCCGGATCGACCAGCCCGGAATGAGGCCGGCAGTGATAGACCGCCGCCGTCCACTCCCGGATCATCGCCTCTAACTCGTCCAGGAAGAAGAACGCCTCGCCCTCGACGTTCTCACCACGCGAGTGGATGTCCGGCCCCTTGTAGCCGGGAAGCGCCTCCAGCAGCCCCTCGCGCAGAGTCCGGAAGAAGCGCTCCACCGGACCCTTGTCCCGGCCGGTGCGCAGCCGGGCGGGCTGCACCGAGATGCCCATCCGCTGGCAGACACTGGTCAAATGCTCCGAGACGTACACCTTGCCGTGATCGACCACGAGCGTCTCGGGCACCAGCGGTGGCGAGGCGAGCCCAGGGCCTTCAGCTTGATCCACATCGACCAGGACGGTCCGGGGGATGCCGTGCTCAGGCCAGACCGCGTGCTTCGGCCAGTCCGGCCCCGCCGACCGCGGCCGGAAACACTCGAACAGGACGGCACCCACATCCATCGCCTTCGTGGACACCGGTGTGAGGCGGATTCCGCAGATGCACCGGGAGTACCAGTCCATCGCCACCGTCAGCTCAGCCTGCACCCACTTCAACGTGAGCGGATCGAACGCGAACACGTCCAGTCGCGTCGTGTCCATCAGCAGATACTCACCCGGCCGTGTCGGGCGGAGCTTGCCGTACGGCCCCTCCGGCCGCTCGGAGATATCCCGGTTCCGCTTCGTGCTCATCCGGAACAACGGATGTCGCCGTTCCAGGTCTGCCAGCACGCGAAAAGCCGTCGCCCTGCTCGGCTGACGAACAACCTCCGGCCCGAAGCGGGCAGTCACTCTGGCTCGCGTGCGCTCGATCACCAGGGTTCGTGACGGCCGCGACTGGCCGGTGTGCTCGACCATCACCTCCAGAGCGGTCTCCACCCACCGGTCGTCAACGGAGAAGCGCGGCTGCCCTGACCGTTTCCGCTTGGGTGCAAGGCCGGCCTCGCCGTGCTGGCGGAAGTCAGATACCCATTGCTTCATGGTGCGGATCGACACACCGAGCTCCTCGGCCTTCGACAAGTACCTGCGCTCCGCTGGCGAGCCGGGCACGAACTGAGGACGTGGCTCGCCCGTGCGGGCCGACGCGGAGCTGCCGGAGCGGTATCCCGTTAGCACCTCCCGGATGTGCGCGGCTCGCTCCAGCACCATCTCCCGCTCATCGGGACGCAGCTGGCCCAGTACAACCGAGGCGATCTGCTCCACATCGTCAGCAGCCGGGCCCGGCTGATCAGGTATCACGTGCGCACGATCGGAGAACAGCAGCTCCCTCAGCGACAACCGCAGGACACGCCCCCGGCCGTCACTGAGGACCACCTCATTCCCCGACGTCGTTGCGGCCATCTCGACCACCTCGACAATCTCGCCCTCGTAGCGGAAGCGAGTGCCGACTCCCACTCGAGCCGCGGCGCTGCTCATGAGGTCGTCCTCAACAGGCTGGAAGGGCATAGAGGGGCAGTGAGATCCGTGAAGAGATCGTGGGACCACAGCAGGTGGTGGACCGCGGCGCGAACCTGTGGCTCGGGCCGGTTTGGCAGTCTCGAAGGCGCCAGTCGAAGTGGAACACCGTCCAGCGAGACGCGGTGCAGCTCGTCCAGAAGGCTCGGATCAAACAGCCACGGGCGTCGATATCCAGCGAGGAAGCGAATGTTCTCCAGCTCTTCGGGCGGAGGTGCATCCCACACTTCGTAGGACCAGCCGCGTCCCTCTACCGCCTGTCGGGTCCAAGCGAAGGTGAGCGATACGACAGGCGTGGACCACCGCCAGCGCGGCTTCACGTCGACCACCACAGGGCCGCAATCAGTGATCAACAGATAGTCCGGGACGTGCTTGCGGACCTGGCCGTCGACCAGGGCTTTCAGCAGGAAGGGCTGCGCGACGATGCCGTGCACCGAGGGCTCGAAGTCAGCACACAACAGCCGTGCGAGCTCCAGCCGAGACTCGTAGATCACATGGCTTCGTGTCGTGGACGACCAGTAGGTGCCTGCGTAGTGCCTCTGCCCCTTGCGCCAGTGAAAGGTTCGCCATGGAGCAGCGGCCCCCAACGCATCGACCGAGATTTCGACCCACGGTCGGTCCTCGAGGAGCTGTCCGTTCGGCTGACGAGCGCTGACTGTCACAGCGTGATTACTCATGGCACTACCCCCACCCCGAGGAATGGCCATCGAACCCAAGATGCCGTCTGGCCGACGCGGGGCGAGGGGTTATCAGATGCCGTCACTCGAATGGGTGCCGATACTGAGCAGTGGGTCTCATGCGTACTGCACAAGTGCAGTCGGAGTGCAATCAGCCCTGAGACTATGCAGCGAAATTTGAGATCCCACAGCTGTCGACGGACGGCAGTTCGCCGGGGGCAGACAGGAAAGATCCGGGAAGGACTGGCCAACGGGCGCGAGGGCATGTCAACGTAGACGACCTTGCAAGAAACCCCAGGTCAGAGAGGTGATTGCCCGTGACCGTAGCCCCTGCGGGCCCCGGTTTCTCCACCACCGTCGAAGCTCTGCGACTGCGGGAGTGGCAACTCGGCCCTGGTCAGCCGACCCTGGTCATGGACCAGTTCTCCGCCGAGGACTTCCACCTGATCGTCGATGACCGCGCGGACGTGCACGTCAGCTCCAAGGACGGCCGGTTCTACCTCGGCTGGTTCCCGCTCGGCCGACCCGGCACGGATGGAGAGGGGTGGAAGATTGCTGTCACCGGCACCGCCCAGGTCCGCGGCTACCACCTGTCGTTCGACACCGAGACGCCGGCCGACATCGTCGCCGCCACCGTGGCGAGGGTGCTGGAGACCTCACGCCGTCTCTGACAGCGCGGCCACCGATACATAGCGCCCGCCCTGTGAGCGCTGGCGGTGCCGTAGGCCGGTCCGGCTCCACCGCCCCCGTTTCCCCCGAGCCCCAGGAGGCTGTCCGTGACGTCCCCGGAGATGACCGTCGGCGATCTCATCGACCTGTTGTCCGGCTGCGACCGGAGCGCTCCGGTCCGCCAGGCCATGAACCCGTTCTTCCCGATGGCGCACCGCTTGGCGCAGGTCCTGCAGTCGGTCGACGAGACCGGCCGGACCGTCGTCTACCTCGCCGAAGGAGCCGAGCCGGACGCACAGCTTGGCCACCTTCCGCCGGAGGTCGCCATCGCCCTGACCTGGCAGGGCCCCGTCCAGGCGCCCCCGCGCCGCCCTCGCCGCCGCGCCGGCGGCAACTAGACCCGCACCGAGCCTTTGGAGGCGCCCCTGTACCCCAACCTTCCGCCCGACCCGTCCGCCCCGCGCGGCGGCCAGCCCGCTTTCTGGGTCGGGCCCCGGCACTTGGCCGGCGACGATGGACGCCTCTACGACGTCGTCGCCGACGCGCTCGCCAGCCTGGGCTGGACGAGCCTGACGATCGTCCGCGGACGGCACGAGCCGGACGAGGAACCGGAGGACCGCCAGGTCCTGCGCAGCACCGTCCTGCACATCAGCCCCGACTCCCTGCGCTGGGCGCAGTGGAGTCTGGCGGACGAGCCGTTCCACCTGGGCGACTTGCCGATCGCCTGGCAGATCTCGGCCCGAGCGGACACGAGCAGTCCGCTCGCATCGTGGTCGTCCTACTTCACTACCGACGTCCCCGGCGAGGCTGTGACCGACTTCCTTGTCGCGCTCGATGCCCGGGACGAGCCCGCCGTGTCGCTCGACGGACCCGAGCTGGTCATCGACGCCGTCACCGCGCACGGTTGGCTGCGCGACATCGACCAGCCCCACGCGGCGGCGATGGCCCCCACGTTCACCTCGTACATCAGCCTCGGCGAGGTACCGCCCCTCATCCAGGACGCCGACCCCCGCGTCCTGACGACCGAGACCGATCAGGTGGGGCCTCCCGGATGGCAGGCGTGGGCGGAGCCCGGGCTGGGCGCGCCCACCCTGTGGGTGGCCTCCTTCGGCTCCAGCGTGCCGCACGACCTCGTGGCAGCCTTCGCCGCCACCGTCAGCTCGACCGCGCCCGTCCTGCGGCGGGTGCTGCCCGAGGCGACCAGCGAGCTACTCCTGCGGGCCCCGGCCGGCTGAAGCTCAGTGACTTCCGTTCTTCTACCACTTGGAGGTGTTTGCTTGCTCTTCGCGGGATGCGACTGGTCGGACAAGTGGCTCGACCTCGCCGTGGTCGACCGGTCGGGAGCCGTCCTGGGCGAGACGCGCATCGTCTACGCCGAGAGTCCGGATCCCGTCACGCGCTATCAGGAGTTCCTCGCCACGCTGGGACGCCGGTGGCGAGCGACGGTCACTGGAATCGAGGACGTGAACCTGTTGTTCGCCCGTTCGCTGGTGGCATCCGGGATGGACGTCGTCCATGTGGACCCCACCCGCGCTGCTCGTCACCGCATGGCCCGCGGGATTCCGAAAACCGACCGCGCCGATGCGAGGCTGCTCGCCTCCATGACGCTGGCGGGTGAGTGTCGCCCCGTGGTCACGAACGGCTCGGCTGCGGAGGCTCTCCGCGTCGTCGCGCATGCCCATCGGTCAGCCGTGGCCGACCGTGCCGAAGCACTGCACTCCCTGCGTGCGGCGCTGATGCGGATCTGGCCGGCGGCCGTGGGGACGTGGCCGGCCAGCGTCGGAGGGCTGCGCAGCGCGCAGGCGCGAGCTGTCCTCGCAGCGGCTCCCGGTCCGCGTGCCGCGGCCCGACTGGACCGTGCGAGCCTGGCTGCGCTGCTCACCGCGGCGGGCAGGAAACGCACGATCCTGGACGAGGCCGAGCGACTCCGCATGATCTTCTGTCGTCCGACGATGCTCCTCGACCCCCACGTCGAGGAGGCCGAATCCCTGCGCATCAGGCATCTCGTGGCAGCCCTTGACCAAGCGGTCAGACGGGCCGCCGACCTGCAGGCGGACTTGTCGCGGTTCTACGCCGCTCATCCCTTCCACCCGCTGGTGGTCGGCGTTCCGGGAATCGGAGCCGTCCTCGGCGCCTACCTCCTGGCGGAGATCGGTGACCGACCCGTTGAGCGATTCGGCGACGGGCGCTCGCTTGCGGCTTACGGGGGAGTCGCCCCCATCACCTGGGCGTCCGGCCAGACCGTGCGGGTCGCATTCCGGCGAGCGTCCTCTACCTACCTGCGGAGCACGCTGCATGCGGCGGCATTCTCCATGGTCGGCCACTCGCCGGGAGCACATGCGTACTACAAGACGCGTCGCTCCGTGGGCGACGCGCATGCCACGGCGTTGAGGAAACTCGGACGCAAATTCGTCCTGTGCCTCTACCACTGTATGGCGTCTGGCGTGCCGTACGACGACGCTGCCGCCTTCGGCTACGATGCCGCCGCCAGCGGCGCCCCGTCCCGGCCTAAACGCGTACCGCTCGACAAGGAGCAGATCGCACAGGCTCGCGACATGCTCGACACCCCCGGTGCCACGGTCACCGCCACGGCGCGATGGTTCGGGGTGAGCCCCCAGACGATTTACCGACACGTACTCGGCCGGCCCTGGACCCGCTAACGCGGCTGGCGCGCTCTACCCGAGAGCGGAGGCGTTCACCGTGAGGCGGTGAATCCCCCCGCTCTTGGCCAGAGCGGGAGAGGCGGGCGGACCGCGGTACGCCCGAAGGTATCCCCGGGCTCCGAGCCCCGACGTGGGAATGGCGGCCACGGAGCCCGCCCGCCTCGTTGAACACCCATGAAGCCCGGCCCCTCGTATATGAGGGGCCGGGCTTCATCCATGACGGGACGACGTCCCGAAGGAGTGCGCTCGGGTACGCGGACGCCCCGGCCCGCGAGGTGCTGGCCGGGGCAAACGGCTTCGAGGGTCAGCCCGTGGCCTTGGCGAGGGCATTGTCGAGGTGGCGGTCGACGAGGGCGGGGGAGCCGGAGACGATCAGCAGCAGGTTGCCGTCGCGGATCGCGGTCTGCTTGACCACGGTGCTCCGTCCCCCGGCGATGAAGGTCAGGAGCAGGCTCCACTGCTCGTCACCGCCGACGCTGGGTGCGGGCAGCTTCTGCGAGGTCACGTCGACCGGGGTGCCACCGGAGACGACCTGATAGGCCGGGCAACCGGCCATGGCGTCGAAGATCCGGCCGATGCCGTCGGAGAGCTTCTTCGCCCTGTCGCTGTACAGCTCCTCGGAGATCTCCGAGGAGCTGCCGCCGTAGGTGAAGTCCGCCTTCGCCTTGTGCGGGAAGGCGAGCGTGCCGCCAGTTGCCGCGTCGCCGCCCAGCTCGCTCAGGGCCGGGCAGCCGATGACAGTGACGTCGTCGTGCTGGGCCGGACGCTCCGGCTTGGGAACGTAGCCGCTGCCGAGGTCCGTCTCATCGAGCAGGCGGGACTCGAGCGCGGCCGAGGAGAGCGCGGCCGGCTCCTGGGCGGCGTCGGTCGGCTTTCCCGTACGGGAGGACGTCTGGTGCTTGGGCCCGGTGGTGTCGGTGGAACAGGCGGGCACGGCGAGGAGGGCGGCGGTGATGCCGAGTGCGGTGGTGGCGACGCGAACGCGCATGACGGGACTGACCCCTTGGTGCTAGGCGACGGGTGGTCAGTGCGGGCCCTCGGGCCCGGTGGGGTCGTAGGAGTGGTGGTCAGTGCCCGAGGTGGTGCAGGCAGTCCTCGAACGTGGCGTAAGTCGCCTCCGCCGGTCCGCTGTTGCGGTTGTACCAGGCGGTGTCGATGCGCCTCTCCAGTTGCTGGTGTCCGGCCCTGCAGCGCAGCCAGATCTCACCGCGAGTGGAGAGGATGAGCCAGTCCCGGTACGCGCCGCACTCGGCGCAGGTGGCCATCTCACCGTCGAGGACCAGGGGCTGCTTCCACGGCATCATCTTGCCTTCGACCTGGTCGTGGCTCGGCACCCGCAGTTCTGCCGGGAGGAAGTCGTCCACGATGGCCGCCGGCTCGGCGGACTGCGGCTTTGGCGCCGGCACTCCGATGCCGGGCGGGACCTGGCCCTGCATCCGCGCGTGCAGTTCGGCGAACTGTCGCTGAGCTTCGCTCGGTTCCTTGGCCCTGCGGCGTATCCGGTGAAACACCCTGGCGTCCTCCTCTACCTCGGCACCTCGTCCTGCGCGTTTCATGATCGTGCCCCACGCCCTCGGCGGTTTCAATTCACAAAGTCCACAGTGACTTTCGGCAGGTCACAAGGGCATATCCCTGCATCCTCAAGGCAGCGTCGCTCGGGGCGAGGCACCCCGAGTGAGGTGGGAGGTCGTCTACCGTGGCATGCCATGACTGTCCTTATTGTCGGCGGCAGCGGGTTCCTAGGCACCGAGCTGGTCCGCCAGGCATCTGCCGCTGGGCATCGCGTCGCCGCGACCTTCGCGACCAGGCCGTGCGATGGTCCGGAGGCCACGTGGCACGAGGTGGACCTGCGAGACGGCAGCCGTGTCGAAGAGGTCGTTGCCTCGCTTGCCCCCTGCGTGGTCATCAACGCGAGCAGCGGCAGCGCCGACTGGGCCGTCACGGCCGAAGGCCCCGTCCGTCTGGCGATGACCGCGGTGAAGTACGACTGCCGCCTCGTTCACGTCAGCAGCGACGCCGTGTTCTCCGGCAGCCGAGTCCACTACGACGAGTCCTGTCTCCCCGATCCAGTCACTCCGTACGGGGCAGCGAAGGCAGCGGCGGAGACGGGCATCCGGCTACTGGCTCCCGCCGCCGTCATCGCCCGTACCTCTCTGATCATCGGCGGCATCCAGTCCGAGCATGTCCGCCTCGTGCACGACCTTGCGACCGGCTCCCGAACCGGTGCGCTGTTCACCGACGACGTCCGCTGTCCCGTGCATGTCGGGGACCTCGCCGCTGCTCTGCTGGAGTTGGCCTTCACTGGCGCGTGCGGTGTACACCACCTTGCGGGTAAGGATGCCGTGAGTCGTCACGGCCTGGGCGTGCTGATCGCTCAGCGGGACGGGCTCGACGCTTCCCGGCTGCCCCAGGGTCTCCGCGCCAGCACCTCGCTTTGCGGCGCACTCGACGTCCGCCTCGACAGCCGGGCCACCCAGGCGAAGCTGCGTACGAGAGTGCGCGGTGTCCACGAGTTCCTCTGAGGCGCAGTCGCACCGGCGGCGGAGCCTCATCGCGTGTTGCCGGGTGCCTCGTCAGCGAAACGGCGGCCAGATGCGGTGGGCCCGGGCGTCGGCGGGCGCGTGGTCGCCGGACTCCTTGTCATGCGGTTCTCCGGGATCCCAGGAGCGTCGGCCGGCAGATCTGCGCGCCGCCGCAAACGCCACACCAGGACGTCACTGACGGAATCCGCGGTGCCGAGTTCACGGCTCTCCACGGCGTCGGCCAGGAGCGCGGCCGGGTCGTGGCCGGCGGCGTCGGCTTCCGCGATGGTCGCGGCCAGGGCGTACCAGCCGGGCTCGGCGAGGATCTGCTCGGCCAGGCTGGACAGCGTTTCGCGCAGAAGCGCTGTCTGCCGCTGGAGCATCGGCTGGCTCAGGCGTCGGCCGCGCTGGTAGAGCAGGCCGAGCGGCTGAGCGGCGGCGGGCCGGTAGGCGTTGCGCAGGTGCTCGGCGGCCCGGGTCGCGGCTTCGGCCTGCTGGGCGTGCCCCTTCCGCGCATGCCAGTGGGCGGCGGCCGTGACGAGGAAGAACAGCATGTCGATCGCCATCGCGGTGGTGGCGCCGTCCTCGCCCCGGCCGAGGGCCGGGCCTCCGTGGACGAGGTCGCGGGCCGCCTGCCGCAGGGCGCGGTCGTGTCCGCGTGCAGCGCGTACGTGGGAGCGAGAGGCCCGCTCGAACGCGAAGGCGGCATCGCGCAGTTCACGTCGGGTGTGGGCGGCGGACGTCTTCGCGAGGGCGTCCAGGATCTCGCCGGTCGCGGCGATGTACGCGGCAGCGACCGCGTCGTCACCGTACTCGACGGCCCCGATTGCCACCCACGCAGCCGTGGCCGTCCGGCGACGCGCTACAGAAGGGCTGTTGGACGAGGCGTTGCCAGCGGAATCTGGCGACGCCGTCTTGTCGAAGTCGGCGGACCAGCGCTCCCGGATCCGTGGCAGGGACAGATCCGGGGCAAGGCGCGCGCCGGGGTAGAACACGGGCTCACCGTCTTTGTTGCGGTCATCAGGCAGGGCCACCTTGTAGCCGAGCAGGTCGCCGGACGGGGCCTCGCGCTTGCGGATCAGCAGGCCGGCGGCGGCGAGGCGGTTGAAGAACTCCTCCTCGCTTTTGGCGCCGGTCACCGCTCGACGTACGCTCTCGCGCAGTTCTTCGCGCGCGGTGCGCTCGCGGCCCTGGCGCTGGGCCTTGTGGCGCTCGGCGCTGGTCGGGCGCTGCGCTGCGGTCCCGTCCCCGGTGCTGAGCTGCTTGAGCCCGTACTCGGCTTCGATCAGGCGGGCTTCGGCCTGGGATCGCTTGGCGTCGTTGTGGAGCCGGGGGCGCCGGCCGTCCTCGCGGACGAGCGTGGCGATGATGTGGATGTGGTCGTCGGCGTGGCGCACGGCCGCCCAGCGGCATCCCGCCTCGTCGGCGGCCGGAGCGATGCCGGTCGCGGCGACCATGCGTCGGGCGATCTCGCCCCATTGCTCGTCGGAGAGAACCGGGTCATCCGGTGCGGCCCGGACCGAAAGGTGCCAGACATGCTTCGCCGGGCGTCGCGCCTGCGCGAGCGCTTGGACGGGCTGGTCCAGGAGCTGCTGGAGCTGTCTCTTCGTAGCTTGTGGATCGCGACCGGGATCGGGAGCGAAACTGTCCCAGGCCGCCACGAGATGCGGGTCGATATGCTCCTCGTGGGTCCCCTTGCCGTAGAGGTAGTTGAGCAGGCCGAACGTGTTCGAGCCGCGTTTGTGGACGCGCGGGATCATCCGGCTCGCGTTTCGGTGTCGAGGTAGTGCTGGATGAAGGAGTCCACGCGCTGGGTGGCGCGCTGGACGGCGCCGAGTACGGCTTCGGCATAGGGGACGTCGGCACCAGAGTTGATGGCCTTGGCTACCTGGTTGACGTTTTTGCCGATGTGGCCGAGGTGCCGGCGCACAGCGAAGAGCTCGTTGTGGACTTCTCGTTGGGCGGCGATCTCCGCCGCCGTACGGTCGAGGTCGCGGGCGGCTTTGAGAGCAGCGTGGGCGAGGAAACTGGCGACGCTCATGTGGCACACGGCGGCAGCACGGGAGAGGAGTTGGTACTCGTCGTCGTTCATGCGGCAGCTGGGCTGGCGCATGCGCTTGTTCTCGTCGCGCAGGCGCTCACGCTGCTGCACACGCGGCTTTGAAGGGGCGGTGTGCGTGCAGTGCGCACTGTGGCAGGCGTGCTGCTCCTGCCCCTCGGGATGCGAGCCGCCCTCGGTCGCATCCTCACGGATTGGTGCCCCCCGGTGCCGATCCGCTCCCGCCACTCCAGGGGCGGGGGACGCAAGAGCATTGCTCCCCTCGGGAGCAATGCTCTTGCGATAACTTGCTCGCCCCGAGACCGAGTTGGAGCTGGGATCAGGTACCGGGGTGGTGCCGTTCTTTGGTGCGTTCGTCATCGGGATTCGGGCCTCGTAGAGCGGGTGTATTGCTGGATGGTTGCGGGCCAGGGCGAGGACATCGGCTGGGCTGGCAAGGACGCGGACAGGTTTGTTGGGACGGTCCTGGACGAGCCACTGCCCGGTCGGCGTGAGAACGACGGCGTGGAGGAGTCGCCGGCGGACGAGGACGTCCGCCCAGGCATCGGCTTCGGCGGTGGTGGGCCCGGAAAGGCGAGGGGCGCGGGCGCGAGGAATCATGGCGTACCTCCGAAGAGGGGCGGTGGCCCGGCTTGAGCCGGGCCACCCTTACGGATACGGGCCTTGAGCTGGGGTTTGCCGGTTCAACCGCACTCGGGGCAGCGCCCGACGTGACTGTTGAGCGCGCGGGCCATCCGCTGCTTCGCGGAGGCAGCTTGCTTCGCACTGGACTTCGCCGCCGGCCTGCCCCCGTGCAGCTCGGAGTGAGCGAGCATGAATCCGATCTCTCGCTCATACTCCGCACGGACCGTCTTGAACTGGTGGCAGGTCTTCATCGGGCGGTGCTCCTCGTCGTCGTGTTGTCCTCGTTCCGCAGCTCCTGGAGGACCAGGCCGAGTCGGTCGTTACCGACTCCCGTCAGGCCCTGACGGCGGATGATTTCGCGCAGTTGCACTCGGGTGATCGCGCCGTTGCCGTCCCGTTCGAGCAGGGCGGGAACATGGGGGCGCACCGCGCGGACAAGCTGGCGCTCGGACTCACCCAGCTCGCGTGCCTGGCGCTCCGTCTGCGGAGAGCGGGACCGGGCACGCTTGTCTTTGTTCTTCGTCCGGGACGTCCTGGTCGGCTTCCGGCGAAGCGGGACCTTGTGTCCTCGGTCCTGGGTGGTCTCGGTCCCGGACTGTGGGGCGGTCGGTCCTCGGTCCTGGGTGGTCTCGGTCCCGGACTGTGGGGCGGTCGGTCCTCGGTCCTCGGTGGTCTCGGTCCCCGACTTTGCGATGCCCGACCCCCGATGAGAATCCGGGCCCTGAGCTGCCACATCTCGCGTGGTGTGGTCGGTCCTCATGGCCGCTGTGTCCCGCGCTGTGGCTTCCGGACCGGCGAGTTCGGTCCCCAGGACCGCACGGTCTTCAGAGGGCTTGGTTCCCGCGCCGACCTTGGCTTCCGGGTCCGCCTCCTCGGGGACGGGGACCGGCACATTCGATGCCGGCTGTACGGGGACCGTGGCCGCCGATGCGCTGCTGTGCGCCGGGGACCAGGGGGAAGGGAGCGGGACCGTGGCGAGCGCCAGCGCGTGTCGCCGAGCGGCGAGCTGGTCGAGCAGCTGTGCCCGCTGGAGAGGGTCGGTTCCGACCGAAGCCCTGCCGACCGCCTTCGACAGGCGTCGCGTCAGCCGCCTGCCGCGACGGCTCTGCTGCTGCTCGGGTGTGCGTTCGGCGAGGCGGGCGGCGAGGGTGACCGCGCGGGCGGTGGCCCGGTCCCGGGTGATCTGTGCGGCGTCGCGGTCTCGCGCGGCGATGCCCAGGCGGGACAGCAGCCGCTCGCGTGCCTCCCGGCCGAGGACGGCGATCAGTCCGTTCGAGGCTGCACCCGGGGTGCGCAGACGCAGCTCGATGCCCATGGCCAGGTGCCACAGCATCGCCGCCATGACCGGGCCGACGAAGGCGCGGACCGTGCCGCCGACGGGGCCGCTCTCGGCGTAGGCGGGGATCACCTGCACTGTGGTGATCACCCAGACCAGCGTGCCAGGAAGGCCGGGGGCGCCTTGGACGGCGAGGTTCTGCCGTGCCATCAGCGCGGTGGCGAACAGGGCAAGTTCGGCGGCGGCGAACATGCCGGCGCGCTCGGCGGTGCCGGCCATGTCGAGGTAGTCGGCCGCGAAGCGCCAGCTGGTGTCGGCGCTGTAGGCGGTGCAGCCCAGGGCGGCGACGGCGGCGACCTTGACCGCCGGGCCGCCGAGACGTTTCTGCGAGCGAGTGCCTCGGCGCCGGGTCGCCCAGGCGGTCAGCACGAGCGCCAGGGCGGCGGGCACGACGGCGGCGAGGAGGAGAGGGAGGTCCGAGGTAGCACCGAAGGCGAGGACAGGGTGGGTCATGCTGCCTTTCCGAGAGGGGCGTGCGCCGGAGTCGACGCCGCTGGGCGGCCTGTCGGCTGCTGAGTGCCGGGAGTTGCGGGCGCGGGGGTGCCCTTGGGCTTGGAGGTCTTCTTCCGCTTCTTCCTGGAGCGGGGCACGCCGAAGTTGCGGTCGCGGTCGAAGACCTTGTTGGCTGCTTGCCGGAGCAGGTCGCGGGCGTGCTTGTGACTGATCTGCAGGGCGGCAGCGAGCCGGTCGGGCTGCCAGCCCCGGACGTAGGCGTGGTCGATGGCCGCCTGGCGCTCGGCTTCCGTCAGGTGCACGTCGCGTCCCTGGAAGAAGGCGGTCACACGCCGGTAGTCCATGCGGCGGTGCAGGTTGTCGTGCAGCGGGCGCCGCTCGGCTTCGGTGAGGCCGCCCCAGACGCCCTCCTTGAGGACGTTCTCCAGGGCGAAGTCCAGACACTCGCGGCGTACGGGGCACCAGCCGCACAGCTCCTTCGCCTCCGCGATCTCCTCGTGATCCCGGGGGCCGGGGAAGAACACGGCGTCGGCGTCCTCGACGTCCATGGCGTGGCACGCTCCGCGGGTGTGCCAGCTGGTGTCTCCGATGCCGCGCAGGCCGGTGGCCGGCGCGTCGTGGGTGGTGATGTGGCGCAAGGCGGGTCTCCGTTGTGCTGCCGCACCGGCTCGCTGGCTAGGGCGGTGCTCGGCGGGTGCGGCGTCGGGTGCCGGCTGCGGCGCGTGGGCGTGCGCCGCAGCCGGTGCGGGACGGTGATCTTGGGGCGGTGCAGCGGACGGGATGCACGCGCCGGAGGCGCCGGTCAGGCCAGGGCGGGTTGCTGGGCCTGCTCGGTGTGCTGAGCCTGCAGAGCGGCGGCGAGGTCGAAGCGGCCCGGGTGCGGGTCGGTGCGTGGAGTGATGGCGCGTACCCCGTCGTTGGGGCCGATCCGGCGGCGTCGGCATGGCTCGCCGACCGGGGCCAGGCACCACTCGCATCGCACGCTCAGGGCGTCGGGCAGCCCTTGCGCGACGGCGGCTTCGCGTGCCGCCCGGGCGGGCCGGAACGGTGCGAGGGCGGCTCGGGCGGCGGGCGGTATGCAGGAGCCGATCTGGTCCAGCCGAGCCTGCAGCCTCGGGTTGATGCCCTCCTGGCTGCTGGTGATGGCCCGGGCCTGCGCGGGCTGCGCCATGCCGGTGGCGACGGCGTGGCGGGTGCCGACCAGCTCTGCGGTCCAGGCGGCCTGGTCGTCCGGGTCCGCGGACGGCGTGGGGTCGCAGTGGAGAGCCAGCCGGTTGCGCCGGTAGCTCTCCCAGGGGCGGACCACGTCTGCGGGCTGGATCTGGTACGGCGAGGCGCGGAAGTGCTGGCGGGCGGCGACGCGGGCGTCCCAGCCGTGCGGGGTGGCCATCGGCACGTCGCCGAGCAGCTCGTGCCACTGGGCGAGCTGGTCGCGGGCCTCGTCCTCGTCGGTGCGGATGCTGCGGGGGTCGAGCCGGCCGATGTAGGCCAGCAGGGCGGCGATTTCGCGGCGGTCCATGTTCAGCCCTCCGTTCCGGTCGGCTCGTCCAGGGCGGCGAGAAGGGCGGCGGTGTGCTTCTCGGCCCGCGTCATGCCACCCGGCGCGGCGGTGTTCTGGCCGGGCACGGCGTAGAGGTTCGGGCGGCTGGGGGAGTGCTCCCGGGCTACCCAGGAGCGCCAGTCGGCAGCCCAGGCTTCCGCCGGCCTCGGAGCATGGCCCGCCCGGTGTGCACGCCACTTCGCGTCAGCGGCCTGCAGGCCCTGCTCGCCGAGGCGGTGGAGGTGTCCCTGCTGGCGGGCCCAGGTGTGGGTCGCGGGGTCGACCTGCCACTCGGCAGCCGAGGTGACCGCAGCACCACCACTGCTGTACCTCCGGTTCAAATCAGGTTCACTACGGTTCTGTGTGCCGGTGGCCGGTACATCGCTGTGCCGGTGGCCGGTACGCCGCTGTGCCGGTTTCCGCCTGGACCTGCCGGTTTCCGGTACTGCCGGTTTCCGGCCCCTCGCAGGGGATTCCGGCACCTCACGCAGGCGGATCCCGTACCGCCGCAGCGCCGAGAGCCGGAGCTTCGCAGAGCCGTCGGCCTCGTCCGGCACCTCCGTGTCACCCGCTTCCTCCCGCTGCTCTCGCAGGACCTGTGCGACCGCCTCGGCAGCGAGAGGCAGGCGGTAGACCGTGCTGCGCTGCGGGCCCACCAGGTCGTCGAGCTGTTCCAGCTCGCCGGCCAGGCGCAGACGCTCGATGGCCTCGCGCACCGTGGAGACCGAGGCGTTGGTGCGCTGGGCCAGGCTGGACAGTGAGGCCCAGGAGATGCACTGCTCGTCGGCCACCCGGTCGGCGATCGACAGCAGGACCAGACGCGCGACCCCTCGGCTGGAGCTGTGCTCCCACACCCACTCGCGGGCTTCGCTGCTCATCGGCCGCTCCCGGCAAGCGGGCGGGCGGGGCGGCTCGCGGGGGCCAGGATGGTGCGGTCCGGCTCGGGGCGCTGAGGCGCCGAGGCGGAGCTAGCTGCCGCGCAGGCCGGACGGTAGGGCCTTTTGCGCAGGGCGGAGCGCATGCAAGAATCTCCTTCGGTGTTGCCACGCTGAGACGCCCCGTGGAAGGGATCAGCGTGGTGATGGTGGCGATCTCCGCCCTTGCCGGGGCGGTACAGCCGTTAAGCGTCCGGCGTCCGGGAGTTGCAGCTCTCGGGCGCCGTCGCTGTGTCCAGGGACCTATGAGGCCCGGAAGTAGTGCACGTCATTGCTCCTGTGCTCGTCCATGCGGGCGGTCTGCCCGGCCGGGGACGACGAACATACGCACGGCTCCGCGTCAAGGTCCAGAGTTGGTTCTTAAACCCTGTAGAAGTCGCGTGAGCTGCTGCGACGAGGGCGGAGCGATCATGGGCAGGTCCTAGCGCGTGCGTAGGTCACGAAGGCCGGACAGGGACGCCCCCGCCGGTGTCGCAACACTTCAGTGAAGCTGTGATCGAAAACCTACGCCAGAGTGATCCCGGTCTGTCAACACTGAAGTGAAGCGTCTCGATCTTTGATCCTGGGAACTACACTGCAGTACAGTCCGGAGTCGGCGTCTAGAAGAGAGGAGTCGGTGATGGTGGAGTCCAGCGGACCGGCAGAGGCGCCCGGCGGCGCGGCTGGCGCTCGGCGCTCATTCGCCGACAAGCTCAACCACCTGTTCCAGACCGTGACGAACCCGGAGACCGGCAAGCGCTACACCAACGCCGAGGTCGCCCGGGCGATCTCCGTGTCCGAGAGCGCGATCTCGCAGCTGCGGACCGGCGTGAAACCCAACCCCACCTACACGACAGTGGAACGACTGGCCGGCCACTTCCACGTCAAAGAGCAGTACTTCTTCTCGGACTACGACGCCGAGGAGGCCGAGAAGGTGCGCGCCTCCATGGAGCTGATCGAGGCCGTAGCCGACAGTGACGTGCGCGGCCTTGCGCTTCGAGCCAACGGCCTCTCGGCGGACAGCTTGAGGATGATCACCGATGTGATCAATCAGGCCCGACGGTGGGAAGGGCTCGACAAGCCCGGGCAGTGATGTGACCTCTCTCACTTGCTGGGTGGATTTGGCTGGTATGCCGCACATGGTCCTTCAAGATCGCCTTGGGCAACCATCTGTACCTATGCAAAGCTCCGCTAGAACCACGCGGACTGGTGGATTCCGGTTAGCGCAGGCCGTGTCAGCGCTCATTCGGGGGCTACAGCAAGGATCTCGTCCATGTTCAAGCGGCAATTCACGCGCAGAGAGGCGCAGCTGAGGCGACTGTGTGAGGACCAGTTGCGAGGGATCGATATATCCGATCCCTATGCGGTGGATGAAATATGCCGGCAGCTCGCCATCAAGCGTGGCCGCCCCCTGCACCTCCAAGAATTGCCTGAGACCGGAGGGGCCAACGCTCCCTGTGGAATGGTTCTCTCGTTCGACCACGGGGATTACGTCTTTCACCTCGCGGCCACCAGCGAACGTCATCGTGCGCAAATCGTGCGCCACGAGCTAGCGCATCTGCTGCTCGGACACGCTGGGAACAACGAGGGCGTCATCAAGTCGCTACTGGGAGTCCTCCCTGACGGGGTCGACCCCTCTGCCGTGCTCTCCGCTCTCGGCCGGACGAGCTACGACAGCGAGACCGAGTACGACGCCGAGATGGCCGCCTCCTGCCTGGGAGAACTCTTTCACGATCTTGCCCACTCGGGCCGGGAGCGCGGCCGGTCCGGCGCGGTGGCGCGGCTCGACGACGCCCTGGTCCACCCACGGAGGAACCGCCGCTCATGAGCACATCCACCCTCATCGCCGGCGTCCTCTGGCTGGTGGCGCTGTGGCGACTGCCGTCCCTCCGGCACTCTCGCAAGCAGCGAAGCCTGGCGCTGACCCTGACGGCTCTCGCCGCTGCCATGACGTTCGAGGTTCCGCAGGTCAAAGAGGCAGTCGATGCCGCCGTCGGCACAGACGCCAGACTGTCGCCGCTGCTGAAGCACCTGCTCGGCGTCACCTCGGCGGCATATTTGTTGGACTTCGTCATCGCAGTCGTTCGACCCCAGGGCCTGGCGCGTCGCACACGGCTGGTGGCCGCCGGCGTGACGTTGCCCCTCATGCTCGCCTTCTACGCCTTGGCCAACTGGACGCCGGGAGGGCCGGTCAGGCTCGGAGAGGGCCATGGTGCCCTCTTCCCTGTGCTCTACATGACGGTCTTCACGCTCTACATCGGCATCGCCATGGTCGTAGCGACATGGCTGTTCCTCGGCGGCGTACGCCATAGCCGGACTCTCCTGGGGAAGGCCGGCCTCGGATTTCTAGGCTTGGGAACCCTGCTCGGAAGCGTGTACGCCCTCCAGCGCATCGTTTTCGTGACGGTTCAGCTCGCCTCCGGCACCAGCTATCCAGCCTTGGAGAACCTTCTCTCCACAACGCTCAAGCAATCCACCGTCCTGTCGGTCGCAGTCGGCGTCTGCTTGCCTCCTCTCTCCGTCGCCGTGGAATACGTCGCGGCGTGGAGCACCCTGCGGAAACTGCGTCCCCTCTGGGTGCAGCTCACGGAAGCAGCCCCGTATGTGGTGCTGGCGACCTCCGTAGCCAGGAGGCGTATCCCCTTCCGGTTGGAGCGCTGCGTCATCGAGATCGAGGATGCCTGCCTGGCACTCCGCGAGTACGTGTCAGTCGACGTTTACACCAGGGCCCGGAAGTTCGTCCGCCAGCAGGCGGTCGAGGCGCAACGCTCTGACGAGGTCGCGGAAGCCTGCTGGTTGCGTGCAGCAGTCCAGAGCGCGCGAAATGGGGAGCGTCTGCGGGGAGTTGAATATCCACCCCTCGGCGTCACTGGCCGAGACAGAGCGAGCGAATTGTCGTGGTTGCGCACCGTTGCCCGCGCGTACCTCTCCTCACCAGTCGTTTCCGAATTCGTCCGGCAAGAGCAGTCGTCCATTTCCCACGAGCAGGGCGCTTCGGAAAGGATTTCCTCACATGACAACTGATGTCCGCCCCAGCGAGTCGCGGCTGGCCCGCCACATTACAGACTGGCTTGAGCCGAAGAACTGGATCATCGCTGTCACGCTGCTGGTCGGCTGGCACACCGCACAATGGACAGGTGTTGTCTGGGGAGTGGTCGGCGCCCTCTTCGCGGCCGTCATCCCGATCACCTTCATCAAGTACGGCATTCGCAAAGGCCACTGGGGCGACAGACACGTCGGAGCGAAGCCAGCACGGCTAGTCGTGATGGCCGTCATCCTGCTCTCGGTAGCCACCGGCATCGTCCTGATGCTCGTCGCGGGGGCGCCGCGCACCATGGTTGCCCTCATCGTCTCGATGCTCGTGACGCTCGCGATCCTCACCGCGATCACCTTCGCCTGGAAGATCTCCGTCCACCAGGCCGTGTCCGCAGGTGCCTGCGCGATGCTCGTGCAGACCTATGGCCCGTGGGTGACCGTCGGCTTTCTCTTGGTCATCGTCGTCGGCTGGTCCCGCGTCGAACTGCGTGACCACACACGCAACCAAGTGATCGCAGGCACCATCCTCGGCACCATCGTGGCCGCAGCCGTCTTCCACCTGGCGCGCTGATCCGAGGGAGGGGCGTGGCTGAGGGCGACCGCTACACCTCTCAGACCCGCCGTCCGTTGTTCCAGTGTCACTAAGGCTCCGCCGAAGGCTGCAGAAGTTAAACCGACGTGGACGTCCACCGCCGTGATTCCCACCATGAGCGGATGGAGGCGGCTCCGCTGCCCTTGGCGAGGGATCCGTCCGGGTGGCGGTCGGGCACTCCCAGCAGCTGCTGCTCGATCGGGGTGAGGGTGGGGTCTTTCCGTAGGTCGGTGGCGGGGTCGTCGACGGGGTGGAGCCATCGGTACCCGTATTGCAGCATGAGGGCGATGCGAGGGCGGCCGGAGAAGTTGATGCCTCCGGTGTGCCACGTCCGGTTCTCGAACAGGACTGCGTCGGTTCCGGCAATGTCGGGCGTAACAGCGCCGGGCGGGTCGATGGCGCCGGCGGGGACGACGGGTTCTTCGGTGAGGCTGTGGCTGCCAGGGAGGAACATCGTCAGCCCGCAGTCGGGGGTGACGGGGGTGAGGTAGTGGGCCGCTTTGATGGCCATCCGGGGGGTGTGGGGGAAGCCAAGGTCGGCGGTGACGCCGTACATGTCGCGATGCCAGCCGTGGCGCTCGGGGATGCGGATGGTGCGGGGCTGGCCGCTGGGCAGGGCGATGAGGTGGGCGGAGAGCAGGTGGATGTTGGGGCTGAGGAGCTGGACGACGGTGGGCAGGACGGCCGGGTTGGCGAGGAGCGGGAGGAAGGCGCGGTCGAGGGTGAGGCATCCGCGGAAGCCGTCCTTGCCGTCGCCTCCTCGGTCGCGGCCCTGGGTGATGTTGCTGGCCAGCAGCTTCTCGGCGGCGGTCAGGAGCCGGTCTCGGAGGTCCTGGGTGATTGCGTCGCGGATGACCGCGTATCCGTCGCGGTCGAAGGCGTCGATGGTGCCGGCGTCGGGGGCGGCGGGCGGGAGTGGGGTGCTCATGGGACCGGTGTCTCCTTCGGGGTGTCGGTGAGGGTGGTGGCGAGCGTCCACAGGCCGGTGTCGTCGAGGCCGCAGAGCCGGCGGAGGTGTTCCTGAGAGACGGGGCGGCCCGGGTCGCGGTAGCCGAGGACGGTGAGCCGGGTCCCGGGATGACGGCGGCCGAGGAGGGCGTGGATGTCGGCGGGGTGCCCGCTGGTGGCCAGGACGACCGGCGCCCGGGTGCCGAAGTGGCGGGCGAACGCGTCCGGGGCGAGGGCGAGGGGGCGGGTGCCGTCCTCGGCGAGGGTCGTGAGGTCGTGGACGTGGACGTACCGCAGGCGCAGACCGGGGCGTTCGGCGCGCAGCCGCCGGGCGAGGGTGGTCAGGGCCTCGGCGGGCAGGTCGCCGGCGGAGGCGAGGATCAGGTCGGGCTCGCCGGGGCCGGGATGGGTCACGTGGGGCCAGATCGCGATGCCGTGCCGCAGCTCCTCGTCGATGGTGTCGAGGGGGTGGTGGAGGTGGGTGTGCTTGCCGGCGACGACGATCGTGCACCGGTCGAGCTTGCGCAGGGCGAAGGTGAGGGCGGCGGCGGTGCGCGCGGGGTCGGCGGGGGTGAGGACGTGGAGCGTGGGGTTGCCGCCGGCCAGAAGTGCCGTGGTGAGGCTGGGGTTTTGGTGGGTGAGGGTGTTGTGCCAGCCCAGGCTGGTCAGGAGGTAGACCAGGCTGGGCATCGGGGCGAGGTCTGCGTTCCGGCGTACGGAACGGTGCTTGAGCTGCTGCTGGATGAGACTGAGAGTGATTGGCGCGAACGCCTCGTAGGTGGCGACGAGCGCGGTCCTGCCGGTCTCCGTGTAGCCCTGGGCCCAGGCGTGGCACAGCTCCTCGCTCAGGACTTCCACCGCCCACGGCACCGGTCGCCCCGCGTCGTCGGCGAGGTCGAGGCGGTTGGAGGCCAGCTCGTCGGGACTGAACACGCGGAACGGTGCCTGCTTGGCGCGGTCTCGCAGGACCTCGGGAACCACCTGCGCGAACGGACGCCCGGCGGCGTGGCCGGCGACCTGGGCGGAGGCGGCGACGCAGCCGCGCGGCGCCGGGAGGCCAGCGGGCTCGGGCCGGGGTAGCGGGAGCGCGGGCAGCAGGTGCGGCCGGGGCCGGCCGCCGCGGGTGAGGAGCTGGGCGGGCTGGTAGGAATCCAGCCAGTCGGCGAGCGCGTCGAACTCGGCGGGCACGCTGGCTGGGTCGCGCAGCGGCGTCTTGTGGACCGCCGGGGTGCCGGCGAGGCGGGCGGGCGTGCCGTGGCCCTTGTCCAGGGTGAGCACCAGGACGCTGGAGGGTCCTGGGATGCCCAGGGGCTGGGCGGCTCCGAGGGCTTCGGCCAGCGCCTGGCGGAGCTGGCCGGTGTCGAGGCCGTCGGTGTAGACGGGCTGGTGGCCGAGACCGGTGAAGTAGGCGGTGAGTTCGGCGCGGCTCAGGGTGGACAGCACGCTTGGCCCGCCCATGCGCAGGCCGTTGAGCAGGACGACGGGCAGGACGGTGCCGTGGTCGCCCGTACCGTGCAGCGCGCGGGTGGCGAGCCAGGATGCGGCGGTCGTCCCGGTCTCGCACTCTCCGTCGCCGATCAGGACCACCGACAGCCGGTGGGGCGCGTCGAGGACGGTGCCCTGTCCGATCGCGAGGGCGGGCCCGAGCTGGCCTCCGGTGTGCAGGTGGCCGGGGATCATCGGGGTGATCTCACCGCCGATGTCGGCCCGGGGGAAACCCACGACGAGTTCGCGCAGTCCGGCCTCGCCCTGGGACAGGTCGGGGTGGGCGCGGCCGAGTCGGCCGGTGAGGTAGGCGTGGGCGAGGGCGGAGGGCCCGGCGTGCCCGGCGCCGTGCAGGACCTGCAGGTCGTAGCCGTCGGGGACGGCCGCCTGGAGCGGGCCCAGGGCGGCGAGCATCCGGTTGACGGGCGGGCACACCCCCCAGTGCCCGGCCGGCCGCGTCTTGATGTCGGCCGGGGCCAGGGGCCGGGCCAGGAGCGGGTTGGCGCGCAGGTAGAGCTGGGCGAGGCAGAGGTAGTCGAGCGCGTCGGCGACGGCGGCCACCGACGCGTCGGGCACCAGGCGGTTCGTGCGACGGGCGAGGTCAGCCCACATGCGATCCTCCCGGCTCGTTGAGGGCGGCTTCGACGGCGCGGGTGTGGACGGTGCCTTCCCGCTCCAGGCGGGCCGGGGCGCCCGCGGGGCAGTCGACGATGGTCATGTGCCGGCCTTGCGGGCAGATCCCGCCGTCGACGACCGCGGCGATCCCGGCCTTCGTGGTCCGCTCGAAGGCGGCGACCTGGGCGGCGGTGAGCGCCGGGTGGTCCCGCTCGCTGGCGGCGGGGGTGGAGATGCTGCACACGGCGGCGGCGAGCGGTCCGCCGGCCAGGGCGATGAGGCGGCCCAGGATCCCGTCGGGGCATCCGGCGAGCGCGGGGGAGCCGACCGCTGAGACGGCCTTCGCGTCCGGCTTCCACGGAAGGCGCAGCGCGAGGTCTCCCGGCCACAGGGCGCCGGCCAGCAGGCGGGCGTCGCCGCTCAGGTCGAACAGGTCCTCGGCCGTGACGAAAGAGTCGAGCAGGAGCAGCAGCGGCTTGTCGGTGGGGCGCTGCTTGGCGCGGAAGACCGCGTCCGTGGCGGCCGGGTCGGTGGCGTGGGCACACATCATGTACCAGCGCGGGGTGGGCACGGCGACCACCTGCCCGGCGGCCAGGAGCCGGGCGGCGGTGGGGAGCTGGTCGGGGGTGAGGACGTCCACGGTGCTCCGCCCCTTCACGCGGTGCGGAGGCGGGCGAGGTCGGCGAGCGCCGGGTACTCCAGCCACGGGTTCGACAGGGTGGCCAGGGCGAGGTCGGGGTGCTGGGCGTGTTGGATACGGAAGTACGCCATCACCCTCGGGGTGCTGCTGGTGTTGATGCCGACCCGGTGTGGGACGAGGTGGTGCATCACGATCACGTCGCCGGGCTCGGCGGTGAAGGCGGTGCCGTCCTGGGTGTCGATGTCGTCGGGGGTCTGGGCTGGCTGCCCCAGGGTCCAGTCTGTGGCGAAGTAGCGGGCCATCCGGTGGTGCCCCCCGGGCACGTAGTGCAGAGCGCCGGCGTCCGCGGTGGCGCTGCCGTTCAGGACGACGCCGATGATGAAGCTGAACGTGCGCAGGTCGGACGGTTCCAGGTGGGGGCAGGAGACACCGTCGACGTGCATCCGCTTCACCGGCTGCTCGACGCCGTGCGGTAGCCGGATCTGGATCTGTGCCCGGGTGACCGGGGCGATCCACGAGGGCCGCAGCAGGTCCTCGGCCAGCTCCACCAGGCCACTGTGCTGGTAGAGGGCGAGGAGGTCGGGGTGCTCTTCCAGCTCGGGGGCGAAGCTGCGTTCGGTGTAGGCGGTGAGCCGCGCGGAGTCGTACGCCTCGGTCAGCCAGCCGCCGACGAGGTCACGGGCCCGGGACAGAAGGTTGCCGTGGACCAGGCCACGGCGTATGAGGACGCCGTCGTCGACGAACCGGCGCTGTTCGTCGGTGCTCCATATCTCGGGTCGGGGCATGGTGGATTTCCTTCCGGAAGGACGGGACAGGGGGCCGGGGCGGAAAGAGGACCGCCCCGGCGAAGAAGAGGGGAGCAGGTCAGCCCCGCCGGCCGAGGATGACCTGGAAGGAGGCGTGCTCGGTCAGGCCGCCGTCGGCGGTGTGCTCGTCGAGCAGAGCCCGGGCACGGTGCTCGAAGTCCTCGACCCGCTCGCCGAACAGCGGCCGGGCGGCGAAGGAGGTCGAGTACAGGTAGCCGATCACCATGTCGGTGGTCCACTCCCGCTCGATGGCGATCGTGTGTTCCTCGACCTGGCCGAAGGCGGACTCGGCGAGGATCTCGCGGTACGGCCGGTTGTGCGCCGCGTACGTCTTGCCCGCCCCGGCCCGCCGCTCCTCGCCCAGGTACTCCTGGATCAGGGCTCGCAGGGCGTCGGTCCACGCGGTGCGCGCGGTCCATAGGCTGCCGTCGCCCATGACCGCGACGGTCGCGTCCGGCGCGGTCATGCCCTCAAGACGCGACAGCACCAGGCCCTGGTCCATCCAGTGGAACGCGCGGCAGACCGTGACCAGGTCGGCCCGGTAGGAGGCGGGCGGGGTGAAGTCCTCGGCCGGGGAGTTGTGCAGGCGGACGGTGACCGGCAGCCCGGCGAGCGCCTTGTCGGCCTC
Source organism: Streptomyces sp. NPDC051136 (assembly GCF_044455745.1). NCBI lineage: Bacteria > Bacillati > Actinomycetota > Actinomycetes > Kitasatosporales > Streptomycetaceae > Streptomyces > Streptomyces sp. NPDC051136. Next base: position 303,286 of record NZ_JBITFE010000004.1, on the reverse strand, counting down.
GGCGAGCATCCCCGCGTCCTGCTCGACGACGTCGATCTCCGTCATCGTCTCGGCCAGGGCGAGGGGGACCTGCCCGGTCCCGGATCCGAGGTCGAGCAGGACCCGGTGCTCCTGGTCGGCCACCCGCCGGGCGAGTAGCTCGACGGCCTCCTTCGGGATGCCGGGCCGGTAGGTGGCGTAGAACGGGGCGGTGGTGTCGAACTCGCTCTTGCTCACGAGGTGGTGCTCCTGATCGTGTGGGTTGACGGGAGGAGGGTCCGCTCGATGTGCCGGACGGCGCGGGCGAGGCCCGTTACGACCGCGACCCGGCCGGGGTGCTTGGCCAGCAGCCGGAGGGCTTCGGCCGACGGCGGGCGCGGGGTGATCCACAGAGCCTGGGCTCCGGCGGCGAGGGCGCCGCGCACGTCGTAGTCGAGGCTGTCGCCGACGTGCAGCACCTCCGCGGGATCCCGGTCGTGCAGCCGGGAGACAGTCTCCACGGCGCGCGGGTCCGGTTTGGCGAACCCGATCCGCCAGGAAGGGTGATGGGCCCGCAGGTGGGGGGCGAGAAGGGCGGCGACGTCGGTCTCCCGCTCGTCCCAGTGGCTCACGTTCGACAGGGTGACCACCGGCACGACCCGGGCGATCCGCGCCACCGCCTCCACCGCGCCGGGCCACAGGGCGAAGGCGGGCGGACGGTGGTCGTGGGGGAAGGCGGACGGCGCGATGTCCAGGGCGGCACACACCGTCTGCGGCCCCGTCGTGTCGGTACTCGGGTCCAGGGCGTGCAGGATCCGCTGGGCGACCCGCTTCGCCTCCCGGGCCGGGCGCGGGGACAGCTCCACCAGGCGTTGCGTCAGCGTCGTCCCGGACGGCTCGCCCAGGGTGTACCCGACATCGAGGCTCACCAGCCGCACCGGCGCCGCGTTCACGAACGGCCTCCCAGAGTCGTGATGATCATGGCGATCCGCTCGGTGCGCACGGATGCGGAGCCGGCCTCGCCGAGGAAGGTCAGCAGGTGCCGGGCCTCGGCCGGCGACCAGCCACCGGTGTCGACGCCGGCTTCGGCAGCCGCCTGGGCGAGGTCGTCGGGGATCGCCGGCGGGCGGGCACCGTGCGGAATCAGCAGCGTGCCGCTCCACTCCTCGCCGGCTCGCTCCTGCGGCAGGACCGGGGCGAGGGGAGAAAGAACGGTGACGTCGTCGAACGTGAGGATCCGCACCGCGACTTCGGGCAGGTGCGCCGGCTGTTCGAGGCGCAGGGTCGTGGACAGGAAGGTATCGCGCCCGCTCAGCCGCTCGTCCACGACGAGCAGCGTCTTCCCTTCGCGCTGCCGCAGGTGGCCGTGGACCGCCAGTTCACCGGTGTGCCTGGGCATTACCGGCGCACCTCCATCCCGAGGCCGGGCCGGTCGGGGAGAACGACGTGCCCGCCGTCGGGCCGGAGCGTGCCGCGCAGCGCCCGCTGCCGCCTCGGCTCCCACACCACCTGGTACTCCACCGCCCCCGCCGCGTCGGGGAAGGCGGCGGCCAGGTGCACGGCGGGCAGGAACGCCCGGCCGTGCAGGTGGACCGGCACCCTCGCGTCGTGGGCGGCGCCCAGCCAGCCTCGCGCTTCGGTGATTCCGCCGCACCACACCGCGTCGAACGTGAACGCTTCCGGCCGGCAGTCCTCCAGCAACCCTCTGGCGTCCTCCAGGTGGGACAGCCGCTCGCCGAACGCGACCCGAAGGCCCTCCGACCGGCTGCGCAACCGGGTGTACGCGGCCCGGTCAGTCCGCGCGAGCGGGTCCTCCACCCAGCGCACCATCTCCGAGTCGAGGAGCGGTGCGACCTCCATGGTCCGCAGGTGTCCCCACGTGCCCAGAGCGTCCACCGCCACCCTGTGCTCCGCCCACGCTGCCGCGCGTCTGGCCAGCAACACCATCTCCGCGGCTTCTGCGCCGCCACGTAAAGCCCACTTGGTGAAGGCGAACCCCTCGCCAGCGGTCGCCTTGACGGAGTCGGCGGTCGAGGCAGCAGCCAGGTCCAGGGAGAGCCAGGAGGCGTAGACCGGCACCCGCCGCGCGGGATGGTTGCTGAGCAGAGCCGCGACAGGGAGGTCGGCGAGGCGGCCGTGCAGGTCCCAGACCGCGCAGTCCAGCACCCCGACCGCCCAGCGCCCGAGCCCTTCTGCATGCGGGCCGAGTTCGGCCAGGAGCCTGCGCAGCAGTCCCGTGTGGTCGGCCACGTGGTGCCGCAGCGCGCTCTGGCCGAGCCGGGTGGCGACGAGCGCGGCGGGCAGCTCGTCGACCGGGGCAAACACCCCGCTCTCCCCGCCGGCCTCGACCACTACCGCGTACCGACTGTCGCCCGTCTTCCACGGACCGGCCACGCTCTCGTCGAGGCGCTCGACCCGCACCCGGTCGATGACCGCGTCAGCGGGGTCCATCGACGAGGTCCTCTCCGGCGAAGGTGAAATACCACAGCGGCCGGTAGCACTCCCAGCCCACCGGCCGCAGCCCGGTCGCTGCCATGGCCCGCTCGATCACCGTGCGCGCCTGCAGGTAGTACTCCAGGCTCTCCGCGCCCGGCGTCCGCATCCCTTGCATGATCACCGTGTGTGCTTGGAAGACCTGGAAGTTCGGGAACGCGGTGACCTCGTCCGCAAGCTCGTTCACCCCGCGCGCGAGATCGTCCATCGGGTCCAGGCCGACGATGTACGTGTACGAGGTGTCCAGCCCTGCCTTACGCGCCCGTGCCAGCAGGCCCGGCATCTTGTCTGGCCGGAGGTCGGCCTTGGTCGCCTTCATCAGGGCCTCGCGACGGGTGAAGTGCTCGGTCGTCAGCCTGAGCACGAACGGCGATACCTTCGATGCGATGGCCTCGAACGCCTCGTCACTGCGCAGCACGGAGGTGAGGAAGCCGATCCGAGCCGTGACGCCGGCCCGCTCCAGGGCGGGACGTAGAGCGGTCAGGTGCGCGACTGCGGCGCCTTCGCGCTCGAAGCAGCCGGTGGAGACGGTGACCTCCTCCAATTCGGCCAGATTGCGGCGGGGGTGCTGCTCGCTGAGGGCCCGCAGGAGTGCATCGAGCCCCTGGTCCTCCTGGATCCTCGGATCGGCGGCGGCCTCAAGGGTGTTCGGGCACCAGCCGCACCCGACACACCGGCTCCGGGCATTGGGGTTAAGGGTCGCGGCCCGGCCACCGTTGCGGAAGTAGCCTCCAACTGCCTCGTCGGCGTCGATGCGCTCGACGTGCGCGACCACCGCGCCGTTCAGCGATAAGTCGCCGCCACGCAGCCGGAACGGGCTGGCGGGCTGGTTCAGCGGGACGATGATCTGCCAGGCAGTGTCGGGGCGGCGTACGAGGCGGAGGTTGACCCGGGCCCGGTGACGGTCGTGGTCAGAAGTGATCCCGTACAGGTTGACGGCGATCAGCAGCACGTCCTCGACAGGGACTCCGTGGCGAAGAGCGACCTGCTGCAGATCGTGCAGTCGGTCGGTACCGACGGCGCCGTCTGAGGTTATGGACCGGCGCATGGAGAGGTGCGGCATCAAGAACTCCAGCTTGGTGTTGAGCGGTGTGTGCTGCTACCGGGGGTTCGACACGTACGTCGTGTCGCGGGAGGGCATCGGAGGCGGCAGTCAGCGCGCCTACTTGGCTGAGGCGAAGGCAGTGAAGTGCGCCGGCGGGTGGTCGACGGGCAGGTCGGGCCGCCAGGACGTGAGGATCTGGGCGCTGCATACGAACAGGCCGTTGGGGAGCTGGTCGAGGGGGTACCACGCCCAGTCGCCGACGCTCTCGTCCGGCTGTATCAGTGGCTGCCCTTGCCAGGCGTGGACGAGCGCGCCGACGGTGACCCGCAGGACCCCCTCGACGTGATCGACAAGCGTGCCCAGCAACTCCACGTCGCCGGTCCGAGCGACCAGGCCGGTCTCCTCGGCGAGTTCTCGGACGACCGCCTCCTCGAAGGATTCTCCGGTGGCCTCAACGCTGCCGCCGGGTAGTTCGAGGGTGCCGCGGCGATGTCGGCCCAGCAGGATGCCCTGCTCGCTGAGCAGGATCGCTCCGACGCCGACTGCCGCGTGGGCGGCCGGGGCTCGGGTGCTGCGTGGTCGGCTGGAGACGCGCGTCGGCCGGTCGGGAAGACGCCGGGCGCGGATGAGCTGCTGGACTACCTTGGCGTTCTCGTCAGGGTGCGGGAACAGGTCGATGGCTTCGACGCGAAAGCCGTACTCGGTGAGCAGGTCCTCCCACAGCTGCGGTGCCAGGACCCACATCTGCGTCGGCAACGGCGGGTCGTCGCGCAGCAGGATCATCTCCTCGCGCGGCGCCACGGCCGTGGACGGACCGTGGCCGTGCAGATCGGTGTGCAGGAGCGAAAGAATCAGCGGGGCATCGGGACGCAGACCATCGCGCAGCGCAGGCAGCGAGCGGTGCGGGTCGATGAAGGCGAGCGTCCCGATCGCGTACGCGGCGTCGAACGGCTCGGCTCCGCCCAGGTACTCGGCCACGTCTGCCCGGATGAACTCCACGCCGTCCACGCCCGCGTGGGTGGAGACGGCGCGCTCGTGCTGGGTCGGGGACAGCTCGATGCCGGTGACGTGCGCTCCGTGTGCCTGTGCGAGGTGGACGGCGTGGTGGCCGGCCCCGGAGCCGATGTCCAGGACGCGGCGGCCGGTGACGTCGCCGAGGACTTCTGCTCCCGGCCCGATGCCTTCCCAGGGTGTCCAGCCGAGCCGTTCGGGGACGGGCGGGGTGTAGGCGCGGGCGAGTTGGCGCTGGCCGTAGATCTGCCAGGCCCGGGTGTTGGTGTCCTCGGCGGGCACGGTTGCCTCCTGGTGGGCGGGTGTTCTGGGGGTCAGGTGTGTGTGATCAGGTAGGCGGGGCCCTCGCCGCGTCGGGCTCGTTCGATGGCGTCGAGGCGCGTGAAGGCGCGCGGGGCCATCAGCTCCTGCCAGGTCGCGAGGTCGTGGACGGCCCACATGTCGTGTTCAGCGGGGTCGAGGCGGATCCGGTCGAGCTGGTCGGCGGTCAGCCGGCCTCCGTCGAAGATGAGCCCCACCTTGTTCAGCGGCTGGCGCGGTCCAGCGTGGAGGAAGTGCGTCAGGAGCAGGGTCGGCGTGTTGAGGGCGAGCTCCAGGCCGGTCTCCTCGACCGTCTCCCGCCGGGCGGTCTGCAGCGGGTCCTCGCCCGGGGCATCCAGGTTGCCGCCGGGGAATTGCCAGAGTCTCGAGCCGTAGACCGAACGGAGCTGGACCGGACGGTCGTGTTCGTCGCGGATGTATAGGCAGCCGTACACCGTGTGGTGGGGGACGTTCTGCGCGTACTCCTCGGCTGGCATCGGCAGGGGGCGGCCGGGCCGGGCAGGACGGTGGTCGAAGGCGAGGGCGAGAACGCCGAGGGCTTCCTTGGCCGGCGGGTAGATGCCGCGGAGGTCGGCGAGCAGCTGATCGGGTGACCCGTCCGGGTTGATACGTGAGGTGTCCTCCGAGCGGAGCAGGTCGTCGAAGGAGGGGTACGGGGTGATCCGCTGAGCGATGACGTCGAGTTCCCGCCCGGTGTCCCGGTCGTGGAAGACGAGCGTGTCGCCCACGGCGACGGCGCGCCTGCTCGGGGTGGCCACCCTCACTTCGATCGTCTTGCGCCCTGCTTCCACCTGCCGGTAGTACCGGCCGAGCAGGTGCATGTGGTGCTCGGGCGGTTCGTCGCCGGCCGCCGGGCTCGGGATGGCTGGGATCGCTTGCTGGGTGTCGTCAGGCATACGTGCCTCCGTTCGATGCTTTCCGCCCGTCGCGGCCGTGTGGCCCGACGCGGACGCGTCCGTCGGCGTGCTACGGCAGTTCGACCGGTCCGTAGCGTGCGTGCGGCTCCTGCCGCATCAGGGCGTCGTACCGGTCTGCTGCCGAGAAGTGCCAGAACTCGGTCCCGTAGTTCGTGAATCCCGCGCCTTCCATGGCGTTGAGCAGCAGGGTGCGGTGGTGGCGCGCGTGTTCGCTGAGGTTCGGGGCGTGTGTGAAGCAGGTCCCGTCGCTCTCCTCGGGGGAGGCGTTGACGCGGGTGCCGAGGTCGAGTTCGTGGCCGTCCTGGTCGATGAGGGTCACGTCCACGGCCGCGCCAGCGGAGTGCGGCGCGATCTCTGGCGGTGACACGTACCGGCTGGCGGCCTGGTGCAGCTGCTCGGGTGTCCAGTCAGGGTGGGCGGCGGCCAGCTCGTCGCGGTACTCGGTGAAGTAGCGTTGCTGGAGGGCCGGCGGCCGGTAGCCCTCGATGAACAGCAGGTCGGTGCCGGCGGGCAGGAGCGAGCGGGCATGCTTCAACCGGGCCAGGACGCCTTCACGGACGTGGGCGAACGCCCCCAGTGGGTCGTGCTTGCGGGGGTCGACGCGAAGGTTGTGGTCCCGCACGTCGACGAGTGGCTCTCCGCACTCGCGCACGGGGATCGCCGCGACCTGCGGATCGGACATCAACACCGGAGGAATCATCGAGTCTCCCTGTGACGGATTGCGCTGAGGTGGCGAGGCGGGGGCGGCAGCGGTCAGATCGGTCTCGCGCACGATCCGGGCGACGGTGTCCCGCAGCGTGCTGTCGGCCGGGATCACGGTTTCCAGACCGCCGGGCAGCAGGTCCAGCTCGCGGTACCAGGAGGTGAGGTGGGCGTCGGTGACGTGCGCCAGGTAGGCGGCATCCGCCTTTGACGCGTGCCGTACCAACGTCGTTTCCAGCGGAACGTCCAGGTAGTAGCACCTGGAGACGCCGCGGTGGTCCCGTACCAGAGACGTGATCATGTGGCCGTAGCGGTCGGCATGCAGGATCCCTTCGAGGACGACGTGGAAGCCGGCGTCGAGGGCTGCGCGGGCGATCGTGCCCAGCAGGGCGATGTTGGCGCCGCGCGCGGTGTCGTGTTCCCTGAGCACGTTCCGGCGGATCACGTCCTGGCCCACGATCGCGATACCGCGGCCGTAGTGATCTCGCAGGCCCTGGGCCACGCTCGACTTGCCGGACGCCGAGTTGCCGCGGATTACTACGAGGCGGGTGTCTGGACGCCCGGTCGCTGTCGCAGTGGGCACGCGACTGGATGCGCTGGTCATTCGGGCCAGCCCGTCTCGCTGTACAGCTCGCCGTTCTGGATCTTCTCGATGGCCAGTCGGGTGTAGGGGACGAGGTCGTCGGGAAGGGCGGCGGGATCCCAGAATTTCCACTGGGTGCACTTGTCCGGCTCGCGCAGCACCGGCTCGCCGCTCCAGGTACGGGCGCGGAAGAACAGGCCCATGCGGGGCGGGTTCCTGGGCTGACCGATGTGGTGGACGACGTGGACGAGTTCGACGTCCTGGCGCTCGATGTGCAACCCGGCTTCCTCCATCGCCTCCCTGATCAGGCAGTCGATGGCGTTCTCCTGCTCGCAGTGGCCGGCCAGGACGTGCCAGGTGGACGGCGCGAACGCGGAGTCGGGGTGGCGCAGCCCGAGCAGCACCGTCCCGTCCGGGCGTTCCAGGTAGAGGTGGACGCCGATGATGTGGGGGACCGTGCCGTGCGGTGACACCAGACGCTGTTCCTCGGGCTCGGCCTCGGGTCCGCTCCGCATCGGCGGGAGGCCGGCGGCGTGGCGCCGTACGAGGTCGCTGGTCGTGTCCGCGATGCGCAGGCGGTGGAGGTCGTCGGGGGCGAACCAGGCGAGCATGACTCCTTCGGTCAGGTGGAGTTCGCGCGGGTCGCCGTTCCAGCGGCCGGCGTAGATGGCGATGGGTACGGTCGTGCCGTCGTCGTGGGAGGCGTACTCGGTGGCGAACGGGGACAGGCCGGCGAGATCGAGGCCGGCTTCCTCAGCCAGTTCACGCCGCACGGTGTGTTCCAGGGTGGCGTCCTGGGGCTCTCGGCCGCCCCCGAGCAGGGACCACATGCCCGGCTCCCAGATCTGTCCGGGGAAGTAGTCGCGGAGATGGAGCAGGTACTCGCCGCGGTCGTTGTAGATCAGGGCGGAGGCGTTGGCCGTCTCGGGTTCGACCTGGAGCGGCAGTTTGAGCAGCTTCTCGCGCAGTGTCGGGGATGTTACCCGGTCCACGGGACGCCACTCGATGCCGCCGACCTCCTCTTCCTGCAGCACGACCGGTACCTCGGTCGTCCGCAGGCGGAAGAGGAACCGGAGGTCGAAGTGCTGGTGTGCGGGCTCCCCCTTGCCCGGATGGGCGTCGATGTCGTGGATGTCGATGTCCAGCGGCACGGTCTCGTAGCCCGGCCACGGCGTGACGGCCCGAGCCGGGATCCCGGTCTCCTCGTGCAGCTCGCGGAGTGCCGCCGCTGCCAGGGAGTCGTCGGTGGGCTCAGTGTGTCCGCCGGGGACGAGGACCTTCCCGCTGGCCAGGTGCAGCACGTGCAGGATGCGGCCGAGCTGGTCGACGACGATCGCGCCGCAGGTGACGTGCCCGGTGAAGGTCGAGCGGCTGGCGATGTCCTCGCCAGGCCGGTCGAGGGCGTCCAGGAGGACGCTGAGCTGCTCGCGCTCGTGAGGGTGACGGGCGAGGTAGGTATCGACGGTGGTGCAGATGTGGTGGTGCGACAACGACATGGGGACTACCTCGTAGGGACGTGGGGCGGAGGGAGCATCGGGAACGGGCTGGTGTCTCTGTCCGGCGGACCGGTGGCCCGGCACGGCCCGGTGATCAGGGGACGTCGCCGCTCATCCGGCGCTGCAGATCCCACAAGGTCCGGAACAGCCCTGGTCGCTGCGTGAGTTGGGCATAGGTGCCTTCCTGGACGATCTGCCCTTGGTCCAGGACTACGATCCGGTCGGCGACGGCCACGTTGGTGAGGCGGTGGGTGATCAGCAGGATGGCGCGGTCCTTGGCCAGTTCGCGCAGGCCGGCGAAGATCCGGTGCTCGGCGCGGGCGTCGAGGGCGGCCGTGGGTTCGTCCATCACCAGCAGCGCTGCCTGCCGATGGAACGCGCGGGTGAGGACCAGGCGCTGCCACTGCCCGCCGGAGAGCTGCTGCCCTCCGAACCACTCGCTGGTCAGTAGGGTGTTCAGACCCGAGCGGAGCTTGGGAAGCATCTCCGCGGCGCCGGACGCCTCGCACGCGGCGAGCAGGGCGGCGTCGCTGGTGTCGCCCTGCCCGAAGGTGATGTTGTCGCGCATCGTCAGTGGCAGGTAGGTGAACTTCTGCGGCACCAGCGCGACGTGCTCCCACGCCCCCCACGGGTCCAGGTCCGCGGTGGAGGCATGGTCCCAGGCCACGTCGCCCTCGGTGGGCAGTAGCAACCCGCACAGCAGGCGTGAGAGGGTCGTCTTGCCGGAGCCGTTCTCCCCGACCAGCGCCACGATCTCGCCGCGCTTCACGTGGAGGGAGACGTTGCTCAAACTGTTCTTGGGGGCGCCGTCGTAGCGGTAGGTGACGTCACGGACCTCAAAGCGCTCCGGTGCCGCGGGGAGCGACGCGGTGCCGCGTGAGTCGATCATGGCCTGGCCGTGAGCGTTGTCGAGGAAGTTCTGCCAGTCCTGTACGTACCAGCCGGTGCGTACCAGGCGGGCCCCGCCGTTGATGATGCCGCGCACTGAGCCGGTGGCGGTCTGAAGGGCGAAGACGGCGCCGCCGCCGGCCGCCAGGCTCATCCGCCCGGAGGCCAGGAGCCACAACAGTGCCGCCCACACCGCGGCCGAGGCGATCCCGCCGGCCACGGCTCCGGCCAGCCCCATCCACGCACCGGTGTTCGCGGCCTTGCGCTCGGCGGCGTTGACCGAGGCGGCCAGCCGCCGGTACCGCCCGATCAGGAAGGGACCGGCGAGGCAGGCACGCATCTCCTCGCTGGACTCCTGATAGGCCATGTGCCAGCGAAGCTTGCCCAGCATCCGGCGCCGCCCGGAGGTCTCCAGCCCGGCGAGGTAGAGCACCCGTGCGGAGCGCACGTACGCGGCGGCCTGCGGCAGACAGGCGAGGAAGAGCAGGGGGAGGAGCAGGGGGTGCAGGACGGTCAGGACGGTGGCGCCGGCCGCCAGCGTGGCGGTGGCCGCCAGCACGTCCTGCGCTTCTTCGACGAGGTCGGGGGTGACCTGGGCGCCGCGGTCGGCGATGTCGTAGGCGTCGTTGTAGCCCGGCTTGTTGTTGGCGGCCAGTTCCGCACCGAGCGCGGCCTCGATCATCGTCAGCTCCGCCGCCCGGCCGAGCACCGGACGCAGACGCCCGGTGAGCCAGACGACGGCGATGCCCATCAGCGCGCGCAGGCCGGCGGCGGCGGCGATCACGGCAAGCTGCGGGGCGGCGTCCCACAGCCGCTCGGTGATGTCGCCCGAGGAGACCAGCGCGGTGATCGTGCCCGTGACGGCCAGGAGGCCGAGGGCCGCGAGGACGCCCGTCCCGATCTGGCAGATCAACAGGCCGACGGTCGCGCCGCGGTCCACGCGCCAGGCCATCCGCACCGAGCGCCGCACCAGCGAGGGCAGGCGCCGCGCCATGGTGCGGGAGGTCAGCAGGGAGCCGGCCTGGAGCCTGGACTCGTCGCGGTAGAGGTATTCCTCTTCTCGAACACCGGCGTCCTGATGTTCGCTGGCGGGCGCGGTCCCCTTGGGTGGTTGTGGCGGCTGGTCCTGTGTAATGGCCGAGGTCATCGTTCCCCCTGGGACGGTCGCTGCGGCAAGGTCGTGAGGTCTAACGACACGGTTGCGATATCGAACACACGTCATTCGGTCGTGCTGGAAAGCCCGTGATTCCCTGCGTCCGTGGAACCTGCAGGCGTCCTGTCCCTGGTCTGGCTTGGAGCGGCTGCGGGCAGGAAATGGCCGAAACGCCGACACCGCCACACCACGTGGGCAGTACGCCTCGGCAGAGAAGGTCACCCCCTCCTAACCGGTATGGGAATCGGCCTGCAGCAGCTTTTCCAGCTCCCTCTCGGCGTGGCCGACCGCGGCCGTCAGGGCCTCATGGTCGTGGGCGGACAGAGCGCCGGCTCCCAGTCCGGCCGCGGCGATCACTGCGGTCAGAGCTCCGGTCGCTTGCTCGGCCAGGGCTGACGCGGCGACGGGGTGGTGCAGAGTCTCTCGTGCGGCGTAGGCGTCGAGTCGGGCGACGCTGACGAGGGAGTCGAGTATCCGGGCATGATGGCGGCTGGCGCGGTCCACTTCCAGGGCCGACAGGCCCGTTCGGGCCTGGAAGACGGCGGTCGGCGGATCGGGATGGGCAAGGAGCTGGACGGCTTCCTCCACTGTGCGGTCGAGATCGTCTCCGGGGACGGGGGCCTCGGCGGGCCAGCAGTGCGCGTGCAGGAGGAGCGCGACGGCTTTCTCCCAGGGCTCGGTGGGCTGAGTGGTGTCGATCAAGTCGCGGGCCTGCTGGTCCAACCCCTGCTCCATCAGGGCCATGATCTTGATCTGGCGACCATCGAGGAGGCGGTTGCCGATGCCGCGGTGCCGGGCCATGGCGTCGGCGGCCTCGATCCACCGCCCGATCTGGGCGAGGGCGCGGGCCCCATCCACGAGCAGCGTGACGTACAGCTCCTGGCACACCGTGCGGTGGTCCTCGTCTGTGCCGGTCAGGGGCGAGAGGTCGACGGTGCGGCCGTCGATGTCGGTCTTGTTGCGGTGTCGGGCTGCGTCGTTGAGGCAGTGCAACAAGCTGTAGGCGAGGTGGCCGTGGCCGGCGCGGGTCTGCAGCCGGGCGAGGTTGACCAGTGGCATCAGTGACATGACGGCGACCCGTCCCCGGAGGCGTCCGGCGTTGGAGAAGACCTGGTGCTGGCGCCAGCACAGATCCTCGGCCAGGTCGGGCAGGCCGACGTCGGAGGCGATGAGAGCCGCGTAGTTGAGGACCCCGCAGGCGCGGGCCACCAGGTCGTGGTGGCTCGCACCCGCGGGCGCGACGGTCAGCCCGGTGAGGTGGTTGATGCGCTCCTCCAGGGGGAGCGCGGGCGCCTTGGTGCGGCGGACCAGGGGGATGCGGCTGGCTATCGCGGGGATCATCGGCTCAGCCCTTGCGCGCCCAGTCGACGACCAGTCGGCTGTAAGGCTTGTCGACGACGAAGCGCGGATCGTTGGTCGTCAGCCGTTCGCGCGAGTCGGCGACGGCCATCCGGAAGCCCGGCTCGGGGGCGTCGTTGCCGCCGGTCGCGTCCCAGGCGCGGATCTCGCTCACCACGCGCTCGGCGAGGTCGGCGCCGCCCTCGCCGTGGCCGACCACGCCGACCTCCCAGTACCGGCCCTTCTCGTCCTCGCCCTCGCGGATGGTCAGGTACGCGAGCGACCCGGCGTCGAGGGCGGCCATGGAGCCCCACCCGAAGTGCGGGGTGAATCCGGGGCGCTGGCCCGGCAGGCGGGACAGTCCGTTGGGGAGCACGCAGGTCAGGTACAGGTACAGCCACTCCCAGGCGGAGCCCTGGCGGAACTTCACCCCGGTGTAAATCTTGGTCTGCTGCTGGTCCAGGACGGTACGCAGGGCGTCGCGGTCGACGTCCTGCTCGCTGAACGTCTCCAGGCGCACGTTGCCCTCGCCGGACATCGGCACCAGCGTGTACACGTCGTCGCAGACGCCCTTGCGCAGCGGGATGAAGGTGGCCATCTCGCAGGAGACGGTCTTCCACGTCTCGCCGTCGCGTTCGAAGGCGAAGGAGCGGGAGATGCTGCCGCGGATGCGCATCGGCAGGACCAGGCGCCCGCCGGGGGCGAGCTGGTCGAGGATCTTCACGGGGACGTCGCCCGCGCCGACGGTGAAGATGATCCGGTCGAAGGGAGCGTGCTCGGGCAGCCCGGCCGCGCCGTCGGCCATCACCGCGGTGGCGTTGTCGACGCCGGCCTCGGCGAGGTGGCGGCTCGCGCCGGCGACGAGGTCCTGGTCGACGTCGAGGGTCCACACCTGCCCGCCGGGGGAGACGATTTTGCCGAGGAGGGCTGCGTTGTAGCCGGTGGCGGCTCCGGCTTCCAGGACCTTGTGGCCGGGCTGGGCGCCGAGCTGTTCGAGCTGGGTGGCGACGATGGACGGCGCGGAGATGCAGGAGATCATCTCCCCGTGCTCGTCGTGCTTGATCGAGACCGCGTCCTCCTTGTACGCGCTCTCCAGGTCGACGCCGGGCAGGAAGGCGTGCCGGTCGGTGGTGCGGAAGGCGTCGATGGCCGCCTTGCTGTGCAGGTGGCCGCTGTCGACGAGCCGCTGGGCGAGGGCTTCGCTCAACTGGTGGGGGTCGGTGGCGGGTGTCACGGTGGTCTCCATTCGGGGGAGGCTAGGGTCCGCGGAGGCGGACTTGCGGGTAGACACGTCGGCTCCTTCTTGAGTGGAGAAGGCGACGTGACGGCCGAGCCACGCGGTGGCGGCCTGCGCGTCGGCAGGCACGCCCGCACGGTTGAACGCGAAAATCGCGTGATGGGCGATGACGCCCCGGATTCCGCGTATCAGGCGGCCGTCGGCGGCGAGCCAGCGCAGCCGACGGCCGGCGTCCTCGAACGCGGCGACGCGCTCGACCCAGCCGGCTTCCGCGTCGGGGCGCAGAGCGGCATCCGCGTTCATCAGCCGCCGCATGGCGGAGACGGCCTGCTCCAGCGTGGGGCCCTGGGGCGGGGTGACGGGAGGCCGCAGGGCAGCCCATTGGGCGTAGACGTCTCCGGCTTCGAACGGGTCCAGCCCGGCCGCGCGGATCATGGCTGACAGCAGCAGCACGCTGCGCTCGCGGGCGCCGGGGACGCCGGTCTCGGCGAGCGCGGCAGGGCTGTCGGCGCAGAACACCTCGTGCGCGACCGCCATACCCTCCAGGCCGCCGAAGGCATATGTCTCCGGCTCGTAGATCCCGCCCGTCCACCCGGTGATGACGCGGTCGGCGACGAGCTGGTCCAGCAGGCCGGTGGCGGGCTGTTCGGTGCGCAGGCGCACGCCGGCGTCCTTGCGCAGGAAGTGAAAGCGGCGTTTGGCCAGCGCGGACGCCAGAGCCCGAGCAGCGTCCACCCGCGGATCGGTGAAGGCCACGGATGCGTGCCACCAGGACGTGGCCGGGGGGATCGGCAGGTTCTCGTCGTCGAAGGCCATGGGAGGCAACTCCTTGCACGTCGGCAGGTTCGGGGATCAGGTGAGCAGGAGGGCGCGGCTCCAGCCGGCGGCATCGGGGGCCTGCAGGGCGAGTTGGGCTCCGGCGCGACCTTCCATGAAGCCGAGCTTGGGCAGGCGCTCCCAACTGGTGGCCAGCCGTCGGTGCAGGTCCTGGATTATCGGGCTGAAGCGGTCAGGTGCGGGGCTGTCGGCGGCGACCGCGCGGGTGAGCGTCAGCAACCCAGCCCAGCCGTGGCAGAGCGTGGAGTCGGTGATGCGGGCGAGGTGCAGCGGGTCGGTCAGGGTGGTCTCGATGGTGTCCTCGGCCGCCCGGCGACGGGCGGGGTCGCCGAGGGCGAGCGCAGCGAGCTGCTGGGCGCGGGCGATGCCGGGCTGGCCGTAGCACCAGGACTGGCGGGTCGGCTCAGGCGCGGGCGGCTGGTCGGCGTCCAGGTGGGCTGCGGTGGACCAGTAATGGGCGCCGTACCGGTCGAGCCAGGTCGCGAAGGTGTCGACGGCTTCCTCCTGACCAGGGACGCTGATGCCGTCGCGCAGTGCGAGAGAGAGCACGGCAAGGGGCCCGGCGATGCCATGGGCCATGCCGTTATTGCCGTGCCCGCCGGCCATCTCCTCCCCGTCGGGGCCGACCGGCGACCACCACCCGGGCACTGTCCGGCCGTCACCATGGGCGGGCTGGGCGAGCGCGACGAGGCAGGTGAGCACGTCGGGCAGCCGGGGCGCGGGCGGTTGTCGGGAGAGCAGGAGGGCGGCGAGTCCGGTCAGGCCGCGGACGAGGTCCCATTCGGCGAGGTGGGGCAGCGCGCCGGCCGCCTGGCGGCGGTGGGCGGCGGCGAGCCGGGCGTCCACGACGCGGTCGACGGCCGCGCGGACGTTGTCGTCGGCTCCGTGGGCGCGGGCCAGGACGAACTCCAGGGCGGGTGCGCCGTGGAAGAGGCTGGCGTTGCTGCCGGTGCTGACCCCGCCGGCGGTGGCCTGGGTGAGGTGGCGGCGTGCGGTGGACAGGTCGCGGCGCTCGATGTCGAGCAGGGCCATCCCCAGGGCGCCCTCGGACAGGTCCTGCGTGCGAGGCACGGTCGTCGCGGTCATGAGCGCCTGGCCAGGGGGACGACGATGCTGTGGGCCCGGCCGCCGATCCACCCGTCGGCGTCCGGCGGGGGCGCGTCCTGCAGGGTAGCGATGCCGAAGGGGCTGGCGTCCAGGTGCGCGCGCAGAAGGTCCAGGTCGATGTCGCGGGCGAGGTCGAGGGGCAACTGCTGGTCGTCCTCGGCGAGCAGGACCCGCTCCGGCACCCGGAACCGGGCACGCCAGGCGTGGAGTTGGTCCGCCCACTGCTGGAGGGGCGCGGTGCGGGCGGGCAGCGTGCGGCTGCGGATCTTCCAGCGGGCGGCGGTGAGGATGGTGCGCCGGTAGGTGAGGGCCGGGGTGAAGGGCAGCGTCCAGGCGGCGCCCCAGTCGAACCAGGTCACCTGCGGGGAGGCGGCCCGGCTGAATTCGCCGAGGAAGCGGGCCATCGGCGGGGTGTAGTTGTTCCACAGGAAGTTGATGGCGGTGGGGGCCAGCAGCTCCAGCGGCTTGCCCGTCGCGGACTCCACCAGCTGGGGGCGGCCGTCGGCGACGGTGACCGCAAGATCGCGGGGGAAGAGGACATGCGGGGCGGGGCGGCGAAATTCGCCGATGCTCACGATCCGGCGCAGGGCCTGGGGCGCGCGGGTGAGCAGATCGGCCGCCACCCGCCCGGCATGGAAGGAGAGCTGCACGAGTTCCGCCTCCGGATCGACGGTCGGCAGGGACGCGTACGCCGTCTCGGTGCCGGGGAACAGGTGCCAGAACCGGCCGGTCATCGATCCGGCCGAGCGGGAGACGGTCAGAACGCGCAACCGGAAGTCACCCCGGTCCAGGGCAGGTCCGGAGGCGGCGTGGACCTGTGCGGCCAGTTCGAGGTGGGGCGCCGCGTCGCGAGGCTTGCCGCCTGCCGCTGCCTCCAGTTCCTCGATCATCACCCCGGTCACCGCGACGGTGCGGCTGCCTTTGGCGGCGGCGGTGCCGGCCAGCTCGAGCAGCAGGCGGTCGCGCCGGGACATCGGCCTGGGTGGTTCACTCGCCGTGACGAACCCGGCCGGGAAGCCCACGCCCCGGTCGGGGTCCGTGGCCACCTCCACCGGCACCGCGGTGTTCTCGCCGTAGCGCTCGGAGAACTGCTCGATCCACCGCCGCCAGGTCGGTGTCCCGTTCGGATGGGTGACCAGGCGGGCCAGGACGGTCGCTGCGGTCTCCGCCTCGGTCAGCACCTGCTCGGACAGCCGCACGTCGGCGTCCAGCCGCAGGTCGCACGCGGCCCGCAGGCCGGCTGCCTGAGCGCGCGCCGCAGGCGGTAAGACGTCGGTGGGATCGGCGACGGTGGCGGGCGCGCGCAGCGAGGAGCGCAGCAGCCGCACCCGCAGCAGTTCACCGAGCAGCCGATCACGCGCGGTGCCGTCCACGGCGGGAAACTCCGCGGCCAGCTTCTCTGACAACTGGCGATACGCGATGGGCGATCGGGCCAGGTCGAGCACGAGACGCACTGCGGGGCTCAGGGAGAGACGGAAGGCGGCGTCTCCCTCCGAGGGGACGTGGATGTGCCGGTCGCGCCGCTGGATCAGGGTGTTGACACAGACCTCTGTGTCGGCCATGCGTCCGGCCTCGCTCTCCCAGGTGCTGAGCATCTCGTCGAGTAAGGCCGGCTCGGGACGGGCCACGGCCTGATGCTCGTCGCCGATGCGGACGGACGTGGCCTGGTCGAAGGCGAGCGGGACGACGCCGGCGAACAGGCCGTAAGGCGTGGAGCGGTGGGCGTAGCGGATCGCGTAGCGGGCGGTGGCCAGCGCCGCCCGGCGCATCCGGCGCACCTTCGGTGTACGGCCGTCGATGATGGCTTGCACCTGCTGGGCGAGGATAGGGCTTGCCTGCGACACGGTCTGGCGGAAGTCGGCATCGGACCACACCGTGCTCAGCCACGCGCGCCACTCCTCCGCAGGCGCCGTAGACGTAGGCCAGGGCGGCATGGCGGGCTCGGACGTGTGGGCCGCGGCGCGCAGCATGGTCTGCCCCGTGGCCTCGTACAGGCTGGGCCGGTGCCGTGTCATCAGGGCTCACCTCATCTTCCGGTGTGGCGGGCGGGCGGGCGGGTTGGGCGTGGCGGGGGGGGGGGGGGGGGGGGGGCGGCCGCCCCCCGGGCGCGGGGGGGGGGGGGGGGGGGGGGGGGGGGGGGGGGGGGGGGCGGGGGGGGCGCCCCCCCCCCCCCCCCCGCGTTGCCGGGGTGATCCGGCTTACGAGGTGGTGCAGGCGCTGGGGCAGGAGCTGCCGCAGGTGTCGCCCGTGCTGCACATCAGGACCGTCTCGGTCGCCGGCGTGCCCTCGATGAAGGTGATGTCGAGCTTGAACGGGTCGTCGTCGGCCTTCACGAGGTCCGTTTTCGCCGGACCGGTCGGCCTTTCGGCCTGGATGGCGGTCATGCATGCCTCCTAGGAGTGAGTGGTGCGGGATGCCGAGGTCCGGTCGGACCCCGGGGTCTGCTACCAGACGGCGACCAGCGGCGAAGCCGCCTGAGCGGTCGCTCGCCTGGGAGTCGGTGTGGTGCCGTCAGGTCCCAGCGGCCTGTGCCCGCGGGTGCTGCTTGGCGGCCTGGTCCAGCACCCGGGTGAAGTGCTCGCCCTGCTCATCGCCCTCGGCCTCCTCGGCGCGGAGGCCGCCGAACCGCTGCCAATAGCGTCGGCAGACGTCGTTCTCCATCAGCTTCGCGGCGTACCACGGAAGGTGTCCGGTGCGGACGAAGCCGAGGCGGTCGCGGACGCTGAGAATGCAGATGAGCCGGTTGGCGGCGAGCAGCTGCATGTATTCCTCGACGTCCATGTCCTCGGGAGCCCAGAGCTTGGCGAGGTCGGGGTTGGTGGACATCTGGGCCAGCCAGTCGAGCTGGTTGCGGGTGAGGAACGCCTCGTTGCGCTCGGCCTGGTGCCGCGCGTTCTGCCTGAGCCGGGTGGCTCCGACCACGGCGGTGGTGAGGGAGACGGCAGCACCGGCAGCGAGGACGGCGGTGGTGAGCTTCATCGGTCAACGGACCTTTCGCAGATCGAAGATGCGGCCAGTGGGCCGACTGAGGGAAAACGTGGAGCTCCGCCTGTTCACGCGGCCCCCGCGAGGACGACGGCCGGGGCCTCGTCGGCGGAGCTGTCCGGCGCGTAGCGGCGCCGCACCGCCTTGAGCGCGACGGCTAGCGGCGGCAGACCCACAGTGGCCCTGCGTGCGTCGACGGACGCCGGCGCACGCAGCGGGCACAGCTCGATCCCATTGGCGGTCAGCAGGAGCTGGGTGCCGTACTCCTGGGCGCACCCGCCGGTAATGAGGGCGCGGTCGTGAAGGTGCGCCCAGTGCTCGACGAGCGCGTCGCCGGCCTGGACCGCACGCCCGAGCAGGATGGTGGCGGCGCGCTGGAGGGTGAGATCGTGGTCGCTGTGCAGGGCGATGCTCCAGGCGGCGCGGGCAGCAGCAGGGCCGACGAGGCGGTGGCCGGGCCACTCGTATTCGCCCAGGACGCGGCGCAGGAACTTGGTGTTGGCGTGGTCGGTGTGCCGGCCCTGCCCGAGTTGGACTGCGTCGAGCTCGTCGCGCACGCGCTTGGCTCGGCGCACGGCCGATTCCGTTGCGCGGGCGATCAGCTCGCGGGCAAGGTCGGGTCGCTGCGGTTCGTCGGTTGTCACGCGCTGCTCCGATCGTCCGCGGCCAGATGAGGTGCATGGGTCTGGCAGCTGATCAATGTGCTAAGCCTGGGGCGGTGCTCGGCGGCCAGTTCGAGGCGGGCGACGCGGTCCCCCTCCCGTCCCGGGCCGGAACCCCGCACGTCCCAGCCCATGTCCGTGAGCCGGCGCAGCAGGGCGGCGATGGGCTCGGCTTGGAGGGCGTGACGGGCCAGGATTTCGGCCCGTACGAGTGGGAGGCCCTGCCGGGCGGCGAGGTCGGAGGCCCACAGGGTGATCAGCCGGGTGATGTCGTCGGGCTGGTCGGGCAGGGTGTGGACGCGTCCCAGGCGGAGGCAGGGGCCTTCGCCCCAGTTGAGTCCGGGGTCGCGCGCGGGGACCATGCAGGCGAGCAGCTTTCCGTCCTCGAACAGACCGGCCGACCTCGTCTGCCGGTCGCGGAACAGGGCCGGAACGTCGGCCTGAGCGGGCACGGGAAGACCGCGCAGGGTGAGCCAGCGCTGCCGGTCCTGCACGAGAGCAGCGGCTTCCGCGCGCTCAGCGTCCGTACGTAACGTGCGCACCGCGTATACGGCGCCCGAATACTGTGCCGCGACCGAGGTAGCAGCCGGAGGCTCTTCGTTGGCCAGGGGAGTGGGAGGCTTGTTCACTGGCTCGCTCCGCTCCGCGCCGCCGGGTCGGCCGGCAGCAGCTCCCAGCCGTGGGCCAGAATCACCAGGTGGGTGGCGTCCCGCGCGCCTGTGTCGGCGAGAAGTTGGTCGAGTGCGGCGCGCTGGTCGGCCGGGGCGAGCTTGGCGGCGACGGCGATATCGCGGGGGTCGCTGTGCTCGGCGACAGCCCGGAGCAGCAGCAGTTGATCCCGGCTGAGCATCGGTGCCGGCCTGTCCGCCGTGGGCGAGGCCACCTGCCGGGTGGCGAACAGGCAGTGCACGATCACCGGAGGCTTGCAGCGGGGCGGGCAGTGCAGGCTCTCACGGATGTCGCGCATGTACTGGCGGACGGTCACGGCCGACAGGCTGGTCTCTGCCGCAATCTCCTTGGCCGTGAGGCCGTTCGCGAGGTGCTGGGCGACGCGCTGCAGGGTCGGCGTCAGGGGCGTGATCGGTGCGCTGGTCGTCACGGGCGGGGTCACGGTGTCTCTCTCGGCTGAGTGGATGGTCACTGGGAGGGGTGCCGCCGGTCCCCGCGGGGGACGGGGGCCGGCGGCACGGGCCCGTGCGCGGCGGTAGGGAGTCACGGGGTGCCGCGCACGAGGGCTCATGCGGCGGTCGGATCGGGTCGTGCCCAGGCGGCTTTGGCGGCGAGGCGTTCGGACCACTGGATGTGGTCCTCGTCGAAGGCGGCGTCGGCCAGGTTTATGCGCTGGACTTCGCCGGTTCCGGCCGGTGGGTAGGTGTGCTGGATGTCGCGCCACAGGCGCTGGAGGATGTAGTCGCCATCGAGGGCGTGGGCGCCGTGCAGTTCCATGGCGTCCTGGGCGGACTGCCTGGCCCACTGGTGGCCGAGGTATTTCGCGTTGATCAGTTCGGCGTCGCAGGGCAGGCCCTGGTCGAGGAGGTGCACGGACTGGTAGGCGAGTATCCGGCCGGCGCGCAGGCGGGCCTCCATGCCGCCGACGCGGTCCCGCAGGACGGGCAAGTCGGAGAGGGCGCCCTGATAGCGGGGGCGGGCCTTGAGCCGGCTGGTGGTGGTGTCCACGACGGCTTCGTGGATGCCGAGGCTGACGGCGGCCAGGTTGGGGCGGCCGTAGAGGATGCTGCTGCTCTGGGCCACGGCCAGTCCCTGGCCGACCTCGCCGACCACGTTGTCGTCGGGGACGCGGACGTGGTCGAGGTCGAGGCGGCCGGCGGAGAAGCCGTGCAGACCGAGCCCGGCACGATGGTCGGAGACCGAAAGCCCGGGGCGGTCGGCTTCAACCATGAACGCGGTCAGCGCCTGCGAGGTGCGCACTCCGGGCCTGGCGGTGCGGGCGACAATGAGGTGGGCCCCCGCGATGTGGCTGTTGCCGATATGGATCTTGCTGCCGGTGATCACCCATTGGTTGCCGATGTGTTCGGCGGTGGTTTCGATGCCGCCGATGTATCCGCCGGCGAGCGGTTCGGTCACGGCGATCGACAGCAGCACGGACCCGTCTGCGACCCGGGGAAGCCAGCGGTCCTTCTGCTCGTAGGTAGCGAAGTGCAGCAGAGCGCCCACGGGGATGAGAGTGGCCTGGAGGATGGCTGCGGCAGCCGCCGAGACCCGCGCGATGCGGTGGACGAGGATGGTCTTGGCCACGTGTCCGGCGCCCAGCCCGCCAAAGGCGGCCGGGACGGTGAGGGCGAACCACCGCCGGGCGGCCATCAGGTCGGCGACCTTGCGCTCCACCTTGCCCGGAGCGGCCTCCATCCGCGCGGCGCGCGACGCGACGTGCTCGGCCGCGAAGGCGTCCGCCTCCTGCCACAGCAGATCGTGGCGGGTGGTGAGGTAGGGACGCAGCGCCGGTGGAGGCGTGGTGGGTGTGGCGGACATGGTCTCCCTCTCCCTGGATGAAGGTCGCAACGCGTGGAGCGGCCGGGGATTGCCTACGGCTCCCGGGTGGGGGGTTGTGGAACGGCCTAGCGGACGGGGGCGCGGGCGATGTGGTCCATCACCTGTGCACTGGCGTTGATGACGATGTCCCGCAGACGGCGGGCCTCGGCCAGGGGCCGCTTCTCGGGGTCGATCACACACACCGTGCCCAGCACCGTGCCGCTGTCGTGGATCAACGGAGCGCCGAAGTAGGAGCGGATCCCGACGGCGTCGACCACCGCGTTGCCGCTGAAGCGCGGGGACGCGTGCACGTCGTGCAGCGGGAGGGCCTTCCTGCGGGCCATGACCTCCGGGCACCAGCCGTGGTCCCGGCTCATGGTGCGGCCGACGATCACGAACCCGCTGTCCGCCGGCGGCTGGTGCAGCCCGACGAAAGTCTGCTCCTCCAGGAACAGGTTGACGAACCCGTACAAGAACCCGGCCTGTGTGGCCATGTCGCGGGCCAGCTCGTCGAAGTCCTCGTTGGCCACCGGGGGCACGCCCAGGCGATTGAGCAGCTCGTAACGCTGAGCCAGTTCCAGCGACTGCTGAGGTCGCTGGCTGGTGAGGGCGGTGCCGGGTGGGGTGAACGGGCCGGGGGTGGTGTCCCGCATGTCGCGCCGAGGCAAGGACCGGGCCGGCGGGGCAGTCTGCGGCGTGCGGTAGGGGTCGCTGGGGTGCTGTGACATCAGACGTCCTGGAGGGTGGTAGAAGGGGTGTGACCAGCACGATTGGTGGTGGCGGCGCAATTGACGGCGTGGTCGACGAGGGCCAGCAGAACGCCGGCGACGTGATTCGTGTCGCGGGCGTCGCAGGTGACCACCGGCACGGCAGCGGGGAGTTCGAGAGCGGCGCGGACCTGCTCGGGGTGGTAGCGGTGCGCCCCGTCGAATTGGTTGACCGCGACGACGAAGGGCAGGCCGATGTCCTCGAAGAAGCTGACGGGCGTGAAGCTGCTCTCCAAGCGGCGGGTATCGACCAGGACGACCGCGCCGACGGCGCCGCGGGAGAGGTCGTACCAGAGGTCGACGAACCGGTCCTGGCCCGGCGTGCCGAACAGAAACAGTTCCAGCGGCACGGGCGCATCGGGCAGGCTCAATCGGCCGAAGTCGAAGGCGACCGTGGTGGTCCGCTTGGACGCCAGGCCAGCCAGGCTGTCGACGTCCGCGCTCGCCTCGGTCAGGTACTCCTCCGTACTCAGCGGCGTGATCTCGCTGACGGCGCCCACTGCGGTGGTCTTGCCCGCGCCGAAACCGCCGGCGATCACGATCTTCAGCACAGTCGGCGCACCGGCCTGCGAGTGAGGCGAAACCGTGGACGGGTCATCCGGCCTGGGGATAGGCGACGGCATCAGGCCACTTCCTCTTCAAGCTGGCAGAAACGGCTGCCAGCATTTGGACAGACGGACCGGACCCTGCGCCGGTATCGGCATAGGACTGGGTCAGGGGGACGACGAGGGCGTCGGCGTCCAGGAGGTCGGAGACGAGCACTTTGACGGCGGTCACGGGCCGGCCGAGGCGGCCCGCCAGCTCGACCACCGACCGCCGGCGCTCCCGGCACAGGGCGAGAATCTCCCCGCACTCCTCGGCCTGCGCCGGGCCCGGCCTTCCCTGCCCGGCCTCCAGGACGGTTTCCAGAGCGAGCAGGTGCCGCGGCTTGGTACGCCCGCGCGTCACGGCGTAGGTCCGCACGAACGCCGACTCCTCGGCCGCGCGGCCGTACGTGGTCACCGGACCTCTCCGCCCGTGCCAACGCGGACGGGGATCAGCATGTACGGGGCGAACTTCTGGACCAGGCGCCCCATCTCGAAGCCGACGGTGCCCACATCGGCGTCCCTGGTGGTGATGACAGCGAGGACCGTGTCCACCTCACCGCGTTCGGCACCGGGGTGGGTGTCGAAGGCCGCGCTGCGCCCGGCGCTCTGGACGAAGAACAGGCAGTCGTCTCGCTCGATGATGACCTGCCGGGCCGGCCTCTTCTTGTGGCTGGGGCCGGTGATGTTCGCCGCGAGGGAGGCGACCCCGCTGAAGGCGGCCGACAGTTCGTCCGCCCAGTCCTTGTCGACGTCGCTGTCCAGCAGCCGCAGTCCGTCGCGCGAGAGCAGGACGGCGTGCGTGACGCCCGGCGTCTCGGAGGCGAACTGACGCAGCAGCCAGGCCATGCTGTCCCGCTGTCCGCTTGTCGTCGCGGATGCGGGCGTGCCGTCGGTCACGTTGTTCATCGCGGGGTGGGTGCTCATGGGGATCGCTCCAGAAGGGGGAAGGGCCAGTGGGTGTACTGGGCCGCCGGGAACGCGGAAGAAGCGGGTCAGGGGGTGGGGTCTTCTGTCGAGGCGGGAGGGGGACTGGCGGTGCCGCCGGCCTGGAGGCCGCTGCGGAAGGCGGCTGCCAGCCCGGGCGTCGCCGCGGACACGGGGGCTTGCTCCCGCTCCTGTGGCGGACGGAAAGGTTCCGACCGACGCGTGCGCGTGGGAAGAGCGGGCGCGTCGGCCGAATGACCCGCCGAGGTCGATGCCCCAGCGGCGCCGGGGCGTGCGACCTGCCCCACCCCTGGGGCGGCAGGAGCCGCGGCCACCTGATGCGGCTGCTGCCCGGACATGCGAGCTTCCTCGGGCTGCGGCGCACCCGCGTCCTCGATCGATGGAATGGCTATCAGGAGCCGTGCCGGTATGACGACCAGGGCGGTGGTGCCTCCCGTCGCGTTCTCCTGCAGGAGGACGGACAACCCGTGTGACTGGGCGATCTTCGCGGCGACCAGCAGGCCGAGCTGTCCGGCCCGGACCTGGCCGCTGACGTCGACCTCGTCCGGGGCTTTGAGCAGGTCGTTCATCTGTGCCCGCGTCTGCGGGTGCATGGGAATGGCGCGGTCCTCGACCTCGATGGCCAGCCCGTGTGGCACCCGCTGCGCGCGCACCATCACCCGCGTCGCTGGATCCGAGCACTCGCAGGCGTTCTCGATCAGCTCGGCCAGCAGGTGCGTCAGGTCCGGCCCCACATGGCCGGGCAACCCCAGCTCGGCGCCCACGGATCCGGCCGCGACGGCCACCCGCGGATACTGCACAACCTCGGAGACAGCGCCACGCAGGGCCGTCGTGACGGGAACGGGCCGGCGCACGCTGCGCAGGGACTGCCCGCCCAGGACCGCCGTGCTCTCGACCTGGCGGCGCATCCGCGTCACGAGGTGATCGATCTCGAAGATCTTGGCCAGCAGTTCCGGGTCGTCGGTCAGCATCTCCAGCTGGCTCAGTGCCTGGAGTGCCTTGCTGACCAGGGCGTGCTCGCGCATGGCCAGGCGGCGAAGCACTTCTAGGAGGACCACGGACTGGGACTCGTCGTGCACGCGGATCAGCGACATGATGGCCTGCGCCTGGAGGGCACTCAGCGCGTTGTCGATCCCGGCGTTCGCAGTGGGCGACTGCGCGGTGTGCGGGTCCGGCAACGCTGGACGTTTTCCGCGGCACAGCTCGTCCGCCGACCACTGCACCGACTTCTCAACGGCTGCCGCTGCCCCTGTGACCGCTGTCAGCGCTGCTGACTGGGACTCCTCCACTGCCGACCGCACGGCACTGGCCACGGTGCGCGTTCCGTGTGCCGCCACCGCGACGACCGCCGCCAGTCCGCAGACCAGGCCGGCCAGGACCCAGCCGGGGCCTACGACGGCCCCCGACCGGAGAGCGAAGGCGGCGAGCAGCAGCGCGGCTAGGAGTGCCAGGGGCAGTGCCACGGCGCGACGGGCGAGGTACAGCGTGTTCGCGTCGACCGGGGGCCGCCGTCTGCGGTGGCCGGTAGCGGCCGGCCGTGCCGGGAAGGCGCTGTCAGACATGGGTGGGAATCCTCGTCAGGGGTGGGGTGGCTATGCGTGCTGCGGCGTCAGGCCGGCGGTGGACTGGCGCGTGCTGCGGGAGGTTGAGCGGGGTGCGGGAACCGCGAGCGCGGCGTGGCGGGGGGAGGACTGCGCCGCCATCTGCTGAAGGAGCAGGGCGCTTTGGATCAGGCCCATGTGGCTGAACGCCTGCGGGAAGTTGCCGAGCTGGCGCTGCTGGACGGGGTCGTACTCCTCCGCCAGCAGCCCGAGGTCGTTGCGCAGAGCCAGGAGGCGTTCGAACAAGGCACGGGCCTCGTCGGGGCGGCCGGTCAGGGCGAGGCCGTCGACGAGCCAGAAGTTGCACAGGAAGAAGGCGCCCTCGTCGCCGGTCAAGCCGTCCACCCCGACGTCCTCACCGCAAGTCGGGTACCGGTACACGAGCCCGTCCTCCGTGGAGAGTTCACGACGGACCGCATCCACGGTGCCGATGACGCGCGGGTCATCGGGCGGCAGAAAGCCGGTGCGGGGGATGAGCAGCGTGGCAGCGTCCAGCTCCTGCGAGCCGTAGGACTGCATGAAGGTGTTGCGCACCGGGTCGAAGCCCTTGTCACAGACCTCCCGGTGGATCGCCGCCCGCAGCTCGACCAGCGGGGCCACGTCCATGTCGAGCGCGCCGGCCTCGGCCAGGCGGATGGTGCGGTCGACCGCCACCCAGGCCATCACCTTGGAATGGACGAAGTGCCGGCGGGCCCCGCGGATCTCCCAGATGCCCTCGTCGGGCTCCCGCCAGCGCTGGACCAGGTGCTCGATGAGCCGCTGGTGCAGGACCGCGGTGTCGGCGCAGTGGGCGACTCCGCTCTGGTGCGCGAGGTACAGGGTGTCGATGACCTCGCCGTACACGTCGAGCTGCAGCTGGTTCGCCGCCCCGTTCCCGACCCGTACCGGAGCCGATCCCTCGTACCCGGGAAGCCAGGGAAGCTCCCGCTCCCGCAGGTCACGCTCCCCGGTGATCCCGTACATGATCTGCAGGTTCTCCGGGTCCCCGGCCACAGCGCGCAGCAGCCATCGCCGCCATGCCTGTGCCTCCTGCCGGTATCCGGTCCCCAGCAGCGCGGCAAGCGTCGTGGCTGCGTCGCGCAGCCAGGTGAAGCGGTAGTCCCAGTTCCGGTCGCCGCCGATCTCCTCGGGCAGCGACGTGGTCGGCGCCGCGACGATCCCGCCGCTCGGCCCGTAGGTCATGGCCTTCAGCGTGATCGAGGACCGGACCACGGCCTCGCGGTAGGGCCCGTCGTAGGCGCTCTCCTGCGTCCAGTCCTGCCAGAAGGCGAGCGTCTCGGCGAGCGCGGCCTCCGGGTCAGGAACGTCCGGTGCGGGGGCGTGGGACGGGCACCAGCTGAGCACAAACGCCACGCTCTGCCCGGCGCTGATGGCGAAGGCGCTGACGACCACACCGTCCTTCTCCAACTGCGGGACGCAGGTGTCGAGCCACACAGCGTCCGCGCCGGCCTCCGCGACCATGCGCCCACCGACCTCGTGGATCCACGGGCCGACGCTGCCGTATCCCGGCCGAGGGCGCATGGCCGAGACCATGTCCACCTCGCCGCTCAGGCCCTCGGCGATCCGGATCACCTGTGGGGCCCCGTCGCGCGGAGGCATGAAGTCCAGGACGCGGACCGAACCCGTTGGGGTGCGCCACACCGATTCGAGGACGAGCGAGTCACCGCGGTACTGGCGCTCAGCGACCTTCTCTGAACCCCTCCGGCCTGCGGACGGGGCCGGAGAGATCTGCCAGGAGCCGTGCTTCTGCGTGCCGAGCAGACCGGCGAAGACGGCCGGCGAGTCGAAACGGGGCAGGCACAGCCAGTCGATCGAACCGTCATCGCAGACGTGGGCACTGGTCTGTGTGTCGCCGATCAGGCCGTACTGCTCGATGCGCGGAAGCCGATTCATCGTGTGGATCTCCGTGAGCCCCGCAGGTTCGGGGCCGTATCAGGGCCGTCGCAGCGGCCGGGAACGGTGGGCGGTAGGTAGGTCCGTGTTCACCAGGTAGGGAGGGAGCGCCGGGCGGCGGCAGGTGCTCGGCGGCCCGTGCAAGGTCGGCCGTCCGCTCGCCGCGAAGCATTAGCCAGGCCGTCGGCCCGAGGACCAGAGCGATGACGACGGCACCGGTCACCGTCATGTCCGCGGCACCGAAGCGGCGAAGATCAGGCAGGCCAGGGCGAGGGCGAAGACGGTGCCGCGCAGCACGTTGAGCGTTGGCCTCGGCCAACGCCGCCTGCCCTCCTTGCTGTTCGGCCCGGGACCGCCGCGTTCCACGTAAGCCGTCAGTTCCTGGGTGGCCTTGGCGAGCCTGACCAGGTGCACCCGGCTCGACACATAACCCTCGGGGATGCTGTCGGAGCAGAGCCGCTGCGCACGCAGCAGGGCGGGAACATGCGGAGCGGTACGTGCGCCCAACTGGGCAATGTGGCCGCGCAGAAGGCGAACGAGGTCCTCCACGTCGGCAGCGCTCTCGGGTAGTGGCGAATCTTCGCCCAGTACCAGCGTCACCGTCTCCGACGCGGCCACCACGTGATCGCGCTCCGGCGCCGCTGCCGCGGTGACGGGCGCTTGCCGCCCGCGCTCGCCCACGGGCTGGCTGCCGTCTCGGCGAGGAACCAGCAAAAGGCGCATGCCACAACTCCTGTTCGGGTCAAGCCAAAGTGAGCCGAGATCGCCTGTCGGAGGCGTCGGTCGGCGTGCGATGTGAGTGATCTGGCCGCTACGTTGAGCGAACCGCGAATCCCGTCCGAGGGGTATGCCTTGGTGGACGGGAAGGTCGCCAAAGGCGCCAAAGATCATTACGGAACCGAGGGGCAGTCCATGGCCCGTGACCGCAACGTCGCCCTTGCCGCACTCCTGCGCGAAGCAGGCTGGTCCCAGCCGCAAGCAGCCGCCGCCGTTGCCCGCGTGGCGGCGGAGTGTGGAGTGCGTGAGCTGGAGGTGATCTCCCGCTCGCACATCTCCATGTGGGTGCTCGGCACGAAGCCGAGTGGCAGAGCGCCGCATATCCTGCGTGAGACACTGTCCCGCAGGCTTGGCCGCCGGCTCTCCCTGGCCGACCTCGGGCCGGAAGAAGAGCCGACAGGCACGACCGACACCGGATCCGACTGGAGCGTCGACCCTCTGACCGCACTGGCCGAGCTGGGAAGCGACGATCTCGACATGCACCGACGCAAGCTGCTGGCCACCGCTGCCTACTCCGCAGTCGGCTTCGCCCTGCCCACCACTTCGTGGTGGGCAGCCGCCCCCGCCGCAGCGGCGAACCGCCGACCGTCCTCCTCGCGCTCGGTGACCCGAGCCGACATCGACGACGTCCGCGACCTCACGGTCTACTACTCCGCGCGCGACCAGCAGCGAGGCGGCGCAACCGGCCGCAAAGCCCTCGCCAGCCACCTGCTCGACGAGGCGGTGCCGCTGCTCGGTGGCCGATTTCGTACAGATCAGCTCCGCCGCGACACGCACTCTGCCGTCGCAGAGATGACGTACCTCGCTGGCTGGATGGCCTTCGACGCCGGCGAACACCGCACCGCCCAGCGCTACCTCACCATCGCCGCCCGGATCGCGGCGGAGGCCGGTGACGGACCGCTCGGTGGCCACGTCCTGCGCGCCCTCGCTCACCAGGCCGTCGACCTCGGGCACCCACGCAGGGCGCTGGCCCTGGCCGACGCCTCGATGTCTCGCGACCGCTACGGCCAGGCCAGCCACCGCGAGAAGGCGCTGCTGGCGATCGTCTACGCCCGCGCGCTCGCGGCTGACGGCGACCGCTCCGGAACCCTCGCGGCTATCAGCCGCGCGGAGCGGGACCTCGCCCGCGCCGACACCACCGAGGCGCCGGCTCGCGTCGGCTTCTTCCAGGAAGCCTCCCTCGCCCACGAGACGGCCTGCGCGCTGCGCGACATAGGTCAGCCCCGCGACGCGGAGATCCACTTCAAGCGGAGTGTGGCCACGCGCCGGAGCCAGCAGTTCGCCCGCACCCACAGCGTGACGCTCGGCTACCTCGGTGCAGTCCAGGTGCAGCGGGGGAACCTTGACGAGGCGTGCGCAACCTGGAACGAAGCACTCGACGCCATGACGGGCGTCCAGTCCGGCCGGGCACGTGACGTCATCGTCCGGATCCAGAGCGATCTCTCGCCCGTCCGGCAACGCGGAGGCCGCCATGTCACCAAGCTGGATCGCCGGGCACGCGGCATGCTCCGGGCCATAGGCTGATCGCGACACGGACGTTCGATGCCCCATGGCAGCCTGCGGACCAGCATCGCCCGAGGAGAGGAACCAGTACCGGTGACGTCGTACGAGGTCGAGTCGATCGCAACGGTCGTCGGGGGACACACCCGTGTTCAGGACGACTACCAGGGTGGGGTTGAGTCGGTGATTCGACTCAACGAGGCGTACCCCCTCGAAACGCTGCGGGGAATCGACGAGTTCTCCCACCTGACGGTGACGTGGCGCTTCCACCTGGCGCAGCCCGAGGACGTGCAACTCCACGCCCGCAGCCCCAGAGGCAACGTGCAGTGGCCAGCGACCGGAACTTTCGTCCACCGAAATCATCGGCGCCCCAACCAGTTGGCTGTCAGCTACCCGAGGTTGCTGGGCGTGGACGGCCGCGACCTTCTGGTGACCGACCTCGACGCAGTCGACGGGACGCCGGTGATTGATCTGGCCCCCTACTTCCAGGAAATGGGGCCCCGAGGTTCCATCCGCCAGTCGGCCTGGCCGAGCGAGATGCTTGCCGACTACTGGCGCGACGCAGCGGAGCGCCCGGAGGCAGGCTTGCCGTAATTCCACGACGCTGCAGCCCGTGCGGGCGTGCATCGCGCCATGTCCGCGAGGGCGCGGAAGGTAGACCAGGAAGTACGAGCGACCTCGCTGACGTCGCCCTCCCAGAAGAGTTCTCGTGCGAGGGCCGTGCCTCAACCCGAAGCTGTCATTCGATTCTTCCGAGCGCAGCGTCGCTGACGATGAACCGCCGTCGGCCTTCGCGTCGACCCCGGGGAACGGCGGCGAGTGCCGGCACATGATGGTGGTCCTTTCGGGTCTCGTCAGAGGCAGGGAGATTGCGGCTACGCCGAGTGCAGGATCGTGACCCAAACGTCTTTGCCGTGGGCCGTGGACGAGCAGCCGTATCTGTCGCTGAGCGTCTTGATCAACATCAGGCCGCGCCCGCCCTCGTCGTTGTCGCCTGCCGAGACGGGGGCTGGGAGCGAGGGGTGCGGGTCACTGACGCACAGGAAGACCCCGTCGGGGGTCCGGGTGAGGACGACCTTCACCGGAACCGAGGACTCATCCTCCTTGCGGGCGTGCTGGAAGACATTCGTCAGTAGCTCGGACGCAGTGAGAGTGACCCGCCAGTCGAGTTCGGTCAGGCCCCACAAACGGAGGCACGCACTGACGAGGTCACGCACGCCCGAGACGGCAGCGGCTGTCAGAGCGACGTCGATTTCGCATGCTCCGGAACGCGTCCGGACCGCAGCGCTTGTGCCGTCCGTAAGCGTGTGTTGAGCCTCCATCAGGTCTGCCTTCACGGGGAGTCCCTCGTTCGACGAAATCTCTCCAACCGGCGCCGGATGCGGTGTGTACTGGGGTGGCGGCCGTGAGCAACCATTGAGCCAGGCCGACAGGACCGCGTGCAGATCTTGATTCGGAAACCTCGATCTTCCGTTTCGCGAGCGAGGAACAGCCCATGCCAAGAGCCGAGAAGCAATTGACTCCGGACGCATCCCCGCGTGACTGGTTCGGTCATGAACTGCGGACCTGGCGTAAGAAGCGCGGCCCTCTCACGCACGCCGAGTTGGGCGCGAAAGTGCAGGTCAGCGGTTCACTCATTGAGAAGATCGAGAAGCGGACTGCTACCTGTTCGAAGGACTTGGCTGAGCGCTTGGACGAGGTCCTGCAGACGGGCGGAGTCCTCACCCGGGCGTGGGGGATGGTGTTCGGGCAAACGGAAAAAGCCCGTCCTGAAACGGAAAGTGCACCCACTGGCAGGGCGGAGGTGCCGGTTCAGGTCCACGAAGGCCGCATCCTGGGCAGAGGTAGTACTACACCTCCAAGCGGGAGCCCTGCCTCTGTGGACCGTCGCGCCTTCCTCGCCACGAGCGGCCTTGCCGTCATCGCCCCCATAGACCTCGCCCATCTCGTGACCCCAGCAGCCCCCCGGGAGATCCCGACTCAGATCCGCCCGCGCGAGATCAGGCAACTGAAGTCGCTGGCCGATGTCATCCATCGCCAGGACAACGAGTACGGAGGCGGCGGCGCGGTGCGAGAACTCGCCCGCGGCGCCATCATGTGGGGAGCCTCCCTGCTGCCGGTGCCCTGCCCCGAGCCCCTGCGGCCTGAACTCCTGGCCTCTGTGGCTCGGTTAGGGGTTGTCGTCGGCGCCTCGCAGTTCGACGCGTACGCTCACGACGATGCCCGAGTCAGCTTCCGGCTAGCCGCTGAGTGCGCGGAAGAAGCCGGGGAGTGGCACCTGCGCGCCAAGACGTACTCGTTCATGGCCCGGCAGGAAATCTGGATCGGAGATCCGGATACTGGCCTAACTCACGCAGAGAAGGGTCTCGTGCGCTCCGACCGACTGACCGCGACCGAGCGTGCCATGCTCCACACCGCACGTGCCCGCGCCTTCGGCAAGATGCGTGACGTAGCCAACACCCTGCGCGCGGTCGGAGAATCCGATGCCGCGTTCGAACAGTCCGACCCGGCACAGGATCCGCCGTGGATGGCCTATTACGACTACGCCCAGCACCACGGCGACACCGCCCACGCACTGTTCGACCTCGCGGTCCACGCGGACCAAGACCCAGGGCAGGCGGCCCGCCGCTTCGAGATCGCGGTGAAGGGGCACGGCAACGCCTTTGCCCGCTCGCGCGCCATCTCCGAGACAAAGCTCGCTTCCCTGGTTATGGCCAAGGGCGACGATCCGCGGCACGCGGTCGTGCTCGGCCACCGAGCGCTGGACGACGTCGGCAAGCTGACCTCCTGCCGGGCCGCCGAGGACCTGCGGGAACTCGCCCGGTTCGCAGGCCGACACCGGAACGTCCCCGAGGCCAGCGACCTGCGCGAGCGCATCGCAGCTACGGTGCAGGCGTGACTACTTCACCCACGCCCACCCAAGCCGTACTTGAGGAGGCGTGCCATGCCGTTGGCCTCGACGCGACCAACGCCCAACCGATACGGATCGCCGAGAACGCCGTTTGGCGTCTGCCCGGGGGGATGGTGGTGCGTATCGCCCGGCCTGGCCAGGCCGCTGCCGCAACGCGCGAGGTTCAGGTCGCCCGCTGGCTGGCAGCCCAGGGCGTGCCCGCCGTACGCGCCCTTGATCTGCGGCAGCCGGTAGCAGCCAGCGGGTACCCGGTGACGTTCTGGGAAGAGCTGCCGCCACACGCAATCGGGACCGTCACCGACGTCGTCGTGCTCCTCAAGCAACTGCACGCCCTGCCGAAACCAGACCTGCCACTGGGTGAGCTGGACCCGTTCGTCCGGCTGGTTGAGCGCATCGACGCAGCGAGCACGATTTCTGACGATGACCGGCTGTGGCTGAAGGGCCGGCTTGAGGACCTCAAGCAGCAATGGGCCTCAAGGCCGAAGGGCCTGCCGGAGTGTGTAGTCCACGGGGATGCATGGGTCGGCAACGTGGCGCGCACGGAGGCCGGCCCGATGTTGCTCGACTTCGAGCGCGCTTCGTTCGGCCCTCCGGAGTGGGATCTAGTGTCGACCGCAGTGAAGCTCACCACGACCGGCGCGGTGTCTGCCGAGGAGTACGCCGCGTTCTGCGAGACCTACGGCGCTGACGTCACGGAGTGGGAAGGGTATGAACTTCTGGCTGGCGCGCGAGAGCTGCGGATGACGACGTACGCCGCGCAGCACGCTGCCAGCCGTCCAGAGTGGCGGCGGGAGGTGCAGTACCGCATTGACTGCTTGCGCGGTCGGGCCGGGACGCCGCCGTGGCGATGGAAGGGGATCATGTAGCCCAGCTACCAGCTGATCACGAGTAGCAGCTCGTCTCATGGGCAGCCTTACCCATTTTAGACGCATCGCTTGATCCGCCGTCGGACCCTGTGCCGCGATGCCTCCGGATTGCCGAAGCGACGAATTCGCCTACGGCAGACAAGAAAGATCGCAGAAAGACTGGATAGCTGCGCGAGGGCATGTCAACGTACAACGTCCCGCAAAGTCCAGGCCAGACGGTGTCACCGCTCGGCTACGCTCACTTCTTTGAAACCATTTGGGGTGGGCGTTGTGAGGGTTGGCCCGCTGGCGTGGCTCCCTCTTAGGAGGCCCGTCTGTCTGAGTCTGCTATCCGATCTGCTCGCTTCACTTCGCCCGTGCTCTTTGTCCTCGGTGGTCTAAATGTCTGGGGAGGTCGAAAGGCCGGTAACTACCTCGCGGTCTCCACAGGGCTCTGTGTTTCCGCCTGCGCCGCCGTCAGCCTTTTCGGAGACAATCTCTTCCAGCGAGGCCACCGCGCAGATCGTGCCGTGCTCGCGCACGTGGCACGGCATCCGGGTGCCACAACGAGGCAGGTCGCACAGACCCTAGGGGTCCCTGAGCGCCGCGTCACGGCAAATCTCGACCAGCTCACGGGTGACGGTCCGCTGATGGTCGCCCCCAGGCAGCGCTCCCGGAGCCTCGCGCTCACCTGCCGACCGCGAGGCCGAGTGGACACAGGGCCCGTGATGCGGCGGGCAACATAGCCGATGATCGCCGGTTCGCCAAACCGGCGATCGTGCGGACCATTGGCGCCGTACGTGCCGACATTTGGCGGCGACTCGGCGCGACATGGGCGTTCGTTGCCGCTTTCAGCGGGTGACGGCTACGGGTGTCCGAGTTCCGTGCAGTCCATCATCTCGTCTCAGGAGGAATATGAGGCGGCCGAAAGTCATCATCGTAGGCGGACGACACGTGTCGAGGGCGATGCAGACCCATTCCTCGCCACATCCGGCGGTCCTTTGCGGAACCGGCCGGGTTCGCGTCCTGCTCGGACCCGGCCGGTCAGGCCGGCACCGGCGCCTTCAGCGTCTCGACGGCGCGGACGAGCGGGGCCAGTTCCGGGTTGCGCGCGGCCTCGTCGAGGGCCTCACGCAGCGCCGTGTCGTTGGTGGGCCGGGCCGCTTCGAGCTAAGGCCGCCCGCTCGACCTGGACGTTGTCCTTCCCGGGGGCCCGTATTCCGGTCTCGTTGGCTTTGGAGTTGTGGTTGAAGGATCCGGCCATCGCATTGGCAGACACGACTGAGCCGACCGACGTCGGGCGGGGTTGGTCGGTGTTCAGCCAAGCTCCCGCGGACGGACACGCACTTGGTCGGCGCCCTGAGGGAAATCGCGAGCTGGCCCACCACATCAGGAAAGGAACTTGAGATGCCCGAACCGATCAAGAAGCTGCCCCCAAACGCAAAGGGACAGGTGCGCTACCGCTTTGTGGTGGACGCCGGCACGGATCCGGAGACGGGGAAGCGGAAGCAGCTCCGGCGTACCTTCAACACGCTGAGGGAAGCGAAGGCGGAGTACGCCCGCATCACCAGCAAGCGGCATGCAGGGACGTTCGTCCCGCCCAACAAGATCACCGTGAACGAGTGGCTGGATCAGTGGCTCGTGATGAAGGCCGAAGACCTGGAGCCGACCACGGTCTACAACTACCGGGTGACGCTGGATCGTGTACGCGGGAAGCTCGGGAACGTCCGGCTGCAGGAACTCACGGAGGACCATGTGATGGCGTGGATGCAGTGGGCTCTCCAGGGGGGCCGTGTGCGGGGCGGGAAGGCGGGAACGGGTCTCGGGGTCACGTCGGTTGACATGAGCCTGGCCAGACTGAAGGACGCCCTGAACCGCGCTGTCACGCGCGGTCTGGTGCCCGTCAACGTAGCCAGCGAGGTGCACATTCCGCTGAAGGCCCGGAAGGCGGAGCGGAGGACTAAGGAGGTTGTCCAGCCATGGAACGCCTCGGAGGTGGGTGCCTTTGTCGCTGCGATGAAGAGTGACCGCCTGTTCGCGCCGTTGCTGCTGTCCGTGATGGGGCTCCGTCCGGCGGAGGTCTGCGGCCTGCGGTGGTCGGACGTCGACCTGGCCGCAGCCACGCTCAGCATCGCCAACACCCGAACCATGATGGGCAACCGCACGGTGGTGGAGAAGGACACGAAGAGCATGGCGGGGGAGCGTGTGTTGCCGATCCCGAGCCTCGTACGGGAGGCGCTGAAGACGTTCCGCGCCACACAGGCAGTGGAACGCTTGGCGGCCGGCGAGGGGTACGAGGGGGGCGGGTATGTCCTCGTGGATGAACTTGGGTGCGCGCTGAACGGTCGGCAGCTCCGAACGCGGGCCTACAAAATAATGGATGCAAACGGCCTTCGCAGGGTCCGTCTGTACGATGCTCGGGCGTCTTGCCTCACGTACCTCGCCAACAACGGGGTGCCGGATCACCTGCTCGCCATGTGGGCCGGGCACACCAACGTGAAGACGACGAAGAAGTGGTATGTGAAGCCGGACGTGGCGGACCTGCTTCCGGCGGCGGAGGCGTGGGGAGGTCTCGCAGGGGGCGTGTGACAGATCGTGACAGATGAAGGTGTGAACCCGTGATCGAAGGCAAGACCGAGACGCTGCAATACCGCTTTGACGGGCCAGAACACCTACCAGTCCTGATCCTGGGGCCGTCGCTCGGTACCACATGGCACATGTGGGACCGGCAGGTGCCGGAACTGGCCCAGCAGTGGCGGGTCTTCCGCTTCGACCTGCCCGGACACGGCGGCGCCCCGGCCCACCCGGCGGGGTCCGTCGCCGAACTCACCACGCGTCTGCTGGCCACCCTCGACGGACTCGGCGTGCAGCGCTTCGGCTACGCGGGCTGCGCGTTCGGCGGCGCGATCGGCATCGAGCTGGCGCTGCGCCACCCCGAGCGCCTCGCCTCCCTCGCGCTGATCGCCGCCTCGCCCCGGTTCGGCACCGCCGACGAGTTCCGCCAGCGCGGCGTGATCGTGCGCACCAACGGGCTCGACCCCATCGCCCGCAGTTCCCCCGAGCGCTGGTTCACCGGCGGGTACGCGGCAGCGCAGCCCGCGATCACCGAGTGGGCGGTGCAGATGGTGCGGACCACCGACCCGGGCTGCTACATCTCCGCCTGCGAGGCGCTCGCCGCGTTCGACGTACGGGGTGAGCTCGGCCGGGTCGGCGTGCCGACGCTGGTCCTCGTCGGCTCCGACGACCAGGTGACCGGCCCCGCCGAGGCCCGCACCCTGGTCGCCGGCATCCCCGACGCCCGTCTCGCCGTCGTCCCGGGCGCCTCCCACCTGGTCCCGGTGGAGCAGCCCGCGGCCGTCACCGACCTGCTGGTGCGGCACTTCACCACCGCCTGGCAGGCCGTCCACGACGCCGCCTCCACCGGGCAGATCCCCGTCCCGGCCCAGCTCCGCCCCGCCCCGCACCCGGCCCCGGTCCAGGCCCCGGTCCAGGGCGTCTCCGCCGCGCCCGTCCAGCCGGTGCCGGCCCCGCCGCAGACCGCGCCCATCGCCGAGATCGCCGCGGCCCCCGTCGTGCCGCCGCAGGACCGGGGGAGGCCCGACCCGTACGACGCCGGGCTGAAGGTGCGCCGCGAAGTCCTCGGTGACGGCCACGTCGACCAGACGCTCGCCGAGGCGGACGAGTTCTCCGGGGACTTCCAGGAGCTGCTCACGCGCTACGCGTGGGGCGAGGTCTGGAACCGGCCGGGCCTGGACCGGCGCTCCCGCAGCTGTGTCACCCTCACCGCCCTCGTCGCCGGCGGCCACCTGGAGGAGCTCGCGCCGCACCTGCGCGCCGCCCTGCGCAACGGCCTCACTCCGGGCGAGATCAAGGAGGTGCTGCTCCAGGCGGCCGTCTACTGCGGCGTGCCCGCCGCGAGCGGTGCCTTCCGGGTGGCCCAGCAGGTCATCCGCGAGGAGACGACACCGCCGGAGTGAGCCGCGCGGGCCCGTCACGGGTGCCCGGCGGCAGGATGGGAGTCATGAAGCTCACCAAGAAGTCGCACTCCTGCGTCCGCCTCGAGAAGGACGGGCGGACGCTCGTCCTGGACCCCGGCGGGTTCAGCGAGGAGGACGCCGCCCTCGGCGCGGACGCGATCCTCGTCACCCACGAGCACCCGGACCACTTCGACGAGCCGCGGCTGCGCGCCGCCATGGAGGACAACCCGGCCGCCCGGATCTGGGCGCTGCGGTCCGTCGCGGAGCGGATCTCGGCGGCGTTCCCGGGCCGCGTCCACACCGTCGGCCACGGCGACACCTTCACCGCCGCCGGCTTCGACGTACAGGTCCACGGGGAGCTGCACGCGGTGATCCACCCGGACATCCCGCGCATCACCAACGTCGGCTTCCTCGTGGACGGCGGCAAGGTCTTCCACCCCGGCGACGCCCTCACCGTGCCCGACCAGCCGGTCGACACGCTGATGCTCCCGGTCATGGCCCCCTGGAACAAGATCGCCGAGGTCATCGAGTACGTCCGTGAGGTGCGGCCGCGGCGCGCCTACGACATCCACGACGCGCTGCTCACCGACCTCGCCCGCCCGATCTACGACCGCCAGATCGGCGAGCTGGGCGGCAGCGAGCACCTGCGGCTGACTCCGGGCGACTCCGCCCGGGTGTGACGCCCGGCCCGGAGCCAGGCACGGGTCGGGGCCGGGCACGGGGCCGGGCACGGGTCGGGTCCGGGGCCGGGTACGGGGCCAGGTCCGGGGCCGGACCCCGGCGGGACCGCGTTGTCAGTCCCGCCGGGTAGGTTGTGGGGCATGCGCATCGCGACCTGGAACGTGAACTCGATCACCGCCCGCCTGCCGAGGCTGCTCGCCTGGCTGGAGAGCAGCGGCACCGACGTGCTGTGCCTCCAGGAGGCCAAGGTCGCCGAGGCGCAGTTCCCCTTCGACGAGCTGCGCGAGGCGGGGTACGAGGCGGCCGTCCACGCCACCGGCCGGTGGAACGGGGTGGCGGTGCTCTCCCGCGTGGGCCTCGCGGACGTGGTGAAGGGCCTGCCGGGCGACCCCGGCTACGAAGGTGTCCAGGAGCCCCGCGCCGTCTCCGCCACCTGCGGACCGGTTCGCGTCTGGTCGGTGTACGTGCCCAACGGCCGCGAGGTGGAGCACCCGCACTACGCCTACAAGCTCCAGTGGTTCGAGGCACTGCGCGCCGC
Organism: Streptomyces sp. NPDC051136; assembly: GCF_044455745.1. Taxonomy (NCBI): domain Bacteria; kingdom Bacillati; phylum Actinomycetota; class Actinomycetes; order Kitasatosporales; family Streptomycetaceae; genus Streptomyces; species Streptomyces sp. NPDC051136. The sequence goes on along the minus strand of NZ_JBITFE010000004.1, from coordinate 265,041 downwards.
CGTCGAGAGCGACGCGGCCGGCGAGCGCCCCTTCGCCGTGATGGGTGACTACAACGTCGCGCCGACGGACGAGGACGTCTACGACCGCGCCGCCTTCGAGGGCGCCACCCACGTCACCCCCGCCGAGCGCGCCGCCCTCGCCTCCCTGCGCGGCGCCGGCCTGTCCGATGTGGTCCCGCGCCCGCTGAAGTACGACCACCCCTACACGTACTGGGACTACCGCCAGCTCTGCTTCCCCAAGAACCGCGGCATGCGCATCGACCTGGTGTACGGCAACGAGCCCTTCGCCAAGGCGGTCACCGACTCCTACGTCGACCGCGAGGAGCGCAAGGGCAAGGGCGCCTCGGACCACGCACCGGTCGTGGTGGACCTGGACCTGTAGCCGTCCGCGCCGCCCGCACACCCCGCGCGCCCTGTGGTGCACATGGCGGTACGAATGACAGTCTGGACGTATGAACTTCCCCTTCCTGGGCAAGCGGCGCGAAGATCCCCGGGCGCACGACGCGGAGGGCATCGGCGAGCTGCTCGCCGACTGTGACCTGCTGCGCTCCCAGGCGCTGCGGGAGGGGGTCCGGCTCGACGACTCCGCGCTCTCCCTGGAGCAGCTGGACCAGGTCCTGCCGCGCTGGCGCAGCGACGAGGAGATCCTGAGCTGGCTGGGCAACGACGCGGGTCTGTACCTCGGCACCGTGATCGTGCGCACCGTGCCCGGCGCCGTCTGGACCATCCGGGCCGACGGGCAGCCGGTCGTCCGGCTCGCCTCGGGCCGGGAGTTCGACGTGGTGGCCAACGGCCACGCGTGGGCGGAGGACGGCGTGCCCGAACTCTCGCAGCTGTACGGCGAGGTGGCCGAAACGTGAGCCGCTTCCCCCCTCCAGGGACCGTTCGCCTTAAATAGGGCTAATGCCCGAAAGGTGCGTGTCGGTGGCATCCATGCCGTTTGTCCCTATACGTTGCCGTGGTCGGAGCGCACAGCGAACGCACGGGGGACCTACGCAGGATGCAGCCGGAGATCACTGCTCGCGGGCGAGGAGAAGGTCAGCTGCACACCGGCGAGCGACCTCGTCGAGGCACTGCCCGACGACGTGACGCTCGCCGGTCGGCTCAGTGCGACGTGCCGGACGGTGATGTCGAGGGCAGATACCCGGGCGCCCGCCAGGCGTCCAGCCGGTGCTCCACCGCCGCGCCCAGGGACAGCAGTTCGGCGTCCTGCCGGTCCCCGGCCATCAGGAGCAGCCCGACCGGGAGTTCACCGACGAACCCGGCGGGCACGGACAGCGAGGGGTACCCGGCGACGGCGGCGGGGGTGGAGGACGGGATCACGTCGTTGTCGCCCCGCGCGCAGTCGGTGGTCCACGCGGGCGGGTTCGCGGGGGAGGCGATGGCGTCCAGGCCGTGCGCGGCCGTCACCTCGTCGATGGACCGCCGGGACAGGTCCGTCAGCTCCGCGCGCATCGCCCGGTACTCCGGGTCGCTCGTGGACGGTGCGGCCAGCGCCTGCTCGAACAGCTCCTGACCGGCGAAACAGGTCCGCTCCCGCGGGTGGGTGCGGTTGAACTCGATCAGCTCGGCCAGGTCCCGCGGCCCGCCGCGGGTGGCGAGGTAGGCGTCGATGTCCCGGTGGAACTCGCTCAGCAGCGCCGGGAACTCGAGCTCGGCCAGCCGCTCCTGGTACGGCATGTCCACCTCGACGACCTCGGCCCCCGCGGCGCCCAGCCGCTCGGCGGTACGGGTCATGAGGGCGTCCACCTCGGGGCCCAGCGACGGCAGCCGCCACAGGCCGATCCGTTTCCCGCGCAACGTGCCGGGTCGCCCCGCCACGTCGGCGAGGCTCGGCGCACCGTCGGCGCGCACCGTGTCACGGCCGCTGAGCACGGAGAGGGTGAGTGCTGCGTCGGTCACGTTGCGCGCCATGGGGCCGGCCGTGTCCTGCTGCGCGGAGATCGGTACGACACCCGACTGGCTGACCACCCCGAGACTGGGTTTGAGGCCGACCACGCCGTTCATCCCGGCGGGGCACACGATGGAGCCGTCCGTCTCGGTGCCGATCGCCACCTGCGCCAGAGACGCGGCGAGCGCCGCGGCCGAACCGGAGGACGACCCGCAGGGGTTGCGGTCCAGGACGTAGGGGTTGTTCGTCTGGCCGCCCACCGCGGACCAACCCGAGGTCGGCTTCGCGGAACGGAAGTTGGCCCATTCGGACAGGTTGGCCTTGCCGAGGATCACCGCGCCGGCCGCCCGCAGCTTCTCGACCAGGTCGGCGTCGGTGGCCGGCGGCCTTCCGGCCAGTGCCAGCGACCCGGCGGTCGTCGGCATGTCGCGGGTGTTCACGTTGTCCTTGAGCAGGACGGGGATGCCGTCCAGTGGCCCGCGGGTCCTGCCGAGGCGATGCCTGAGGTCGCTGGCGGCCGCCTGGCGCAGGGCCGTCGGGCTGGTGCGCAGCACCGCGTTGATCCTCGGGTCGACGGCCTTGATCCGCCGCAGGTAGGCGAGGGTCAGCCCGAACGAGGACAGGGACCCGCGCTTCATGCGGGCCTGCAGTTCGGGGATGGTCGCCGTGTCGAGGTTCACCCCGCGGACCAGCGTCGTCTCGGCGGATCGCGCCGCGTCACCGGGCCCGGAGCCGGCGGCCCGGGCCGGTCGGCCGGGCGCGGCGGCGACGAGGGGGACCAGGACCAGGATCGCGGTCAGGGTCGCCAGTCTTCTCTTCTTCATGACGGACAGCCCACTACACGGGACCGTGCGGCACAAGGGGCGCATGTCGTCGGGGAGTTGGCTGCATTCCGCCCCCTTGACGGCTCCCCCTCCTCCGCTAAGGTCTAGACCTGCGCGCTCAGGTCTGGACCTCAGCGGGCAGGTGTTGCCTCGTCGGCAACGTCGTACGCAAGCCGGGGCAGGCTGGTTCGACGTGCACCGAAGGGAACGTGATGTCATGCGCATGAAAAGAAGGACGGCGGTCGCCGTAGGGGCGCTGGTCGCCCCGGTGGTGGCCCTGAGCCTGCCGGCGCCCACGGCCGGCGCCCACGGCTGGGTGGTCTCGCCGGGCAGCAGGCAGGACCAGTGCGCCAACCGCGTGGTGCAGTGCGGTCAGATCAAGTGGGAACCGGCCAGCGTGGAAGGGCCCAAGGGGCTGCGCAACTGCAGCGGCGGGGACGCCCGGTGGGCCGACCTGGACGACGACGCCAAGGGCTGGCGGGTCACGCCCATCGGCACCACCCACACCTTCACCTGGACCATCGAGGCGCGGCACGCCACCAGCAACTGGCAGTACTTCATCGGCGACCGGAAGATCGCCCAGTTCGACGGCCGCGGGGCCCTGCCGCCCGCCTCGGTCAGCCACCGCCTGGACTTCAGCGGGTTCACCGGGCGGCAGAAGGTGCTCGCGGTCTGGAACATCGCGGACACCGCCAACGCCTTCTACGCCTGCATCGACGTCAGCATCGGCGGCGGTGGTGGTGACGACGGTGGTGGTGGCGGTGACGGCGGTGGCGGCGGTGATGAGCCGGGCGACTGCGCCGCGGGCGCCTGGAGCGCCGGGGCCGTCTACAACGGCGACGAGACCGTGTCCCACGCCGGACACACCTGGCGTGCCAAGTGGTGGGTGACGGGCGAGGAACCCGGCACCACCGGTGAATGGGGCGTCTGGGAGGACCTCGGCGCCTGCTGAACCGTCGCACGATCCCGGCACGGCCGGCCGGTGTACGCCACCAGAGGGGCGCACACCGGCCCTCGACGGTTCAGGGCCCCTGCTCCCGGGCGGGCGGGTCCGCCCGGAGGCACTCTCCGCACCAAGGGGCGCGAGGGTGCGGCGCCGTCGGCGCGCCCCGCCGTTCAGGCCCGGTGGGAGTTGCGGGGGGCCGGTGCCGGGGTCGGCAGAGGGCTGGTCGCCGCCCGGGTGACGTCGCCGACCAGCTCGACGACGTCGGGGCCGTACGCCTGCGAGTTGACCACCTTGAGCAGCAGCACGAAGGAGCCGGTGCCGTGCTTGCGGGAGAGCTTCTCGTGGTGCCGGGCGAGGTAGCGGGTGGCGGCCTGGTTGGTGATCGCGCGCTGGCCGCAGAACAGGAACGCGGGCCGCGCCTCGCGCCGGTCGCCGGCGGTGAGGCGGGCGAGCAGCACGTACTCCGTGACGCCCGCCTCCAGCCGGTAGCGCTCGCCGCCGATCTGGAACGCGCCCCGGTCCGGGCCGGGTTCCGGGTCGACGTTCATCCGTACCCCGGGCAGCATCGCCGCCATGTGGGCGACCATGCGCCGGTTGGAGCCGGGACCGCCCACGCAGAACTCCGTGCGCTCGCCGAAGCCCTGGCCGACCATGTCCTGGGTGACCACCTGGGCGTGCGCGCCGCAGTCCTTGACCAGCGCGGAGAGTTCCAGCAGTGCGAAGACGTCGAAGCGGTGGACCGCCGGTTCGGAGGAGGCGGGGTCGCGGTTGACGACGAGCAGCGACTCGGAACCGTCCGGCAGCCCGAAGAACGTCTGCTTCCGCCGGAGCCTGCGCTTCCAGAGGTAGGTGCGGGCGAACCAGCCCAGCGTGGCGCTGATGCCCGCCGCCACCACACCCAGGACGATGTTGCGTACGTCGTCAGTCATGGGCGCGCATGCTAGCGGTCGTCCGCGCACTCGTGTTCGACGGGCCGTGACGGGACGGGGTGCGACGGACGTCCATCCCGCTCGCCCCGTGCTTCCGGTGTGCTCCTGACGCGGCCATGACGATCAACTAAGCTGCCCGAACGGCTCTCCCTGGAGGTGCGGATGCGTCGCCCTGTCGCACGGAATCTGACGGTCCTGGCGGTCTCGGCCGCCGTGGTGGTGTCGGTGGGGGCGGCCGCGCCGCCCACGCCGCAGAACGGGCCGGCCGACCGGAAGACCCCGGTGGCGGTCGGATACGGCGGCGCGGTCGCCAGCGTCGACCGGGACGCCTCCGCCGCCGGTATCGAGGTACTCCGCAAGGGCGGCAACGCCGTCGACGCCGCCGTGGCCACCGCCGCCGCGCTCGGTGTCTCCGAGCCCTACTCGGCCGGGATCGGAGGCGGCGGCTACTTCGTCTACTACGACGCCAGGACCCGCACCGTGCGGACCATCGACGGCCGCGAGACGGCGCCGCTCACCGCAGACGAGAAGCTCTTCACGGAGGACGGCAAGCCGCTCGCCTTCGCCGACGCCGTCACCAGCGGCCTGGCCGTGGGCACCCCGGGCACTCCGGCCACCTGGCAGGCCGCGCTCGACCGGTGGGGCAGCCGGAAGCTCTCCACCGTGCTCGAACCGGCCGAACGGCTCGCCCGGCACGGCTTCACCGTCGACGAGACCTTCCGCTCCCAGACCGCCTCCAACGAGCAGCGGTTCCGCTCCTTCCCCGACACCGCCGAGCTGTTCCTGCCCGGCGGCGAACTCCCGGTCGTGGGCTCCACGTTCAAGAACCCCGACCTGGCGCGCACGTACCGGGAGCTGGGCCGCGAGGGCGTCGGCGCGATCTACCACGGCCGGCTCGGCGAGGAGATCGTCGACACCGTCAACAAGCCGCCCGTGGACCCGGCCTCCGGCTGGAACGCCCGCCCCGGCGACCTCTCCGCCAGGGACCTCGCGGCCTACGAGGCCAAGTTCCAGGCGCCGACCAGGACTTCGTACCGGGGCCTCGACGTGTACTCCATCGCACCGTCCTCCTCCGGCGGCACCACCGTCGGCGAAGCCCTCAACATCCTGGAGCGCACCGACCTCTCCGCCGCGGACCGGGCCGGTTACCTGCACCGCTACATCGAGGCCAGCCGCATCGCCTTCGCCGACCGCGGGCGCTGGGTCGGGGACCCGGCCTTCGAGGACGTCCCGGCGAAGGAGCTGCTGTCGCAGCGGTACGCCGACTCGCGCGCGTGCCTGATCAAGGACGACGCGGTGCTCACCAGCCCGCTCGCCCCCGGCGACCCGAGGCACCCGGGCCGCTGCGCGGGCGGCGGCACGGCGGCGCCGACGACGTACGAGGGCGAGAACACCACGCACCTCACCGCGGCGGACAAGTGGGGCAACGTCGTCGCCTACACGCTCACCATCGAGCAGACCGGCGGCAGCGGCATCACCGTGCCCGGGCGGGGCTTCCTGCTCAACAACGAGCTGACGGACTTCTCCTTCGCCCCGGCCAACCCGGCCGTGCACGACCCGAACCTGCCCGGTCCCGGCAAGCGCCCGCGCTCCTCCATCGCGCCGACGATCGTCCTGGACCGCCACCACAAGCCGGTCGTCGCCCTCGGCTCGCCCGGCGGTGCCACCATCATCACCACGGTGCTCCAGACCCTCACCGGATTCCTCGACCGCGGCCTCCCGCTCGTCGACGCGATCGCCGCGCCGCGCGCCAGTCAGCGCAACGCCGCCCAGACGGAGCTGGAACCCGGCCTCTACGACAGCGCCCTGCGGGCGGAGCTGGAGGCCCTCGGGCACTCCTTCAAACCGAACCCCGAGATCGGCGCCGCGACCGCGGTGCAGCGCCTGGCCGACGGCAAGTGGCTGGCCGCGGCCGAGAAGGTACGGCGCGGCGGCGGATCGGCCATGGTGGCCGACCCGGTGCGCCGGAGGTAGTCACAGTTCGGGGACGGGCCGCTCCGGCGTCCGGAACGCCAGCCGCCCGTCCTCGACGTCGACCGTCACCCGGCCGCCGTCGGCGACACGGCCGTCCAGCAACAGCCGGGAGAGCTGGTTGTCGACCTCGCGCTGGATCGTGCGGCGCAGCGGACGGGCGCCGTACTCGGGCTGGTAGCCGCGCTCGGCGAGCCAGTCCACGGCCGCGTCGGTGAAGTCCACGGTGATGCCCTGCGCGTGCACCATGCGCCGGGTCTGCTCGAGCAGCAGGTTGGTGATCTGCCGCAGCTGCTCGCCGCTGAGCTGCCGGAAGACCACGATCTCGTCGACGCGGTTGAGGAACTCGGGCCGGAAGTGCTCGCGCAGCGGGCGCAGCACCTGCTCGCGCCGGGCCTCCTCGTCCGCCTCCGCACCGCCCGAGCCGAACCCGATGCCGGCTCCGCGCCGGGTGATCACGTCGGAGCCCAGGTTGCTGGTCATCACGACGACCGCGTTGGAGAAGTCCACCGTCCGCCCCTGCGAGTCGGTCAGCCGCCCGTCGTCCAGGACCTGGAGCAGGATGTTGAAGACGTCCGGGTGCGCCTTCTCCACCTCGTCGAGCAGCAGCAGCGAGTACGGGTGGCGGCGCACCACCTCGGTCAGCTGGCCGGCCTCCTCGTGCCCGACGTAGCCGGGCGGGGCGCCGACCAGGCGGCTGACGGTGTGGCGCTCCTGGTACTCGCTCATGTCGAGGCGGACCATCCGGTCCTCGCTGCCGAACAGCGCCTCGGCCAGCGCCCGGGCCAGCTCGGTCTTGCCGACGCCGGTCGGGCCGAGGAAGAGGAAGCTGCCGATGGGCCGGTCGGGGCTGGAGAGCCCGGCGCGCGAGCGCAGCACCGCGTCGGAGACGACCCGCACCGCCTCGTCCTGGCCGACCACCCGCTCGTGCAGGTGGGACTCCAGACCCAGCAGGCGGTCCTTCTCCTCCTGGGTGAGGCTGCTGACCGGGATGCCGGTCTGCCGGGAGACCACCTCGGCGATGGACTCGGTGCCCACGACCAGCTTCAGCCCCTCGTCGGCCTCGCCGTCACCGGTGGCCTCGGTGATCCGCTGCTTCAGCTCCACGATCCGGTCGCGCAGCTGCGTCGCCTGCTCGTACTGCTCGTCCGCGACGGCCTGGTCCTTGTCCCGGACCAGTTGGTCGACCTCCCGCTCCAGCGCCCGTACGTCGGTGCCCTTGGTGCGCGACTGGAGCCGCACCCGGGCGCCCGCCTGGTCGATCAGGTCGATCGCCTTGTCGGGCAGCCGCCGGTCGGTGAGGTAGCGGTCGGACATCTCGACGGCCGCCACCAGTGCCTCGTCGGTGTACCGGACCTGGTGGTGGGCCTCGTACCGGTCGCGCAGGCCGCGCAGGATCTCGATCGCGTCGGCGGGGCTGGGCTCGGGCACCAGGATGGGCTGGAAGCGGCGGGCGAGGGCCGCGTCCTTCTCGATCCTGCGGTACTCCTCCAGCGTGGTGGCGCCCACGATGTGCAGCTCGCCGCGGGCCAGGGCCGGCTTGAGGATGTTCCCGGCGTCCATCGAACCGCCCTCGCCGCCCCCGCCGGCGCCGACGACGGTGTGCAGCTCGTCGATGAAGATGATCAGCTGGTCGGAGTGGGCCCGGATCTCGCCCACGATGTTGTTCATCCGCTCCTCGAAGTCGCCCCGGTAGCGGGTGCCGGCGACCACGCCGGTCAGGTCGAGGGCGACCACCCGCCTCCCGAGCAGGACATCGGGGACGTCGCCGTCGGTGATGCGTTGCGCCAGCCCCTCCACCACGGCGGTCTTGCCGACGCCGGCGTCACCGATCAGGACGGGGTTGTTCTTGCCGCGCCGGGAGAGCACCTCGACGGTCTGCTCGATCTCCTCCTCACGCCCGATCACCGGGTCGATCCGGCCCTGCTGGGCCAGGTCGGTGAGGTCGCGGCCGTACTTGTCGAGGGTCGGCGTGTTCGTGGCCCTGGCGCTCTCGGTGCGGCCCTTGGCGGCCTCCGGCGACTCCGTGGGCATGCTGGAGGGCGCGAAGCGGGCCGCGTTCAGGATGTGCCCGGCGGCCGAGTCCGGGTTGGCGGCCAGGGCGCTGAGCACGTGCTCGGGGCCGATGTAGCCGGTGCCGGTGGAGCGGGCCAGCTCGTGCGCGTCCAGCAGGGCGCGCTTGACGGCCGGGGTGAGCGAGAGCGACGTGGGCGGCGGGACCTCGCCCGGCGGGTGCTGCACCGGGCCGGTCCGCTCGTCGATCTGCGACGCCAGCGAGTCGGGGTCGGCCCCGGCCCGGCTGAGCAGCCCCCGGGTCGGCTCGGTGGCGAGCGCGGCCCGCAGCAGGTGCTCGGTGTCCAGGTCACGGCTGCCGTGCTCGGCGGCGTACTGGGCGGCGCCGCGCACGAGCTCCCGGGCGGGCTGGCTGAGCAGTCGGCCGATGTCGATCTGCCGGGGCCTGGGCCCGCCGAAGAAGCGTGCCAGGAACTCCGCGAACGGGTCGCCCTCCGGGCCCATGTAGCCGCTGCCGCTGGTCATCGTGTACGGACCTCCGCTGCATCGCTGATCGACGTGCCGGGGCCGGGTAACCCGGACGGGGCGCGGTCATGCCCAACATGACACGTTCTGTCCCGGCGGGCATGCCGGGGAGCCGGGAGCGCGGAGGGGTCTGCCGGGCGGGCACCGGGCGGGCGCCGGGGGCCGGTGAGCGGCCGCTCGGGGGCCGGGGAGGGGGACCCCGCGGCTCAGAGGCCGTCCCGCGACGTCAGGACCCGCGGGCCGCTCTCCGTGATCGCCACGGTGTGCTCCACGTGCGCCGCCCGGGAGCCGTCGTTGGTGCGCAGGGTCCACCCGTCGGGAGCCGCGTGGTAGTCGTCCCGGCCGCCGGCGAGCAGCATGGGCTCGATGGCGAGGACCATGCCGTGCCGCAGCGGGAGCCCGCGCCCCGGGCGGCCCTCGTTGGGCACCCCCGGGTCCTCGTGCATGTGCCGGCCGATGCCGTGGCCGCCGAAGTCCTCCATGATCCCGTACCCGGCCGACCGGCACACCGTGCCGATGGCGTGGGCGATGTCGCCGACGCGATTGCCGACGACGGCCGCCTCGATGCCCGCCGCCAGGGCCCGCTCCGCGGTCTCGATCAGCGCCACGTCGGCCGGGCGCGGGGTGCCCACGACGAAGCTGAACGCCGAGTCGCCCGCCCAGCCCTCCAGGAGGGCGCCGCAGTCGATGGAGACCAGGTCGCCGTCGCGCAGCCGGTAGCCGTCCGGGATGCCGTGCACGATCGCGTCGTTCACCGAGGCGCAGATGACGCCCGGGAAGGGGGTCGGCGCGAAGGAGGGCCGGTACCCCAGGAACGGCGAGCCCGCGCCCGCCTCCCGCAGCACCCCGTGCGCCACCGCGTCCAGCTCCAGCAGGGACACCCCCACGTCCGCCGCCCGCCGTACGGCGGTCAGGGCCCGCGCGACGACCTGGCCGGCCGCGTGCATGGCGTCGATCGATGAGTCCGTCTTCAGTTCCACCATGCCAATTACTATACCGGTATTTGAATTGGTTCCCTTCCTCGGGTGCGGTATTAGAATGACGCCATGGTGCGCACACCCCTGACCCCCGAAGAGCGTGAGCGCGGCGAGCAGCTCGGCCGCCTGCTCCGTGCGGCCCGCGGTGAGCGGAGCATGACAGCCGTCGCCGCCGAGGCCGGCATCTCCGCCGAGACGCTGCGCAAGATCGAGACCGGCCGGGCGCCCACCCCGGCGTTCTTCACGGTGGCCGCGCTGGCCGGCGCGCTGGGCCTGTCCATGGACGAGCTGGTGGGCAGGTGCGCGCCCCTGCCGGCCTGATCCGCCCCGCACTCACCCACAGGGGTGCGAAACATGATCGACACCGCGCCTTGACGACGATGGTCTTGGCAAGCCCCCACGGCCAGGCTTACGTTCGTCCCTCTACCGCCCGCTCTACGGGCGTAGAGGCTCTGACGTCGTGTCGAAGGAGCAGCTCATGACCAACGTCGTACGTGCCGCTCTCGTCCAGGCCACCTGGACCGGCGACACCGAGTCCATGGTGGCGAAACACGAGGAGCACGCCCGCGAGGCCGCCCGGCGCGGTGCCAAGGTCATCGGGTTCCAGGAAGTCTTCAACGCCCCCTACTTCTGCCAGGTCCAGGACCCCGAGCACTACCGCTGGGCCGAACCGGTGCCCGACGGCCCCACCACCCGCCGTATGCAGGCACTGGCCCGCGAGACGGGCATGGTGATCGTCGTCCCCGTCTTCGAGGTCGAGCAGTCCGGTTTCTACTACAACACCGCGGCCGTGATCGACGCCGACGGCACCGTCCTCGGCACGTACCGCAAGCACCACATCCCCCAGGTCAAGGGCTTCTGGGAGAAGTTCTACTTCCGCCCCGGCAACCTGGGCTGGCCGGTCTTCGACACCGCCGTCGGCAAGGTCGGCGTCTACATCTGCTACGACCGCCACTTCCCCGAGGGCTGGCGCCAGCTCGGCCTCGGCGGCGCCCAGCTCGTGTACAACCCCTCGGCCACCCACCGCGGCCTCTCCGCCCACCTGTGGCAGCTCGAACAGCCCGCCGCGGCCGTCGCCAACGAGTACTTCGTCGCCGCCATCAACCGCGTCGGCGTCGAGGAGTACGGGGACAACGACTTCTACGGGACCTCGTACTTCGTGGACCCGCGCGGGCAGTTCGTCGGGGGGACGGCCAGCGACACCGAGGAGGAACTCGTCGTCCGGGACCTGGACTTCGGCCTCATCGAGGAGGTCCGGCAGCAGTGGGCCTTCTACCGCGACCGCCGTCCCGACGCCTACGAGGGGCTGGTGCGGCCGTGAACCGTGACCTCTTCGCCCGCCACCGCGCCGTCCTGCCCGACTGGCTCGCCCTCTACTACGAGGACCCGCTGGAGATCACCCACGGCGAGGGCCGGCACGTCTGGGACGCCGCCGGCAACAAGTACCTGGACTTCTTCGGCGGCATCCTCACCACGATGACCGCGCACGCCCTGCCCGAGGTGACCAAGGCCGTCGCCGAGCAGGCCGGACGGATCAACCACTCCTCGACGCTCTACCTGAACCGGCCCATGGTCGAACTCGCCGAGCGCGTCGCCCACGTCTCCGGCATCCCCGACGCCCGCGTCTTCTTCACCACCTCCGGCACCGAGGCCAACGACACCGCACTGCTGCTCGCCACCGCCCACCGCCGCAGCAACGCGATCCTCGCGATGCGCAACAGCTACCACGGCCGCTCCTTCAGCGCCGTCGGCATCACCGGCAACCGCGGCTGGTCCCCGACCTCGCTGTCCCCGCTCCAGACCCTCTACGTCCACGGAGGCGTCCGCACCCGCGGCCCCTACGCCCACCTGGACGACCGGGACTTCATCGACGCCTGCGTCGCCGACCTGGAGGACCTCCTCGGCCACATCCGGGCCCCCGCCGCGCTGATCGCCGAACCCGTCCAGGGCGTCGGCGGGTTCACCTCCCCGCCCGACGGCCTGTACGCCGCGTTCCGCGAGGTGCTGCACGAGCGGGGCATCCTGTGGATCGCCGACGAGGTGCAGACCGGCTGGGGCCGCACCGGCGAGCACTTCTGGGGCTGGCAGGCCCACGGCAGGAACGGGCCGCCCGACATCGTGACCTTCGCCAAGGGCATCGGCAACGGCATGTCGATCGGCGGCGTCATCGCCCGCGCCGAGATCATGAACTGCCTGGACGCCAACAGCATCTCCACCTTCGGCGGCACCCAGGTCACCATGGCCGCGGGCCTCGCCAACCTCAACCACCTCCTGGAACACGACCTCCAGGGCAACGCCCGGCGCGTCGGCGGACTGCTCATCGAACGGCTGCGCGCCGTCGCCGCCCAGGTGCCGCACGTGCGCGAGGTGCGGGGACGGGGGCTGATGATCGGCGTCGAGCTGACCCGGCCCGGCACCGACGAGGCCGCCCCCGAGGCGGCGACCGCCGTGCTGGAGGAGGCCCGCGCCGGCGGGCTGCTCGTCGGCAAGGGCGGCGGCCACAGCACCAGCGTCCTGCGCGTCGCCCCGCCGATGTCCCTCACCGTCGCCGAGGCCGAGGAGGGCGCCGCGATCCTCGAACGCGCCCTGCGGAGCATCTGAGTACCGCGCACCGCGTCCCGGACCAGGAGGCGCCGCCATGACCACCACCGCGCAGACCCCGCTCCCGCGGCCCTGGGAGCCCGCCCTGCCGGTCCGTCAGGTCCTCGGCCCGGAGCGGGTGCGGGCCGGACGGCCCGAGGTGGTGGCCGGGGCGCACCGCCTCGACCGGCCCGTGCGCTGGGTGCACGTCACCGAGGGCGCCGACGTCGGCGTGATGCCCGGCGGGCAAGGCGCCGAGATCGTCCTCAACCCGTCGGCCACCTCGCGCGGCCGGAGACCGAACTCGTCCTCCGGGACCCCGACACGGACAAGCCGCACGAGGTCCGCGACCGCCGGCAGGTCTACCGCGACCGCGCTCCGGGCGCCTACTCCCCGCTGACCGCGCCCTGACCCACCGGGGAACCCCGACAGGAGGGAACAGCAGCATGAGCAGCCGTACCGTCATCCGCGGCGGCCTCGTCGTCACCGCGTCCGACGAGATGCACGCCGACGTCCTGGTCGAGGGCGGACGAGTCGCCGCCCTCGCCGCCACCGGCACCCCGGCGGCCGAGGCGTTCACGGCCGAGCGCGTGATGGACGCGCGCGGCAAGTACGTCATCCCGGGCGGCGTCGACGGGCACACCCACATGGAGATGCCCTTCGGCGGCACCTACGCCGCCGACACCTTCGAGACCGGCACCCGCGCCGCCGCCTGGGGCGGCACGACCACCATCGTCGACTTCGCGATCCAGAGCGTCGGGCACTCCCTGCGCGAGGGGCTCGACGCCTGGCACGCCAAGGCCGAGGGCAACTGCGCGATCGACTACGGCTTCCACATGATCGTCTCCGACGTGAACCAGGAGACGCTCAAGGAGATGGACCTGCTGGTGGAGGAAGGGGTGACCTCCTTCAAGCAGTTCATGGCCTACCCCGGCGTCTTCTACTCCGACGACGGCCAGATCCTGCGCGCCATGCAGCGCGCCGCCGGCAACGGCGGCCTGATCATGATGCACGCCGAGAACGGCATCGCCATCGACGTCCTCGTCGAGCAGGCCCTCGCCCGCGGCGAGACCGACCCCCGCTTCCACGGCGAGGTCCGCAAGGCCCTCCTGGAGGCCGAGGCCACCCACCGCGCCATCCGGCTCGCCCAGGTCGCCGGCGCGCCGCTGTACGTCGTGCACGTCTCCGCGACGGAGGCGGTCGCCGAACTGACCCGGGCCCGCGACGAGGGGCTGCCCGTCTTCGGCGAGACCTGCCCCCAGTACCTGTTCCTGTCCACCGACAACCTCGCCGAGCCCGGCTTCGAGGGCGCCAAGTACGTGTGCAGCACCCCGCTCAGGCCGCGGGAACACCAGGCGGCCCTGTGGCGCGGCCTGCGCACCAACGACCTCCAGGTGGTCTCGACCGACCACTGCCCCTTCTGCTTCAGCGGGCAGAAGGAACTGGGCCGCGGCGACTTCTCCAAGATCCCCAACGGCATGCCGGGCGTCGAGAACCGCATGGACCTGCTCCACCAGGCCGTCGTCGACGGCCACATCAGCCGCCGCCGCTGGATCGAGATCGCCTGCGCCACCCCGGCCCGCATGTTCGGCCTCTACCCGAAGAAGGGCACCATCGCCCCCGGCGCGGACGCGGACATCGTCGTCTACGACCCGCACGCCGAGCAGGTCGTCTCCGCCGAGACCCACCACATGAACGTCGACTACTCGGCGTACGAGGGCCGGCGGATCACCGGCCGGGTGGAGACCGTGCTCTCGCGCGGCGAACCGGTCGTCACCGAGCGGGAGTACACCGGACGCAAGGGTCACGGCGTCTACACCCCGCGCGCCACCTGCCAGTACCTGAACTAGGAGCGGTGACCATGGACTTCGGACTCGTCCTGCAGACCGACCCCCCGGCCTCCCGCGTCGTGGACCTGATGAAACGGGCCGAGCACAACGGCTTCAGCCACGGCTGGACCTTCGACTCCGCCGTGCTGTGGCAGGAACCGTTCGTCATCTACAGCCAGGTCCTGGCCCACACCAGCACCCTGAAGATCGGCACGATGGTCACCAACCCGGGCACCCGTACCTGGGAGGTGACCGCCTCCACCTTCGCCACCCTCAACGACATGTTCGGCAACCGCACCGTCTGCGGCATCGGCCGCGGCGATTCCGCGATGCGGGTCGCCGGACGCAAGCCCAACACCCTCGCCCGGATGAGCGAAGCCATCAAGGTCATCCGGGCACTCGGCAGGGGAGAGGAGGCCGACCTCGGCGGCGGCACCGTCGTCCGGTTTCCGTGGATCAGGCCCGGCGCCGAAGTCCCCGTGTGGATGGCCGCTTACGGCCCCAAGGCCCTCAGGATGACCGGTGAGGAGGCCGACGGCTTCATCCTCCAGCTCGCCGACCTCTACCTCACCGAGTACATGGTCAAGGCCGTCCGCGACGCCGCCCGGGCCGCCGGACGCGACCCGTCCGAGGTGACCGTCTGCGTCGCCGCTCCGGCGTACGTCACCGCCGACGACTCGCCCGAGGCCCTCGCCCACGCCCGCGAGCAGTGCCGCTGGTTCGGCGGCATGGTCGGCAACCACGTCGCCGACCTGGTCGCCAAGTACGGCGCCCACACCGGCGCCGTACCCGACGAACTCACCGACTACATCAAGGCCCGCGAGGGCTACGACTACGCCCACCACGGGCGCAGCGGCAACCCCGACACCCGGTTCGTGCCGGACGAGATCGTCGACCGGTTCTGCCTGATCGGCCCGGTCGGCAAGCACATCGAGAAGCTGACCGCCCTGCGCGCCCTCGGCGTCGACCAGTTCGCGCTGTACGACATGCACGACGCGCAGGAAGCCGTGATCGACATCTACGGCACCGAGGTCATCCCGGCCGTCAACGCCTGACCCTCACCCGGGCCCGCCAGTCCGTCGCGTACCGGCACCAGTAGGCCTCGACCGGCGGCATCCACGTCGCCGGGTCCTGGCCAGCCTTCGACCGTTACCGGACGCGGACACGGCGGGTTCTGTGAGCGGTGCGTTATCCGGTGTATCGCTGAGCTGCCGCTGACAGTGACGACGGATCGGGTGGCGGTGGCGACTGCGCAGCGGGTGGTCACGGGGGAAGGCGTTACGTGGACGGTCGTAGGCGAGGACTACTGTGTCGCGGAGCCGGTCGAGCAGCACCCGGAGTACCTGAGATCTAGGGATTGCTCGGGCGCAGGCGTGGCACGCCGGGAGCGCTGCCGAGGCTACGCCTCACACGTCAGGTCGCGTGCGGGGAGCTGCCCTGTGCGGAGGTAGGCGTTGACGCGTTCGTCGATGCAGTCGTTGCCGTATTCGCCGTACAGGCCGTGCTGGCGGGCGCCCTCCATGGTGAGCAGCCGGGAGCTCGGCCATTGCTCGCGCATGGCCTCGGCGCCGGCGTAGAGAGTGCGGGGGTCGCCGGTGGCGGCGACGAGCAGGGCGGGTACGTCGTTGTCGAGCGCGGTCGGCGTCTCGGCAGGCCGGCGCCAGAACTCGCAGGGGGTGATGTTTTCGGCCAGCGGCCCGGCGAGGGGGAACCGCTCGCGGGAAGCCTGGACCGTACGCCAGTAGGTGCCGACGCCTCGCCGCTCGGCCACGTCGCCGCAGATGATCGCGGTCATCTGGCTGGCGGCGGCCGAGCCTGCCTCGGTCAGCAGGAACTCCAGCTGACCGGCGAGTGCTTCGGACGGCTCGGTTGGTTCCCGGTCCGCGGCGCGCGCCAGGAGGCGGACGGTCGCGGCCAGGTCGGCGCGCCGCTCGTTCAGGTCGCTGCCGAGGCCACCGATGAGGACGGTGGGGAGGACGTGCTCGTCCAGCAGGTACGTCTGCCCGATCCGCAGCGGCTTCCGCCCGGCGGCGTCGAGGATGTGCTCGACTGTCGCCAGGACCTCGGCGCGCGTGGCGCCCAGCCCGTAGGCGCCGTGCCGGGCGGCGGCCCACGACGCCCAGGCGCGCAGAGCCGCTTCGTTGGCCGCCTCAGTGCCGCGCAGCAGGGTGTGGTTGTAGAGCTTCGGGGACATGACGCCGTCGAGCACCATGCGATCCGTGCGGCCCGGGAAGAGCTGTGTGTAGACCTCGCCGAGGTAACTGCCGTAGGAGTAACCGAGGTAGGAGAGGGCGTCTTCGTCGAGGGCGGCGCGGATGACGTCCATGTCGCGAGCGGTGTTGCGGCTGGTGACATACGGCAGCACGTCGCCGCGGGCACGTTCACACCGCCTGGCCAGGTCGCGTGCGACGGTGACCTCCTGGCGATACGCCACCCGGTCGGCGCCCGCCGAGCGCAGGGGAGCCGAACCGAGGTTCCAGCCGCAGTCCAGCGGCGTGCTCCGTCCGACGAAGCGCGGGTCCATGCCGATCAGGTCGTAGCGGTCAGCGACCTCTCCCATCACCTCCGACTTGGTCAGTGGCATGTGGAGGCTGGGGCCGGCCGGTCCCCCGTCGTTGAGCAGCAGCGGACCGACACGGTGGGCGTTGTCGGTGGCCTTCAGGCGCGATATGGCGACGGTGATCGTGCGACCGCCGGGGTCGGCGTAGTCGAGCGGCACGCTGATGTCTGCGCAGTCAGCACCGGCAGCGTCCAGATGCCGTCCGAGCTCGTCGTCGGCGCCGAGGGCGCAAGGGTGCCAGACGACGTGCTGGCCGTGAAAGCGGGCTAACGGGTCAAGCTCGGCGGCGTTGGCGGTGGTCGTCGCGATGGCGGCGATCACCGTCGCGCATGCCGCGGAGGCCCTGAGAAGTCTGAGAACTGGCATGTTCGCACGCTAGGGCGGCGGACATCTCAGCACACTGCGGAAAAGCCCCGGAACCGGGTGGGGTTATCCCCCCGAAAAGACTCGGGTCACGCCAGAGGTAGGAGTTGCAGTACGGACCCACAAGTGCGCTGCCGCGTCGAACGGTCCATTTGCTGGTGGCCGCGCTGGCGTCGGCGCGGGTCTCGGTGCCGATGTACCGGGCGATGTCTCCCGCGTAGCCGATGCCGAAGTGCGACTCCACGTTGGTGGAGTCCCGCGTAGGTGCGGCGGGCGGTTCGCGGCCTCCAGACATGAGTAGCCGGGCCCGGGCGATGGCCCAGCGCTGCCGGACGCGTTCATCTCCAGGAACCTCGCCGGCCAGCGGGCGGGAGGCGCGGGGGAGTTGCCGCTCCGTGTGTCGACGTCGGGGCGCCGGCCCGGATCACTGAGTGGAGATCTTGTGGACGACGGTGTCGTCGGGGTCCAGCCGTTGCCCGTCCGCAGACATCACTTCCAGCGGGCGCAGACGCTGTCCCTGCCGGCGGTCGACCAACTGTGAGTGGGGTTCGCCGGGAGCGAAGAAGTTCT
Organism: Streptomyces sp. NPDC051136; assembly: GCF_044455745.1. Taxonomy (NCBI): domain Bacteria; kingdom Bacillati; phylum Actinomycetota; class Actinomycetes; order Kitasatosporales; family Streptomycetaceae; genus Streptomyces; species Streptomyces sp. NPDC051136. The sequence goes on along the minus strand of NZ_JBITFE010000004.1, from coordinate 247,063 downwards.
GTTCTCCCCACTGCCGCAGTGCCACGATCACGGGGAAGAGCGCCTTGCCCTTCGGAGTCAGTACGTACTCGCGGTAGGCGCTGCCGTCCGAGGCGGGGACGGTTTCGAGGACACCGCCGGCGACCAGCGCGCGCAGTCGCGTGGCGAGGATGTTCTTCGCCACGCCCAGGCTGCGCTGGAACTCCCCGAAGCGCCGGCTTCCGTCGAAGGCGTCCCGCACGATCAGCAGGGACCACCAGTCGCCGATCGCGTCCACCGACCGGGCGACGGGACATTCGCTGTCGTCGAAGCGCGTCCTGGTCACCATGGCGTCCCTCTCTCACGATGGTTGCAACATGCTACCGATGTAGTTACCGTCACTGATGGTAGCAAGTTAAAACCAGATGCGCGGGGAGTACTGATGCCGGGCACAGGTAAGGCTGTGACACGACGGTCCCAGGCCCGGAGCGGGGAAGGTGCCGCGTTCGTCCTGTCCCGTGGCGTCGTCGTGTTGTTCGCCGCCGCATGCGGGGCCGCAGTGGCCAACGTCTACTTCTCCCAGCCGCTCCTGGTGACCATGGGCCACGACCTCGCCATGAGCCCGGCGCTTGTCGGCAGCGTGGTCACCCTCACGCAGATCGGATACGGGCTGGGGCTCTTCTTCCTCGTGCCGCTCGGCGACGTGGCCGACCGCAGACGGCTCATCGCGGTCCAGCTGCTGCTCCTCGTGGTGGCCCTGGCCGTGGTGGCTGCCGCCCACACGGCAGCGATCCTGCTCGCGGGCATGGCCGCGGTGGGGCTTCTCGCGGTCGTCACACAGACTCTGGTGGCGTTCGCCGCATCGCTGGCCACTCCCGCCGAGCGCGGACGCGTCGTCGGTCTGGTCACCAGCGGGGTGGTCATCGGAATCCTGCTTGCCCGCACCGCATCCGGACTCCTGGCCGATCTCGCGGGCTGGCGTTCCGTCTACCTCGCCTCGGCGGCGCTCACCGCGCTGCTCGCCCTGGTCCTGTGCCGAGTGCTGCCACGCCACAGTGGCACTGAGCAGACAGCCCTGCGCTACGGGCAGCTCCTGCGCTCCACGATCACCCTGTTCGCACGGGAGCGACTGCTACGGCTCCGGGCCCTGTTGGGTCTGCTGATCTTCTCCGCCTTCAGCACGCTGTGGAGCAGCATCGCACTGCCCCTCAGTGAGGCCCCGTACTTCCTGTCCCACGGCGCGATCGGGGCACTGGGGTTGATCGGTGTCGCCGGCGCCCTGGCCGCGACCGTGGCGGGCCGCCTGAACGACCGCGGGCTCTCCGGGCGGACCACCGGTCTCGGCCTGGCACTTCTCGCCGCCTCGTGGCTGCCCTTGGCCTTCACCCGCAGTTCCCTCTGGGCCCTGTTCGTCGGAGTGATACTTCTCGACCTCGCCGTGCAGGCGGTCCACGTCACCAACCAGACCCTGATCTACGCGCTGCACCCGGACGCGGGCAGCCGACTGATCGGCGGATACATGGTCTTCTACTCGACAGGCAGCGCCACCGGCGCCATCGCCGCGACCTTCCTCTACACGCTGGCTGGCTGGGGCGCCGTGTGTGCGCTGGGTGCCGCGTTCAGCTGCCTCGGACTTGCGCTGTGGGCCTTTGCCCAGCACAACACCCGGGATGCCGCTGCCGTTTGTGGATGCCGGCAACATCCGGACCGACGACCGACTGATCCGAACGAAACCGCCTAGCCGTCCTGCAAGGCGGCCACGGCCTCCTTGGCCGCCTTGATGGCGCCCTTGTTGATCTCGGTGGTGGCGGGAGCCTTCTTCGACTCGAAGTCGCTGCCGTTGTACGTGATCATCACCAGGGCGTTGGAGGCGCGGACCAGGACCGTGCCCTCGCGGGTCTGCTGCTTGTCCTCCGTGGTGAGGTTCACGACTGAGTAGGCGCTGTCGCCCAGCCCCGGGACGTCACCGCCGCCGCTGCGGTCGGCGACGCGCTCCTTGTAGGACTTCTGCGCCGCCTCGTCCGTCCGGAGCACCTCGAAGGAGACGTCGAGCCAGCGGTAGTCGTAGCCCTTGAGCGCGTTCCAGGAACAGGTGCGGCGCACCTTCGTGTCGGTGGACGGGATCTCCTTGCCGGCCGCCTTCGCGCCCGGCACCAGCGAGGTGATCGTCTTGCCGGCCAGGCTCGTGCACGGCGCCGGAGCGGTGGCGTACGCCCTGGCCGCCGGCCGGGTCGCCGGTGCGGACGCCGATCTGCCGGTGGTGTCGGGCGGCGCCGTCCCGTCCTTCGCGGCCGGTGACGTGTCCGGCCCGGACGACAGCGCCCAGCCCGCCGTGGCGAGCACGGCGACCGGTGCCAGACGGGCGGTCAGGGCGAGCGGCAGAGGAAGGGAACGCACGGCGCACTTCTCGTGGGGGACGGTGCGGAGGGTGCCCGCACGCGGACGGGACGCCAGTCTCACACGAGTCCCCGTGGGGCGGAAGGGCGAACTCGGTCCGTGGCCGCGCGGTGACACAGGCGTACGGAACCGCCGGCCGGCCGCCCGGCGGGGAGGGCCGCCCCGGGCGTCGGCGACGCCGGGAAGGCCACGCCGTCGCCGACACCCCCGTGCGGCGCCCCGCTACGGCGAAGGCGTCGACCGGACCGGCCGCCGTAGGACGGTCACGAGGTCTCCCGGACGGCGGGCCGGGTTCCGGGGGCGGTCAGGCCGGTCTCGACACGGTCCACCGCGGCGAACGCGCCGTACGCGACGAGGTGCACCAGGCCGTGGTCGGTGTGCTCGGGGCGGCGCCACGCGGCCACGTCCGCATCCGTGATCCGGTACGGCGCGAGCGCCGCCAGCAGCGCCAGCCGCGCGCCGGGCCGCTCCGCGCGGTCGGGGAACGGGTCCGTCGTCGGCGCGGGGTGCGAGCCGTCCCAGTCACGCAGCGTGGTGCGTACGAGGTCCCGGTCGGAGGCGTCGAGGAGACCGGCGCCCGCCGTGGCGGTGGCGCTCAGCGCGGCGTAGGCCGGGCCGACCGGGGTGCCCGCCGCCCATGCCGGTCCCCGGCCGGGGTCGTCCAGCAGGGACAGGGAAGCGCCGGGCACGGCGGGCCTGCGCACGGTGCGGGACAGCGACCGGCCCGCCAGGCTGCGTACCGGACGCAGCCGCTGCGCGTCGGCCGGGAGCAGCCTCTCGGTCACCAGGGACGACACGACGCGGTTGATGAAGTGGAAGGCCAGCACGGTGCCGAGGTAGCCGGCGGCCTCCTCGGGCGGGAACGGGAACGGCTCCGGCGCGGCGCCCGGGACACGGGTGCGCCGCGCCCAGCCGAGGACGCGCGCGTGCCGTTCGTCCGCCGGCTCCAGGCCCCGGGCGAGACGCTCGGCCAGCGCGTGGTCGCCGGTGGCGTGCAGCAGCATGACGTGCGCGTCCATGCAGAACCGGCACTTGTTGGCCTGCGACACCCCGAAGGCGGCGACCTCCTTGCCGGTCCGGTCGCCCGGGCCGGCGATCAGGGACTCACGCATCAGCGCCCAGGCCGGTGCGACGAGGGCCGGCGCGGAGGACAGGACGACGAACGGGGCGGGTTCGGGGATGCCGAAGTCCCGCGCGGCCTGCGCGTAGACCTCGGCGACGCGGCCGGTGGCCGCCCTCGGCGGCAGCGGTTCGGTGTGACGGAAGGGTGTGGGCATGGAAGGCATCGTGCGTCGCCGGGGCGCACCGGGTCGTCGTACGGCCGGATGCGATCGGCGCTGCGCCCCCGGGGCCGGGTCGCGGGGCCGGCTACTTCCCGGGGAGTAGTCCACATGCCGTCCACAGGGCCGACGCCGCGGTCGCCGCCCTCGTCTAGGCTGCGGACATGAGCGGGCGTCAGATCGAGCGCGAACGGATCGCCGACGGGGTCCTCGCGGCCGTGGTCGGTGCCCTCGGCACGGCGGTGGCCGCCTTCGACGACGGCACCACGGCGCTCGACCACCTGCTCGTCCTCCTCGCCTCGGCGGCACTCGCCTTCCACCGCGCCGCCCCGCGCGCGGTGCTGGCGGCCGCCGTCGTCCTCGGCACGGCGTATGTCGTGCACGCGGATCCGGGACCGCTCTGCGCGCTGCCCGTGCTGGGCGCCGTGCACACGGCGGCCCGGGTCGGCCACCGGGGTCTCGCGGCGGCCGGCAGCGCCGTGTTCCTGGCCGGGTACGTGGCCACCGGGCCCGGCACACAGAACGCGGCCGAGCGGGCCGGACTGCTCGCCGGCTGGTTCCTGTGCGCCGTGGTGACCGGCCTCGCCGACCGGAACTGGCAGGCCTACCTGCGCCAGACCGAGCAGCGTGCCCTGGAGGCGGAGCGCACCAGGGAGGAGGCGGCACTGCGCCGCGCCGGGGAGGAACGGCTGCGGATCGCCCGCGAGTTGCACGACTCGCTGACGCACAGCATCTCCATCGTCAAGCTCCAGGCCGGCGTCGCCGTCCACCTGGCCCGCAAACGGGGCGACGAGGTGCCGCCCGCGCTGCTCGCCATCCAGGAGGCCAGTGGAGAGGCGATGCGCGAGCTGCGCTCCGCCCTTCAGGTGTTGCGGGCCGACGTACCCACCGGCACCCCGGCGCAACTCGTCGAACGGGCCCGCGCTGCGGGGCTGGCCGTCGACCTCCTGGTCACCGGGGACGAGCGCCCGCTGCCCCGGGCCGTCGACCGGGCCGCGTACCGCATCGTGCAGGAAGCCCTCACCAACGCGGCGCGGCATGCGGGGCCGGCCGAGGTGCGGGTCCGCATCGACTACGGCACGCGGAAGACGAGTGGTCAACCCGGGGAGTTGACGATGGCCGTGGACGACGACGGTGGCGCCGACCCGGACCGCCCGCCGGTGCCGGGCACCGGCCTGACCGGCATGCGCGAACGCGTCGCCGCCCTCGGCGGCACCCTGCGCGCCGCCCCGCGCCCGGAGGGCGGCTTCTCGGTCCACGTACGGCTGCCGCTGGAGGAGGCGGTATGAGCGGCGTCGTCCGGGTCGCGCTCATCGACGACCAGGCGCTGATGCGGGCCGGATTCCGGGCCCTGCTCGACGCGGAGGAGGGCATCGAGGTGGTCGGCGAGGCCGCCGACGGGGAACAAGGGGTGGCGCTGGTGCGGGCCCAGGTGCCCGACGTGGCACTGGTCGACGTGCAGATGCCCGTGATGTCGGGCATCGAGGCCACCCGCCGCATTGCCGCGGACCCGGCCCTCGCGACCGTACGCGTCGTCATCCTCACCAACTACGGCCTCGACGAGTACGTCTTCGACGCGCTGCGAGCCGGCGCCAGCGGCTTCCTGCTCAAGGACACCGAGCCCGCGGACCTGCTCCAGGCCATCGACGTGGTCGCGCACGGGGAGGCGCTGCTCTCCCCGTCGGTCACCCGCACCCTGATCGGCGAGTTCGTCGCCCGGCCGCCCGACCGGTCCACCGCGCCCGCCCTGGACTCCCTCACCCGCCGGGAGCGCGAGGTCACCGCGCTCGCCGCGCGCGGTCTGACCAACGAGGAGATCGCCGCGCACATGGTGATCAGCCCGCTGACCGCCAAGACGCACATCAGCCGGGCGATGACCAAGCTGCGGGCCCGCGACCGGGCCCAACTCGTGGTGTTCGCCTACGAGTCGGGACTGGTCTCGGTGCGCGGCACATGAGCCCGCCGGCGGCTCGCGGGCGTCAGGGCACCCGGGCAGTCCACTCGGAGGAGGAGAACTTCGTGCGGGCCAGCTCCCGGGCCCGGGCCAGCTCCTCGTCCGTCGCCCTGCCCCGGGTCAGTCCGTACCGGGTGGCGAAGGAGGCCACCATCCGCTCGATCACCGTCTCGCGCGCCAGCCCGGTCTGACGGCGCAGCGGGTCCACCCGCTTCTTCGCGGACCCGGTGCCCTTGTCGGACATCTTCTCCCGCCCGATGCGCAGGACTTCCAGCATCTTGTCGGCGTCGATGTCGTACGACATGGTCACGTGGTGCAGTACGGCACCCGGGCCTCCGCCCGGGCCCACGATGCGCTTCTGGGCCGCGCCCGCGATCTTGCCCTGGTCGGTGGCGATGTCGTTCAGCGGCTGGTACCAGGCGCGGATGCCCATCTCGCCGAGCGCGCCCAGCACCCAGTCGTCGAGGTAGGCGTAGCTGTCCTGGAAGGACAGGCCCTGCACCAGCGCCTCCGGCACGGACAGGGAGTACGTGATCGTGTTGCCGGGCTCCACGAACATGGCGCCGCCGCCGGAGACACGGCGCACCACCTCGATGCCGTGCCGGGCGGCGCCCTCGGGGTCCACCTCGTTGCGCAGCGACTGGAAGCTGCCGATGATCACCGCCGGTGCGCCCCACTCCCACACCCGCAGCGTCGGCGGACGCCGGCCCGCGGCGACCTCGGCGGTGAGCACCTCGTCGAGGGCCATGTGCAGGGCGGGGGCCTCGGGGCCCTCGTGGATCAGCTGCCAGTCGTAGTCCGTCCAGTCCGTGGCGTGCGCGAGCGCCCGGCGTACGGCGATGCCGACGCCCTCCGAGGTCAGCCCGTACATGACGGTGCCCTCCGGGACGGCCGCGTCGACGCGCGCGGCGAGTCCGGTCGCGTCGGTGTCCGCCGGGGCTCCCTCCAGCGCACGGTTCACGGCGTCCAGCGCCTCGTCCGGTTCCAGGAAGAAGTCACCCGCCACCCGCACGTGCCGCAGGGCGCCGCCGTCCACCTCGACGTCCACGACGACCAGCTTGCCGCCGGGGATCTTGTACTCACCGTGCACCGTTCCGCCTCCGTTCCGCATCCGGCGACAACAGTGCGCCCGGCCGGTGTGTTCCCGCACCGCACCGCGCCGTACCGGGCGGTGAGGTGCGCCGGTCGGCCACCCGGCCGCCGGCGGGCACGGCCGGCCGAGGGCACGGCCGGCCGGCGGGCAGGGTCAGCCGACCGCCTCGGCGCCGACGACGGACAGCAGGCGCAGCTTGTCGTGGCTCTCGGAGCCGGGCGCTGCCGTGTAGACGAGCAGGTGGTGCGACTGCTCGGGATCGAGCAGGGTCTGGCAGTGCAGCTCAAGGAGCCCGACCTCGGGATGGCGGAAGCGTTTGACCTGGTGGGGGCGGACGCCCACCTCGTGGGTGTCCCACAGGGTGCGGAACTCCTCGCTGCGCTCCTGCAGGAGCCGGGCGTAGTGCGCGGCCCGCGAGTCCGGGCCCCGCACCGTGACGACCTGGCGCAGTCCGGACGTGAACGTACGGGAGAGCAGGGCGTGGTCCTCCGGCGCGTACAGGGCGCGGGTGGCCGGCAGGGTGAACCAGCGGAAGCCGATGCTGCGTTCCGGTCCGGTGAACCGCGTGGCGTCGCCGGTCAGGGCCACGCCCAGCGGCGTCTGCCGCAGGGTCTCCCCGAGTTCGGTGACGATCTCGGCGGGGGTGTCGGCCAGGCGGTCGAGGATGCGCAGCAGACCGGGGCCCACGTGCTCACCCGCCGCCCCGCGCACGGGCGGGTGGTGCCCGGCCAGGCGGAACAGGTGGTCGCGCTCGTCCAGGGACAGGTGCAGGCCCTGGGCGAGGGAGGCGGCCATCTGCTGTGAGGGCTGCGGGCCGCGCTCCCGCTCAAGGCGCGCGTAGTAGTCGGTCGACATGTGGCACAGCGCCGCGACCTCCTCGCGGCGCAGGCCACGGGTTCTGCGGCGCTGTCCCCGCGGAAGTCCGACGTCCTCGGGTTGCAGCAGCTCCCGCCGGCGCCGCAGGAAGGCCGCGAGCCCGCTCCGGTCGATCTCCATGGGTGCTCTCCTTCGGGCCGCTTCCCTTTCTACCGCCTCGCGCCGCCCTCCCGGGCCGCCGCGGGCCGCCCAGCCACGGATCGCCGATCCCCCTCTCCGGTGACCTGGACGGCCGCAGGCTGCCCCGACACCGTGGACGACCTGCGAAAAGGGCGGGACAGCGGCGTACCCCGGCCGCCGGATCAGGGGATCGGCAGGCCCTGTACCGCGTCGGCCGGTCCGGCCACCGTGGAAGGGACGACACCGCCGGCGAGCAACGACACCCGAGGAGCGGCCCGTGCCACGCACCGACTTCGACATCACCGTCCCCGACCTGTCCGGCCGGCGCGCGGTCGTCACCGGCGCCAGCGACGGCATCGGACTCGGCATCGCGACCCGCCTGGCGGCCGCCGGTGCCGAGGTGCTCCTGCCGGTGCGCAACCCGCGCAAGGGCGAGGCGGCTCTCGATGCGATCGGAACCCGGGTGCCCGGCGCGGACGTGTCCCTGCGGACGCTGGACCTGTCCTCGCTCACCTCCGTGGCCGCCCTCGGCCGGGACCTGCTGGGGGAAGGCCGCCCGATCCACCTGCTCGTGAACAACGCCGGCGTCATGACACCGCCCGGGCGGCAGACGACCGACGACGGTTTCGAGCTGCAGTTCGGCACCAACCACCTCGGGCACTTCGCCCTCGTCGCCCACCTGCTCCCGCTGCTGCGGGCCGGGCGGGCCCGGGTGACCTCGCAGATCAGCATCGCGGCCGACCGGAACGCCATCAACTGGGACGACCTGGACTGGGAACGCTCCTACAACGGCGGGCGCGCCTACAGCCAGTCGAAGATCGCGTGCGGACTCTTCGGGCTGGAGCTCGACCGCCGCAGCGAGGCGGGCGGCTGGGGCATCACCAGCAACCTGTCCCACCCGGGCGTCGCCCCCACGAACCTGCTCGCCGCCCGCCCCGAGGTGGGCCGCGTCAAGGACACCCCGGGCGTACGCGTCATCCGGGCCCTGTCCGCCCGCGGCATCCTCCTCGGCACGGTCCGCACCGCGCAGCTCCCCGCGCTGTACGCGGCCACGTCGCCGGACGCCGAAGGCGGAGCGTTGTACGGCCCCGCAGGCCCGGGCCACCTGGGCGGCCCTCCCGCGCGGCAGAAGCTCTACAGCCGCCTGCGGAGCACGGACGAGGCACGGCGCGTCTGGGAACGCTCCGCGGAGCTGACCGGCGCTCGCTGGCCTCGGAGTCCCGGCACCTGATGCGCGGGGACTCCCGCTCCGTGCGGTCCTCGGACGACCGTTCGAGCCGGCCTGCGCGGGCGGTCCAGCGCAGACGGCGCGTTGTGCGGGGCGCGGGCGACCGGTGGCTGTGATCCGTATGTCACGTGCGCGCCCTGCCGAGACGTGACACCCCGGGAAATGATGTGCGGACCGCATGTGAGCCAGGCGAATCCGCGCATCCGTTCTCGGGGCAGACGGGTGGGCGGGGGAAAGGACTCAACCTTGTTGCTGCTCATTTCTCCGGACGGTGTCGACGAGGCCCTCGACTGCGCGAAGGCGGCCGAGCACCTGGACATCGTCGACGTCAAGAAGCCCGACGAGGGCTCGCTCGGCGCCAACTACCCGTGGGTCATCAGGGAGATCCGCGCGGCGGTCCCGGCGGACAAGCCGGTCTCCGCCACCGTGGGGGACGTGCCGTACAAGCCCGGCACGGTGGCCCAGGCGGCGCTCGGCGCCGCCGTGTCCGGGGCCACCTACATCAAGGTCGGCCTCTACGGATGCGCCACGCCCGAGCAGGCCGTGGAGGTCATGCGCGGGGTCGTCCGGGCGGTGAAGGACCACCGGGCGGACGCCTTCGTCGTCGCCTCGGGATACGCCGACGCCCACCGCATCGGCTGTGTCAACCCGCTCGCGCTGCCGGACATCGCGCGCCGTTCGGGTTCCGACGCCGCCATGCTCGACACCGCGATCAAGGACGGGACGCGGCTGTTCGACCACGTGCCGCCCGACATGTGCGCCGAGTTCGTACGACGGGCCCACGACGCGGGTCTCCTCGCCGCGCTCGCGGGCAGCGTCAAGACCGGCGACCTGGGCGAACTGGCCCGCATCGAGACGGACATCGTCGGAGTGCGCGGCGCGGTCTGCGAGCGGGGGGACCGCAGTACGGGCCGGATCCAGCCGCACCTGGTGGCGGCCTTCCGGGCGGAGATGGACCGGCACGTCCGCGAGCACGCGGCCGTCGCCGTACAGAGCTGACCATGACCCTGGCAGCCGGACCCACCCCGTACGCTCCCGGTGACCGGAACGGGTACTTCGCCGTCGTCGACCCGTCGACCGGGGAAGCCTTCGACGAGGCTCCCGACCGGCGGCCGCAGGAGCTGGACGCGGTCGTCGGCCGGGCCCAGGCGGCCTGGCAGGACTGGCGGGCCGACCCGGTCGCCCGCAGGACGGCGCTGCTCGCGGCGGCGGACGCCGTCGACGCGGCCGCCGCCGCTCTCGCCCCGCTCCTCACCCGCGAACAGGGCAAACCGCTGACCGAGTCGCACGCGGAGGTGGCGCGCACGGCTGCCCGGCTGCGCTACTACGCAGGGCTCGACACCGGGACGCAGCCGATCGAGGACGGCCGCCCCGTGCACAGCCGGCTGCGGTGGCGGCCGATCGGGCCCGTCGCCGCGATCGTCCCGTGGAACTTCCCCCTGCAACTGGCGTCGGCGAAGTTCGCTCCCGCCCTCGCCGCGGGCAACACGGTGGTGCTCAAACCCTCACCGTTCACCCCCCTCGCCACCCGGATGCTGGGGTCCGTGCTCGCCGGCGCCCTGCCCGAGGGCGTACTGACGATCGTCACCGGAAGGGAGCCGCTCGGCGCCCGTCTCGCATCGCACCCGGGGATCCGACACGTGACCTTCACCGGGTCGGCGGCCACGGGACGGGCCGTCGCCGCGGGCGCGGCGGCCACCCTCGCCCGCGTCACCCTGGAACTGGGCGGCAACGACGCCGCCGTCCTGCTCGACGACGTCGACGTGGACAAGATCGCGGACCGGCTGTTCTGGGCGGCGTTCCGCAACTGCGGCCAGGTCTGCATGGCGGTCAAACGGGTCTACGCGCCCGCCCGGCTCTACGCCCACGTGGTGGAGGCCCTCGCCCACCGGGCGGACACCACCGCCGTCGGACCCGGACTCGACGCGGCCTCGCGCATCGGGCCGGTCAACAACGCCCCGCAACTCGCCCGCGTCGAGCACCTCACGGCCCGCGCCCTGGCGGACGGCGGCCGAGCCGCGGCCGGTGGACACCGCCTGGACCGGCCGGGGTACTTCTTCGCCCCGACGATCGTGGCCGACGTACCGGCCGACAGCCCGGTGGTGACCGAGGAGCAGTTCGGCCCGGTCCTGCCCGTCCTGCCGTACGACAGCCTCAACGAGGCCGTCCGGGCGGCCAACGACACCGGCTTCGGACTGGGCGGCTCGGTGTGGGGCACCGACACCGACCTGGCCGCGGCCGTCGCCGACCGCCTGGAGTGCGCAACGGCCTGGATCAACCACCATGCCGAACTCTCCCTCGCTCAGCCCTTCGCGGGCGCCAAGGACAGCGGTGTCGGCGTCGCGGGCGGACCGTGGGGGCTGCAGGGAAACCTCAGACCGTTCGTCGTGCACCGCCCGGAGGAGGCGTGAGGTGAGGTTCGGCGCGGCGGTACTGCGTGCGTACGAGGAACCGTTCACCGTCGAGGAGGTGGCGCTGACGGAGGGGCCGGCCGCGGGGGAGGTCCTGGTCCGGATCGCGGGCTGCGGGATGTGCCGGACCGACCTCGCGGTGCGGCGCTCGGCCGGCCGCTCCCCGCTGCCGGCGGTCCTCGGCCACGAGGGGTCCGGGGTCGTGGTGGAGACGGGAGGCACCGGCACCGGCCTGAGCCCCGGCGACCATGTGGTGGTGAGCTTCGACTCCTGCGGGCACTGCCGCAACTGCTTGGGCGCGGCCCCCGCCTACTGCGACTCGTTCGCCTCGCTGAACCTGTTCGGGGGGCGCGAGGAGCACGCCGCACGCTTCACCGACGCGAGCGGGAGGCCCCTGGCTCCCCGCTGGTTCGGCCAGTCGTCGTTCGCCGAGTACGCGCTGGTCCCGGCCCGCAACGCCGTTCGGGTCGATCCCTCACTGCCCCTCGAACTGCTCGGACCGCTCGGTTGCGGCTTCCTCACCGGTGCCGGTGCCGTCTTCAACTCCTTCGGCGTCGGCCCCGGTGACACTCTCGCCGTCTTCGGCGCGGGCGCGGTGGGCCTGGCCGCGGTGATGGCGGCCCACGCAGCCGGCGCGGTGACCGTGGCCGTGGACCGGCACCCCGGGCGGCTGGCCCTCGCCGAGAGGTTCCACGCCCTGCCGGTCCCCGCCGCACCGGCCGGACCGTCCGACCGGATCCTGCGGCTGACCGGCGGGGGAGCGGCGTACGCGCTGGACACCACGGGGTCCCCCCGGCTGATCAACGAGGCGCTCCGGTCGCTGCGTCCGACCGGCCGGCTCGGCCTCGTGGCACGGCTCCACGACACCCTGCCGCTCGAGGTGGGGACCCTGGACCGGGGGCGCGGCATCTCCCACATCTGCGAGGGCGACGCCGTCCCCGGAGTGCTGATCCCCCGCCTCACCGGGCTCTGGCAGTCCGGGCGTTTCCCCTTCGACCAGCTGATCCGCACCTATCCGCTCGCCGACATCAACGAGGCCGAACACGACTGCGAGACGGGCCGCGTCGTCAAACCCGTCCTGGTCCCGGACGGCCGGCGGCACTGAGCACGCCGCACCGCCGCCCACCCGGCCGGCGCCTCCGACGGACGCCCGACCCACACGACTTCACGAGGGAGAAGGCATGGCCGACACGGCACCGCTCAGCACCGGTACGGACGGCGTGGAGGGAGGAGTGGGGCTCACCGCCCTCCTGGTCGCCGCGGCGCGGGCGATCGAGACCCACCGCCCCGACAGCCTCGCCCAGGACGTCTACGCGGAGCACTTCGTCCTGGGCGCGTCCGCGTCCGCGCACTGGCCGGTCCGCCTGGAGCAGGCTCCGGACGGGGACCGGAGCCCGCTCTGGGGACGCTTCGCCCGCTACTTCGGTCTGCGTACCCGGGTTCTCGACGACTTCCTGCTCCGGTCGGTCCGGTCCGCCGGCATCCGTCAGGTGGTGCTGCTGGGCGCCGGACTGGACACCCGGGCCTTCCGGCTCGACTGGCCCGCCGACTGCGTGATCTTCGAGATCGACAGGAACGGAGTCCTCGCCTTCAAGCACAAGGTCCTCGACGCCTTGTCGGCCGACCCCGGAGCGGCGCGCGTGCCGATCGGGGCCGACCTGCGCGCCGACTGGGCCGGCGCGCTGACGGCCGCCGGCTTCGACCCCGCGACCCCCACCGCGTGGCTGGTGGAGGGCCTGCTGTTCTACCTTCCCCATGCCGCCGAGACCGCGCTCATCGACACGGTCGACCGGCTCAGTGCGCCCGGCAGCGCCCTGGCCTACGAAGTGAAGCTGGAGAAGGACCTGATGGCGTACCGGGACAGTCCGCTGTACACGTCCACGCGCCGACAGCTCGGCATCGACCTGCTCGACCTGTTCAGCCGGGAGCCGCGGCCCGACTCCGCGGCTCGTCTGACGGGCAGGGGCTGGGCCGCGTCGGTCCGCACCCCCTTCGACTTCACCCGCCTGCACGGACGTGGACCGCTGCCCGAGGAGAACGACGCCCTGGGAGGCAACCGCTGGGTGTTCGCGGACCGGACGCGACCGGCGTGAAGGGCCCGGCCCGTTTCATGCATGGATCCCCTGTTTCCCCCCGTTCGTGTGTGAAGGGCCCTTGTTCGCCGCTGGAGCGGCCGGGAGAACTGGATAGTGGGGTCGGCCGCCGGGGCAGCTCCCCGGCGCATTCCGACGGCAAGGACCCGAAGAAAGGCAGGGTGCACCATGGTGCCCACCACCGAGGCGACCGACCGCATCGAGCTGGTCTTCTCCCTCTTCGACGCCGATGGCAACGGCTACCTGGAGCGCGCCGACTTCGACTTGATGGGCGACCGCGTGGTGGCTGCCGTACCGGCCGCGCAGCAGGCCGTCAAGGACAGGCTCACCGGTGCCTTCCGCCGCTACGGCGAAACGCTCCTGACCGAGCTGGACGCCAATGGCGACGGCCGGGTCAGCCCCGAGGAGTTCACCTCCGTCGTCCTCAACCCGCAGCGGTTCGAAGCCGCCGTGGACGAGTTCGCCGAAGCCCTCGCGGCGATGGGCGATCCGGACGGCGACGGCTTCGTCGCCCGCCCCGAGTTCGTCGCGCTGATGATCGCGATCGGTTTCGCACGGCCCAACATCGAGGCCCTCTTCGACGCCTTCGGCCCGGACGGTGAGGACCGCGTGCGGGTGTCCACCTGGGCCGACGCCATCAGGGACTACTACCGCCCCGAGAAGTCCGGCATCGCCGGCGACCACCTGGTGCCGCGCACCTGACGAGCCGGGCAGGACGCTGTCGTCGTCTGCCGGACAACGCGTCCGACCTGATGAGGAGGGTGGCGTCGGCCGGTGGCGCGGATCTACGCTGCCTGCGGCAGCGGCCGGCGCCGGCAGCCTGACCCGGGGGTGGCGGTGAAGGCGGGGCTGCGTGGAAGGGCGGGTCCCGTACCCGTCCTCCCCGGTCCCCTCCCGCGGGCCCGTTCCGCTGTCGTACGGGCCGTCGACGTACCGAGCACCGAGGTCAGGCATGCAGTTCACGACTCGCCCCACCCTGAGCGGCACCTTCGGCATGGTCTCCTCCACCCACTGGCTGGCCTCGCAGTCGGCCATGGCGGTGCTGGAGGACGGCGGCAACGCCTACGACGCCGCGGTCGCCGGTGGCTTCGTGCTGCACGTCGTCGAGCCGCACCTCAACGGGCCCGCCGGGGAGGTGCCCATCCTGCTCGCCCCGGCGGGCGGCGAGGTGCGGGTGCTGTGCGGCCAGGGTGTGGCGCCGGCCGGGGCGACCGTCGCGCACTACCAGGGACTCGGTCTCGATCTCGTCCCCGGCACCGGACCGCTCGCCGCGGCCGTGCCCGGCGCCTTCGACGCCTGGCTGCTCCTGCTGCGCGACCACGGCACCAGGTCACTCGCCGACGTGCTGAAGTACGCCATCGGCTACGCGGAGCACGGGCACGCGCCCGTGGAGCGCGTCGCCGAGACCGTCGAGACCGTCCGGGAGCTGTTCGAGACGGAGTGGACGTCCTCCGCCGAGGTCTACCTGCCGGACGGCCGCCCGCCCCGCCCCGGCGAGCTGCTGCGCAACCCGGCCCTCGCGGCCACCTGGAAGCGGCTGCTCGCCGAGGCCCGCGGCCCGCGGGGAGGGGATGGGGGCCGCGAGGCGGAGATCGACGCGGCGCGGGAGATCTGGCGCTCCGGGTTCATAGCCGA
The DNA here is from genome assembly GCF_044455745.1 of Streptomyces sp. NPDC051136. Classification (NCBI taxonomy): domain Bacteria; kingdom Bacillati; phylum Actinomycetota; class Actinomycetes; order Kitasatosporales; family Streptomycetaceae; genus Streptomyces; species Streptomyces sp. NPDC051136. The sequence continues at coordinate 232,018 of NZ_JBITFE010000004.1, read as the reverse complement.
GGCCCTCGTCCGGCAGGCCGGGCGGCCCACGCTGGACACCAGCGGCGAGCACCACACCGGCACGCTGACCGCCGCCGACCTGGCCGGCTGGTCGGCCCGTTACGAGGCCCCCGTCACGTACGACTGGAACGGCTGGACCCTGTGCAAGGCCGGCCCGTGGAGCCAGGGGCCCGTCCTGCTCCAGCAGTTGGCGCTGCTCCCGCCCGAGCTGCCCGCCCACGGCTCCGCCGACTACGTCCACCTGCTGATCGAGGGCTGCAAGCTCGCCATGGCCGACCGGGAGGCCTGGTACGGGGACGCCGAGGGCGCGGAACGGGTGCCGCTCGGCGAGCTGCTGTCGCCCGGGTACAACGCGGCGCGGCGGCAACTCGTCGGCGACAAGGCGTCCTTCGAACTGCGGCCCGGTTCGCCCGGCGGGCGCACCCCGCGGCTCAGCGCGCACGCCCTCGTCGCGGCCGTGGACGGGGCCGGCCTCGACGCCCTGGGGGTCGGCGAGCCGACGGTCGCCAAGAGCCCGACGTCCCCGGTCCCGGGGGAGCCGGACGTCGCCGCCGACGGGGGGACCCGCGGCGACACCTGCCACCTCGACATCGTGGACCGCTGGGGCAACATGATCTCGGCCACGCCCAGCGGCGGCTGGCTCCAGTCCAACCCCGTCGTGCCCGAGCTGGGCTTCCCGCTCGGCACCCGGCTCCAGATGACGTGGCTGGAGGAGGGGCTGCCCAACTCGCTCACGCCGGGCCGCCGTCCGCGGACCACGCTCACTCCTTCCGTCGCCCTGCGCGACGGGGTGCCGGTGATGGCCTTCGGCACCCCCGGCGGCGACCAGCAGGACCAGTGGCAGACGCACTTCTTCCTCGCCGTCGCGCTGCGCGAGCGGGTGCGCGGCGGCCTCGACCTCCAGGGCGCGATCGACGCCCCGAACTGGCACAACGACAGCTTCCCCGGCTCCTTCTTCCCGCGCGGCATGCGGGCGGGCGCCGTCACCGTGGAGTCGCGCATGCCGGCGGAGGTCGTCGAGGAGCTGCGGCGCCGCGGGCACGACGTGACGGTGGGCGAGGCGTGGTCCGAGGGCCGGCTGTGCGCGGTGGCCCGCGACCCGGAGACGGGCGTGCTGTCGGCGGCGGCGAACCCGCGCGGCATGCAGGGCTACGCGGTCGGCCGCTGACGGACACGACGGGCCGGACGACGCGGTCCGCCGCCGGCCCTTTCTTTCCTGCCCCCCCCCGCGATCGCGGGCACCGGGTGTTCGCGCCGATTCCACCCGGAGTACACCGGCAGGGTGGGGATTGTCAGTGGCGCGTGCTCTCATGGAGCCATGATCGAGAACAACGAAACCATCGACGAGTTTCTCGCCCGGCACACCGACGCGGTGGAGGCCGCCGTCCGCAAGGCCGCCGCCCAGGAGATCATGCCGCGCTGGCGCCGTCTCGCGGAGCACGAGGTCGACCAGAAGGCCGGCCCGCACGACCTGGTGACCGACGCCGACCGCAAGGCCGAGCTGTACCTCACGGAGGTCCTGGCCGACCTGCTGCCGGGCTCCGTGGTCGTCGGCGAGGAGGCGGTCCACGCGAACCCCGCCTCGTACGAGGCGATACGCGCCGACGCGCCGGTGTGGATCATCGACCCGGTCGACGGCACCCGGCAGTTCGTGCGCGGCGAGGAGGGCTTCTGCACGCTGATCGCGCTCGCCCGGCACGGCGTCGTGCACGCCTCCTGGACCTACGCCCCGGTCGACGACCGGCTCGCGACGGCCGTCCGGGGCCGGGGCGCCTACCTGGACGGTGAGCGGCTGTACGCCGGACCGCCCGAGCCCGGCCGCGACCTGCGCGTCGCCACCTCCCACCCGGACTACACGACGGACGAGCAGAAGCGCGACCTGCTCGCCCTGCGCACCCCGGGGGTGGCCCCCCGCCCCTGCGGCTCGGCCGGCCTGGAGTACCTGGCCGTCGCCCGCGGCGAGTCCGACGCCATCGCCTTCTCCTGGGAGGCGGCGTGGGACCACGCGGCCGGACTCCTCCTGGTCGAGGAGGCGGGCGGTGCCCACCTGACCCGCTCGGGCGAGCCCTTCCGCATCACCGGGGGCAACGCCCTGCCGTTCACCGCCGCGCGCGACGCGGCCACGGCCCGCCGGGTGGTGGCCCTGCTGTCGGGCGGGGCGGTGTGATCCCACGGGCCGCCGCGGGCCGTGCCCCGCGACCGCGCGCTGCCGGACCCCGGGCATATCCTGATCCCCAGTGGCCATCGGCTGACGAAGGGGTCCGAAGGTGCCGTCGATGCTCGATGCGGTCGTGGTGGGTGCGGGGCCGAACGGACTGACCGCTGCGGTGGAGCTGGCCCGCCGGGGCTTCTCGGTCGCCGTGTTCGAGGCGCGGGGCACCGTGGGCGGCGGGGCACGCACCGAGGAGCTGACCCTGCCGGGCTTCCGGCACGACCCCTGCTCGGCCGCGCACCCGCTCGGCATCAACTCGCCGGCCTTCCGCGACCTCCCCCTGGAGCGGTACGGCCTGGAGTGGCTGCACCCCGACCTGCCCATGGCGCACCCCTTCCTCGACGGCTCGGCCGCCGTGCTGTCCCGGTCGGTCGGCGAGACGGCCGCCTCCTTCGGAGCGCGCGACGCGGGCACCTACCGCAGGCTGGTCGAGCGCTTCCTGCCCAGGTGGGACACCCTGGCCCGGGACTTCATGTCGCTGCCGCTGAGCGCGCTGCCCCGCGACCCGGTCACCCTGGCCCGCTTCGGACTGGTCGGTCTGCCCCCGTCGACGTGGCTGATGCGCCGCTTCCGTGACGAGAAGGCCAAGACCCTCTTCGCGGGGCTCGTCGCGCACGTCATGGCACCGCTCGGCGGCTTCGCCACCGGCGCCATAGGCCTGGTCTTCGCACTGGCCGCGCACGCCCGCGGCTGGCCCGTGGCCCGCGGCGGCTCCCAGGCGATCTCCGACGCCCTCGCCGCCCACCTCGCGGACCTCGGCGGCACCGTCCACACCGACTACGAGGTCAAGCGCCTCGACGACCTGCCGCCCGCGCGGGCCTACGTCTTCGACACCTCGCCCACGGCCCTGGCCCGCATCGCCGGCCTCGGCAGCCACTACGCGAACTACCGGTACGGACCCGGCGTCTTCAAGATCGACTACGCGCTGGACGGCCCCGTCCCGTGGACGGCCGAGGAACCCCGCGGCGCGGGCACCGTGCAGATCGGCGCCGACAGCACGGAGATCGGCGCCGCCCTGGACGCGGCCTCGGGCACCGGCCGCGCGCCCGAGCGGCCGTTCCTCATCACGGTGCAGCCCAGCGTCGTCGACCCCACCCGCGCCCCGGCCGGCAAGCACGTCTTCTGGGCCTACGGCCACGTCCCGCACGGCTGGACCGGCGACCTCACCGACGCGATCGAGCGTCAACTGGAGCGCTTCGCCCCCGGCTTCCGCGACCGCGTCCTCGCCCGCGCCACCGCGGGCCCGCCCGAGCTCGCCGCCCGCAACGCCAACTACGTCGGTGGCGACATCGCCTCCGGCGCCGTCTCCGGCCTCCAGCTCCTCCTGCGCCCCAAGCTCTCCCTGTTCCCGTACGCGACCCCGCACCCGGCGGTCTTCATCTGCTCGTCGGCCACCCCGCCGGGCCCCGGCGTCCACGGCATGTCCGGCCACAACGCGGCGAAGGCCGTCTGGCGCAGACTCCGTCAGACCTGACCCCCACGGAACCGAGCCGAGCGAGGACCGCCATGCCCACCCTCACCCTCGTCCGGGGCGACATCACCCGCGAGCACGCCGACGCGATCGTCAACGCCGCCAACTCCTCGCTCCTCGGCGGAGGCGGAGTCGACGGTGCCATCCACCGGCGCGGCGGGCCCGAGATCCTGGCGGAGTGCCGCAGGCTCCGCGCGGGACACCTCGGCAAGGGCCTCCCCACCGGCCGCGCGGTCGCCACCACCGCCGGTGACCTGGACGCCCGCTGGGTGATCCACACGGTCGGGCCGGTGCACAGCACCACCGAGGACCGTTCGGGCCTCCTCGCCTCCTGCTACCGCGAGTCCCTCCGCGTCGCCGACGAGCTGGGCGCCCGCACGGTCGCCTTCCCCGCCATCTCCACGGGCGTCTACCGCTGGCCGCTCGACGACGCGGCCCGCATCGCGGTCGAGACGGTACGGACCACCGGCACCTCGGTCACCGAGGTCCGCTTCGTCCTCTTCGACGACCGGGCGCACCAGGCGTTCGCCGCGTACGCCGGCTGACCGCCCGGCCGGGGGAGCGGGCCGGGCCCCGGCGAGGAGCCGACGCGTACCCTCCGGGTCAGCGCGTGCTCCACTTCTGGTTGTCCTGGCCGTTGCACTCCCACAGCTGGAGCCCGGCGCCGTTGGCGTTGTTCGCGTCGACGACGTCCACGCACTTGTTGGCCTGCACGTTGACCAGGTCCCGGGGCCCGGCCAGGATGAACTGCTGGGCCGGGTTGCCGCTGCACACCGCCACCTGGACGACCGTTCCGTTGGCGGTGCCGCCCCAGGTCGCGTCCATGCACAGGCCCAGCGACCGGATCGTGCCGTCGGGCCGGAAGTCCCACTTCTGCCAGTTCTTGCCGGTGCAGTCCGCGATCTGCAGCGGTGCGCCGTCCCGCCACTTGTGACCCGCCACCTCGATGCAGCGGTCCGAGGCGTGGCCGTAGATCGTCGTGCCGGGGGCGACGGGCTCCGGAGCCTTGGGGGCCGGCTTCTCCTCGGCGCCCCCGCCCGAGGTCCCCTTCTCGGGCTTCCTGGGCGCCGGCGCCTCGGCGCCGCCTCCACCGCCTCCGCCCCCGTCGTCCTCCGGCTCCGGCACGTCCGGCTGCTGCGCCTTCGGCTGTTCCACCGGCGCGGACTCGGCGGCGCTGGGCAGCGTCTGCGGGCTGGCGCTGGGGCTGGGTGCGAGCGCGGCGCCGGCCTGCTGGGTCTGCTCGGTGGCACTGGTGCGGACCTGCGGCTTGTAGGCGATCCAGATCATCACGAACGCGACGGTCAGGGCCACCGCGATGCCCAGGAACGTGGCCAGCCAGCGGGGCAGGAAGCCGCGCTGCACGTACGTGCCCTCGACGTCGGTCGGATCGACGCCGGAGCGGCGCACCGCCAGCCGGTAGGGCCGTTCCTCCTTGGAACCGAACCAGATGACCTGCTTCGGCTTCAGCGTCGTCTCCACGAACGCCGCGCGCCCCGGCTCGATCTGCACGTTCGAGGGCCGGATCTCGTACGACAGGTGGTCGCCGGTGTCGCTGCCCGCGACGGACGCCGTGACCTTGGTGTTGCCGAGGTTGTCCACCGCCAGCCGCGGCCGGCCCCGGAAGCGGCCCTTGACCACCGGCGGCACCAGCTCGGCCCGGACCTCGGTGAACGCGGTGATCGTGAGGTTCCCCTCCGGCACCGTCACCGCGTCGGGGTGTTCCGTCGGGGTGATCCGCACCGCGTACGGGTTGGGGCCCGCCGTCGCGTCCGGCGTGCGCGGCGGGGCGAAGGTCAGCTCCACCGTCCCGGTCGTCCCCGGATACAGCCGCAGGGTCTGCGGCTCCACCGTCGTCCAGGGCGCGATGTCCCCGACGGGTTCCAGCCGGTACTCGTCCACCACGTCGCCGGTGTTGCGCACCCGCAGCCGTACGCGTGCGGTGCTGCCGGGGTCCACGGTCGCGGACGCGGGCTCCAGGGAAGTCCACAGGTTCACGCGAGGACGTTACGTGGTGGCCGGGGCCCGGTCAGGAGCCCTCGGGGCAGTCCTGGTTGCCCCAAGGGGCCCGGTTCCCTGACCGGTCGTCCCGGGGGTGGCCCTGCTCACCAGGAACGAACAAACTCCGACGGGATAATTGATTCGGTTCTGTTCGAGTCCTAGGGTGACCCTGATCCAGTAGTCACCGCGTCACCCGCAGTTGAGTTCGCCCCACCGCCAACTGCGTTCGAAGCACCGTGTGTTGAGCCGCCCCCGAAGCCCACGGAAGGCCACGGTCATGCCGCACTCTCCCGCGTCACCCACCCAGTCTCCGGCCCGTCCGCCCCGCCCGGTCGTCAGCCGGCGCCGCCTCCTGGAGGGCGGGGCCGCCGTCCTCGGCGCGTTCGCCCTCTCCGCGTCGCCCGTCACCGCGCACGCGGCCGGACGGCGAGCGGCGGCCGACGAGTCCCCGGAGTGGAACGACTTCGGAGTCTTCCGGCTCGGCACCGAACCACCGCACGCCACGCTCACGCCCTACGAGAACGTCGAGCAGGCCCGCGCCGGTGACCGCGCCCGCTCGCCCTACCGGCTGAGCCTGGACGGCACCTGGAAGTTCGCCTACGCCGACCGCCCCGAGGACCGAGACGCCGACTTCCACCGCACCGACGTGGACGACGGGGCCTGGGAGACCATCCCGGTCCCGTCCGTGTGGCAGCTGCACGGCCACGACTTCCCCATCTACCTGAACATCACCTACCCGTACTGGGGCCCCAACGGGCTCGGCGAGGAACCGCAGCCGCCCGCCGCGCCGACCCGCTACAACCCGGTCGGCCAGTACCGGCGCACCTTCACCCTGCCCCGCCACTGGAAGGGCCGCCGCACCTTCCTCCACTTCGAGGGCGTCAAGTCCGCGCACTACGTGTGGATCAACGGCGAACTGGTCGGCTACGACGAGGACTCCTACACGCCCTCCGAGTACGACGTCACCGACCACCTCAAGCCCGGCACCAACCAGATCGCCGTCGAGGTCTACCGCTACTCCGACGGCGACTGGATGGAGGACCAGGACATGATCCGGCTGAGCGGCATCTTCCGCTCGGTCCACCTCTACTCCACCCCCGCCGTGCACCTGCGCGACTTCAAGCTGGACACCCCGCTCGACGCCGACTACACCGACGCCGAGCTGGCCGTCACGGCGAGTGTGCGGGCCTACGGCGAGGGCGGCACCGGCCGCTACACCGTGGAGACCCAGCTCTACGACGCGCGCGGCCACGCCGTCTGGTCCCGGCCGCTGAAGCAGCCCGTCGACGTCGGCGAGGCACGCGCGGGCGAGGACGTCACCGTACGGGCCGCGAAGGCCGTGCCGAAGCCCGCGCTCTGGTCCGCCGAACACCCGAACCTCTACACGGCCGTACTGCGCCTGCGCGACCCCGCCGGGAAGGTGACGGAGACCCTGTCCCACCGGGTCGGGTTCCGCGAGTTCGCGCTCAAGGACGGCCTGATGCGGATCAACGGCGAGCCGGTGTCCTTCCGCGGCACCAACCGCCACGAGATGCACCCCTCCCGCGGCACCGCCCTCACCCGGGAGGACATGGTCGAGGACATCAGGATCATCAAGCGGATGAACATCAACAGCGTCCGCACCTCGCACTACCCCAACAACCCGTACTGGCTGGAACTGGCCGACGAATACGGCCTCTACCTCGTCGACGAGACCAACCTGGAGACCCACGGCATCCGCGACGAGTACCCCGGCGACCATCCCGACTGGACCGCCGCCTGCGTGGCCCGCGCCCAGAACATGGTGCACCGCGACAAGAACCATCCCTCCGTCGTCATCTGGTCGCTGGGCAACGAGGCGGGCGGCGGCTCCACCTTCACCGCCATGCACGACTGGATCCGCTCCTACGACACCACCCGCGTCATCCAGTACGAGGGCGACGACCGCCCCGGCGTCAGCGACATCCGCTCGGAGATGTACGACAGCCCGCAGCGCGTCGAGCAGCGCGCGAACGACACCTCCGACACCCGGCCGTACGTCATGATCGAGTACGCCCACTCGATGGGGAACTCGACGGGCAACTTCAAGAAGTACTGGGACGTCGTGCGCGCCCACGACGTGCTCCAGGGCGGCTGGATCTGGGACTTCGTCGACCAGTCCCTGTACACGCCCGTCCCCGCCCGCACCCTGCTCACCGAGGCCGGACCCGCGCAGCTGCGCGGCGAGATCCTCGCCACCCGCGGCACCCTCGACCGCGACCGGGGCCTGTCCGGCATCACCGTCTTCGAACGCGACGACAGCCTCGACCTCACGGGTTCGCTCACCCTGGAAGCCTGGATCACCCCGCACGTGACGGGCTACCACCAGCCGATCCTCGCCAAGGGCGACACCCAGTACGCGCTGAAGCAGAACGGCCGGACCCTGGAGTTCTTCATCCACTCCGCGGGGCAGTGGATCACCGCGAACTGGACCGTGCCGGACGACTGGACCGGCCGCGAGCACCACCTCGCCGGCGTCTTCGACGCGGACGCCGGGACCCTGACCCTCCACGTCGACGGCGTCGAACGGGCCACCCGCACCACCGACCGGCGCCCCAGCAGCAACACCGCGCCCCTGTCGCTCGCCACCGACGCCGACCAGCAGGTACGTGAGTTCAGCGGCACCATCCGGCGCGCCCGCCTCTACGCCCGCGCCCTCGGCGCCGCCGAACTGGCCTCCGAGAACCGCGGCCCCGGCGACGACGGCGTGCGGTTCTGGTTCGACGCCGCGACCGTGAAGGCCGAGAAGAAGCGGCCCGGGGACAAGACGTTCCTCGCCTACGGCGGCGACTGGGGCGACAACCCCAACGACGGCGCCTTCGTCGCGGACGGCATCGTCACCGCCGACCGCGGCCACACCGGCAAGGCCGCCGAGGTCAAGCGCGTCTACCAGGCGGTCAACGCCGCTCGCGGCACCGGCGGCGGCCCGGGCGCCGTCACCCTCACCAACGAGTACCTCTTCACCCACCTGCGCGAGTTCGACGGCCACTGGGAACTCGTCGCCGACGGCCAGGTCGTACGGCGGGGGAAGCTGACCCGGGACCAGTTGGACGTGGCACCGCGGTCGAGCAAGGACATCACCGTCCCCGTAAGCCTGCCGGACCACCCGGAACCGGGCACCGAGTACTTCCTGCACCTCTCCTTCACCACCAAGGAGACCACCCCGTGGGCGAAGGCCGGCTTCGAGGTGGCCCGGCAGCAGCTTCCCGTCGAGGCCGGCGCGCCCGCCGTGACCCCGGCCCGCCCGACGGGCCTGCCCGCCCTGCGCCACGAGGACCGCGACCGCGACGTCCGGGTCACCGGCAAGGGCTTCTCGGTCACCGTCGACAAGCGCACCGGCACCATCACCTCCTACGAGGCGAAGGGCACCCGCCTGATCACCTCGGGGCCCGTGCCCAACTTCTGGCGCGCGCCCACCGACAACGACAAGGGCAACGGCCAGCACACCCGCAACCAGACGTGGCGCGACGCGGGCGCCCGCCGGAAGGTCACCGGCGTCGCCGTGCGCGCGCTCGGCGACCGGGCCGTCGAGATCAAGGTCACCGGCACGCTGCCCACCTCGGTGGAGTCCGCGTACGGCACCACCTACACGGTGTTCGGCAACGGCGAGATCAAGGTCGACAACACCCTGCACCCGGGCGCCGCGACCCTGCCGTACATTCCCGAGGTCGGCACGATGCTCCTCCTGCCGGGCCACCTCGACCGCGTGCACTGGTACGGCCGCGGCCCCGAGGAGAACCACTGGGACCGCAACGACGGTACGGACGTCGGCCTGTACTCCGGGACCGTCGCCGAGCAGTGGACGCCGTACATCCGCCCGCAGGAGAACGGCAACAAGACCGACGTCCGCTGGATCGCCCTCACCGACCGCCACGGCGTCGGCCTGCTGGCGTCCGGCGAACCCCTGCTGGAGGCCAACGCCTCGTACTTCACACCCGAGGACCTGTCGGCCGGCGTACGGCACGACTACCAGCTCACCCCGAGGGACGAGGTCGTCCTGCGCCTGAACCACCGTCAGATGGGCGTCGGCGGCGACAACAGCTGGGGCGCGCACACCCACGACGAGTTCAAGCTCTTCGCCGACCGGGACTACGCGTACACCTACCGGCTGCGTCCGCTCACCGACGTCCGTGACGCGACGCGCCTCTCACGGCGGCCGACGGCGACCGAGTAGCGGCGGATCGGGACGGGAGCCCGGGGTAACCGGGCTCCCATGGGTGACATTCTGGTCGGGGCGTGCTCGTGGACGGACCGGCAGCTCGTGGCGAGCGGCTGGTACCCGCGCGGACGCCGGGACGCCGAAGGGCGGCTGCGGCACTACGCGTCGCGGCTGCCCGTCGTCGAAGTGGACGCCGGGTACTACGCGTTGCCCAGCCGCCGCAACAGCGAGCTGTGGGTGGAGCGCACGCCGGAGGCTTTCCGCTTCGACGTCAAGGCGTTCTCGCTGCTGACCGGCCACCCGACGCGTGCCGAGTCCCTCCCCGCCGACCTGCGCGGGAACGGGCGCGGGTGGCTCGGCCGCGGGCAGGCGAGCGACGCGCTGCTGGACGAGGTGTGGGGAAGGTTCGCCGAAGCGGTCGAACCGCTGCGCGCTGCCGGGCGGTTGGGCGCCGTGCTGTTCCAGTTCCCGCCGTGGTTCGCACCCGGCGCCTGGGCCGAGGCGGCCCTCGACGCCTGCGTGCGGCGGGCGGAGGGCTGGCCGCTCGCGGTGGAGTTCCGGCACCCGGGCTGGTGGGAGGCGGAGCAGGCGGAGACCACCCACGCCCTGCTCACCGCTCTGGGAACCTCGGCCGTCGGCACCGACATGGCGCAGGGCCTGCCGGCTTCCCTGCCGCCCGTCGTGCCGGTCACCCGGCCCGCCCTCGCCGTCGTCCGATTCCACGGACGCAACCCGGCGTGGGGGAGGGGCACCAAGGAGGAGCGTTTCCGCCACGACTACGACGTGAGCGAACTCGCCGCCCGGGTGCCCCGGCTGCGGCGCGCGGCCGGCCTGGCGGACGAACTGCACGTGCTGTTCAACAACTGCTGCGCGGACGCCGCCGTGCGGGCGGCCGAGACCATGCGGGGACTGCTCACCGCGCCGTGTCGCTGATGCCCAGCCGCAGGTGCTCCACGTGGAACACGGCCTGGTCGAGCAGCTCGGCGACGTGGTGGTCGTGCAGGGCGTACACCACCGAACGGCCCTTGCGCTCGCCCACCACCAGACCGAGGTTGCGCAGCAGCCGCAGCTGGTGCGAACAGGCCGACTGCTCCATGCCCACCTCCGCCGCCAACTCGGTCGCGGGGAGCGGTCCTTCGCGCAGCCTGGCCAGGATCAGCAGCCTCGACGGCGTGGACAGGGCCTGGAGTGTCGTGGCGACCTTCGCGACGTTGTCCGCGTCCAGGCGCACCCGCCCGGCGGCGTCCTGCGCGGTGGTGGCGGCTCCGTGACCCATGCGGTCATCTTACGCACCCGCCACCGGCACACGAACGGATGAACGAAGGGGATGAACAGATGAATCAGTCTTCATGTGTTCCTGTATGGTGTGCCGCGTGTCCACCACCCTCGCCCCCGCTCCGCGGACCGCGCCCCCCTCCCCGCGCGCACCCCGCCGCCGCACCCGCGTCCTCGCCCTGCCGGAGGCCCGGTGGGCGCTCGCGTCGCTGGCCGCGTTCCTCCTCGCCCTGCCGCTGGACCTCGGCGGCGCACCCGCCTGGGCGTACGGCCCGCTGTACGCGGTCGCCTACGCCGCCGGCGGCTGGGAGCCCGCGCGCGAAGGCCTGCACGCGCTGCGCGGGAAGACCCTGGACGTCGACCTGCTGATGATCGTCGCGGCGCTCGGCGCGGCCGCCGTCGGGCAGGCACTCGACGGCGCCCTGCTGATCGTCATCTTCGCGACCTCCGGCGCCCTGGAGGCCCTGGCCACCGCCCGCACCGCCGACTCCGTGCGCGGCCTGCTCGACCTCGCCCCCACCACCGCGACCCGCCTGCGGGACGGCGGCGAGGAGACCGTCCCCACCGCCGACCTCGCCGTCGGCGACCTGCTCCTGGTCCGGCCGGGTGAGCGGATCGGCGCCGACGGCACCGTCGTCGAGGGCACCGGCGAGGTCGACCAGGCCACCGTCACCGGCGAGTCCCTGCCCGCCCTCAAGCGCCCCGGCGACGACGTCTTCGCCGGGACCCTGAACGGCACCGGCGCCCTGCGCCTGCGCGTCGGACGGGATCCGTCCGACTCCGTCATCGCCCGGATCGTCACCCTGGTCGAGGAGGCGTCCCGCACCAAGGCGCCGACCCAGCTGTTCATCGAGAAGATCGAGCAGCGCTACTCGGTCGGCGTGGTCGCCGCCACCCTCGCGGTGTTCGGCATCCCCCTCGCCTCCGGCACGGGCCTCACGGACGCCCTGCTGCGCGCCATGACCTTCATGATCGTCGCCTCGCCGTGCGCCGTCGTCCTCGCGACGATGCCGCCCCTGCTGTCCGCCATCGCCAACGCCGGGCGGCACGGCGTCCTGGTCAAGTCGGCGGTCGCCATGGAACGCCTCGGCGAGACCGACACCGCCGCCCTCGACAAGACCGGCACCCTCACCGAGGGCACCCCCGAGCTGACCGCCGTACGCCCCTCGCCCGGGTGCGGCGTCGACGAGGACGCCCTCCTCGCTCTCGCCGCCGCGGCCGAGCACCCCAGTGAGCACCCGCTGGCCCGCGCGATCGTGAGCGCCGCCCGTGCCAGGGGGCTGCACCTCGCGCCCGTGGACGACTTCACGGCGGCTCCCGGCCGCGGGGTGACGGCGGTGATCGACGGGCGTACGGTGCACGTCGGCCGAGCCGACACCCCGCAGGGCGCCGAGACCACCGTCCGCGTCACCCGCGACGGCGTCCTCCTGGGCACCCTCGCCCTCACCGACCGCCTCCGCGCCGACGCCGCGCCCGCCACCGCCGCGCTCACCGCCCTCACCGGCACCGCCCCCGTGCTGCTCACCGGCGACCACGCGGCCGCCGCGGCCCGCGTCGCCGACGCGACCGGCATCACCGACGTCCGCGCCGGCCTGCTGCCCGAGGACAAGGTGGAGGCCGTACGGGAGCGGGCCGGGCGCAAGGTGCTCTTCGTCGGCGACGGCGTCAACGACGCCCCGGCGCTGGCCGCCGCGCACGCAGGCGTCGCCATGGGCCGGGCCGGCTCCGACCTGGCCCTGGAAACCGCCGACGCCGTCGTCGTCCGCGACGAGCTGACGGCCGTACCCGCCGTCGTACGGCTCTCCCGGCGCGCACGCCGGCTGGTCGTGCAGAACCTCGCCGTCGCCGGCGCCTTCATCACCGTCCTTGTCCTGTGGGACCTCCTCGGCCACCTTCCGCTGCCGCTCGGCGTGGCGGGCCACGAGGGCTCGACCGTACTGGTCGGCCTGAACGGCCTGCGGCTGCTGCACGAGTCGGCCTGGCGGCAGGAGTGATCCGCAAGAGCGCAGCACGCGTGACGTCCATGTCGGATTCCCGCCAGCTCCCGGCCGTCCCGCAGGCCATCCTGGAGACATGCAGACGGGAATGCACACCGACACCGAGCGCTGCGTGCGCGCCGTGCAGTCGAAGGACGCGCGCTTCGACGGCTGGTTCTTCACGGCCGTCCTGACCACCCGCATCTACTGCCGGCCCAGCTGCCCGGTGGTGCCGCCCAAACCCGGCAACATGACGTTCTACCCGAGCGCGGCGGCCTGCCAGCAGGCCGGGTTCCGGGCCTGCAAACGCTGCCGCCCCGACACCAGCCCGGGCTCTCCCGAGTGGAACCGGCGCGCCGACCTCACCGCCCGCGCCATGCGGCTGATCGCCGACGGCGTCGTGGACCGGGAGGGCGTCCCCGGCCTCGCCGCCCGCCTCGGCTACAGCACCCGCCAGGTCGAGCGCCAGCTCCTCGCCGAACTGGGAGCGGGCCCCCTCGCCCTCGCCCGTGCGCAGCGCGCCCAGACCGCCCGGCTGCTGATCGAGACCACCCCGCTGCCCATGGCCGACGTCGCCTTCGCGGCCGGGTTCGCCTCCGTCCGCACCTTCAACGACACGGTCCGCGAGGTCTACGCGCTCTCCCCGAGCGAACTGCGCACCCGCGCCCCCCGGAACCGCCCCGCCCCCGGCACCGCGTCGAGCACGAGCCCCGGCGCCCTCACCCTCCGCCTCCCGTTCCGCGCCCCGCTCAACCCCGACAACCTCTTCGGCCACCTCGCCGCCACCGCCGTACCCGGCGTGGAGGAGTGGAGGGACGGCGCGTACCGGCGCACCCTGCGCCTCCCGTACGGTCACGGCATCGTGGCCCTCACCCCGAACCCCGACCACGTCGCCTGCCGCCTCACCCTCAGCGACCTGCGCGACCTGACCGTCGCCATCAGCCGCTGCCGGCGCCTGCTCGACCTGGACGCCGATCCGACGGCGATCGACGACCAGCTGCGCGCCGACCCGCTGCTCGCGCCGCTCGTCGACAAGGCGCCCGGCCGACGCGTCCCGCGCACGGTCGACGAGGAGGAGTTCGCGGTATGGGCCGTGCTCGGCCAGCAGGTGTCCACCGCCGCCGCCCGGACCCATGCCGCGCGCCTGGTCGCCGCGCACGGCGACCCGGTGGACGACCCCGAGGGCGGGCTGACGCACCTCTTCCCCTCGACCGGGGCGCTGGCGGCGGTGGACCCGGAGACGCTGGCGATGCCCAGGACCCGCCGCACCACCTTCACCACCCTGGTCGCCCGTCTGGCCGACGGCTCGGTCGGCCTGGGCGTCGAGAGCGACTGGGCCGAGACCCGCGCCCGGCTTCTCGGTCTGCCCGGCTTCGGTCCCTGGACCGCCGACGTCATCGCCATGCGCGCCCTCGGCGACCCCGACGCCTTCCTCCCCACCGACCTCGGCATCCGCCGTGCCGCCGCGGAACTGGGCCTGCCCTCCACCCCGGCCGCGCTCACCGCCCGGTCGGCGGCCTGGCGGCCCTGGCGGGCGTACGCCGTCCAGTACCTGTGGGCGACCGACGACCACCCGATCAACTTCCTGCCCGTATGAGCCCGTCCGAGGAGCCGGAGCCACAACCGTGAAACAGCACACCGTGATCGACAGCCCCTACGGCGCACTCACCCTGGTCGCCGAGGACGGCGCCCTGTGCGGCCTCTACATGACCGACCAGCGCCACCGCCCCGCCGAGGAGACCTTCGGCGTACGCGACGAACGCCCCTTCGCCGAGGCCGAGGAGCAACTGGAGGCCTATTTCGCCGGCGAACTGAAGGACTTCACCCTCGGCCTGCGACTGAACGGCACCCCGTTCCAGCGCACGGTCTGGGAGCAGCTCCGGAAGATCCCGTACGGCGAGACCCGCGGCTACGGGGAACTCGCCGCCGCCCTCGGCAACCCGGCCGCCTCTCGTGCGGTGGGCCTCGCGAACGGCCGCAACCCGGTCGGCATCATCGTCCCCTGCCACCGCGTCGTCGGCGCGAACGGCGACCTCACGGGGTACGGCGGCGGCCTGGAACGCAAGCGGCGCCTGCTGGACTTCGAACGGGGGGCGGCGGCACCGGACCGGTTGTTCTAGGAAGCTCGGGCGGGGCCTGGCGGAGCCGGACGGGGGCCGGGCGGGGTCCGGGCGGCTCCGGGGAAACCGCGTTGCCCGGGCGCCGCACCGCCCGTTACGCTCATCGCACTTCGAAGACCAAGCTCTCCCGAACGATGCCGCAGATGGGGAGCAGGCCCGCGCACAGCAGCCCGGGGCCACGGAGGGGCGGCGCCCCTGTTCCGTCATGCCCTCCGGAGGACTGCTCCATGGATCCCCTGCACATCGGCCTCGGCCTGCCCGTCGACAACCCCGCCCTGCTGCCGAGCTGGGCGCGCCGCGCCGACGCGCTCCCCTTCAGCATGCTCGGTCTGCTCGACCGGCTCGTCTTCGACAACCCCGAACCCCTGATCACCCTCGCCGCACTCGCGGGCGCCACCTCCCGCATCCGCCTGCAGACCGAGGTGCTGATCGCGCCCGTCCACAACACCGCGCTGCTCGCCAAGCAGACGGCGACCCTCGACCGGCTGTCGGGCGGCCGCTTCACGCTCGGCATCGGAGTCGGCGGGCGGGCCGACGACTGCCTCGCCGCCGGCATCGACCTCCACCGCCGGGGCCGCCGCCTCGACGAGCAGATGACCCTGCTGCGCCGCACCTGGGCGGGTGAACCGTACGCCCCGGGCGCCGGACCCATCGGCCCCCGGCCCGCGACGCCCGGCGGACCGCCGGTGCTCTTCGGGGGCTTCGTCCCGGCCGCCCTCGAACGGGTCGGCCGCTTCGGCGACGGCTTCCTCGGCGCCGCGCTGCCCGCCGCGCACATGGCCGGCCTGTTCCGCCAGGTCGAGGAGGTCTGGCGCACGTACGACCGCGCCGGCCGGCCGCGCCTGGTCGCCCAGGCGAGCGTCGCCCTCGGCCCCGACGACACGGTGGAGCGGGCCCGGCACAACCTCGGCGACTACTACGCCTTCACCGGGCGCGCCGAGTACATGACCAAGGGCCTGCTCACCACCGCCCGGGACATCCGCGCGGCCGTCGACGCCTTCCGGGACATCGGCGCGGACGAGGTCGTGCTGTACTGCTGGGCCTCGGACGTCGACCAGGTCGACCGCCTCGCGGACGCCCTGTTCTGACCGGCCGGGCGGACGCCGCGGTTCAGCCCAGCCCGCGCAGCAGCCCGGGCAGAGCCGTACCGATGGGCTCCCGCACGACCTCGGCGGCCAGGTCGTCGTACGGCGTCGGCTCGGCGTTGACGACGACCAGGCGGGCCCCGTGGCCGACGGCCACACCGGCCAGCCCGGCGGCGGGCTCCACCTGGAGGCTGGTCCCCACGGCGACGAACACCTGACAGGCCTTGCTGACGGCGACCGCCTCGCCCAGGACCACCGGGTCGAGGCGCTCGCCGAACATCACGGTCGCCGGTTTGAGGATGCC
This sequence comes from Streptomyces sp. NPDC051136, assembly GCF_044455745.1. Taxonomy (NCBI): domain Bacteria; kingdom Bacillati; phylum Actinomycetota; class Actinomycetes; order Kitasatosporales; family Streptomycetaceae; genus Streptomyces; species Streptomyces sp. NPDC051136. The sequence continues at coordinate 215,400 of NZ_JBITFE010000004.1, read as the reverse complement.
GCCGCACTCCAGGCACGGCGGGTCGTCCACACCGGCGTCGATCCGGGCCAGGGCGTCCGCCATAGGCCCCCGAGCCCCGCACGCGGTGCACACGCAGGCGCGTGCGCTGCCGTGCAGTTCGAGGGCCTTGCGGGCGGAGATCCCGGCGCGCTGGTGCAGTCCGTCCACGTTCTGCGTGATCACCCGGACCGGCACCCCGCGCCGCTCCAGCTCGGCCACCGCCCGGTGCGCCGCGTTCGGCTCGGCGTGCAGGGCGGCGGTGTCGCGCCGCATCCGCCACGAGCGCCGTCTGATCTCCGGATCGCCCATGTAGTACTCGTAGGTCACGAGCTTCTCGGCCTCCGGGTCGCGCCGCCACAGCCCGTTCGGGCCGCGGTAGTCGGGGATGCCGGAGTCGGTCGAGACTCCGGCACCGCTGAGGATGGCGACGAGGGGTTTGCCGGTCATGCGGCCGAGGGTAGGCGCCGGGCCGGCGGGCGGCGAACGGTTATCGGTCGACCCGGACGCCGTTCTCCAGCTCCGCCGTGCCGGAGCCCGCCGCCAGCACGTCCAGCGCCGCCAGCACCCGGCCGTGGAGTGCGCCGAGCAGGTGGTCGCCGAGTTCCCCGCGCGGCACCAGCCGCCAGGACAGCAGCTCCTCCTCCTGCAACCGGATCGCCTTGAGGTCGTCCTCGGACAGCACGCCGCCGTCGTACAGGTACGCCACGATCGGGGGCCTGCCCGGCCCGGTCGCCCAGTCCACCGCGAGCAGCCGGCCGACCCGCACGTCCAGCCCCACCTCTTCGAGCGTCTCCCGCCACGCGCCCCGCCGCGGGCTCTCCCCCTCGTCGGACTCGACCGTCCCGCCGGGCAACGTCCACCCTTCGCGGTAGTTGGGCTCGACGAGCAGCACACGTCCGTCGCCGTCCCTGAGGACCGTGGCGGCACCGGCCAGCACACGGGGCAGACCGGCGATGTAGGCGGCGTAATCAGGAGAGGTCATCCCGGAAGCGTAACGAGCCCGGGGACCCGGAAACAGGAGGCCACGTGCGCGGCCCGGCCGGTTCCACGGTGTGGGCAGGGCATGACGGCGCGGGTGTCCTCCGGTTAGGGTCGCAGCGGCGCGACTGCCTTGACGTGCGCAAGGCTCGGAGAGCAAGGGGAGATCAAGGTGGCTGACGCTGCTGTGGACGGGGCCCGCCGGGTGCTCGTCGCCGCGGACAAGTTCAAGGGGTCGCTGACGGCCGTCGAGGTCGCCGAGCGCGTCACGGCCGGACTGCGCCGTGTCGTGCCGGACGTCCTGGTCGAGGCGCTGCCCGTCGCCGACGGCGGCGACGGCACGGTGGCCGCCGCGGTCGCGGCCGGTTTCGAACGCCGCGAGGTACGGGTCGCCGGGCCCCTCGGTGACGAGGTGACGGCGGCGTACGCGCTGCGCGGGGACACGGCCGTCGTGGAGATGGCCGAGGCCAGCGGCCTCCAGCGGCTCCCGGAAGGCGCCCTCGCGCCGCTCACGTCGTCCACGCACGGCTCGGGCGAGCTGCTGCGGGCCGCGCTGGACGCGGGGGCGCGGACCATCGTGTTCGGCGTCGGCGGCAGCGCCACCACGGACGGTGGCGCCGGGATGCTGGCCGCGCTGGGCGCTCGGTTCCTGGACGCTGACGCGCGGCCCGTCGGTCCGGGCGGAGGCGGGCTCGCCGCCCTGGCCTCGGCCGACCTGTCCGGCCTGGATCCGCGGCTGTCCGACGTGGAGCTGGTGCTGGCGAGCGACGTCGACAATCCGCTGACCGGCCCCAAGGGCGCCCCGGCGGTCTACGGCCCGCAGAAGGGCGCCTCGCCGGACGACGTGACGGCCCTGGACGCGGCCCTCGGGCACTTCGCGAAGGTGCTGGAGCAGACGGACGGCGTGGGAGCGCGGGCCGCCGAGTACGCCGCGTCCCCGGGCGCGGGCGCGGCGGGCGGCATCGGGTTCGGCGCGATGCTGCTCGGGGCGCGGTTCCGGCCCGGCATCGAGGTGATGCTGGACGTGCTGGGCTTCGCGCCGGCGCTGGAGCGGGCGGACCTGGTGATCACCGGGGAGGGCTCGCTGGACGAGCAGACCCTGCACGGGAAGGCCCCGGCGGGGGTCGCCGCGGCGGCGCGGGCCGCGGGCAAGGAGGTCGTCGCGGTGTGCGGGCGGCTGGCGCTGCCCGCGGAGGTGCTGGGGCGGGCCGGGATCCGGCGGGCGTATCCGCTGACGGATGTGGAACCGGACGTCGCCAAGTGCATCGCGGATGCGGGGCCGATCCTGGAGCGGGTGGCGGAGTCGATCGCGCGGGACTTCGTCGCGTAGGGGAGACTCGCCCCCGCCGCCCCTTCCCGTTCCCGACCCTGGGGGCTTCGCCCCCAGACCCCCTGTCGGCCCTGAACGGGCCTCGTCCTCAAACGCCGGACGGGCTGGAAACGTCACCTCTCTCCCCACCGAGTCGGGTGGTGGGTGGGCACAGGCCCGGGGGTCTGGGGGCGGAGCCCCCAGGGACGCCCGCACCGACACCGGGCGCCCGAACAAGCGGAGGGCCCCGAACCCAACCAGGTTCGGGGCCCTCAAGACGCCGTCACGGCAATTGCGCCGCCCGCGCCTCCCGCCGGTTGTCACGGAAGTTGTTCACCCGCCGAGCCGTCGCGAACAGCGGGATCACCGCCCCCATCACCAGCTGCAACGCACACCCCGTCTGGAGCAGCAGCTGCCCGCTGGGCGCGTCGAAGGCCCAGCCGGCCAGCAGACCCATCGACAGCACGATCCACGACAGCATCGCCACCGCGAGGCGCCCCCGGGGCTTCGGGTACTCGACGCGGCTCACCATCAGCCAGGCGGTGCCGAGGATCGCCAGGAGCGTCGCCACGAAGGGCAGCTCCAGCAGCACGATGGAGACCACCGTGAGCGCACCGAACGGCGAGGGCATGCCCTGGAACGTGCCGTCCTTGACGGTCACGCACGAGAACCGCGCGAGCCGCAGCACCACCGCCAGCAGCACCACGATCGCCCCGACCGCCGCCACGCGCTGGTACGCGTCGTCCGCGACCATGCCGTAGACGAGGACGAAGTACGCCGGCGCGAGCCCGAAGCTGATCAGGTCGGAGAGGTTGTCCAGCTCCGCGCCCATCGGCGAGCTGCGCAGCTTGCGGGCGACCAGACCGTCGAACAGGTCGAAGATCGCCGCGCACAGCATCAGGATCACCGCGGTGGCCGCGCTGTGCCGGGCCATGCCCGACTCGTCGCTGCCCATGAGGTGCGGGATGAGGATGCCGGTGGTGGTGAAGTACACCGCCATGAAGCCGCAGGTGGCGTTGCCGAGCGTCAGGGTGTCCGCTATCGACAGGCGGAGCGAGAGCGGCATCTCCTCCTCGTCGTCCATCTCCTCGGCCTCCGGTACCCATCCGGCCTGGGTCTGTGGATCAATCACGGTCAATGCGAGTCACCCCAGCCACCGTCTTCTGCCCCACTTCGACGTCGACATCCACGCCCTCGGGCAGGTACAGGTCGACGCGGGAGCCGAAGCGGATCAGACCGACCCTCTCGCCCTGCTCGACCTTCGTGCCCTGCGGCACGTACGGGACGATGCGGCGGGCGACCGCGCCGGCGATCTGGATCATCTCGATGTCACCGAGCTCGGTGTCGAAGTGCCACACGACGCGCTCGTTGTTCTCGCTCTCCTTGTTGAAGGCGGGAACGAAGCCACCGGGAATGTGCTCGACGGACGTCACCGTGCCCGCCAGCGGGGCGCGGTTGACGTGGACGTTGAGCGGGCTCATGAAGATGGCGACGCGGGTGCGACCGTCCTTCCACGGCATGATGCTCTGCACCACACCGTCGGCGGGCGAGATGACCCGGCCCCGGGTGATCTCGCGCTCGGGGTCGCGGAAGAACCACAGCATCCCCGCCGCGAGCGCGGTGGCGGGGACGGCGACGGCCTTGGCGGCGCCGGAACGGCGGGACCGGAGGAGGCTGACGGCTGCGGTGGCGACGGTCGGCAGAAGCCACGGCGATGCTCCGCGCGCGAGGCGTACGCCGGCGAGGCTGTCGCGAGGTGCAGAGGTTTGGCTGTGGGGCATGGATGACCTTCGTAGCGGATGATGCCGCGCTCTGACGGGGGACGGCGGCTTTCCGGCGATCGTAGCGGCTCCGCGCCGCAACTGGGTAAGCCAGGAAGCCGAGTCGGCGGCCGAACAGTGCCTACGGGGTGTGACCTTCTTCTCCAAGAAAACACCCCGTATCCGGACATCTAACCCTGGAATCGATACTCTTCGAGCAGTCGGCGGCCGATGATCATTTTCTGGATCTCGGCGGTGCCTTCACCGATGAGCAGCATCGGGGCCTCACGGTAGAGGCGCTCGATCTCGTACTCCTTGGAGAAGCCGTACCCGCCGTGGATCCGGAAGGCGTCCTCCACGACCTCCTTGCAGTACTCGGAGGCGAGGTACTTGGCCATCCCCGCTTCCAGGTCGTTTCGTTCGCCGGAATCCTTTTTGCGCGCAGCGTTCACCATCATCGCATGCGCCGCCTCCACCTTGGTAGCCATCTCCGCGAGCTTGAACTGGATGGCCTGGTGCTGGGCGATCTGCTTGCCGAAAGTGTGACGTTGCTGGGCGTACCGGACACCGAGTTCGAAGGCACGCTGAGCGACGCCGCAGCCACGGGCCGCCACATTGACCCGACCGACCTCGACGCCGTCCATCATTTGGTAAAAACCTCGGCCGGTGACGCCGCCGAGCACCCGATCGGCCGGAACACGCAGGCCGTCCATGACGAGCTCGGTCGTGTCGACGCCCTTGTAGCCCATCTTGTCGATCTTGCCGGGGATGGTCAGGCCCGGGCGGACCTCGCCGAAGCCGGGCTCCTTCTCCACCAGGAAGGTCGTCATCGACTTGTGGGGGGCGGTTCCCTCGGGGTGACCCTCGTCACTCTTCACCAGGACGGCCACGAGCGACGACGTGCCGCCGTTGGTGAGCCACATCTTCTGGCCGTTGAGGACGTACTCCTCGCCGTCCCTCACCGCCTTCGAGGAGATCGCCGAGACGTCGGAGCCCAGCGCCGGCTCGGACATCGAGAAGGCGCCGCGGATGTCGCCCGCGGCCATGCGGGGCAGGAAGTGGTCCTTCTGCTCCTGCGTACCGTGCTGCTTCAGCATGTACGCCACGATGAAGTGGGTGTTGATGATGCCGGACACCGACATCCAGCCGCGGGCGATCTCCTCCACGCACAGGGCGTAGGTCAGGAGCGACTCGCCCAGGCCCCCGTACTCCTCGGGGATCATCAGGCCGAACAGGCCGAGCTCCTTCAGCCCGTCGACGATGTCCTGCGGGTACTCGTCCCGGTGCTCCAGCTCGGTGGCGACCGGGATGATCTCCTTGTCCACGAAGTCCCGGACGGTGGAGAGGATCTCCCGCTGGACGTCCGTGAGCCCGTGGGTCTGGGCGAGACGGCTCATCTCTACTTCCCCTGTTCCTTCAGCTCGGGCCGGCCGGGCTGCTCGCCGCCGCGCTCCTTGGTGTACGTCTCGGTCGGCACCATCACCTTGCGGCGGAAGACGCACACGAGGGTGCCGTCCTGCTTGTAGCCCTTGGTCTCCACGTGCACGATGCCGCGGTCGTTCTTCGACTTCGACGGCCACTTGTCGAGCACGGTCGTCTGGCCGTAGAGGGTGTCGCCGTGGAAGGTCGGCGCCACGTGCTTGAGCGACTCGATCTCCAGGTTGGCGATCGCCTTGCCGGAGATGTCCGGGACGGACATGCCGAGCAGGAGCGAGTAGATGTAGTTGCCCACCACCACGTTCTTGCCGAAGTCCGTCGTCCTCTCGGCGTAGTTGGCGTCCATGTGGAGCGGGTGGTGGTTCATGGTGAGCAGACAGAACAGGTGGTCGTCGTACTCCGTGACCGTCTTCCCCGGCCAGTGCTTGTACGTCGCCCCGACCTCGAACTCCTCGTAGGTGCGTCCGAACTGCATGGCGCTCAGCCCTCCGGGATCTCGAACTTCGACGTGCGCTCCATGCCGGCCGCACGCCCCTTGCCGGAGACGACCAGCGCCATCTTGCGGCTGGCCTCGTCGATCATCTCGTCGCCGAGCATCGCCGAGCCCTTCTTTCCGCCGGCCTCGGACGTGTAGTAGTCGTACGCGTCCAGGATCAGCTCGGCGTGGTCGTAGTCCTCCTGGGAGGGCGAGAAGATCTCGTTGGACGCCTCGACCTGACCCGGGTGCAGCACCCACTTGCCGTCGAAGCCGAGGGCGGCGGCGCGCTGCGCGACCTCGCGGTAGCCGTCCACGTTGCGGATCTGGAGGTAGGGGCCGTCGATCGCCTGGAGGTTGTTGGCGCGGGCGGCCATCAGGATCTTCATCAGGATGTAGTGGTAGGCGTCGGCCGGGTAGCCGGGCGGCTGCTCGCCCACGACCAGGGACTTCATGTTGATGGAGGCCATGAAGTCGGCCGGGCCGAAGATGATGGTCTCCACGCGCGGGCTGGCCTGCGCGATCTCGTTGACGTTGTTCAGGCCCTGCGCGTTCTCGATCTGCGCCTCGATGCCGATCCGGCCGACCTCGAAGCCCATCGTCTTCTCGATCTGGGTGAGCAGCAGGTCGAGGGCGACGACCTGCTGGGCGTCCTGGACCTTCGGCAGCATGATGCAGTCGAGGTTCGGGCCCGCGCCCTCCACCACCGTCACGACGTCCCGGTACGTCCACTCGGTCGTCCAGTCGTTGACGCGCACGACGCGGGTCTTGCCGGTCCAGTCGCCCTCGTTGAGGAACTTGACGATGGTGTGCCGGGCCTCCGGCTTGGCGAGCGGCGCGCAGGCGTCCTCCAGGTCGAGGAAGACCTGGTCGGCGGGGAGGCCCTGGGCCTTCTCCAGGAAGCGGGGGTTGCTTCCCGGCACCGCCAGACACGAGCGGCGGGGGCGAAGCCGGTTGACGGTCGTCATGCGGGGACCTCCAGGGGGTCGAGCTTGTTCGCGTTCCGGATCTCGTCGACGATCCGGCCGATGATTCCGGTGATGTCGAAGTCCTTCGGGGTGAAGACCGCGGCCACTCCCGCGGCCCGCAGTTCCTCGGCGTCACCGTTCGGGATGATGCCACCGGCGATCACCGGGATGTCTGTGGCACCGGCCACACGGAGCCGTTCGAGTACGTCCGGCACCAGTTGCGCGTGCGACCCCGACAGGATGGACAGGCCCACCGCGTGCACGTCCTCCGCCAGGGCGGCGTCCACGATCTGCTCGGGGGTGAGCCTGATGCCCTGGTAGACCACCTCGAACCCGGCGTCGCGGGCCCGGACGGCGATCTGCTCGGCGCCGTTGGAGTGACCGTCGAGGCCGGGCTTGCCGACCAGGAAGCGGAGCTTGCCGACGCCCATCTCCTTGGCCGTCAGCTCCACCTTGCGGCGCACCTCCGACAGGGCCGAGCCCTCTTCCGCGGTGACCGCGACCGGGGCCGAGGACACGCCGGTCGGCGCCCTGAACTCGCCGAACACCTCGCGCAGCGCCCCCGCCCACTCGCCGGTGGTGGCGCCGGCGCGGGCGCACTCCAGGGTGGCCTCCATGAGGTTGCCGGTGCCGCGCGCGGCCTCCTTCAGCTTCTCCAGCGCCTTGCAGGGGCGCGGGTGGTTGAAGGGCGGCTGGTAGCGGGTGTCCCGCCAGTTCTGCAAGGAGGCGACGACACGGGCCTCCACCGCCGGGTCGACCGTCTGGATCGCGGTGTCCAGGTCGGCGGTCAGCGGATTGGGCTCGGTGCCCTCGAAGGCGTTGACACCGATGATCTTCTCCTCGCCGGACTCTATCCGGGCCCGGCGCTCGGCGTGCGAGGCGACGAGCTGGGACTTGAGGTAGCCGGACTCGACGGCGGCCATCGCGCCGCCCATCTCCTGGATGCGCTCGATCTCCGCGAAGGACGCCTCGACCAGCTCGTCCACCTTCGCCCCGATCACCTTCGACCCCTCGAAGATGTCCTCGTACTCCAGCAGGTCGCTCTCGTGCGCCAGCACCTGCTGGATGCGCAGCGACCACTGCTGGTCCCAGGGGCGGGGCAGGCCCAGCGCCTCGTTCCACGCGGGCAGCTGCACGGCACGCGCGCGTGCGTCCTTGGAGAGGGTGACCGCCAGCATCTCCAGCACGATCCGCTGGACGTTGTTCTCCGGCTGCGCCTCGGTCAGACCGAGGGAGTTGACCTGGACGCCGTAGCGGAAGCGGCGGTGCTTGGGGTTCTCGATGCCGTAGCGCTCGCGGGTGACGCGGTCCCAGATGCGGCCGAAGGCGCGCATCTTGCACATCTCCTCGACGAAGCGGACGCCCGCGTTCACGAAGAAGGAGATGCGGCCCACCACGTCGCCCATGCGCTCCTGCGGCACCTGGCCGCTGTCGCGCACCGCGTCGAGCACGGCGATCGCGGTGGACATCGCGTACGCGATCTCCTGCACCGGCGTGGCACCCGCCTCCTGCAGGTGGTAGCTGCAGATGTTGATCGGGTTCCATTTCGGCATGTGCGAGACGGTGTACGCGATCATGTCCGTCGTCAGGCGGAGGGACGGCCCCGGCGGGAAGACGTGCGTCCCCCGGGACAGGTACTCCTTGACGATGTCGTTCTGGGTGGTGCCCTGGAGCTTGGTGATGTCCGCACCCTGCTCCTCCGCGACGACCTGGTAGAGCGCCAGCAGCCACATGGCCGTGGCGTTGATGGTCATCGAGGTGTTCATCTGCTCCAGCGGGATGTCCTGGAACAGCCGGCGCATGTCACCGAGGTGCGCCACCGGCACGCCGACCCGGCCGACCTCGCCGCGGGCGAGGATGTGGTCGGAGTCGTAACCGGTCTGGGTCGGCAGGTCGAAGGCGACCGACAGACCCGTCTGGCCCTTGGCGAGGTTGCGCCGGTACAGCTTGTTGGACGCCTCGGCCGTGGAGTGACCGGCGTAGGTGCGCATGAGCCACGGCCGGTCCTTCTCCCGCCTGCCGTCGGCGGGCTGACGATCGGTCATGCGGCGCTCCTCAGATGTTCCGGAAGCGGTTGATGGCGTCGATGTGCCGGGCGCGCTTCTCCTGGTCGCGCACGCCCAGGCCCTCCTCGGGGGCCAGGCACAGCACGCCGACCTTGCCCTGGTGGAGGTTGCGGTGGACGTCGTAGGCCGCCTGGCCGGTGTCCTCCAGGGAGTACACCTTGGAGAGCGTCGGGTGGATCTTGCCCTTGGCGATCAGGCGGTTGGCCTCCCACGCCTCGCGGTAGTTGGCGAAGTGGGAGCCGATGATGCGCTTCAGGGACATCCACAGGTAGCGGTTGTCGTACTCGTGCATGTAGCCCGAGGTCGAGGCGCAGGTGGTGATGGTGCCGCCCTTGCGGGTGACGAAGACGGAGGCGCCGAAGGTCTCCCGGCCGGGGTGCTCGAAGACGATGTCGATGTCCTCGCCGCCGGTGAGTTCGCGGATGCGCTTGCCGAAGCGCTTCCACTCCTTGGGGTCCTGGGTGGTCTCGTCCTTCCAGAACCTGTAGCCCTCGGCGCTGCGGTCGATGATCGCGTCGGCGCCCATCGAGCGGCAGATGTCCGCCTTCTGCTCGCTGGAGACGACGCAGATCGGGTTGGCGCCGCCGGCCAGGGCGAACTGGGTGGCGTACGAGCCGAGGCCGCCGCTGGCGCCCCAGATGAGCACGTTGTCGCCCTGCTTCATGCCGGCGCCGTTGCGGGAGACGAGCTGGCGATAGGCGGTGGAGTTGACCAGGCCGGGGGCGGCGGCCTCCTCCCAGCTCAGGTGGTCCGGCTTCGGCATCAGCTGGTTGGACTTGACCAGCGCGACCTCGGCGAGGCCGCCGAAGTTGGTCTCGAAGCCCCAGATGCGCTGCTCGGGGTCGAGCATCGTGTCGTTGTGGCCGTCGGAGGACTCCAGCTCGACGGAGAGGCAGTGCGCGACGACCTCGTCGCCCGGCTGCCAGGCGTTGACGCCCGGGCCGGTGCGCAGGACCACGCCCGCGAGGTCGGAGCCGATGATGTGGTACGGCAGGTCGTGGCGCTTGGCCAGCTCGTTGGTGCGGCCGTAGCGCTCCAGGAACCCGAAGGTGGACAGCGGCTCGAAGATCGAGGTCCACACCGAGTTGTAGTTGACCGAGGAGGCCATGACGGCCACCAGGGCCTCGCCGGGGCCCAGCTCGGGCAGCGGCACCTCGTCCAGGTGGATCGACTTGCGGGGGTCCTTGTCGCGGGACTCCAGACCCTCGAACATCTCCGTCTCGTCCTTGTGCACGGTGATCGCGCGGTACGACTCGGGGAGGGGCAGAGCGGCGATGTCGGCCTTCGTGGACTCGGGCGACTGGATCGCGTCCAGGATGTCCTTCACGGTCACGGTGTTGCCTCCGGCGGTGAGCGCCCTGAGGGAGGGGCGCTGAGGGTTACGTCGGTGCTGCTGAGGTGAGGGTGTGTGCCTGTGACGCAGGCGTTCGGACGCGCAGGGGATGAGGTGCGGGGACAGCCCGAACACCTTCAACGTATGACACCGCGTGTCACCCCGCAAGGCACTGAGTGCCAGAAACTGATCTCAGATGAAATCTTTACGCGACAGATGAGCGATGATCGATCGAATCATCTCGCGACGGGGGTGAAAAAGGGGCATCGACATGCAAAAACGGCCACCCGGTGGGTGGCCGTCGTCACAGCGCCGAAGGGGCAGGCCCCCTCACGTCAGCGCTCCTTGAGTGCCTGCTCGATGGTGCGCATCACCTCGTGGAGCGGCGCGTCGGTGCGCGCCACCGTCACCAGCACCTCGCCCTGCACCGAGGCCGAGGAGGCCGCCGGCTGCGCGGTGGAGGCGGTGCCGCGCCCCGCCCCGATGCCGGTGCCGAAGGTCCTGCGCACGATCGCGAAGGCGTGGTCGAGCTGGGCCTCCACGTCGCCCTGTCCGTCGGCCCGCAGCCAGCGCCGCAGCACATGGTTGTGCGCGGTGACCACGGCGGACGCCGCGACCTCCGCCAGCAGCGGGTCGTCGTTGGCGTCGTCGTCGTGCGCGTGCTCGTCGAAGTGGCCCAGCAGATACCGGGTGAACAGGCGCTCGTACCGGGCCACCGACGCGATCTCCGCCTCGCGCAGGGTGGGCACCTCGCGCGTCAGCTTGTAGCGGGCGACCGAGATCTCCGGCCGGGCGGCGTACATCTTCATGACTTCCTTGATGCCGCGGCACACCGTGTCGAGCGGATGCTCGTGCGCCGGCGCCGCGTTGAGCACCGCCTCGGCCCGCACCAGGGTGTCGTCGTGGTCCGGGAAGATCGCTTCTTCCTTCGAGCGGAAGTGGCGGAAGAAGGTGCGGCGGGCGACTCCGGCGCGGGCCGCGATCTCGTCGACGGTGGTCGCCTCGTACCCCTTGGTCGCGAACAGCTCCATCGCCGCCGCCGCCAGTTCCCGGCGCATTTTGAGCCGCTGGGCGGCGGCTCGGCTGCCGGCCGCGCTCTCCGGGGCGTCGGACGTGGCTGGGGTGCGTGAGGACTTGGCGGGCTGGGGCATGACCCGAACGTACTGCATGCGGGCGCAATCATGCGCGTGACCGGGGATTCCCCCGCCCGCGGGGGGCGGGGGAGACCCGGCCGGACCGAGCAGTCCGCCCCAGTCCTCCTCGGGCCCGAACCAGTCGCCCGGCGTCTCAGCGGCGGGCATGCTCGCGGAAACCGCGGCCCGTCTTGCGGCCGAGGCAGCCCGCGGCCACCAGGTGCTCGAGCAGTGGTGCCGGTGCCAGGCCCGGGTCGCGGAACTCCCGGTGCAGGACCTTCTCGATGGCGAGCGACACGTCGAGACCGACCACGTCGAGCAGCTCGAACGGGCCCATCGGGTAGCCGCCGCCCAGCTTCATCGCCGCGTCGATGTCGTCGAGGGTCGCGTAGTGCTCCTGCACCATCTTGACCGCGTTGTTGAGGTACGGGAACAGCAATGCGTTCACGATGAACCCGGCCCGGTCGCCGCAGTCCACGGCGTGCTTGCGCACCTTGGCGCAGACCTCGTGGACGGTGGCGTGCACGTCGTCGGCGGTCAGCACCGTGCGGACCACCTCGACCAGCTTCATCGCCGGGGCCGGGTTGAAGAAGTGCATGCCGATCACGTCCTGCGGCCGCGAGGTGGCGCGGGCGCAGGCGACCACCGGCAGCGAGGAGGTGGTGGTGGCCAGCACCGCGCCGGGCTTGCACACCTTGTCCAGCGTGGCGAAGAGCTGCCGCTTCACCTCCAGGTCCTCGGCGACGGCCTCCACGGCCAGGTCGACGTCGGCGAAGTCGTCGTAGGTCCCGGCCGGGGTGATCAGCTCCAGCGTCCGCGCGGCGGCCTCGGCCGTCATCCGCCCCTTGTCGACCGACCGGGCCAGGGACTTGCCGACGCGGGCCTTGGCGGTCTGCGCCTTCTCCGGGCTGCGGGCGGCCAGCACCACCTCGTACCCGGCCTTGGCGAACACCTCCGCGATGCCGGACGCCATGGTGCCCGAACCGGCCACGCCCACCGCGCGCACCGGCCGCCCGGTGACCGCGGCGCCGCCCGTCCCGGGGGTCGACGTGTCCGGCACCACGACCGCGCTGCCGGGCGCCTCGTAGGTGTAGAAGCCGCGGCCCGCCTTGCGCCCCGTCAGGCCCGCCTCGCTGAGCTGCTTGAGGATCGGCGCCGGAGCGTGCAGACGGTCGTGCGACGCCGCGTACATGGCCTCCAGGACCGTGCGGGCGGTGTCCACACCCACCAGGTCCAGCAGGGCGAGCGGCCCCATCGGCAGGCCGCAGCCGAGCCGCATCGCGGCGTCGATGTCCTCGCGGGAGGCGTAGTTCGCCTCGTACATCGCGGCGGCCTGGTTGAGGTAGCCGAACAGCAGGCCGTCGGCGACGAAACCGGGCCGGTCCCCGACCGCGACGGGTTCCTTGCCGAGGTCCAGGGCGAGATCGGTGACGGCCGTGACGGCGGCCGGCGCGGTCAGCACCGAGGACACGACCTCGACCAGCTTCATGGCCGGCGCCGGGTTGAAGAAGTGCAGGCCGAGCACCCGCTCCGGGCGGGCCGAGTCCGCGGCGAGGCGCGTGACGGACAGCGCGTTGGTGCCGGTCGCCAGGATCGTCTCCGGGCGCACGATCCCGTCCAGCTCCCTGAAGACCCGCTGCTTGATCTCGTACGACTCCGGGACCACCTCGATCACCAGGTCGGCCTCGGCGGCCGTCCGCAGGTCGGTGGAGGTGCGGACGCGGCCCAGGGCGGCGGCGCGCTCCTCCTCGGTCAGCCGGCCGCGCTCGACGGCACGGGCCGTGGAGGCCTCCAGCGCGGCGACCGCCTTGACGGCCTGCGCCTCGCTGACGTCGATGCCGACGACGTCGCGGCCGGCCCCGGCCAGGACCTCGGCGATGCCGGTGCCCATGGTGCCGAGGCCGACCACGGCGACGGTCCGGAGCGGGGACGAAGGGGTGTGGGACAGGGGAGTGGCCATCGCGGGACTCCAGGAATGAGGGGTGACGACGGGAACGCGCCCGGGTGCGCCGCAGCGGCACACCGGGTGCGTGAGAAGGGAGAGGAAGGAGTGCGGGTGTTGCCGGGCCCGACTGGCGCACACGCCCGGTGCCGTCGCGGCGGGCGTGCACACGCCCGGCCGGCGGCCTGTGACCGGCCCTGTCCCGGGGCCGAGTCCTGATGCGGTACCGAGGTACCGGACCGACTGCTCTCCCGGTGGTTGCGTCACCAGACCACCGTGAGGAGTTGCTGCGGGAGGATGACCCGCTCGTCTGAGGTTAACCCGCGGGTAACGAGCGCGCCAGCCCCCGGTGTTCGTGATGTACGTCCCACAAGTGGAGTGACCCGCCTAACCTCGGGGTCATGGACGAAGAGTTGCGAACGCTCACGGAGCGCTTACGGTCCGAGTCCGCGGTCACGGGCGCCGCGGGTGCCGCGTCGGGGTTCGACCGTCTCGTGGCGAGCACGGACCACGACGAGCTGGCCGCGGTGCTCACCGAGCCCGGACACCCGCTGTGGGCCCGTGAGCTGGCCGCCTTCCGGCTGGGGGTGGCGGGGGACCGGCGGGCCTTCGAGTCGCTCGTCCTGCTGCTGAACCACCGGGACCCACCGCGCTGCGCCTCGGCCGCCCACGCCCTGGCCCGCCTCGGCGACCCGCGCACCGCGCGCGCGGCCGCGGCGCTGGCCACCAACGAGCTGCGCGTGGCCTACGCCCTGCACCCGGTGCGGCTGCTGGTCGAGCTGCGGGCCCCCGAGTCGGTGCCCGCGCTGATCACCACGCTGCGCCGGAGGCTGCGCCCGCACGATCCCTACCGGCGCGTGGCGCTCGCCTGCGTCGAGGGCCTCGGCACCCTCGGCGACGACCGGGCCGCCCCGGTCCTGAACGACGCCCTGGCCCACCCGGCGCTGGCCGAGGCGGCGGTACGGGCGCTGGCCCGCATCCCGGGGCAGTGGTGAGCGGGCGCCGGACGGCCCCGGGACGCGGACCGCGGTGCGCCGGGCCGGCGCCGCTCCGGTGACCGGTCGTCAGCCGCCCAGCTGACCGGTCGTCAGCCGCCCAGCTGACCGGTCGTCAGCCGCCCAGCTGACCGGTCGTCAGCTGGCCGGCGGACGCGCGTACCGCACCTCCGGCACCGCGACCCCGTCCACCACGAATGGCTCCTCGGCGCCGTGCGGACGAAACCCCGCCCGCTCGTGGAAGCGCCGGGCGCGGGCGTTGCCCCGGAGCACCCACAGGAGCATGCGCGGGTACCCGGCGCTCTCGCAGCGGCGCACCGACTCCCGCAGGAGGGTCTGTCCGACGCCCTCGCCGAACCGCCCGGTGTCGACGCAGATCGCGTACAACTCGGCGTCCGCGGTGCGCGCCTCGCCGTCCCGGTAGGGGCCGTGGCAGGCCCAGCCGACGACCTCGCCGCCGTCGTCACCGGCGACCAGGTTCACCACGCCCCCCGGAGCCCGGCCGAACAGGGCGCGGCGCCGCTCGGCGTCGGCGGCCGGGTCCATCGCGTCGAGGTGGGCCTGCGGCGGCATCAGCCCCCGGTACGCGCTCCGCCGGCCCCGGACCCGGATCTCGGCGACGCGGTCGCAGTGGGCGAGCCCCGTCTCCCGCACCCGGGCCGGGGACGGACTCAGGGGGCGACGACCGCGAACGCCTCGATCTCCATGAGGAACTCCGGCCGCACCAGCGCGGCCACCTGCACCGCCGAGGCGGCCGGCAGCCGGTCGTCGGGTATGTGCTCGGAGCGGGCCGCGCGGATCGCGCCCATGTGCGCCATGTCCGTGACGAAGAAGGTCAGCTTCACCACGTCGTCGAAGCTTGCGCCTGCCGAGGCCAGGCACCGGCGCAGGTTCTCGAACACCTGGCGGGCCTGGGCCGCGGCGTCGCCCACGCCGACCACGGTGCCGTCCTCGTCCAGCGCGAGCTGCCCCGAGACGGCCACGAACCGTCCGGTGCCGAGGACGACATGGGTGTACTGCGCGGCGGGCGCGACGCCCTCGGGGGCGGTGATCCTGGTCAGCTCACTCATGCGTCCATCGTGGACCACGGCACCGACAACCACGCCGACGGGGGGCGCGGATCCGGACGTCAGCCGCGGAAGCCGAGCAGGCCGTGCAGGGCCGAGCCGCGTGAGGACGTCGAGGCGGCCTTGGAATCCAGCGGCTTCGGGTCCGGCAGTGCCGGGCACACCGCGTCCGCCTCAGCACCGCCGCCGCGCGGCACCGCGCCGTCGGCCAGGTAGGCGGCCAGGTACCCGTCCAGGCAGTCGTTGCCGCTGAGCGTGATGCCGTGGTTCCCGCCGCCCTCCTCGACGACGAGCGCGGAGCCGCCCAGCAGGCGGTGCGCGGTGACACCGCCCTCGTACGGGGTGGCCGCGTCGCCGGTCGCCTGGAACAGCAGGACCGGAGGCAGGTCGTCGTCGGCGACGTCCACCGGCTGCCGGGACTCCGTGGGCCAGAACGCGCACGGCGCGTTGTACCAGGCGTTGTTCCACACCATGAAGGGCGCCTTCTCGTACAGGCTCCAGTTGTCGTCGCGCCACTGGTCCCAGTCGCGCGGCCAGGCCGCGTCGCGGCACTGCACGGCGGTGTAGACGCTGTACCCGTTGCCCCCGGAGGCGTCGGGGGCCCCGAAGTTCTCGTAGGCCTCGACCAGCGGGCCGGTGTCCTCGTCGTTGACGTACGCGGCGAACGCCTCGGCCAGGTAGGGCCAGTAGCCGTTGTAGTACCCGCCGGGCATGTAGGTGTCCTCGAGTTCGGCGGCGCCGACCTTCCCTCCCGCGGGCTGCTTCGCCAGCGCCGCCCGCATGGCGTACCAGGCCGCCTCGATCCGCTCGGGATCGGTGCCCAGCCGGTACGCCGCGTCGTGCTCGGCGATCCAGGCGAGGAACGCCCGGTGGCGGTCGTTGAAGGCGAGGTCCTGGTTGAGGTTGGCGTCGTACCAGACGTCCTTCGGACCGACGACGGAGTCCAGGACCAGCCTCCGCACCCGCTGCGGATAGAGCTTGGCGTAGACGGCGCCCAGATAGGTGCCGTACGAGTAGCCGAAGTAGTTGAGCTTCTCCGAGCCGAGCGCCGCACGGATCGCGTCCACGTCGCGCGCGGCACTCACCGTGTCGATGTACGGCAGAACGTCCGCGTACTTGTCGCCGCACGCGTCGGCGAAGGACTTCGCGCGCGTGAGATTGGCCTGCTCGACCTCCGGCGTGTCCGGCAGCGAGTCGGGGCGCACCGGGTCGAAGTGCCCCGGCAGGCAGTCCAGCGCCGGAGCGCTCTTCCCCACTCCGCGGGGATCGAAGCCGATGACGTCGTACTGGGCGGCCACGTCCGCGGGCAGCGACGACGCCACGAACCCGGCGAGTGTCAGCCCGCTGCCGCCCGGGCCGCCGGGATTCACCAGCAGGGGGCCCTGGTAGGCCTTGGCCGTGTGCGGCACGCGGGACAGCGCCAGGGTGATCTGCCTGCCCTGCGGGCGCGCGTGGTCGAGCGGCACGTCGAGGGACGCGCACTGGAGCGTCGGGTAGTCCTCCGTGGCGCACTTCTTCCAGTGCAGGCCCGCGGCGGGCGCGCCGGGCGCGGGCCCCGGTGCGTTCGCCTCGGCGGGCACGGCCGTGACACTCCCGGCGGCGATGACGGCGGCGCCGCACAGGACGGCTGCGCGTTGTCTCATGACGTTCTCCCAGGGCTCCCGGTCCGGAGCGGCAGCGGTCCGCGCGGGTCGCGGTCCTCGCCGGATGGTCCCGGGGAGTGCCCGGGGAAGAACGCGAGCGGTCGATACTTGACCCGGTTGGGCCGGAAGATGCCCTCCAATGCTCCGGGTCCGACGCCCAACCGGTTCGGGCGGCCGTCAGAGCCCGAGCCCGCCGGCGACCGACATCTCCTGCTTGGTGAATTCGCCCGTCAGCATCGGCATGGCCCGGCCGATGGCGTCCTTCGCCTCGGGCAGGTTCAGCGAGGCGTCGTGGTGTTCCCGGCTCCGCCACACCTCGGTCACCCAGATCGTCGTCTCGTCGTCGTCGGACAGGCCCACGAGGTAGAGGGCGCACCCGGCTTCCCGGAGGCCGTCCGCCGCGCTCAGCAGGAGGGCGACGACCTCGTCGCGGAAGCCGGGGCGGGTCCTCATCGAGGCGATGCAGCCGTAGGTCATGACGTCGTCCGTTCACTCGGGGCGGGGCCTGTCTCCTCGACCGGTGCCCCCGCCGGCAACTCTCGGACGAGAGTATTCAGATGAGGGACAGCTGTACCGGCTCGGCGGGCGCGGGCGCGGCCGGCCGCCCGGGTTCCGGCTCCGCGATCCGTCGCGGCATCCCCGCGCGCGTGGGCCCGATGCCGTACTCGCGGGCCAGGTCGTGCACCTGGCGCGTGATCCGGCGCTGGTACCACTTCGGGGCGTAGGCGCCGTCGGCGTACAGCCGCTCGTACCGGCGCACCAGGTGCGGGTGGTGCTGCCCGAGCCAGGCCATGAACCACTCGCGGGCGCCCGGCCGCAGGTGCAGGACCAGCGGGGTGACCGAGGTGGCGCCCGCGGCGGCGACGGCGCGCACGGTGTCCCTGAGCTGGGCCGGTTCGTCGCCGAGGAAGGGGATGACCGGCGCCATCAGCACTCCGCAGCCGATGCCGCGCCCGGTGAGGGACCGTACGACCTCCAGCCGTCGTTCCGGCGCCGGAGTGCCGGGCTCCACGGTGCGCCACAGGTCCGGGTCGGTGAAGCCCACCGAGACCGAGATGCCGACGTCCGTCACCCTGGCGGCCCGCGTCAGCAGGTCCAGGTCGCGCAGGATCAGCGTGCCCTTGGTCAGGATCGAGAAGGGGTTCGCGCGCTCGGTGAGCGCCTCGATGATGCCCGGCATCAGCCGGTAGCGGCCCTCCGCGCGCTGGTAGCAGTCGACGTTGGTGCCCATCGCGACGTGCTCGCCCTGCCAGCGGCGCGAGGCCAGTTGACGGCGCAGCAGCTCGGGCGCGTTCACCTTGACGACGATCTGCGAGTCGAAACCGAGGCCCGTGTCGAGGTCCAGGTAGCTGTGCGTCTTGCGGGCGAAGCAGTACACGCACGCGTGCGTGCAGCCCCGGTAGGGGTTGACCGTCCATTCGAACGGCATGCGCGAGGCCCCCGGCACCCGGTTCAGGATCGAGCGGGCCCGCACCTCGTGGAAGGTGATGCCGCGGAACTCGGGCGTGTCGAAGGTGCGGGTGGTGACGGCGTCGGCACCGAACAGCGCGGTGTCCGCCGCCCGGGCGTGGTCGGAGTCCGTGAGGTTCTCCCAGCGCATTGCGGCCTCCTCGGTAGCACTGCCCGACACAATAGAACACTTGTTCCCTTGATCGTGCGGGTGAGTCGTGCGGGGCTGCTTCACGCCCCCCGATTTGGGCGGCCGGGCGGTGGGGTGGTTGGCTTGCCCCGAACCCGAGAACCAGGCCCTGGAGGAACCCGATGGCGCAGGTCGAGGCGACGACGGAGCGGATCGTCGCAGCGGACGCGGAGACGGTGTTCGACACCCTCGCCGACTACAGCGGCACCCGCGAGAAGCTGCTGCCCGAGCACTTCAGCGAGTACGAGGTCCGTGAGGGCGGCGACGGCGAGGGCACCCTGGTGCACTGGAAGCTCCAGGCCACCAGCAAGCGCATCCGCGACTGCCTGCTGGAGGTCACCGAGCCGACCGACGGCGAGCTGGTCGAGAAGGACCGCAACTCCTCCATGGTCACCACCTGGCGCGTCACCCCCGCCGGGGAGGGCAGGTCCCGGGTCGTCGTGCTCACCACCTGGCAGGGAGCCGGCGGCGTCGGTGGCTTCTTCGAGAAGACCTTCGCGCCCAAGGGGCTCGGCCGGATCTACGACGCCCTGCTCGCCAGGCTCGCCGCCGAGGTCGAGAAGTAGCCAAAGGGCAGACGCGGGGCGGCCGTTGGCCGCCTCACCGGTTCGAGTGATCTGCGCCCGAACCCGCCGTACTTCCGTAACTCGTCGCACTTGTTCGCAGTTGTCGCCTCAGGTGGCAAATGTGAGCAGGTGTGACGAGGGGAGCGGTACGTGGGCGGGATCACTCTGGTGCAGGATCCGGTGCAGGACGGACCGGTCGCCGCGGCCCGGCCGTCACCCGGACCGCCCGCTGCCGGACCGGAGCGGGGACCGGCCGGGGAGCCGGACGCCGGGCTGAGCCCGCGCCGGGTGCGGCTGGTCTTCGTCGGCCTGATGCTGGCGCTGCTGCTCGCCGCCCTGGAGCAGATGATCGTCGCCACCGCGCTGCCGAAGATCGTCGGCGAGCTGCACGGTCTGGACCGGATGTCCTGGGCGATCACCGCGTACCTGCTCACCTCGACCATCGGCCTGCCGATCTACGGCAAGCTCGGCGACCTCTTCGGACGCAAGGGCGTCTTCCAGTTCGCCATCCTGGTCTTCGTCGTCGGCTCCGCACTCGCCGGACGCGCGCAGAGCATGGACCAGCTGATCGCCTTCCGCGCGGTGCAGGGCGTCGGCGCGGGCGGCCTCATGATCGGCGTGCAGGCGATCATCGCGGACATCGTGCCGCCCCGCGAACGCGGCCGCTTCATGGGCCTGATCGGCGCCGCCTTCGGACTCGCCTCCGTCGCGGGCCCGTTGCTGGGCGGCTACTTCACCGACCACCTCTCCTGGCGCTGGTGCTTCTACATCAACGTGCCCTTCGGCCTGGTCACCATGGCCGTCGTCGCCGTCGTCCTCAAGCTGCCCAGGCCGCGGGTCAAGCCGCGCCTCGACGTCCTCGGCGCCCTGCTGCTCGCCGCCGCCTCCACCTGTCTGGTGCTGCTCACCAGCTGGGGCGGCACCGAGTACGCGTGGGGGTCGAGGACGATTCTCGGCCTCGCCGCCGGAGCCGTCGGGACCACTCTGCTCTTCCTGGTCGCCGAGCGCCTCGCCCCCGAACCGCTGATCCCGCTGCGTCTGTTCCGGGACTCCGTCTTCAACGTCACCGCCCTGGTCGGACTCGTCGTCGGCGTCGCCCTGTTCGGCGCCGCCAGCTACCTGCCGACCTTCCTCCAGATGGTCGACGGCGCCAGCGCCACCGAGTCCGGCCTGCTGATGCTGCCGATGATGGGCGGCATCGTCGTCGCCTCGATCGTCTCCGGACAGCTCATCAGCCGCACCGGTCACTACCGGATCCACCCGGTCCTCGGCAGCGCGCTGTCAGTCGTCGGCATGTGGCTGCTCTCCCGCCTCGGCACCGACACCCCCCGGCTTCAGTACAGCATCTGGATGGCCGTCCTCGGCGCCGGCATCGGCATGGTGATGCCGGTCCTGATCCTCGCCGTCCAGAACTCCGTGCGCCCCACCGACCTCGGCACCGCCACCAGCGCCAACAACTACTTCCGGCAGATCGGCGGCAGCGTCGGCGCGGCCGTCTTCGGCACCCTCTTCGCGGGCCGGCTCACCGATGCTCTCGCCGACCGGGTCCCCGCCGGGGCCGGAGCCGGTCTCCCCGACGCCGAGGCCATCACCCCGCAGCTCGTCCACTCCCTGCCGCCCGCGCTGCGCGACGCCTACATCGAGGCGTACGCGGACGCCATGCCGCGGATCTTCCTCTACCTGGTGCCGGTGCTCGTCCTCGGGCTCCTCATCGCCCTCTTCCTCAAGGAGAAACCCCTGGTGTCCCACAACGCCCCCGTCACCGAGCCGGAGACCGCGCAGCAGGCCGCTTACGCACCGCAGGCGCAGCCGGCCGGCCAGGTCCCGCCCGCCCGGTCCTCCTACGCCGGCGGCATCCCCGTCTGCGGCACGGTGCAGCACCCCGACGGCACCGTCGTACCCCGCGCGGCGCTCACCCTCATCGACGTCGGCGGACAGCAGATCGGCCGGGGCGCCAGCGGCGACGACGGACGGTACGCGCTCGCCACGCCCGGCTCCGGGGCCTACGTCCTGATCGCCGCGGCCGGCGGCCACCAGCCGCAGGCGGTCTCCGTGACCGTCGGCGAGCGCCCGGTGGAACTGGACGTGGTCCTCGGCGGCGCCGGACGCCTGGCCGGCAGTGTCCTGACCGCCGACGGCAGCCCCGTGCGCGACGCGGCCGTCACCCTCACCAACGTCCACGGCGAGGTCGTCGCCAGCACCCGCAGCGGCCGTGAGGGCGGTTACGTCATCACGGAGCTGGTGGCCGGCGAGTACACCCTCGCCGCCAGTGCCCCCGCCTTCCGTCCGGCGGCGCTGCCGGTCAGCGTCCAGGCCGCCCGTGAGACCCGCCAGGACGTCGAGCTGGCCGGCGGCGCCGTGCTGCGCGGCACCGTGCGGGCCAGCGGCGGACGGATCGTCGAGGACGCGCGCGTCACGCTGCTCGACGCGGCGGGCAACGTGGTGGACACCCTGACCACCGGACCCGACGGCACGTTCCGGTTCGTGGACCTCTCGTCCGGCGAGTACACCGTCATCGCGGCCGGATACCCGCCGGTCGCGACCGTGCTCCAGGTGGCCGGCGGCGGCCGCACCGAGCGCGACCTGCAGCTCGGGCACGAGGACTGAGACCGGCCACCGGCGCGCGGGCGTGCGCCGGTGTGTTCGCGCGCCACCAATTCCCCCGTTGCCGCACATGGTCACCGGACACCACCGTACGGTGGGGACGGCGGCACAGATCTTGCGGAGCCGTGGGCAGAGAGGGCCTGACGCCATGGACCATGGCACCGAACGGGGCACATCCGGCGGCCATCCGGCCGGACCCGGCGCCGTACCGGCCGACCCCGTGACCGGCCGCGTTCCGCTGGCCGTCGTCGTGGTGGACCGCGAAGGGCTGGTCTCGCACTGGAGCCGAGGCGCACGGCGGCTGTTCGGCCTCCCCAAGGAAGCGGCGATCGGCCGCCCCGCCCCCGACCTGCTGCCCGTCTCGGGCGTGCTCCCCGGGGACGGCGGTGAGGACCCCGCATCCGCTCACCCCCCATACGCCGACCACGGCGAGCTGGGGCCCGGTCTGGAGTCCTCCCTCGGCGGGCGGTCGTCCTACCCGGCGGCCGGCCGCGCCCGGCTGACCGTGCCGGGCGGCGCCCGCGTCGACGTGCTCTGGTGGGCGTACCCCTTGGTGGGCCCGGGGCAGGAGCGGCTGCTCGTGCTGGCCGCCGACGCGGACACACTGCGCCGGGACTTCGCCGACGGCGGCGCGGAGGAGGCCGTCACGGAGCGGATCGCGCCCGGGTTCGCCCTGCACACCGACTTCCCCGGCGCCGACGAACTCGCCCGCCGCCTCCCCGAGATCCTGCCCAGCATGAGCGTCGGGGAGAGCGCCCGTATCGTCGCGCAGGTGCTGGAACTGGGCTACCCCGTGCTGGAGTTCAGCCGACACGACCGGGTGCCCGTCACGCCCGACTGGGGGGTGCCCCGGCGGGCCGGGCGCCGGGCGCGCCGCGAGCGGGCCGCGCGGGCACTGGCGGCGGGAGAGCCGGTGCCGGAGGAACTGCGGGGCGAGGCCGAGGACCTGGAGTACGCGGCGGTCCGCGAACGCCTGGAGTTCCTCAACGAGGTCAGTGGCGCGATCGGCACCTCGCTCGACCTCTCGCGGACGATCGTGGAGGTCAGCCGGGCCGTGGTCCCGCGCTTCACCGACGTCGCCGGCACCTACCTGCGCGAACAGGTCGTCGCCGGTGAGGGCTTCCCCGACGGAGTGCCCGACACGACGACGATGTGGCACCGGGTCGCCCTGGAGCACACCGACGAACCCGGCCGCTGGGACGACGTCGTACCGGTCGGCGAGGCCATGCCCTTCCCGGCGCACACCCCGTTCTTCCAGTGCATGACGAGCGGCGAGCCGGTCCTGGTGCCCCGCGTCACCGAGGAGATGGGCCACGCCGTCGCCTCGCAGTTCGAGAAGCGGGACATCAGGCCGCTGATCACCGGCCGTTCGATGCTGCTGGTGCCGCTGAAGGCCCGCAACGTCGTTCTCGGCTTCATGATCCTGCTCCGGCACCCGGAGCGCCCCGTCTTCAACGACATGGACCGCGTCACCGGCGCCGAGCTCGCCGCCCGCGCGGGCCTCGTCCTCGACAACGCCCGCATGTACACCCACCAGGAGAACGTCGCCGAGACGCTCCAGGACAGCATGCTGCCGCGGATCCCGGCGCGCATGACCGGCTGCGACATCGCCACCCGTTATCTGCCGGGCACCCTGCTCGGCCGGGTCGGCGGCGACTGGTTCGACTCGGTCAAGCTGCCCGGCGCCCGCACCGCCCTCGTCGTCGGCGACGTCATGGGTCACGGCCTGAACTCGGCCGCGATGATGGGGCAGTTGCGCACCGCCGTCCAGACCCTGGCCGGCCTCGACCTGCCGCCCGCCCGGCTCCTGCGCCACCTCGACGACCTCGCCCAGCGACTCGGCGACACCCACCTGGCGACCTGCCTGTACGCCGTGTACGACCCCGTCGCCGGGGAACTGCACCTGGCCAACGCCGGTCACATCCCGCCGGTGCTGGTCCGTGCCGAGGACGGCGCCAGCGAGCTGATCGACCTGCCGACGGGCGCGCCGATCGGCGTCGGGGGAGTCCCCTTCGAGTCGGTGCGCGTGCCGGTGGCGCCCGGCGACCGGCTGGTGATGTGCACCGACGGCCTGGTGGAGATGCGCGGCGAGGACATCGGCGTCGGCCTCGCCACCCTCTGCGAGTCCGCCGCCCATCCGGCCGCGTCCATGGACGACGCCTGCGACGGCATCATCCGCGCCCTGGGCGCGCGCGGCGGCCGCAAGGACGACGTCGCCCTGCTCATGGCCCGGCTGACCGGCATCGAACCCGACTCTGTGGCCGAATGGCGTCTCGCCCGCGACCCCGCCGAGGCCGGCCGTGCCCGCGCGGCGGTCCGCGAGCAGCTCCACGACTGGGGGCTGCCGCGACTGGCCGACACGGCGGAGCTGCTGGCCGGTGAGCTCGTCACCAACGCCCTGCGCCACTCGCACGCCAGGCCCGTCGAACTGCGCCTGGTGCGCGCCGACACGCTGCTGTGCGAGGTGGACGACGACGACCACGACCTGCCGGCGCTGAAGAGCGCGGGCCCCGAGGACGATGCCGGGCGCGGCCTGCGTGTCGTCAGCACGCTGGCCCGCGAATGGGGCGCCGGCCGCACGGAGTCGGGCAAGACCGTGTGGTTCGAGCTGACGCTGCCCGCGCGCCACCGCCGCGGCCGGGGCGCCGCCGCCGGCTGAGTGAGACATCCGTCAGGCGCCGCCGGCTCGCCCATGGCGTGAATCCGCCCGGCGCGAACGGGCGGTGAAGGAATGCGCCGGGCGCTTGTGGCCGTGCGCCCGGCGCGATACACCGTACGAATCCGCCGGATCGACGGCGGCCGTACGTCGTCGCACCGGGGGGAGACGGGCATGAGCGTGACGAGCCGGTACCGGGACGCCTGGGAGAGCTTCTGGGAAGAGGCCCCCGAGGACCGGGGGGCGGTGTTCTGGGACGCCGAGCCGACCCTGACCGCCGGCCGCCACCTGGCCCACTTCGAACCGCACCTGGCCGACCCCGGGCTGCCGCTGATCGACCTGGGCTGCGGCAACGGCACCCAGACCCGCTACTTCGCCGAACGCTTCCCGCACGTCGTCGGCGCCGACCTCTCCACCGCGGCCCTCGCACACGCCCGCCGCGCCGACCCCGCGGGGCTGGCCGCGTACCGGCAGCTGGACGCCGCCGACAAGGCCGAGGCGGAGACGCTCCACGCGGAACTGGGCGACGCCAACGTGTACGTCCGGGGCGTCATGCACCAGTGCGAGCCCGAGGACCGCCGCCCCCTGGCCGACACCCTGGCCGTGCTCCTCGGCGACCGCGGCCGTGCCTTCCTGGTGGAGCCCTCCCAGGCGGCCAAGAGCGTCCTGCGGGGCCTGGCCCAGGGCCCCGCGGGCCCGCCCGCCAAGCTGGCCCCCGTCCTCCGCCACGGGCTGACCCCCGGCGCCGTCCCCGACGAGGCGGTGCCGCAGTACCTCGAAGCGGCCGGGCTGACCGTCCTGGCACGCGGTGAACTCCCGCTGGTCACCACGGAGTACACGGCGGACGGGACCCGCGTCGAACTGCCCTCGACGTGGGTGGTGGCGGGCCGCCGGCCCGCGTAGGACCGGACGCGGCGGCGCGCTCGGCGTCGGCGTTTCGGCCCGCCCGGCGTCGCGCCCCGCCTGGCGTCGCGGCGTGCTCGGGGGCACGGTGCCGCACCAGGACCACGTGGATTCGTATGACCGGTCGCCCGCGGAGAACGGGCTGGTCGTAGGCCGTACGAGGTCACTTCGGTGGTCTGGACCACCGGTGGTTGTCCACAGCTCTGGTCCGGGCGGCCGGGCAGCGCGTACGGTTCGAGCCATGAAGATCCTCATCAGCGCCGACATGGAAGGCGCCACCGGTGTCACCTGGCCCGCCGACGTGCTGCCGGGGACCCCGCAGTGGGAGCGGTGCCGGTCGATGTTCACCTCGGACGTCGACGCGGCCGTGCGGGGGTTCTTCGCCGGCGGCGCCGACCACGTGCTGGTCAACGAGGCGCACTGGAGCATGCGCAACCTGCTCCTGGAGCGGCTCGACGAGCGGACGGAGATGCTCACCGGGCGGCACAAGGCGCTGTCCATGGTGGAGGGCGTCCAGCACGGGGACGTGGACGGCATCGCCTTCGTCGGGTACCACGCGGGCGCCGGCATGGAGGGCGTCCTCGCGCACACCTACCTCGCCAACCAGCTCACCGGAGTGTGGCTGAACGGCGTGCGGGCCAGCGAGGGTCTGCTCAACGCGCACGTGGTCGCCGAGTACGGAGTGCCGGTCGTCCTGGTCACCGGGGACGACGTGGCCTGCGAGGACGCGCTCGGGTACGCGCCCGAGGCGCGCAAGGTCGCGGTCAAGGACCACGTGTCGCGGTACGCGGCCGTGTGCCGTACACCGGCCAGGACCGCCGCCGACATCAGAGCCGCGGCCGAGGAAGCGGCCGCGCTCGCCGTGCGGCACGAGCCGGTGACCGGCGGGCCGTTCACCCTCGCCCTGGAGTTCGACGCCGAGCACCTGGCGGCCGCCTCGACCGTCGTGCCCGGCGTGGCGCAGGTCGGGGAGCGGAAAGTGGCCTACACCCACGACACGATGTACGAGGCGATCCGTACCTTCAAGGCGGTCACGACGATCGCCTCGGCAGCGGTGGAGGAGCAGTATGGCTGAGCACACGGAGACGGACGCGCGGGCGCTGGACGAGGTCGTCCGGTTCACCTCCGAGCTGATCCGCATCGACACCACCAACCGGGGCGGCGGCGACTGCCGGGAGCGGCCGGCCGCCGAGTACGCCGCCGCGCGGCTCGCCGAGGCCGGGATCGAGCCCACGCTGCTGGAGCGGACCGAGGGCCGCACCAACGTCGTGGCCCGCATCGAGGGCACCGACCCGTCGGCCGACGCGCTGCTGGTCCACGGTCACCTGGACGTGGTGCCCGCGGAGGCTGCGGACTGGAGCGTGCACCCCTTCTCCGGGGAGATCCGCGACGGCGTCGTGTGGGGGCGCGGCGCGGTCGACATGAAGAACATGGACGCGATGATCCTCGCGGTCGTGCGCGACTGGGCCCGGCGGGGGGTGCGGCCCCGGCGCGACGTGGTGGTCGCGTTCACCGCCGACGAGGAGGCCAGCGCCGAGGACGGCTCCGGCTTCCTGGCCGACCGGCACGCCGAGCTGTTCGAGGGCTGCACCGAGGGCGTCAGCGAGTCGGGCGCGTTCACCTTCCACGACGGGGCCGGGCGGCAGTTCTACCCGATCGCCGCGGGGGAGCGCGGTACGGGCTGGCTCAAGCTCACCGCGCGCGGACGCGCCGGCCACGGCTCGAAGGTGAACCGGGAGAATGCGGTCACCCGGCTGGCCGCCGCGGTCACCCGCATCGGCGACCACGAGTGGCCGCTGCGCCCCACCCCGACCGTGCGCGCGGCCCTGACCGAGATCGCCGCCGTGTACGGCATCGAGGCCGATCTGAGCGACGTCGACGGACTGCTGGACAAGCTCGGCCCGGCCGCCAAGCTGGTCGAGGCCACCGTCCGCAACAGCAGCAACCCGACCATGCTGGACGCCGGGTACAAGGTCAACGTCATCCCGGGCGAGGCCGTCGCCCACGTCGACGGGCGGTTCCTGTACGGCGGCGAGGACGAGTTCCGCACCACCCTGGACCGGCTCACGGGGCCCGACGTGGACTGGGAATTCGTCCACCGGGAGGTGGCGCTCCAGGCGCCGGTGGACTCGCCGACGTACGCCCGGATGCGCGCGGCGGTCGAGGAGTTCGCCCCCGAGGGGCACGTCGTGCCGTACTGCATGTCCGGCGGCACGGACGCCAAGCAGTTCTCGCGGCTCGGCATCACCGGCTACGGCTTCGCACCGCTGAAGCTGCCCGAGGGCTTCGACTACCAGGCCCTCTTCCACGGCGTGGACGAGCGGGTCCCGGTCGAGGCGCTGCACTTCGGAGTCCGTGTCCTGGACCGTTTCCTGCGCACGGCGTAGAGACCCGCAGGACCGGCACGCGGGACCCGGAGCCCGGAGCCGGGCGATGCCCGGACAAGCAAGGAGCTGAGGAGAAGTGGGGGAGTCAGTGCGGACTCTGTCGTACGGATCGTGGCCCTCGCCCGTCGACGCGGCGCTCGCCGCCGCGCACGACGGACGACCCGACGACGTCGGCTTCGTCGGCGACGAGGTGTGGTGGACCGCGCCCCGGCCCACCGAGGGCGGCCGGCGCACCCTGGTGCGGCGGCACGCCGACGGCACCGAGGAGCCGGTGCTGCCCGCGCCGTGGAACGTGCGCAGCCGCGTCATGGAGTACGGCGGCCGGCCCTGGGCCGCGGTCACCACCGGCACCGGGCCGCTCGTGGTCTTCGTGCACTTCGCCGACCAGCGGCTGTACGCCTTCGCGCCGGGCGGTGAACCGCGCCCGCTGACGCCCCTGTCCGGGGTGGGCGGCGGACTGCGCTGGATCGAGCCGGACCCGCGTCCCGAGCGCGGTGAGGTGTGGTGCGTCCTGGAGGAGTTCACCGGCGAGGGTCCCACCGACCTGCGCCGCGTCCCGGTCGCCGTGCCGCTGGACGGCTCGGCGGCCGAAGACCGGGCCGCGATCCGCGAACTCACCCCCGAGCGGCACCGCTTCGTCACCGGCCCCCGCATCTCGCCCGACGGACGCCGCGCGGCCTGGCTCGCCTGGGACCACCCCCGCATGCCCTGGGACGGCACCGAGCTGATCGTCGCCGAGGTCGGCCCCGAGGGCACCTTCCAGGACGCCCGGACCGTCGCCGGCGGACCCGAGGAGTCGATCGCCCAGGCCGACTGGGCCCCGGACGGCAGCCTGCTGCACGCCTCCGACCGCACCGGCTGGTGGAACCTCTACAGCGACGGGCAGCCGCTGTGCACTCGCGAGGAGGAGTTCGCGGGGCCGCTGTGGAAGCTCGGTCAGGGCTGGTTCGCACCGCTGGACAGCGGCCTGATCGCCGTCCTGCACGGCCGGGGCGCCGCCGTCCTCGGCATACTCGACCCGGAGACCGGTGAGGTCGTCGACGCGGCCGGACCGTGGACCGAGTTCGTGCCGGCCCTCGCCGCGCACGGCGAACGGGTCGTCGGCGTGGGTGCCAGTGCGCACAGCGGCTTCGAGGTCGTCGAGCTGGACGCCCGTACCGGCCGCGCCCGGGTGATCGGTGCCCCCCACGAGGACGCCACCGACCCGGCCTACTACCCGACGCCGCACGTCCGCACCTTCACGGGCCCGGGCGGACGCGACATCCACGCCCACCTCTACCCGCCGCACCACCCCGGCTGCCGGGCGCCCGACGGCGAATTGCCGCCGTACGTCATCTGGGCCCACGGCGGCCCCACCAGCCGCTCACCGCTCGTCCTGGACCTGGAGATCGCCTACTTCACCTCCCGCGGCATCGGCGTCGCCGAGGTCAACTACGGGGGTTCCAGCGGGCACGGCCGGGAGTACCGCAACCGGCTGCGCGAGCAGTGGGGCGTAGTCGACGTCGAGGACTGCGCGGCCGTCGCCCTCGCCCTCGCGGACGAGGGCACCGCGGACCGGGCGCGGCTGGCCGTGCGCGGCGGCAGCGCGGGCGGCTGGACGTCCGCCGCCTCGCTGGCCACCACCGACGTCTACGCCTGCGGCACGATCATCTACCCGATCCTGGACCTGACCGGCTGGGGCACGGGAGAGACCCACGACTTCGAGTCGCAGTACCTGGAGAGCCTGATCGGCCCCTACGCCGAGGTCCCCGACCGCTACGTCGAGCGGTCGCCCGCCGAGCACGCCGAGAGCGTCACCGCCCCGTTCCTGCTCCTCCAGGGACTCGACGACGTGATCTGCCCGCCCGTGCAGTGCGAGCGGTTCCTCGCCCGCATGGCGGGCCGCGGGGTGCCGCACGCCTACCTCACCTTCGAGGGCGAGGGACACGGGTTCCGCCGGGCGGAGACCATGGTGCGCGCCCTCGAAGCCGAACTGTCCCTCTACGCCCAGGTCTTCGGACTGACCCCGCCCGGCGTCCCGGCCCTGGAGCTGAACCGATGAGCCGGGTGGCGGAGCTGGTGCGGCCGCACCGGCTCGCCGCGGGCGCCCGGGTGGCCGTCGTCGCGCCCAGCGGCCCCGTGCCCGAGGAGCGGCTCCAGGCGGGCCTGGACGTGCTGCGCGGCTGGGACCTCGACCCGGTCGTGGCCCCGCACGTGCTGGACCGGCACGGCACCTTCCGCTACCTCGCGGGCACGGACGCCGACCGCGCCCGGGACCTGCAAGCCGCCTGGTGCGACCCCTCGGTGGACGCGGTGCTGTGCGCCCGCGGTGGGTACGGCGCCCAGCGCATGGCCGACCTGCTCGACTGGGAGGCGATGCGCGCGGCCGGACCGAAGGTGTTCGTCGGCTTCAGCGACATCACCGCGCTGCACGAGGCGTTCGCCGTCCGCCTCGGACTGGTCACCCTGCACGGGCCGATGGCGGCCGGACTCGACTTCGTCAAGAACGCGCGGGCGCAGGAACACCTGAGGGCCACCCTGTTCGCGCCGGAGACGGTCCGCGTGATCACCTCCGGCGGCACCCCGCTGGTACCGGGCCGGGCCCGAGGCGTCACCCTGGGCGGCTGCCTCTCCCTGCTCGCCGCCGAACTGGGCACCCCGTACGCCCGCCCCGGCGCACGCGGCGGTCTGCTGTGCCTGGAGGACGTGGCGGAGGAGACGTACCGCGTCGACCGCTACCTGACGCAGTTGCTGCGGGCCGGCACGCTCGACGGGGTCGCCGGCGTGCTGCTCGGCTCCTGGGAGGAGTGCGACCCCTACGAAGAGCTGAGACCGCTGCTGGCCGACCGGCTCGGCGGCCTCGGCGTGCCGGTCGTCGAGGACTTCGGGTTCGGGCACTGCGAGGGGGCGCTGACCCTGCCGCTGGGCGTGCCGGCGGAACTCGACGCGGACGCGGGCACCTTGGCGCTGGACCGGCCGGCGCTGCGCTGACCCGGTACCCCTCCGGCCGTGCCGCGCGCGGGCCCGCCCCACGTCGTAGGCTGGCCCCATGCCGCACACCCCGTCCCGTCACCTCGCCGAGGGCCCGCGTGTGGGCATCCGGCACTTCGCCTACGCGGACGGTGCCGAGTTCACCGCCCGGGCCCGTGAGAGCAAGGACCTGCACCATCCCTGGCTCTTCCCGCCGGACAGCGTCCAGGCGTACGAGGCCTACGCGGGGCGGCTGATCGAGGACCGCACCAAGGCCGGGTTCCTGGTGTGCGAGAAGGAGCCGGACGGAGCGTCGCGGGACACGCCCGGCGGCGGCGCGATCGCCGGGTTCGTGAACATCAACAACATCGTCGAGGGCGGCTTTCGCAGCGGCGCGCTCGGCTACGGTGCCTTCGCGCACGCCGCCGGCCGCGGGCTGATGCGCGAGGGACTCGACCTGGTCGTGCGGTACGCGTTCGGGCCCATGCGCCTGCACCGCCTGGAGATCAACGTCCAGCCCGGCAACGCCGCCTCGATCGCGCTGGCCCGCGCCTGCGGCTTCCACCTGGAGGGCTTCTCGCCGAGGATGCTCTACATCGACGGCGCCTGGCGCGACCACCAGCGGTGGGCGATCACCGCCGAGACCGTGACTTCCGGTTGACCTTCATCGTGTCCAGGTCCGTCACCGTCGACCGCAGATCGCGGAAGCCGTATCCGAGTCCGCGCAGCGTGTTCTCCGCCCGGTCCTCCGCGATCGCGCCCGCCATCTCCTCGCCGTCGGCCGCGTCCGAGACCACGACGTAACGCATCGAGAAGTGCTTCAGCGGTGCGGGCTCGTACGACAGCGAACCCTCCTCGGTGAAGCGCATGCTCGCCATTCCGTGCTCGCCCGCCTCGGCGAGCAACCGGGCCCGGTCCTCCTCCGTCAACCCCTCCCAGGTGCCCCGGACGATCACCCGGTAGGTGTGCTGCTCGCTCACGTGCCGCTCTCCTTCGCCTCCGTACGCGCGGACCCGCCCGACCCTAAGCCCCCGCCCGCACCGCTTCCCACCGGATTAAACGTGAGTCACGTCGCGCCGCTCCGGCCGGCGGAGCCCCTGTTCACGACGGCGGGGAGCGGCTTCCATGGACAACCGTGACGACGATCCGACGCGAGGTACTGACCCTGCCCGCGGCGCCGCTGGGACCGGACAACCCCCTGCCGCCGCTGCGCCCCCTGGACGAGGCCCACCGCATCGACGACCGGGACCGGGCGGACCTGCCGCGCGACATGGCCCGCCAGGTCGACTACGAGCCACTGCGCAGTCTGCTGCCCGTCCAGGTCCGGGACGGCTACGACCGTGATCGCGCACCGCGCGAGCTGGACGCCCTCGTCATCGAGAACGACCGGTTGCGGGCCACCGTCCTGCCGGCCCTCGGCGGACGCGTCGCCTCCCTCCACCACAAGCCCACCGGCCGCGAACTCCTCTACGTCAACCCCGTGCTCCAGCCCGCCAACTTCGCCCTCAACGGCGCCTGGTTCTCCGGCGGCATCGAATGGAACATCGGCGCCACCGGCCACACCACCCTGTCCTGCTCACCCGTGCACGCCGCCCGCGTCCGGGCCCCCGACGGCGGCGAGATGCTGCGGCTGTGGGAGTGGGAGCGGCTGCGCGACCTGCCCTTCCAGGTCGACCTGTGGCTGCCGGACGGCTCGGACTTCCTCTACGCCGGCGCCCGCGTCCGCAACCCGCACGAGCGCCCCGCCCCCACCTACTGGTGGTCCAACATCGCCGTCCCCGAGGACCGCCGCGTCCTCGCCCCCGCCGACGAGGCCTGGCACTTCGGCTACGAGCGACGGCTGCGCCGGGTGCCCGTCCCGGAGTACGACGGCGTCGACCGGACCTACCCGCCGAACAGCACGTACGCCGCCGACTACTTCTACGAGGTGCCCGACGGCCGGCGCCGCTGGATCGCCGCGCTCGACGAGCACGGCCACGGACTGGTGCAGACCTCGACCGACGCGCTGCGCGGCCGCAAGCTGTTCGTGTGGGGCTCCGGACCGGGCGGACGCCGCTGGCAGGAGTGGCTCACCGAGCCCGGCACCGGCGGTTACTGCGAGATCCAGGCGGGGCTGGTCCGCACCCAGCTCGAACACGTCAAACTGGAGGCGGAGAGCGAGATCTCCTGGCTGGAGGCGTACGGGCCGCTCGACGCCTCGCCCGAGGGCGACTGGCACAGCGTGCTGCGCGGGGCCGAGGAGCGCCTGGAGGCCGCCCTGCCGCGAGCCGACGTCGACGCCGCGTACGACGCCTGGCTGCCGCACGCCGACGCCGAGCCCGGCGAGCGGCTGGCCACCGGCTCGGGCTGGGGCGCGCTCGAAGTGCTGCGGGCCGGCTGGAAGCTGCCCGGCACCCCCTTCGACGAGGACACCCTCGGTGCACCGCAGCGGCCCTGGCTGCACCTGCTGCGCACCGGGTCCCTGCCCGAACCGGCCCGTCACGAGCCGCCCGGCGCGACGCTGGTCGCGCGGCCCTGGCGGGACATGCTGGAGACCACGGCCGCCACACCCCTCGCCGAGTACCACCTCGGTGTCGCCCAGTGGCACGGCGACGACCGCGCCCAGGCCGTGCGCAGCTGGGAACGTGGCCTCAAGACCGCCGCCGAACGCTGGCCGCTGCTGCGCTGCCTCGCCGTCGCCGACCAGGAGGGCGGCCACCACGAACGCGCCGCCGACCAGTACGCCGAGGCCTTCGACGACCTGTGCGCGCACCGGCCGGACGGGCCGGGCGGCGGACCGGACGCCGCAGACGGTGCGGGCGGCGAAGGACCACCCTGGCCGGCCGTCGCCGCGGCGCTCGGCCGGGAGGCGATCGGGGCGCTGCTCGCGGTCGGACGCACCGCGGACGCCCGGGCCGTGTGGGAGCGCCTGGACCCCGCGACCCGGGCCCGCGGCAGGTTCCGGCTGACCGAGGCGGAGCTGCTCGCGGCCGAGGGCCGGACCGAGGAGGCGCGGGCCGTGTTCGACGAGGGCTTCGAGGTCGCCGACCTGAGGGAGGGCGCCGAGAGCATCGGCCTGCTGTGGGCGCGGCTGGACGACGCACCGCTCCCGGCCCGTCACGACTTCCGGATGCGCCCGGACGCGGGGTGAGCCCGCCCGGCCCGGGACGGGAGCGAGCCGGCTCCGCCCGGGCCTACGCCGCCCGCCGGTCCACGTACTCGTAGATCGCCCCGTCCGGGTGCCGGGCGATCAGATTGCGGCCGGCGGGCGTGGCGACCGGCCCGGCGACGATGTCCGCGCCCAGCGAGGCGAGGACGTCACGGGTCTCCTCCACGTCCCCCACGGCGATGGTCGCGGTCACCTTGCGCAGCACCTCCAGTTGGGACTCGGGCCCGCTCATCAGCAGGAAGCAGCCGACGGCGGCGACTTCGACGCCGCCGCGCTCGAACCGGAGGGCGCTGCCGCCGGCCAGGCCCTCGTAGAAGGGGACCGCCTTCTCCAGATCCTCGACGTAGACGCGCAGTGTGGCTCCCAGAATGTCCATACGCGGGAGCCTAGTTGGGCGCGGTGGGCTGCTGTGCCCGGTCCGGCCATGGAAGTGCGGCCGACGGGTACCCGCAACGCATGGACCGCATGGATCACTTGGAACACCTGGACAGGCAACTGGTCGACGAACTGGCGCAGGTGGCACGCGAGACCGTGCGCGACGAACTGCGCGAACAGACCCGCAGGCAGCGCCGCAAGGCCGCGCTGTACGCCGCGTCCGGCACCGCCGCCCTGTACGCGGGCGCCGCCGTGTCGCTCGCCGTCGGGCTGGCACTCGCCGTCGCACTCCCGGGCTGGGCCGCCGCGCTGATCACGGCCGCCCTCCTGGGTGTCGCGGCCTACCTGCTGCGGGGCGCCGCCCGGCCGCACACCTCCGCGCCCGGCTCCCCCCACGGCAGCGGTCACGGACACGTCGCCGGCGGTGACGCGCCCGGCGCGCCGCGGACCGGACCCGGTACGCCGTACCCGCCGATGCCCCCCGTCGCTCCCGGCGGTGCGACCGGTGCCCCGGGCGCGGGCACACCCGCCCCGGGCGGTACCGGGCCGGCCGCTCCCCGCCAGGACGGCATCGCCCCCGAGGCCGGGCGCGAGCACGGTTGACCGGCCGCCACGGCTGACCGGCCGCGGCCACAGGACGGACCGCGCCCCGCACGGAGTCTTCCGTGCGGGGCGCGGTCCTGTACGGCCCTGCCGGGCTCCGCAGCCCGCGTCAGGCGCTCTGCTGGAGCTGCGGCAGCACCTTGGTGCGGTAGAAGTCGAAGAAGCCGCGCATGTCGGGGCCGATCTGGTTGACGTAGACGCGGTCGAATCCGGCGTCGGCGAACTGCTGCAACTCCGCCACGTGTGCGTCCACGTCGGCGCCGCACACCCGGTTCTCGCGCACCATGTCCTCGGTGACCAGGGTCTGCGCCTGCTCGAAGTGCTTCGGCGAGGGCAGTACCTGGCCCAGCTCGCCGGGCAGCTGCTCGTTGGCCCACAGGCGGTGGACCGTGCGGACCGCCTCGTCCCTGTCGGTGTCGTAGCAGACCTTCGTGCCCCCGCTGACCGGCTTTCCGCCGCCCCCGCCCTTGCGGTACTGCTCCACCATCGAGGCGTCCGGCATCATCGTGATGTAGCCGTCGCCGACCCGGGCCGCCAGCTTCGTCGCCGCCGGGCCGAAGCCCGAGATGTCGATCGGCACCGGCTCGTCGGGGACCGTGTACAGGCGGGCGTTCTCCACCGTGTAGTGGGCGCCGTGGTGGTTGACCTCCTCGCCGGTGAACAGCCGGCGCATGATCAGGATGGCCTCCTCCAGCATCTCCAGGCGTACGTGCGCGGCGGGCCAGGCGTCACCGAGGATGTGCTCGTTCAGCGCCTCGCCGGTGCCGACGCCCAGCCGGAACCGGCCGTCCGTCATCACCGCGCTGGTCGCCGCCGCCTGTGCCACCACCGCCGGGTGGATACGCACCGTGGGACAGGTGACGGCCGTCTCCACGGGCAGCGACACCGCGTCGGACAGTGCGCCGATCACCGACCAGACGAACGGGCTCTGCCCCTGTGCGTCGTTCCACGGGTGGTAGTGGTCGGAGATCCACAGTGCCTGGAAACCGGCCTGCTCGGCCATCCGGGCCTGCTCGATCAGTTCCGCGGGACCGTACTGCTCGCACGAGAGGAAATAGCCGTACTCGGGCATGAGGGGTTGCCTCCGGACAGGGTGCGGGTGGGTCCTGGGCCGGGTACCCGGGCGCCGGACGGGAAACCGGCGCCGTCACGGCTCGCCGGCCGTCGCGGCTCGCCGGCCGCCGCGGGCTGTTCGCGACGGTGCTTGTCCGCCGAAGGGGCGCGGCCTCCGGGTGGACGTTTGGGTGCCCGGGCCGAGGGGACGCGGAAGGCTCACGAGGTATGCGACAGCCCGGAGGCGAACCGTGAGCCGACCCCGCATCGTGATCGTCGGTGCCGGCTTCGCCGGGTACCGGACGGCCCGCACCCTGTCCCGGCTCACCCGGCAGAAGGCCGACATCACCCTGCTGAACCCGACCGACTACTTCCTCTACCTGCCGCTGCTGCCCCAGGTCGCCGCCGGAATACTGGAACCGCGCCGGGTCAGCGTGTCCCTGTCGGGCACGCTGCCGCACGTGCGGCTGGTGCTCGGCGAGGCCGGCGGCATCGACCTCGACGGACGGACCGTGCGCTACACCGGCCCGGAGGGCGAGGAGGGCACCCTGCCCTACGACCGGCTGGTGCTCGCGGCGGGCAGTGTCAACAAGCTGCTCCCCATTCCCGGAGTCGCCGAGCACGCCCACGGTTTCCGCGGGCTGCCGGAGGCGCTCTACCTGCGCGACCACGTGACCCGGCAGATGGAGCTGGCCGCGGCGGCCGACGACCCGGAGGAGTGCGCCGCGCGGTGCACGTTCGTCGTGGTCGGCGCGGGCTACACCGGCACCGAGGTCGCCGCGCACGGTGCCATGTACACCGACGCGCAGGTCCGCGGGCACCCGACGCGCTCCGGGATGCGGCCCCGGTGGATGCTGCTCGACGTGGCCCCCCGGGTCATGCCCGAGATGGACGAACGGCTCTCCCGCACCGCCGAGCGGGTCCTGCGGCAGCGGGGAGTCGACGTGCGGATGGGCACGTCCGTGAAGGAGGCCACGCACGACGGGGTGGTGCTGACCGACGGATCGACCGTCGACACCCGCACCCTGGTGTGGTGCGTGGGCGTGCGGCCCGACCCGCTGGTGGAGTCCCTGGGGCTGCCCATGGAACGCGGCCGGCTGCTCGTCGACCCCCACCTTCAGGTGCCGGGCCGGCCCGAGCTGTTCGCCTGCGGTGACGTGGCCGCCGTGCCCGACCTGAACCAGCCGGGCCAGTACACGCCGATGACCGCGCAGCACGCCTGGCGGCACGGCAAGGTGTGCGCCCAGAACGTCGTCGCGTCGCTCGGCGTCGGCCGGCGGCGTGCCTACCGGCACCGGGACCTGGGGTTCGTCGTGGACCTCGGCGGCGTCAAGGCCGCCGCCAACCCGCTCGGCCTGCCGATGTCCGGTCCGGCGGCGGGCGCGGTCACCCGCGGCTACCACCTCGCCGCGATGCCGGGCAACCGCGTGCGGGTCGCCGCCGACTGGCTGCTCGACGCGGTGCTGCCCCGCCAGGCGGTGCAGCTCGGCCTCGTACGGTCCTGGTCCGTGCCTCTGGAGTCGTCGTCGCCCGAGGTCGCGCGGGTACCCGGGCGCCCGGAGGGAGCCGGCAAGGACCAGGCGGCCGAGGACCAGGCGGCCGAGGCCCGGCCGGGTGGGGAACATCCGGCCGGCGACCCCACGAAGAACCCGCCGGCCGGTGAACCGGGCGGGAACCGGTCCGGCGCTGAGCCCGCCAGGAACCAGCCCGGTGGCGAGCCCGCCAGGAACCAGCCCGGCGGGGAACCGGCCAGGAACCAGCCCCGGGGGGAGCCCGCGAAGCGGGGAGCGTCCGGGTCGCCCCGCGCCTCCGGCAGGCCTCGCCGGGCCGCAGAGGCCGCCGGACCACGCCCCGCACGGACAGGCTCCGGCAAGCCGGGCAAGGCCGCCGGCAAGCGGCCCGCCTCCGCGTCCGGACCGAGCCGCTCCGCGGGCCCGCCCGCCGACCCCGGCCCCGAGCCCCCGGCGGACCAGCCGTCCCCCGGACCCGGCATCGCCCCCGGACCCGTGAAACGCACCGACAGCCGCACCTCGGAAGGGGACTCATGAACACCGGTGAACTCGTCGACCTCGGACAGCAGTTGCGCGTCGACAGCGTACGGGCGTCCGCCGCCGCGGGCTCCGGGCATCCGACGTCGTCGATGTCCGCCGCGGACCTGATGGCCGTACTGCTGGCCAACCACCTCCGCTACGACTTCGAGCGCCCCGCCCACCCCGGCAACGACCGCTTCGTGCTGTCCAAGGGACACGCCTCGCCGCTGCTCTACTCCGCCTTCAAGGCGGCCGGCGCCATCGACGACGAGGAACTGCTCACCTTCCGACAGCAGGGCAGCCGCTTGGAGGGCCACCCGACGCCGCAGCGGCTGCCGTGGGTCGAGACGGCCACCGGCTCGCTCGGGCAGGGAC
The DNA here is from genome assembly GCF_044455745.1 of Streptomyces sp. NPDC051136. NCBI lineage: Bacteria > Bacillati > Actinomycetota > Actinomycetes > Kitasatosporales > Streptomycetaceae > Streptomyces > Streptomyces sp. NPDC051136. The sequence goes on along the minus strand of NZ_JBITFE010000004.1, from coordinate 177,006 downwards.
TGCCCGTGGGCGTCGGCATCGCACTGTCCGGCAGGCGTCTGGACCACACCGACTACCGGGTGTGGGTGCTGTGCGGCGACAGCGAGATGGCCGAGGGGTCGGTGTGGGAGGCCGCCGAGCACGCCGGACACGAACGCCTCGACAACCTCACCGTGATCGTCGACGTCAACCGGCTCGGCCAGCGCGGGCCCACCCGGCACGGCCACGACCTCGACGCCTACGCGCGCCGCTTCCGGGCCTTCGGGTGGCACACGATCGAGATCGACGGACACGACGTCGACGCCATCGACCGCGCCTACGGCGAGGCCCTGTCCACCAGGGACCAGCCCACCGCGATCATCGCCCGCACCCTCAAGGGCAAGGGCGTGGAGGCCGTGGAGGACCGCGAGGGACAGCACGGCAAGCCGCTGCCGGAGGCCGAGGAGGCCGTGGCGGAACTGGGCGGCCCGCGTGACCTCCAGGTCCGGGTGCACGCGCCCGAGGACGCCCGTGCCCTGCACTCGACGGGCACCGGAGAGGCCGAGCTGCCGCGCTACGACAAGGGTGACGAGGTCGCCACCCGCAACGCGTTCGGCGAGGCGCTCGCCGCGGTCGGCACGGCGCGCGGCGACGTCGTGGCCCTCGACGGCGAGGTCGGCGACTCCACGCGGGCCGAGTTCTTCGCCAAGGAGCACCCCGAGCGCTACTTCGAGTGCTATATAGCCGAGCAGCAGATGGTCGCCACGGCCGTGGGGATGGCGGCGCGCGGCTGGGTACCGTTCGCGACCACCTTCGCCGCCTTCCTGACCCGCGCCTACGACTTCGTGCGGATGGCCGCGATCAGCGGCTCCGGCATCAACCTCGTCGGCTCCCACGCGGGCGTCGCCATCGGCCAGGACGGGCCCAGCCAGATGGGCCTCGAAGACCTCGCGATGATGCGCGCCATCCACGGCTCCACCGTCCTGTACCCGTGCGACGCCAACCAGACCGCGCGCCTGGTCGCCGAGATGGCCGGCCTGGAGGGCATCCGCTACCTGCGCACCTCCCGCGGCGAGAGCGAGGTGATCTACGGCCCCGACGAGGAGTTCCCCGTCGGCGGCAGCAAGGTGCTGCGCTCCTCCGACGCGGACCGGCTCACCGTGGTCGCGGCCGGGGTCACCGTGCACGAGGCGCTCGCCGCGGCCGACGCGCTGGGCCGGGACGGCATCCCGGTGCGGGTGATCGACCTGTACTCGGTCAAGCCCGTCGACCGCGCCACGCTGCGCGCGGCCGCCGAGGAGACCGGCTGCCTGGTGACCGTGGAGGACCACCGGCAGGAGGGCGGCATCGGCGACGCCGTGCTGGACGCCTTCTCCGACGGGCGCCCCGTGCCCCGGCTGGTGCGGCTCGCGGTGACCACGATGCCGGGCTCCGCGACCCCGGCGGAGGAACTGCGCGCCGCGGGGATCGACGCCGAGTCCGTCGAGGCGGCCGTACGCATGCTCGTGGAGCAGGCGATCGTCCCGTGAGCGGGACCAAGGGCGGGAGCGGGGGCGGGACCAAGGGCGGGAGCAGGACCGGAGGCGGGAGCGGGACCCGAAAGGGGACCGGGGCCGGGACCGGACGGGGACCCGGGGACGGCGCGCGGACCGTGCGGGCCGGGCGGCACGCCGTGGAGGTGCACCGGCCGGACAAGGTGCTCTTCCCAGCGGGCGGCGACGGCACGGAGGAGTACACCAAGGGCGATCTAGTCGACTACCACCGTGCTGTCGCCCCCTTCATGCTGCCCCACCTGCGGGGCCGCCCCCTGATGCTGGAGCGGCACCCGGACGGGGTGGACGGGCCGCTGTTCATGCAGAAGAACACACCGGAGCACTATCCGGAGTGGATCGGCCGCGTCGAGGTGGGCAAGGAGGGCGGCACGGTCTGCCACACGGTCTGCGACGACTCCGCCACCCTCGTGTACCTGGCCGACCAGGCCGCGCTCACCCTGCACCGCTGGCTGTCGCGGACCGGACGGATCGACCGGCCCGACCGCATGGTCTTCGACCTCGACCCGGCCGGGGACGACTTCGAGGCGGTCCGGGAGGCGGCCCGGCCGCTGCGGGAACTGCTCGACGAGCTGAAGCTGCCCTCTGCGCCGATGACCACCGGCTCCCGCGGGCTGCACGTCGTCGTCCCGCTGGACGGACGCCAGGACTTCGACGACGTACGGGAGTTCGCGCGAGCCGTCGCCGACGTCCTGGCGGCGGAACACCCCGACCGGCTCACCACCGCCGCCCGCAAGAAGGACCGCGGGGACCGGCTCTACCTCGACATCCAGCGCAACGCCTACGCGCAGACCGCGGTCGCCCCCTTCACCGTCCGCGCCCGCCCCGGCGCGCCCGTGGCCACGCCCATCTCCTGGGACCAGCTGGACGACCCCGACCTGCACGCCCGCCGGTGGACCGTCGCGGACGCCGTGGAGCAGGCCCGCACCCGGCCCTGGGCCGGGATCATGGACCGCCCCCGTGCCCTGGGGCCCGCCCGGCGGCGTCTGAACGCGCTGCGCGGCTGAACGCCCGGCGGCCCCTGCACGCCCGGCGCGGCCGGACCCCTGCGTGAACAGCCCGCGCGGTCCCGTGGGCCCGGCGAGGTTTGGCGAACACACATGCGGCCACACGGAGGGGGAGGTGGCCATGTCGAACACGAAAAACACATCCGACTCGCAAGACTCACAACAGAGTTCACAAAAGTCACATACGTCTCAAAAGTCCCAAACTTCACAGAGGTCGAGCCGTCCCAAGCCCATGGAGGTTCTGCGCGAGGCGCGAGCCCAGCTGGCGGAGCTCACCGGTATGACCGCCGAGTCCGTGTCGTCCTTCGAGCAGACGGAGGACGGCTGGGCGCTCGAGGTCGAGGTCCTGGAGCTGGAGCGGGTGCCCGACACGATGAGCCTGATGGCGAGCTACCAGGTGGAACTGGACGAGGAGGGACAGCTCACGGGCTACCGGAGAGTGCGCCGCTACGAGCGCGGACGCTCCGACGCCCGCGGCGGCCGTTAGGCCGCGGCAAGACCCGAGTCAGATGCAACGCAAGCCACAGAAGACGGAGGAGTAGCTGGCATGACTGTCGTACCGGCACAACAGACCGGCGGCGGAGGCGGCAGCAGCGGCCTTTACGACGTGCTTGAGCTTGTTCTGGACAGGGGGCTCGTCATCGACGCATTCGTGCGCGTCTCCCTGGTCGGTATCGAAATCCTGAAGATCGACGTCCGTGTCGTCGTCGCCAGCGTGGACACCTATCTGCGCTTCGCCGAGGCATGCAACCGGCTCGACCTGGAGGCCGGGCCCCGCAAGGACCCGGGCCTGCCCGACCTGGTCGGATCGATCACCGAGTCCGGCGCCAAGGGCAAGTCCAAGGGGGCGCTGTCCGGCGCCGCCGAGACCATCTCCGACGCGTTCAAGCAGGCCCGTGACGAGAGCGGCTCCGAGCGCGAGACCTCCTCGCGACCGCGCGCCCGCAAGACCGCGCCCTCGCGCCGGAAGGAGGAGCAGGAGTGAGTACGTACGTCTACGGCATCACGGCCGCCACGCACCCCGGGCTCCCCGAGGGCACGGCCGGAGTCGGTGACCCGCCACGCGGGGTGCGGATCCTCAAGGAGGGCGCCCTCGCGGCCGTCGTCAGCGACGCTCCCGAGGGCCTGCGCCCCAAGCGCAGGGAACTGCTCGCCCACCAGAACGTGCTCAGCGAGGTCGGCGCCGGCGGCTGTGTGCTGCCCATGCGCTTCGGCAGCGTCGCCCCGGACGACGAGGCGGTCACCGGAGTGCTCGCCGAGCGTGCCGAGCACTACGCGGAACGCCTCGGGGCGCTGGACGGCCGGGTCGAGTACAACATCAAGGCCAGTCACGTCGAAGAGGCCGTCCTGCACCACGTGATGGCCCAGAACCCCGAGATCCGCGCCCTCGCCGAGTCCAACCGGAAGGCGGGCGGCGGCACCTACGAGACGAAGATCCAGCTCGGCGAGAAGGTCGCGGCCGCGGTCAAGGACAAGGAGGCCGAGGACGCCACCACGCTGGAGCGCGCCCTGGAACCGGTCGCCGACGCGGTGAGCGTGGGCCCCGAGTCCACCGGCTGGCTCGCCAACGTCTCGTTCCTGGTCAAGGGGGAGGCGGCCGAGGAGTTCCTGGCCGCCGTCGAGCAAGCACGCGGCAGCATGCCGCACCTGGAAGTCCGGGTCAACGGCCCGCTGCCGCCGTACAGCTTCGTCGAACCCGGCCCCGCCGAGCCCGCGGGCACGGTGGCCGGGGGAGCGGACGCCGGAGCGGAGTGAGGACATGGGACTGATCTCGGAGGTCCTGCTGCTGCCGCTCGCCCCGGCGCGCGGCAGCGCCTGGGCCATCAGACAGGTGCTGAACGAAGCCGAGCGGATCTACTACGACCCCGGCACGGTACGGGCCGAACTTGCCCGCCTGGAAGAGCAGCTGGAAGCCGGCGAGATCACCGAGGAGGAGTTCGACCGGCAGGAGGACGAGCTCCTCGACCGGCTGGAGATCGCAACGCGCACGAGCGCGGGATTGGGCAACGGGACGGCACCATGAATCGAGTGGGACTGGGCCTCGCGGTAGGGGCCGGATATCTGCTGGGACGGACCAAGAAGCTGAAACTCGCCGTAGCCGTGGGCACCATGGTGGCGGGCAAGAAGCTGAACCTGACGCCGAAGGGCATCGCCGAACTCGTCTCCGGGCAGCTGCAGAACAACCCGCAGTTCAAGGAGATCGGGGACCAGCTGCGCACCGACCTGCGGGGCGTGGGCAAGGCGGCCTCGGGCGCCCTGGTCGAGCGGCAGATGGGCGCGCTGGCCGACCGACTGCAGGGACGCACCGCTCAGGTGCGTGACCAGCTCTCCGGCGTGGCGTCCAAGGCACCCGGCGTCGGCTCCGACGACTCCCGCGACTCCGAGGCCTCGGAGGACTCGGAGTACGAGGAGTACGACGAGCAGGACGAGGGCGACGAGCGCGAGGAGCCCGAGGCCCGGCGCGAGGACTCCGAGGAGCCCGAGGAGCGGCCCGCGCCGCGCCGCGAGCGGCCCGCGAAGAAGACGGCGTCCGAGGCACGGAAGACGGCCAGGAAGGCGCCCGCGAAGAAGGCCGCCGCCAAGGCCCCCGTGAAGAAGGCCGCGGCGAAGCGCGCGCAGCCCGCCAAGAAGGCGGCAGGCAAGAAGGCCGCCGGCACCCGGCAGCCGAAGGGCGGTGGCGAGCGATGAGCGACTCCCTGGGGTCCGCGGCCTCCAAGGCGGGAGACACCGCGAAGAAGAACCCGCTGGCCGACCTGGCGCAGAGCGAGGCGGCCGACCGCCTCAAGGCCGAGGTGCAGGAGTACCTCGCCGCGCAGGCCACCCGGCTGCTCACCGGCTTCGGCACCAAGCTCGGCGAGACCACCGGCAAGCTCAACGACATAGCCGAGGGCAACAGCCCGGGGTTCGCCAAGCTCGCCCTCGACGGCGGACGCAAGCTCGCCGAGGGCAAGAGCCCGATGCGGGCCGCCTTCGAGGTCGGCGCGGGCAAGGTGAAGGACAACGTCGTCGGCGCCTTCAAGAACCTCACGGGCGGCAAGGGCCGCAAGAAGGGGGGCGGCGGTCAGAAGCCGACGGTCATCATCGAGTACGTCGACGTCGGCGTACCGCTGCGCACGGCCTACGACCAGTGGACCCAGTACCAGGACTTCAGCACCTTCGCCAAGGGCGTCAAGAGCGCGAACCGCGCCGACGACACGTCCTCCGACTGGCAGCTGAAGGTCTTCTGGTCCAACCGCAGCTGGAAGGCGAAGACCACCGAGCAGGTGCCGGACGACCGGATCTCCTGGACGTCGGAGGGGGCCAAGGGCACCACCAAGGGCGTCGTCAGCTTCCACGAGCTCGCCGACAGCCTGACCCGCGTGGTCCTGGTCATCGAGTACTACCCCAAGGGGCTGTTCGAGAAGACCGGCAACATCTGGCGCGCCCAGGGCCGCCGGGCCCGCCTCGACCTCAAGAACTACGTCCGCCACATCACCTTCAAGGGCGAGGCGGACGACGGCTGGCGCGGCGAGATCCGCGACGGCGAGGTCGTCAAGAGCCACGAGGACGCGGTCGCGGAGGAGGAAGAGGAGCAGCAGCGGGAGCAGGAGGAGCAGGAAGAGGGAGAGCAGGAGCAGGAGCCCGAGGGCGAGTACGAGGAAGAGCCCGAGGGTGAGTACGAAGAGGAGCCCGAGGGCGAGTACGAGGAGGAGGAACCGGAGGGCGAGGCCGAAGAGGCCGAGCAGGAGCCCGAAGGGGAGGCCGAGGAGGAGTACGAGGAGGAGCCCGAGGGCGAGTACGAAGAGGAGCCCGAAGGGGAGAAGGAAGCCGGGGAGGACGAGTACGCGTCCCGTGACGAGTACGAGGACGCCGAGGGCGGGAGCCGTCGATGACCACCCCCAGCCGACTGCCCGATCCCTACGGCGGCCAAGGACAGAGCGCCAACCTCGCCGACATCCTGGAGCGGGTGCTCGACAAGGGCGTCGTCATCGCGGGCGACATCAAGATCAACCTGCTCGACATCGAGCTGCTGACCATCAAGCTGCGGCTCGTCGTCGCCTCCGTGGACAAGGCCAAGGAGATGGGCATCGACTGGTGGGAGAGCGATCCCGCACTGTCCTCGCGCGCCCGGCACGACGAACTCACCCGGGAGAACGCGGAACTCCGCGAACGCCTGCGTGAGCTGGACCCGGGCCGCGTACCGAGGGAGGCACCGTGACCGGACTGCGCTACGTCTACGCCGTCTGCCGCCCCTTCGACGCGGCCCTCCAGGCCCAGCTCACGGGGGTGGCGGGCGACCCGCCGCGGCTGCTGCCGCACGGCGACCTGGTCGCCGTCGTCAGCCACGTGCCCGAGTCCGACTTCGGCGAGGAGGCGCTGCGCTCCCGCCTGGAGGACCTGGACTGGCTGACCGCCACCGCCCGCGCCCACCAGCAGGTCATCGACGCGCTCACGGCCGTCACCACCCCGCTGCCGCTCCGGCTGGCCACCGTCTTCCGGGACGACAGCGGCGTACGCGTGATGCTCCAGGAGCGCGAGGAGGCCTTCCGGCGCACCCTCGGCCGGCTGGAAGGGCGGGTGGAGTGGGGCGTGAAGGTGTACGCCGAAGCGGAGAAGACCGGGCAGGCGGGGGCCGAGGGAACGGCGCCGAGCCGGCCCGCGCCGAAGCCCGCCTCGGGCCGGGACTACCTCCTGCAGCGCCGCCGGCAGTCCCGGGCGAACGAGGACATGTGGAGCAGGGCCGAGGAGTTCGCCACGAAGCTGCACGCGACGCTGTCCGACCGGGCCGACGACGCACGGCTGCACGCACCGCAGAACCCCCGCCTCTCCGGCGCCGCCGGACGCAACGTCCTCAATGCCGCCTACCTGGTGGGCCGCGAAGCGTCCGAGGAGTTCGTCGAGACGGTGGACCGCACGAAGGACGACGTTCCCGGGATGCGCGTGGAACTCACGGGTCCCTGGGCGGCCTATTCCTTCGCGGGCGAGGGACCGGAAGCGGCCGAGGCGGAGGGAACAGGGCAAGCAGCAGGAGAGGGAGAGGGGGAGAGGCCGTGACCGTCGTGGAGCGACGTGAGGTCGCCCTCGTGGACCTGCTCGACCGGCTGCTGGCCGGCGGCGTCGTCATCACCGGCGACGTCACCCTGCGCATCGCGGACGTCGACCTGGTCCGCATCGACCTGAACGCGCTGATCAGCTCGGTCAACCGCAACGTCCCCTCACCGTTCGGGGACTGACGTGAGCGAACATCCCGAGTCCCCCAAGCGCCGTCTCGACCTGGAGCCGGACACGGTCGAGCGCGACCTGATCAAGCTGGTGCTGACGGTCGTCGAGCTGCTGCGCCAGCTCATGGAACGCCAGGCGCTGCGCCGCTTCGACGAGGGCGACCTGAGCGAGGACCAGGAGGAGCGGATCGGACTCACCCTGATGCTCCTCGACGACCGCATGACCGAACTGCGTGACCGCTACGGCCTGCGGCCCGAGGATCTGAACCTGGACCTCGGGCCGCTGGGACCGCTGCTCCCCCGGGAGTGAGCACCCCCGGCGGGAACCGCGTGCCGCCCCGGGAGTGAGCGCTCCCGGGGCAGCCTGCCGTTCACCGGGCAGGCGTCGGCTCCGCCTCCGCCTCCTTGCGGCACAGGATCTCCCCGTGCAGGACGCCGAACCAGCTCTCCGGGAGCCTTCCCCACTCCCGCCAGGCCGCCGAGACGGCGCGCAACTGCTCCGGCGTCGCATGCCCCCCGTCGGTGGCGCGCTCGGCGTACGCCGATGCCAGGGTGCGGTCCGCCCACAGGCCGCTCCACCACTCCCGCTCCTCCGGTGCGGCGAAGGTCCAGGTGGCCGAGGTCGCCGTGATGTCGGTGAACCCCGCCTCCAGGGCCCAGGCCTTCAGCCGGCGCCCGGCGTCCGGCTCGCCGCCGTTGGCGCGGGCCACCCGGCGGTACAGGTCGAGCCAGTCGTCCATGCCACGGGAGGCGGGGAACCACGTCATGGCCCCGTAGTCGGAATCGCGGACGGCGATGATCCCGTTCGGCCGGGCGACCCGCTTCATCTCGCGCAGCGCCTGCACCGGGTCGCCCACGTGCTGGAGCACCTGGTGGGCGTGGACCACGCAGAAGGTGTCGTCCGGGTAGTCCAGCGCGTGCACGTCCGCCACCGCGAAGTCGGTGTTGCCCAGCCCGCGCCCGGCGGCCGTGGCCCGGGCCCGCTCCACGATCTCCGCAGACCGGTCCACGCCGGTGACGTGACCGTCCGGGACCCGCTCCGCCAGGTCCGCGGTGATGGTGCCCGGCCCGCAGCCGATGTCCAGCACCCGCATGTGCGGCAGCAGGGATCCGAGCAGGTAGGCGGCGGAGTTCTCGGCGGTGCGCCAGGTGTGCGAGCGGAGCACGGACTCGTGGTGCCCGTGTGTGTAGACGGCGGTCTCGTGCGGCCTCGGCATGGTGGATCCCCTCTCCGGCAGTGGGATCACGATACGCCCGACAGTCGCATGGTGAGATCGCCGTTCTGCTATATGGACTGACGGCCCGTCAGGAACGGTCGCCGGAGAGGTCGTCGGCAGAGGCCGCCGGGAAGCAGGAAAGGGGTCAGGAGAGCAGCCCGCCGCCGGGCAGCGGCCGGTACACCGTGAGCGCCTCGGGCAGCTTCTCCAGGGTCAGGTCGCCCTCGGTCTCGGTCAGCTCGCCGTCGTACGCCATCAGCGTGCCCGGCGCGACCCCCGACAGGCGCAGCCGGGGCACCTGCACCGCGGCGTGGGCGGGAGAGCGGGTCAGCGGCCCCGCGAGCATCGCGGAGAGCAGGCGCAGGGCCGGCCGACGGCCGCCGTGCACCACCCGCACGTCCAGCTGCCCGTCCGCCAGGTCGAGCCGGCGGCCCGAGGCGATGCCCCTGCGGTGGTAGGTGCCGTTGCCCGCGAACAGCATCCACAGCGGACGCCGCCGGCCCCGGACCTCGGCCTCCAGCGGATGCCGGTCGGCGCGCAGCACCCGCACGGCAGCCAGCACCCCGGCCGGCCAGCCGCCGATCCGGGGGGACCAGTGCTCCCGCTCGTTGACCAGCTCCGGGTACACGCCCAGGCTGAAGGTGTTCAGGAAGATCCCGCGGCGCCCGCCGGAGGCGAAGCTGCCCACGTCCACCCGCACCCCCTCGCCCCGCTCCAGAGCCCCGCACAGACCGCGTACGTCCTCCACGCCCAGGTCGTAGGCGAAGTGGTTGAGCGTGCCGCCGGGCAGTACCGCGAGCGGCAGCCCGTGCCGCAGGGCGGTCTCGGCCGCGGCGTTCACCGTGCCGTCGCCGCCGCACACCCCGAGCACCCGGGCATGACCGGCCGCCTTCTCGAGTTCGGCCTGGACGTCCCCCGGCTCGCACTCCACGACCTCCGCGTCGGGCAGCGCGTCGCACAGCGCGCGCACCCGGTCCGAGGTGCCCGAAGCGATGTTGGCGACCATGACGAGCCCCTCGCCGCCGGGCAGCGCGGGCACCTCGGCACGCGGCCGGGCCGGCGGGATGTGCTGGGCGCGCGTCGGCACCATGCTCCGTACGACGAACGCGGCCCCCACCCCGAGGGCCGCACCGGCCAGCACGTCGCTCGGGAAGTGCACGCCCGTGTAGACCCGGGACAGGGCGACCGCGGCGGCCACCGGGGCCACCGCCGTACCCCACGCCGGCGACTCCAGCGCGACGCCGGTCGCGAACGCGGCCGCCGACGCGGCGTGCCCGGACGGGAACGACGTCGTGATCGGCTGCCGCTTCAGCTGCCGCACCAGCGGCACCGGGTCCAGCACCGGGCGGGGCCGGCGCACCGAACGCTTGCCGAGGGTGTTGATCGTCAGCGAGGCCAGCCCCAGCGAGGCCAGCCCCCGGGCGGCGGCGCGCCGCGCCCTCGGCGTACGGGAGGCGGCCAGGGCGGCGCCCGCCGCGAACCACAGCACTCCGTGGTTGGCGCTGCGGCTCAGCCGGGGCAGCAGGGGGTCCGCGCCGGGCCAGGTGCGGGCGGCGACGGCCTCGAACACCCGCTGGTCCAGCCGCAGGAAGCCGTTGCGGACCGGACGCGGGCCGGGCAGGGGGACGGTGAGGTCTACGTCGGGGCTCATGGGACCCGCCTACCCTGCGGACGCGGTTTCCTGCCGTGGTCCGCGCCACGCGCTCCGGGCCCGCGGCGCACGGCCGAAATCGGTTTGCCCGGAGCACCGCCGAAGCCGCAGAATCCGGCCCATGGGTCACCTCGAAGCCGCGCACCTGGAATACCACCTCCCCGACGGGAGGACGCTCCTCGGTGACGTCTCCTTCCGGGTGGGCGAAGGGGCCGTCGTGGCCCTGGTCGGGCCCAACGGCGCGGGCAAGACCACCCTGCTGCGGCTGCTGGCCGGCGAGCTGAAACCGCACGGCGGCTCCGTCACCGTCACCGGCGGCCTCGGCGTCATGCGCCAGTTCGTCGGCTCCGTGCGCGACGAGACGACCGTGCGCGACCTGCTGGTGTCCGTGGCCCAGCCCCGGATCCGCACCGCCGCACGCGCCGTCGACGCCGCCGAGCACGCGATCATGACGGTCGACGACGAGGCCGCGCAGCTCGCGTACGCGCAGGCGCTCGCCGACTGGGCGGAGGTGCGCGGGTACGAGGCCGAGACCCTGTGGGACATCTGCACCACCGCCGCACTCGGGGTGCCCTACGAGCAGGCCCAGTGGCGGCAGGTGAGCACGCTCTCCGGCGGTGAGCAGAAACGCCTCGTCCTGGAGGCGCTGCTGCGCGGCACCGACGAGGTGCTGCTCCTCGACGAGCCGGACAACTACCTCGACGTGCCCGGCAAGCGCTGGCTGGAGGAGCGGCTCGCCGAGACCCGCAAGACCGTGCTGTTCGTCTCCCACGACCGCGAGCTGCTCGCCCGGGCCGCCCAGAAGATCGTCTCCGTCGAGCCGGGACCCGCGGGCGCCGACGCCTGGGTGCACGGCGGCGGCTTCACCACCTTCCACGAGGCCCGCCGCGAGCGCTTCGCCCGCTTCGAGGAACTGCGCCGGCGCTGGGACGAGAAGCACGCCCAGCTGAAGAAGCTGGTGCTGGCGCTGCGGCAGGCCGCGGAGAACAGCACGGACATGGCGTCCCGCTACCGCGCCGCCCAGACCCGGCTGCGCAAGTTCGAGGAGGCCGGACCGCCGCCCGAGCCGCCGCGCGAGCAGGACATCAGGATGCGCCTGAAGGGCGGCCGCACCGGCGTCCGCGCCGTCACCTGCGAGCAGCTGGAACTGACCGGCCTGATGCAACCCTTCGACCTGGAGGTCTTCTACGGCGAACGGGTCGCGGTCCTCGGCTCCAACGGCTCCGGCAAGTCGCACTTCCTCCGCCTGCTGGCCGGCGACGACGTCGCGCACACCGGGACGTGGAAGCTGGGGGCCCGCGTGGTGCCCGGCCACTTCGCGCAGACCCACGCCCATCCCGAGCTGCTGGGCCGCTCCCTGCTGGACATCCTGTGGACCGAGCACGCCCAGGACCGGGGCGCCGCCATGTCCCGGCTGCGCCGCTACGAGCTGACCCAGCAGGCCGAACAGCCCTTCGACCGGCTCTCCGGCGGCCAGCAGGCCCGGTTCCAGATCCTGCTGCTCGAACTCCAGGGCGTCACCGCCCTGCTCCTCGACGAGCCCACCGACAACCTCGACCTGGAATCGGCAGAAGCCCTCCAGGAAGGCCTGGAGGGCTTCGAGGGCACCGTCCTCGCGGTCACCCACGACCGCTGGTTCGCCCGCTCCTTCGACCGCTACCTCGTCTTCGGCAGCGACGGGCGGCTGCGCGAGACGCCGGAGCCGGTCTGGGACGAGCGCCGGGTGGAGCGGGCGCGCTGACCGGCGGGGGAGGGCGGACCGGCCGGCGGGCCCGGACCGCCGCCGGGATCACTTCCAGCGCAGCAGCGCACCCAGTCCGCCCACCGGTGCCTTCTCCGCGGTCTCCGGCGGCAGCACCGGCGCCACCGAGATCGCCGGAGCGCCGGTCATCACCGCCGACCGCAGCAGGGCGTCGTCCGCCCGGGCCGACCAGGAGTTCTGCTCGCCGAGCGTGGTGAGTTCGGTACGGCGCACCGCCACCTGGTCGGCGTCCTCCCCGATCCACACCTCACGGTGGGTGTCGGGGGCGTCCGGGATGACCAGCAGCTCGTCGATGCGGTGCTCACGGGCGGCCTCGACCAGCGCGGGCACGCCCTCCGCCGCGCCGGAGCGGCCCTCGTCGTCCCGCGACCGGGCGGCCAGGAAGCGGTCCAGGTCCTCCCGGGCGCGGCTGCGGACGTGGTCGGCGCGCAACCCCTCCACCTCGTCGTCCAGCAGCCTGCTGCCGGCGCCCCGCGAGGCCTCGGCGACGCGCTCCTGCAAGCGCTTCGGCAGCCGCTCGTGCACGGACCGCCGCTCCCGGTCGTCACCCACCAGGATCAGCAGGTCGGCGCCCGACTCCTCCTGGCACACGGCGAGCGCGTCCGCGATCTCCGCCGCGTTGTGCTCCCAGGTGTTCTCCACCCGGAGCTGGAAGTGGCGCTCCGACCAGTCCGAGCTGCTCGTGCGGTGCAGCGGCCACTGCCTGCCGGTGACACCGCCCGCGTCGGAGCTGCCCAGCGCGCTGCGCAGCTCGAAGTCGGCTCCCTTGCGGTCGATGTAGGCCACCACGCACACCGGGTCCTCTCCCGCCAGGTCCAGCAGCGGCGTGACGTGCGGCAGCGGGGCCCAGTCGGCCGTGGTCCCGCCGTACGGCGGGCGGGCCAGCGGCGGGTCGAGGACCACCTGGCCCGCGCACGCGAACAGCGCCCGCCCGTGCGGGTCGGAGGCGTGCCGCAGCTCGTCGACCGCCTTGCGCACCGCCTGGCAGGTGGCGTCGTCCGCGCCCTGCTCCGCCAGCTCCCGGGCCACCGCGGCGGCCGTCAGCTCACGCTCGTGGGCGGTGTCCTCCGTGTGCCGGGAGAGGTCGACGTAGACGGAGGCCCAGGGTCCCTGATGCTCGTAGAGGGGGTGCAGAAACGCGAGGTCCATGTGGCTGCCCTCCCGGGTGCCGCTCGGGGGTCGTAGTGCTCCGGGGCGGGTACCCGGGACGCATGAACGAACACGACACGCGGGACGACACCGTGACCGGAGTGGACCCGGGCAGACTGGACGACCAGCAGCTGATGAAAGAGCTGGAGACCATCCACCGCACGCGCCACGACACCCTGCTGTACGGGTCGAACGACGCGCTGCGGGCCCACAACGACCGCATGGCCGGGCTGGAGGGCGAGTGGCTGCGCCGCAACCCCAGGCGCCCGGTGGCCCCCGGCCGCACCCGCGAGGGCGCCCGGGAACGCGGCTGCGGCCAGGGCGCCGCGCCCGGCGGCTGAGCACGGCCGCGGGCCACCGGCGATCGGTACGTCACCGGTGGCCCGCAGGTCGATGCGGTGCGGTCGGCCCGGCGGTTCTCCCGGACCGGCGCGTCAGCAGCCCCGGCTCAGCCGCCCGCCTTGGCGAACTGGGCCAGGAAGGTCTCGCAGAACGCCTTCAGATCGTCCGGCTTGCGGCTGGTGACCAGGACGTTGCCGCCCTCGTGGCAGACCTGCACCTGCTCGTCGACCCACGTGGCACCCGCGTTGCGCAGGTCCGTCCGCAGACTCGGCCAGGAGGTCACGGTCCGGCCGCGGACCACGTCCGCCTCGATCAGGGTCCACGGCGCGTGGCAGATGGCCGCCACCGGCCGGCCCTGTTCGAAGAAGTCCCTGACGAACGACACGGCCTTCTCGTCGGTCCGCAGGAAGTCCGGGTTCGCCACCCCGCCGGGCAGCACGAGGCCGCCGAACGAGTCGGCGGACGCGTTGCCCACCACCTCGTCGACCGGGAACGTGTCCGCCTTGTCGAGATGGTTGAAGCCCTGGATCTCACCGGACTGCGTGGAGACGAGCACCGGCTCGTGACCGGCGTCCTTCGCGGCCTTCCACGGCTCGGTCAGTTCGACCTGTTCCACGCCTTCGGGCGCGGTGAGGAATGCGATGCGCATGGAGTTCGGATTTCCTTCCTTCACGTACCGGAGGGGTCTTCACGTACCGGAGGGTCCGGACGGGCCGCTCTCGGTGAGGGCCACCGCCAGCTCCTGGACGTTGTCGTAGCGCGCCTTGTGCGGCAGCCGGTCCAGCCCTTCGACGAGGGCGTCCGGCGCGTTGCCCCGGCGCAGGGTGCGGGTCAGTTCCCGCGGTCCCGCGGGAAAGCTGCCCCGGGTCAGGTTCCGGGCCAGCTCCAGCCGCAGGGCCTCCAGGTACGTCGGTCCGCGACCCGGCGTCACCGGTCCGTACATGACGTCCGGATCGTCCTCGGCGGCCGGTTCCGGGTCGTTCCACTCCTCGGTGCGGGTGGAGTGCCCGGACCGGAGCAGACCCTGCAGTTCGTGCTTCATCTCGTCGTCGCGGTGGACGCTCATCCGGTCGCTGCCTCGCTGCATGTCTCCCTCCACATCCTGAACGGGTGCCGACCGCGTACCCGGACACCGCGGGCCGACACGGAATCCCCCGGACGGGTCCGTTCCGATTTCCGCCGGATCAGGAATCGAGAAGCGCGGGCCGCGGCGCCCCCTCTAGCGTGTGACCACGAGGCACCGAGGGCGTCACCTCGACGAGCCCCCGACGGACGGAGAGACGATGAGCAGCGCCAAGAGGACGGACCCGCGGGCGTCCGGTGCGCACGCCGCCGACAGCCACGACCTGATCCGTGTGCACGGCGCCCGTGAGAACAACCTCAAGGACGTCAGCGTCGAGATCCCCAAGCGCCGGCTGACGGTGTTCACCGGCGTCTCCGGCTCGGGCAAGAGCTCGCTGGTGTTCAACACGATCGCCGCCGAGTCGCAGCGGCTGATCAACGAGACCTACAGCGCGTTCGTCCAGGGCTTCATGCCCACCCTCGCGCGGCCCGAGGTGGACGTCTTGGACGGCCTGACCACCGCGATCATCGTGGACCAGCAGCGCATGGGCGCCGACCCCCGCTCCACCGTCGGCACCGCCACCGACGTCAACGCGATGCTGCGCATCCTCTTCAGCCGCCTCGGCGAGCCGCACATCGGCCCGCCCAGCGCGTACTCCTTCAACACCGCCTCGGTCCGGGCCAGCGGCGCGATCACCGTCGAGCGGGGCGCCAAGAAGGCGGTGAAGGCGACCTTCCAGCGCACCGGCGGCATGTGCACCCACTGCGAGGGCCGCGGCACCGTCTCCGACATCGACCTCACCCAGCTCTACGACGACTCCAAGTCGCTCGCCGAGGGGGCCTTCACCATCCCCGGCTGGAAGTCGGACAGCCAGTGGACGGTGCAGGTGTACGCCCAGTCCGGCTTCGTCGACCCGGACAAGCCGATCCGCGACTACACCGACACCGAACTGCGGGACTTCCTCCACGGCGAACCGGTCAAGGTCAAGGTCAACGGCGTCAACCTCACCTACGAGGGCCTCATCCCGAAGATCCAGAAGTCGTTCCTGTCCAAGGACAAGGAGGCGATGCAGCCGCACATCAGGGCGTTCGTGGAGCGGGCCGTCACCTTCACCACCTGCCCCGAGTGCGAGGGCACCCGGCTGAGCGAGGGCGCCAGGTCGTCCCGGATCGGGAAGATCAGCATCGCCGACGCCTGCGCGATGGAGATCCGGGACCTGGCCGGATGGGTCCGCGACCTCGACGAGCCCTCGGTGGCGCCGCTGCTGACGGCCCTGCGGGACGCCCTCGACTCCTTCGTGGAGATCGGGCTCGGCTACCTCTCGCTCGACCGGCCGGCGGGCACCCTGTCCGGCGGCGAGGCACAGCGCGTCAAAATGGTCCGCCACCTCGGTTCCTCGCTCACCGACACGACGTACGTCTTCGACGAGCCCACCGTCGGACTGCACCCCCACGACATCCAGCGCATGAACGACCTGCTGCTGCGCCTGCGGGACAAGGGCAACACCGTCCTCGTCGTCGAGCACAAGCCGGAGGCCATCGCGATCGCCGACCACGTGATCGACCTCGGCCCCGGCGCCGGCACGGCGGGCGGCACCGTCTGCTTCCAGGGCACCGTCGGGGAACTGCGGGCCGCGGACACCGTCACCGGCCGCCACCTCGACGACCGGGCCGCCCTCAAGGAGTCGGTCCGCAAGCCCACCGGAGCCCTGGAGATCCGCGGCGCCCGCCGGCACAACCTCCAGGACGTCGACGTCGACGTCCCGCTCGGCGTGCTCTGCGTGGTCACCGGCGTGGCGGGCTCCGGCAAGAGCTCCCTGATCCACGGCTCGGTCCCGGCCGGCGCCGACGTCGTATCGGTCGACCAGAGCCCCATCAAGGGCTCGCGGCGCAGCAACCCGGCGACGTACACCGGACTGCTCGACCCGATCCGCAAGGCCTTCGCCAAGGCCAACGGCGTGAAGCCGGCCCTGTTCAGCGCCAACTCCGAGGGCGCCTGCCCCACCTGCAACGGCGCCGGTGTCATCTACACCGACCTGGCGATGATGGCCGGCGTCGCCGCACCCTGCGAGGACTGCGAGGGCAAGCGGTTCCAGCCCGCCGTGCTGGAGTACCGCTTCGGCGGCCGCGACATCAGCGAGGTGCTGGCGATGCCGGTCGACCGGGCCGAGGAGTTCTTCGGCACCGGGGAGGCGCGCACCCCGGCCGCGCACCGGATCCTCCAGCGGCTCTCCGACGTCGGCCTCGGCTACCTCACCCTCGGCCAGCCGCTCACCACGCTGTCCGGCGGCGAGCGGCAGCGGCTCAAGCTGGCCACGCACATGAGCGAGAAGGGCGGGGTCTACGTCCTCGACGAGCCCACCACGGGGCTGCACCTCGCGGACGTCGAGCAGCTGCTCGGCCTGCTCGACCGTCTCGTCGACGCCGGGAAGTCGGTCATCGTCATCGAGCACCACCAGGCCGTCATGGCGCACGCCGACTGGATCATCGACCTCGGCCCCGGTGCAGGACACGACGGCGGCCGGGTCGTCTTCGAGGGCACCCCGGCCGACCTCGTCGCCGCCCGTTCCACCCTCACCGGCGAGCACCTCGCCGCCTACGTCGGCGCCTGAGGCCGACGGCAGCCGCGCCCCTCGGCGCCGGAAGCCCTGTCCGGGGCGTCCGGCGCTGTGGGATGGTGACCGGGTGACGACGCTGGAGGACCTGGCCCGGCTGCGGCGGGCCCGCGACCTGATGGACCGCGAGTACGCCGAGCCGCTCGACGTGCCGGCGCTGGCGCGCGTCGCCCTCATGTCGGCCGGCCACTTCTCCCGCAGCTTCCGCGCCGCCTACGGGGAGACGCCGTACAGCTACCTGATGACGCGCCGCATCGAACGCGCCATGGCGCTGCTGCGGCGCGGCGACATGAGCGTCACCGAGGTCTGCTTCGCGGTGGGCTGTACCTCGCTGGGGTCGTTCAGCTCGCGCTTCACCGAACTGGTCGGCGAGAGCCCGAGCGCCTACCGGGACCGCGACCACTCCGACGGCGCCGCCGTCCCGGCCTGCGTCGCCAAGGTCCACACCCGGCCGGTGCGGAACGGGGAGCCGGGGCGCAAGGGCTGACCGGCCGGCGGCACCGGGCCGGCCAGGGGCGGGTCGCCGGACGGCGGCGGACGGGGCGCCCCGCGCCGTCGCCGATGCCGGCGACCGCGTCGCACGGCCGACCCGCGTCGCACGGCAGGCCGCGCGTCGGTCGGGGGGCAGGACGCCGGCCGGGGACCGCGAGTCGGTCAGGAACGGAGAAGCGGCGTCCGCGCCACCGCCCTTAGCGTGACGTGCATGGACATCAACCTCTCGCAGTGCTTCATCGCCGTCGACGACCATGACAAGGCGCTCGCCTTCTACCGGGACGTGCTCGGCCTGGAGGTCCGCAACGACGTCGGGTTCGAGGGCATGCGCTGGGTGACGGTCGGCTCCCCGGCCCAGCCCGACGTGGACATCGTCCTCGAACCCCCGCTGGCCGACCCGAACGCGTCGGCCGCCGACAAGGAGGCCATGGCCGCACTGCTGGCCAAGGGTCACCTGCGCGGCGTCATCCTCAGCACCGACGACGTCGACGCCACCTTCGAACACCTCCGCGCCGCGGGCGCCGAGGTCCTCCAGGAACCGGTCGACCAGCCCTACGGCGTCCGCGACTGCGCCTTCCGCGACCCGGCCGGCAACATGATCCGCTTCCACCAGCCGCGCAAGGGCTGAAAAATCGGGTGTTTGCCGTGGGAGGCAGGGGGCAGGCGCAAGTTCAGTGCTTCGGACAGGAGGCACGTCCGTGGGAGCGGCGCGACGCCGCCCCGGATGCGTCCGAGCGGGCTGGACGTCCTCCCACGGTGACCGCCCGACCTCCAGGGCCCGCGTCGTCGTACCGGTGCCGCCCGCGCCGTGAGCCGGACACCGCCAGAACCCGGCCGCCTCCCGTGCGGGCCCGGCCGGACGGATCATCGTCCGGCACGGCGACGGGACCCCGCACTCCGAGGGAGCTGCGACGCACATGCCGATCCACGCCAGCGTGAAGCACCCGCACGACGACGCCCCCGACACGGCCGACGCGTTCCGCCGGCTGGCCACCCTCCCCGACGGTCCCGAGCGCGACGCCGTGCGCGACCGGATCGTGGAGGCCTGGCTGCCCATGGCCGAACGGCTGGCGGGACGCTTCCGCAGCCGCGGCGAGAGCTACGAGGACCTGCGGCAGGTCGCCGCCCTCGGCCTCGTCAAGGCCGTCGACCGGTACGACCCCGAGCGCGGCAACGCCTTCGAGAGCTACGCCGTGCCGACCGTCACCGGCGAGATCAAGCGACACTTCCGCGACCACATGTGGACCCTGCACGTGCCGCGCCGGGTGCAGGAACTGCGCAACCGCGTCCGTTTCGCCCGCCAGGACCTGTCGCAGACCGTCTCGGGCCGCAACCCCAGCGTCGCGGAGATCGCCGAGCACGCCGACCTGAGCGAAGAGGACGTGCGGGTCGGCCTGGAGGCCCTGGAGAGCTTCACGGCCCTCTCCCTGGACGCCGAACTGCCCGGCAGCGAGGACGGCTACTCGCTCGGCGACGCGCTCGGCGCCCCCGACCCGGCCCTCGACACGGTCGTCGACCGCGAGGCCGTCAAGAACCGGCTGGCCGCCCTGCCTCCGCGCGAGCGCGCCATCCTCTACATGCGCTTCTTCGACGACATGACCCAGAGCCGCATCGCCGAACAGCTCGGCATCTCCCAGATGCACGTCTCCCGCCTGATCACCCGCTGCTGCGACCGGGTGCGCGAACAGGTGATGCGGGACCCGGAACCGGGCGCCTGAGGCAGAGGGCGTCGCGGGAGGGCGCACCGCGGGAGCCGGGCGTCCCGAAACCTCTCGCTCACCCACCCGGACGGAGGGTTAGCGCGAACGGCGCACGGTGACGGGCGTCGCTCCGCCGGGCGGGCTGTGATGGCCCGAGGGCGCGAGTGCCGCGCCCCCGCAGCCGTCGCTCGAAGGAGCCCGTCCCATGCGCCGCACCGCCCGCGCCCTGTCCGTCGCCGTCCTGGCCAGTGCCGCCCTCGGTGTCTGCGCGGGGGCCGGTGCGGCCGACCCGGTCGTGCCGCCACCTCCCGCCGACGCCGGGGAACCCCCCGCCCCGCCCCCGGCCGGCGACCCGGAGGCCGTACCCCCGCCGTCCGCCGAGGAGGCCCTCCCCCCGGCCGCCGGACGAGCCGCCGCGCAGGTCAGTCCGGCGGACGCCGCCCCGGGCGACACGGTCACCGTCTCCGTCTCGTGCGGCCCGACCGGCGGGGCCGCACCGGCGAGCCTCGACGCCACCTCCCCGGCCTTCGAGGAGGGCACCGTCGCCCTGCGCAAGGTGGCGGACGACGCGGGAACGACGTCCGGGCCCGCCTACCGGGGCACCGCGCGCATAGCCGCGGCCGAGGACTTCGCGGCCGACCCGGCGGCCCCGGCCGACCCGGCGGATCCGGCGGATCCGGCCGACCCGGAGGCGACGGGCACGGAAGCTACCGAGGGTGGTGCCGCGGACGGTACGGGCGGCGCGGAGGACTGGACCGTCGACGGGGCCTGCCCGGACGCCTCCGGCGGCGAGGACCCCTGGAGCGCGACCATGACCGTGCCGGACGAGGGCGGCACCGGTACCGCCCAGCCGGCCTGCCGCGAACCCGCCGCCCCGCGCACGGGCGCCTCCCCGCGCGGCGCGTCCTGCGCCCCCACCGCGCCGGCGTGCCCCGACATCGGCACCCCGCACGAGGGGTCCTCGCCGCAGGGCACGTCCTGCGGCGGAGCGAAGGCCGAGCACGGGGTACGGGCCGGTGCCGGGGGGACCTTCGGCGACTCCGTGCCGGCCCTGGTCGCCGGGGCCGTCCTGATCGCGGGCGCGTGCGGCGCCGCCGGCCACCGGCTGCGGCTGCGCCTGCGCGGGGAGGACGGGGAACGCTGACCCGTCACGGACGCCGGTGCGCCCGCGACCCGGCAAGCGGCAGCCGGCCCGAGCCATGGCGGGGCGCCACGGTGGGTACGTGAGTACAGGGACCGGCGAGCAGCGGACGGGCGGACGGGGCGACGGAGACAGGCACGGCACGGACGGACAGACGGCACGGACCGCGCGGAGGTACGCATGCGGCGCACGGACGCCGAAGGCCCGGCCACGGGACCCGAAGGCCCGGCCAACGGGCCCGGCGGTCCGGTGGCGGGGCCCGGCGGTCCGGCCACCGGCCTCTCGGGCCGCCGCCACCCCGCCGGCCCTCCCGGCCCGGGCGGAGGCGATGGCTCCCGCCCCGCGGGGCACGGCCCCGTCCGGTACGGCCCGGACTTCCCCGACGACGGGCTGCCGGTGCTGCCCGAACTGGCCGCCGTACTCGCCGCCGCCGCGGGCCGCCCCCGGGGCGAACCGGCCGGCGGCGCCCCCGCCCTCCTGGACTCCGCGTGCGGCTACTGGGACCGGCGCGGCCTGACCACCGAGCCCGGTCACGTGGCCGCCGCCCCCGGCGCGGGCGCCCTGCTGCTGGCGCTGACCGCCGCGCTGGGCGGCGACGTCCTGGTGCCCCGTCCCTGCGCCGCCTGGTGGGCACCGTACGCACGGCTGCTCGGCCGGCCCGTTTTCCGCGTGCCCACCCCGGCCGAGTCCGGGGGCGTACCCGACCCGTACGCGCTCCTGGAGACCGTCCGACGGGTCCGCGCCGAGGGCTGCCGCCCCCGTCTGCTCGTGCTGTCCGTCGCCGACGACCCGACCGGTACCGTCGCGCCGCCCGAGCTGCTGCACGAGACCGTCGAGGTCGCCGCCGCCGAAGGGCTGCACCTGGTCAGCGACGAGACCTGGCGCGACACCCTGCACGACCCGCACGCCACCGTGATCCTCAGCCCCGCCGAGATGCTGCCCGAGCGGGTCACCGTCGTCACCGACCTGGCGGGCTCGCTGCTGCCGGCCGCCTGGCCGGCCGCCGTCGCCCGGTTCCCCGCCTCCGCCGCGGGCGACGGTCTGCACGCGCGCGTGCTCGACGTGCTCACCGCGCTCGGTGCCCGCGTCGCCGCACCCGTCGCCGCCGCGGCCGGGTACGCGCTCGACGAACCCGAGCCGGTCACCGCCCGCCGGGCGGCCTCGGTGGGTCTGCACGCGCGCCTGGCCGCCGCCGTGCACGAGACCGTCGTCGCGGCGGGCGCCACCGCCCGCCCCCCACAGGCCGGCCGCCACCTGTACGCCGACCTGGGCCCGCTGCGCGACGCGCTCGTAGCCGAGGGCGTCGGCGACGCCCAGGAACTGGAGGACTTCCTCACCGCCCGGCTCGGCCTGCCCGCCCCCGGCGGCCACCGCTTCGGCGACGACCTGCCGGCCCTGCGCGTCCGGCTCGCCACCGGCCCCCTGCTCGACGCGGGCACCGACGAGCGGCACAGCGAAGCCCTCACCTCCCAGGACCCGTTGGAACTGCCACACGTACAAAGCGCGTTGACCGGTCTGAAGGCGGTCTTCGACGGTCTCCGCGACGCTCAGCGATGGGAGCCCCCTCGATGACGCAGCAGCCCCGGTCGACCACGAGCACCCCCACGTCCGCCGAGCACACCGACACCGCCCCCGACCACCCGCGGCTCGCCCGGCCCCGGCCGCCGGCCGAGCGCCGGGTGTGGCCGCGGACCTTCCACGACCGGCTGACCGCGCCGCTGCCCGGCCTGAAGGCCCTCGCCCGGTTCGCCCGCGAGGGCGCGGTCAGACCCGGCCCCGGCGGACTCGCCGACATCCCGCGGCTGCCCTGCGCCCCCGGCCCGCTGCCCCGCGTGGACACGCGCACCGTCGCCGTCACCTGGGCCGGACACGCCAGCTGGGTGGTGCGGATCGGCGGCCTCACCGTGCTCACCGACCCGGTCTGGTCCCGCCGGATCCTGGGCACTCCGGCCAGGATCACCCCCGTCGGCGTCTCCTGGAGCGCGCTGCCGCGCGTCGACGCCGTCGTCATCAGCCACAACCACTACGACCACCTGGACGCCCCCACCCTGCGCAGGCTCCCGCGCGACACCCCCGTCCTCGTGCCCGCCGGTCTGGGCCGCTGGTTCCACCGCCGCCGCTTCACCCGCGTCACCGAGCTGGACTGGTGGGAGGCGACCGAGCTGAACGGGGTCCGGTTCGACTTCGTCCCGGCCCACCACTGGTCCAAGCGCAGCCTCACCGACACGTGCCGCACCCTGTGGGGCGGCTGGGTGCTCACCGATCCCGACGGCCGGCGCGTCTACTTCGCCGGTGACACCGGGTACGGCCACTGGTTCACCCGGATCGGCCGCCGCTACCCCGGCATCGACCTCGCCCTGCTGCCCATCGGGGCCTACGACCCCCGCTGGTGGCTCAGCGACGTGCACTGCGACCCGGAGGAGGCGGTGCGGGCCGCCCAGGACGTCGGCGCGCGCCACATGGCGCCCATGCACTGGGGCACCTTCGTCCTGTCCGCGGAACCGGTCCTGGAACCCCTCACCCGCGTACGCGCCGCCTGGCAGCAGGCGGGCCTGGCCCGCGACCGCCTGTGGGACCTGCCGGTCGGCGGCTCCCGGGTACTGGAGTGACGTTCCCCGCCCAAGCCCATGCCCGCGCCCGCTTCCCCGCCCCCCGTGCCGGCGGACCGCTCGGCGCCTGCGCCTGCGCCTGCGTCTACGCCTTCGCCGGCCTCCGGAACCGGCGCCACACCCCCGGCGCCCCGCCGACCACGACGGTGAGGGCGATGGCCGCGGCCACGCCCTCCCAGGGCCTGCTGAACAGGGCGCCGCTGAGAACGCCGATCAGCTGGTAGGTCAGCGCCCAGGCCAGACAGGCCGGCAGGTTGCCCCGGGCGAAGCGGCGCAGCGGCCACTCGGCGAGCAGACAGGCCAGCATCACCGGTATCCGGCCGGCCGGCACCAGCCGGGAGAGCACCAGGACCGCGACGTCGTGCTCGGCGAGTTTCTCCTCGGCCTGCTCCAGCCGGTCCTCCGGCGCCCGGCGGCGGATCGCCTCCAGCCAGCGCGAACCGTTCTTCGAACCCACGCCGCGCCGGCCCAGCCAGTACAGCGCCATGTCCCCGGCGAACGCGGCCAGCGACGCCGTCACGAACACCATCAGCATGGCGAACGGCAGCGTCTGGTGCAGCGCCACCACCGCCGCCGAACTGACCAGCGCGCCCGTCGGCACCACCGGCACCAGCGCCCCGATCAGCACGAGCAGGAACAGCGACGGGTAGCCGAACGCCTGCTGCGTCGGCTCCGTCGGTATGTTCAGCGCCGCGGCCCCCAGCCAGCTCACCGCGCGACCTCCACCCGCACACTCTCGCCGTGCCCCAGCCGGTGCACCGCGACCCCCGGCGCACGCAGCGCCGACAGGCGCACGAACTCCTGCCCCGGCGTGTGAAACTCATGGGGGCGCACGGCGTTCATCCCGATCGGCCAGTACGTGCCGTAGTGCACCGGCACCGCGGCGCGCGGCGCCAGCCGGGCCAGCGCCTCGGCCGCCCGCCCCGCGTCCAGGTGCTCCGCACCCAGGTTCGGGCCCCAGCCGCCCACCGGCAGCAACGCCGCGTCGATCGGCCCGACTTCCTTCTCCATGCCGTCGAACAGCCCGGTGTCCCCGGCGAAGTAGGTCCGGCCCTCGCCCTCGACGACGAAGCCGAGCGCGGGGGCACGGTGCCGTCCGACCGGCAGCCGCCGCCCGTCGTGCCGTGCGGGCACCGCCCTTATCCGCAGGTCACCGACGGTCGTCTCGTCCCCGGGCGCCACCTCGGTCAGCTCCAGGTGCCCCAGCCGGCGCAACCCCGGCACCGCCCGTCGCGCGCCCCGGGGCACGAGCAGGCGCGTGCCCGGCGCGAGCCGCGCGAGCGACGGCACGTGCAGGTGGTCGGCGTGCAGGTGGGACACGAGCGTGACGTCCGCACGCCACGCCTCGGGCGGCGGCACCGCGCCCCGCCTGCGGCGCAGGTGGGCGAGCCGGCGTACGAACAGGGGATCGGTGAGCACCCTGATGTCCGAGTCCTCGACCGTGCAGGTGGCGTGACCCCACCACGTGAGCTCCACCGGCACCTCTTTGCCTCCTTCGCGCGACTCCCCGAAGCCTACGTCCAGGAGTAGGGTCAGCGGCGAAAACGGGAGGTGAGGGGGGACACCATGGGGCCGGTGCGGGTGACGGCGATCGCGAGTCTGACGCCACTGGAACAGCTGGACGACGACCCCTTCCTGGTCGACTCCCGCAGCCAGCACGCCATGTGCGCCCGCTGGGCGGCCGAGCACGGATACGTCGTCGCCCGCCAGTTGCTGGTGTGCGGCCTGCGGCCCGACCACGACGCCCTGTGGGACGGGGTACGGCCGGGCCACGACCTGTTCGTGGCGCCCAGCCGGCGGGTGCTGGAGAGCGCGCTGTCCTCCGTCGACGCCTTCACCGCGGAGTGCGTGCGGCGTGGCGTGCGCGTCGAGACCGCCGGCCACGCCGAACCCGCCTACGACGCCCGGATGAAGGCGTGCGTGCACCGCAGACTGTCGATGCCGACGGCCGGGTACGACGGGCGCTGACCGCCGGCCCGGGGTGTGAACCGGACCCGGGGGGACAAACGGGCGCTCCGTAGCGTTGTGGCAGGGTGGGGGCGGCCCGCACGGACGACGGGCCGGGGACGTGAGGTGTGCGGAGCGTGAGTGGAGGCCGTTGGCGCCGGGTCGCCAGCCAGATCGGGCGCAGTGTCGCGGTGTGGGCCGTGTCCACGCTCACCATGCTCGTGCTCGCCGGGATCCTGCCGGACTTCCGGCTCCAGTCGCCCGACGGGGACAGCGCGACCGACATCGCCATGACCGCCGCGGTCGGGGCCGGTGCCTTCGGTCTGCTCTCCGCACTGGTCTGGCCGCTCCTGGTCCGCCTGCTGCTCCTCGTGCCGGCCCTCGTCCTCGGTCTGCTCGTCTTCTTCCTCAACGGCGGGCTGCTGCTCCTCGCCATCGACGTGAACCCGGCCGGCCGCGGCGGCGTCGCCCCCGAGACGGCGGTCGTGGTGGCCGCCGTCATGTCCGCCGTCGCCTCCGCCACCGGCGGCGCGCTGGCCGTGCGCGACGACGACGCCTACCGCAGCCGCCTCTACCGGCTCGCCGACCGCCGCCGCAGATCGGGGCCGCCCTGCCCGGCCGGACCCGGCACCGTCTTTCTGCAACTGGACGGCGTGGGCCACGACGTCCTCCTGGACGCCGTCGACCGCGGCGTCATGCCCACCGTCGCCCGCTGGCTCGGCCGCGACGGCGCCTCCGCCACCCACCGCCTCGACCTGTGGCGCACCGACTGGTCCAGCCAGACCGGCGCCAGCCAGCTCGGCATCCTGCACGGCAGCAACCACGACGTCCCCGCCTTCCGCTGGTACGAGAAGGACAGCGGCGAGGTCATGGTCTGCAACCGCCCGACCAGCGCCGCCGAACTGCAGTACCGCGCCGTCCGGCGCACCGGCGACGGCGGACTGCTCAGCCTCGACGGCGCCAGCCGCGGCAACCTGTTCGGCGGCGGCGCCGACGAACAGGCACTCGTGCTGTCCATAGCCACCCGCCGCCGCAGCCGCGAGACCCGCTCCAGGTCCGGCTACTTCGCCTACTTCTCCGACCCGGCCAACGCGGTGCGCACCGCGATGTCCTTCGTCGCCGAGGTGGGCCGGGAGATCGGCCAGTCCACCCGGGCCCGCGTCCACAAGGTCCGCCCGCGCGTCTCCCGCGGCGGCCTCTACCCCTTCGTCCGCGCCTTCGCCACCGTCGTCGAACGCGACGTCGTCGTCGCCGCGGTCATGGGCGACATGCTCGCCGGCCGCACCGCCGTCTACGCCGACCTGGTGGCCTACGACGAAGTCGCGCACCACTCGGGGCCGGACAGCCGCGACGCCGCCAAGGTCCTCCGGCGGCTCGACCGGGCGCTCGCCCTGATCGAGAACGTCGCCGACCACGCCCCCCGCCCCTACCGGATCGTGGTCCTCTCCGACCACGGCCAGAGCCCCGGTGAGACGTTCCGCGCCCGCTACGGCCTCACCCTCGCCGACCTGGTGCGGGCCGGCTGCGGACTGCCCGTGCCGCGCAGCGCCCGGCGCACCCGCAGCGGAGCCGAGGCGCGCAACACCGTACGGGCCGCCCTGCACCGCCCCGTCGAGGAGGGCGCCGGACAGCAGCGGCCCGCCGACACCCCCACCGGGCGCCGCTCCGAGCCGATCGTGCTGGCCTCCGGCAACCTCGGTCTGGTCTCGTTCCCGGACGTGCCGCACCGGATGACGCGGGAGGAGATCGACGCCCGCCACCCCGCCCTGCTGCCGACCCTCGCCAACCACCCCGGCGTCGGCTTCCTGCTGGTGTGCAGCGAGGAACACGGCGGTGTCGTGCTCGGCGCGCGCGGCGCCGAGGTCCCCCTGGACCGGCTCGACCGAGACCCCGGGCCGCTCGCCCCCTTCGGCCCCGGCGCCGCCGACGCCGTACGCCGCACGCACTCCTTCCCGCACACGGCCGACATCATGGTCAACTCCTTCCACGACCCGGCCGACGGCGAAGTGCTCGCCTTCGAGGAGCAGATCGGTTCCCACGGCGGACTCGGCGGCCCCCAGTCGCGCGCCTTCCTGCTGTCGCCGACCGTGCTGTCGGCCCCGGCCGAGCAGGGCGAGGAGATCGTCGGCGCCGAGCAGATCCACGGGATCCTCCGCGACTGGCTGCGCGAGTCGAACGGCCCCCAGGTGCCCGTGGGCACGGACGATCTGCGGCCGAACGTGGTCGAGGGCGCACCTTTTCCCGTCGCGGACGGGTTCGTGCAGGACAAAACCGCCTGATTTGGCGCGGCTCGGGACCGTGCCCGACCATGGGCTGGCCCGGCGATCCCGGGCCTCGTTCCATGAGAGGCGCACCACCCCATGCACGTCCCCGGGACCGTCCCCCCACCGGCTCCGGGACCGCAGGAGACCCCCGCGGCCCCCGACACCGGCCCCACCGCCCGCCCAGCACCGGCCGACTCCGCGCCGGGCCCCGGCCGGCACGCCCGCCGCTTCGGGCTGCCCGTCGCCACCGCCCTGGTCATGGGCAACATCATCGGCGGCGGCATCTTCCTGCTCCCGGCCTCCGTCGCCCCCTTCGGCACCGTCAGCCTGCTCGCCTTCGGCGTCCTGACCGTCGGCGCCATCGCGCTCGCCCTGGTCTTCGGCCGCCTCGCCGCCCGCGACCCGCGCACCGGCGGCCCCTACGTCTACGCCCGCGGGGCCTTCGGCGACTTCGCCGGGTTCCTCGCCGCCTGGGCGTACTGGATCACCACCTGGGTGTCCAACGCGGCCCTCGCCGTCGCCGCCGTCGGCTACCTCGACGTCCTGATCCCGGTGAACGACCACCGCTGGACCGCGTGTCTGGCCGCGCTCGTCGTCCAGTGGCTGCCGGCGCTCGCCAACTTCGCCGGCACCCGTTACGTGGGCGCCGTCCAGCTGGTCTCCACCGTATTGAAGTTCGCACCGCTGCTGCTCGTCGCCGTCGGCGGGCTGTTCTTCTTCGACCCGGACAACCTCGGCCCGTTCAACGCCAGCGGCTCCAGCGGCATCGGCGCGGTCTCCGCCGCCGCCGCGATCCTGCTCTTCTCCTACCTCGGCGTGGAGTCCGCCGCCGTCAGCGCCGGAGAGGTCAAGGACCCCCGCCGCACCGTCGGCCGGGCCACGGTCATCGGCACCGCCGGCGCCGCCCTGGTCTATCTTCTCGGCACCCTCTCGGTCTTCGGCACCGTCGCCCACGACCGCCTGGGCACCTCCGACGCGCCCTTCTCGGACGCCGTGAACGCCATGTTCGGCGGCGCCTGGGGCGGCTGGGCCGTCGCGCTGGCCGCCCTGGTCTCGATGACCGGCTGCCTCAACGGCTGGACCCTGCTCAGCGCCCAGACCCCGTACGCGGCGGCCCGGGACGGCCTCTTCCCCGCCGCGTTCGCGCGCAAGCGGCGCGGCGTCCCGACGACCGGCGTCGCCGTCACCGTCGTCCTCGCCTCCCTGCTCACGGTCTACAACTACACGTCGGGCTCGGCGAAGGTCTTCGAGGTCCTCGTTCTGGTCACCACCTTCACCGCGACGGTTCCGTACCTGCTCGCCGCGGCCGCCCAGATCTTCCACCTGGTCTCCGGGCAGGGCGAGAAGGTCGACCGGGCGCGGCTGGTGCGGGACGGGGTGATCGCGGCGGTCGCGGCGGCCTTCTCCCTGTGGCTCGTCGCGGGCGCCGGTTACGCGGCGGTCTACCAGGGCGTGCTGTTCCTCTTCGCGGGCGTGCTGGTGTACGCGGTGATGGCCGCCCGCAGGCGGCGCGCGGAGGCGGCCACCGCACCCTGACCCGGCCGCCGCGGGGACACAGCCCCCTCCCGGCCCGCCGCACCCCGCGTCGAGCGCGTCCCCCGGGCCCGCCCGAAGGGCGGTCTTCCCGGTGCGCCGAGCAGGAGTGTGATCGGATGGGGGCGGGAACCCGGGCACGGGCTACCACCGCCCCAGTACAGCAAGCGAATTCGAGAGGACCCGCCGTGGCAACCACGCGCTCCGCACACACCGTCTGGGAAGGCAACCTGCTCGAGGGCAACGGTGTCGTCACCTTCGACTCGTCCGGCATCGGCGAGCAGCCCGTCTCCTGGCCGTCGCGTGCCGAGAAGGCCAACGGGAAGACCAGCCCGGAGGAGCTGATCGCCGCCGCCCACTCCAGCTGCTTCTCCATGGCGCTGTCGAACGGCCTGGCCGGAGCCGGCACCCCGCCCACCAAGCTCACCACCTCCGCCGACGTCACGTTCCAGCCCGGCGAGGGCATCACCGGCATCCACCTGACCGTGGAGGGCACCGTCCCCGGCCTGGACAACGACGCGTTCGTCGCCGCCGCCGAGGACGCCAAGAAGAACTGCCCGGTCAGCCAGGCCCTGACCGGCACGACCATCACCCTGTCGGCCAAGCTGGCCTGACGCGGACGCCCCGCACCCTCCGGCACGCCCACGTCCCGTGCCGGAGGGCGCGGACGGCCCGGCGCCACCGCACCGTCGTCCGTGACGGCCCCGCCGGCCGACCGGTGGTTCCTGCACGACCAGAAGTACCTGGACGCGAACACGGGTCAGGAGCCCGCGCGCTCCCAGCCCCGCCGGTCCGGGCGCGGGCCCAGCTGCCTGGGGTCGCGCGACCGGTAGACCACGTAGGGCCGGGTCAGGTACTGAAGGGGGGCGCTGAACATGTGCACCAGACGGGTGTAGGGCACCAGGGCGATCAGCACCATCCCGACCACCGCGTGCACGTGGTACAGCAGCGGCACGCCCTCCATCAGCTCGGTCTTGGGGTTCAGGGTGAACAGGCTGCGCGACCAGGGGGCGATGGTGCTGCGGTAGTCGTAGCCGTCGCCCGAGGTGTCGGAGAGCTTGGCGATCATGCCCAGGAGCAGCGCGCCGAGCAGGAAGACGTACATGAGCTTGTCGTTGGCCGTGGTGGCGCGGAACACCGGCGCGTTGGTGCGGCGCCGGTAGATCAGGATGCCGATGCCGGCGACCGCGAGGACCCCGGAGGCGGTGCCGCCGTACAGCGAGAACAGGTGGTAGGCGTGCTCGCTGATGCCGATCGACTGCGTCCAGGACGCCGGGACGAACAGCCCGATCAGGTGGCCGGCCAGCACGAAGAGGATGCCGTAGTGGAAGACCGGCGAGGCGATGTTCAGCAGCTTGGACTCGTAGACCTGCGAGGAGCGCGTCGTCCAGCCGAACCGGTCGTACCGGTGCCGCCAGACCAGGCCCGCGACCAGCAGCGCGAAGGCGGCGTAGGGCAGCACGCCCCACAGGAAGACGTTCATCGGCGGGCTCCCATCGGTGCGGGCGGCAGGGTGGCGCACACCGCGTCCAGGACGCACGCGTAGGGCGTGCCGAAGGCGGTGAGCCGGGAACGCAGCTGGTCCAGGGCGTCGCGGTGCTCGGTGAGCATGGTCATGTCCCCGGTGCGGGAGACGAACTCCAGGACCGCGGGCAGGAAGTCCGGCAGCTCCTCGCCGGTGAACTCCAGGCCGTGCGCGCGGTACAGCTCCTTGAAGCGGACCAGGGACATCCCGCGGTTGCGGGTGTCGCCGTCGGTCCACCAGCTCAGGTACAGGCTGTGCCGGTTCCTGAAGTCGAAGACCTCCACGTAGTGCGCCTGGAGTGCGCCCTGCCCGGTCACCGCCGCGTGGTCGGTGAAGCCGCGCAGCTGCGGCGCCGCCTCGCGCAGCAGGGGCAGCCGGGCGCGGAAGTCGTCGTCGGGATAGGTCAGACACAGCGCCGCCGCCTGGTACAGCACCTCGAAGCCGGGCATCGGTTCAGACCTCCCGCTCGTCGTCGGCGGTCTGCCGTCTGCGCAGGATGTGGAAGTTCTCCACCGGCACCAGCGGCAGCCGCCTGCGGCCCGAGTCCTGCCCGAACGGTCCGTCGCCGCCCATGCCCGGGCCGCCGTCGGTGTCGAGGCTGCACGTGTCCGGCAGCGCCGACGCCTCCAGGCGGTGCGCGTCCCCGACGGCCGCCGTCGGGATCACGTACCGCTCCTCGTACTTGGCGATCGCCAGCAGCCGGTACATCTCCTCGACCTCCTCGGGGCGCATGCCGACGCCGGCGCAGACCGCCGGGTCCGGGTCCTCGCCGAGGTTCACCGACCGCATGTGGGCGCGCATCGCGGCCAGCTTCTCCAGCGAGGCCCGCACCGGGCCGGTGTCGCCGGCCGTGAACAGCTCGGCCAGGTACTCCAGCGGGATGCGCAGCGTGTCGATCGCGCCGAACAGGTTGTCCGCGTCCTCGCCGTCGTGCCCGGTCTCCGTCAGCGCGTCCACGACCGGTGACAGCGGCGGGATGTACCAGACCATCGGCATCGTGCGGTACTCCGGATGCAGGGGCAGCGCGACGCGGTACCTGCTCACCAGCGCGTGCACGGGGGAGCGCCGGGCCGCCTCGATCCAGTCGAACGGGATCCCCGCTTCTTCGGCGGCGCGCCGCACCTGCCCGTCCTCCGGATCCAGGAAGACGCCCAACTGGGCTTCGTACAGGTCGTGTTCGTCCGGCGTCTCGGCGGCCTCGGTCACCTTGTCCGCGTCGTAGAGGACCACGCCCAGGTACCTGAGCCGGCCCACGCAGGTCTCCGAGCAGACCGTGGGCTGGCCGACCTCGATGCGCGGGTAGCAGAAGGTGCACTTCTCGGCCTTGCCGGTGCGGTGGTTGAAGTACACCTTCTTGTACGGGCAGCCGGTCACGCACATCCGCCAGCCCCGGCAGCGGTCCTGGTCGACCAGGACGATGCCGTCCTCCGCGCGCTTGTACATCGCCCCGGACGGGCACGAGGCCACGCACGACGGGTTGAGGCAGTGCTCGCAGATGCGCGGCAGGTAGAACATGAAGGTCTCTTCGTAGGCGAAGCGCACCTTCTCCGACGCCTGTTGCCGGGTGCGCTCCACCATCGGGTCGAGGTCGCCGTAGGCGGGCGCGCCGCCCAGGCTGTCGTCCCAGTTGGAGGACCAGCCGATCTTCATCGGTTTTCCGTCGAGCTGCGAGACCGGCCGCGCGACGGGGTAGTCGGTGCCGAGCGGGGCGTCGGTGAGGTTCTTGTAGTCGTACGTCCAGGGCTCGTAGTAGTCCTTGATCTCGGGGAGCCGGGGGTTGGAGAAGATCCCGGCGAGTTTCTTGAACCGGCCGCCCGCCTTCAGCCGCAGCGCGCCGCGCCGGTTCAGCTCCCAGCCGCCCCGCCACTTCTCCTGGTCCTCGTAGCGGCGGGGGTAGCCCTGTCCCGGGCGGGTCTCGACGTTGTTGAACCAGACGTACTCCATGCCGCGCCGGTTGGTCCACGCCTGCTTGCAGGTGACCGAACAGGTGTGGCACCCGATGCACTTGTCGAGGTTCATGACCATCGCGACCTGGGCCATCGGACGCATCAGTACTCGACCTCCTGGGAGCGGCGGCGGATGACCGTCACCTCGTCGCGCTGGTTGCCCGTCGGGCCGAGGTAGTTGAAGGCCCAGGACAACTGGGCGTAGCCGCCGATGAGATGGGTCGGCTTGAGGAGGAGGCGGGTGAGCGAGTTGTGCACGCCGCCGCGCTTTCCGGTCGTCTCCGCGAGCGGCACGTTGACCGTGCGTTCCTGGGCGTGGTGCATGAAGACCGTGCCGGCCGGCATGCGGTGCGAGACGATGGCTCGGGCCACGACCACGCCGTTGCGGTTGACCGCCTCGATCCAGTCGTCGTCGGCGACCCCGATCGCCGCCGCGTCCTCGGCGGACATCCAGATGGTCTGACCGCCCCGGGACAGGGCCAGCATGAACAGGTTGTCCTGGTACTCGGAGTGGATGGACCACTTGTTGTGCGGGGTGAGGTAGCGGACCGTCACCTCGCGGTGGCCGTCGGGGCCGAGCCGCGGCTCGCCGAACAGCCGGTGCATGTCCAGCGGCGGCCGGTACACGGGCAGCGCCTCGCCCAGCTCGTGCATCCAGTCGTGGTCGACGAAGAAGTGCTGCCGTCCGGTGAGGGTGTGCCAGGGCTTGAGGTGCTCGGTGTTGAGCGTGAACGCCGTGTAGCGCCGTCCGCCCGCCTCGCTGCCCGACCACTCCGGCGAGGTGATCACCGGGACCGGCGCCGCCTGGGTGTCGGCGTACGTGATCCGCTTGCCCTCCTGCTCGGCGGCGAGGTGGGCCATCGCCTGCCCGGTCTTCTCCTCCAGCGTGTGGAAGCCCTGGGTGGCCAGACGGCCGTTGGTGGTGCCGGACAGGGACAGGATGGTGTTGGCCGCCTTCACCGCCGTGTCCAGCGCCGGACGCCCGTCGGCCGGGCCGCCGCGCACCGTGCCGTTGAGGTCCCGCAGCCGCGCCACCTCCTCGTCCGGCTTCAGGGTGATGCCCTTGGCGGGCAGCCCCTTGGCCTCCACCAGCGGTCCCAGCGCCGCGAACTTCGCCCCGACCGCCGTGTAGTCGCGCTCCACGACCACCAGGTTCGGCATGGTCCTGCCGGGCTCCGGTTCGCACTCCCCGCGCCGCCAGTCCCGTACGACGCCGCCCGGCTGGGCGATCTCGCCCGGGGTGTCGTGCTGGAGCGGCGCCGCCACCAGGTCCTTGCGCACCCCGAGGTGGTCCTCGGCCAGTTCGCTCAGCTTCTCCGCGAGGAGCTTGAAGGTGTCGAAGTCGGTGCGCGCCTGCCACGGCGGGCTCACGGCCGGGGAGAAGGCGTGCACGTAGGGGTGCATGTCCGTGCTGGACAGGTCGTGCTTCTCGTACCAGGTCGCGGCGGGCAGCACCACGTCCGAGAGCAGCGTCGACGAGGTGTGCCGGAAGTCCAGTGAGAGGAGCAGGTCGAGCTTTCCCTCCGGAGCCTTCTCGTGCCAGACCACGTCGCGTGGCCGCTCGCCGGGCGCCGCCTCCTCGGCGCGCAGCGAGGACTGGGTGCCCAGCAGGTGCTTGGTGAAGTACTCGGCGCCCTTGCCGGAGGAACCGAGCAGGTTGGCCCGCCACAGGGTCACGATCCGCGGCCAGTTCTCCGGCGCGTCCGGGTCCTCGCCGGCGAACTTCAGGGTGCCTGCCCGCAGTTCGGCCACCGCGTTCGCCACCGGGTCGCCGAAGGACTCGCCCAGCTCCAAGGGGTTGCGGTCGAACGTCGGGTACGAGGGCATCCAGCCCGTGCGCGCCGACAGGGCGAGACAGTCCGCGCCCGCCATCCCGGCCAGCCGTCCCTCGCCCAGCGGTGAGGCGAGGACGTCGGCGCGGAACCGGTCGTAGCGCCACTGGTCGGTGTGCAGGTACCAGTACCCGGTGCCGATCGCCTGGCGCGGCGGGCGCGACCAGTCCGACGCGGCGGCCAGCGACGCCCATCCGGTCACCGGGCGGCACTTCTCCTGCCCGACGTAGTGCGCCCAGCCGCCGCCGTTGCGGCCCTGGCAGCCGGTGAGCTGGAGCAGCGCCAGGAAGCTCCGGTAGATCGTCTCCGAGTGGAACCAGTGGTTGGTGCCCGCGCCCATCAGGATCATGCAGCGGCCCTTCGACCGCTCCGCCGTCCGCGCGAACTCCCGGGCGATCCGCACACAGGCCGCCGCCGGGACCGAGGTGTGCGTCTCCTGCCAGGCCGGCGTCCCGGGCGCCTCCGCGTCCTCGTACGACGCCGGCCAGTCGCCCGGCACGTCCGGACGCGCCACGCCGTACTGCGCGAGCAGCAGGTCGAAGACCGTGGTCACCAGCGGCCCGGTCGCCCCGCCCAGGCGGGTCGCCGGCACCCCCCGGCGCAGCACCTCCCCGCGCCCCTGCCCGTGCGGGCCGCCCTCGGTGTCGAAGCGGGGGAGCAGCACCTCCACGCCCGACGCCATCTCATGCCCGTGCAGGCTCAGCCGGGGGCGTACGTCGCCCAGGTCCAGGTTCCACCTCCCGCGGTCGGCCTCGTTCCAGCGGAAGCCCAGCGAGCCGTTCGGGACGACCGCGCGGCCCGTCGCCTCGTCCAGCACGACCGTCTTCCAGCGGGCGTCCTCGCCGCCCTGCCCGAGATCCGCGGCGCGCAGGAACTTGTCCGGGACGTGCGCGCCGTCCCGTTCGGTCAGCGTCACCAGGAACGGCAGGTCGGTGAAGCGCCGCACGTAGTCGTCGAAGAACGGGGTGACGCGGTCGACGAAGAACTCCTTGAGCACCACGTGCCCCATCGCCAGCGCCAGCGCGGCGTCCGTCCCGGGGTGCGGGTGCAGCCACTGGTCGGCGAACTTGGTGTTGTCGGCGTAGTCGGGCGAGACCACGACCACCTTCTGGCCCCGGTAGCGGGCCTCCGCCATCCAGTGCGCGTCGGGCGTACGGGTCACCGGCACGTTCGTGCCCCACATGATCAGGTACGCCGCGTCCCACCAGTCGCCCGACTCCGGCACGTCCGTCTGGTCGCCGAAGACCTGCGGGGACGCCACCGGCAGGTCGGCGTACCAGTCGTAGAACGACAGCATCGGGGCGCCGATCAGCGAGTGGAAGCGGGCGCCCGCCGCGTGCGACACCATCGACATCGCGGGGATGGGGGAGAAGCCCGCGATGCGGTCCGGGCCGTGGCTGCGGATGGTGTGGACGTGCGCGGCGGCGACCATCTCCACCGCCTCGTCCCAGCTCGCCCGGACCAGGCCGCCCTTCCCGCGCGCCCGCTGGTAGCGCCCGCGGCGCTCCGGGTCGCCCTGGAGGTCGGCCCAGGCCAGCACCGGGTCCTTCAGCCGGGCCTTCGCCTCCCGGTACATCTCCAGGAGCACCCCGCGCACGTACGGGTAGCGCACGCGGGTCGGCGAGTAGGTGTACCAGGAGAACGCCGCCCCCCGCGGGCAGCCGCGCGGCTCGTACTCGGGGCGGTCCGGGCCCACCGACGGATAGTCCGTGGCCTGGGTCTCCCAGGTGATGATGCCGTCCTTGACGAACACGTTCCAGCGGCACGACCCCGTGCAGTTCACGCCGTGCGTCGACGTCACGACCTTGTCGTGGCTCCAGCGGTCCCGGTAGAAGGCGTCCGACTCCCGGCCCCCGACCAGCCCGATGCTGTGCAGGTCGGGTGCGGCGGTGCCCGGCCGGAAGAAGCGTCCCGCGCGCAGCAGCGCCGCGCCCGGCTCGGTGGGCGGTGTCCGCGTGTCGGTCACGTGCGCTCCCTTGCTCACCCGTCGCTGGTGCTCGCCGGCCCTGGTTCCCGAACCTAGGGGCGGGCGGGGGAGCGCACCTTTTCGCGGCGCCCGTACGGGTCAAAGGGCGGGCGGGCCGCCGTGTCCTCGGGAGGGCCGCCACGTCCTCGGGAAGGTCACCGCGTCCTCGGGAAGGTCGCCGCGTCCTCGGGAGGGGCCGGGTCAGAAGGACTCGCGGTAGGCCCGCAGGATCTTCTCGGTGCGCTGGGTCGAGGCGGCGCGGGCCGTCATGTGGTCCAGGACCTCCAGGTGCGCCGAGACCTCGGTGCGGGAGTCCAGGTACAGGGCGCCCGTCAGGTACTCGGTGAACACCATGTCCGGCAGCTCCGGCTCCGCGAACCGGAACAGGGTGAACGGCGCGTAGGTCCCGGGGTGCGGTCCGTCCTCGAACTCGGCGACCTGTAGCGTCACCCGGTCCCGGACGGCGAAGTCCAGCAGCTTGTCGAGCTGCTCGCGCATCACCCGGCCGTCGATGCTCACCGGCCGCTTCAGCACCGTCTCGTCCATCACCACCCACAGGTGGGGCGGGTCCGGGCGTTCCAGCAGCCGCTGCCGCTCCATGCGCAGGGAGACGTGCCGCTCCACCGCGTCCCCGCCCGCACTGCCGATCGTGCCGGCCTCCAGGACCGAGCGCGCGTAGTCCTCGGTCTGCAGCAGCCCCGGCACGAAGTGCGGCTCGTAGGAGCGGACCATCCGCGCCGCGCCCTCCAGGCTCACGTACAGGCTGAACCAGTCCGGCAGCACGTCGTGGTACCGCTGCCACCAGCCCGGCTGGTTCGCCTCCTCGGCGAGCGCGACGAACGCCGAGACCTCGTCGGAGGCGACGCCGTACGCCGTCAGCAGTATCTGGACGTACGGTATTTTCAGCGCGACCTCGGCCGTCTCCATGCGCCGCACGGTCGCCGGCGCCACCCGGAGCACCTTGGCCGCCTCTTCGCGCCTGAGGCCCGCCGTCTCCCGCAGTTCCTGCAGCCGCCTGCCCAGGACCACCTGGCCCACGGTGGGTGCGGCCCGCCGCTCACTCACGCCCCGCCTCCCCAACGCGCCCGGATCACACCACAGTTTGTCATGTTCCTCTGTCAGTCTCACAGAGGTGTCCGTGGATCACTCGCGGGCCGGGGCATGACCTGCCGGGTAATCGACCGCGCCCGGGCGGGGCGGGATCGTGGTGCCCACGGGTTCCGGTCCGGCGCACTCCGGACCGGGGCCCGCTTCAGGAGAGCAGCGAGTGCAGGTACTTGACCGTCGCCGGGTCGGCCGGGAGCAGCGTCTCGATGGCCAGCTCGGCGACCGTCACGTCCATCGGGGTGTTGAAAGTGGAGATGGACGAGACGAACGACAGGGTGTGACCCTCGTGCTCGATCCGCAGCGGCAGCGCGAAGTACGGCACCGGCTCCTCGGGCTCGTCGCCCGGCGCGGCCCGCGGCACCGGGTACGCCGCCACCTCGTCGTACAGCTCCCGCAGCGGCTGTGAGCGGTGCAGGGCGATCTGCCGCTCCATCTGCTCCAGCAGGTGCCCGCGCCACTCGCGCAGGTTGCGGATGCGCGGTGCCAGACCGTCCGGGTGCAGCGTCAGCCGGATCGCGTTCAGCGGCGGGGCGAGCAGGTGCTCCGCGACGCCGTCCAGCAGCATCGCGATCCCCCGGTTGGCCGCCAGGACCCGGTACGTCCCGTCGACGACCAGCGCCGGATAGGGCTCGTAGCCCCTGATCAGCCGCTCCATGCCCTCGCGGAGGGCGTCCAGCGCCGGGGCGTCCAGCGGCGTCTCCGGGTAGCGCGGGGCGTAACCGGCGGCCAGCAGCAGCGCGTTGCGCTCCCGGACGGGGACGTCCAGGTGCTCGGCCAGGCGCAGCACCATCTCCTCGCTCGGCCGGGAGCGGCCGGTCTCGACGAAACTGATGTGCCGGGCGGAGGAGTCGGCGCGCAGTGCCAGCTCCAGCTGGCTGACCCGCCGCCGCTCCCGCCAGGCCCGCAGCAGCGGGCCCAC
Organism: Streptomyces sp. NPDC051136; assembly: GCF_044455745.1. NCBI lineage: Bacteria > Bacillati > Actinomycetota > Actinomycetes > Kitasatosporales > Streptomycetaceae > Streptomyces > Streptomyces sp. NPDC051136. Next base: position 138,511 of record NZ_JBITFE010000004.1, on the reverse strand, counting down.
GCCCCGGTCGGTGGCGGAGGAGGTGCCGGAGACGGGTGCGGTCATACGCCAGACGGTAGCCGACGCCGGTCCGCGCCGGGGCGGTCGCGCTGTGGCAGGCTGAGACGGATCCGCCCGTCGAGCACCACCAGCGAAGGAGCGCAGCCCATGCCCGTCGAACCGCTGTCGCAGCAGGAGACCGAGGAACGGCTGGCCGCCCTGCCCGGCTGGTCCCTCGACGCCGGCCGCCTCACCCGCTCCTACCGGCTCGGCTCGCACTTCGCGGCGACCGCGATGGTGGTCCACATCGCACAGGTCCAGGAGGAACTCGACCACCACTCCGACCTGACCCTCGGCTACGACACGGTCGCCCTCGCCGTGCACACCCACAGCGCCGGTGGTGCCGTCAGCGAGAAGGACTTCGAGCTCGCCCGCAGGGTGGAGGACCTGGCCACCGGCCACGGGGCACACTGACGGTGTGCTCGATTACGACAAGGAAGCAGAGCGGTACGACGACTCGCGCGGCGGCGAGCCCCGGGCCGCGGCCGCCGCGGAGGCCGTCCTGAGCCTGGTGCCGCGGCAGACCCGCCGACTGCTCGACGTGGCCTGCGGCACCGGCATCGTCACCCGGCGGATCGCGGCCGCCCGCACGGGCCTGCGCGTGACCGGCGTCGACCTGGCGCCCGCCATGGCCCACCGCGCCGCCGCCCGGCTGCCCGGCGCCGTCGTCCTCGCGGACAGCCGTCGACTGCCCTTCGGGAGCGGGGAGTTCGACGCCGTCACCAGTGTGTGGCTGCTGCACCTCGCGGGCGGTGCCCGCAACGTGCGGGCGATCGTCGGCGAGTGCGCCCGGGTCCTGCGGCCCGGTGGGGTCTACGTGACCACGGTGGGCAAGGGCGCCTCGCACAACGTGGGCAGCGACCTCGACGCGGTGCTCGCCGCCCGGCCGCCCGGCGTCGCCCACGACGCCGCCCACCTCGTCGAGGGGTACGCCCGCGAGCACGGTCTCACCCCGGCTGGACGGGCCCTGTTCACCGGGCACGGCCAGGGCCGCAGCCCGCGCCGCACGATCGCGGACCTGCGGCGCGGCTGGTTCGTCACGCTGCCGCCGGGTCAGCCGCTCGCGGAGGAGTTCGCCGCGCGGCTGGCCGCCCTGCCGGACCAGGACCGGCCCCGGCCCGATCCCGTCTTCACGCTCACGGCGTTCGCCAAGTCGTAGGCCCGGGGCGGCAACCCGGACGCCCCGGGCGGCGACTGAGAGGCGGAATCCGTCCGTCCTCCAGGAGGTTCGTCCCGTGAGGCACCCCCGTACCCGCACCCGCTCCCGCACCGCCCGCCCGCACCGCAGACGCCCGCTCGCCGTGGCCGCCGCCCTGGCCGCCGCCGGGCTCCTCGGCGCCGGGCTGACGGCACTGTCGCCCGAGACCGCCGAGGCCGCGACCGCACGCCAGGTCGAGGCCCTGGACCGGGGCGTCGTCAGCGTCCACACCGGCGACGGCAACCTGGTCGGCTGGCGCTGGCTGGGCACCGACCCGGACAACGTCGCGTTCAACGTCTACCGGGCCGGCACGAAGGTCAACTCCAGCCCGATCACCGGCTCCACGACCTACTTCCACGCCGGCGCACCCTCCCAGGCCGACTACACCGTCCGCGCGGTGGTGAACGGCACGGAGCAGGGCGACTCCGTGCACGCGATCCAGTTCCGGGCCGGCTACAAGGACGTACCGATCAGCCCGCCCGCCGGCGGCACCACCCCCGACGGCGTCTCGTACACCTACGAGGCCAACGACGCCTCCGTCGGCGACCTCGACGGCGACGGCGCCCTCGACATCGTGCTCAAGTGGCAGCCGACCAACGCCAAGGACAACTCCCAGTCCGGCTACACCGGCAACACGATCGTCGACGGCATACGGCTCGACGGCACCCGCCTGTGGCGTGTCGACCTGGGCCGCAACATCCGCTCCGGCGCGCACTACACCCAGTTCCAGGTGTACGACTACGACGGCGACGGCGAGGCCGAGGTCGCCATGAAGACCGCCGACGGCACCAGGGACGGCACCGGCGCGGTCATCGGCAGCTCCTCGGCCGACTACCGGAACTCCGGCGGCTACGTGCTGTCCGGACCGGAGTACCTGACCATGTTCAACGGCCGGACCGGCAAGGCCATGGGCACCGTCGACCACGTCCCCGCCCGCGGCTCGGTCTCCTCCTGGGGCGACTCCTACGGCAACCGCGTCGACCGCTTCCTCGCGGGCACGGCGTACCTGGACGGCTCCCGGCCCTCGGTGATCATGGCGCGCGGCTACTACACGCGCACGGTGATCGCGGCCTGGGACTGGCGCGACGGCCGGTTCACCCGCCGCTGGACCTTCGACACCAACTCCTCCACCAACAGCGGCAAGGGCTACGACGGCCAGGGCAACCACCAGCTCTCCGTAGCGGACGTCGACGGCGACGGCAGGGACGAGATCGTCTACGGCGCGATGGCCGTCGACGACAACGGCAACGCCCTGTGGACCACGAGGAACGGCCACGGCGACGCCCTGCACGTCGGTGACCTCGACCCGTCCCGCGCCGGCCTGGAGGTCTTCAAGGTCGACGAGGACGGCTCGAAGCCCTCGTCGTGGATGGCGGACGCGCGCACGGGGCAGATCCTGTGGTCCACCGGCGCGAGCGGCGACAACGGCCGCGGCGTCTCCGGCGACATCTGGCCGGGCAGCGCGGGCGCCGAGTCCTGGTCGTCCGCGGAGAGCGGCATCCGCAACCCCAAGGGCACGGTCGTAGGCAGCCGCAAGCCCTCCAGCACCAACTTCCTGGCCTGGTGGGACGGCGACACCGTCCGTGAACTCCTCGACGGCACCCACGTCGACAAGTACGGCACCTCCGGCGACACCCGCCAGCTCACCGGCTCCGGAGTCGCCTCGAACAACGGCACCAAGGCCACCCCGGTGCTGTCCGGCGACATCCTGGGCGACTGGCGCGAGGAAGTCGTCTGGCGCACGTCGGACAACACGGCCCTGCGCATCTACTCCACCCCCTACGACACGGACACCCGCATCACGACCCTCCTCCACGACACCCAGTACCGCACGGCCCTCGCGTGGCAGAACACCGCTTACAACCAGCCCCCGCACCCGAGCTTCTTCCTCGGCAGCGGCATGCCGACGGCTCCCAGGCCGACGGTGTACACGCCGTGAGCCGCTGAGCCGACCGGAATGCGGCGCCGCCCCGGCGGGTCGACCCACCGTGCGTACGGAGGTGAATGGTGAAACAGCACATACGAGAGACCCGCCGGGACCATACTGACCGCGTAACGAGCGACGGCACGTGGGGGACCGATGAGCACGGAACGCATACCCGTCACTCTGCACCTGCACGACGACACGCTGGAACCGGACGACTGGCAGGACGCCGCCGAGCCGTTCAGGAGCGGACTGAGTGACCTCGGTGCGCAACTCGTCCGTCCCCGGACCGGGCAGCGGGCCCCGCACGGTGCCAAGGGGGATCCCCTCACGCTGTCCCTCGTCGCCGCCCTCGTCGCGTCGCCGGTTCTCTCCGAGGTGGTGCGCCTGGCGGCAGGCTGGGTGGGCAGGGCGCAACACCGCTCCGTCGAGCTGACGGGGCCGTCGGGAAGCCTGACGGTGACGGGGCATCCCAAGGAGGAGGAGCGGGCCCTGATCGCGGAGTGGCTCCGGAACAACGCCTCCTCCGGGACGGGCGACGACGAGACATCCGGAACCCACGGTGACCCGGCGTCCTGACAACCATGGGCGCGGACGGCGCAGGGCACTCCTGGTGGCCACGGACACGTACGAGGACCCGGAGTTCACGAAACTGATCGCACCGGCGGGCGACGCCGAGGCCCTCGCCGAGGTGCTCGGCGACCCGGGCCTGGGCCAGTTCGAGGTCACCAAGGTGTTCAACGGTCTCGCGGACGAGATCGAGCGCACCCTCAAGTCCTTCCTCGCCGAGTCGGAACCGGACGACCTCGTGCTCGTCTACTTCTCCTGCCACGGGGTGAAGGACGTGCAGAACCGCTACTACCTCGCCGCGAAGGACTCCGAGGCCGACCGCCTGGCCCAGACGGGGCTCAACCCGCGAGCGATCCTGGTGCAGCTGGACGAGTGCGACGCCCGGACCCAGGTGGTCATCCTCGACTGCTGCTTCAGCGGGGCGTTCCGCCGTGGCCTCGTGTCACGCGGCGCGCGGAGCAAGGTGGACCTGCCGGTGCACCTGTCGGGCCGGGGCCGCATCATCCTCACCTCTTCCACGTCGTTCCAGTACTCGTACGAGGAGGGTTCCGGTGCCCTGCCCGGGGTGCGGCCGCGCTCGGTCTTCACCTCGGTTCTGCTGGACGGCATCAGGAACGGTCTGGCCGACCGGGACCGTGACGGCTACGTCTCGATATCCGAGCTGTACGACTTCGTGACCGAGACGCTCACGAGGAACCGGGACCCGCAGACGCCGGAGCTGTACAGCGACGGGCGCGGCAGTGTGTGGATCGCCCGCAACCCGTTCCACCGGCAGTCCGCCCCGCTCCTCGTGCTGCCCGGGGGGAGCACCGCGGCCGGCACCGTGACGAACGCGTTGAACGGTTTCCCGCACGCGGTCGAAGCCCGGGATCTGTTCCTCGCCACCCTCGACAAGCTCCGGTACCTGCTGCGTACGCACGAGGGAAGCGTCCTGTGGCGTGACATGGTCGCTGCCGTGGACCCGCCGGCGCGGCCCACGCGCCTGGTCGACGCGACCTACGACGTGCTGCACGCGCTGGACAGCCTCAACGGGGACGCCGCGCTGGCCCTCGCCGTGACGGACCTGTGCGACGCCCTGCTGGCCCAGGTGGCCGACGTCGACTCGTCCGCGGCCGTGGACGAACTGTTCCAAGTGGTGATCGACTACCTCGAACTGTTCGGGACCCTGCTCACGCGCTTCGAGCGGTACCTGCAACTGCGCCGCCTGACCCTGGCCGCCAGGACGTTCGTCGAGGCCGTCGCGCGCACGATACGCAGGACGGCGACGGAGCCCGTCGGGCAGGGGGCGGACCAGGTACCCGATCAACTGGCGGTACTGACGACGGTCGCCGACGGTCTGCGGGCGCTGGCCCACGTCCTGCGTGGTCTCGGGGGGCGGGGGCCGGTTCCTCAACTGGTCGGGGAACTGGCTGCCGCCGTCCGCAGGAGCCGTTTCGTCGACGCGGACGGGGCGGCCGCACTCCGGGCACTGGCGGAGGCGCTGCGTACGGTGTTCGGACAGGTGCACGCCTTCCTGGAGGAGGCCGACGACCGTGATCTCCAGACGTTCGTCAGCGGTGTGGTGGAGGACGCGGTCGCCGGACTCACCCGCCCGCTGGACGAGGAGGCGTGTGCGAAGGCGGTGCACCGGCGTACCGGCAGACTGCTGACGGGGGTGAGGGAGGCGAGTGACGTCCACGAGATGCTCGCGGTCATTCAGGAGCTGCGCGAGGCGGTCTCGGAACTCCAGGGTTCGCCGTTGGAACCCCACGACGTCACCGAGGTCACCTCGGACCTCGTCACTCAGGTGAGCGGCCTGGCGGCCGGGATCGGCGAGTCCCGGGCCGAGATCATCGAACAGCTCGGAGCAGAGGCCCGGGAGAGCCTGGACGGCGGTTCCCCGGCCGGGTCCGACGCATCGGCCTGACCGGGCCGGGGGTCACGCGCCCGCCGGGGCGGGGGTCACTCCAGCGCGCAGCCGTGCTCACCGAGCCGGAAACCGGACGGTTTCCCGTTCGTCCCCGACCAGCTGCCCGTGAACCCGAAGCCCACCGAAGCGCCGGGCGCCACCTCGGCGTTCCAGGCGACGTTCCTCGCCGTCACCGCGGGGCCGGACCGGGTGTGTTCGGCGTTCCACATCTGGTTGACCCTCTGGTCGCCGGGGAACGACCAGCCGAGGGACCAGCCGTGCCAGGCCGACGTGCCGGTGTTGGTGAGCCGGACGTCCGCCTGGAAGCCGCCCGACCACTGGTTCGTGACCGTGTACGTCACCTTGCAGGCGCCGGTGGGCGCCGGGTCGGGGCCCGGGTCCGTGCCGCCGTCGCCCCCGCCGGTGTCCGAGGTGTCGCCGTAGACGACCCCGCGGCCGTTGGTGGCCACGTACACCCGGCCGTAGACCCGCGGGTCGCCGGTGATGGCGGCGCCCGTCCAGCCCCACTGGTGGGCGTCGTCGTTGACGCGGGTCCAGGTGGCGCCCCGGTCGGTGGAGCGGAAGATGCCGCGGACGCCGCCGATCTTCGCGCTGGTGAAGAGGGTCTGGTAGGAGGCGCCGGGCGCCGCCTTGCCGAAGCCGATGGTGTCGGCCGCCTCCACGTTCGGGAGCCGGGTGAAGGTCGCGCCGCCGTCCGTCGAGTGCCACAGCCCGTACGGGCCGTCCGCCGCGCCGCCGGCCAGCCAGACGTCGCCCTCCCCGCCCGGCAGGGCCTTGAAGCGGACGCTGTCACCGGCGGGCAGTCCGGTCGCCGCCGACGCGGTGAAGGTCGCGCCGCCGTCCTTGCTGACGTAGAACTTGCCGGACTTGAAGCCGTAGAAGGTCTTGGGGTCCATCCGGTCGGACTCGACGACCGCGCCGGCCGGGATGCCGCTCGACGCCTGCCAGGAGGTGCCGAAGCCCGTCGTGTGGTGCACCCCTGCGCCCTCGGGGCTCCACACGAAGCGGCTGCCGTCGGCGCCCGCCGCGACCGTGCCGCCGCCGCTCACCCCCGACGGGTCGGTACCGCCGAACCAGTTGGCGCCGTTGTCCGTGGAGAAGGCGACGTGCGGGCCCGAGTCGAGGTTGCCGGAGCGCACGACGACGTCCGGCTTCGACTCCGCGAAGTCCAGGCTGGTGGAGGTGGTGAAGTTCGGCGAGGTGAACATCATCGGCGGCACCTCGGTCAGGCTGGTGTGCCGGAAGCCGCCGACGTCACCCAGCGCGCTGAGCAGCGGCGCACCGGACGGCGGAGCGACCAGGTCGTTGACCGCCGTCTCCTCCAGGCCGCGCACCATCGGTGTGATGGTGAACGTGCCGCCGGAGTCCCACTTCGTGAGGTTCTCCGTCCCGTAGACCGTCGCACCCGTGCCGTACATCATCCGGTCCGAGTCGAACGGGTCGATCTCCAGCGCCTCCGTCATCCAGCCCAGCTTCGGCGTCTGCTCGGGCGGTGCCGGGTTCGCGCCCCAGGTGAGCCACGGTGAGGAGGAGACGTCCATCGTGTAGCGGTTCGCGCGCTCCGGGTACGACGTGTAGCTCCACGCCTGCGTCCATGTGCCGCCGCTGTCCGTCGAGCGGAAGATCTGCGTGTCCGGCCACCACGAGCTGTACGCCGTCGCCATCACCGTGCCCGGGTGCTGCCGGTCGACGGTCAGGCCGCTGAAACCGTAGAAGGTGTCCGCCTCGGCGACCGGGCTGATGTCCGTCCAGGTGCCGGTCGCCGTCGCGTACCGGTACAGCCGGCCCCTGCCGCCGTCGTACGGGCCGCCCGTGTCGCTGTAGGCGAGGTAGAGGTAGCCGTGCTCCGCGTCCAGCACGCCCTTGTGGGCCAGGTAGCCGGTGGGCTGCCCGGCGAGCCGCTCCCAGGTGACGCCCGCGTCCGTCGAGCGGTAGACCGCGTTCTCCTTGTCGGCCACCCCGACGTACACCGTGCCCGTCGCCGAGCCCGCGGAGCCCGTCGACTCGTCGAAGGTGACCCAGGTGATGCCCTGGTTGTCGGAGGCGTAGCCGGAGGTGTCGCCCGGGTCCTGCGCGTAGTTGCCGGGGTTCGGGAAGGCCGTCACCTCGGACCAGGTGACGCCCGCGTCGGTGGACCGCCACAGGCCGTGGCCGCTGGGCGCGCCCAGGTACAGCACGTCGTTGTCGTGCGGGTCGACCGCCAGGCGCTCGCCCATGCCGCGGCCCGGCATGTTGCCGCCCAGCTTGAACGGCAGATCCGTCCGCTGCCACGTCGCACCCCGGTCGGCGGAGCGCAGCACCGCGCCGTTGCCCGGGTCCCAGTCGTTGGTGTACGTGCCGACGGCCGCGTACACCCGGTCGGGGTCGACGGAGTCCGAGGCGAGGCCGATCACCCCGGTGTGACCCCAGTCGTCCCAGCCGACGTGGTCGAGCAGCGGCGTCCAGGTCCGGGAGGACTCCTGCCAGCGGTAGGCGCCGCCGATGTCGGTACGGGCGTAGGCCAGGTCCTTCTCGGTGCGGTTGAAGACGATCCCGGGGACGAAGCCGCCGCCGTCGATGCGGGCGTTCTTCCAGGTGTAGCTGTCGGCGGTGACAGCCGCCCGCGGCGCTGGATCGGCGGCCAGCGCCGTGGGCGGGCTGCCCGCCAGCAGGCCGGCCGCGAGGGCCAGCAGCACGGTGAGGATCCGGGTTCTTCGCACGGTGGGGAACCGTCCTTCCGTCAGGAAAAGAACACATGCGAGGACCGGGCGGCCCCAGGCGTGGGCGGGGGCAGCCCGGTCAGGTGGTCCCGTCGTCCGGTGACGGGACCGTGCACGCGGAGCCGTCAGGCGCTCCGGGGAAGAAGCGGTGCCCACAGCGTCCCTGAAAGGGGCGCGGGGAACTGCGCGACCGGCCACACTCGGCCCGCAGTCGAACAACCGCCCCACCCGCGGAGCGCCTCGCGGGGGCTATTCCAGTAGCTCCGCGTACGAACCCATGGCGAGGGCTATGTCCGCCTGGGCCCAGAACCGGTGGTACGTGAACGTGGGCGCGGCACCGCCCTGGAGGTAGCTCTCGATCTTCGACCAGGCCGGGTCGTCCTGGTAGAAGGAGCGGATCGAGGCGAAGGTCGACGACTTGTCGATCTTGTCGCCGTTCGGCATGGTGCCGCTCCAGCCGCTCGGGACGTAGACGCTGTCGTCGAAGCGGTTGTAGTCGGCGCGGGTCTCCGGCACGGCGATGCCGAGCGCGTCCTGGTTGTTCTCCCACATGCCGTCGAGCAGCGCCTTGGCGGTCGAGGCCGCCTCCGTGTCGCCCGAGCGGTCGGCGTAGTACGTCAGGGTCTTGGCGTACGCCGCCGCCACACCGACGTCGTTGGTGTAGTCCGCGACCGTGACGTGCAGGTCGCCGTTGTCACCCGGGGACGAGGCGTTCCAGGTGTCCGGCTGACCGGACCACTGGAGCGTCGAGGGGATCCGGAAGGTGCCGTCCGGGTTGACCGTCGTCTCCGACAACGCCCAGTCGACCCACTTGTCCAGGACGGCCTTGGCGTCGGCGTCACCGCTCTGCTGGTAGTACTCGGCGACCCGTTCCATGGACCACGCCTGGAAGCCGAACCACTGGTTGGACGGCGGGTCGTGGTACACCGGCTTCTCGTCGTAGTACATGCCGTAGAAGGTCGGCGTACCGGCCGGCGGGGTCGCGTAGCGGCCCGCCCAGCTGTTGGTGGCGCCGCCCGCGATGGCGCCCTCGTCCGACTGGAGCCAGCGGTAGAACTCCAGCTGCCGGTCGAGGGACTTCGCCCAGTCCGACTGGCCCGTCGCCGACTTCGGCTTCAGGTCGGCGTCGGTGCTCAGCGCGTACGCCGCCAGCGGGTTCTGGTAGCCGCCGTGGGTGTGGCTGGAGCCGATGCGCCAGGCCCAGCCCGCCGAGGTGTCGACCGCGCCGCCCCAGGCGTAGTACCAGGACAGCAGGTAGTGCGAGGAGTCCTTGCCGCTGCCGGCCGGGCAGCTCGTCGGGCCCACGCAGTTGCCGACCTTCTTGAAGTACTTGTCGAACATGGCGTAGCGCAGGTAGTCGCCCATCTTCGCGGCCTTCCCGAGGGTCGCGGAGATCTCGGCGCTCTTGCCCTGTTCGCCGGCCCAGATGTCCGCCCAGTAGGCGGCCTGCACGGCGCGCGCGTCGGCGTCCGGGGCGTTGGTGAACTTCCACTGCTTGGCGTAGGAGGCGTCACCGGTGAACAGGTCCAGGTAGCCGTTCTTCCCGCCGTACTTGAAGGCGTCGCAGGTCGGCTGCGGCACCGTCTCCCACACCGACTCCTGCACGCCGCGCTGGAACGTGTTGATGTAGGAGGGCCCGGTGTCGGAGGGCCCCGCCTCGCACTTGCCGGGCGAGTTGCCGTAGCCGTACGTGTTGTCGACGTCCTGGAGCCAGTGCATGCCGTAGACGTCGTCCGTGCCGTACGCCGACTTCAGCTCACCGGCGATCGGGTCCGGGCCCACCGAGACGTTGCCGTCCAGCGGCGACGGGTACTCGTTCGGCGTGTCCAGCTCGGGCGCGTAGGTGGCCGGCTTCGAGGCGTTGTAGGACGCGTTGGTCGGCTGGTCGGCGTGGGTGGGGATCATGTAGGTTTCCATGATCTTCCAGGCGTTGTTGAACTTCGCCCAGTCGCCGGTCACCTTGCCGTACATCGCCTGGAGCCACAGCAGGTAGCTGTAGGCCTCGGACGTGGTCTCGTGCCCGTGGTCCGGCGCCTCGACGATGAGCGTCTCGACGGAGTGGTACGGGATGCCCTCGGGCGAGAAGTAGCCGTTCGCCGGGTCGGTGATCTTGCCGTACAGCTCCAGGAAGCGGGCGTCGTAGTCCTTCGCCGCCGCCAGCTGGGTCACGGTGACCGTGGCCTTGCCGTGTCCGGGGGCCGTCGACTCGAAGACCGCCGAACCGGTGCCGGAGGCGTCCGCCGAGACCGTCACCCGCTGTGCGGTGGCCCAGTTCGACGGGGTGAAGGTGAGGCTCGCCCCGCCGGTGACGGACAGGCCGGTGTTGCCGCTCGCCCGCGACGTCGTGACGGTCACGTTCGCCGTCGGCTGCTTCGACAGCTTGACCTCGTACGTCCCCGACTCGCCCTGCTGGACGCCCAGTTGACCGGGCGATGCGACCACGGTCGGTCCCGAGGCGACCGTGATGCCGACCGGCGTGGAGTCCGCGGAGGCGCCCGTGCTGTCGTAGGCCTTCGCCACCAAGGAATGACTGCCCACGGTCAAGCCGGAGGCGGAGTACGCGTACGGCGAGCTGGTGTCGGTGCCCAGCAGCTTGGTGTCGTCGTAGAACTCCACCTTGCTGATCGTGGCCCCGTCGGCCGCGGCCGCCGTGGCCGCCAGCGGCACCGCCTCGCCCTGCGAGTACACGGCACCGGACGTGGGGCTGGTCAGCACCGTGATCGGCGGCTGGTGCGCGCCCGTGCAGGTGGTGCCGTTGACGGCGAAGTTCGCCGGCGCGGCGTTGCTTCCGCTGTACGTGAACTGGCCGCCGGTGGAGACGGCGGCCCCGGCGGCGATCCGTGCGTTGTACGGAGCGTTCTTCACGGTGACGTTCCGGCCCGACTGGGACCAGGTGCCGTTCCAGCCGTTGGACAGTTTCTGGTTGCCCGCGTAGGAGTACGTCAGCGACCAGCCGTCGATGGCGTCGGAGCCCCGGTTGGTCAGTGTCAGCTCGGCGGTGAAGCCGGAGCCCCAGTCGTTGGTCTTGTAGTCCACGCTGCACTGAAGTGCAGCCGCCTGGGCGGGAGTTGAACCTGTGCCCAGCATCGTGAGGGGAAGTGCCAGGGCCGCCGCCGCGGCGGTCCACCATCGCCGCGCGGTGCGGCGTCTGGGTCTGTGTCCGGAGTGCATGGTGCTGGTTCCTCCTTGCGGCTCGGAGAGGGAGGTGGGGGAGGAGCAACAAGCCTTGAACCAGTGGGAGCGCTCCCATAGTGAGGAGGCTGCCTGGTGCGGTCAAGATGTGTGAACAGTCGAAAAGATTCGACAGATCCGGCGGGCAGAAAGTCGGTAACTCCTCTGTTCTTTGCCGTCACTTGGCGCTACCTTCGCTGCACCAGTGGGAGCGGTTCCACCAGTCGACGCGTCCGTCACGACGCGCCCGAACTGCAAGGAGTCGCTCATGCGCCACCCCCCGCTCCACCCTCCGCGTTCAGGACTTTTAGCCGTTGCGGCAGGCGCGATCGCAGCCACCGCCACGGCCCGTCCGACGCGTCGTCGGCCGGTTCGCCGGCCTGTACATCCCCCGGGTGAATCCACGGTGCCCGCGGGCCGTTCCTGACCACGATCACGACGGCACCCCCATGCCGATCGGCAGCGGGCCGCGCCGACCGACGCGCGGCCCCGGACGACAGCAGCACCCCCACGAAAGAAGGAACCCGCACTCATGACCCGTACCAGAACCGCGATGCTCGCTGCCCTGACACTGGTGGCCGGCGCCTCCGGCACGGCACTGGCCGCCCACTCCGCGAGCGCCGGAGCCGCGGCAGCCGCCTGTACCGTCGACTACAAGGTGCAGAACGACTGGGGAAGCGGATTCACCGCTGCCGTGACCGTCACCAACAACGGCGCCGCCACGTCCAACTGGTCGCTGAAGTGGTCGTACGCCGGCAGCCAGAAGATCACCAACAGCTGGAACGCCAAGGTCAGCCAGAGCGGTGCCGCGGTCACCGCGGCCAACGAGTCGTACAACGGCACCCTGTCCACGGGCGGTTCGGCGAACTTCGGCTTCCAGGGCACCTACAGCGGCAGCAACGCGGTCCCGGCCACCTTCACCCTCAACGGCGTGACCTGCAACGTCGACGGCGGACCGACCGACCCGACGGATCCGACCGACCCGACCGACCCGACCGACCCCACCGGGCCGTCCGACCGGGTGGACAACCCCTACGCCGGCGCCAAGGGATACGTGAACCCGGAGTGGTCGGAGAAGGCGGCGGCCGAACCCGGCGGCAGCCGGATCGCGAACCAGCCCACCGGCGTCTGGCTGGACCGGATCGCGGCCATCGAGGGCGCGAACGGCGGCATGGGCCTGCGCGACCACCTCGACGAGGCGCTGAAGCAGAAGGGCTCGGGCGAGCTGTACATCCAGCTCGTGATCTACAACCTGCCCGGACGCGACTGCGCGGCCCTCGCCTCCAACGGTGAGCTGGGCCCGACGGAGATCGACCGGTACAAGACGGAGTACATCGACCCGATCGCCGAGATCCTCTCCGACTCCAAGTACGCCTCGCTGCGGATCGTCACCACGGTCGAGATCGACTCGCTGCCCAACCTGGTCACCAACGTCTCGGGCCGGCCGACCGCCACGCCCAACTGCGACGTGATGAAGGCCAACGGCAACTACCAGAAGGGCATCGGCTACGCCCTGAACAAGCTCGGTGACATCGACAACGTCTACAACTACATCGACGCCGGTCACCACGGCTGGCTCGGCTGGGACGACAACTTCGGTTCCTCGGCCGACATGTTCAAGACGGCCGCCACCACCGAGGGCGCGACCCTCGGCGACGTCCAGGGCTTCATCGTCAACACCGCCAACTACAGCGCGCTGAAGGAGAACAACTTCAAGATCACGGACAGCGTGAACGGCACGTCCGTGCGCCAGTCCAAGTGGGTCGACTGGAACCGCTACACCGACGAGCTCTCCTACGCCCAGGCGATGCGCGAGAAGCTGGTCTCGATCGGCTTCGACTCGAAGATCGGCATGCTCATCGACACCTCCCGCAACGGCTGGGGAGGCACCCAGCGGCCCACCGGTCCCGGCGCCACGACGAACGTCGACACCTACGTCAACGGCGGCAAATACGACCGCCGCATCCACCTCGGCAACTGGTGCAACCAGTCCGGAGCGGGCCTCGGCGAACGGCCCAAGGCCAACCCCGAGCCCGGTATCGACGCCTACGTGTGGATGAAGCCGCCGGGCGAGTCGGACGGCGCGAGCAAGGAGATCCCGAACGACGAGGGCAAGGGATTCGACCGGATGTGCGACCCGACGTACACCGGCAACGCGCGCAACGGCAATAGCATGTCCGGTGCCCTCCCGGACGCCCCGCTCTCCGGGAAGTGGTTCTCCGCCCAGTTCCAGGAGCTCATGAAGAACGCCTACCCGCCCCTGTCGTGAGCGGGTTCCCGCGCACGCCGCGCGGGTGAGCCCGCCGGGGCCCGGCCGAGCGCGCCGGGCCCCGGTGGCCGCGCGGGCTTTTGCGGAAGCGGCAACAACGGTTGCACCCTCGCGGTGGGTCGTCGCACCCTGGCGGCACCGCGAACGGGAGGCTGACCAGCATGGCGCACGACCACCACCACCACGACACGTCCGGCTCCGGCCACGAGCGGGGCCACGCCCACGAGCAGGGCCACGCGCACCGGCACGGACCCGCGCACGACCACGGCGACCTCGACTGGACCGCGATGGCCCCGCACCTGGAGGCCCAGGCCGAGCTGTACACGCCGCTGTACCGGCAGGCCCTCACCTGGCTGGCCCACGAGGTGGGCGACCCGGGGCTGGTCGTCGACGTCGGCAGCGGGCCCGGCGTCGTCTCCTGCCTGTTCGCCGGCGCCTTCCCCGGCGCCCGGGTCGTCGCCGCCGACGGCGCCGCACCGCTCCTGGAGCGGGCCCGGGCCCGCGCCGAGCGGCAGGGCTTCGCCGACCGCTTCGGCACCCTCGCCGGTGACCTGCCGGCCGCGCTGTCCGAGCTGGACCGTCCCGCCGACCTGATGTGGGCCAGCCAGAGCCTGCACCACCTTCCCGACCAGCGCGCGGCCCTCGCCGCCCTCGGCGGGCACCTGGCACCCGGCGGCACGCTGGCGGTCCTGGAGGGCGGACTGCCCGCCCGTTTCCTGCCCCGCGACCTCGGCTTCGGGCGCCCCGGCCTGGAGGCCAGGATCCGCGCCGCGGAGGAGGACGTGTTCGCCGGGATGCGCGCGGACCTGCCGGACTCCGTGGCCGAGACCGAGGACTGGCCCGCGATGCTGACCGCCGCCGGGCTGAAGCACACCGGCACCCGCAGCTTCCTGCTCGACCTGCCCGCACCCCTGTCCGACGCGGCCCGCGACTACGTCACCACGTCGCTGTCCCGGGTGCGCGAGCGGATCGGCGACGGGCTCGACGCCGAAGACCTCGCCGCCCTGGACCGGCTGCTCGACCCCGCCGACGAGGCGGGCGTGCACCGGCGTCGGGACGTGTTCGTGCTGGTCGCGCACACCGTGTACACGGCGGTACGGCCGGCCTGACGCGGGGGCTCGACCTCCCGTGGGGCAGCCGGCCGACACGCGCGGGAGGGGCCCGGCCGCCTGCGCGACCGGGCCCCTCCTCACAGGTGTACCGCTCAGTTGACGTCCGCCGGATCCGGGCCGAGCCGGCGGTCCTCGTTCAGCGCGCTGATCGCCGCGAGGTCCTCGTCGTCCAGGGTGAAGCCGAACACGTCGATGTTCTCCTTGATCCGGGACGGCGTCACGGACTTCGGGATCACCACGTTGCCCAGCTGGAGGTGCCAGCGCAGCACGACCTGGGCCGGGGTGCGCCCGTGCTTCTGGGCGATCGCCACGATCGCCGGGATGTCCAGGATGCCCTTGCCGGACCCGAGCGGGGACCAGGCCTCGGTGGCGATGCCCTGCTTCGCGTGCACCTCGCGGGAGGTGTGCTGCTGGAGGTGGGGGTGCAGCTCGATCTGGTTGACCGCCGGGACCACCGACGTCTCGGCGGTCAGCCGCTCCAGGTGCTCCGGCAGGAAGTTGGAGACACCGATGGCCCGGACCCGGCCGTCGGCGAGCAGCTTCTCGAACGCCTTGTAGGTGTCGACGTACTTGTCCCCGGCCGGCACGGGCCAGTGGATCAGGTAGAGGTCGAGGTACTCCAGGCCGAGCCTCTCCATCGAGGTGTCGAAGGCGCGGAGGGTGGAGTCGTACCCCTGCTCGCTGTTCCAGAGCTTGGTGGTGACGAAGAGGTCCTCACGGGGCAGATCCGAGGCCGCGATCGCCCTGCCGGTGCCCTCCTCGTTGCCGTAGATCGCCGCTGTGTCGATGCTGCGGTACCCGGCCTCCAGTGCCCGGGCGACGGCGGTCTGCGCCTCGTCGTCCGGCACCTGCCAGACGCCGAAGCCCAGCTGGGGCATCTCGACGCCGTTGTTCAGGGTGATCGGGGGGACCTTGCTGCTCACGAGCTCTTGATCCTTCGGTTGTGGTCAGGTGGTACTCACATCGTCAACGATCACGAGCCCCCGCGCATTCCTGACCGCGGAACTCACGCCCTGTACAGTGCCTCGACCTCGGTGCCGTAGGCGTTCTCGATGGCCTTGCGCTTCAGTTTCAGCGAGGGCGTCAGGAGACCGTGCTCCTCGGTGAACGGCTGGGCCAGGATGCGGAAGGTGCGGATCGACTCGGCCTGCGACACCAGCGTGTTGGCCGCGACGACCGCCCGCCGCACCTCCGTCTCCAGGTCGCCGTCGTGCACCAGGTCGGCCGGCGCGAGCTGCGGCTTGTTGCGCATCGTGAGCCAGTGCTCGACCGCCTCCTGGTCGAGGGTGATCAGTGCGGCGACGTAGGGCCGGTCGTTGCCGACGACGATGCACTGGTTGACCAGGGGGTGGTCGCGCACCCGCTCCTCGAGCAGCCCGGGGGAGACGCTCTTGCCGCCGGAGGTCACCAGGATCTCCTTCTTGCGGCCCGTGATGGTGAGGTAGCCGTCCTCGTCCAGGGCGCCGAGGTCACCGGTGGCCAGCCAGCCGTCGTGCAGGGTCTCGTCGGTGGCCTTGGGATTGTTCAGGTAGCCCTCGAAGACGTTGCCGCCGTTCAGCCAGATCTCGCCGTCGTCCGCGATGTGCACGGTGACACCGGGCACGGGCTGCCCGACGGTGCCGTAGCGGGTGCGGTCGGGCGGGTTGGCGGTGGCGGCGGCCGTGGACTCGGTCAGGCCGTAGCCCTCATAGATCTGCACGCCCGCGCCCGCGAAGAACAGACCGAGCCGCCGGTCCATCGCCGAGCCGCCCGACATGGCGTTGCGCAGGCGCCCGCCCATGGCCGCCCGCACCTTGGCGTAGACGAGCTTGTCGAAGAGCTGGTGCTGCATCCGCAGTCCCGCCGAAGGGCCGGGCCCGGTGCCCCAGGCCTTCGCCTCCACCGCGTCCGCGTACTTCACGGCCACCTCGACGGCCTTCTCGAAGGGGCCGGCCTTCCCCTCCTTCTCGGCCTTGCGCCGGGCCGCGTTGAACACCTTCTCGAAGATGTACGGCACGGCCAGGATGAAGGTCGGTCTGAAGGCCGCCAGGTCGGGCAGCAGGGCCGCGGCGTTGAGCTGCGGCTGGTGGCCGAAGCGGACCCTGCCGCGGATCGCCGCGACCTCCACCATCCGTCCGAAGACATGGGCGAGCGGCAGGAACAGCAGGGTCGCCGCCTCGTCGCCCCGCTTGGAGTGGAACACCGGCTCCCAGCGCTCGATGACGGTGTCCGCCTCGTACATGAAGTTGCCGTGGGTCAGGACGCAGCCCTTGGGGCGGCCGGTGGTCCCCGAGGTGTAGATGATGGTGGCGACCGACTCCGGCGTGACCGCCTTGCGGTGCCGGTGCACCACCTCGTCGTCGAGGTGCGCACCCGCGTCGTACAGCTCCTGCACGGCGCCGGAGTCCAGCTGCCACAGGCCGCGCAGGTGCGGCAGCCGGTCGATGACGGTGGCGATCGTCATCGCGTGGTCCTCGTGCTCCACGACCGCCGCGGTCACCTCGGCGTCGTACAGCATCCACATGCACTGCTCGGCCGAGGAGGTCGGGTAGACCGGCACCACCTGGGCACCGATCGTCCACAGGGCGAAGTCGAAGAGGGTCCACTCGTAGCGGGTGCGGGACATGATGGCGACCCGGTCGCCGAAGCGGATGCCCTGGGCCAGCAGTCCCTTGGCGAGGGCCAGCACCTCGTCGCGGAAGGCCCCGGCGGTGACGTCCCGCCACTGCCCCGCCTCGTCCTTGCGGCCGAGTGCGATGTGCCGCGGATCCTCCTCGGCATGCTCGAAGACGACGTCGGCCAGACCGCCCACCGGTGGTGCCAACGTCAACGGAGGACTGGTGAACTCGCGCAAACCCCGCTCCCCGCTTTGTGATGACGCCCCCCACAGCGCGGTGAAAGCTACCCCACCCGGCGCGGGGACGGGAGGGGTGCCTGTTTCGAACAAGGCTCATGTTCGCGCTGGTCAGCGGGAGAAAATGCGCTCACATGGGGAAGGGTCGGACAGTTTCCTGACGATCGAGTAAGTTTCGGTGCCGTAATCTCCACCGAATCTGTACGACCCGATTACCGCCGGTACGGCGCCGCCGGAGCGGCCTCTTCCTCTTTCAGCGCGGGCGCCGCGGATTCCGTCACACCGGCCTCGCGGCCCCCGCGGCCGGCCCGGACCAGGACGAGCACCAGCACCCCGCCGACCGCGGCGACGGCCCCCGCGGTCACCGCCGCCGCGTTCAGGCCCGAGGCGAACGCGGCCCGCAGCGCGTGCTCGCCGAACACGCCCCGCAGGGCGCCCGCCGCACCGCCCGCCAGGCCGTGCGCCGCGTCGTGCGGCAGCGAGTCGGACATCCGCGAGGTCAGCACCGTGCCGAACACGGCGATGCCGAGCGCGTACCCGAGCTGCCGGAAGGTGTTGACCGCGCCCCCGGCCATGCCGGACCGCTCCGCCGGGACCGCCGCAAGCGCCGCGCCCGCGATACCGGGCGACACCAGCCCCGTCCCGACACCCACCAGGAGCAGCCCCGGCACCAGGGCGGACGCGCCCGAGCCCGCGTCCAGGAACGCCATGCAGAACTGTCCCGCGGCGATCAGCAGCAGCCCGCCGCCGACGGTCAGCTGCGCCGGCACCCCGTGCAGCAGCCGTCCGCCCACCGCGGCCACCGCGAACGACGCCAGCGACAGCCACACGAACACCAGCCCGCCCCGCACCGGGCTCATCCCCAGCAGCGTCTGGAGCCATATGGACGTGTACGCCATCACACCGAACGCCGCCGCGTTGAAGGCCAGCCCGCCCAGCATCACACCCGAGAAGGCGGGCCGCAGGAACAGCCGCGGATCGAGCAGCGGATCGGCGACCCGGCGCTCCACCGCGACGAACGCGCCCAGCGCCGCCGCCGCGAGCGCGAACGAGGCGAGGGTGCCGCCCTCCGTCCAGCCGTGCGACCCGGCCCGCACCGCCCCGTACGTCAGGGCCCCGGCGAACGCCGCGAACGTGACCGTGCCCGCCCAGTCCACGCGGCGCCCGGCCGCCCCGCGGGACTCCGGCACCACGCGCAGCGTCAGCCAGACCGCCACCACGCTCACCGGCAGGTTCACCCAGAAGATCCAGCGCCAGCCCGGACCGTCGGTGAGCAGTCCGCCCAGCACCGGGCCCACGGCCGCCGCCGCCCCGCTGACCGCGCCCCACACGCCGAGCGCCATCGACCTGCGGCGCCCCTGGTAGACCGAGCCGAGCAGCGGCAGCGTGGTGGCGAACATCGCCGCCGCGCCCACCCCCTGGAGCCCGCGCGCGGCGACCAGCATCCCCGGCCCACTGGCCAGGCCGCACAGCAGCGACGCCACCGCGAACAGCACCACGCCCGCCACGTGCACCCGGCGCCGTCCCAGGACGTCGGCCGCGGCTCCCAGACCCAGCAGCAGCGCGGCCAGCGCCAGCGCGTAGCCGTCCATCACCCACTGCAGATCGCTCAGCGACGCGTGCAGCCCGCGAGCCATGTCCGGCAGTGCGACCACCGCGATGGTCACGTCCAGCAGCAGCATGAACGTCCCCAGGCACACCGCGGTGAGCGGCCCCCATGTACGCATGTTCGTCTTCTTCCTGTGTTCCGCGAGCCGTGTTCCACGCACCGTGTCCGACGCGTGTCCGTGTCTCCGTACGATGGACCGGCACCGGCAGATCGACCCTGTCCATGACGCTCATGTGACGGAACCCGATGGGAGCGTCCTCGTTGCGGATGGAATCCGACACCTTCGACGAACTCGACCTGTGCCTGCTGAACGCGCTGGAGGTCAACGGCCGCGCCTCCTTCAGCCGTATCGGGACGGTGCTCGGCGTCTCCGACCAGACCGTCGCCCGCCGCTACCGCAGGCTCCGCGCCGAGGGCGGGCTGCGGGTGGTCGCCGTCCGGGACCCCGCGGCGCTCGGTCAGGACCACTGGACGCTGCGGCTGCGCTGCGTGCCCGACAGCGCACCGGCCATCGCGGACGCGCTCGCCAAGCGGCCCGACACCAACTGGATCGGGCTGGCCGCGGGCGGCACGGAGATCATCTTCGGCACCCGGCCGCGCAGCCCGGGCGACCGGGACGACCTGCTCCTCGGCAAGCTGCCGCGCACCCCGCACGTCCTGGAGATCCACGCCCACCAGATCCTGCACCGCTTCTACGGCGGGCCCAGCGGCTGGCTGCGCAAGTTCGGCGTCCTCGACGACGATCAGGTCGCGGCGCTGCGGCCGGAGAACGGACCGAGCCGTCCGGGACCGGCCCGCATCGACCCCGAGGACGAGCCGCTGCTCGACGTCCTGGAACGCGACGGGCGGGCCGGTTACCCCGAACTCCAGCGCGCCACCGGCCGCTCCGAGTCAGCGGTCAAACGCCGTCTGGCCGCGCTGCTCGGCTCCGGCGCCGTGTACATCGACGTGGAGTACCACTCGGAGATCCTCGGATATCCGACCGCCGCGGTGCTGTGGCTCACCACCAGCCCCGCCGCGCTGCACCGGGTCGGCGAGGCCCTGGCCGGGCACGACGAGATCGCCCACGCCGCCGCCACGGCGGGACCGTCCAACATCGTCGCCACCGCGGCCGTCCGCAGCACCGCCGACCTCTACGCCTACCTCAGCGGTCCGCTCGGGCGCCTGGAGGGCGTCCATCACGTGGAGGCCTCGCCCTTCCTGCGCCGGGTCAAACAGCTCACCTACGCGAGGCCCGTGCGCTGAGGACGGTGCAGCCGGTCACCGCCCGCCAGGATCGCCGCCGCCAGCGCGTCCGCGGCGCCCTGGGCCGAGGGGCGGCGCCGGCCGTGCACCAGCACGAAGTCCACACCGCCCAGCTCGGGCAGCCCCGCCCGGTCCGGCACCCGCACCAGACCGGGTGGGACCAGGCCGCGCGAGTGCGCCATCACACCCAGGCCCGCGCGGGCGGCGGCGATCAGGCCGTTGAGGCTGCCGCTGGTGCAGGCGACGCGCCACGCGCGGCCCTCCCGTTGCAGGGCGTCCAGGGCGAGCGCGCGGGTGATGCCCGGCGGTGGATAGACGATGAGCGGCACCGGACGGTCCGGGTCCAGGCGCAGCCGCTCCGCGCTGATCCACACCAGCCGGTCGCTCCACACCGGCTCGCCGCGCGGGTCCTCGGGCCGCCGCTTGGCGAGCACCAGGTCCAGCTTCCCCGCCGCCAGTTGCTCGTGCAGCGTCCCGGACAGCTCCACCGTCAGCTCCAGGTCGACCTCGGGGTGGTCGTGCCGGAAGGCCTCCAGGATCTCCGGCAGCCGGGTCAGTACGAAGTCCTCGGACGCCCCGAACCGCAGCCGCCCCCGCAGCCGGGTGCCCGTGAAGAAGGCCGTCGCCTGCTCGTGCACGTCCAGAATCCGGCGCGCGAACCCGAGCATCGCCTCCCCGTCCTCCGTCAGCTCCACGGAGTGCGTGTCGCGGCTGAAGAGCTGCCGTCCGGTGGCCTCCTCCAGGCGCCGCACGTGCTGGCTCACCGTCGACTGACGCAGCCCGAGCCGCCGGGCGGCCTGCGTGAAGCTCAGCGTCTGGGCAACCGAAAGGAACGTACGCAGGTGGGAGGGGTCGTACATGCCGCCAGACTAGCGGCGGTCATCGGCGAACGCGATGACAGTCAGAGCGGTGTACCGGATTCCCGATCGCCGGGCGGGGGAGCACGATGGAGCGGGGACCCGTGATCCCTTCGGACGAGTCGGAAGAGTCGGACGAGTCGTAAGCAAGCAGCGAGCAAGTGGAGCACCGTGAAACGCCTGCGTTGGCCGCGTTGGATGCCGATCGATCCGTACATCCTTCTGCTGCTCGGCACGGTGGGCCTCGCGGCGCTGCTTCCGGCCCGCGGCGCGGGGGCGGACGTCGCCTCCGGCGCCTCGACCGCCGCGATCGCGTTCCTCTTCTTCCTCTACGGTGCCCGGCTCTCCACCAGAGAGGCGATGGACGGCGTACGGCACTGGCGCCTCCATGTCACCGTGCTGGCCTGCACCTTCGTGGTCTTCCCGCTGCTCGGCCTGGCGTCCCGCGGTCTGGTCCCGGTGTTCCTGACCGATCCCCTCTATCAGGGTCTGCTCTTCCTCACCCTGGTCCCGTCGACCATCCAGTCCTCGATCGCCTTCACCTCCATCGCCCGCGGCAACGTGCCCGCCGCCATCTGCGCGGGGTCCTTCTCCTCGCTGGTCGGCATCGTGGTCACCCCGCTGCTGGCCGCCGCCCTGCTGGGGAGCGGCGGGGGCGGGTTCTCCGCCGACTCGGTGGTGGAGATCGTGCTGCAACTGCTGGTGCCGTTCGTGGCCGGGCAGTTGCTGCGCCGGTGGATCGGGGGCTTCGTCGCCCGGCACAAGAAGGTGCTCGGGCTCGTCGACCGCGGCTCGATCCTGCTGGTCGTCTACACGGCGTTCAGCGAGGGCATGGTCCGGGGGATCTGGCACCAGGTGAGCCCCGTACGGCTGGCCGGGCTGCTGGCTGTGGAGGCGGTGCTGCTGGCCGTGATGCTCGTCCTGACCTGGTACGGGGCGAAGGGTCTCGGCTTCGGACGCCAGGACCGGATCGCGATCCAGTTCGCCGGGTCCAAGAAGTCGCTGGCCGCCGGACTGCCCATGGCGAGCGTGCTGTTCGGCGCCCAGGCCTCGCTGGCGGTGCTGCCGCTCATGCTCTTCCACCAGATGCAGCTGATGGTGTGCGCGGTGATCGCCAAGCGGCGGTCGCGCGACCCGGAGGCGGTCGCGTCCGAGGCGCCGGACGCCCCGCAACGCACGGCGGCCGGCACCGGAGGCCGATCCGGCCGGGCGTGAGCGCGCGGGTGCGGAGGCGGTGGGGCTCAGCGGACCGTGCCCGGTTCCGTCTGCGTCCCGTCCACGCGGTCCAGGGGCAGGTGCAGGACGGTGCTCCCGGCGGCGGAGGGCGGGGCTCCGGCGGCGATCTCCTCGTCGGTCAGCGCCCGGTTCCACACGTGCACGTCGTCGACGGCGCCGGTGAGACGGGTCCGGCCGTCCATCCGCTCGCCGACGTGCACCCCGAAGGGCGAGTTGCGGCTCACCGAACCCGGCACGTCCGCCGCGTCGGCCACCGCCGCACCGTCGACGAACAGCGTGAGCCGGCCCGAGCCCCGGCGCAGCGCCAGGTGGTGCCACTGCCCGTCGTTCAGGGCCCGGTCGGTGCGTACCCACGCCGAGCGTGGTCCCGCCCCGCCCTCCCGCGCTGTGATCAGCCCCTGCACCCGCCCGTCGCCGGGTTCGGCGCGCAGCCACACCTGGGGCTGCGTGGTGCCGACGCCGCCCATCCACAGCAGCGGCTGCTCCCCGTCGGCCGCCGAGTACCGCAGCCACAGCGCCGCCGTGAAGGCCCCGTCCCCGAGCGGCAGCCGCGCGTCGTAGGGCAGCCGTACGGCGTCGTCGGCGCCGTCGAACGCGAGCGCGCCGCCCACCGCGCCGTCCGTCGTGCCCGCGCCGCCGAGCACGGTCGCGGGCGCCGCTCCGGCGGCGAGGTCGGGGGTGGTGGGGTCGGCGGCCCGGCGCGGTGCGAGCCAGTCCTCGGTGAAGCGGGCGAAGCGGATCTCGTCGCGGGCGTCGGACGCCCCACCCTCGTACAGCAGTCCCACGGTGTCGTCGTCGACGGCCACCAGGTCCGAGTAGCCCGCCCAGTCCCGGGTGACGACCGTGCCGCGGTCCACGCTGTCCCAGGTCGCGCCGCCGTCCCAGGAGGAGCGGACCGTCATCGTCCGGCGGCGGTCCGGATCGGCGGGCGCGGACAGCAGGACGCGGTCGCCCAGGCGCAGCAGCGCGCCCTGCACCTGCGGGGCGTACAGGTCGGGCAGGGCGCGGAAGGGGGCCGTGAAGCCGTCGCCGCCGTCGTGGCTGAGGGCCTGGGTGCGGTGGCCCAGGTCGGTGCCGTTCTCCTCGCGGCCGCTGACCAGGAGCACACCGTCGGCGCGTTCGGTGAGGGTCAGTTCGGAGGGCTTCTGCCGGAAGGTGCCGTCGGCGGCGACGGGCCAGGTGCCGATGGCGCCGGTCCTCCAGTGCTCGCCGCCGTCGTCGCTGACCACGAGGGCCGCGTGGTTGGCGGTGACACGGGTGCCGTCCCAGGACTCGGCGTTGACGCCGACGACGAGCCGCCCGGGGTGGGCGCCGCCGGTGAGCTGGACGCCGTGCACGGGGCCGGTGGCGTACCAGGAGTTCCAGTCGGCCGGCCGGATCCCGGGGCTCAGGTCGCGGGAGGCGGACCAGGTGCGGCCGTCGTCGTCGCTGTGCCGCAGGTGCGGTGTGCGCGCGCAGGGCACCGCGCAGTTCGAGGCGTCCGTGCGGCCCGCGTTGTACGTCGCCAGCAGGAGGACGCGGCCGGTCGTGCGGTCCACGACCGGGCTCGGATTGCCGTGGGTGTCGCCGCCGCCCTCGTCGACGACCTGGAGCGGGCCCCAGGTGCGTCCGCCGTCGGTGGAGCGTTTGAGGACGATGTCGATGTCACCGGCGTCGGCGCAGTCGAGGACTCGGCCCTCGGCGAAGGCGAGCAGTGTGCCGTCCGTCGTGCCCACGATCGCCGGGATCCGGAAGCAGGCGTAGCCGCCCGGGTCCCGGGCCGCGTCGAAGAGCACCTGCTCCTCGAACGCGGGGGCGCGGTCGCGACCACCGGACAGCGCGTGCGCGGGGAGAGGGGACAGGGCCGGCCCGCACGACGCGAGGGCCAGGGCCAGCAGGAGGAGGCGGGGAGGCGGGAACGGCATGGCGCGGTCAGTCCTTCGGGCGGCCGACGGGGGAGGGGACCGTTCCGGACATCAGTACTAGAGGCCCCCGGCGTCCGCGGGGACCGCGCCGGGCCCCGCGTGTCGGGGCCGGGGCGGATCGCCGGCGCGGGGCCGGACGGCTGAGGCGGTCGAGGCGGGGCCCCTTGGGCGCAGGGGGCGCTCCCCGCCGGCAGGGGCCCCGCCGCCGTGTCGCGGGGAGGCGGGTCAGCCCTGCGCGGCCGTGGCCCGCAGGGCGACGCGGTCCTCACCCGCGTACACGTTCATGGAGCTGCCGCGCAGGAAGCCCACCAGCGTCAGTCCCGTCTCGGCCGCGAGGTCCACCGCGAGCGAGGACGGCGCCGACACGGCCGCCAGCACCGGGATGCCCGCCATCACGGCCTTCTGGGCCAGCTCGAACGAGGCACGGCCCGACACCAGCAGCACCGAGCGCGACAGAGGCAGACCGCCGTTCTGCAGGGCGCGGCCGACCAGCTTGTCGACCGCGTTGTGCCGGCCCACGTCCTCCCGTACGTCCACCAGCTCGCCGTCCTCGGTGAACAGGGCCGCCGCGTGCAGTCCGCCGGTCCGGTCGAAGACCCGCTGGGAGGCGCGCAGCCGGTCGGGCAGCCCGGCCAGCAGCTCGGGGGTGACGCGGACCCGGGGCGTGTCGGCGACGGGCCAGCGGGTCGTCGTACGCACCGCGTCCAGGCTCGCCTTGCCGCACAGTCCGCAGGACGAGGTGGTGTAGACGTTCCGCTCCAACGTGATGTCGGGGACCCGCACTCCGGGGGCGGTCCGTACGTCGACCACGTTGTACGTGTTGGATCCGTCGGCCGTCGCCCCCGCGCAGTACACGATGTTCTGGAGGTCCGCCTGCTCGGCGAGCACGCCCTCGCTGACCAGGAAACCGGCGGCGAGTGCGAAGTCGTCGCCGGGGGTGCGCATCGTGATGGCGAGCGGCTTGCCGTTCAGCCGGATCTCCAGCGGTTCCTCGGCGACGAGCGTGTCCGGCCGGGTGGAGACCGCGCCGTCCCGCACGCGGATCACCTTGCGTCGTTCCGTGACTCGTCCCATGTTCGTGCCCCTTGCGCCGGTCGGTGTGCCGGTCAGTCCCGGTTCTGTACGTGCTGGTAGCCGAAGCGGCCCTTGATGCACAGGTTGCCGTGGGTCACCGGGTTGTCGTGCGGAGAGGTGACCTTCACGATCTCATTGTCCTGCACGTGGAGCGTGAGGTTGCAGCCCACTCCGCAGTACGCGCAGACCGTCGTCGTCTCCGTCTGCCGGCCCTCGTCCCAGGTGCCGGCCGCCCGCATGTCGAACTCGGACTTGAAGGACAGGGCCCCGGTGGGACACACCTCGATGCAGTTGCCGCAGTAGACACAGGCCGAGTCGGTCAGCGGGGCGTCGTGCTCGACCGAGATCCGGGCGCCGAAGCCGCGGCCGGAGACGGAGATGGCGAAGCTGTTCTGCCACTGGTCGCCGCAGGCGTCCACGCACTTGTAGCAGAGCACGCACTTGCCGTAGTCCCGCACGTAGAGGTCGTTGTCGACGCGTGGTTCCTCGTCGACGCGGGCCGCGTCCGGGCCGAAGCGGTCGGGCTCCGCCCCGTAGTCCTCGATCCACCGCGCGGCCGAGGGCGTGGCGGAGAGGTCGACGGAGGAGGCGAGGAGTTCGAGGACGAGCTTGCGGCTGTGCCGGGCACGCTCGGTGTCGGTGCGCACCACCATGCCCTGCTCCGCCTTGCGCGAGCAGGCGGGCGCGAGCGTCCTGGCGCCCTCGACGTCCACCACGCAGAGGCGGCAGGCGTTCTTCGGGGCGAGCGTGTCGCCCTCGCACAGGGTCGGGACCTCCTTCCCGGCGGCCCGGCAGGCATCGAGGATCGTGGACCCTTCGGGGACCCGGGCCTCCTGACCGTCGAGGGTGAACTCCACCAGCCGGCGCGGCACTCCGAGCGGTATCGCGGTCATTCGTACGCCCCCAGACGGTCGATGGCGGATTCCACGGCGTTCCACGCGGTCTGCCCCAGACCGCAGATCGAGGCGTCCCGCATCGCGCGGCCGACCTCGCGCAGGAGGGCGATGTCGGGGGCGGCGCCCGCGCCGGTGCGGTCGACGATCCGGTGCAGTGCCTCTTCCTGGCGGACGGTGCCGACCCGGCACGGCACGCACTGGCCGCACGACTCGTCACGGAAGAACTCCGCGATGCGCAGCAGGAGGCGGGGGAGCGGCACCGTGTCGTCGAAGGCCATCACCACGCCGGAGCCGAGGGTGGTGCCGGCCTCGCGGGTGCCTTCGAAGGTGAGCGGGATGTCGAGTTCGTCGGGACGTACGAAGCCGCCGGCGGCGCCGCCGAGCAGGACCGCGCGGAGGTTGTCGCGGACACCGGCGAGGGTGAGCAGCTCACCGAGCGTCGCGCCGAAGGGGAGTTCGTAGACGCCGGGGCGGGCCACCGTGCCGGACACGCAGAACAGCTTCGGGCCGGTGGACGCCGGGGTGCCGATCGCGGCGTAGGCCGCGGCGCCCCTTGTCAGGATGGGGAGGACGTTGACCAGGGTTTCGACGTTGTTCTCGACCGTGGGTTTGCCGAACAGGCCCTTTTCGACCGGGAACGGCGGCTTGGAGCGTGGCTCGCCGCGACGGCCCTCGATGGAGTTGAACAGGGCCGTCTCCTCGCCGCAGACGTAGGCACCCGCGCCGCGCCGGATCTCGATGTCGAAGGCGTAGCCCTGGCCGAGGACGTCGTCGCCGAGGAGGCCGCGGGTGCGGGCCTGGTCGACGGCGTGGGAGAGGCGGGCGAGGGCGCGGGGGTACTCGCCGCGGAGGTAGAGGTAGCCCCGGTGGGCGCCGGTCGCGTACGCCGCGATCGTCATGGCCTCGACCAGGGCGTACGGGTCGCCCTCCATGAGGACGCGGTCCTTGAAGGTGCCCGGTTCGGATTCGTCGGCGTTGCACACGAGGTAGTGCGGGTGGTCGGGCTGGGCGGCGGTCGCCTGCCACTTGCGGCCGGTGGGGAAGGCGGCGCCGCCGCGGCCGACCAGGCCGGCGTCGGTGACCTCGCGGATGACGCCGGCGGGGCCGAGTGCGAAGGCGCGGCGCAGGGCGGTGTAGCCGCCGTGGGCCCGGTAGTCGTCGAGGGACGCGGGGTCCACGGTGCCGATGCGGTGGAGGAGGGTGAGGGTGGGGTCGCCGTACTGGGGGACGGCGGTTTCGGGGGCGGGCTCGGCGGGGGCGGACTCCGGGGCGGTGGCCGCCCGCGCGGTGGTCTCCGCGGTCGCGGGGGCGCATACGGCCGTCGCGTGGAGGGTGTTTCGCCCCCGCCGCCCCTTCCCTGTCCCGTCCCCGGGGGCTGCCGCCCCCGGACCCCCGCTGTCGGCCTGGACGGCCTCGTCCTCAAACGCCGGACGGGCTGGAGTGTCCTCCTGCGCCGACCGGGCTGGAGCGCCCGCGCGGATCGCCAGTGCCGCCGGGGCCCGTTCGCACAGGCCCAGGCACGGAGAGCGCTCGACCTTCACGCCGGTCTCCGGGCCCAGGCGTGTCTCCACGTCCGCGCACAGGGCGCCCGACCCCGCGGCCGTGCACGCCAGGTCGGTGCAGACGTGCAGGACGGTCGCCGGGCGCGGGCGGACCGAGAACATCGCGTAGAAGGTGGCCACCCCGTACGCCTCGGCCGGTGGGACCGTCAGGCGGCGGCAGACGTAGTCGAGGGCGCCCTCGCTGATCCAGCCGACGCGGTCGTTGAGTGCGTGCAGGGCGGGCAGGAGCCGGTCGCGGCGGTCCCGGGCCTCCCGGCCGCCCCGGGCCCACCGCAGGTCGGCGTCGGAGCGGTCGGCGCCCTCCCAGGACGACTCGGGCGGGCCGAGCAGGGCGTCCACGGCGGCGCGTTCCTCGTCCGTGGGTTTCCCGTCACCGAAGCGCAGGTCCACCGGTGCTCACCTTCTCGATCCGGATCGCAGAGGCCTTGAACTCCGCCGTCCCGGCGATCGGGCAGTTGGCCTCGATGGTCAGCTGGTTGGTGTCCACCTCGTCGGGAAAGTGGAAGCTCATGAAGGCCAGGCCCGGGCGCAGGGCCGGGTCGACCCGGACGGGGGCCAGCAGCGAACCGCGTCGTGAGGTCACCCGGACCTCCTCGCCGACCGTCACGCCGTAGCGTTCGGCGTCCTCGGGGCAGAGTTCGACCGACTCGCCGCGGCGCAGGGGAGAGGCGTAACCGCCGCTCTGCACACCGGTGTTGTAGGAGTCGAGACGCCTTCCCGTGGTCAGCCGGATCGGGTACCGCTCGTCGGTGAGGTCCACGGGCGGGTCGTGCCGGACGATGCCGAAGGGGGCGAGGGGGCCGCGACGGTCCGGGTCCGGGTCCCACAACCGGGCGTGCAGGTAGGGCGGTTCCAGTCCCTCCGTGCTCGGACACGGCCACTGGATGCCCTGGTGCTCCTCCAGGCGGACGTACGTCATGCCGTGGTGGTCGGGGGAGAGCGCGCGCAGTTCGTTCCAGACCGCCTCCGCGTCGGCGTACTTCCAGTCGTGGCCGAGTCGGGCGGCGAGGTCGCAGAGGATGTCGATGTCCTCGCGGGCCTCGCCGGGCGGGGTCACGGCCCGGCGGACGCGTTGGACGCGCCGTTCGCTGTTGGTGGTGGTGCCCTCCGTCTCCGCCCAGCCCGCGGTCGCCGGCAGGACCACGTCGGCCAGTTCGGCGGTCTTCGTGAGGAAGATGTCCTGGACGACCAGGAAGTCCAGCGCGCCGAGGCGGCGTACCGCCTGCTCGGCGTCCGCCTCCGACTGGGCCGGGTTCTCGCCGATGCAGTAGACGGCGCGGAGCGTGCCCTCGTCCATCGCCTCGAACATCTCGGTCAGGGTGAGCCCGTGACGCGGTTCGACCACCGTGTCCCAGGCGGTCTCGAACTTCCGGCGGACCTCCGCGTCGAGCACGTCCTGGAAGCCGGGGAGCCGGTTGGGGATGGCGCCCATGTCACCGCCGCCCTGCACGTTGTTCTGGCCGCGCAGCGGCTGCAGACCGGAGCCGTAGCGGCCGACGTGGCCGGTGAGCAGGGAGAGGTTGATCAGGGCGCGGACGTTGTCCGTGCCGTTGTGGTGCTCCGTGATGCCGAGGGTCCAGCACAGCTGGGCGCGCTCGGCCCGGGCGTAGGCGTGGGCCAGCTCGCGCACGGCGGCGGCCGGTACGCCGGTCACCTTCTCGGCGAGGGAGGGCGTCCAGGGTTCGACGAGGGCCTTGTACTCCTCGTAGCCCGTGGTCGCGCGCGCGATGAACGCCTCGTTGGCCAGCCCCGCGTGGATGATCTCGCGGCCGACCGCGTGGGCCAGCGGGATGTCCGTGCCGACGTTCGGGCCGAGCCAGCTCTCCGCCCACTCGGCGGTGGAGGTGCGGCGCGGGTCGACGGCGTACAGGCGGGCGCCGTTGCGCACGCCCTTCAGCACGTGCTGGAAGAAGATGGGGTGCGCGAAACGGGCGTTGGAGCCCCACATCACGATGACGTCGGTGTGCTCGATCTCCTCGTAGGAGGAGGTGCCGCCGCCCGAGCCGAAGGCGGCCGAGAGGCCCGCGACGCTCGGGGCGTGACAGGTGCGGTTGCAGGAGTCGACGTTGTGGGTGCCCATGACCACCCGGGCGAACTTCTGCGCCACGTAGTTCATCTCGTTGGTCGCCCGTGCGCAGGAGAACATCCCGAACGCGCCGCGCGCCGCCGCCAGGCCCCTGGCCGTGCGGTCCAGGGCCTCCTCCCAGGTAGCCCGGCGGAAGGGCTCGCTGCGCGAGTCCCGGACCAGGGGGTGGGTGAGTCGGGTGTAGGTCTTGGGGGTGCGGTCGCGTTTCCTCATGCGGCGCTCCTCAGCGCGAGCAGGTCCGACAGGGCGTGCACGGTGCGCAGGGTGGGCACCGGGACCCCGGTGATCTCCGCCAGCTCGACGACGGCGGCGAGCAGCACGTCGAGTTCGAGCGGCTTGCCGCGCTCCAGGTCCTGGAGCGTGGAGGTGCGGTGGTCGCCGACCTTCTCGGCGCCCGCGAGCCGGCGTTCGATGGAGACGCCGACCTCGCAGCCGAGGGCGCCGGCGACCGCGAGCGTCTCGGTCATCATGGTCTCGATGACCGCCCGGGTGCCGCCGTGCAGGCACATCTGCCGCATGGTGGCCCGGACCAGGGCGCTGATCGGGTTGAAGGAGATGTTGCCCAGCAGCTTCAGCCAGATGTCGCCGCGCAGGTCCGGCTCGACCGGGCACTTCAGACCGCCCGCGCGCATCGCCTCGCTGAACGCCAAGCACCGGGCCGAGACCTCCCGGCCGGGCTCGCCGATCGAGAACCTGGTGCCTTCCACGTGCCGTACGACGCCCGGCTGTTCCAGTTCGGTGGCCGCGTAGACGACGCAGCCGACGGCCCGTTCGGGCGCGAGCACCGCACTGACCGCACCGGCCGGGTCCACACTTTCGAGACGGCGCCCGTCCCAGGGGCCGCCGTGCCGGTGGAAGTACCACCAGGGGATGCCGTTCTGGGCGGCGACGACCGCCGTGCCCTCGTGCAGCAGCGGCTCGATCAGCGGCCCGCACGCCGCGTACGAGTTGGCCTTCAGGCCCAGGAACACGTAGTCGACCGGGCCCACTTCGGCCGGGTCGTCGGTGGCCCGGGGGTGCGCGGTGAAGTCGCCGCGCGGGCTGCGCACCCGTACTCCGTACTGCCTCATGGCCGCCAGATGCGGTCCACGGGCGATGAGATGCACGTCGGCGCCCGCACGGTGGAGCGCGGCGCCGACGTAGGCGCCGATCGCCCCGGCGCCGAGGACTGCGACTTTCATGACGGGGAGCTCCGTTCGGTCGAGGGATACCGCGGAACCGCCGAACGAGATGTCGACGAAATATTGTCTACAGTATGGAAGTTGGCGCAGCAAGGCTTTGTGCAGCACTAGTGGTTGTCTGCTCAACAGTCTTCTCAAGCGCCGTGCCGGTCCCTACGGTTGGGGACCCATGAGTCCCCCCGTCGCACCTCCGGGCTGGAGCCGCTGGCTCGTCCCCCCGGCCGCTCTCTCGGTCCACCTCTCCATCGGCCAGGCCTACGCCTGGTCCGTGTTCAAACCGCCCCTGGAGTCCGCGCTCGGCCTCAGCGGCACGCAGAGCGCGCTGCCGTTCCAGCTCGGCATCGTCATGCTCGGTCTGTCGGCCGCGTTCGGCGGCACGCTCGTCGAACGGAACGGGCCGCGCTGGGCGATGAGCGTCGCTCTGGTCTGCTTCTCGTCCGGTTTCCTGCTCTCCGCACTCGGCGCGGCCGTGGAGCAGTACTGGCTGATCGTCCTGGGCTACGGCTTCGTCGGGGGGATCGGCCTCGGCATCGGCTACATCTCGCCCGTCTCGACGCTGATCAAGTGGTTCCCGGACCGGCCCGGCATGGCCACCGGCATCGCCATCATGGGCTTCGGCGGCGGCGCGCTCATCGCCTCGCCCTGGTCGGCGCAGATGCTGGAGTCCTTCGGCACCGACAACTCGGGGATCGCCCTCGCCTTCCTCGTCCACGGTCTTTCGTACGCCGTCTTCATGCTGCTGGGTGTGCTGCTGGTGCGGGTGCCGCGTCCCAGGGAGCGGGCCGGCGGCGGGCCCGCGCCGCTCGAAGGCGTCCAGGTCTCGGCCCGGTCGGCCGTGCGCACCCCGCAGTTCTGGCTGCTGTGGATCGTGCTCTGCATGAACGTCACCGCCGGCATCGGCATCCTGGAGAAGGCCGCGCCGATGATCACGGACTTCTTCGCGGACTCCTCCACCCCGGTGTCGGCGACCGCCGCGGCCGGCTTCGTGGCCCTGCTGTCGGCGGCCAACATGGCGGGCCGGATCGGCTGGTCCTCCGCCTCCGACCTCATCGGCCGCAAGAACATCTACCGCGTGTACCTGGGCGTCGGCGCGCTCATGTACACCCTGATCGCACTGTTCGGCGACTCCTCCAAACCGCTGTTCGTCCTGTGCGCGCTGGTCGTCCTGTCCTTCTACGGCGGCGGCTTCGCCACGGCCCCCGCCTACCTCAAGGACCTCTTCGGCACCTACCAGGTCGGCGCGATCCACGGGCGGCTGCTCACCGCCTGGTCGCTGGCCGGTGTCCTCGGGCCACTGATCGTGAACTGGATCGCCGACCACCAGGAGGAGGCCGGCCGGCACGGCTCGGCCCTGTACGGCACGTCCTTCCTCATCATGATCGGGCTGCTGGTCGTCGGCTTCGTCGCCAACGAACTCGTCCGCCCCGTCGACGCCCGCCACCACGAAGCCGCGATCCCGACGCAGAAGGAGGGCAACGATGTCACCCGACCGCAGCCAGAGTCCGCCTGACGCGGCCGCCCCGCACGGCCGGCGGCCGCTGATCGCCCTCACCTGGCTCTGGGTGGGCGCACCGCTCGCCTACGGGCTGTACGAACTCGTCCGGAAGGCCACCCAGCTCTTCACCGGATGAGGGTGCCGACGAGGACGGGGCCCGGGCGGGTGGAGCCGGCCGGGGGCGGCGGAGGGTGCTGACCGAAGCCGACAAGCCGGGCGCCGGTTTCCTGTCGTATCACCTGCCGTCGTACCCGTCGGTCACTGATCACACTGGTGGATCCCGTACCCGAGGTCAGCGAGGCTCCACCCATGCACCACGGCTCCCGCATCACCGCCGTCGGCCACTACCAGCCCGCCCGGATCCTCACCAACGAGGACCTGGCGGGCATGGTCGACACCAGCGACGAGTGGATCACGAGCCGGGTGGGTATCCGTACACGCCGGATCGCCGGCCCCGACGAGCCGGTCGACGAACTGGCCGGCCACGCCGCCGCCAAGGCGCTCGCGGCGGCCGGGCTCGCCCCCGCCGACGTGGACCTCGTCGTGGTCGCCACCTCCACCGCGATCGACCGCTCCCCGAACACCGCCGCCCGCGTCGCGGCCCGCCTCGGCATCCCCGGCCCCGCCGCGCTGGACGTCAACGTCGTGTGCGCCGGCTTCACCCACGCCCTGGCCACCGCCGACCACGCCGTGCGCGCCGGGTCGTCGAGCCGGGCGCTGGTCGTCGGCGCGGACAAGATGTCCGAGGTGACCGACTGGACCGACCGCACCACCTGTGTGCTGGTCGGCGACGGGGCGGGCGCCGCCGTCGTGGAGGGCTGCGCGCCGGGTGAGGAGGCGGGGATCGGTCCCGTGCTGTGGGGCTCGGTGCCCGAGATGGGCAACGCGGTCCGCATCGAGGGCACACCGCCGCGGTTCGCACAGGAGGGGCAGAGCGTCTACCGCTGGGCGACCACCCGGCTGCCCGCCATCGCGCGCCAGGCCTGCGAGCGGTCCGGCATCGCGCCGGCCGACCTCGCCGCGGTCGTGCTGCACCAGGCCAACCTGCGCATCATCGAACCCCTCGCCGCGAAGATCGGCGCGGTCGGCGCCGTCGTCGCCCGCGACGTCGTCGAGTCCGGCAACACCTCGGCGGCGAGCATCCCGCTGGCGCTGTCCAAGCTGGTGGAGCGGGGCGAGATCACCACCGGCGACCCGGTGCTGCTCTTCGGCTTCGGCGGTAACCTCTCCTACGCCGGACAGGTCGTCCGCTGCCCCTGAACACCCCGCGCCGTCCCGTCATGTGACGTGGCCTACACACCCGGCCCAGGAGGGCCGGTGCGCCGTAGACTGTAGACGAAAGACAATCGATACTGCCCGTACTGCCCGTACTGGTCGCGTGCCGGTCGTCGAGGGGGGTCCGATGTTGTCCGCAGGACTGCCGCAGGGCGCGGTGCCCAAGCTGGAGCGGCCCGGCCCGCTGCGGGACCGTGTCTACGAGGCGCTGCTCGAACTCATCACCACCCGGGCCCTGCGGCCCGGCCAGCACCTCGTCGAGAGCGAACTGGCCGGTCACCTCGGGGTGTCCAGGCAGCCGGTGCGCGAGGCGCTTCAGCGGCTCAACACCGAGGGCTGGGTCGATCTGCGCCCCGCGCAGGGCGCGTTCGTGCACGAGCCGACGGAGGAGGAGGCGGACCAGCTCCTGACGGTCCGTACGCTCCTGGAGGCCGAGGCCGCGCGGCTGGCCGCCGCCAACGCCTCCAGTGCCGGCATCGCCGTGCTGGAGGAGCTGTGCGAGGAGGGGGAGCGGGCCGTGGCCGACGACGACGTGGACGCCGCGGTCGCCTGCAACGCCCGTTTCCACGGCACGGTCATGGAGCTGGCGGGCAACGCGGTCCTCGCCGAACTCGCCGCACAGGTCGACCGCCGGGTCCGCTGGTACTACACGCCGGTCGCCCGGCAGCGCGGCCGGCAGTCCTGGGACGAGCACCGCAGGCTGATCGCGGCCATCACCGACCGGGACGAGCAGTCGGCGACCCGGCTGATGCGCGAGCACACGGAACACACCCGTCGCTCCTACCACGCGCGCGAGACATCGTAGGCGCGCGGAGAACCACCAGGTCAGAGCCCTGATCGAGGCCGTCCGGCACCATCGCCGGGCGGCCTCGGCGCGTCCGGGGCGTCCGGTGCCGGCTCCTTCTTTGTCCACTCAGTGGAGAAAGTTGGCAGCAATTCATGCGTGACTTCTTCCCACGCCCGGCGCCCACTGCTACGTTCCCTCCGAAAGCACGCCACGAAAGCCGGTCGTCCAGTGACCGGAGGACGTGGCCGGAAACCGGCGGACCCAAGGCCGATCGAGGCGGGGAGGGGCTCGTGAGACGCATGACCGCACGACCCGCGAACGCCCACCAAGCGCGACTGCTCCAGCTGTTGCGCGACGGCGGGCCCAACTCCCGTGCCCAGCTGGGCGACCAGGTCGACCTCTCCAGGTCCAAACTGGCCGTCGAGGTGGACCGGCTGCTGGAGACCGGCCTCGTCGTGGCCGACGGACTCGCCGCCTCGCGCGGCGGGCGCCGCAGCCACAACGTCCGCCTCAATCCCGAACTGCGCTTCCTGGGCGTCGACATCGGCGCGACCTCGGTCGACGTCGCCGTCACCAACGCCGAGCTGGAGATCCTGGGGCACATCAACCAGCCCCTGGACGTGCGCGAGGGCCCGGTCGCGGTCTTCGAGCAGGTGCTGTCCATGGCCGCCAAGCTGCGCGCCTCCGGGCTCGCGGAGGGCTTCGACGGCGCCGGCATCGGCGTCCCGGGGCCGGTCCGCTTCCCCGAGGGCGTGCCGGTGGCTCCGCCGATCATGCCCGGCTGGGACGGCTTCCCCGTGCGGGAGGCGCTCAGCCAGGAACTCGGCTGTCCCGTCATGGTCGACAACGACGTGAACCTGATGGCGCTGGGCGAGCAGCACGCGGGCGTCGCCCGCACCCAGCACGACTTCCTCGTCGTCAAGATCGGTACCGGCATCGGCTGCGGCATCGTCGTCGGCGGGGAGGTCTACCGCGGGACCACGGGCAGCGCGGGCGACATCGGGCACATCCAGGCGGTGCCCGACGGACGCCAGTGCGCCTGCGGCAACCGCGGCTGCCTGGAGGCCCACTTCAGCGGCGCGGCCCTGGCCCGCGACGCCATGGAGGCCGCCCAGCAGGGCCGGTCGGCCGAGCTCGCGAACCGGCTGGAGGCGAGCGGGGGCCTCAGCGCCGCCGACGTCGCCGCCGCTGCCGCCGCGGGCGACGCCACCGCGCTGGACCTGATCAGGGAGGGCGGCCGCAGCACCGGCCAGGTCATCGCCGGCCTGGTCAGCTTCTTCAACCCGGGCCTGGTGGTGATCGGCGGCGGGGTGACCGGCCTCGGCCACAACCTGCTCGCCGCGATCCGCACCCAGGTCTACCGCCAGTCGCTGCCCCTGGCGACCGGCAACCTGCCCATCGTCCTGGGGGAGCTGGGCCCCACCGCCGGAGTCATCGGCGCGGCCCGGCTGATCAGCGACCACCTGTTCTCACCCGCGTAGCCACGTTCGCTCCCGAGCACCACCAGCACAGCGCCCAGCCCAGCCCTGCCCTGCTCCGTTCAGCTCCGTCCTGATCCGGCCCACTCCCATCCGCACGGCACCGCTGTGCCCTGCTTCGCCCTGCCCTGCTCCGTTCTGCCCTGACACCGGCCCGCAAGCCCGCCGAGGGGACCTCACATGGCACCAGAACCACCGCTGCTCAGCATGTCCGGCATCACCAAGTCGTTCCCCGGAGTCCGGGCCCTCGACGGCGTCGACCTCGACGTCCAGGCCGGTGAGGTGCACTGCCTCCTCGGCCAGAACGGCGCCGGGAAGTCCACCCTCATCAAGGTGCTGGCCGGCGCCCACCAGCCCGACACCGGCACCATCCGCTGGCGGGGCGAGGACGTCACCCTGCGCTCGCCCATCGCCGCCATGCGCCTCGGCATCGCCACCATCTACCAGGAACTCGACCTGGTCGAGCACCTGTCGGTGGCCGAGAACGTCCACCTCGGCCACGAACCGACCGCCGCCGGCTTCGTCGTACGGGGAAAGACGGCCAAGGCGTCGACGGCCGCGCTGCTCAAGCGGCTGGGGCATCCCGAGGTCGACCCCGGGCGGCTGGTCGGGGACCTGTCGGCCGCCCAGCAGCAGATCGTCTCCATGGCGCGGGCACTCTCGCACGACGTACGGCTGATCGTGATGGACGAACCGTCCGCCGCGCTCGACCCGGACGAGGTCGACAACCTCTTCCGCATCGTCGCCGACCTCACCGCCGACGGTGTCGCCGTCGTCTACATCTCGCACCGCCTGGAGGAGATCCGCCGCATCGGCGACCGGGTCACCGTCCTCAAGGACGGCCGGGCGGTGGCCGGCGGGCTGCCCGCCGAGTCGACGCCGACCCGCGAGGTGGTCGCGCTGATGACGGGACGCAACGTCGAGTACGTCTTCCCCGACCGGCCCGCCGCGCCCCCCGTGGGCGAACCCGTGCTGAAGGTCCAAGGGCTGTCCAGAGACGGCGAGTTCGCGCCGCTCGACCTCGACGTGCGACCGGGTGAGATCGTCGGCCTCGCGGGGCTGGTCGGCTCCGGCCGGTCCGAGATCCTGGAGACCGTCTACGGCGCCCGCAAGGCGCACACCGGCCAGGTCCTGGTCGACGGGCGCCCGCTCAGGCCCGGCAGTGTGCGGGCCGCGGTACGCGCCGGTCTCGGACTCGCCCCCGAGGAACGCAAGGCGCAGGGCCTGCTGATGCTGGAGTCCGTCACCCGCAACGTCTCGGTCTCCGCCATGTCCCGCTTCTCGCGCGGCGGCTGGATCGACCGCGGCGCCGAGCTGGGCGCGGCCCGCAAGGCGACCCGTGAGCTGTCGCTGCGGCCGGACAACCCGTCCGTGCCCGTGCGCACCCTGTCCGGCGGCAACCAGCAGAAGGCGGTGCTCGCCCGCTGGCTGCTGCGCGGCTGCCGGGTGCTGCTGCTCGACGAACCCACCCGCGGTGTCGACGTCGGCGCCCGCGCCGAGCTGTACGCCGTCATCCGGCGCCTCGCCGACGAGGGCCTCGCCGTGCTGCTGGTCTCCAGCGAGGTGCCCGAGGTGCTGGGCCTCGCCGACCGCGTACTGGTGCTGCGCGAGGGCCGCGTCGTGCACGAGGCCCCCGCCCGCGAACTCGACGAACACCGCGTACTCGACCTCGTGATGGAAGGAAGCCCGGCGTCATGACGCAGCACGTGTCCCCGCCACGGGGCGGCACCGACAAGGCGGCACCGGTGGAAGGCCCGCCCGACTGGCGGGTCCGGCTGGGCCGCGCCGACGTCCGCACCCTCACCCTGCTCGGCGTGCTCGCCGTCCTGGTCCTCATCGGCGGCATCACCCAGCCCGACGCGTTCCTCGACACCCGCAACCTCCAGCTGGTGCTCACCCAGGCGTCCGTGATCGGTGTCGTCACCGTCGGCATGACCTTCGTCATCGTCTCCGGCGGCATCGACCTGTCCGTCGGCGCCATCGTCGCCCTCGCCTCGGTGTGGGCGACGACGGTCGCCACCCAGGAGTACGGGTTCTTCGGCATCCTCTTCACCGCGATCGTGGTGGGCGTGGGCTGCGGCCTCGTCAACGGGGTGCTCATCGCCTTCGGCCAGATGGTCCCGTTCATCGCCACCCTCGCCATGCTGGCCTCGGCGCGCGGCCTCGCGCTCCAGATCACCGACGGCCGCACCCAGGTCGTCACGGTCTCCAGCGTGCTGGACCTCGGCGAGCGCGACGCCTACGTCCTCGGCATCCCGCCGCTGGTCCTGGTGTTCGCGGCCGTCACCGTCATCGGCTGGCTGGTCCTCAACCGGACCACCTTCGGCCGGCGCACCGTCGCGGTCGGCGGCAACGCGGAGGCCGCCCGGCTGGCCGGCATCGACGTCCGCCGCCAGCGGCTCTACCTGTACCTGCTGTCCGGGCTGTGCTGCGGCATCGCGGCCTTCCTGCTGATCGTCCTGGCCGGCTCCGGCCAGAACACCAACGGCAACCTCTACGAACTCGACGCCATCGCCGCCGCGATCATCGGCGGCACCCTCCTGACCGGCGGCCGGGGCCACATCCTCGGCTCCGTGCTCGGCGTCCTGATCTTCACCACGATCACCAACATCTTCGCCCTGAACAACCTGCAGACCGACGTGCAGCAGATCGCCAAGGGCGCGATCATCGTCGCCGCCGTGCTGGTCCAGCGCCGTACCGCAAGCACGCACTGAGGAAAGGGTTCACCGTCATGACGAAGCTCACGAGTCGCAGAGGGCTGCTCTTCGGAGCCGCCGCCGTGTCCGCCGGTGCCGTCCTCACGGGGTGCACCAGCAACGACCCCGACGACGGCGACGACAAGGCCGCGGACACGCAGCCGGCCGCCGACGACAAGCCCGGCAAGCCGATCACCATCGGCTACGCCGGCCCGCAGGCCGACCACGGCTGGCTCAACGCCATCAACGACCAGGCCAAGAAGCGCGCGGAGAAGTACTCGGAAGTCACCCTGGAGGTCACCGAGGGCTCCAACGACACCGCGCAGCAGATCGGCCAGATCGAAACCCTCATCAACAAGAAGGTCGACGTCCTGGTGGTGCTGCCGGCCGACGGCAAGGCGCTCACCCAGGTCGGCCTGAAGGCGATGCGGGCCGGGATCCCGGTCATCAACCTGGACCGCATCTTCAACAGCCCCCAGGCGTACCGCTGCTGGGTCGGCGGGGACAACTACGGCATGGGGCTCAACGCCGCCCACTACATCGGCGAGAAGCTCAAGGACAAGCCCGACGCCAAGGTCATAGAGCTGGCCGGCATCGACAACCTGGAGCTGACCCAGCAGCGCACCCAGGGCTTCGACGACGGCCTGAAGAACTACCCCAACATCAAGAAGGTGGCCCGTCAGGCCGCCGAGTTCACCGTGGAGTCGGGCCAGGCCAAGATGGCCCAGCTGCTCCAGGCCCAGTCGGACTTCGACGCCCTGTGGAACCACGACGACGACCAGGGAGTGGGCGCTCTGCGCGCCATCGAGCAGGCCGGACGCGACGACTTCCTGATGGTCGGCGGCGCGGGCGCGCTCTCCGCCTTCCAGGCGATCAAGGCGGACAGCGGCGTGCTCAAGGCGACGGTCCTGTACCCGCCGACCATGGCCGCCTCCGCGATCGACCTGGCCCGCGCCCTCGGCCAGGGCAAGGGCGTCAGCGGTCTCGCCGAGTTCGAGATCCCCTCGACCGTCACCTGCTACTCGGCCGTCGTGGACAAGGACAACGTCGACCAGTACATGTCCACGGGCTTCAAGTGACGGGTCCAGGCCCCGTTGTCGGACTCCCGTCCGCTCCGCGCCCGCCGGGCGGACGACGGGAGCCCGACGACGGGACCTGGCCCCGGCGACGGCCCGACCAGCCGGTCCGCCGGGGCGGGGCCCACCCCCACCGCGCCACCACGACGAGGAGGACATCCGCATGGGACAGCCGCAGCAGCCCGAGGGGGCCGGCGCCGAGGAGGCAGCCGCCGGGACCGACAGCGGGACCGATACCGGCGCCGGGGCCGGGGCGGCGACGGGGGCGTCCGCGACCAGAGCGCCCCTGCGCGTCGGCATGGTCG
Source organism: Streptomyces sp. NPDC051136 (assembly GCF_044455745.1). Classification (NCBI taxonomy): domain Bacteria; kingdom Bacillati; phylum Actinomycetota; class Actinomycetes; order Kitasatosporales; family Streptomycetaceae; genus Streptomyces; species Streptomyces sp. NPDC051136. The sequence goes on along the minus strand of NZ_JBITFE010000004.1, from coordinate 98,025 downwards.
GCTACGCCTTCATGGGCGCCGCGCACTCCCAGGGCTGGCGCACCGCCGGCCGGGTCTTCGACCTGCCGCTGAACCCGGTACTGGCCGCCGTCTGCGGGCGGGACGCCGACGCCGTCCGCCTCGCGGCCGACCGGCACGGCTGGGCGAGCACCGAGACCGACTGGCGGGCCCTGATCGAACGGGACGACATCGACCTCGTCGACATCTGCACGCCCGGGGACAGCCACGCCGAGATCGCGCTCGCCGCGCTCGCCGCCGGGAAACACGTCCTGTGCGAGAAGCCGCTGGCCAACACCGTGGAGGAGGCGCAGGCGATGACCCGCGCCGCCGAGGAGGCCGGAGCCCGCGGGCAACTGGCGATGGTCGGGTTCAACTACCGCCGGGTCCCGGCCACCGCGCTGGCCCGGCGGATGGTCGCCGAGGGGCGCGTCGGCCGCCTGCGGCACCTGCGGGTGACGTACCTCCAGGACTGGCTGGTCGACCCGAAGGCCCCGCTGACCTGGCGGCTGCGCAAGGAGCTGGCCGGGTCGGGCGCGCTCGGCGACCTGGGCGCCCACATCGTCGACCTCGCCCAGTACGTGTCGGGGGAGCGGATCGCGGGCGTCTCCGCCCTCACCGAGACCTTCGTGCGGGAACGCCCGCTGCCCGCCGGCGCCGCCCGGGGACTGACCGCGGACTCGGCGGACGGCGCGGCGGGGCAGGTCACCGTCGACGACGCCGCCGTGTTCACCGGCCGCCTCACGTCCGGCGCCCTGGTCTCCTTCGAGGCCACCCGGTACGCCACCGGCCGCAAGAACGCCCTGCGCATCGAACTCAACGGCGAGCGCGGCTCGCTCGCCTTCGACCTGGAGCGGCTCAACGAGCTGGAGTACCACGACGCCACGGAGCCCGGAGAGCACGCGGGCTTCCGGCGCATCCTCGTCACCGAACCCGAGCACCCCTACCTGGACGCCTGGTGGCCGCCCGGCCACGGTCTGGGCTACGAGCACACCTTCGTGCACCAGGCGCGCGACCTCGTGCACGCCGTCGCCGCGGGCCGCAGGCCCGAACCCTCCTTCGCCGACGGGCTGCAGGTGCAGCGGGTGCTCGCGGCCGTGGAGGAGAGCGCCGAGAAGAACTCCGTCTACACCCAGATCCCCTGAGGAGGCTGGCAGCGACATGCCGCGCAACTTCACACTCTTCACCGGTCAGTGGGCGGACCTTCCCCTGGAGGAGGTCTGCCGCCTCGCCCGCGACTTCGGCTACGACGGTCTGGAACTCGCCTGCTGGGGCGACCACTTCGAGGTCGACAAGGCCCTCGCCGACCCCTCCTACGTGGACTCGCGCCACCAGCTGCTCGACAAGTACGGCCTCAAGTGCTGGGCCGTCTCCAACCACCTGGTCGGCCAGGCCGTCTGCGACGCCATCATCGACGAGCGCCACGAGGCCATCCTGCCCGCCCGCATCTGGGGGGACGGCGACGCGGAGGGCGTGCGGCAGCGCGCCGCGGCCGAGATCAAGGACACCGCGCGGGCCGCCGCCCGCCTCGGCGTCGACACCGTCATCGGCTTCACCGGCTCGGCCATCTGGCACCTGGTCGCCATGTTCCCGCCCGCCCCCGAGTCGATGATCGAGCGCGGCTACCAGGACTTCGCGGACCGCTGGAACCCGATCCTGGACGTCTTCGACGCCGAGGGCGTGCGGTTCGCCCACGAGGTCCACCCCAGCGAGATCGCCTACGACTACTGGACCACCCAGCGCGCGCTGGAGGCGGTCGGCCACCGGCCGGCCTTCGGCCTGAACTTCGACCCCTCGCACTTCGTGTGGCAGGACCTCGACCCGGTCGGCTTCCTGTGGGACTTCCGCGACCGGATCTACCACGTGGACTGCAAGGAGGCCCGCAAGCGCCTCGACGGCCGCAACGGGCGGCTCGGATCCCACCTGCCGTGGGGCGACCCGCGGCGCGGCTGGGACTTCGTGTCGGCCGGGCACGGCGACGTCCCCTGGGAGGACGTCTTCCGCATGCTGCGCTCCATCGACTACCAGGGGCCCGTCTCCGTCGAGTGGGAGGACGCCGGCATGGACCGGCTGCAGGGCGCGCCAGAGGCCCTCACCCGTCTCAAGTCCTTCGACTTCGAGCCGCCCAGCGCGTCCTTCGACGCGGCCTTCAACAGCTGACCGCACGCCCGACCGCAGGTCAGGACCGGGGACCGGCACAGCCGCCGGTGCCCGGTCCGGGCTGCCCGGATCCTGCTTTGTCCTGAGCTGGGAAAAAGTTCAACCAGTCACGGTCCAAGGGGTGTTGGCCCCGGAAGAACGCGGTTACCGTCCCTGAAGTGTTCAGGACACTCACGCCCCCGGGGTGACGGCGCACCCCGGCGCCCGCATCGCACGTCTCCGCACCCATCCCCATACGGCCCACCCCGTTCCCGGAGGGACTTCGTGCACAGAACCAGACTCAAAGCCACCAGGACCGCAAGGCGTCCCAGGCTTCGCACCACACTCGCCCTCTTCACCGGCCTGCTGCTGGCCGTGGGCGCCCCGGCCACCGTCGCCGGCGCCCACCCGGGCCACCCGGAGCACGACGAGACGGCGGCCGCCGAGGGACAGTTCCAGCAGGTGCCGCTCGCCAAGGGCGAACCCGAGATGGGCGAGCCGATGTCGCTCGCGGTGCTTCCCGACCGCAGCGTCCTGCACACCGCCCGCGACGGCACGCTGCGCCTGACCGACCAGGGCGGCGTCACCAAGGTCGCCGGCAAGATCCCCGTCTACAACCACGACGAGGAAGGTCTGCAGGGCGTCGGCATCGATCCCGACTTCGAGAACAACCGGGCGATCTACCTCTACTACGCCCCGCCGCTCGACACCCCCGCGGGCGACGCCCCGGAGAACGGCACCGCCGAGGACTTCAAGAAGTTCGACGGCGTCAACCGCCTCTCCCGCTTCGTCCTGAACGCCAACGGCACGCTGGACATGGCCAGCGAGAAGAAGGTCCTGGACGTCGCGGCCTCCCGCGGCACCTGCTGCCACGTCGGCGGCGACATCGCCTTCGACGCCGAGGGCAACCTCTACCTGTCCACCGGTGACGACTCCAACCCGTTCGCCTCCGACGGCTACGCGCCGATCGACGAGCGCCCGGACCGCAACCCGGCCTTCGACGCCCGGCGCAGCGCCGGCAACACCAACGACCTGCGCGGCAAGCTCCTGCGCATCAAGGTCGCCGAGGACGGCTCGTACACCATTCCGGAGGGCAACCTCTTCGAGCCCGGAACCGAGAAGACCCGCCCCGAGATCTACGCGATGGGCTTCCGCAACCCGTTCCGGATCAGCGTCGACAAGAAGACCGGCACGGTCTACGTCGGTGACTACGGCCCCGACGCCGGCGCCGCCGACCCGAAGCGCGGCCCGGCCGGACAGGTCGAGTTCGCCAAGGTGACCAAGGCCGCCAACTTCGGCTGGCCCTTCTGCACCGGCGACAACGACCCGTACGTCGACTACGACTTCGCCACCGGCGCCTCCGGCGAGACCTTCGACTGCGCCGCCCCGAAGAACACCTCGCCGCACAACACCGGCCTCACCGACCTGCCGCCCGCGCAGGCCGCGTGGATCCCGTACGACGACGACTCCGTGCCCGAGTTCGGCAGCGGCTCCGAGTCCCCGATGGGCGGCCCGGTCTACCGCTACGACCCCGACCTCGACTCCAAGGTCAAGTTCCCCGAGGAATACGACGGGGACTTCTTCGCCGGTGAGTTCGGCCGGCGCTGGATCAAGCGGATCGAGCAGACCGAGGACGGCGCGGTCGCCAAAATCAACGACTTCCCGTGGACCGGCACCCAGATCATGGACATGGAGTTCGGCCCCGACGGAGCCCTCTACGTCCTGGACTACGGCCTGTCCTGGTTCCAGGGCGACAAGGACTCCGCCCTGTACCGGATCGAGAACGCCTCGGACGGCTTCTCCCCGATCGCCGAGGTCAGCGCGGACAAGACCTCCGGCGCCGCCGGCCTGAAGGTCGCCTTCACCGGCTCCGCCAAGGACGCAGACTCCCCGGACCTCACCTACAGCTGGGACTTCGGCGACGGCACCGAGGGCGAGGGCCTCACGCCAACCCACAAGTACAAGAAGGTCGGCACCTACTCCGCGACCTTCACGGCCACGGACCCCGAGGGCAACACCGGCCACGCCAGCGTCCGGATCGTGGTCGGCAACACCGAGCCCAAGGTGGTCATCGAGACCCCCGGCAACGGCACCCTGCTCCCCATGGGGCAGCCCATCCCCTTCAAGGTGAAGGTCACCGACCCCGAGGAGACGATCGACTGCTCCAAGGTCAAGGTCGCCTACAGCCTCGGCCACGACTCCCACGCCCACGAGCTGACCAGCGAGATGGGCTGTGAGGGCACCCTGAACCCGCCGCCCGGCGACGGCGGCCACGACCCCAACGCCAACATCTACGGCGTCGTCGGCGCCAGCTACACCGACGGCGGGGCCAACGGTCAGGAGGCCCTCACCGGCACCGCCCGCACCGTGATCCAGCCGCCGCACCGCCAGGCCGAGCACTTCACCGCCCAGCAGGGCGTGTCGCCGATCGACAAGACCGGCGCCAACGGCGGCAAGACCGTCGGCAACATCGACGACGGCGACTGGATCTCCTTCAGCCCCTACAAGTTCGACGGGCAGAAGAAGCTGACCGTACGGGCCTCCTCCGGCGGCGCCGGCGGCTACGTCGAGGTGCGCACCGGCTCGCCCACCGGCCCGCTGCACGGCTCGGCGTACATCCCGCCGACCGGCAGCTGGGAGACCTTCCAGAACGTCGACGTACCGCTGCGGGCCCTGCCCAAGAAGACCACCGACGTCTACCTGGTGTTCCGGGGCGGCGAGGGCGCGCTGTTCGACCTCGACGACTTCGAGTTCTCCAAGGAGGCGTTCACGGCCGGCAAGAAGGTCCTGGTCTTCTCCAGGACCGCGGGCTTCCGGCACGACTCCATCCCGGCGGGCGTCGCCGCCCTGAAGGAGCTGGGCACCCCGGCCGGCATCTCCGTCACCGCGACCGAGGAGGCCGGGCAGTTCACCACCGCCAACCTCGCCAAGTACGACGCGGTGGCCTTCCTTTCCACCACCGGTGACGTCCTCAACGCCGACCAGCAGAAGGCGTTCGAGAACTACGTCAAGAACGGCGGCGGCTACATGGGCATCCACGCCGCCGCCGACACCGAGTACGACTGGGAGTTCTACGGCGGCCTCGTCGGCGCCTACTTCGACTCGCACCCGGCCATCCAGAAGGCCACCGTCCGCGTCGAGGACCACGACCACCCGGCCACCGCGCACCTGGACGACGCCTGGGAGCGCACCGACGAGCTGTACAACTACCGCACCAACCCGCGCGAGCAGGCCAAGGTCCTCGCCACCCTCGACGAGACGACCTACTCCGGCGGCACCATGAAGGGCGACCACCCGATCGCCTGGTGCCAGAACTACGGCGGCGGCCGCTCCTTCTACACCGGACTCGGCCACACCAAGGAGTCCTACGCGGACGAGTCCTTCCGCGGCCACCTGCTCGGCGGCATGCAGTACGCCACCGGCCAGGTCAAGGCGGACTGCAAGCCGGCCAAGGGCTACCGGGACATCTTCAACGGCCAGACCCTGGAAGGGTGGAAGCAGGCCGGTCCCGGCAAGTTCAACGTCAAGGACGGCGCCCTGGAGTCCGAGGGCGGCATGGGCCTGCTCTGGTACCAGGCCAAGGAGCTGAAGTCGTACTCCCTCAAGCTCGACTGGAAGATGCAGGGCGACGACAACTCCGGCGTCTTCGTGGGCTTCCCGGCCTCCGACGACCCCTGGTCCGCGGTGAACAATGGCTACGAGATCCAGATCGACGCCACGGACGCCGTGGACCGCACCACCGGTGCGATCTACACGTTCAAGGCGGCGAACATCAAGGCCCGTGACCAGGTGCTGCGGCCGCCCGGCCAGTGGAACTCCTACGAGATCAAGGTCCAGGGCGAACGCCTCCAGGTGTTCCTCAACGGAGTCAAGATCAACGACTTCACCAACAAGGACCCCGAGCGGAGCCTGACCGACGGCTACATCGGCCTGCAGAACCACGGCGGCGACGACCAGGTCTCCTTCCGCAACATCCAGCTCAAGGAACTGCCCTCCTAGGGCGCCCCGCCCCTGAGAGGTGACCTCCCTCGGGGAGCGACCCTCCAGGGGCGACCGGAACGGCGGCGGGCGGAGGACGCCGGACCTCCGCCCGCCGTCACCCCGGACCGGAACTCCCGGACCGAAACCCCGGGCCGAAACCCCCGGACCGAAACCCCGGGCCGAAACCCCCGGACCGAAACCCGGGGCCGAAACCCGGTCCCGTACCCCTCCGGCTGCACCGCCCCGGCTGTTTGTGCCGGCCGTACCACCGCTCGTGTGTGTTCGACGCGCTCGACAAGGAGGCTGCCCATGTCCGCGTCCCCCTCTGCTTCCTCCCACGGCTCCCGTACCGGTGTCTGGCTGATCGGAGCCCGCGGTTCCGTCGCCACCACCGTGGTGGCGGGCTGCGCCGCCGTGACCGCGGGGCTGAACCCCCCGACCGGCATGGTCACCGAGACCCCGGACCTCGCCGAAGCCGGCCTGCCCGCGCTCTCGTCCCTCGTCTTCGGCGGTCACGACACCGTGGACTGCCCCCTGCCCAAGCGGGCCGAGGCCCTGGCCGCCGGGGGCGTGCTGCCGCACGGGCTTCCCTCGGCCGTCGGCGCCGAACTCGCCGCGGCCGACCGCGAGATCCGTACCGGCGGACCGCTGCCCGGCGACACCCGTGACGAGGCGGAACTGATCGCCGCCTTCGCCGCGGACATCACCGACTTCGCCCGACGTACGGGGGTGGACCGGACGGTGGTGGTGAACGTGGCCTCCACCGAGCCCGCACCCACCGGCGGCGCCCTCCCCGCCAGCTCCCTCTACGCGGCCGCCGCCCTGCGCGCCGGCTGCCCGTACGTCAACTTCACGCCGTCCACGGGACTGCACCACCCGGCGCTGACCGCACTCGCCGAGGCCGCCGGCGTGCCGTACGCGGGCCGTGACGGCAAGACCGGCCAGACCCTGCTGCGCTCGGTGCTCGGCCCGATGTTCGCCCAGCGCGCCCTCGCCGTGCGCGCCTGGTCCGGCACCAACCTCCTGGGCGGCGGCGACGGAGCCGCCCTCGCCGACCCGGCGGCCGCCGCGGCCAAGAACGCCGGCAAGGAACGCGTCCTCGCCGACACCCTCGGCGCCCCCGTCGAGGGCGAGGTCCACATCGACGACGTCCCCGCGCTCGGCGACTGGAAGACGGCCTGGGACCACATCGCCTTCGACGGCTTCCTCGGCGCCCGCATGGTCCTCCAGACCACCTGGCAGGGCTGCGACTCGTCGCTCGCCGCGCCACTCGTCCTCGATCTGGCCCGCCTCGTCGCCCGTGCGCACGAGAGGGGCCTGACCGGTCCGCTGGGCGAACTGGGCTTCTACTTCAAGGACCCGGTGGGGGACGGCCCGTCCTCCCTGGCCGAGCAGTACGAAGAGCTGAAACGCTTCGCCGGACGGCTGGCGGACGGCGTGCGGGACGCCCGGGACGCCGGAGACGCCGGGGACGGCCCGGCCGACCGGCCCGTCCGGCCCGTGGGGCACGCCGGCGGCGCGCGCGAGGCGGGGCGATGAGCCGCACCGTCGCCACGACGCAGGGCACGGCCGGTGCGCCACCCGCGCCGGCCGACGCCCCGCGGGCACCCGGAGGGGCCTGCGGAGCCACGGCACGACCGCCCGCGTCCGCCGAGGCACCCGCAGCCACCTCCCGCGCCGGCGCCTGGGCCGAACTGCTGCGCCTGCCCGCCCTGTTCACCGTCCCCGGCGACGCCCTGGCCGGCGCGGCGGCGGCCGGTGCACGCCCCGGCCCCCGCACCCTGCTCGCCATCGGCTCCTCCCTGTGCCTGTACGAGGCCGGCATGGCCCTCAACGACTGGGCCGACCGCGCGGAGGACGCCGCGGAGCGCCCGCACCGCCCCCTTCCCTCGGGACGCATCCGCCCCGCCGCCGCGCTCACCGCGGCCGGTGCGCTCACCGGAGCCGGGCTGGCGCTGGCGGCCGGCGCGGGACGGCCGGCCCTCGCGGTGGCCGCGCCGCTGGCCGCCACCGTCTGGGCCTACGACCTCGCCCTGAAGCACACGCCGGCCGGTCCTGCGGCCATGGCGGCGGCCCGCGGCCTCGACCTGCTCCTGGGCGCGGCCGCGACCGGCGGCGGCACCCGAGCGGCCCTGCCGTCGGCCGCGCTGCTCGGCAGCCACACCCTCGCGGTCACGGCCGTCTCCCGCCGGGAAACCACCGGCGGCTCGGTCCTGGCCCCGCTGGCCGCCCTCGCGACGACGGGAGTACTGACCGGTCTGGTCGCCCGCCGCCGCACCCGACTCCCGGCAGGCCGACGGGCAGCAGCCGCCCCCGGCCTGCCGGGCTCCACCCCGGCGCCCGCCGCCACCGCCGCCCTGACGGCCGCCCTGGCCGCCGCCTACACCGCGACGGCCGCCCGTCCCTATCTCCACGCCGTGCTCAACCCCTCGCCCCCGCTCACCCAGCGCGCCGTGGGCGGCGGCATCCGGGCCACCGTCCCGCTCCAGGCCGCGCTCGCCGCCCGCTCCGGCGCGCGGACCACGTCGCTCCTGGTCGCCGCCCTCGCCCCGGCCGGCCGCCGCTTCGCGAGAAGGGCCGCCATGAGGAAGGTGAGCATCACATGACCGCGACCCCGAGCGCGGCCCCGGGCGCCGCGCCGATCGAGCCCGGTGCCGCTCCTGCGGCCCGGGGCAAGGCGGGGGAGGGAGCCGCCACGCGTCCCCTGCGCTTCGGGTACGGCACCAACGGCCTCACCGACCTGCGCCTCGACGACGCCCTCGCCCTCCTCGCCGACCTCGGGTACGACGGTGTCGGCCTGACCCTCGACCACATGCACCTCGACCCGCTCGCCGACGACCTCGCCGCCCGCACCCGCAGGATCGCCGCACGGCTGGACGCGCTCGGTCTGGACGTCACGGTGGAGACGGGAGCGCGCTACGTACTCGACCCGCGCCGCAAGCACGGCCCCACCCTGCTCGACCCCGACCCGGAGGACCGCGCCCGGCGCACCGGCCTCCTCGTCCGTGCCGTCGGCGTCGCCGCCGACCTCGGCGCACATGCCGTGCACTGCTTCAGCGGCGTCACCCCGGACGGCACGGACGAGGACACGGCCTGGAAGCGGCTGGCCGAGTCCCTCGCCCCCGTCCTGGAGGCCGCCGCCACCGCCGGAGTCCCCCTGGCCGTGGAGCCCGAGCCCGGCCACCTCCTGTCCACCCTCGCCGACTTCCACACCCTGCGCCGCATCCTCGGCGAGCCCGAACCGCTCGGCCTCACCCTGGACATCGGCCACTGCCAGTGCCTCGAACCGCTCCCTCCCGCCGACTGCGTGCGCGCCGCCGCTCCGTGGCTGCGGCACGTGCAGATAGAGGACATGCGCCGCGGCGTCCACGAACACCTCCCCTTCGGTGACGGCGAGATCGACTTCCCGCCCGTCCTCGAGGCCCTCGCCGCCACCGGCTACCAGGGCCTGACCGTCGTCGAACTGCCCCGCCACTCCCACGCGGGCCCCCACTTCGCCGCACGCTCCCTCCCGTTCCTCCGCCGCGCCGCACCGGCGTCGCCACCGCGCACCGACCGCTCGGGCGAGCCCTCCGCCACCCACTGAAGGGAGCCACCCCATGACGCAGCCGCACGCCGCCCACGTCACCCCCCACACCCAGGACGCGGAAGGCACACCCGGCGGTCAGGACACCCAGGGCACCACCCCCGCCCACGTCCCGCCCGCCGACCTGCGCACCGCCCTGTCCGCCCGGCTCGGCGGAGCCGCCCGCGCCTGGCTGGACCAGGCCCTCGACGAGGCCGCCGCCCACCCCGGCACCCACGGCCCCATCTCGGTGTGGGAGCTGCGCCTCGCCGAGGCCGGCCGCCGCTGCGGGCCCGCCCACGCCGACGCGGCCCGCGTCCTCGTCCTGCACGCCGCCCGGGCCGACACGGACGCCCTGACCCGCGTCTACACCCAGGGCACCGCCGACGAACGCCGCGCCGTCCTGCACGCCCTGCCCCACCTCGTGCCCGGACCGGACGCGCTCGGTCTCGTCGAGGACGCCCTGCGCACCAACGACACCCGGCTCGTCGCCGCCGCCCTCGGCCCCTACGCCGCCCGGCACCTGGACGCGCACCAGTGGCGCCACGCCGTACTGAAGTGCCTGTTCACCGGCGTCCCCGTCGACAGCGTGGCGGACCTCGCCCGCCGGGCCCGGGGCGACGGCGAACTCGCCCGGATGCTCGCCGACTACGCCGCCGAACGCACCGCCGCGGACCGCACCGTCCCCGAAGACCTGCACCGCGTCCTGGCCCTGACCGAGTCCGCGCCTCCCGCGCCCGGCACCGCCGACCCCCACGGCAAGGAGTCCTGATGCGCATCTTCGACCCCCACATCCACATGACCTCCCGGACCACCGACGACTACGAGGCCATGCACGCCGCCGGCGTCCGCGCCGTCGTCGAACCCTCCTTCTGGCTGGGCCAGCCCCGCACCTCTCCCGACTCCTTCCGCGACTACTTCGACGCCCTGCTCGGCTGGGAACCCTTCCGCGCCGCCCAGTACGGCATCGCCCACCACTGCACGATCGCCCTCAACCCCAAGGAGGCCAACGACCCCCGGTGCCTGCCCGTCCTCGACGAACTGCCCCGCTATCTCGTCAAGGACCGCGTGGTGGCCGTCGGCGAGATCGGCTACGACTCGATGACACCCGCCGAGGACACCGCGCTCGCCACCCAGCTCCAGCTCGCCGCCGACCACGGCCTGCCCGCCCTCGTGCACACCCCGCACCGCGACAAGCTCGCCGGTCTGCGCCGCACTCTCGACGTGGTCCGGGAGTCCGCACTGGCGACGGAGCGGGTGCTGGTCGACCACCTCAACGAGACCACCGTCAAGGAGGCCAAGGACAGCGGCGCCTGGCTCGGCTTCTCCGTCTATCCCGACACCAAGATGGACGAGACCCGGATGGTCGCCCTGCTGCGCGAGTACGGCCCCGAGCAGGTCCTGGTGAACTCCGCCGCCGACTGGGGCAGGAGCGACCCGCTGAAGACCCGCAAGGTCGGCGATCTGATGCTCGCCGAGGGCTTCTCCGAGGACGACGTGGACCGGGTGCTGTGGCGCAACCCTGTCGCCTTCTACGGGCTCAGCGGGCGCCTGGCACTCGACGTGGCCGCGGGCGACGCCACCCACGAGGGGAACTCCATCCTGCGCGGCGGGGAGTGAACGATGCGCTTCCGGCACCCCGACGGCTCCACCGTCCACCTCGCCTACTGCACCAACGTCCATCCCGCCGAAACCCTCGACGGCGTCCTCGCCCAGCTCCGCGACCACTGCGAGCCGATCCGCCGGCGGCTGGGCCGCGACCGCCTCGGCATCGGGCTGTGGCTCGCCCGGGACGCCGCCCACGCCCTGGTCACCGACCCCGCCGCGCTGCGCGGCCTGCGCGGCGAACTCGACCGGCGCGGCCTGGAGGTCGTCACCCTCAACGGCTTCCCGTACGAGGGCTTCGGCTCCCAGGAGGTCAAGTACCGCGTCTACCGGCCGGACTGGGCCGACCCCGAACGCCTCGACCACACCACCTCCCTGGCCCGCCTGCTCGCCGGACTGCTGCCCGACGACGTCACGGACGGCACCATCTCCACCCTGCCGCTCGCCTGGCGCACCGCCTACGACGACACCCGCGCCGACAAGGCCCGCGCCGCCCTGGTCACCCTCGCCGAACGCCTCGACGCCCTCCAGGAACTGACCGGCCGCTCCATCCGCGTCGGCCTGGAACCCGAACCCGGCTGCGTCGTCGAGACCACCCACGACGCCATCGCCCCGCTCACCGCCATCGCGCACGAGCGCATCGGCGTCTGCGTGGACACCTGCCACCTCGCCACCTCCTTCGAAGACCCGCACACCGCCCTGGAAGCCCTCGCGGCCGCCCGCGTACCCGTCGTCAAGTCCCAGCTGTCCGCCGCGCTGCACGCCGAACACCCCGCCGACCCCGCGGTCCGCGAAGCCCTCGCCGCGTTCGCCGAGCCGCGCTTCCTGCACCAGACCCGCACCACCACCCCCTCCGGCGGCCTGCACGGCACCGACGACCTCGACGAAGCACTCGCGGACGGCGGCCCGCTGCCAGACAGCGCGCCCTGGCGCGCGCACTTCCACGTCCCCCTGCACGCGGCCCCCGCCGCGCCCCTCACCTCCACCCTCCCCGTCCTGAAGACCGCGCTGACCCGGCTGGTGGGCGGCCCGCACCCCCTCACCCGCCATCTGGAGGTCGAGACCTACACCTGGCAGGCCCTCCCGCCCGAGCTGCGGCCCCGCGCCCGCGCCCAGCTCACCGACGGCATCGCCGCCGAGCTGACCCTCGCCCGCGACCTGTTGACGGACCTCGGCCTGAAGGAACTGCCATGACCCGACCCGCCTCCTCCGGCGCGCCCACCCCCCTGCTCGTCCTGGACGTCGTCGGCCTCACCCCCCGTCTCCTCGACCACATGCCCCACCTCAAGCAGCTCGGCCAGGCCGGGTCCCGCGCGCCGCTCGGCACCGTCCTGCCCGCCGTCACCTGCGCCGCGCAGTCCACCTTCCTCACCGGCACCATGCCCTCCGAACACGGCATCGTCGGCAACGGCTGGTACTTCCGCGAACTCGGCGACGTCCTGCTGTGGCGCCAGCACAACGGGCTCGTCGCCGGTGACAAACTCTGGGACGCCGCCCGCCGCGCCCACCCCGGCTACACGGTCGCCAACATCTGCTGGTGGTACGCCATGGGCGCCGACACCGACATCACCGTCACCCCCCGTCCCGTCTACTACGCCGACGGCCGCAAGGAACCCGACTGCTACACCAGGCCCCCGGCCCTGCACGACGAACTCACCGACAAGTTCGGCACCTTCCCCCTCTTCCACTTCTGGGGACCCGGAGCGGACCTGGTCTCCAGCCAGTGGATCATCGACGCCACCCGGCACATCATGGCCAGCCGGCACCCCGACCTGACCCTGTGCTACCTCCCTCACCTCGACTACGACCTGCAGCGCTTCGGCCCCGACGACCCGCGCTCCCTGAAAGCCGCCGCCGACCTGGACGCGGCCCTGGCACCGCTGCTCGACGACGCCCGCGCCGAGGGCCGCACCGTCGTCGCGCTCTCCGAGTACGGCATCACCCCCGTCAGCCGGCCCGTGGACATCAACCGCGCTCTGCGCCGCGCCGGACTGCTCGACGTGCACACCCAGGACGGCATGGAGTACCTCGACCCGATGGCCTCCCGCGCCTTCGCGGTCGCCGACCACCAGATCGCCCACGTGTACGTCCGCCGTCCCGAGGACCTCGACGCGACCCGCGCCGCCCTCGACGGGCTGCCCGGCATCGCGCAACTCCTCGACGACGAGGGCAAGAAGGCCCAGCACCTCGACCACCCGCGCGCCGGTGAACTCGTCGCCGTCGCGGAGCCGGACGCCTGGTTCACGTACTACTACTGGCTCGACGACGACCGCGCGCCCGACTTCGCGCAGCTCGTCGAGATCCACCGCAAACCCGGCTACGACCCGGTCGAGCTGTTCATGGATCCGCTCGACCCCTACGTCAAGGTGAAGGCCGCCGGCGCGCTGGCCCGCAAGAAGCTCGGCATGCGCTACCGCATGGCGGTCGTGCCCCTGGACGCCTCACCTATTCGAGGCAGCCACGGCCGCCTCCCCGCGAGCGACGACGACGGTCCGCTCCTCATCTGCTCCACCCCCCGCGCTGTCGGAGACCGCGTCGCGGCCACCGACGTGAAACAACTCCTGCTCCGGCTGGCCGGACTCGACTGACGCACCCTCGGTACGCCCGCCGAGATCCGACTACTGAGAGTGAAACACACGGCACTGACAACGGCCCGCCCGAGCCGCATCGGCGCAGGCCACGACCCAGAAGGCAGGCACCCGTGACCCCGTTCACCGACCCCTCCCGCACCGACGCCGGCACCGATCCGGCCGCCGACGGCCCGGGCGAGAGCCTGCGCCGCAGCCTCGGCGTCGGCCGGCGCCGCTTCCTCAGCACCTGCACCGCCGTGGCGGCCGGAGCCGTCGCGGCCCCCGTCTTCGGTGCCTCCCCGGCCCTCGCCCACGGCGGCGGCAGAGACCGCGACCACGGGCACGGGCACGACCACGGGCACGGGCAGGTCCTCGTCCCCGCCGACAAGCGCGGCATCATCCTCTACACCGTCCGCGACGCCACCGCCCGCGACCCCCTCGCCTCCGACCTGCCGTCGGGCTTCCGCGAGGTCTTCAAGCAGCTGGCCCGCCACGGCTACCGCCAGGTGGAGTTCGCCGGCTACAACCAGCACGCCAACGCACCGGGCGGCGCCAGCCTCGAATCCGTCCAGGGCGCCAGGCTGCTGCGCTCCTGGCTCGACGACTACGGCCTGCGCGCCCAGGGCAACCACGGCTTCATCCCGTCCTCCTGGCCGCTGACCCAGGCCGACAAGGACACCTTCAAGAAGCACCTGGAGATCGCCAACATCCTCGGCATGGACCACATGGGCACCGGCGGCGACCCCACCGGCAGTTCCTACCGGGCCGACTGGGACGTGGCCGCCGACAAGTGGAACACCCTCGGCGCGATCGCCCACCGGGAGGGCATCAAGCTCTACACCCACAACCACGACAGCGCCTACGGCTTCCTGCTCGACGGCGGTCCGCTGGACGACCAGGGCAGGCCGACCCGCAGCTCGGGCATCCGGAAGCTGGAGTACTTCCTCAAGATCACCGACCCGAGGGTGGTCTGGCTGGAGATGGACATCTTCTGGGCGCACGTCGCCCAGTACAAGTTCCACGAGTACACCGCGCACGACGGCTCCACCCGCAAGAACGTCTTCGACCCGGCCGGCCTGGTCGCCCGCAACAACCGGCGCTACCCGCTGTTCCACGCCAAGGACGGCGTGGTCAGCACCACCAACGGCATGGGCTACGACATGGTGCCCTTCGGGACCGGGGTCATCGACTACACGACGTTCTTCTCGCGCGTCGGACAGCGCAACTACCACAACCCGATGGTCGAGGACGACAACTCCCCGAGCGCAACCGACCCCGCGCAGTCACTGCGCGAGGCCAAGATCAGCTACGACGGCCTGGCGGCCCTGCGCAAGCGCCGCCACTGACCCGCGACACGGACCGGGCGGCCCCTTCCGCGCACTGCGGGAGGGGCCGCCCCGGTCCGTACGAGGGAGGCTGTGTCGGCTCGCCCCTCACTCACCCCTCGCCGAGCGGACGGGGGTTGGGCGTGATGCGCTTGTCCTTCGGCCGTCCCGGCGGACGCAGGCCCAGGGCCACGAACCCGGCGAAGATCGATATGCACCCGGCCAGGGTGTAGGCGCCGTTGTAGCCCCACGCCGCGACGACCACGGAACCCATGCCCGCGCCCAGACCGGAGACGAGCTTGGAGCTGTAGACCATCCCGTAGTTGGTGGCGTTGTTGTTCTCCCCGAAGTAGTCCGCCGTCAGCGCCGCGAACATCGGGAAGATGGCACCGCCGCCGAAACCGGATACGGCCGAGAAGAGCAGGAACAGCGGCAGGTTCTTGATCTCCGCCGACAGGATGATGCCGAACTGGGCGAGGCCCAGGATCGCGCACACGTAGAGCAGGCACTGCTTGCGGCCGTAGAGGTCGGAGAGCCAGCCGATGACGCCTCGCCCGGTGCCGTTGACGATGGCCTTCAGCGACATGGCGGTGGCCACGACACCGGCCGCGAAGCCAGCCTCCTCGCCGATGTCGACCTGGAAGGCGATACCGAAGATGTTCACCCCTGAGGTGCAGGCGAGGCAGAACCACATCAGTGCCACCCGGCCGGTCCGCCAGGCCTCCAGCGGGGAGTACTGCTTGACGGCCGGAGGGTTCTTCTCCAGGGAACGCCGGGCCCGCGGGTCGGCCGGCGGGTTCAGCGGGTCGACGGCGGCCGGCCACCAGTTCTTCGGCGGGTCCCGGAAGTAGAACCCCGCGAGCGCCACCATGGCGGCGAGGAAGAGACCCGCCGAGACCAGCACCCAGCGGAAGTTGGAGCCGTCCATGTAGCCGTGGAAGATGAAGACGAACGGCACCGAGCCGTAGGCGAAGCCGCCGTTGACGAAGCCGGTCTTCCCGCCCCTGCGTTCCGGGTACCACTTGCCGACCATGTTGACGCAGGTCGCGTACACCATGCCCGCGCCCATCCCGCTGAACACGCCGAACCCGACGAAGGCGAGCGCCACGTGCGGCGCGTACGCCAGCGACAGGTATCCCAGCAGCGTGCCGACCGATCCCAGCATCATCGCCCAGCGCGCCGGCAGTCTGCCGCTCTCCCGCAGCCGCCCCGCCGGAAAGGCGACCGCGGCCTGGCAGAACACCCAGGCGGTCATCATCCAGTAGATGCTGCCGCTGGACCAGTGGTGGGCCTCGTGCAGCGTGTCCTCGGCGGACGCGAACGCGTACTCGGCGGAGGAGATGCCCATCATGCCGATCCAGGGCAGGATCACCATCCACTTGCGCTTGCGCCCCATGATGTCGATGTCGGACTCGCCCACGCGGTAGACGCGCCCGTTCCTGTCGGTCACCTCCCGGTAGCCGGCGACCCGTGTGACATCGGTGGTTGTCATGTCGTTGCACCCCTTGCGTCGAAAGATCTGGCCAGCGCCCCCTGTCCCATGCCTTCCGTGCGCGCGCGGGTCCCGGGCCGGCCGACGCGCACCCGTCGGCCGGCCCCGTCCGTCTCACGTCATGAACCGCCCCCCAACAACCCCGCGGCCCGCGCCCACCGGTACTTGGCGCCCAGCACGGCCACCGGCTTCTCCGTCGTGTACGGGTAGGCCACGACTCCGCGTTCGAAGAGGTACTGACACGCCTCCTCCACCTCCACGTCGCCCGCCAGAGAGGCCACCACCGGCTTCTCGACGCCGCGCTCCCGGAATTCGGCCACCACGCGCGCGGTGAGTTCGGCGAACACCATGGGCGGCGTGACGATGGTGTGCCAGTAGCCGAGGACCAGCGCGTGGATGCGCGGATCCTCCAGCCCGAGCCGGATCGTCGCCTCGTACGTCGACGGCGGCTCGCCCCCGGTGATGTCCACCGGGTTGCCCGCCGCACCGAAGGGCGGGATGAACGCGCGGAACGCCGTGTCCAGGTCGGGCGGTATCTCCATGAGCGACAGCCCGTTGTCCATGACCGCGTCGGAGAGCAGGACCCCGCTGCCGCCTGCCCCGGTGATGACGACCACGTTGTCGCCCCGGGGGGCGGGCAGCACCGGCAACGCGCGCGCGTACTCCAGCATCTCGTTCAGCCCCGGCGCCCGGATGACGCCGGCCTGCCGCAGGACGTCGTCGTACACGGCGTCGTCCCCGGCGAGTGCCCCCGTGTGCGATCCGGCGGCCTTCGCGCCCGCCGCGGTACGCCCCGCCTTCAGCACCACGACCGGCTTCCTGGGCACGGTCGCCCGGGCGGCCTCGACGAAGGCGCGGCCGTCCTTGAGGTCCTCCAGGTGCATCGCGATGCACTCGGTGTGCGGGTCCTCGCCGAACCAGGTCAGCAGGTCGTCCTCGTCCAGGTCCGCCTTGTTGCCGAGGCCGACGATCGCCGACACGCCGGTCTTCGTGGTCCGCGCGAAGCCCAGGACGGCCATCCCGATGCCGCCCGACTGCGAGGTCAGCGCCACGCCGCCCTTGACGTCGTACGGCGTGCAGAACGTGGCGCACAGGTCCTGCCAGGTCGAGTAGTAGCCGTAGATGTTCGGCCCGAGCAGCCGCACCCCGTGCCGCTCGGCGACGGCCACGATCTCGTCCTGGAGCGCCTGCTCACCGGTCTCGGCGAAGCCGGACGGGATGAGGACGGCGTTGGGGACGCGCTTGCGCCCCACCTCCTCCAGCGCCGCCGCCACGAACCGCGCGGGGATCGCGAAGACCGCCACATCCACCTCACCGGGAACGTCGGTGACACTCTTGTACGCCTTGCGGCCCAAGATGTCATCGGCCTTGGGGTTCACCGGATGGATCTCGCCCGCGAAGCCGCCGTCGACGAGGTTGCGCATCACCGAGTTGCCGATCTTGCCGGCCTCGTCGGAGGCGCCGATCACGGCGACCGAAGAGGGCTGCATCAGGCGGCGCATCGAGGTGAGGATCTCCTCGCGCGTGTACCGGCGCCGTTCCTTCGGCGCGTCGGTTGCCAGGATCACCCGGACGTCGGCGGCGACCGCCCCCTCGGGTGTGGCGATCACCGGATTGAGGTCGACCTCGGCGATCTCCGGGAAGTCCGAGACGAGCGCGGAGACCCGGCGGATCTGCTCCGCCACCGCCCACCGGTCCACCCCGGCCTGCCCGCGCACCCCGCGCAGCACCTCGGCCGCCCGGATCGAGTCCAGCATGGACAGCGCCTCGCCGGCGTCCACGGGCGCCAGCCGGAAGGTCACGTCCTTGAGCACCTCGACCAGCACCCCGCCGAGGCCGAAGGCCACCACCTTCCCGAACGTCGGGTCGGTGACCGCCCCGACGATGACCTCCTGCCCCTGCGGCAGCAGTTCCTGCACCTGCACGCCCTCGATCCGCGCGGAGGCGTCGTACGCGCGCGCGTTGTCGACGATCCGGCAGAACGCCGCCCGCACGTCCGCGGCGCCCTCCACCCCGACGACCACACCGCCGGCGTCGGTCTTGTGCAGGATGTCCGGCGACACGATCTTCATCACGACGGGGCCGCCGAGCCGCGCCGCGCTCGCCACCGCCTCGTCGACGTCCCGCGCCAGCTCCTCGCCCGGTACCGCGATCCCGTAGGCGTCGGCGAGCACCTTGCCCTCGGGGGCGGTGAGCGCCGTGCGCCCCTCGGCCCGTACGGCGTCCAGGAGAGCGCGCACCCGCGCCAGGCGGTCCTCGGCCATCACGTCAGATCACCCCGTTCGACTTGAGCAGCCGCAGTTCCTCGTCGCCGAGACCCAGCTCGCCGACGTAGACCTCCTCGTTGTGCTCGCCCAGCAGCGGTGAACTGGTCACCCGCACGGGGGAGTCCGAGAGCTTGAGCGGGCTGCCCACGGTCACGAACTCGCCCCGCTCGGGGTGCGGCACGGTGACGACCATCTCGTTGGCGGCCAGCGAGGCGTCCTCGATGATCTCCCTCGTGGACAGGATCGGCCCGCACGGGATGTTGTGGGCGTTCAGCTGCTCCAGCACCTCCCACTTGGGCAGGGTGGACGACCACTCCTCGATCAGCTGGAACATCTTGTTCAGTTTCGGCAGCCTGGCCCGCGGCGTCGCCCACTCGGGGTCGTCCGCCAGCTCGGGCCGTCCGATCAGCCCGCTCAGCGGCCGCCAGCCGACGGGCTGGACGATGACGTACACGTAGTCGTTCGGACCGCCCGGCGCGCACTTGACCGCCCACCCCGGCTGGCCGCCGCCGGACGCGTTGCCGGACCTGGGAACCTCGTCGCCGAAGTCCTCGTTGGGATATTCGGCGAGTGGACCATGGCTCAGGCGCTGCTGGTCGCGCAGCTTCACCCGGCAGAGGTTGAGCACCGCGTGCTGCATGGCCACGTTCACCCGCTGTCCGCGTCCGGTGTGCTCCCGCTGGTAGAGGGCGGCGAGGATGCCCGCCACGACGTGGACGCCCGTGCCCGAGTCCCCGATCTGGGCTCCCGTCGCCAGCGGCGGCCCGTCCTCGAATCCGGTGGTGGACATCGATCCGCCCATGGCCTGGGCGACGACCTCGTACGCCTTGAACGCGGTGTACGGGCCCTCGCCGAACCCCTTGATGGAGGCATAGACGATCCGTGGATTGATCTCCTTGACGCGGCCCCAGGTGAATCCCATCCGGTCGACCGCGCCCGGTCCGAAGTTCTCGACCATGACGTCCGAGCGCCGGATCAGCTCGGTGAGGATCTCCTTGCCGCGCTCGGTCTTGGTGTTGAGGGTGATGCTCCGTTTGTTGCAGTTGAGCATCGTGAAGTAGAGGGAGTCGACGTCCGGCAGATCGCGCAGCTGCCCGCGCGTGATGTCACCGCTCGGCGCCTCCAGCTTCACGACGTCCGCGCCGAGCCAGGCGAGCAGCTGGGTCGCGGAGGGACCGGACTGCACATGCGTCATGTCCAGGACGCGGATGCCCTCGAGAGCCTTCGCTGTCATGGGGCTTCACCTCACTTGTACATTGTCTGGTTCATGGTTCCGGGGGCGTACGCGTCCGGGTCGACCCAGACGTTGACCAGGGACGGCTTGCCGGACTCGCGCGCGCGGCGCAGCGCCGGGCCGATGTCGGCGGGGTCGCGGACCTCCTCGCCGTGACCGCCCAGCATCCGCGCGAACTCGTCGTACGGGACGTCGCCGAGGGTGTTGCCGACCCGCTCGCGCTCCTTGCCGTACTTGGCGGCCTGGCCGTAGCGGATCTGGTTCATCGAGGAGTTGTTGCCGACGATGCCGACGAAGGGGAGGTCGTAGCGGACCAGGGTCTCGAAGTCCCAGCCGGTGAGCGAGAAGGCGCCGTCCCCGAAGAGGGCGACGACCTCCTTGTCCGGCCGCGCCTGCTTGGCGGCCAGCACGAAGGGCACGCCCACGCCGAGCGTGCCCAGCGGTCCCGGGTCCATCCAGTGGCCCGGTGACTTGGGCTGCACGACCTGCCCGGAGAAGGTGACGATGTCGCCGCCGTCACCGATGTAGACCGAGTCCTCGGTGAGGAAGTCGTTGATCTCGCTGACCAGCCGGTACGGATGGATGGGGGAGGCGTCCGACCTGAGCTGCGGCAGGCGCTTGTCCAGCGCCGTCTGCTCGGCCGCGCGCAGCTCGTCCAGCCACTCCTTGCGCTGGGACGCGCCCCCGTTGATCCGCCCGGACGCCGCCTCGCTCACCGACTTCAGCACCAGCGCCGCGTCGCCGACGATGCCCAGGTCGATGTCGCGGTTCTTGCCGACGGTGCGGTAGTCGAGGTCGATCTGCACGACGGTCGCGTCCGGGGAGAGCCGCTTGCCGTAGCCCATGCGGAAGTCGAAGGGCGTGCCCACGATCACGATGACGTCGGCGTGGGAGAAGGCGTAGCGGCGCGAGAGCTGGAAGTGGTGCGGGTCGCCGGGCGGCAGGGTGCCGCGGCCCGCGCCGTTCATGTACGCCGGGACGTTCAGCGTGCGGACCAGCTCGACGGCGGCCTCGGTCGCGCGGGTCGTCCAGACCTGGCTGCCGAGCAGGATGGCCGGCTTCTCGGCGTGCGTCAGCAGGTCGGCGAGCCGCTCGACGGCGTCCGGGTCCCCGGCCGACCGGGTGGAGGCCCGGTAGGCCCCGGCCCGCGGAACCCGCGCCCGGTCGGCCGGCACCTTGGCGTCCAGCACGTCCCGCGGAATCTCCAGGAAGGAGGGCCCCGGCGCGCCGTGGTAGCACTCGCGGAACGCCATCGACACCATGTCCGCCGCCCGCGCCGTGTCCGGCACGGTCGCCGCGAACTTGGTGATCGGCGTCATCATGTCGACGTGCGGCAGATCCTGCAGTGACCCCATCTTGTGCTGGCTGTGCGCTCCCTGACCGCCGATCAGCAGCATCGGCGACTCGGCGCGGAAGGCGTTGGCGACCCCGGTGACGGCGTCGGTGGTCCCCGGCCCCGCGGTGACCACCGCGCAGCCGGGCTTGCCGGTGATCCGGGCGTAGCCGTCGGCGGCGTGCGCGGCGACCTGCTCGTGGCGTACGTCGACGACCTCGATGCCCTCGTCGACGCAGCCGTCGTAGATGTCGATGATGTGGCCGCCGCACAGCGTGTAGATGCGGTCGACCCCCTCGGCCTTGAGTGCCTTGGCAACGAGGTGGCCGCCGGAGATGACGTCCTGTGTGTCGTCGGGCATGGCGAAGTCCTGTCCCTTCACGAGGGGTTGGGGCGCTCTCGCGGTACATTGCATACAGTCGACGAATACTGTATGAAGCTTGTTATCCCGCATCCGGTGGGTGGTGTCCAGGGGGCGTACGGCACTTTCAGTCAGGAGCCGAGATGGACCTGTACGAACACCAGGCAAGGGAACTCTTCGCGGAACACGGCATCGTGGTGCCGAGGGCCGAGGTCACCGACTCGCCCGAGGGGGCCCGCGGCATCGCCCGCGCACTCGGCGGACGCGCCGTCGTGAAGGCGCAGGTGAAGACCGGCGGACGGGGCAAGGCGGGCGGCGTTCGGCTCGCCGCCGACCCCGCCGAGGCCGAGGAGGCGGCACGACGCATCCTCGGGATGGACATCAAGGGCCACCCGGTCCGCACCGTCATGCTCGCCGAACCCTGCGACATCGAGCGGGAGTTCTACGTCTCCTACGTTCTCGACCGCGCGTCCGGGGGGTTCCTGGCCATCGCCTCCGCGGAAGGGGGCATGGAGATCGAGGAGGTCGCCGCCCGGCGGCCCGAGGCCGTGGCGCGCATCCCCGTCGACCCGGCCACGGGGGTGCACACGGCCACCGCGGTGCGCATCGCCGACGCCGCCGGACTGCCCCCGCAGACCGTCGACACCCTGGTGCGGCTGTGGGACGTACTGGTCCGCGAGGACGCCCTGCTGGTCGAGGTCAACCCGCTGGTCAGTACGGCCGACGGCCGGATCGTCGCGCTCGACGGCAAGGTCACCCTCGACGACAACGCCCGCTTCCGGCAGTCCCGCCGGTGCGACGAGCCCCCGGCGTCCGCCGACTCCCTGGAGGCCCGTGCCGCCGCCCGGGGCCTCAACTACGTGAAGCTCGACGGCGAGGTCGGCGTCATCGGCAACGGCGCCGGGCTGGTCATGTCGACGCTGGACGTGGTCGCCGGCTGCGGCGCCCGTCCCGCCAACTTCCTCGACATCGGCGGCGGCGCCTCCGCCCGGGTCATGGCCGACGGGCTGTCGGTCATCCTCTCCGACCCCGGCGTGAAGTCCGTCCTCGTCAACGTCTTCGGCGGCATCACCGCCTGCGACGCGGTCGCCGACGGCATCGTCCGGGCCCTGGAGGAGGTCCGGCCGACCAAGCCGCTCGTCGTACGCCTCGACGGCAACAACGCCGCCCGGGGCCGGGCCCTGCTCGCGGCACGCGCGCACCCCCTGGTCGAACAGGCCACCACCATGGACGGCGCCGCCCACCGTGCCGCCCGGCTCGCCACCGCGGCATCCGCCGCCGAATGAGGAGACAGGACGACATGGCGATCTACCTCACCGAGGAGAGCAAAGTCCTCGTCCAGGGCATGACCGGCGCCGAGGGCATGAAGCACACCCGCCGCATGCTGGCCGCGGGTACCGACGTCGTCGGCGGCGTCAACCCGCGCAAGGCCGGCCGCACCGTCGACTTCGGCCTGCGCACCGTCCCGGTCTTCGGCTCGGTCCGCGAGGGCGTCGAGCGCACCGGCGCCGACGTCACCGTCGTCTTCGTGCCGCCTGCCTTCGCCAAGGCCGCGGTCGTCGAGGCCGCCGACGCCGGCATCGGTCTCGCCGTCGTCATCACCGAGGGCATCCCGGTCCACGACGCCGTCGCCCTCACCGCCCACGCCAGAGCCAGGGGCACCCGCGTCATCGGTCCCAACTGCCCCGGCCTGATCAGCCCCGGCCGGTCCGACGCGGGCATCATCCCGCCCGACATCGCGGGGCCCGGCCGTATCGGCCTCGTCTCCAAGTCGGGCACCCTCACCTACCAGCTCATGCACGAACTGCGCGACATCGGCTTCTCCACCTGCGTCGGCATCGGCGGCGACCCCGTCGTCGGCACCAGTCACATCGACTGCCTCACCGCCTTCCAGAACGACCCCGACACCGAACTGATCGTCCTCATCGGCGAGATCGGCGGCGACGCGGAAGAACGCGCCGCGGCCCACATCCGCGCACACGTCACCAAGCCGGTCGTCGGCTACATCGCCGGGTTCACGGCGCCCGAGGGCAGGACGATGGGGCACGCCGGCGCCATCGTGTCCGGCTCCTCGGGCACCGCCCGGGCCAAGAAGGACGCACTGGAAGCGGCCGGTGTACGGGTCGGGAGCACGCCGACCGAGACCGCGCGGCACGTGCTCGCCGTACTCGACGGCGCGACCCGTGACGGAGCCCGCGCATGACGGCCGGCGCGCGGAGCGCCGCGGAGCTCACCCTGAAGTTGGGCACCTCCTGGGCCGAGGCCTGGCGGCGCTGCCGCGCCGTCGCACCCGAGGCGTTCGGCGAGGACCGGGTCCGCAACCTCTGGGGCGCCGACTGGCGGGCGGACGGCCGGGTCCTGCCGGCCACCAGCCCCGTCGACGGCACCCCCGTGGCGGGCCCGCCCCGCCTGGACGCGGCCACGGCCCGGCACGCCGTACGCGCCTCGCTCGACCAGCACCGGGCCTGGCGCCACCTTCCCCTGGCCGAACGGCGGGCCCGCGTCGCCGCCACCCTCGACGCCCTCGCTCAGCACCGCGACCTGCTCGCCCTGCTGCTGGTGTGGGAGATCGGCAAGCCCTGGCGCTCGGCCACGGCCGACGTCGACCGGGCCGTCGACGGCGTGCGCTGGTACGTCGATGGCATCGACGGCATGCTCGACGGGCGCGCCCCGCTGGACGGTCCGGTGTCCAACATCGCGAGCTGGAACTACCCGATGAGCGTGCTCGTCCACGCGATGCTCGTCCAGGCGCTGGCGGGCAACGCGGTCATCGCCAAGACCCCGACCGACGGCGGCGTCGCCTGCCTCACCCTGGCCTGCGCGCTCGCCGCCCGCGAGGGACTTCCCTTCACCCTCGTCAGCGGCAGCGGCGGCGAACTGTCCCAGGCGCTGGTGCGCGCCCCCGAGATCGGCTGCGTCTCCTTCGTCGGCGGCCGGGACACGGGCGCCGCCGTCGCCACCGCCGTCACCGACCTCGGCAAGCGGCACATCCTCGAACAGGAGGGACTCAACACCTGGGGCGTCTGGAACTTCACCGACTGGGACGCGCTCACCGAGGTGATCCCGAAGCTCTTCGACTACGGCAAGCAACGCTGCACCGCCTACCCGCGCTTCGTCGTCCAGCGGCAGCTGTTCGACGCGTTCCTCGCGGCGTACCTCCCGGCGGTCCGCACCCTGCGCGTCGGCCACCCGCTCGCCGTCGCCGCACCGGACGACCCGTACCCGGCGCTCGACTTCGGGCCGGTCGTCAGCGCGGCCAAGGCGAAGGAGCTCCGGGACCAGGTCGCCGAGGCCGTCGACCGCGGCGCCGTCCCCCTGCACCGCGGCAGGGCGGCCGACGCCCGGTTCCTGCCCGGCCAGGACACCTCGGCCTACGTCCAGCCGGTCACGCTGCTGGCCCCGCCCCGCTCCTCGCCGCTGCACCACGCGGAGCCCTTCGGCCCGGTCGACACCATCGTCCTGGCCGACACCGAGGCCGAGCTGCTCGCCGCGATGAACGCCTCCAACGGAGCGCTGGTGGCCACCCTGTCCACGGACGACCCGGCGACGTACGCGCGGCTGGCGCCGCAGATCCGCGCGTTCAAGGTCGGCCACGGAGTGCCGCGCTCCCGCGGAGACCGCGACGAGCTGTTCGGCGGGCACGGCGGGTCGTGGCGCGGCGCCTTCGTGGGCGGGGAGCTGCTGGTCCGCGCCGTCACACGCGGCCCCGCGGGGGAGCGGCTGCCGGGGAACTTCCCGGACCACCACCTCATGCCGTGACGGGCCGGGGCGGACTCCGCCGGGCACCTCCGGTCACCCGATGCCCTGCCGGTCGGGCCGCAGGGCGAAGGCACGGTCCGCAGGCGTCGGCGCGGTGCGCTCGACGGCCTGCCGCAGCAGCTCGCGGTGGCGCAGCAGCGGACCGCGCCGCTCCCGCGGCACGAGCAGCAGCAGGTCGTCGAACGCCGCCGACAGCCGCCGCGTGACCTGTGGCGACCCGGCGGCGCAGGCACGGACCTCGGTGAACCCGAGGTCCACCAGTTCCGCCCAGCCGGGCACCGGCTGCACCAGCCGGACCGTGCCGCGCCGGTCCCGGTGCGGCACGGCGTCCAGCGGCCGCCGGGACAGCGTGGCCAGGATCTGCACGACCCGGTCCAGCGCCTGCACGGCGGTCGTCGGATCGTTCACCGCGGGGGACAGGGCGCGCAGCCCGATGTCGGACAGCTGGCGCAGGCCGAACGCCAGGTCCTGGTGGAAGGTGCGCTCCACCCCCACCGACAGGGCGTACCGCAGCGCCCGGCGGGGCGGCGCCGCCCCGCCGTGCACCGCGAGGACCGGTGTGCCCGGCACCAGGAAGTCACCGGTGCGCGGCACCAGCCGCAGCACCACCCCGTGCCCCCGGGCCACCCGCACCAGCCGGGCGACGTGCACGTCCCGCAGCACCCCGGCCCGCCCCTCGTGAGCCACCCACGCCGTCACCGGCGCGACGTCCGGCTCCTCGCCTGCGCCCGCGGGCAGGGGCATCAGCGCCGCCACCCGCAGGGACTCCGCGGCGATACGGGCGATCACATGGCTGACCCGCATCAGCCGCAGCGTCGCGTTGACGTACAGCACGAAGAGCAGCAGGCTCAGCGCGACCATGAGAAGGGTGAGCACCGACTGCACCAGGGGCACGGTCGTGGCGGCGCGGGGGTCGGCGTTGCTGTCGTAGCTGGTCAGGACGAGCAGCGTCAGGACGAAGGTGGCCAGGAAGACGGCGAAGGTCGCCTTGGTGATCCGGCTGCGGACGAAGAGGCGCACCACCCGCGGGGTGAACTGCCCGCTCGCCATCTGCACGGCGACCAGCGAGATGCTGAAGACCACACCGATGAAGGTCATCATCGCCGAGCCGACCGCGGACACCACCGCCTTCGCGTCGTCCGCGAAGCGCAGCAGGTCGGCGAGGGTGTCGAAGTCGCCGTCGTCCTGCAACGAGCGCACCAGGGCCGCGTCGAGTTCCTGAGCCACCAGCCAGACGGCGAAGACGCCCACCATCGCCGCGGTGGGCGCGAACCAGAACGTGTCCCGCAGGTGCTCCCTGAGCGGCGACAACGCCCGCGGCCGACGACGCGGAAGCGGGCCCTGCGTAACCATCCAGTCACTCATGGTGCGACCCTAGGTGCAGTGCGGGCGCAGGTCCCGGACCGCCGCTCAGGCCGAGCGCGGGCGAAGGAAACGCAGGTGAAAGGCACCGCGAAAGCTTGGTATGGTTGTCCATGTCGCCGCGGGGAACACCCCCGCACCGCGACAGACACCTGGTCCGGGTGGCGGAATGGCAGACGCGCTAGCTTGAGGTGCTAGTGCCCTTTATCGGGCGTGGGGGTTCAAGTCCCCCCTCGGACACAAGATCAGGCAGGGCGAGATGCCGGCCGGGAGAGATCCCGGTCGGCATCTCGCGTTTTCGCCTTTCGCCGCCCTCGCCGTCGCCCCCGGCGAAAACCCGGTGCGGCACCGGCCCGGGTCTCCCTACACTCACCAGCACACCGAGACCGTGACCGAGTGAGGGGAGCAGGGCCGTGCGCATCCGCACCGCACCCGTCGTCCCCCCGTCCCGGTTCGAGGTGATCCTCGTGTCTCCGGCCGTCCGGTGCCCGCTGCGCGGCCGGCACCGGATGCCCGCGACCGGCATCTGACGCGACGCCACCTCGCCCGCCCCGCCGGGCCGTGGCCCCGTCCACCTCGCTCGCCCCGTCGGGCCGTGGCTCCGTCCGCCCACCCGTCCCGGGAATCGCGCCGCCCTGTTCACGACGAGCTCCACCGAGCAGCGAAAGGCCCCAGGCCGTGCGCACCCGCATCAGCACCCACACCGGCACCCGTCCGGACACAGCCGCCCACCGGAACACCCGCACCGACCCGCTCGCCACCGTCCGCAACCTGGGCATCCTCGCCCACGTCGACGCGGGCAAGACCACCGTCACCGAGCGGATCCTCTACGCCACCGGCACCACCCACAAGCGCGGCGAGGTCCACGACGGCACCACCGTCACCGACTTCGACCCGCAGGAACGCGACCGCGGCATCACCATCTTCGCCGCGGCCGTCAGCTGCGCCTGGGCCGGTCACCGGATCAACCTCATCGACACCCCCGGGCACGTCGACTTCGCCGACGAGGTCGAGCGCTCGCTGCGCGTCCTCGACGGCGCCGTCGCCGTGTTCGACGCGGTCGCGGGGGTGGAGCCGCAGAGCGAGTCCGTGTGGCGGCAGGCCGACCGGCACGGCGTGCCCCGGATCGCGTTCGTCAACAAGATGGACCGGGCGGGCGCCGACCTCGACACCGCCGTCGCCTCGATCCGCGAGCGGCTGCACCCGGCGCCCCTCGTGGTGCAGCTGCCCATCGGCGCGGAGGACGGCTTCACCGGCGTCGTCGACCTGCTGCGCCTGCGCGCCCTGGTGTGGACGGACGGCGCGCACGCGGCCGAGGAGGGCCCGGTGCCCGGCACCCTGCGCGAGGAGGCGCTGCGCAGGCGGCGACTGCTGGAAGAGGCGGTCGCCGAACGCCACCCGGCCGCGCTGGAGGAGTTCTGCGACCGGGAGACGCTCACCGCGGCCACCCTCACCGCCGCCCTGCGCGACCTGACCCGCACCGGCGAAGGCGTGGTCGTGCTGTGCGGCTCGGCGTACCGCAACCGCGGCGTCGAACCGCTGCTGGACGCCGTGGTGACGTACCTGCCCTCGCCGCTGGACGTGTCCCCGGTGCACGGCACCCACGAGGGCGCGAAGCAGGAAAGGACGGCCGACCCGGCGGCGCCGATGGCGGCACTGGCGTTCAAGGTGAGCGCCACCCCGACGGGACGGCTGACGTACCTGAGGGTGTACTCGGGCACGATCGGGAAGGGGGACACCGTGTGGGACGCGGGCACGCGCCGCACCGAGCGCGTCGGCCGCATCCTGCGGGTACGGGCCGACCGGCACGACCCGCTGGAACGGGCGGTCGCCGGGGACATCGTCGCGGTGGTCGGACTCAAGTCGGCCCGGGCCGGCTCGACCCTGTGCGCGCCGGACGCCCCGCTGCTCCTGGAACCCCCCGGCGTGGCCGAGCCGGTCGTGCACGTGGCCGTGGAGGCCGGGCGCTCCACCGACACCGACCGGCTGGCCGCCGCGCTCGCCCGGCTGACCGAGGAGGACCCCTCACTGGCCGTGCGCACCGACCCGGAGACCGGGCAGACCGTGCTGTCGGGCATGGGCGAACTGCACCTGGAGGTCGCGGTGGAGCGCGTCCGGCGCGAGCACGGGCTGGAGGTCACGGTCGGCCGCCCCGGTGTGGCCTACCGGGAGACGGTCGGCGCGGGCGTCACCGGTTTCGTCCACCGGCACGTCAAACAGGACGGCGGTGCCGGGCAGTTCGCGCACGTCGTGCTCGACGTGGAGCCGTGGGAGGAGGACGGTGTGGGCGGCGGTTTCGTGTTCCGTTCGACGGTCGTCGGCGGACGCGTTCCGCAGGAGTACGTCCGGGCCGTCGAGGCGGGCTGCCGGGACGCCCTCGCCGAAGGGCCGCTGGGAGGGCACCCGGTGACCGGCCTGCGGGTCACGCTCACCGACGGCCAGACCCATGTGAAGGACTCCTCCGACACCGCGTTCCGCACCGCCGGCCGGTTCGGGCTCCGCGACGCCCTGCGCGCCTCGGAGATGGTCCTGCTCGAACCGGTCGTCGAGGTGACGGTCACCCTGCCCGAGGACGGGGTCGGCGGGGTGCTCGGCGACCTCGCCGCGCGCCGCGGCCGGGTCACCGGCTCCGACACCCGGGGCGGTGCGACGGTGGTCACGGCCACGGTGCCGCTGGCCGAACTGTTCGGCTACGCGACCCGGTTGCGCAGCCGTACCCAGGGCCGCGGCACCTTCACCGCCCGGCCCACCGGCTACGCGCCGGCGCCGGCGAACGCGGTGCCGACGCGGTGAACGCCGCGGGATGCCCCCGCCCGGCGTGGCGGGGGCACCCCGGCGCGCGGACGCGGGCGTCCCGCGGCGCGCGTCCCGTCGCTCAGGGGTACTGCACGACCGTTCAGGGGTACTGCACGACCTTCGACGGCACGGTGTCCGTTCCCGACGTGGGCGAACCCGTGTCGTTGACGACGCACTCGTACTGCCCCTGCCCGCCCAGCGACACCACGAGCAGCCCGTGGAAGCGCACCCCGGAGCGGTTCGGCGCGGCGAAGCCGTGGTGCTGCACGATGGACGGGTTCACGTTGTAGTAGCAGTAGCTGCCCATGCCCCAGCCCTCGTGCTCGGTGACGTCGTCCGCGACCTTGTAGGCGGCGTATCCCTTGACCGGGCCGTTCTGGATCGCGGCCTGGTCCGGGGCGTCGTACGCCTTCTCGTTCTGAAAAAAGACCGTGCGGCCGCGCTCGCCGTTCCACTGCACGTCGTACTTGTTGAAGTGCTCGACGAACAGGCCGGTCATCAGGACGTCGTCGCCGTTCACCACCACGCCGTAGTCGGCGCGGTTGGTCTCCCAGCCGACGCCGTCGCCGTGGTCGGCGCGCCACACCCAGGTGTGGTCGACGATGGTGTGCCGGTTGTTGATCACCATGCTGGTGGTGGCCTTGCCGGGGCCCGCCCCGCCGATCCGGACGAACACGTCCTGCACGGTGGTCGGGTCGGCCGAGTGGTCCGCGGACGCGCCCTCGGGCCCGACCTCCAGCAGCGTCGAGGAGTTGACCGCGCCCGCGTCGACGAGGAACCCGGCCAGGCGCACGCCGTCCACGTCGGCGACCTTCAGGGCGGTGACACCGTTGTCGGGGATGAGGGTGGCGTAGCCCAGGCCCAGGACGACCGTGCCCGCGCGGTTCACCTCCACGGTCCGGTCCAGGTGGTAGACCCCCGGCGTCAGCAGCAGGTGCAGGCCCTCCGCCAGCGCCTGGTTGAGGGTGGCCGCCGAGTCGGCGGGCTTCGCGACGTAGAAGCGGGACAGCGGGAGCGAGGTGCCGCGCGGGGTGCCGTTGCCCCAGGAGACACCGCGGGCGTCGGTGCGCTTCTCCGGCAGGAAGACGCGGTACTCGTCGCCGTCGAGGTACAGGAACGGCTTCTCCCGGGAGACGGGAGTCGTCTCCAGCGTGGTGTACGGCGGCTCGGGGAAGCTCTGCGCGGGTGCGCCCTCCACGCCGGAGAACACCATGTTCCACACGGCGTTGAGCCAGCCGCCGACCGAGCTGTCCCGGGTGTACCACTGCTGCTGGGAGTACGGGCCGACCGTGCCGTCGATCCGGCTGTCGGCGATGTAGCCGCCGCTGGCCCAGCCGTAGCCGTCGGGGGCGAGGTTGAGGTCGCCGCGCACGTGCATGCGCCGGAAGGGCGCCGCCTGCGAGACCGCCCAGCGGTTGGTGCCGCTGACCGGGACCAGGGCGAGGTTCTCCGCCGAACGCCAGAAATTCTGCGTGGCGTTGCCGTCGAACCAGCCGGCGTCGACCGTGACGTCGCCGTTGATGGTGGTGTCGTCGGGGGACAGGCCGAGGCCCGCGACGGAGGTGTAGAAGCCGAGCTGGGCGTTGAGCCCGCTGTACGTGCCGGGCTTGAACAGCAGGGCGTAGCGGCCCGTGCCGAACTGGGCCGACTCCTGCTGCTTGAAGATCTCGTCCAGTCTGGCCTGGATGTTCGCCGTGGACGGGTCGAAGACGATGACGTTCGGCCCGAGGTCACCGCCACCGGGCAACGCGCGGGGGCCGGCGGGCGAGCCGGCGGACGTGGAGGAGGCGGCCGAGGCGGCGGCGGTTCCCGCCCCGGTCAGCGAGGCGAGTACGGGCGCCGCGGCGGCCGCACCGAGCAGGGTGCGTCGCCGTAGCCCGGAGGGGCCGGGTGTGGGGGAGGGCGTGGGGGAAGAGGGCATGGGGTGGCGGCTCTCCTTGTTCGGAAAGTGAACGAAGTGGGGGTGAGGGAGCGCTCTCTGGGAGTGCATGCTTCATCCGTCCGCCCGGACACGTCAATACTCGCGACCAGTTCTTGTGCGCTGCGTTCAACAAGTGGGGTCAGAAGTCGCGTTGATGCGTGCGCCGCTCATGCTGTCGAATCCCTTGACACCCTCCCCTCGTGCCCTCAACACTCCGACGTGGGAGAGCGCTCTCCGAGAATTTCCCCGACCTTCTCAGGAGGTCTCCATGCCACGGAGATCGAAAGTTCTGTCCGGCGCCCTCGTCGCGAGCGCGTTACTGCTGACCTCGATCGGCATCGGCACGGTCGCCGCCAACGCCGACACCGCGGCCCGGGCCCCGTCCGCGCACACCGGGCACACCATGGCGGTCTCGACCGCCTCCTCGCCCGAGGACCCGGACGGCGACGGCTACATCCCCGCCAACCCGCCGGTCACCGGTGTCAGTCCGTCCACGAAGGAGCCGCCGCACCGCTACTTCCACGAGTTCCAGGCCAACTGCGCGGTCAGCCACACGGCCCCCGACGACCCGATCGTCTACGCCCAGCAGCCCGGCAAGTCGCACGACCACACCTTCATGGGCAACACGACGACCAACGCGTACAGCACCACCGCCTCGCTGGACGCCGGGTCCACCACCTGCCTGGCGCCCGGCGACCGTTCGGGCTACTGGATGCCGACCATGTTCGACGGCGGCACCCCGGTGCTCCCCGTCGGCCCGCAGACCATCTACTACAAGGCCGGCGTCACCGACTACACCAGCGTGCGGCCCTTCCCCAAGGGGCTGCGCTACGTCGTCGGCAGCCCGATGCAGAGCGCCCAGGAGTTCCGCGACCACCCGGGCTTCGTCGAGGGCTGGGAGTGCGGCGACAGCTTCTTCAACGTCGACTTCCCGGCCAACTGCCCGGAGCGCCGGGACGTCCAGGTCAACATCCGCTTCCAGGCGCCCAGTTGCTGGGACGGCAAGAACCTGGATACGCCCGACCACAAGAGCCACATGGCGTATCCGGTGGTCAACCCCGGCACCAACAACAACATCTGCCCGGCCGACCACCCCGTCGCCCTGCCGATGATCGAGTTCAAGATGGCCTTCCCCGTCAACGGTGACCTCTCCCAGGTACGACTGGCCAGTGGCGCGAGCTACTCGTTCCACTACGACTTCTTCAACGCCTGGGACGCGCCGACCCTCGACGCCATGGTCGGCCACTGCATCGTCGGCGGGTTGCAGTGCGACGCGCGCGGATACGACCAGACCCACCCGGAGGCAGGCGCGGCGCTGAACGAGCACTACGAACTGCCCTGACCCGCCCGGAAACCCCCACCGGACCGGTCCGGCCGTCCACGCCCCCGCCACGGCCGGACCGCCCCCTCACCCCCCTCACCCCGCAGACCGGAGACACACCCCGATGAGCCGACCCCGCACGCCCGCCGGCGGACTCACCCCCGCCCGCAGACTCACCGCCCCCCTGACCGCCGCCCTGCTCACCGTCGGCGCCCTCACGGCCCTGCCCGCGACGCAGGCGCACGCCGCGGGCAGCGTCGTGAAGGTCACCGGCAGTCAGGGCAACTGGCAACTGACCGTCGACGGCAGCCCGTACACGGTCAAGGGCCTGACCTGGGGGCCGTCCCCCGCCGACGCCGACCGGTACATGCCCGACCTGAGATCCATGGGCGTCAACACCGTCCGCACCTGGGGCACCGACGCGAGCAGCCGCCCGCTCCTCGACTCCGCGGCCGCCCACGGCGTCAAGGTCATCGCCGGCTTCTGGCTCCAGCCCGGCGGCGGTCCCGGCAGCGGCGGCTGCGTCAACTACCTCACCGACACCGCGTACAAGAACCAGATGCTCGCCGAGTTCCCCCGCTGGGTCCAGGAGTACAAGGACCACCCGGGCGTCCTGATGTGGAACGTCGGGAACGAGTCGGTGCTCGGCCTGCAGAACTGCTACAGCGGCGACGAGCTGGAGCGCCAGCGCGACGCGTACACCACCCTCGTCAACGACATCACCAAGAAGATCCACGCCGTCGACCCGAACCACCCCGTCACCTCGACCGACGCATGGGTCGGCGCCTGGCCCTACTACAAGAAGAACGCCCCCGACCTCGACCTGTACGCCGTCAACTCCTACGACGCCGTCTGCGACGTCAGGGCCGCCTGGGAGCAGGGCGGCTACACCAAGCCGTACATCGTCACGGAGACCGGACCGGCCGGCGAGTGGGAGGTGCCGGACGACGCCAACGGCGTACCGAAGGAGCCCACCGACCAGGCCAAGGCGCAGGGTTACACGGACGCCTGGAACTGCGTCACCGGGCACCGAGGGGTCGCCCTCGGCGCGACCCTGTTCCACTACGGCACCGAGTACGACTTCGGCGGCATCTGGTTCAACCTGCTGCCCGCAGGCCAGAAGCGGCTGTCGTACTACGCCGTCAAGCGGGCCTACGGCGGCGACACCTCGCGCGACAACACCCCGCCCGTCGTCTCCGGCTTCGGGGTCGAGGGCGACGCGGGCAAGGTGCAGGCCGGCAAGGACCTGGTCCTCACGGTGCGCGCGTCCGACCCCGACGGCGACCCGATCGCGTACGAGGTGCTGGCGAACAGCAACTACATCGACCAGAGCAAGCAGCTGACCCCGCTGCCCTTCACCGACCTCGGCGGCGGCCGCCTCAGGGTGACCGCCCCGGACCGGCCCGGCGTCTGGAAGCTGTACGTCAAGGCCACGGACGGCAAGGGCAACGTCGGCGTCGAGACCCTCTCGGCGCGGGTCGTCCCGCCCGCCGTGGGCGGCACGAACCTCGCCCTCGGCAAGCCGGCCACCGCCTCCTCGTTCCAGCCCAGCTACGGCGACTGCCCCTGCACCGCCGCCAACGCCGTCGACGGCAACCCGAACACGCGCTGGGCCAGCGACTGGAGCGACCCGCAGTGGCTCCAGGTGGACCTCGGCACGCGCACCGCCTTCCGGCACGTCCAGCTGTACTGGGAAGCCTCGTACGCCAAGGCCTACACCGTCCAGACCTCCGACGACGGACGGAACTGGCAGACGGTGTCCACCGTGACGGCCGGCAACGGCGGCGTCGACACACTCGACGTGAACGGCGCCGGCCGTTATGTACGCGTCAACGGAACGGCCCGCGGCAGCGGTTACGGCTACTCGCTGTACGAGTTCGGCGTCTACAGCTGACACCGACGCGCGTACGGCAGGCACGACACAGGGGAGGGGAGACCCGGGTGGGGACGAACGACGACGAGATCGACCGACTGCTCGGCAAACTGACACCACAGGCCCGCGCACTGCTCGCGACCGGCGCCACGACCTGGCGCACGAGGGCGGAACCGGCTGTAGGGCTGCGTGAGTTGGTGATGTCGGACGGTCCGGCGGGCGTGCGGGGCGAGGCATGGGACGAGCGGAACACCTCCGTCCTGCTGCCCTCCGCCTCGGCGCTGGCCGCCACCTGGGACGAGGCCCTGGTCGAACGCCTCGGCGGCCTGCTCGCCGCCGAGGCCCGGCGCAAGGGCGTGGACGTCGTGCTCGCCCCCACCCTCAACCTGCACCGCAGCCCGCTGGGCGGCCGGCACTTCGAGTGCCTCTCCGAGGACCCCGAGCTGACCGGCCGCATCGGCGCCGCCCTCGTCCGCGGCATCCAGGCCCACGGCGTGGCGGCCACCGCCAAGCACTACGTGGCCAACGACTCCGAGACCGACCGGCTCACCGTCGACGTACGGGTGGGGGAACGGCCCCTGCGGGAGGTCTACCTCGCGCCCTTCGAAGCGGCGGTGGCCGCCGGGGTCCGGCTCGTCATGGCCGGGTACAACGCGGTCAACGGCACCACCATGACCGCGAACGCCCTGCTCACCGACCCGTTGAAGAGCGAGTGGGGCTTCGACGGCGTCGTCGTCTCCGACTGGGGCGCCGTGCGCGGCACCGTCGACACGGCCCGCGCCGGCCTCGACCTCGCCATGCCGGGGCCCGACGGCCCCTGGGGCGAGGCGCTGGCCCGGGCGGTCGCCGACGGCAGCGTGCCCGAGGCGGCGGTCGACGACAAGGCACGGCGATTGCTGCGCCTCGCGGCCTGGCTCGGCGCGCTCGACGGGCACGACGCACCCCGCGCACCTGCCACGGACGAGGAGCCGGACACGCGGCGCCCGCCGGCACGCCCCCGCGGGGGGCCGGCTCCGGCACGTCCCGGAAGGGCTGCGATCCCGTCAGGTCCCGGCGGGGTCCCCGCTCCGTCAGGTCCCGGCGGGGTCCCGGCTTCGGAAAGCCCCGGCGGGGTTCCGGCTTCGGACGACCTCGGCGGGCTTCCGGCTCCGGAAAGCCCTGACGTTGTTTCGGCTTCGGTAAGCCCTGGCAGGGCATCGGCTTCGGTAAGCCCTGACGTTGTTTCGGCTTCGGTGAGCCCTGGCAGGGTTCCGACCTCGGTAAGCCCCGGCGGGGCTGCGGCCTCGGGACGCACCCGCGACGTCCCGGATCCGGCACGCGTCCGCGAGGACCGGGCGCTGGCCCGCCGAGCGGTCGTCGCCGGCACCGTCCTGCTGGCCAACAAGGGCGTCCTGCCCCTCGGTCCCGAGGACCTCGGGACGGTCGCCGTGATCGGCGCGCACGCCGTGCGGACCCGCACCCAGGGCGGTGGCAGCGCCGGTGTCTTCCCGCAGGACGAGGTGTCCGTCCTGGACGGTGTCGAGGCCGCCCTGCGCGGTCGGGCCCGCGTCGTCCACGTCCCGGGCCCCCGGCCGGACGGCCCCGCGCCCCCGCTGGACCAGGACGCCTGCACCGACCCGCGCTCCGGCCTGCCCGGCGTCCTGCTGCGCATGCTCGACGCGGACGGTCGCGAGCTGTACGCGGAACGGCGGGGCGGTGGGCGGCTGCTGGAGCCCCGCCTCGTTCCGGGCGCGCACACCGTCGAGATCAGCGCCCGGCTGCACCCCCGCACCGGGGGCCACTGGACGCTGGGCGTGGCCGGCTTCGGCCGGATGAGCCTGGCCCTGGACGGACGCACCCTGCTGGAGGGCGACTTCCCGCCGCACACCGACGACCCGGCGGTGGTGCACGTCAACCCGCCCGGCCGGTACGCCACCGCCGACCTCTCCGCCGGCCGGGACGCGCTGCTGGTGGCCCGCCGGGAGCTGGCCCCGGGCACCGGACGGGCGACCGTCGTCGTCGCGGCGCCACCGGCCCCGGACGTCGCCGCGTCGCTCACCGAGGCGGCCCGCGCCGCGGCCGCGGCGGACGCGGCGATCGTGGTCGTCGGCACCACCGAGCACGGGGAGTCGGAGGGCTACGACCGTACGGGCCTGGCGCTCGGCGCCGGCCAGGACGCGCTGGTCCGCACCGTCGCGGCGGCCAATCCGCGTACCGTCGCCGTCGTCAACAGCGGCGGCCCGGTGGAGCTGCCCTGGCGGGACGAGGCGGGCGCGGTGCTGCTGGCGTGGTTCCCCGGGCAGGAGGGCGGAGGCGGACTCGCCGACGTACTCCTCGGCCGCGCCGAACCGGGCGGGCGGCTGCCCACCACCTGGCCGGACACCCTCGCCGACGCGCCGGTGACCGGCACCCGCCCGGCCGACGGCCGCCTCGACTACGACGAGGGCCTGCACGTCGGCTACCGGGGCTGGCTGCGCCGCCCGCGGCAGCCCGCCTACTGGTTCGGACACGGTCTCGGCTACACCACGTGGGCCTACGAGGAGCTGGCCCTTCCGGCGTCGGTCCGGGCCGGGGACGACCTGACCGTGCGCGTACGGGTGCGCAACACCGGTGCGCGGGCGGGCCGGGAGGTCGTGCAGGTGTACCTCGCCCGGCCCGCCTCGGCGCTCGACCGTCCCGCGCGGTGGCTCGCCGGGTACGCGGCGGTGCGGGCCCGTCCGGGGGAGACGGTGACCGCGACGGTCCACGTCCCGGCGCGGGCCCTGCGCCACTGGTCGGTGGAGGAGCACGCCTGGCGCACGGAGGCGGGGCGCTGGCGGATGCTGGCCGGGCGGTCGGCGGGGGACGTACCGCTGGTGGGAGACCTGGAGGTGGTACCGGCGTCGGACGTGTGAGCGGGGGAGAGCGCTCTACCACCCGCCGGACCGTGCCGGTTAAGGTGCGGGCATGAGCAGACAGGCCCCGACCCTGGAGGACGTGGCCCGGGAGGCCGGCGTCTCCCGGGCCACCGTCTCGCGGGTGGTCAACGGCGTCCGCAACGTGGACCCGGCCATCCAGGACCTGGTTCGCCGGGCCATCGAACGGACCGGGTACGCCCCCAACCAGGCCGCCAGGCAGCTGGTCACCCGGCGCACGACGACGGTCGCCCTGGTTGTCTCCGGCGCGGGCGACGCCT
Source organism: Streptomyces sp. NPDC051136 (assembly GCF_044455745.1). NCBI lineage: Bacteria > Bacillati > Actinomycetota > Actinomycetes > Kitasatosporales > Streptomycetaceae > Streptomyces > Streptomyces sp. NPDC051136. The sequence goes on along the minus strand of NZ_JBITFE010000004.1, from coordinate 59,970 downwards.
CGGACGCGGAGCAGAACGCCTTCGCCACGCGGGTGTTCGCCGACCCGTTCTTCGGCCGCGTCGTCGGCGGCGTGGTCGGGCACCTGAGGCCGCGCGGGATGCATCCGGTGCTGATGTTCGCCGAGACGCCCGAGGCCCGGCAGGAGGTCGTCGCCTACCTCAGGCAGGGCGGCGCGGACGGCGCCCTGGTGGTGTCCACGCACCCCGACGACCCGCTGCCCGCGCTGCTCGCCGGCGCCGGGCTGCCGGCGGTGCTGTTCGCCCGCCCGGGGCGACCGGTGCCGCTCAGCTACGTCGACCTCGCCCACCGCGACGGAGGCCGGCTCGCCGCCGAGCACCTGCTGGAGCGGGGATGCCACCGGATAGCCACCGTCACCGGTCCGCTGGCACTCGCGGCCGGCCAGGAGCGCCTGGCCGGCTTCCGCGACACCCTGGCCCGGCACGGGCACCCGTACGTACCGGTGGCCGAGGGCGGCTTCACCGTGGACAGCGGCATGGCTGCGATGACCTCACTGCTCGCCGAACACCCGGACGTCGACGGCGTGTTCACCGCCAACGACCTGATGGCCCAGGGCGCCGTCCAGGTGCTGCGCGACCACGGGCGCCGGGTGCCGCAGGACGTCGCGGTCGTCGGCTTCGACGACTCCAGCGTCGCCGTGACCTGCCGGCCCCGGCTGACCACCGTACGGCAGCCGGTGGAGGAGATGGCGGCCACGATGGCACGCCTCCTGGACGACCACATCAAGGGCGTGCGCACCGAAGCCACGTCGGTGATCTTCGACCCGGAACTGGTGGTGCGGGACTCGGCGTAGCGGCCGGGCCGGCGGCTCAGGGGAGCGCGGCCTCGATGTGGGCGAGGTGGACGGCGAGGATCTCCTCGAAGGCGGCGTGGCGGTCCGCCCCGAGCGGGCGGATCTCACGGGCGAAGTGGGCGAGCGCGGGGAAGCGTTCGGGATCCGCGCCCAGTACCGCGACGCGGAACTGCTCCATGCCCTGTTCCTGTTCCTGCGCGCCGACGGCACCGAAGCCGCCCTCGGCGGTGACCAGGGAGGCGATCAGGACGACGAGCCGGTGGTAGTGCGCCGGGATCCGGTCGTCCGGCAGGCCCGAGGCGCGCAGCGCCTGCAGCACCTCTTCCATCATCAGCCGGGAGCCGGTGCCCCCGGACCCGTGGCGCCCCCAGACCGCGGCGAGCTGCGGCTGCTGCCCGAACGCCGCGCGCAGGCGCAGGGCCACGGCGGTGAGGCGCTGCTTCCAGTCGCCCTCGGGCCGGTACCCCTCCATGGCGGACAGCAGGATCCGGTCGGCGACCGCGCGCAACAGCTCGGTCTTGTTGCGGAAGTGCCGGTACAGACTGGAGGAGTCGGTCCCCAGAGCCGCGGCGAGCTTGCGCACGCTGAACGTCTCGGCGTCACCCGCGAGCAGCAGCTCCGCCGCCGCGTCCAGGATCTGCTCGGTCGACCAGCGCCTCCGGCCTGCCATCCCGTCGTTCTCCCTCACGCTCCCGGCCGCCCCACCCGCTCGGCACGACCCCATCCTCGCACCTCCCCCCACCCACGCCACGCGCACACCCTGACCCGCGTTCCACCGTCCCGCCCGCGTTCGCCTGCCACACCGGCATCAGTACGGGGGAGTCGGCCGGTTCGCCCCACGTGCGCGCGCTCCGGCCATCCCGCCCGCGCCGTGCGCGCGCCCTCACCTTCCGCCCGGCTGTCCCGGCAGCCCCCCGAGCGCCGCCCGCCAGGCCGGCACGCCGTGGGCGAGCCGGCCGTCCCGCGCCCGCGCCGCGCGCACGCCCTCGACCCACCCCGCCCGCGCCGCGCGTACGCCCTCCACTCACCCCGCCCGCGCCGCGCGCGCCCTCACCTCCCGACCCGCTGTCCCGCAAGCCTCCCCCCGAGAGCCGCCCGCCAGGCCGGGACCGGCGCGGGCGAGTCGGCCGGTACGCGCCGGCCGCCGCGGGCGAAGAACGCCGCCAGCGGCAGGATCGCGGCGCCCACCGTCACCGCGTCGGGGCCGAGGCGGCCCAGGGCGATGCCCACCCGTCCGGCGGGGTGACGCAGGGCGTGGGCCAGGGTGTGGGCCCGCACCGACTCCAGGAACGCCGGACCGAGCTGGAGTCCGGCCCAGCCGCCCACCAGGACGCGCTCGGGCTGGAAGAGATTGACGAGGTCGGCCAGTCCCGCGCCCAGGTACTCGGCGGTCTCCGCGAGGATGTCGGCGGCCACCGGGTCCGCCGCACGCCCCGCTCCGGGCCGGGCGGCGGACAGCAGTGCGGTCAGCGCGGCCTCCTCGTCGGCGCCGGGCGGTGGCTCGCCGCCCGCCTCCCGCCACCGCGCGAGCAGCGCCTCCGCGCCCGCGTACGCCTCCAGGCACCCCCGTGCTCCGCACCGGCACCGGCGCCCCCGCACCCGTACCGTCAGGTGCCCCCACTCCACCGCACGCCCCTGCTCCACCTCGTCGGTGACGACGCACGCGCCGACGCCGGAACCGAAGAGCACGACCACGGCGTTGTGCGCGCCACGTCCGCCGCCGAACCACATCTCCGCCTGCCCCAGCGTCTTGGCGCCGTTGTCGATGAACAGCGGCGCGTGCGGGGGCAGTCGGCCCGAGTCGCGCAGCAGCGCCTCCAGCGGGACCGCGTCCCAGCCGATGGTCTGACCGTGCACCAGGGTGCCCGCGGCGGTGCGTTCGACGATGCCGGGGACACCGATGCCCACGCCCAGCAGCTCACCGGGGTCCCGTGCCGGGCCGTCGGCGCCGAGCACCTCCGCGACACCGTCGAGGATGTGCCCGGCGACCACGCCGACGTCGTACGAGCGTGACCCGTGCCCGGGCAGGACACGTTCCGTGCGGGCCAGTTCGGACATCGACAGGTCGAACAGCTCCACGCGTACGCGGGTCTCGCCGACGTCGACACCGATCAGGCGTCCCCGGCCGGCCGTGAGGCGCACGAGGGTGCGCGGGCGGCCGCCGTCCGCGCCGAGGCTGCCCGCCTCCTCCACGAGCCCGTCGGCCATCAGCTCGGCGACCACGTTGCTGACGGATCCCGAACTCAGGCCCGCGGCCGAGCCCAGCGCGAGCCTGCTCATCGGCCCGTCGAAATACAACCGTTGCAGAACGGCGCTGCGGCTCTCCCGCCGCAGGTCACGGACCGTGCGCCCGCCGTGCCTGGCCATCGGACCCCTTCCTTCCGCGGCCCCGCGCGAGCGCCGAAGCTGCGCGAGACCTTGACGAGTCTTTCTCTCGGGGTTTAACTCACGTCCTAAATTAAGCCATGAGGGGCTTCGGAACGGAAACAGCCGAAGCCGCCGTCGGGACATCCCGACCGACTCCCGGAAGGAACCCAGGAGCCATGCGCAGCATCCGAGCCGCGGCCGTAGGCGCCGTCACCATGTCTCTCGCACTCGCCGCCACGGCCTGCGGAGGGGGCTCCTCCTCGGGCGGCGGATCCAACGACTCGCCGAAGGAACTCACCTACTGGGCGTCCAACCAGGGCGCCAGTGTCGAGGTCGACAAGAAGGTCCTCCAGCCCGAACTCGACAAGTTCGAGAAGGAGACCGGCATCAAGGTCAAGCTGGAGGTGGTCCCCTGGTCCGACCTGCTCAACCGGATCCTCACCGCCACCACCTCCGGACAGGGCCCCGACGTCCTGAACATCGGCAACACCTGGAGCGCCAGCCTCCAGGCCACCGGCGCCCTGCTGCCCTGGGACGCGAAGAACTTCGAGAAGATCGGCGGCAAGGACCGCTTCGTCGACTCCGCGCTCGGCTCCACCGGCGTCGAGGGCCAGGACCCGGCCGCGGTCCCGCTGTACTCGATGGCCTACGCGCTCTACTACAACAAGCAGATGTTCGCCGACGCCGGCATCACCAAGCCCCCGGCCACCTGGGACGAGCTGGTCGAGACCGGCAAGAAGATCTCCAAGGACGGCAAGTGGGGCCTGGGCGCCGAGGGCTCCAACCTGTCCAACAACATCCACCAGGTCTTCGTCCTCGCCAAGCAGCACGGCGCCGACTTCTTCACCGCCGACGGCAAGCCCGACTTCACCTCGGACGGCGCGGTCGCCGCCGTCAAGCAGTACGTCGACCTGATGGCCAAGGACAAGGTCGTCGCGCCCGGCAACGCCGAGTACGCGCAGAACCAGTCCCTCAGCGACTTCGCCAAGGGCAAGACCTCGATGGTGCTGTGGCAGACCGCCTCCGCCACCTTCAAGACCATGGGCATGAAGGACGACGAGTGGGGCGTCGCCCCCGCCCCCGTCCCCTCCGGCACCCCCGGCGCCGGCGCCGCCACCAACTCCATGGTCGCCGGCATCAACATGGCCGTCTTCAAGAACACCGACAACGCCGACGGCGCCACCAAGTTCGTGAAGTTCATGACGAGCGACGCCGAGCAGAAGCTCCTCAACAAGGCGTACGGCTCCATCCCGCCGGTCAAGGCCGCGCAGTCCGACCCGGCGTTCAACACCCAGGCCACCGCCGTCCTGCGCGAGACCCTCGCCAAGAGTGCCGCCGCGCTGCCCCAGGTGGCCGACGAGTCGCAGTTCGAGACCGCGGTCGGCACCGCCGTCAAGGAACTCTTCGCCGACGCCGCGGCCGGTCGCCAGGTGACCACCGAGTCCGTCAAGGAGAAGCTCGCCAAGGCACAGCAGCAGATGCCCAACAAGTGAGCGCCCTGAGCCTCGACACAGTCCCACCGACTCCGACACGGACACGGACCTCGCCATGACCACCACGACCGCCTCGGCGCAGCCCGGCGAGCGGACGGTCGGCAAGAGCTCCCCCGGGACGGCGCGCGGACCCCGCCGCCGTCCCGGGCGGATCCGCCGCATCGGCCTGCCCTACCTGCTGCTCCTGCCGGCCCTGCTCCTCGAACTCCTCGTCCACCTGGTGCCGATGGTCATCGGCATCGTGATGAGCTTCAAGGAACTCACCCAGTTCTACATCCGCGACTGGACCACCGCCCCGTGGACCGGTGTCGACAACTTCACCATGTCGGTGGACTTCGACGCCCCCGTCGGCGAGGCGCTGCTCCACTCCTTCCTGGTGACCTGCGCCTTCACGATCCTCTCCGTCGGCCTGTGCTGGCTGATCGGCACCGCCGCCGCGATCTGCATGCAGGACGCCTTCCGCGGCCGGGGACTGCTCCGCGCGATCTTCCTGGTGCCGTACGCCCTGCCGGTCTACGCGGCCGTCATCACCTGGGCGTTCATGTTCCAGCACGACAACGGCCTGGTGAACCACGTGCTGCACGACCAGCTCGGCCTCACCGACAAGCCCTCCTTCTGGCTGATCGGCGACAACAGCTTCATCGCGCTGCTCGTCGTCTCGGTGTGGAAGGGCTGGCCGTTCGCCTTCCTCATCGTCATGGCCGGCCTGCAGAACATCCCCAAGGAGCTGTACGAGGCCGCCGCGCTGGACGGCGCCGGGGTCTGGCAGCAGATCCGCCGCATCACCCTGCCGTCGCTGCGTCCCGTCAACCAGGTCCTCGTCCTGGTGCTGTTCCTGTGGACGTTCAACGACTTCAACACGCCGTTCGTCCTGTTCGGCAAGGCGGCGCCGGAGGCCGCCGACCTGATCTCCATCCACATCTACCAGTCGTCGTTCGTCACCTGGAACTTCGGCACCGGCTCCGCCATGTCGGTTCTGCTGCTGCTGTTCCTGCTGGTGGTGACGGGCGTGTACCTGTTCCTGACCTCCAGGACCCCACGCGGCCCGCGGGCCCCCCGGCGCGCCCGGAACACCCAGGAGAGGAAGACGGCCGATGTCTAGGTCCCCGATGGCGGCGCCGCGCTCCTTCATGTGGACCCGCCGCGTGTTCCTGACCCTGCTCACCGGCTTCGTCCTGCTGCCGGTGTACGTCATGGTCTCCAGCTCGCTGAAACCCCTCGAGGACGTCTCCAGTCAGTTCCACTGGCTGCCGAGCGGCCTCACCGTCCGCCCCTACATCGACATCTGGTCGACGGTCCCGCTGGCGAAGTACTTCGTGAACTCGCTGATCGTGGCCGGTGCGGCGACCGTCTGCTCCGTCGTGATCGCCGTGTTCGCCGCCTACGCGGTCAGCCGCTACGAGTTCCGCGGCAAGCGCGTCTTCTCCGTGACCGTCCTGTCCACGCAGATGTTCCCCGGCATCCTGTTCCTGCTGCCCCTGTTCCTGATCTACGTGAACATCGGCAACACCACCGGCATCGCCCTGTTCGGCTCCCGCGGCGGCCTGATCCTCACGTACCTGACCTTCTCCCTGCCGTTCTCCATCTGGATGCTGATCGGGTACTTCGACTCGGTGCCCCGCGACCTGGACGAGGCGGCCCTCGTGGACGGCTGCGGGCCGCTGCGCGCCCTGTTCAGGGTCGTGGTGCCCGCGGCGATCCCCGGCATCGTCGCGGTCGCCGTCTACGCCTTCATGACCGCCTGGGGCGAAGTCCTCTTCGCCTCCGTCATGACCAACGACGCCACCCGCACCCTCGCGGTCGGCCTCCAGGGCTACTCCACGCAGAACGACGTGTACTGGAACCAGATCATGGCCGCCTCGCTGGTCGTGAGCGTCCCGGTCGTCGCGGGCTTCCTGCTCCTCCAGCGCTACCTCGTGGCGGGCCTGACGGCCGGAGCTGTCAAGTGACCGCAACGCCCCCGCGCCCCCACACCCAACCCGAAGGGACCTTCGTGACCATCGACTTCGCCGCACTCCCGGACGACTTCCTGTGGGGCACGGCCACATCGGCGTACCAGATCGAGGGAGCCGTCGCGGAGGACGGACGTTCGCCGTCGATCTGGGACACCTTCTCGCACACCCCGGGGAAGATCGACAACAACGACCACGGCGACGTCGCCTGCGACCACTACCACCGCACCCACGAGGACATCGAGCTGATGCGGCGGCTGGGCACCAACGCCTACCGCCTCTCCGTCGCCTGGCCCCGTGTCGTACCGGGCGGCGACGGCCCGGTCAACGCCAAGGGCCTGGCCTTCTACGACCGGCTCGTCGACGACCTGCTGGCGGCCGGCATCACCCCCTCCGTCACCCTCTACCACTGGGACCTGCCGCAGGTGCTCCAGGACCGCGGCGGCTGGCCCGAGCGCGCGACCGCCGAGCACTTCGCGTCGTACGCCTCCGTCGTCGCCGAACGGCTCGGTGACCGCGTCCGGCACTGGGCCACCCTCAACGAGCCGCTGTGCTCGGCCTGGATCGGCCACCTGGAGGGCAAGATGGCCCCCGGCTGGACCGACCTGACCGCGGCCGTCCGCACCTCCTACCACCTGCTCCTCGGCCACGGCCTCGCGGCGGCGGCCATCCGCGCGGCGGCCCCGGACGCCCAGGTGGGCATCGTCAACAACCTCTCCACCATCCACGCGGCCACCGACCGCGAGGAGGACCTGGCCGCCGCCCGCCGCATGGACGGCCACACCAACCGCTGGTGGCTGGACCCGGTCCACGGCCGCGGCTTCCCGGAGGACATGCGGGAGGTCTACGGCGTCGAACTCCCCGAACAGCCCGGCGACATGAAGCTGATCGGCGCCCCACTGGACTGGCTGGGCCTGAACTACTACTTCCCCCAGACCGTCGCCGACGACCCCACCGGACCGGCACCGCACGTCCGCACCGTCCGCCGCGTCGGCGTCCCGCGCACCGGCATGGACTGGGAGATCGACGCCGGCGGCATCGAGGACCTGCTGCTGCGCCTGACCGACGAGTACGGGGCGCGCAAGCTGTACGTCACCGAGAACGGTTCCGCCTTCCCCGACGTGATCCGCCCCGACGGCACGATCGACGACCCCGAGCGCCAGGAGTACCTGACGGCCCACCTCGCCGCCTGTGCCTCCGCCGCCCGCAGGGGAGCCCCGCTGGCCGGCTACTTCGCCTGGTCGCTGCTGGACAACTTCGAGTGGGCGTACGGCTACGACAAGCGCTTCGGGCTGGTCCACGTCGACTACGCGACGCAGGCCCGCACCATCAAGGGCAGCGGGCACCACTACGCGGACATCATCGGCCGGGCGCGGGGGAGGGAGCGCAGGGCCGCCTGAGAACCCCGTGGTGGGTCCGGACGCGGGAGTCCTGGCCCACCACGGTCCCCCTCCTCTCCGTCGATCATCATTGATGTCAGGTACACGTCAATTACATGCCGAAGCGGGCGCACTCGCCTCCGCGCGCGACGCGCAGGTTCCCACCGACCAAGGAGAAGAACCGCATGTCATCCCGTACCCCCCGCACCCTCCTCACCGCTCTGACCACGCTCACCCTGCTGGCCGCCGTCCCGTCCCTCACCGCCGTCACCCCGGCCGCCGCCGAACCGTCCGCCGCGGCGGCGGCCTGGGACACCGACCGCGCGGCCGCCGCCTACGCTGCTGCCCCGGCCGCGGTCACCGCCTCGGCCAGCGAGAACGCCGGCACCGCGCCCGGCCTCGCCTTCGACGGCAACGGCGGCACCCGCTGGTCCAGCGACTTCACCGACACCGCCTGGATCCGCGTAGACCTCGGGACGACGATCCGCGTCGACCGGGTGACGCTGGACTGGGAGGCCGCCTACGGCAAGAGATACGTCCTGGAGGCGTCCACCGACGGCACCGCCTGGAAGCCCTTCTACACGGAGACGGCCGGCTCCGGCGGATCGGTCACCGCGCACACCTACCCGCAGGAGGTGCGGGCCCGCTACGTCCGCATGCGCGGCATCGAACGCGCCACCCCCTACGGCTACTCCCTCTACTCCTTCAAGGTCTACGGCGGCGAACCGGCCCCCGCGTCCAGCGCCCGCACCAACCTCGCCCTGAACCACCCCGCGTACTCGAACGTCTACCAGCACGCCGGCAACTCACCGGCGTTCGTCACCGACGGCGGCCGCCCCGCCGACCTCAGGGGCGACGCCACCCGCTGGTCCAGCGACTGGAACGCCGACCGCTGGGTCTCCGTCGACCTCGGCGCCACGTCGACCGTCGACACGGTGGACCTGTACTGGGAGGCGGCCTACGCCGTCGACTACGAACTCCAGGTCTCCGACGACAACCGCACCTGGCGTACGGTGTACCGGCCCTCGGCGGCCGAAGTCGCCGCCCGCCGGGCGGACGTCAAGGCCCCGGGCGAGGCCACCGGCCGCCACGACACCGTCCGCCTCCCGCAACCCGCGACCGGCCGCTACGTCCGCATGCTCGGCAAGGAACGCCGCTCCTTCTACAACCCGGCCCCGGCCACCGCCCAGTTCGGCTACTCGCTCTACGAGTTCGAGGTCTGGGGCACCGGAGGCAGCGCGGCCGCCGCCTACCCGGCGCTGCCCGGCGAGCAGTCCGGCGCCTACCGCACCACGTTCTTCGACGACTTCACCTCGACCGCGCTGGACCGCGGCAAGTGGCGCGTCGTCCGCACCGGCACCGAGATGGGCTCCGTCAACGGCGAGTCGCAGGCCTACGTCGACTCGGCCGACAACATCCGCCTGGAGAACGGCGCCCTGGTCCTGCGCGCCAAGCACTGCAAGGGCTGCACGAAGGCAGGAGGCGGCACCTACGACTTCACCTCCGGCCGCATCGACACCAACACCAAGTTCGACTTCACCTACGGCCGGGTCAGCGCCCGCATGAAACTCCCCGTCGGCGACGGCTTCTGGCCCGCCTTCTGGCTGCTCGGCAGCAACGTCGACGACCCCTCCGTGTCCTGGCCCGCCTCCGGCGAGACCGACATCATGGAGAACATCGGCTACGGCGACTGGACCAGCACCGCCCTGCACGGCCCCGGCTACTCGGCCGACGGCAACATCGGCGCACGCCAGGTGTACCCGGGCGGCGGCCGGGCCGACCAGTGGCACACCTACGCGGTGGAGTGGACGCCGACGGGCATGAAGTTCTCCGTCGACGACCGCGTGGTCCAGGAGACCACCCGCAACAAGCTGGAGTCGACGCGCGGCGCCTGGGTCTTCGACCACAACCAGTACGTCATCCTCAACCTCGCGCTCGGCGGCGCCTACCCGGCGGGCTGGAACAAGGTCACCAGCCCGTACTGGGGGCTGCCGCAGTCCAGCGTGGACCGGATCGCGGGCGGGGGAGTCCAGGCGGAGGTGGACTGGGTGAGGGTGGAACAGAAGGGGTGACCCGCCGGGGAGTGGTGCGGCGGCGTGTCCGGTGCCCGTGAACGGGGGACGGCGACGGGCAGGGACGCGCCGGCCTCGACCGCACCCGTTGGACCGGCAGGGCCGCCGGACACCCCCGAGGGAATCCGACGGCCCTGCCGCGGCCCGTGGCGGGGCCGCCCGGTGGTGGGCGGCCCGGTGAGGCGGCCGTTCAGCCGGCGGCCGACATGACCGCACCGAGCAGCGCGGGCACGACGACGAGTCCCGACACCCGTGCCGCCGTGCGGTGCGCGCCCCGCGTGGTGAGCCTGCGCACGGCGAAAGAGGCCACGAGAGCGAGCGGGAAGACGACGAGCGCGGCCTCGTCGATGCCGACGCCGCCCCCCGTGAGGCGTCCGGCGCCGACCATGGCCACGGCTCCGGCGAGCAGTGCGAGCAGCACCGACCCGGCGCCGAACCAACGGCGTTCGAGGTACTCGACGGCCCTCCCGGCTCCGGCGCCCGCCAGTCCGACCCGTACCGCGCTCACCACGGCCGAGCCCAGAACGACGCCACCCGCGACGAGGACCGCCCACTGCAGTGCGACAGCGACTGTGTGCATGATGCGACTCCTTGACCTACGCCGTTCACCAGCAGTGCTTGATGACCTGGTCCACACCGAGGATCTCGGCGGCGATCGCTCCGATGCCCGTGCCGCTTTCCTCGAAGACCTCCATGATCGCCTTCTTGAAGCTCTTCTTGCCGCGCTTCTTCTTGTCCTGGATTTTCTTGACGACCTTCTTGATGCCGCCGAGCTTGTCGATGGCCTTCTTCACCTTGTAGATCTTGCCGATGGCCAGGATGTTCGACCCCACGGCCAGCAGGATGCCCCGGGCACAGCCGCCGGCGCTGAAGCTCATCGGCTGGACGAGGCCGCCGGTGGCCGAGGAGCCCCCCAACCGGTCCCGAAGCCACTGCTCGGTGGCTGCCCGCCCCTGAGCCAGCACCTCGTCGGGAATCTCGGTGATGAGACGGAGCGCCTCCTCGAGCCCGGCGAGAGCGGCCTCGTCGTCGAGGCTTTCCAGTCCGTCGAGGCCGTCGAGCCCTTCCGACCCGGCCGGCCCGCCGCGTGCCCCGAGGGCGGGTGCGGACGCGAGCGACGCGAACGCAGGCGTTGCCGACCCCGCAGTGTGCGGCGCCGGGGCGCTCCGCTCGGCGGCGTTCGCGCTCGCCAGCGGTGCCGCCACACCCAAGGCCACCGCGGCCGCGGTGAGGGCGGCGACCTCGCGCAGCCGCTTCCTGCCGCCGCGTCCATGGCCGTCGCGCACGGCAGTCGGGCAGGTTTCGTGCATGGATGACGTGGTCACGTCTTCCCCCTGTTTCGAACTCCGGTTACGAGTTTCGTTTGTCTTACGGCGCGTCCGGTTTCCCGCGCCTCCGCGCCTCCCCACGAAACCGCTGGTCAGGCGGTCACGTCGAGGGCGCAACGGGAAGATCATTACTTGTGGGTACGCTTCGGGACAAGTTCTTGAGCGAGATCTGAGCCTCCTCCGGACCCGCCCATGCGTACCCCGGCAAGGCCGCATGCTCCAGCAGCCGGCAGCACCACGGGAAGGGCCGGGGCGATCCGGATAGGCTGACGACCCGTCGGCGTCCAAGCGTTCGGAGGAGCGTCCTGTGACCATAGGTGCACCCAGGCCCCACATCGACACGAGCAAGCCGCACCCGGCCCGTGTCTACGACTGGCTGCTGGGCGGCAAGGACAACTACCCCGTCGACCAGCAGGTCGGTGAGACGCTCCCGGCGGAGGCGCGGGGCAACGCGGCCCGGAACCGGGCGTTCATGCATCGCGCGGCGGCCTGGCTGGCGAAGAACGGCGTCGACCAGTTCCTGGACATCGGCACCGGCATCCCCACCGAACCCAACCTGCACCAGATCGTGCAGGCGATCAGGCCCGACGCCCGGATCGTCTACGCGGACAACGACCCGATCGTCCTGCGCCACGCCGAAGCGCTGCTGACCAGCAGCCACGAGGGCGCGACCGACTTCATCCTCGCGGATGTGCGTCAGCCCGAGGCGATCCTCGAACGCGCCCGGGAGGTCCTGGACTTCGACCGTCCCATCGCTCTCTCCCTGATCGCCCTCCTGCACTTCCTGCCCGACGACGAGGACCCCTACCGCCTCGTGCGGACCCTCATCGACGCGCTCCCCGCGGGCAGCCACCTGTTTCTCTCGCACGGCACCGCGGACCAGCACCCGGAGTTGAAGCAGGAGACCGAGGCCGCGTACAAGAAGGGTGCGATCCCGTTGCGGATGCGTACCCGCAGCGAGGTCGAGCCCTTCTTCGCGGGACTGCAACTGGTCGCGCCCGGCCTGGTGTTCGCCACCGAGTGGTACAAGGAGGACCCGGCGCCGGTGCGGGAGCGCAGCGGCTTCTACGTGGGCGTCGCGCGGATCCCGTGAGCAGATCGGGCCGCCCGGAGGGGACGATCCCTGCCCCTCCGGGCCGCCTTGACGTGAGCCGGCCGGCCCCGACCTCCACTGACACGGGCCCCGACCGCACACCGCACACCGGCCACCGCTGCCGTACCCCTGCACCGCACTACCGCACCCCCGCACCACGACCAGCCACCCACCGAGGGAGCCGCCGTGTTCGCGAACGTGCCCACCGTCCTGCGCCCCCCGCGCGCCAGAGTCCTCCTGGTCCTCGCCGTCCTGTTCGCCGTCCTCGCGCCGACGGCCCCCGGAGCGCTGGCCGCCGGGCAACCGGACACCGGCCGCCACCCCGGCGCCGGTGCCGAAGTCGTCGCCGTCACCCAGGTCGCGGACCGACAGGTCGACCTGTTTGTCCGGTCCACGGCCCTGGGCGGCCGTACGGTCGGCGTCCGCCTCCTCACCCCCGACGGCTGGAGCCCCCAGGACCGGGGCGGCCACCGACAGCACTGGCCCACCCTCTGGCTCCTGCACGGCTGCTGCGGCGACTACACGTCGTGGACGAGCATGACCGACGTGGCGGAGACGGAGAGCCTGCGCGACGTCCTGGTGGTGATGCCCGAGGCCGGCTGGAACGGCTGGTACAGCGACTGGTGGAACTACGGGGAGGGCGGCGACCCGGCCTGGGAGACCTTCCACACCGAGGAGCTGCGCCGGCTCCTGGAACGCGACTGGGGCGCCGGGAGCGACCGTGTGGTGGCGGGCCTGTCCATGGGCGGCCAGGGCGCCCTGCTGTACGCCGCCCGGCATCCCGGGATGTTCAAGGCGGCGGCGGCCTACTCCGGCTCCGCCCACCCCCTCCTGAACACCGAGTCGGTCGACCGCATCATGGGCCTTTTCGCCGGCCAGGGCAACGACCCGCTCCGCGTCTGGGGCGACCCGGTGGCCCAACGCCGGATATGGCAGGCACACGACCCCTTCCACCTCGCCAAGCGGCTGAGGCCGATCCCGGTCTACCTGTCCTGCGGCGACGGCACCACCGGCCCCCTGGACCCACCGGGCGCCACGAGCGCCCTGGAGGCCGACTTCAACCGCCAGAACCACGCGCTCGCCGCCGAGCTGAACCGGGTGGGCGCGCGACACGTGACGACGAACTTCTACGGCCCGGGAACCCACGGCTGGGCCTACTGGGAGCGGGAACTGCACGCCTCACTGCCGATGCTGCTGGGGGCGCTGGGCACCAGGCCCGGCACCGGCTGACCTAGCCACCCGTACGAGAACGCGGACGGGTGAGCCCGAACCCCGCTGCCCGTGCCGGGACGTGGGCGCGACACCGGTGCGTCGCGCCCACGCCCCTACGTCTCCCCGCGGCGCCTCAGAACGACCACCGCGTATGGCTGTAGACCCCGTCGTCCCGGCCGAAGCCGTACGCGGTGACAGGGGCCACGGCGAACAGCACCGCGTTTCCGCTCCGCATGGCGTCCCCGATGCCGTGGAAGGTGCCTTCGGCCGAGGTGATGTGCGCCCCGTACTTCTCCTCGTACGCGGCGATCACCTCCTCCAGCACCGCTGGATCCCCGACCCGCTCCGCCTCGCCCTCGACGACCAGGTCAAACCCCTCGGTGAGCGAATTGGAACCCGTGAGCAGCGCACAGTGTGCGTCATGGGCCAGGTTCCTGGCCTTCTGCTCACCCGGCCCCGTGGAGAAGTACAGCACGCCGTCGTGCCAGGCCGCGATCGCCGGCGTGATGTGCGGCCCGCCGCCGGGGCGCACCGTCACCACCCAGTAGATCTCGGCGGCGGCCACGCGCCCGCGGGCGTCGGCCCACTCCGTGGCGGTGACGCCCGCGGCGCCCGGGCGGGGATTGAGTGCGGAGCTGTAGCGGGCATCGAGCTCGGTCGTGGGTCGCTGGACGTCGGGTCGTTCCATGGGCATGGTGTGTCTCCTCGCTCTCGTCCACACAACGACTGCCGGGCGGACCGGACATCATCGGTACGCCGTCCCCCTTTCGCCGCGGGGCCGGTCCGGGCCCGGGGACGCGGGCGACGGCGTCGGAAGCGGCGTCCTGGCCGACAGCACCACCCTCAGCACCACCCCGACCGCCTACGCGGTTATGCGGTGCCCGGCTCCTTGCGCAGCAGCCGTGTGAGACGCTCGCCGAGCGCCCGGTCGTCGACGCCCTCGTGCTCGACGCCCAGCGCTGCCGCCAGGTCCCGTACGTGCAGGTCGGCCAGGGCTTCGGTGAGTTCGGCGAAGGCGTCCGCGGCCGCGCCACCGCGCCGTACGCCCGAGGCGACGGCGACGACCCCGGCCAGGGCCGCGGGCCACCACCACAGACCCATCACCAGATACCCGGCGCCCCAGGCGCACAGGCGTGCCGACGCGGTCAACCGGAGACGGGCGGCCTGCAGTTCGCCGCGGGTGCCGTCGGCGGCCAGGAGCCACAAGTGGGGCCAGGCGGCGGCCAGGTCCAGCCCGTTGGCCCGCCACAGACGCTGTGCGGGTACGGCGAGCCGGTCGCCCACCGCGAAGGGGTGACGCGGCGGCACCGAGGCGATGCGGTCCCGTTCCGCGTAGCGGTGCTCGGCGATGCCGGTCAGCCGGTCGGCGTCGTCCGATCCCTCGATGCGGGCGCGGCCGGCAGCCACCAGCGCGGTGCGGAACCGCGCGTCGGCCGCACGCCAGCGGCGCAGGCGGCGGTCGGTGAAGAAGCGCAGTACGGGACCGTGCGGCTGCGCGCACCACAGGAGTTCCACACCCGAGCCCAGCAACTGGGCGGCAGCGCCGGTCGCCGCGGCACCGGCCAGCACACCGAGGGCCACCAGGACGACCGTGCCGGCGCTGTGGGCCGCGGGGGAGGCGGACAGCGTGTCGACCCGGTCCCGCAGCCGCTCGACGTCGCACCAGTGTTCGTGCCCCAGCACCGTGGCCGCGGTGGCGGCGGCGAGGAAGAGTAGTCCCGGCAGGGCCAGTGCGGCCAGCCAGCGTTCGGCGATGCGGCCGCCCAGTGCGCTGAGGAAGGCGCTGGTCACCGGAGGGGGACCGTGCGCAACGGCTGGTCGAAGATCCGGCATCCGGGTCGCGGGGCGTCGTCGCCGGGGGCCTCCACCCGCCCGCAGTGCCCCCGCGGACACGCCAGCACATGCAGGGCCGGGTGCGCGGGCCCGGAAACCGGGAGGCGCTGGTAGGCGGGCGTGAGCGGTGTCGGGGTGGTGCGGTAGGAGCCCAGACCCGCGCTGTGCCCGGCCGCGAGCAGCTCCTCCTCCAACTCGTCGAAGGAGTCGTCGAGTTCCTCGGGGGCCCGGCCGTCACGCAGTTCGGCGGTGATGGACTCGACGAGCCGCACCCCTCGCTCACCGAGCACGAGCGACTCCGACGCGTCCGTCATCCGCCGGCACAGTTCGCCCAACCGGGCGTGTCCGCCTGGCAGCCCGCCTCGCCCGCCGGTTGCGCTCTCCACCGTTCCCCCTCGGACGCCGGATGTCGGTCGGCCGCGATTGTACGTCGGCCGTCGCTGCCGTCTGTGATCGTCAGCCGTCAGCCGTCAGCCGTCAGCCGTCAGCCGTCAGCCGTCAGCCGTCAGCCGTCAGCCGTCAGCCGTCGGCTGTCAGTCATCAGCCGCCGTGCGGGTCGTCTTCTCGACCAGCCTCCTTTGCCGCCCTTCACCGTACGCCGTCGGGTGCGACGGCCCGTTCGCTATCGTGAGCAGGGTCCGCGCAGCGCCAGGAGACTTCGGCCGGGCGGCCGAAGACCGGGGGAGGGCATGGGTGTTCGAGGCGGGGCACACTCGGCCGGCGAACGGGCCGGACTACGGACCGGACGAGGGATCGCGCGCCGACCGGCTGCTGTCCCACCACCTGCGGACAGGTGACCCTCAGGTCCTCGACCAGGCGATCGCCCTCTACCGGGAGTTGCTCGCCCGGGCGGCCCCGACGGCCCCGGCCACCGCACGGGCGGCCGCGCTGGCCGCCAACCTGATGGTCGCCCTCCAGAGACGCTACCAACTGCTGCGGCGCCCGGACGACGTGGAGGCCCTGGTCGATCTGGGCCGTGAGCGCACGGCCCGCGATCCGGTCCGCCCGCAGGACGTACGGCTCCTGGGCCTCGCCTACCAGCAACGGTTCGCGCTCTACGGCCGGCCCGAGGACCTGGACCGCGCGGTGGAGACGTTCGACCGGGCGGCCCGCCTGCCCCAGGAGGCGGAGACCGCCGCGCAGTCGCTCGGCGCACTCGCGGAGGTGCTGCACACACGGCACCGGATCGCCGTCGACCGCGGTGCGGCCCCGTCGGGCCTCGGGACACCGGGACCTCGTGCCGCGGGACCGCCGCCCGGAGACACCGCCGTACCACCTCCCACGGATCTCCTGCGCGCGACGGACGCCCAGCGGCGCGCACTCCACGTGCTGCCGGACGCCTCGGGCGAGCGCCCCGGTTATCTGAGCAACCTGGCCGCCATGCGGCACGACGCGTACCGGTTCGACGGTGATCCGGGCGCCCTTCGTGAGGCGCTCGACCTGTGGCATGCCGTGCTGGACGCCCTTCCCCACGGTGAGCCCGCCCGTCTTCTCGTCCTGCGGAACCTCACCCAGGTGCTGCGCGACTGGCACGAGCAGGCGCCCGAGGAGGCTCACCGATCGGAGATGCTGCGGATCCATCGGGCGGCCCTGGCCGAATGCCCGCCCGGCCACCAGGACCGCGCCGAACTGCTGGCCGGCCTCGGCGTCGCGCTGCGCCTGGCCGCCGAGGCCACCGACGAGCCGGCGTCGCTGGAGGAATCCGCGGCCCTGCTGCGTGAGGCCCTGCCGCTCTTCCGCCCCGGCACCCCGGAACACGCCAGGAGGCTGAACAGCCTCGGCAACACCTTGCACAGACTGGCCCAGCGAACCGGGGACGCGGTGCTGCTGGACGAGGCCGTCACCACCCTCCGCGCCGCCGTCACCGAGGAGGAACCCGGCACGGACTCGTACGCCGCGTCCCTGGCCAACCTCGCCGTCACCCTGCGCGAACGCGCCCTGCAGACCGACGACCTGAGTTCCCTGCGGGAGGCCGCCCGACTGGCCAGGGACGCGCTCCACGCATCGAGGAACGCGGCCCCTCTCCAGGCCGTCCGACTCACCAATCTGGGGGTGGTCCTGCAGAGCTGGCACGACGCGACCGGCGACGGCACGGCACTCGACGAGGCGATCGACGTGGCTCGCCGGGCACTCGCGCTGACGGCTGCGACGGACCAGCCCCGTGCCGACCGCCTGAACGCCCTCGCCAACGCCCTGCGGGCCCGCTTCGCGTCCACCGCCGACCCGGCCGACCTCGACGAAGCCGTCGACCTGCTGGAGCAGGCCGTCCAGCGCATCCCCTACGGCGATCCGGCGCTCGCGCTGACACTCTCCAACCTCGGCTCCGCACGGCTCACCAAGCACCACGTCACCGAGGCACCCGGCGAGTTGGAACAAGCCCTCAGTGAGCTGGGCCGCGCCGTGTGGGCCGTCGTCGAGGGCACGTCGGTCCACGGCACCGGTCTGAAGTCGTACGGCGACGCGTTGCGCGCCCTGCACCACCGGGACGGTGACCCTGCCGTGCTCCGGGCCGCCGAGGACGCCTACCGGCAGGCAGCCGGGACCAGATCCCTGCCGGCCTACAAGAGGGTGCTCGCGGCCTGGGAGCAAGGCGCCGCCGCCGCGGACGACGACCGGTGGGAGGAAGCCCTGCCCGCCTACGAACTGGCCCTGCGGATCCTGCCGTACGCCGCCTCCGGCCGCCTGGTCCGCAGCGACCAGGAACGCGGTCTGACCCGGGTGCGCGGGCTGGCCGCCGAAGCCGCCGCGTGCGCGGTCAACGCCGGCCGGCCGGAGCAGGCGGTGCTGCTGCTGGAACAGGGCCGGGGCGTCCTGCTGGGCCGGACCATGGCCACCCGCGACGGACTCGGCCGGCTGCGCGGCGCCCACCCGGCCCTCGCCGACCGGTTCGCCCGGCTGCGGGGACGACTCGACGCGCTGGAGGCCGCCGACGCCGCGGACACCGCCCAGGGCCGGCTTCCGGCCGACACCACCGACCTGCGGCACACCCTCGCCACCGAGCTTGAGCACCTGGTCGCCGAGATCCGCACACGGCCCGGCTTCGCCGACTTCCTCGGCGCACCGTCCCTGCCGTCCCTGCTGGCCTGCGCCGACCAGGGCCCCGTGGTGCTGGCCTACTGCAGCGAGTACCGCAGCGACGCCCTGGTGCTGAGGGACGGCGACGTCGTTCCCGTCCCCCTGCCGCACGCCACCCCGCAGGCCGTCGGCGAACAGGCGGACCGTCTCGACCAGGCACTCGCCGACGCGACCGACCCCGCTCGCGACCGGGCCGCCCAGCGGACCGTCGGCGAGGTACTGGCCTGGACCTGGGACCACGTCTGCGGACCCGTGCTCGACCGGCTCGGGCTGCGCGGACCGACGCCCGACGGGCGGCTGCCCCGGCTGTGGTGGTCACCGGGCGGCGCGCTGGCCTCCCTGCCGCTGCACGCGGCCGGCCACCACGACGAGCAGGGCGCGGCACCGGGCGCGGCACCGGACGGCGGACCCCGCCTCATCCCGACGACTGCCGTGCCGCCACCACGGACGGTCCTGGACCGCGTGATCCCCTCCTACACTCCGACCGTCGGGGCACTCCGCTACGCACGGGCAAGAGCCGCCGCCCCCCGCCCGCACGGACCGATGCTCGCCGTGGCCCTTCCCGAAACACCCGGTGCCCGGCCGCTCGGCGGTGCCCGGCGCGAGGTGGAGGTCCTGCGCGGCCTGCTGCCCACCGAGGTGCTGTACGAGGAGCAGGCCACCTTCGAGCGGGTGATGGACGCCCTGCCCCGCCACCCGTGCGTGCACTTCGCCTGCCACGGGGTCAGCGAGCCCGGCGACCCCTCGAACGGCCGGCTCCTGGTGCACGACCACGCGACCCGTCCACTGACGGTCCGTGCCGTTTCCCACCTCGAACTGCCGGCGGCGCGGCTCGCGGTGATGTCCGCGTGCGAGACGGCACGGAGCGGCGGGGAACTGGCCGACGAGTCCATCCACATCACCTCCGCCTTCCAACTGGCGGGGTACGCCCATGCCGTCGGAACACTCTGGCCGGTGCACGACGCGGTGGCCGTCCGCGTCACCCGGCTCCTCTACGGGGAGCTGTGCACTGAAGGAACCGACGGCGGCACCGAGTTGGACGACACGAGAACGGCGCACGCTCTGCACCGGGCGGTCCTGCGGTGCCGTGCCACGTTCGCGGCCAGTCCCAGTCTGTGGGCGGCCCACGTGCACGCGGGCGCCTGACGACACCGGCAGCTACGAGGAGGCGGTCCCCATGACCCGATGGTGGCGGCGACGAGCCGACGGAGACGACGAGGGCGCCGGCGGACAACCGCCGCGGCCCGCACCGGGGCAGGACCCCTCAGGCGGCCCCGGTCCCGGACACGGACGCCGGCTGGTCGGCGGACACCTCACCATCACGGAGGTCACGGAGGGCAGGCCGGAGCAGGAGATCGCCCGCGTGCAGCTCTCCGCCGAGGAGATCCACACCATGCGCGCCCGGTCCGCCATCGACACCCTGGGCCCCGAACACCCGGACGCACTTGCCGCTATCCGCGAACTCGCCCAGGTCCTCGTGACCGTCCCGGGACGGGGCGAGGAAGCGGTCGAGCTCTACCAGCACGTGGCGCGCACCTGGTGGACCACGCTCGGTGCCCGCCACGAGAACACCCTGCGCGCCTCCGCCGAGCTGGCCGACGCCCTGCACACCACCGGTCAGCTGCACCTGGCCGAGACGGCGTGGCGTGACACCTTCCGCGCCCAGGCGGAGACCCTGGGCCGCGACCACCCGGACGCGCTGCACAGCGCCACCCGGCTCGCGGCGGTGCTGGAAGACCTCGACCGGGCCCCCGAGGCGGAGCCCCTGGTGAGGGACGTCCTCGAACGCCGCATCAGACAGCTTGGCCCGGACCACCCCGACGTCCTGTCCGCCACCAACGCGCACGCCGCCTCCCTGCTCAAGTGCGGCCGTCACGGGGAGGCCGAGCGCGCCCTGCGCTCCCTCGTGCCCCGGCTCGAGGACCGGTACGGACGCGACCACGAGAAGACGATCGCGGCCCGCAGCAACCTCGGCGCCGTCCTGGTCCGACTGGACCGCCACGCCGAGGCGGAAGCGCACATCCGAGCCGTCGTGCGGTCGACGGAGGCGACGCTGGGCACCGACCACGAGACCACCTTCACGGCCCGCAACAACCTCGCGGCCGTCCTGCACGCCCAGGAGCGCTACGAGGACGCCGTACCCGTCCTCCGCGAGATCCTCAGCGGACGCGTCGCACTCCACGGCGACGACCACCCCATCACCGTCGTCACCCGCGACAACCTCGCCAACGTACTGATCGACGCGGGCCACCACGCGGAGGCCGCCGCCCTGCTCGACCGCTGCGTACGCGACTACCGCCGCCTGCACAGCCCGGGCCATCCCCGCCTGCGCGCCGCCGAGGAAAGACTGACCTGGCTGCGCTCACCTTGAGGGAGGCCGGGGAAGGCCGAGTTCCCTCTGCCCTCGCCCGCGGTGTTCGGAGCTTGCGGGACCTGGTTGATCGGCGGATTCGGCTTAATGCGTACGATGTGCAAGTGCGCACCACCGACTACACCATCCGGACCGCCACCCCCGCCGACGTGGCCCCCGCCCGGGCCGTCATGCTCGACACCGTCTACCGGGACTTCGGTACGGGCTACGTCCCCCGCTGGCACGGTGACATCGTCGACCCGGACGGGGCCTATCTGGCGCCGGTCCGGCACACCCTCCTGGTCGCCGTGGACGTGGACGGTGAGGTCGTCGCCACCGGGGCGCTCGACTCCCGTGGGCCCCTGAGCCCTCCGAACCCCGCGCACGTCGCCGAGCGGTTCCCCTCCGGGACGACCGCGCAGTTGCGACGGGTGTACGTGCGGCCCGAGCACCGGCGGCGTGGGCTCGCGCGTCGACTTGTCGACGAGTTGCTGGCGTTCGCGGTCGCCGACGGGGGATACCGGGCCGTGTACCTGCACACCGACCCCGCCGTCACCGGGGCCGAGCCGTTCTGGCGGTCCTTGGCCAAGGTCGTGCACGACGAGCGGGAGGACGCGGGGGGCGGACAGGGGATCGTGCACTTCGAGGTCCCCCTGGACGGGGTGACGGGCGGACGGGGCGGGGACAGGTAAGCGTGAAAATCATTTTCATGTAGGGTTCCGGTGTGCTGCCGCACCTCGTGCGTCGCCGGCTCCTGTCTGCGTCTGCCTGACCGAACCGCTCGAACCGCCCGCCCGACCGATCGATCCGAGGACCATGCGCTCCCTCCGCCCCCGGCTGCTCGCCCCCTTCCTGCTCGTTCCGCTGATAGCCGGCTGCTTCGCGTCCGGAGGCGGCGGCGACTCCGCGTCCGGTGACGGGAGCGACGGTGACGGCGCCCGTCTCCGCGTCGCCCTCGCCTTCCCGCCCGCCGAGAACCTGTCCCTGTACGGCGCCGACGCCACCCTGCTCAGCCGTCTCGGGGTCACCGAGGGGCTCACCGCGCTGGACGCCAACGGCTCCGCCGCCCCCGCGCTCGCCGAGTCCTGGCGCCGGGACGGGGACAAGACCTGGGAGTTCACCCTCCGCGACGCCACCTTCCAGGACGGCGGCGAGGTGACCCCCGCCGCGGTCGCCGCGTCCCTCACCCACGCCACCGGTGCACAGCCCGCCCCCGCCGCGCTCGCCGGTGTCACGCTCAAGGCCGAGGCGGGCGGAGACCGGGTGGTCCGCGTCACCACCACCGCACCCGACCCCGTACTGCCGTTGCGGCTGTCGAGTCCCAGCCTCGCGATCCTGTCCGAGAAGGCGTACGGGAAGAGCGACCGCGTCGATCCCGTCGGTCACGCCACCGGACCCTTCGAGCTGACCAAGGTCGACGGCGCCACCTCCGCCTCCCTCGACCGGTTCGACGACTACTGGGGCGGCCGTGCCCAGGCGGCCGGTGTCGACGCCCGCTTCATCGCCGACGGCACCGCCCGCGCCAACGCCCTGCGGACCGGCGAACTCGACATCGCCGAGGCCGTTCCGGTCGCCCAGGCGGCGTCGCTCGACGAGAAGACCCGGCGCGACACCGCCACCACCCGCACCACCAGCCTGCTGTTCAACGCCTCCTCCGGCCCCTTCGAGGACGCCGGGCTGCGGGCCGCCGCCCGTGCCGCCGTCGACACCTCGGTGTTCGCCGAGGACGTCTACGAGGGGTACGGCGACCCCGGCGCCGGTGTCTACGGGCCCGCCGTCACCTGGGCGGAGGGAAAGCGGACGGCGCCCGTCGGGCGGGCGGCGGCCGAGAAGCCCGGGAAGGGTGACACCGTCACCCTCGCCACCTACGACAACCGGCCCGAGCTGCCCGAGGTCGCCCAGGTGGTCAAGCAGCAGTTGGAGAAGGCGGGGTTCACCGTCAAGCTCACCGTGCGGGAGTACTCGCGGCTCGAAGGTGACGCGCTGGACGGGAAGTTCGACGCGTTCGTGCTCGCCCGGAACACCCTCCTCGACACCGGGGACCCCGTCGCCGTCCTCGCCAGCGACTACACCTGCGACGGCGGCTTCAACATCGCCCAGCTCTGCGACAAGGGCGTGGACCGCGCCGTCGCCGACGCCGAGAAGATCGCCGACACCGCGAAGCGACAGGACGCCGCCATGGCCGCCGAGGCGCGCATCCTCGGCAGCGACGCCGTCGTACCGCTCGTCCACCAGCGCATCATCACCGGCGTCGCCGACTCCGTGCAGGGCGTGATCCTCGACCCGTACGAGCGCACCCTCGTCGGCACCGGCACCCGGCGCTGAACCATGGGGCAGCGGGTGGCCGGCGCCGGGTGGCGGATCGTCCTCGCGGTGGGGCTGGTGTGCGGGATCGGGCTGCTGCCCCGGCTCACGCACACCGACCCGGCGTACACCGTCCTCAAGGCCAGGTCCGCCGAGCGGGAGCCGACGCCCGAGGTGCTCGCCGACATCCGGCGGCAGCTCGGGATCGACGGCGGGCCGCTGCACGTCCTCATCGACTGGTCGGGCGGACTCGTGCGCGGAGACGCGGGGCAGTCGTGGATCTCCGGGGGCGACGTCCTGCCCGGCGTGCTCCAGGCGCTCGGTGCCTCGCTGTTGCTGATGGGGGCCGCGCTGGTCGTCGCCGTCCTCACCGCCGGTCTGATCTGCCTGCGCACGTTGCGGCGGGGGGCGCGGCGGCGGCTCGGCGGGCGGCGCGACGGCGGGAGCGTGTCCGCGGTGCTCGCCTCGCTGCCCGAGTTCCTCGTCGCCTCCGTACTCGCCACCGTCGTCGGGGTGCAGTGGGGGTGGCTGCCCGCGCTGGGCTGGTACGGGCCGCAGTGGACCGTGCTTCCCGCCCTCGCCCTCGGGCTGCCCGCCGGAGCCGTGCTCGGGCGGCTGCTCGACGATCTGCTGCCCGGCGCCTTCGGTGAGCCCTGGGCCCTGGCCGCCGCGGCGCGTGGCCTGCCGGGACGGACCATCGCCCGCCAGGCCCTGCGACGGTGCGTGCCCGCGTTGCTGCCCAACCTCGGGCTGTTCGTCGTCGGGCTGACCGGCGGGGCCGTCGCCGTCGAGCAGGTCTTCGACATCCCGGGGCTGGGACGCACCACCCTCCAGGCCGCGCTCGCCCAAGACCTTCCCGTCCTCCAGGCCGGCACCCTCGCCCTCGTCCTGCTCGCCGCCCTCGCCGCCGGCGCCACCCGCGTCGCCGCCCGGCTGCTCACCGGGCCCGCGCTGCGCGACGGCGCCCTGTCCTCGCTGCACCGGCCCGCACCACCCGCAGGGGGACTGCTCCCGCTGCTCTACGGCGGCGTGCTGCTCGCGGTGATCGGGTGCGGGCTGGCCCGTGATCCGCTCGCCCTCGACACCGGCGAGCGACTGCGGGCGCCCTCCCTCGGCCACCCCTTCGGCACCGACGCCCTCGGGCGCGACCTGCTCGCCCGCGTCGGCCACGGGGCGCTGGACACGCTGCTGCTCGCCGCCGCCATCAGCGCGGCCGCGCTGCTCGCGGGCGTGCTGCTGGGGCTGCTGCCCCGGGTCTCCGCGCCGCTCGTCGACACCGTCAACGCCGTACCGCCCGTACTCGTCGCGCTGCTCGTCACCGCCGTCGCCGGGAGCGGTGCGGCCACTCCCGCGCTCGCCGTGGGCGCCGTCGCCTGGGCGCCGCTCGCCGCGCACACCTCCTCCCTGCTGCGGCAGGAGCGCGCCACGCTGCACATCACCGCCAGCAAGGGGCTGGGCGCGGGGCCGGTGCACCTGCTGCGGCGCGAGTTGCTGCCCGCCGTGGTGCCGCCGGTCCTGCGGCACGCCCTGCTGCGGCTGCCCGGCGTCGCCCTCGCGCTCGCCTCGCTCGGCTTCCTCGGGCTCGGCGCCCAGCCGCCGTCCCCCGAGTGGGGGCTGCTCCTCGCCGAGAACCAGCCCTACGCCGAGCGCGCCCCGTGGTCCGTCCTCGCCCCCGCCGCCGTACTGGCCCTGCTCGGCGCGCTGGCCGTCAGCGCCGCGGGCGCGCTGCGCCGGCCGTCCGGGCGACGTCCCTCGCCCACCCGCGCCGGGGCCGACGAGGACCGCACGGCCGGTTCCGTCCCGGCGACGGACAAGGAACCGGCCGGAGCCCGCTGACATGACGTCCACCTCCACCGAGGAGTCCGGGCGGCCCGGGCGGCCCGGGCGGCCCGTACGGGTATCCGGTCGCCGCACCGCGCGGCTGTCCACGCTGTCCCCGCTGCTGCGCCTGCTCATCCTCACCCAACTCGCCTTCAACATCGGCTTCTTCGCCGTACTGCCCTTCCTCTCCGAGCACCTGGCGCAGTCCGTCGGCATGGCGGGGTGGCTGGTCGGGTTCGTGCTCGGGCTGCGGACCTTCAGCCAGCAGGGGCTGTTCGTGGTCGGCGGCGCCCTCGCCGACCGGTACGGCATCCGGCCCGTCGTGCTCGCCGGGTGCGTGCTGCGGATCGCCGGGTTCGGGTGGCTCGCGTTCGCCGAGCGAACCTGGGCCGTCATCGGCGCCGTCCTCCTCATCGGTTTCGCCGCCGCGCTGTTCTCGCCGGCCGTCGAGTCCGAGGTCGCCCGGCAGGCGGTCGAGTGGGAGGCGGCAGGGGGCGGCGACCGGACCCGGGTGCTCGCGCTGTTCACCGTCGCAGGACAGGCCGGAGCCTTCGTCGGACCGCTGCTGGGCGCGCTGCTGCTCGCCGCCGACTTCCGTACCGCGTGCCTCGCCGGAGCGGGGGTCTTCGTACTCGTCCTCGCGGGGCACGCCCGGCTGCTGCCGCAGCGCATTCCCGGCCGGGTCCAGGTCCGGGTGAAGGGCGGTGCGCGGCTCCTCCTGCGCAACCGGCGCTTCCTCGCCCTGTGCTGTGCCTACGGCGCCTATCTGCTCGCCTACAACCAGCTCTACCTCGCCCTGCCCGCCGAGGTGGAGCGGGCCGCCGGCTCGCAGGCGCCGCTGGCCTGGCTGTTCGCCCTGTCCTCGCTCCTGGTGGTGGGCGCCCAGTTGCCGGTGACCCGGTGGGCGGGGGAGCGGCTGGCGCCACGCCGCTCGATGGTGGCGGGGCTGACGCTGATCGCCGTCGGGTTCGCACTCGTCGGCCTGGCCCGGCCCGCCGGGTGGACGGGGACGGGCGGCCTGCTGCCCGCCGCCGGGTTCGTCGTCCTGCTCACCCTCGGGCAGATGCTGGTCGCGCCCGTCGCCCGCGCCTGGGTGCCGGACCTGGCGGAGGAGGGGCGGCTCGGGCTGTACACGGGGGCGCTGTCCTCGGTGTCCGGGCTGATCGTGCTGGCCGGCAGTTCCGCGACCGGGCTGCTGCTGGACACCGGACTGCCGGTGGCCGCGCCGTGGCTGGCGCTGGCCGCCGTGCCGGTGGTGGCGGCGGCGGTGCTGCCCCGGCGGGGGCACTGACCCGCCGCACCGCACCACTCGTCGCACGGCTCCTTCCCCTTCGAGCGTGCGCTCCGGACGTCGCGCGGAGCCGCGTGAGGCGGGTCACCGGTCCGCGAACTCCCGCACCACCCCGCCGGGAGCGGCAGGCACCCGCGACCGACGCCACAGCCACACCACGTCCCGCCCGAAGGACCACACCAGCAGGCCCAGCGCCAGGGCCACCACCGCCGCGTTCGCCACGTGCGGCAGCAGGTTCGCGCCCGCGAGGAGCAGCAGCACGCCCTGCAGCGCGGCCACGGTCTTGCGGGCCGTACTCGGTGGCAGAGGAACGGTCAGCCAGGGCCACACCCGGGCCGCCGCCACGAACACGTACCGCATGCCGCCGATCAGCAGCACCCACGGGCCCAGGTCCATCGCGACGTACACGCTGAGCACCAGGATGAGAAACGCGTCGACCTCCATGTCGAAGCGCGCGCCCAGCGGTGTGGAGGTGCCGGTGCGGCGGGCGACCTTGCCGTCCACGCCGTCCAGGATCAGGGCCACCGCCGTCAGACCGACGAGGAGGGAGACGGGCGGCGCGCTGCGGAAGGAGTCCGCGACCAGGGCGGTGACCCCGCCGACCAGGGTGGCCCGGCCGAGGGTGACCCGGTTGGCCGGGCCGAACGACGGCAGCCGGGAGCGGTGCAGGGCGCGGGAGAGGACCGCCCAGCTGGCGAAGGCGAACGCGAGGCCGGTCAGCCAGCCCGCCGTGCCCATGCCGATCGCGGTGCCGAGCAGCGCCAGGAGCACGAGCTGCACTCCGGCACCCGCCGCGGTCTCCTGCTGAACGGGCCTCGCGTCGTACGGGTCGCACGCATCGCGCGAGCCGTACGCATCGCGCGAGTCGTACGCGTACGCGGCGTACGTGTGGTTCGGGTTGTTCAGGGCCACCGAACGTCCTCCGGCCGTGTGACAGAGTCGATCAACGCCGCTACCTTGTGCGCGGCTTGTGCATCCCTCGGTACGTGAGTGGCTTCCCGATCGTTCAGGAGGACTTCCGATGACACGCAGGGCACGTGCGTTCTGGCTCGAAGCACCGGGCAGGGGCGCGTTGCGCGAGGTGGAACTGCCGGAGCCGGGCCCGGACGACGTGGTCGTGCGGACCCTCTTCAGCGGGGTGAGCCGGGGCACCGAGACCCTCGTCCTCGGCGGCCGGGTGCCGGAGAACCAGTACGCCGTCATGCGCGCGCCGTTCCAGGAAGGTGACTTCCCCGGGCCGGTGAAGTACGGGTACCTCAACGTCGGCGTGGTGGAGGAGGGACCGGAGCGTCTGGCCGGACGTACCGTCTTCTGCCTCTATCCGCACCAGACGCGCTACGTCGTCCCCGCCGCCGCCGTGACGCCGGTCCCGCCCTCGGTCCCCACGGGGCGGGCCGTGCTCGCCGGTACCGTCGAGACCGCCGTCAACGCACTCTGGGACGCCGCGCCGCTGGTCGGCGACCGGGTCACCGTGGTCGGCGGTGGCATGGTCGGCTGCTCGGTGGCCGCCCTGCTGGCCCGGTTCCCGGGCGTCCGCGTCGAGCTGGTCGACGCCGACCCGGCCCGCGCGAAGGTGGCCGAGGCGCTCGGCGTCGGGTTCGCATCCCCGGCCGGCGCCGCCGGCGAACGGGACCTCGTCGTGCACGCCAGCGCGACGGAGGCGGGCCTCTCCCGGTCACTGGAACTGCTGCGGCACGAAGGCACCGTCGTCGAACTGAGCTGGTACGGCGACCGGCGCGTCGCCCTGCCGCTCGGCGAGGCCTTCCACTCACGGCGCCTGACCCTGCGCGGCAGCCAGGTCGGCACCGTCTCCCCGGCCCGCGCCGCCACCCGCGGCTACGCCGACCGGCTCGCCCTCGCCCTCGAACTCCTCGCCGACCCCACCCTCGACGCCCTCGTCACCGGCGAGTCCGCGTTCGCCGAACTGCCCGAGGTGATGCCGCGGTTGGCCTCCGGCCAGCTCCCCGCACTGTGCCACCGGATCCGCTACGACGGGGAGGACGCCGGCGCAGGTCCCCGCGGCGCCGCCTGACCTCGCGGAAAGAGGCACGGCCCGCTGAACACGGGAGGGCATCGGGCCGTAATAGACGGCACCCCGCGCAGCGACAGGCGGGGGACCAGACGTGCCACACCTGGAGGGTCGCCCGTTGTTCAGCATCACCGTCCGCGATCACATCATGGTCGCCCACAGCTTCCGCGGCGACGTCTTCGGCCCCGCGCAGCGCCTGCACGGAGCGACGTTCCTGGTGGACGCCACCTTCCGGCGCGAGCAGCTGGACGAGGACAACATCGTCGTCGACATCGGCCTGGCCACCCGTGAACTGGGCGCGGTCGTCGCCGAGCTGAACTACCGCAACCTCGACAACGAACCCGACTTCGCCGGCGTCAACACCTCCACCGAGTTCCTGGCGAAGGTCGTCGCCGACCGGCTCGCCGAGCGCGTGCACAAGGGGGCGCTGGGGGAGGGAGCCAAGGGGCTGGCCGGGCTCACCGTCACGCTGCACGAGTCGCACGTCGCCTGGGCGAGTTACGAGCGTGCGCTGTGACCGGGACGTCCGTGGACGCGACGACCGGCCCGGCCGCCGCCGGTCGGACCCGGCTCACCTACGTTCCCGCCCAGGCGTCCGCGGCCGACGCGTCCGCGATCCAGGCGCCCGCGCCCGTGGATCCTGCGACCTCGGTGTCCGTGCCCTTGGATCCCGCGACCCAGACGTCCGCGACCTCGGTGTCCGCGACCCCGGTGTCCGCGACCCGGCCGTCCGGGCCGGTCACGAGGAACGGTGGAACCGTCCCCATGTCCCTGCGCTCCGTGCACTTCGTCATGCCGGGCGGCGTCGACGACCCGGCCGCGCCCAGCGGCGGCAACGCCTACGACCGCCGCGTCCGGCTCGACCTGCCCGGCTTCGGCTGGCGGGTGCGGGGCCTGCCGGTGCCCGGCGACTGGCCCCGGCCGGACGACACCGCCCGCGCCGAACTCGCCCGCGTCCTGCGGCGGTTGCCGGACGACGCCGTCGTCCTCCTCGACGGCCTGGTCGCCTGCGGGGTGCCGGAGATCGTCGTCCCGGAGTCCGAACGGCTGCGCATGGCCGTCCTCGTCCACCTCCCGCTGGGCGACGAGACCGGCCTCGACCCCGCCCTAGCCGCCGAACTGGATTCCCGTGAACGCGCGGTCCTGCGCGCCGTCCCGGCCGTCGTCGCCACCAGCGACTGGGCGGTGCGCCGCCTCGTCTCCCACCACGGACTCGACCCGGGCCGGGTCCACGTCGCCGCCCCCGGCGCCGACATCGCCCCCCTGGCACCGGGCACCGACGGCGTCTCCCGGTTGGTGTGCGTCGCCGCCGTCACCCCCCGCAAGGGCCAGCACCGGCTGGTGGAGGCCCTGGCGGCGGTGGCCGACCTGCCGTGGAGCTGCGTGTGCGTCGGCGGACTCGGACAGGACCCCGAGTACGTCGGCCGGTTGCGGGCGCTGATCGCGCGGCACGGTCTGGAGGAGCGGCTGGTGCTCACCGGCCCGCGGGCCGGCGCCGAACTGGACGCCACCTACGCCACCGCCGACCTGATGGTCCTCACCTCCTACGCCGAGACGTACGGCATGGCGGTGACCGAGGCCCTCGCGCGCGGGATCCCCGTGCTGGCGACCGACGTCGGCGGCCTGCCGGAGGCGGTGGGACGCGCCCCCGACGGTGGGGTGCCCGGCATCCTCGTGCCGCCGGAGGACCCCGTCGCGCTCGCCGCGGAGCTGCGCGGCTGGTTCGGCGAGGCCGACGTACGCCGCCGGCTGAAGGCCGCCGCCCGGGGCCGCCGCGCCGCCCTGCACGGCTGGGCGAGCACGGCCCAGCGCCTGGCCGGTGTGCTGCACCGGCTGCCGGACGCACCGAGGAGGGCGGCATGAGCACGAGGAAGCCCGCCGTGCCCGCCGCGCGTGTCATCCCGGCGCAACCGGGCCCCCAGGACGCGCCCCAAGCCACCGGAGCCGCCGGAGTCACCAGAGCCGCCGGAACCGCCGGAACCGCCGAAGTCACCAGAGCCGCCGGAACCGCCGGAACCGCCGAAGTCACCGAAGCCACCGATGCCGTGACCGCGGTCGTCCCCGGCGCGGGTCCGGCGGGACGACGACCCGCCCCGGAGCGGGACACCGTCCGTCTCCGAGGCGCGACGGCACCGGACGACGCCGACGGCCCCGCGCGCTACGCCCCCGAATGGCTGCGCCTGCGCGAGAGCGCCGACGCCGCCGCGCGGGCGCACGACCTGCTCGACCCGTTGCGGATCAGGCTCAGCGACCTGCCCCGGCGGGCCGGCGGGCTCGTGGTGCACGACGTGGGCTGCGGCACCGGGTCGATGGGACGCTGGCTCGCCCCGCTGCTCGACGGTCCACAGCACTGGGTGCTGCACGACCGGGACCCCTACCTCCTGCACTTCGCCGCCGCCGGCGCCCCGCGCACCGCCGCCGACGGCGGCCGCGTCACCGTCGAGACGCGGCGCGGGGACCTCGCCCGCCTCACCCCGGACGCCCTGGCCGGTGCCGCGCTGGTGACCGCGTCCGCGCTGCTGGACGTCCTGACCCCCGAGGAGGCCGGCCGGCTCGCCGCCGCCTGCGCCGCGGCCGGCTGCCCGGCGCTGCTGAGCCTCTCCGTCGCCGGGCGCGTGGACCTGACCCCCGCCCACCCCCTGGACGCCGAGATCACCGAGGCGTTCAACGACCACCAGCGGCGTACCGGCATGCTCGGTCCGGACGCGGTCGACGTGGCGGCCGAGGCGTTCGCCGGGCACGGCGCCACCGTCCTGGCGCATCCCAGCCCCTGGCGGCTCGGGCCGGACGAGGCGGCACTCACCGCCCAGTGGCTGCGGGGCTGGGTCGGTGCGGCCGTCGAACAGCGCCCGGAACTGCGCGCGCGGGCCGCCCGGTACCTGGAGGAGCGCCTCGCGGCCTGCACGGCCGGGGAGTTGCGCGTGGTCGTCCACCACACCGACCTGCTGGCCCTGTGCCGGCCGACGGGCGGAGCCTCGTGAGCGCCCTGCGCACCCACCTGGGCACCGCCGTCGGCACCGCCGTCCTCGGCGTGCTCGTATGGCGGCTGGGGACCGGCGCCCTCCTGGACGGCCTGCACCGGATCGACGCGGCCACCGTGCTGACGGCGCTGGGGATCGGGCTGGTCACCACGGTGTTCAGCGCCTGGCGCTGGGCCCTGGTGGCCCGGGGGCTGCGCATCCGCCTGCCGCTCGGACCGGCCGTCGCCGACTACTACCGCGCCCTGTTCCTCAACGCCGCGCTCCCCGGCGGCGTCCTCGGCGACGTGCACCGCGCGGTGCGGCACGGGCACAGCGCGGGGGACCTCGGGCGCGGTGTGCGGGCCGTCGTCCTCGAACGGGTCGCCGGGCAGGCCGTGTTGACCGGCGCCGGGGCCGCCGTACTGCTCGCGATGCCGTCCCCGGTGCGGGCCGAGGTCCGCTACCTCGTCCCCCTCGTGGTCCTGGCCCTGCTCGGCGCGCTCGCCGTCGTCCTCGCCCTGCGCATGAACCGGGCGCCCGCCCGCCGGGGGAGGGCCCTGCGGTCGGCGCTCGCCGAGGCCCGGGAGGGGCTGCTGTCCCGGCGGAACCTGCCGGGCGTCGCGGGCTCCTCCGCCGTCGTGCTCGCCGGACACCTCACGATGTTCGTGCTCGCCGCCCGGGTGGCCGGCAGCGGCGCGTCCGTCGCCGTGCTCCTGCCGCTCGCGGTGCTGGCCCTGCTCGCCATGGGGCTGCCGCTGAACGTCGGCGGCTGGGGCCCCCGGGAGGGCGTCACCGCCTGGGCGTTCGGCGCGGCGGGGCTCGGCGCGGGCACCGGACTCGGCGTCGCGGTGGTGTACGGCGTGCTCAGCCTGGTGGCGAGCCTGCCCGGCGCCGTCGCCCTCGTCGCCCGCCGCCGCACCGTGCGCTACGCGCGCCCGTCGGCCGAGCCGGAGCCGGCACCGTCGCGGGCGGCGTCCGGAACAGCGGCACGCGTCACCGGCGTATCCGCCGTCAGCAGTCCGAAATACGCTCCGAAGGAATCCGCGAGGCTCGCCAGCAGTTCCTTCCCCTTTTCCGCCGATCCCAGTGAAGGCCGCCCGATGACACCGGAATCGGTATAGGCGGACATACCGAGGGAGAGCAGATGACGTCGGTCGTCCGCGACGAAATCGGCGGCCTCATGACCGGGCCGGACCAATTCGGGGTGCGTGTGCAGCAGAATGGAGGTCTCGATTTCCCCCGCGTGCATGTCGGTGAGCAGCGAGGTGACCACCCCCGCCCGCAGGCGCGCCGTCTCCCAGTCCTCGGCGGCCGGGAACAGCGCCATCCGCTCACCGCGTGCCGAGGACTCCTGGACGACGTTGCCCAGGACGTAGTTGCCGCCGTGCCCGTTGACCACGACCAGGGCCTCGACGCCCGAACGGCGCAGGGACTCCGCTATGTCCCGCACCACCGCGTACAGGGTCACGGCGGAGATGCTGACGGTGCCGGGCCAGTCGGCGTGCTCGTGCGAGCAGCCGATCGTCACCGGTGGCAGCAGGTGCACCGGGTAGGCCGCGCCGATCTCCCGGGCGACGGCGCACGCGACGAGCGTGTCGGTCGCCAGCGGCAGGTGCGGACCGTGCTGTTCGTAACTGCCGACCGGCAGCACCGCTATCTGTCGCGGCACTCCGGAGCCCCGTTCGCGCACGTCCGCGCTCGTGTCCGCCGGCACCAGTGAAACGTCCATCTCCGCACGGCCTTTCGTTTTCGTTGGGCAATCTGTTGAGCAATCCCTGAGCACTCTGTTGAGGAACGCGAGAATCATGACAGAAAAAATCGGTGTACTCGGCAAGAAGGCCGCGCAGCGCACGGATGTGGAGCGGATCGTGGTGACACCGCTGCCCACCGTGTACGGGAAATTCCGGGCGTACGGCTATCTCGACCACGAACGCGGCGACGAACAGGTGGCCCTCGTGCACGGCGACCTGGGCGCCGAAGACGTGCTCACCCGGCTCCACTCCGAGTGCCTCACCGGCGACGCCTTCGGCTCCCAGCACTGCGAGTGCGGCGCCCAACTCGCCACCGCGCTCCGGCAGGTGGCCGACGCGGGCAGTGGCGTCGTGGTCTATCTGCGCGGTCACGAGGGGCGCGGCATCGGGCTGCTCGCCAAGCTGCGGGCGATGGCGCTTCAGGCGGAAGGGCTGGACACGGTGGAGGCCAACCTCGCCCTCGGCCTGCCGGTGGACGCCCGCGACTACGGCGTCGCCGCCCGCATCCTCGACGACCTCGGGGTGCGGTCCGTGCGGCTGATGTCCAACAACCCGCGCAAGCGGGAGGCGTTGGTGCGGCACGGCATCCGGGTCGCCGAGCAGGTGCCGCTGCTGATACCGCCGTGCGCGTCCAACATCACCTATCTGCGGACCAAGCGGGAGCGCCTGGACCACCACCTGCCCCACCTGGACGCCATGGCGCACGTACCGTCGTGACGCGCCGTGACGGCCCGGTGCGTGCCGCCCCGGATCAGTCCGCGACGGCCTCGTGCACCAGCCGCTTCAGCTCGGGATACACGTCGTGCGAGGACCTCGGCCGCACCTGGGTCATGAACTGCACCGTCAGATCACGGCCCGGGTCGACCCAGAAGGTGGTCGTCGCCACTCCGCTCCAGCCGTACGTGCCGAGCCCCGAGGGCGACTGGGTACGGCTCGGGTCGGTCACCACGGAGACGCCGAGGCCGAAGCCGACGCCGTCGTTGCCCGGGCGGTCGTGCGCCGGACGGCTGCCCAGGGCGCGGAGGTCGGCGCCGCCGGGGAGGTGGTTGCGGGTCATGAGGTCCACCGTCTGCGGGGCGAGCAGCCGGACGCCGTCCAGGGTGCCGCGGCGGCGCAGCAGTTCCGCGAAGCGGTGCACGTCGTACGCGGACGAGACCAGGCCGCCGCTGCCCGACAGGAAGCGCGGCCGGCCCCGCAGCGGCAGCCCGGGGACGGGTGCGATGCCGCCGTCCTCCGTCTCCCCGTACAGCTCGGCCAGCCGGTCCGCCTGCGCGTCGGTGACGTGGAAGCCGGTGTCGGTCATACCGAGCGGCCCGAAGATCCGCTCGGCGCAGAACACGTCGAGCGGCTGCCCCGCCACCACCTCGACGAGCCGCCCCAGCACATTGCTGGCCACCGAGTAGTTCCACTCGGTGCCCGGCTCGAACTGAAGGGGCAGGCGCGCGTACAGGTCCACGGTCTCGGCCAGGTCCGCGCCCGGCCGCACCGACGACTCCACACCGGCCGCCCGGTACAGCGCGTCGACCGGGTGTGAGTGGTAGAAGCCGAACGTCAGACCCGCGGTGTGGGTCATCAGGTGGCGGATGCGGACCGGTCCGGCGGCGGGCCGGGTGACGACGTCCTCGCCGGTCCCTGAGACGTACACCCGCGGCTCCGCGAAGGCCGGCAGGTACCGGTCCACGGGGTCCTCCAGCGACAGCCGGCCCTCCTCCAGCAGAAGCAGCACGGCCACGGACGTGACCGGCTTGGTCATGGAGTAGATCCGCCAGAGCGTGTCGGCGGTCACCGGCAGGCCGGCCGCGACGTCCCGTTGCCCGTGGACGGTCAGATGGGCGACCCGGCCGCCGCGTGCGACGGAGACCAGGAAACCGGGCAGCCGGCCCTCGTCCACCTGCCGGGCGAAGTGCAGGTCGAGCCGGTCCAGCGCCTCGGGATCAAGCCCGGCCGCCCGCGCGTCGGCCTCCTGCCGCAGGAGTGGCATCGCCATCGCTCTCCTTGATCGTTCGTCGGACGGGTCCGGCATACC
The DNA here is from genome assembly GCF_044455745.1 of Streptomyces sp. NPDC051136. NCBI lineage: Bacteria > Bacillati > Actinomycetota > Actinomycetes > Kitasatosporales > Streptomycetaceae > Streptomyces > Streptomyces sp. NPDC051136. The sequence goes on along the minus strand of NZ_JBITFE010000004.1, from coordinate 24,822 downwards.
CCCGGCAGACCCCCTCGAACACACCGGGCCCCTCGGAACTCACCGGACCGGACCCCGTCGAACTCACCGGATCCCTCGTCTCACGGCAGGCGGCCGAGTCCCGCGGTGCGCGCCTCCAGAGCGCGGAGCACCGCCACCATGTCCTCGTCGCCGTGCCCCAGCGACACCGTCTCCTCGAAGAGGGCCCGGGCGGCGTCGAGCAGGGGCGAGGCGAGTCCTGCGGCGCGGGCCGCCTCGGCGATCAGGCGATTGTTCTTCAGCACGTCCGACGCCGCCGCCTGTGCCGTGAAGTCGCCGGTCAGCAGCTTGGGCGCCTTCATGCGGGAGACGGCACTGGCCATCGGGCCCGCGTCCAGGACGTCGAGGAACCGCCGGCGGTCGAGCCCGTGGCGCTCGGCGAAGTGGAACGCCTCGCTCAGGCCGGTCACCAAAGTGATCAGGAAGAGGTTCACGGACAGCTTGGTCAGCAGCGCGTTCGGTACCGCGCCGCACACGAACGTCTCCCGGCACAGGGGGTCCAGCACCGGACGGACCCCGGCCACCGCGCTCTCCTCGCCGGCCAGCATCCCCACCAGACCGCCCGTCTCCGCCGGGACCCGCGAACCGGACACGGGGGCTTCCACGTACCGCCCGCCCGCCGCCCGGATGTCGGCCTCCAGGCCGTGCGAGTACTCGGGCGAGGTGGTGCCCATGTGGACCACCGTGTGTCCGGCGACCCGGGCGGCGAACTCCGGGGTGCCGCGGGCCAGCACGGCGTCGACCGCCGGGCCGTCGGCCAGCATGAGGACCACCGGGTCCGCCCGGCCGAAGACCTCGGACGGGTCGCCCCCCACCTCCGCACCGGCGGCGCGCAGGGGAGCGGCGCGGGCGGAGGTGCGGTTGAACACCACGAGAGGGGTGCCCGCGCGGGCCAGGCGCAGTGCCATCGGCTGACCCATGATGCCGAGACCGATGAAGCCGACGAGCCGCATGGCGCACCGTCCGTCCGGGTGACGCGCGGCCGTGGGCGGGACGCGCCGGGAGTGGGGTTATGACGGTTGTCATAGTAGCCCGCGTCATGACGGCTGTCATAGAGTCGGTGGGCGGAGTCGGTGGGCAGCCGCGGCAGAAGGCGGTCCGGCAGCGACGGCAGGGTGAGGGAGCGGTCATGGCAGCGTCCGGACGGGGGCCGCGCGAGCGGATGGTCTTCAGCGCCGCCCAGCTCATCCGCCGGGACGGCGTCGACGCCACCGGCATGCGGGACGTCGCCGCCCACGCCGGGGCTCCCCGGGGCTCGCTCCAGCACTACTTCCCGGGCGGCAAGGAACAGCTCGTCGCCGAGGCCCTCCAGTGGGCGGGGCGGTACGCCGCCAAGAGGGTCGCGCGGTTCCTGCACGGCATGGAACGTCCGACGCCCGGCGGGCTGTTCGCCGCGATGGTCGGGCAGTGGACCGACGAGTACGCGGAGGCGGGCTTCGCCGCGGGCTGTCCCGTGGCGGCGGCGACGGTCGACTGCGCCGACAGCTGCGAGACGGCCCGGAAGGCGGCCGCCGACGCCTTCGCCGCCTGGAGCCGGCCGGTCGCGGAGGCACTCACCGGCATGGGCGTGCCCGAGGAGAGGTCCGTACCGCTGGCCACCTTGATGATCAGCTCCCTCGAGGGAGCGATCCTCGTCGCCCGGGCCGAACGCGACGTACGGGCCCTGACGACCGTCGCCCGGGAACTCGGCCCGCTCCTGGACGCGGCCGCCGTCCGGGCCTGATCCGCGCGGCGCCGGCTCACTGGCGGCTGACCGTGCGGGTCAGGCCGGTGATCACCGTCGTGGCCAGGATCCAGCCCGTGACGATCAGAACGTAGGACAGGGTCTGGTAACAGCCCCGGGGCGAGAACGCGTTCTCCTGGCCGAAGGAGATCACCGGCAGCAGCAGGTCGAGGGTGTAGAAGACCGGGTCGAAACCGGGGGCTTCCGCCGGCTTGAGCGCCGGCGGGTGGTGCAGGCCGTACGCGACCGAGCCGGCCGCCAGGAGCGACAGCAGCCAGCCGCCCGCGCGCAGTGGGCGGAAGCCGTACCCGACCGTGACGTCCTGCAGGTGGCCCCACAGCCGGCCGTACCAGGGCAGGGTGCGCCGGCGCCGGCGCTGCTTGGCGAGCTGCACCAGCCGGGCCGCGTCGTCGTCACCGATCCGCCGGTAGGCGGCGGTCAACTGCTCGTAGGTGAAGGGGAGGTAGCCGTCCCCCTTCTCCAGCATCGGCAGCCGCCGCCCGGCGGGCTCGTGCGGCACGAGCGAGGTGTAGGCGAGGTCGTTGAGCTGGACCCGGGCCGGCACCACCTCCGGCTGGAGGAACAGCACGTCGATCTGGGTGCGGCGCAGATTGAGCGCCCCCTGCACCACCGGGCCCTCCCGCAGCCACAGCTCGCCGATCACGCAACTGCTGGCCCGCAGCGCGGTGTCCCCGGGGTTGACCAGCCGGGCGTGCGAGAGGTCCAGCCGGCCGGGTATCCGCGCGCCGCGCAGCTCCAGACGGCCCCTGACCTCCGCGCGCCGCAGCACCACGTCGGCCTCGGCGGCCAGCGTCTCGGCGTGCAGCGCGGTGCCGCCCGGCCGGTCCAGCACCGCGTCGCTGAGATTGACGGTGCCGGCCACCCGGGCGCCGGTCAGCCGGACCTCGCCGCCCGCGCGCAGCCCCGGGGCCCACAGGTCGGCGCCCAGCACCGCCTGGTTCAGCTGGAGCAGCGGCCCCTCGGTGTCCGGCGGCGCCTCGATGTGCGCGCCCTCCAGGTACACGCTGCCGGTGACCTCGGCCCCCGCCAGCCGTACCGTCCCGCCGAACCGGGCTCGGGTCAGCCGCAGCACGCCCTCCACCCGGACCGCGTGCGAGACCAACCCGGGCAGTACGGACTCGCTCAGGTTCAGCTCACGCAGCCGGGCCCCGTAGAACCTGGGCGCCTCGTCGAAGTGGCAGTGCCGCAGCCGTACGGGGTGGTCGACCGTCGCGTACTGCAGGTCCAGCCGTCCGGTGACGCGGGCCCCGGCCAGGGCGAGCGAGGCCACCTCGTCGTCCTCCCGGGGGCCGTTCAGGAGCAGGGTCCGCAGCACCCGCGCGCGCACGGTGCGTTCGGGTCCCCAGGTGCCGCCATGGCCGGCGTCCTCGTCGTCCGCGGTCCGGAAGTCCACGGCGGTGCCCGAGGCGAACGCCCGCCAGACGCGCGTCTCGGCCGGTGTCAGGTCGTTGATCTCCATCAGTGGGGGACTCTGACCCGAACCGGCCGATCACGTCAACGCGCTTTCGAGACCGCCTACTTCTTGGCGGATTCGACCGCGTGACCGCCGAACTGGTTGCGCAGCGCGGCGATCATCTTCATCTGCGGCGAGTCGTCCTGGCGCGACGCGAACCGCGCGAAGAGGGAGGCCGTGATCGCGGGCAGCGGCACCGCGTTGTCGATGGCCGCCTCCACCGTCCAGCGGCCCTCGCCGGAGTCCTCGGCGTATCCGCGCAGCTTGTCCAGGTGGTGGTCCTCGTCCAGGGCGTTGACCGCCAGGTCGAGCAGCCAGGAGCGGATCACGGTGCCCTCCTGCCAGGAGCGGAAGACCTCGCGGACGTTGTCCACGGAGTCGACCTTCTCCAGCAGCTCCCAGCCCTCGGCGTAGGCCTGCATCATCGCGTACTCGATGCCGTTGTGGACCATCTTGGAGAAGTGCCCGGCGCCGACCTTGCCCGCGTGGACGTAGCCGTACGGGCCGTCGGGCTTGAGGGCGTCGAAGATCGGCTTGAGGTCGTCGACGTGCTCCTTCTCGCCGCCGACCATCAGCGCGTAGCCGTTCTTCAGGCCCCACACGCCGCCCGAGACGCCGGCGTCGACGAAGTTGATGCCGCGCTTGCCCAGTTCCTCGGCGTGCTTCTCGTCGTCCGTCCAACGGGAGTTGCCGCCGTCGATGACGGTGTCGCCGGGCTTGAGCAGCGTCGCCAGCTGGTCGATGACGTGCTGGGTGGCGGCGCCGGCCGGGACCATGACCCAGACCGCGCGCGGCCGCTCCAGCCGGTCGACCAGCTCGACCAGGCTGTCGACGTCGGCCCGCTCGGGATTGGTGTCGTAACCGACGACGGTGTGGCCGGCGTTGCGCAGGCGCTCGCGCATGTTGCCGCCCATCTTGCCGAGACCAACGAGACCGATCTGCATGTCAGTGCACTTCCTTCAGTTCACGGTAGGCGGCCACCAGCGCGGCCGTGGACGGATCGAGGCCGGGCACGTCTGCGCCCTCGGTGAGGGCCGGTTCGACGCGCTTGGCGAGCACCTTGCCGAGCTCGACGCCCCACTGGTCGAAGGAGTCGATGTTCCAGACCGCGCCCTGGACGAACACCTTGTGCTCGTACAGCGCGATCAGCTGGCCGAGGACGGAGGGGGTCAGCTCGGCGGCGAGGATCGTCGTGGTGGGGTGGTTGCCGCGGAACGTCTTGTGCGGGACCAGGTCCTCCGGCACTCCCTCGGCGCGTACCTCGTCGGGGGTCTTGCCGAAGGCGAGGGCCTGGGTCTGGGCGAAGAAGTTGGCCATCAGCAGGTCGTGCTGGGCCTTCAGCCCGTCGCTCAGCTCGGCCACGGGCCGGGCGAAACCGATGAAGTCCGCCGGGATCAGCTTGGTGCCCTGGTGGATCAGCTGGTAGTAGGCGTGCTGCCCGTTGGTGCCCGGCGTGCCCCAGACCACCGGGCCGGTCTGCCACTGCACCGGGTTGCCGTCGCGGTCGACGGACTTGCCGTTGGACTCCATGTCCAGCTGCTGGAGGTAGGCGGTGAACTTCGACAGGTAGTGCGAGTACGGCAGCACCGCGTGCGACTGCGCACCCAGGAAGTCGCCGTACCAGATACCCAGCAGGCCGAGGATCAGCGGGGCGTTGACGGGGGCCTCGGCGTTGCGGAAGTGCTCGTCGACGATGCGGAAGCCGTCGAGCATCTCCCGGAAGCGGTCCGGGCCGATGGCGATCATCAGGGACAGGCCGATGGCCGAGTCGAAGGAGTAGCGCCCGCCGACCCAGTCCCAGAACTCGAACATGTTCGCCGTGTCGATGCCGAATGCGGAGACCTTCTCGGCGTTGGTCGACAGCGCCACGAAGTGCTTGGCCACCGCCTTCTCGTCGCCTCCCAGACCGTCGAGCAGCCACGAGCGCGCCGAGGTGGCGTTGGTGATCGTCTCGATGGTGGTGAAGGTCTTGGAGGCGATGACGAACAGCGTCTCGGCCGGGTCCAGGTCGCGGACCGCCTCGTGCAGGTCGGCGCCGTCCACGTTGGAGACGAAGCGGAGGGTGAGCGAGCGGTCGGTGAACGCGCGCAGCGCCTCGTAGGCCATCGCCGGGCCCAGGTCGGAGCCGCCGATACCGATGTTGACGACGTTCTTGATGCGCCTGCCGGTGTGGCCGGTCCACTCGCCGCCGCGGACCCGGTCGGCGAAGCCGGCCATCTTGTCCAGGACGGCGTGCACCTTGGGGACGACGTTCTCCCCGTCGACCTCGACCACCGCGTCCCGGGGAGCGCGCAGCGCGGTGTGCAGCACCGCCCGGTCCTCGGTGATGTTGATCCGCTCACCGCGGAACATCGCGTCCCGCAGCCCGAACACACCGGTCGCGGCGGCCAGCTCCTGGAGCAGGGCCAGCGTCTCGTCGGTGACGAGGTTCTTCGAGTAGTCGATGCGCAGGTCGCCGACGCGCACGACGTACCGTTCCGCCCGCCCGGGGTCCTGGGCGAACAGCTCGCGCAGGTCCGGGTGGGGCAGCGTCCCCTTGCTGTGGTCCGCGAGCGCGGTCCACTCCGGGCGCTGGTCGAGCTTGGGGGTGTCAGACATGAACAGGGTTCTCCTTGCCGGCCTCGCCGCGCAGCGCGACGGCGTACATCTCGTCCGCGTCGAGGCGCCTGAGCTCCTCGGCGATGAGTTCGGAGGTGGCGCGCACCTTCAGCGCGAGGGAGCGCGGGGGCTGCCCGGGCAGGGTCATCGTCGCGAGCGGTCCCTCGGGACGGTCGATGACGATCTCGCCGTTCGCCGTGCCGAGGCGGACGGCGGTGACGACCGGCCCGTCGGTGATCACCCGCTGCACCCGGACGGCCAGCCGGGCCTCCAGCCAGCGGGCCAGCAGCTCGGCGGCCGGGTTGTCCGCCTCGGCCTCCACGACCGCCGAGGTGACCGGCACCCGGGCCTGGTCGAGGGCCGCGGCCAGCATGGAACGCCACAGCGTCAGCCGGGTCCAGGCGAGGTCGGTGTCACCGGGCGCGTAGGCGCGGACCCGGCGCTCGAGGACCTCCATGGGCCGCTCGACCGAGTAGAGGTCGGTGATCCGGCGCTGGGCCAGGGCGCCCAGGGGGTCCTTCGCGGGGTTGTCCGGCGCCTCCACCGGCCACCACACGACGACCGGCGCGTCCGGCAGCAGCAGCGGCAGCACCACCGAGTCGGCGTGCTCGGACACCTCCCCGTACATGCGCAGGACGACGGTCTCGCCGGTGCCGGCCTCCGAGCCGACCCGGACCTCGGCGTCGAGGTGCGAGCGGGTGCGGTCGCGCAGGTTGCGGGGGTGGCGCTTGATGACGACCAGGGTGCGCGAGGGGTGCTCGTGCGAGGCCTCCTCGGCCGCCTTGATCGCGTCGTAGGCGTTCTCCTCGTCCGTGACGATGACCAGCGTGAGCACCATGCCCACGGCCGGGGTGCCGATGGCCCGGCGGCCCTGCACCAGCGCCTTGTTGATCTTGCTTGCCGTGGTGTCGGTCAGGTCGATCCTCATGGCCTGCGCCAGCTCCGTCCGTCTCGTGCGAGCATCTCGTCCGCTTCCCGGGGGCCCCAGCCGCCCGACGCGTACTGCGCGGGCTTGTCGTGCGAGGCCCAGTACTCCTCGATCGGGTCGAGGATCCGCCAGGACTCTTCCACTTCCTGGTGGCGCGGGAAGAGGTTGGCGTCACCCAGAAGGACGTCCAGGATCAGCCGTTCGTACGCCTCCGGGCTGGACTCCGTGAACGACTCGCCGTAGGCGAAGTCCATGGACACGTCCCGGATCTCCATCGACGTGCCCGGCACCTTGGAACCGAACCGCACCGTCATGCCCTCGTCGGGCTGGACGCGGATGACGATCGCGTTCTCGCCCAGCTCCTCCGTCGCGGTGGAGTCGAAGGGGGAGTGCGGGGCCCGCTGGAAGACCACCGCGATCTCGGTGACCCGACGGCCCAGGCGCTTGCCGGTGCGCAGGTAGAACGGGACGCCGGCCCAGCGGCGGTTGTCGATGCCCAGCTTGATGGCCGCGTAGGTGTCGGTCGTGGAGGCCGGGTCGATGCCCTCCTCCTCCAGGTATCCGGGCACCTGCGCGCCGCCCTGCCAGCCGCCCGCGTACTGTCCGCGCACGGTGTGCTCGCCCAGCTCCTCCGGCAGCCGCACGGCCCGCAGCACCTTCAGCTTCTCGGTGAGCAGCGACGGCGCGTCGAACGAGGCGGGCTCCTCCATCGCGGTCAGGGCCATCAGCTGGAGCAGGTGGTTCTGGATGACGTCGCGCGCCGCGCCGATGCCGTCGTAGTAGCCGGCCCGGCCGCCGATGCCGATGTCCTCGGCCATGGTGATCTGCACGTGGTCCACGTAGGACCGGTTCCAGATCGGCTCGTACATCTGGTTGGCGAAGCGCAGCGCCAGGATGTTCTGCACCGTCTCCTTGCCCAGGTAGTGGTCGATCCGGAAGACCTGCTCCGGGTCGAACACCTCGTGGACCAGGGCGTTCAGGTCGCGGGCGCTGTCCAGGTCGTGTCCGAACGGCTTCTCGATCACCGCCCGCCGCCAGGAGCCGTCCGGCGCGTCGGTCAGCCCGTGCTTCTTGAGCTGCTGCACGACCTTCGGGAAGAACTTCGGCGGCACGGAGAGGTAGAAGGCGTAGTTGCCGCTGGTGCCGCGGGAGGAGTCCAGCTCCTCCACGGCCTTGCGCAGCTCCTCGAACGCGTTGTCGTCGTCGAAGTCGCCCGGGATGAACCGCATGCCCTCGGAGAGCTGCTGCCAGACCTCCTCGCGGAACGGCGTGCGCGCGTGCTCCTTGACCGCGTCGTGCACCACCTGGGCGAAGTCCTGGTCCGCCCAGTCCCGGCGGGCGAAGCCGACCAGCGAGAAGCCCGGCGGCAGCAGGCCGCGGTTGGCCAGGTCGTACACGGCCGGCATCAGCTTGCGGCGGGACAGGTCACCGGTGACGCCGAAGATGACCAGCCCGGAGGGGCCCGCGATCCGGGGCAGGCGGCGGTCCTGGGGATCGCGCAGCGGGTTGCTCCAGTCGAGCGGTGCCACCGGCTCGACGCCCTTCCCGTCGGTGCCCTTGCCCTTCGCTCCCTTGGCGGCGCGGGCCGTCCCGGTCTTCTTCGCGCTCCGGGCGGCCTTCGCCGGCCCGGCCGCCTTCGCCGCTCCCGCGGCGCGGGACCGCTCGGCCTCCTCGGTCTGCGGCGGTCCCGCCGCCTCCTGGGCCGTCCGGGCTTCCTTGGCTTCCTTCGTCGCCTTGGTCTCCTGGACCGCCGTAGCGGGAAGCTCCTCGCTCATTCCCCGTCAACTCCCTTGCTGTCGAGGGACTTCGTCACGGCGGCGAGCAGGTCGTCCCAGGCCGCCTCGAACTTCGCCACGCCCTCTCGCTCCAACTGCTCCACCACCTCGTCGTACGGCACGCCGAGCCGCTCCACGGCCGCGAGGTCCGCCCGGGCCTGCGCGTACCCGCCGGTGACCGTGTCACCCCGGACGTCGCCGTGATCGGCGGTGGCGTCCAGGGTGGCCTCCGGCATCGTGTTCACGGTGCCGGGAGCGACCAGCTCCTCCACGTACAGGGTGTCCCGGAATGCCGGGTCCTTCACCCCGGTGGAGGCCCACAGGGGGCGCTGGGGGTTGGCACGCGCACCCGCGAGGGCGGTGAAGCGGTCGCCCGCGAAGACCTGCTCGTACGCCTCGTAGGCCAGGCGCGCGTTGGCCAGCGCAGCCTTTCCGCGCAGCGCGAGCGCCTCGTCCGTGCCCAGCAGCGTCAGGCGCTTGTCGATCTCGCTGTCGACGCGGGAGACGAAGAAGGACGCGACCGAGTGGATGCCGGACAGGTCGGTGCCGGCCGCCCGGGCCTTCTCCAGTCCGGCGAGGTAGGCGTCCATGACCTCGCGGTAGCGCTCCAGGGAGAAGATCAGGGTGACGTTGACGCTGATGCCGGCGCCGACGACCTCGGTGATCGCCGGGAGACCGGCCTCGGTCGCCGGGATCTTGATCATCACGTTGGGGCGGTCGACCAGCCAGGCCAGCTGACGGGCCTCGGCGACGGTGGCCCGGGTGTCGTGGGCGAGGCGGGGGTCGACCTCGATGGAGACCCGGCCGTCCCGCCCGCCGGTCGCGTCGTACACCTCGCGCAGCACGTCGGCGGCGGCGCGGACGTCGGCGGTGGTCATCATGCGGACCGCCTCGTCGACGGTGACGGCCCGGGTGGCGAGGTCGGCGAGCTGCTCCTCGTAGCCCTCTCCGGAGCCTATGGCGGCCTGGAAGATCGACGGGTTGGTGGTGACGCCGACGACGTTCTTCGTCCTGATCAGCTCGGCGAGGTTGCCGGACTCGATCCGCCGCCGCGACAGGTCGTCCAGCCAGACGGACACGCCCTGGTCGGCCAGGCGCTTCAGCGCTCCCGCTGTCGCGGTTGCTTCGGTCACAGTGATCATCTTCTCTTTCTGCTTCGCAGGGGGGGTGGGCTCAGCCGCGGGCGGCGGCCAGGGACTCCCTGGCGGCGGCGGCCACGTGCTCGGCGGTGAAGCCGAACTCGGTGAACAGGGTCTCGGCGTCGGCGGAGGCGCCGAAGTGCTCCAGGGAGACGATGCGGCCCGCGTCACCGACGTACTTGTGCCAGGTCAGGCCGATCCCGGCCTCCACGGCCACCCGGGCCCGCACGGAGGGCGGCAGCACGCTCTCGCGGTATGCCGGGGGCTGCTCCTCGAACCATTCGACGGACGGCATCGACACCACCCGCGTGGCGGTGCCCTCCGCCTCCAGCGCCTCCCGCGCGGCCACCGCGAGCCGGACCTCGGAGCCGGTGGCGATCAGGACGACGTCGGGGGTGCCGGTGGACGCCTCGGCGAGGACGTACCCGCCGCGCGCCGCGTCCGGGTTCGGGGCGTAGGTCGGCACGCCCTGCCGGGTGAGGGCGAGGCCGTGCGGCGCGGGGTGGGTGGAGTGGCGCCGGAGGATCTCGGCCCACACGGTCGCGGTCTCGTTGGCGTCGGCCGGGCGGACGACGTTCAGTCCGGGGATGGCGCGCAGCGCCGCGAGGTGCTCGACCGGCTGGTGGGTCGGGCCGTCCTCGCCCAGACCGACGGAGTCGTGCGTCCACACGTACGTCACCGGCAGCTGCATCAGCGCGGACATGCGCACCGCGTTGCGCATGTAGTCGGAGAAGACCAGGAAGGTGCCGCCGTAGATCCGTGTGTTGCCGTGCAGCGCGATGCCGTTCATCGCCGCGGCCATGGAGAACTCGCGGATGCCGAAGTGCACGGTGCGGCCGTACGGGTCGGCGCCGGGGAGCGGGTTGCCCTCGGGGAGGAACGAGCTGTTCTTGTCGATGGTGGTGTTGTTGGAACCGGCCAGGTCGGCGGAGCCGCCCCACAGTTCGGGCAGCACCGGGCCGAGGGCCTGGAGGACCTTGCCGGAGGCGGCGCGGGTGGCGACCGCCTTGCCGGTCTCGAACACCGGCAGGGCGTCCTCCCAGCCCTCGGGCAGCCGGCCGGCGACCACGCGGTCGAAGAGCGCCGCGCGCTCGGGGGCGGCGTCGCGCCAGGCGGCGACGCGCTTGTCCCACGCGGCGTGCGCCTCGGCGCCGCGGTCCAGGGCCCGGCGGGTGTGGGCGAGGACCTCGTCGGCCACCTCGAAGGACCGCTCCGGGTCGAAGCCGAGGAGGCGCTTGGTGGCGGCGACCTCCTCCTCGCCGAGGGCGGAGCCGTGCGAGGCCTCGGTGTTGCGCGCGTTCGGGGCGGGCCACGCGATGATCGTGCGCATGGCGATGATGGAGGGGCGCCCGGTCTCGGCCTTCGCCGCGGTGAGCGCCGCGTGCAGCGCGTGCACGTCGACGTCACCGCTCTCGGCGGGCTCGATGCGCTGCGTGTGCCAGCCGTAGGCCTCGTAGCGCTTCAGCACGTCCTCGGAGAACGCGGTCACGGTGTCGCCCTCGATCGAGATGTGGTTGTCGTCGTAGAGGAAGACCAGATTGCCCAGCTTCTGGTGACCGGCGAGCGACGACGCCTCGGCGGAGACGCCCTCCTGGAGGTCGCCGTCGGAGACGATCGCCCAGACGGTGTGGTCGAAGGGGGACTCGCCCTCGGCGGCATCGGGGTCGAACAGGCCGCGCTCGTAGCGGGCGGCCATCGCCATGCCCACCGCGTTGGCCACGCCCTGGCCCAGCGGCCCCGTGGTCGTCTCGACGCCCGCCGTGTGCCCGTACTCGGGGTGGCCCGGCGTCTTCGAACCGTGTGTGCGGAAGGCCTTGAGGTCGTCCAGCTCCACCTCGTACCCGGCGAGGAAGAGCTGGGTGTAGAGGGTCAGCGAGGTGTGGCCCGGCGAGAGGACGAAGCGGTCACGGCCGGTCCACTCGGGGTCGGCGGGGTCGTGACGCATCACCTTCTGAAAGATCGTGTACGCCGCCGGGGCGAGGGCCATCGCCGTGCCCGGGTGGCCGTTGCCCACCTTCTGCACCGCGTCGGCCGCCAGGACCCGGGCGGTGTCGACGGCACGCCGGTCGGCCTCGGTCCATTCGAAGCGGTCCGCGCTGTCCACTGTCTGCGTGCTCATCTTCAAGAAATCCTCGATCGGAGCGAAGTAGCTGGTCTGACGCGTTCAAACTTAAAAGTCTGACTTTTGGGAGTGAAGGTCGTGGTGTGCCAGCCTGTGGTGAAACTGGGACACGCCCCGCCAGGGGGCGCACGGGCGGGACGGTACGAAAAGGACATGGCGCACGAAAGAAACCAAGGCGGCGGCGACGGGATCAGAACGTTCCCCTTTCCGGTCGATCTCAGCCTCCTCGGCGTCGGCATGCAGGTCGGGCCCATGGGCGCCGGCCGCACCTGGCACGCGCACGCCCCGCTGCACCGCGTGCACCGCATCGACTTCCACGTCGTCATGCTCTTCACCGGCGGCCCCGTCCGGCACATGATCGACTTCGCCGAGTACGAGGCGTCGGCCGGCGATCTGCTGTGGATCCGTCCCGGCCAGGTCCACCGCTTCGCGCCGGAGGGCGAGTACCGCGGAACGGTGCTCACCATGCAGCCCGGCTTCCTGCCCCGCGCGACGGTGGAAGCCACCGGTCTCTACCGGTACGACCTGCCGCCCCTGCTCCGCCCCGACGAGGCGCGGCTCGCCGGACTCACCGCGGCCCTCGACCAGTTGCGGCGCGAGTACGAGGACGCGACGACACTCCCGCTGAGCCTGCACACCGCCGTACTGCGCCACACGCTGTCCGCGTTCCTGCTGCGCCTGGCCCATCTCGCGGCGAGTTCCGCCCGAGCGGCGCGGGAGGGGCGGGCGGACGCGCCGGGCGACAGCACGTTCACCCTCTTCCGGGACGCGGTCGAGCGCGGGTTCGCCACCAATCACAGCGTCAGCGCCTACGCCGACGCGCTCGGTTACTCCCGCCGCACCCTCGTCCGCGCGGTGCGCGCCGCGACCGGCGAGACGCCCAAGGGGTTCATCGACAAGCGCGTGGTCCTGGAGGCCAAGCGGCTGCTCGCCCACACCGAGATGCCGATCGGCCGGGTGGGCGCGGCCGTCGGCTTCCCGGACGCGGCGAACTTCTCCAAGTTCTTCCAGCAGCACACCGACCAGACGCCGGCGGCCTTCCGGGCCGAGCTGCGCTGAGCGGACCGGGCCCGCGTCCGCATCCGCGTGCGCCTCCGCACTCGCACCCGGGTCCGGACGCGACGGAGGGGCCCCACGGTGTGTGGAGCCCCTCCGCCCTCCTGCGGTCGCCGCTCAGTGGCCGAAGCTGAACCAGTTCACGTTCACGAAGTCGGCGGGCTGGCCGCTGGTGAAGGTGAGGTACACGTCGTGCGTGCCCGTCACCTTCGCGATGTTCGCCGGGATCGTGCGCCACGACTGCCAGCCGCCCGTGCTGCCCACGGCGAAGCTGCCGACCGGCGCGTTGCCGCGGCTGTCCAGGCGCACCTCGACCAGTCCGCTGACCCCGGCGGCCGCGCCGCTGGCCACCCGGGCCTTGAACTGCGTCGCCCCGCCCGAACCGAAGTCGACGCCCTTGTACTGCGCCCAGTCGCCGTTGGCGAGGGCGCCGAGGTTGCTCCCGCCGCCCGAGTCCGAGGTGCCCTCGGTCATCGTGCCGGACTGCGCGTCGTACGACTCGGCCTCGACCGTGCCGTACGCGTCGCGGTCACCGCCCGTCGGGGGCGGCGTGGTACCGCTCCCACCGGCCGACAGCACCTGGACGTAGTCCACGAGCATGGAGTGGCCGGGCTGGGTGCCGCCGTCCGGGCCGCCGCCGAAGGCGTCCGGGAAGCCGCCGCCCATCGCGACGTTCAGGATGATGAAGTAGCCGTGGTTCGTGGCGTTCGCCCACGTCGTCGCGTCGACCTGGTTCTCGCGGACGGTGTGGAAATTGTTGCCGTCGACGGAGAAGCGGATCTCCTCGACACTCGTCGAGCGGTCCCACTCCACTCCGTAGGTGTGGAAACCGGCCTGGCACGTCGTCCCGGGACACGGGGCGTTGCCGCCGATGCCGCTGGTCTCGTTGCAGGGGCCGCCGGGCGAGGTGCCGCAGTGCAGCGTGGACCAGACGGTGTTGAGGCCCTGGGTGTTCTCCATGATGTCGATCTCGCCGACGCCGGGCCAGTTCCAGTAGTTGCCCCGGTAGGGCGCGCCGAGCATCCAGAACGCCGGCCAGTAGCCCTTGGCCGCGGACCCGGTGACGTTCGGGACCTGGATGCGGGCCTCCACGCGCAGTTTGCCGCCGGCCGGGGGTTCGAAGTCGGCGCGCCTGGTCGCGATGCGGCCCGACGTCCAGTTGCCGGCGCCGTCGCGCCGCGGGGTGATGCGGAGGTTGCCGCTGCCGTCCAGGGAGACGTTGTCCGGGGACGACGTCATCGTCTCGATCTCGCCGGTGCCCCAGTTGGCGGGGCCGCCGGGGTACGAGGTGCCGGTGTCGTACTGCCAGTTGGACGTGTTCACGCCGGAACCGGCCGCGCCGCCGAAGTCGTCGGCGAAGACCTGCGTCCAGCCGGTCGGGGGAGGAGGCACGGCCGCGCCCGCCGACGGGCTCGTGACGGTCGTCGCCGCCGCGGCGAGGCCGAGCGTGCCGACGACGGCCACCAGCGCCCGGCGCAGCGGCCGGCGTCTGGGCGGGTTGCCGGATGTCTGTCTCATGTGGGGTCGCCTCTCGATGCGGGAGTGGGAAGCGGAACGCCCGAGCGCGCTCCCGGAGGGAGTTTTGAGAGCGCTCTCAGAGTGCGGCCAATGTGCTCCGGGCCGACGCCGCCGTCAAGAGGTGAAGCCGAGAAAGTCCTTGCGGGGCTGGGGAGTTCAGCCCTCGAACGCCGTGAACGTCACGAAAATGCCACCGCTTCCGAGTGCCTCGGGGGACTGGGCATCGCCCACGACCGGTTCAACGGTGACGGCACGCCGCCCGGGAAGGGGACCGGACGGCGTGCCGTGGGGAGCGGGGACGGCGGGCCGTCAGCCCGTCAGGCGCCGCTCGTCCTGGTCGCGGAACATGGAGCACAGGTCGCGCAGCGCCGCTTCCAGATGTTCGGTCTCCTGGGGTGTCAGGTGCAGGGAGGGCGCGAACCGCAGCGTGTTCGGGGCGCTGGCCGTCGGCAGGACCCGGACGCGGTGCGCCTGCAAGAGGTACCCGGCGGCGACGTAGCCCAGGAATCCGCCCTGGGCGGCGGAGCTGATCGTCGGGGCGGCGGAGCCGGACTGGTCGTGGAACTCCAGCCCTTGGAGCAGGCCCTTGCCGCGGGTGTCCTTGACGACCTCCGGGTAGTCGGCCCGCACCCGGTCGAGGGTCGCGCGCAGCATCTCCCCGCGCTCCACGACCTGCCGGTACGCGGCGCCGTCGTCCGCCTCCAGCAGCTCCAGGACCTTCAGTGCCACGGCCGTGGAGAAGCCGTCCTTGGCGAAGGTCGAGCTGTGCACCAACTCGAACTCGCCCCGGTAGCGCTTCTGGTGCACCAGGGCGACCGAGCTCTTGGCGATGCCACCGCCCAGGCTCTTGGAGAGCACGTAGTAGTCGCCGCGCAGCCCCACCAGGGACGAGGCGAGGAAGGCGCCGGTGCGGCCGAGGCCCGTCTGGATCTCGTCGATCAGCAGCGGGCAGTCCGCGTCGGCACTGACACGCTGGATGTGCTCCGCCGTGTCGCGGTCCAGCGCCCGGATGCCGCCCTCGCCCTGGATCGGCTCCAGCAGGAACGCGCAGAACACGGGGTAGTCGCGCTCGACGACGTCGGCGACGCCGTCCGTGACCACCACGTCCCAGACGCGCCCCTGCGCCCGTATGCCGTCCACGGTCTTGGTGAGGACGTCCGGCTGGTTCGCCGGGACGAAGTGCGCCTGGGCGCCGAGGCGGCCGAAGGCCGAACGGAAGCCGCTGTTGTGGGTGAGCTGGACGCTGCCCATCAGC
This sequence comes from Streptomyces sp. NPDC051136, assembly GCF_044455745.1. Lineage (NCBI taxonomy): Bacteria > Bacillati > Actinomycetota > Actinomycetes > Kitasatosporales > Streptomycetaceae > Streptomyces > Streptomyces sp. NPDC051136. The sequence continues at coordinate 9,216 of NZ_JBITFE010000004.1, read as the reverse complement.
TTCCCGTGGAAGGCCCCCTCCAGAGCCAGCAGCGCCGGCGGGCGGTCCGCCACTTCGCCGTTGTGGCGGACCACGGCGCCCACCAGGTGTTCGAGGGCCTCCTGCGGCGTTCCGGCGGTGCTCGCCGGCGGCGCCTGTGCCGTCACCCTGGCACAGGCGGAGTCGGCCACCGTCAGGCGGCCCTCCCGGGCCGCCGTCCGGGCCTGCTCGACATGCGCCTCGATCTCGCTCATCAGCGCCGACGCCTTGAGCACCCGGTCGAACTCCGCGTGCTTGACGGCCGTTTCGATCGCCTCGGCACCGGTGCTGGCGAAGTGCGCGAAGTAGGGCTCGGTGGCTCCCGTCTCGCGGGCGACGATCTCGTTGAGTTTCACCGCCAGGCGATTGGCCGCCGAGTGCCGTGAGAACTGGGCGTACACCGGGATCCCGGAGTCCAGAACGGCCTTCGCATGAGCCGTGAGTTCCGGATTGTTGTGGCCCAGAATCAGCGACGCGTATCCGCCGCAGTAGTCGGTGACGGCTATTTCCTCGCCGTCGGAGCCGACATGGAAGAGTGTGTTTCCTTCGCCCCTCACGTACTCGACGCCGAGGCCCGAATTCGACAGCACGGTGGTCAAATACGGTTCGGTGAGCTGGGGTTCCGTCGCTGCCGAGTCCATAATCTCTCCTCCGGTGTGGGGAAGCGGATACCCGCCCGCCCCCGCGGTGCCACCACGTTCGCGTGAGCCTAGGGAATCCCGGGCGGTGGGGAAACCGCGGGCGGTAATGGGCCGGTAACTCGGTACGCGTAGGGAATTGTGCTCACGCGATGGGCGTGCTGTGAGCGGTGTGGCCTACTTTGGCTGCGTTCTTCCGACAGCTGCGAAAAGAAGTGCGGAAGGCCGCGCACCGACTACGAGGAGCCGCTCGCCATGAAATCTCGCGCAGAAGGCCACGCGGTCGTGGTGGGGGCCGGCCCCGCCGGTCTCTTCGCCGCCCGGGTGCTGGCCGACGTCTTCGGCCGGGTGACCGTCGTGGAACGGGACGCTCCCGCCGACGAGCACCGGCGCGGGGTTCCGCAGAGCGGACACGCGCACGACTTCCTGGCCCGGGGGCACCAACTCGCGGAGGAATGGTTCCCCGGGATCGGCGCGGAGATGGTGGCCGGCGGCGCCCACGCCGCGGACATCGCCCGGGACATCCGCTGGGTGATCGCCGGCCGTCCCCTGGTCAGGAGCGAGTCCGGGCTCTCCACCGTGATCAGCTCCCGCGCCTTCAGGGAACGCCGTCTGCGGGCCCGCGTGGAGGCGCTGCCCCGGGTGACCGTGGTCGGCGGACAGGACGTCGCCGGTCTCTCCTTCTCCGGGGACGGGAGCGCCGTCGACGGGGTGCTGCTGGGGCTGGACGGAAGCCGGAAGCTGTCGGCCGACCTCGTCGTGGACGCCTCGGGGCGGGGCTCGCGCACCCCGGCCCGGCTCGAGGAGCAGGGCTACGGGCGGGTAGCGGAGGAGAAGCTCAAGGTCGACGTGGGGTACGCCACCCGCGTCGTACGGGCACCCGCCGAGGCTTTCGCCGGGGACGTCTGCATCAACATCGTCGCCTCCCCCGACTCGCCGCGCGGGGGCGCCTGCCAGCGGGTGGAGGGCGACCGTGCCGTCGTGACGCTCTACGGTGTGCTCGGCGACCACCCGCCCACCGACGCCGAGGGCTTCACCACCTTCGCCAAGTCCCTGGCCGCCCCCGACATCCACGGGGTCCTGGAGGCCGCCGAGCCCCTCTCCGAGGTGCGCCGCTACCGCTTCCCGGCCGGCCTGCGGCGGCGTTACGAACAGATGGGCTCCTTCCCGCGCGGGCTCCTGGTGCTCGGCGACGCCGTGTGCAGTCTCAATCCCCGTTACGGGCAGGGCATGGCGTTCGCCGCGATGCAGGCCCTGGCGCTCCGCGACCACCTGACGGAGGAGGGGGAGGCGGCGGAGCCGGGTGCCTACTTCCGGCGGCTCACCGAGCAGGTCGTCGACCCGGTCTGGGGCATGACGGTGCTCAGCGACCTCAGCTTTCCCGGCGTCCAGGGCGAACGCACGGCGCAGACGCTGGAAGTGCTGGAACTCGTCGGCCGGACCCAGGTCGCGGCCACCTACGACGGGCCGTTGGCCCTCGCCTGTCTGCGGGTCTTCGGACTGCTCGACCCGCCCACCGCGCTGCTGGACCCCGCGGTCCAGGAGCGCGTACACGAAACGCTGTCCCGGCTGCCGGTTCCGGCCGGCCCCGGAGCAGTACGCGATTCAGACACCGATAGGGGAATGTGAGCCATGGATCTCGGGTACGCAGGCAAGACAGCCGTGGTGACCGCGGCCGGCCGGGGCATCGGGGCCGCGGTGGTCCGCACGCTGGTGGCGGAGGGAGCCCGCGTCCTGGGCGCGGACGTGGAGGTGTCCACGGAGCTCAAGGAGAGCGGCGCCCTCACCTTCGAAGGGGACCTGACCACCGTCGAGGGCGCCGGGCTGCTGGCCGAGCGGGCCGCCGAGGAGTTCCCGGAGGGCGTCGACATCCTGGTCAACGGCGTCGGCGGGCTGGCGGGTCTGCCGATCACGGGCCTCGACGGGCTCACCGAGGAGGTCTGGCAGCGAGGCTTCGACCTCAACCTGAACTCGGCGGTCCGGGTGACCCGGGCGCTGCTGCCCCAGCTCAGGGAGTCGGTGGTGAGCATCGCCTCCAGCGTCGGCCGGTGGCCGAGCCAGGGACCGTACTTCTACGCGTCCTCGAAGGCGGCCCTGCGGGCGTGGTCCAAGGGGCTGGCGGACGACCTCGCCGAGCGGGGAATCCGGGTGAACACCGTCTCTCCCGGCCTGATCAGGACGCCGTTGTGGGACGAGTACGGGCCCCGGCTGAGCAAGGAGTGGGGCGTCGACTCCTTCGAGGACTTCGCGCGGGACTTCCCGGCCATGGCCCACATCACCGCGGGTCGGTGGGGCACGCCGCAGGAGGTTGCCAACCTGATCGCCTTCCTGGGGTCGTCGGCCGCCTCCTACATCACCGGGGCCGACTACCTCATCGACGGCGGCATGGAAAAGGTCCTCTGAGCCGAGTCCGGCACCGGGGACGGCCGACGCGGAGCCGCGGCAGGACGGTCCGAGTGCTTCGCCGGCCGCCGGCGCGGCCGACGGGGCCGGGGAGCGTCTCCCGACGAAAGGAACCACGACATGAACACCAACCCGGCCATGGTCCTCCTCAGCGAGATCCTCGACGCGAACACGGAGCACCCCCCGGGCGGCGTGGACCTCGCCGTCGACCTCCCCGGTGAGCACACCGACGCACAGGCCGAGAGCGCTGCCGCCGACACCCTCACCATCGGCCACGGACGGTACTGCTGACTATGCGTCACCGCCGACCCGGCGCGACGTTCCCGTCGCGCCGGGCCGGCGGTGTGCGAGGTGTCCGCGCCGAGGAGACACCTGCCGGGCGTCGGTTCTCAGGCGCGACGTGACACGGGTACCACGTAGCGGCTGAACAGCAGTTCACGCAGCACGTCGTCCCCGCCCTCGACGAGGGAGACGTACCGCATGTCCCTGAGCAGCTTCCCGATCGGCAGCTCGGCCGTGTACCCGAGGCCTCCGAACATCTCGGAGCCGGCACTCGCGATGCTCCAGCCCGCCTGGCCGCAGAAGACCTTGGCGGTCAGCGCCGACTTCAGTGTTCCGTTGCGGGAGAACACCTTGGCGGCGTCCGGTCCCGCCATGATCTCGTCGTACTCGCGCGCGGCCCGGCGGCAGTGGCTCTTCATGACGTCGATCTGCATCTCCATCTGTCCGAGCTTCTGCGCCAGGACCGGGCTCTCCAGCAGGGTGCCCCCGCGGAACCGCTTGCCCTTCGCGTACGTCATGCAGTGGTCGCGGATCCGCCGGGCGATACCGATCGCGGTCGCCGCGATGAGGGTACGGCTGGCGTTGAGCCCCGTCTCCAGCAGCCGCAGCCCGGAGCCGGGCAGCCGGTTGGCGGCGGGCACCCGGCAGCCGTCCAGCCGCACCGCGTAGGTGTGCGAGGCGCGCAGTCCGATGACGTCCCAGCGTTTGACGATCTCGATCCCCGGCGCGTCCCTCGGGACCACGACCGCCAGGTACTCGTCCGGGTCGTCGGCGGACTTCGCGACGACGAGCAGGAAATCGGCGAAGTCGGCGTTGGTGGCGAAGAACTTCTCACCGTTCAGGACGAGGTCGCTCCCGGACCGCGCGGCGACCGTCTCGATCCTGTTCAGCTCGCTTCCCGCCTCGCGTTCGCTGCCCAGGGCGGCGCAGAAGCCTCCGCCGGCCGCCATGGGGACGAGGAAGCGGGCCTTGAGGTCGTCCGATCCGTAGAGCTGGACCACGCTGCTGCCGAGGATCGACACGAGCAGGCCGAAGGCCACACCCGCGTCCCCGTACGCGAGCTCGTTGACGATCTCGACGCCGTCCTCGAGGGAGAATCCGCGGCCGCCCGACTCCTCGGGCAGCCACCAGTTGGCGAGCCCCGTGGCGCCGAAGGCCTCGTACAGTCGCGCAGGCTTTTCCGACAGGGTGTCCAATTGCTGGCTTTCGCTGTCGAGTTCATCCTTGACAAACTGCCGGAGAATCTCCAGGTCTTGAGGTTCCATTCCGTCAGGCTAAGGTCGCACGTCCACTGTCCGGGCACCTTTGTGGAACCGCCCTCGATTACCGTGCGATTACCGGCCGCAGAGCATGTTCCTCCATTCATCCTCCATCTTGATTACACGTCTTCCTGTCACTCTGAACGCACCGGCCGGCACGGCGTGACCCGTCGCACCGGCCCAGCGCGCGAGAGGCCCCGCCGTCCGCCGGTCCGCGCTCACCACGTCGCGGACCGGCGGACGTCGGGGTCCGAGTGCCAGGACCTTCGGGAGCAGAAAGGAGACATGGGCCGATGAGGTTCGAGGACCTGTACATCACCGGAGTCGGCGTCCACATACCCGGGCGGGTCAAGGTCACGGACGTCGTGGACCGCGGTGACTTCGAAGAACGGCTCGCCCGGCAGACGGACCTGGCCTCCGTCGCGGTCTCGGACGGTGTGCCGGCGCCGGAGATGGCGGCGCGGGCCGCTCGGACGGCACTGCGGCGCTCCGGGACCGTACCCCTGGACGTCGACCTGATCCTGCACGCGGACGTCTACTACCAGGGACACGACCTGTGGGCCCCCGCCTCGTACATCCAGCGTGAGGCGGTGGGCAACCGGTGCCCCGCCATCGAGGTGCGTCAGCTCTCCAACGGCGGCATGGCGGCCATGGAGCTGGCCGCCGGCATGCTCGACGGCGGTCTGCGCACCAGTTCGGCGCTGCTCACCACGGGCGACCGGTTCTGCGCGCCGGGCTTCGACCGGTGGCACGGGGATCCGGGCACCGTCTACGGCGACGGGGGTACGGCGCTCGTCCTCTCCCGCCGGCCGGGCTTCGCCCGACTGCGCAGCCTGTGCACCGTCTCCGAGCCGGAACTGGAGGAGATGCACCGGGGCGACGACCCCTTCGGGGCGGAGCCGTTCGAAGTCCGACGGCCGATGGACCTGGAGGCCACCAAGCAGGCCTTCATCGACAAGGTGGGCGTCTCCTACAGCGTCGCACGCGTGAAGGCGAGCCAGTCGGAGGTGCTCAAGCGGGCACTCAACGACGCCGGATGCGAACTGTCCGACATCGACTGGTTCGTGTTGCCGCACTTCGGGCGCCGGCGCCTCTCCCAGACCTTCCTGCGGCCGTGGGGCATCGACGCGGCCGCGACCACCTGGTCCTGGGGCAGGACGGTGGGGCACCTCGGCGCCGGCGACCAGTTCGCGGGCCTCGCCCACCTCGCGGAGTCGGGCAGTGCCAAGCCGGGGCAACGGTGCCTCCTCGCGGGCATCGGAGCCGGGTTCACCTGGTCGTGCGCCGTGGTGGAGATCCGGCGTGCCCCCTCGTGGGACGCCCCGTAGGTCACCGGAAAGGACGACCCGTCCGTACGGCGCCCGTCGGCCCGGCTCGGAAAAGCACGGCGCAGGCGGTCCGTGCGGTCCGGGAAGGGGCGGGTAACAGGATGCTCCTCATGCGCGGCAGAACACATTGTTACCGGCGCATGGTTGTGCCTGATTAGGGTTTCCACCGGTGTGGAGAAATTGTTCGGAGAGAACCGTTCCGGTGGGAGAAGTCAGTGTCTGAAGAACCGTTCGGCGGCGAATTCCAGGTGGACGGCATCGCAGTCGTCGGTATGTCGTGCTGGGCACCGAACGCGACCGATCTCACGGCTTTCCGGCGCCTGGTGAACGCCGGCGCTCCCGGGGCCGTCACCGAGGAGGGCACGCGCATCACCGACGGCGGCGAGGCCGGCCCGTTCGACGCGGAGTTCTTCGGGTTCACCGCGCGCGAGGCCGACGCCCTCGGCCCGCGCCGGCGACTCCTGCTCGAACTGGCCTGGGAGGCGCTGGAGAACGCTGCCATCGTCCCCGCCGCCCTGTACGGGGCCCCGGCCGGGGTGTTCGTCGATGCGCCGCAGGAGGACGCGAGCGCGGCCGGGATCTCCTGGGTCCTGGGACTCGCCGGCCCGAGCCTCACCGTCGGCCGTGGTTCCTCGTCGGCCGCCCTCGAACGGGCCTGCGAGAGCCTGCGCGGCGGCGAGAGCACCCTCGCCCTGGTGGCGGGGCCGCTCGTGCCCCCCGACCCGCACGGCACGCCCCGCCCCGCCGACGGCGATGTCGCCTCCGCCTCCGACGGTGCTTCCGCCTCCGCCTCCAACGATGGATCCGTTTCCGCTTCCGACGGTGCTTCCGCTTCCGCTTCCGACGGTCCCGACAGCGTCGGTGCCGGCGCCGCCGTCGTCGTGCTCAAGCCGCTGAGCCTCGCGCTGGCGGACGGCGACCGTGTCCACGGAGTCGTCGGTCCCGACGCCCTGCGCGCGGGCGACCGGCCCACGGCCGGGATCACCGACCTGCTCAAGGCCCTGCTCGACATGCGCCACCCCGGGCAGACGCCCGGCGACGGCGGCCCGGACGGCACGGCGGCGGCCACCGGCCCCGGCACGCTCACGGACGACCGGTCCGTCCGGCACATCGTCCGAGCGGCTCCGTCCCTCGACCGGGACACGCACGACCGGGACGCCTCCGTGGACCGCGGCGCACCGGCCGTGATCCCCTGGCCGCTGTCGGGACACACCCCCGCGGCACTGCGCCGCCAGGCGGCGGCCCTGCTCGCCCGGGCCGAGGACGACCCCGACGTGCGCCCCCAGGACATCGGCTGGTCCCTCGCGACCGGACGCACCGTCTTCGCGCACCGCGCCGTCGCCCTCGGCGGCAGCCGGGAGGAACTGCTGGCCGCGCTGCGGGACGTGGCCGACGGGCACACCTTCGCCGGACCCCTCGCCGGACCTGACGGCATCCGTACCGTCTTCGTCTTCCCCGGTGCCGGGGACGGCAGCGACACCGTCCGCCTCGCCGAGTCGGCGGCCGAACTGTGCGAGGCTTCGCCCGTCTTCGCCGCCCGGATGGCCGAATGCGTCGAGGCCATGGCGGAGTTCGCCGACGGGGACCTCGGCGAGGTGGTCCGGGGCGCCCGCGGACTCTCGGCGGCCGGCTCACCCGAGACAGCGCGGGCCGTGCGCTTCGCGCACACGGTGTGCCTCGCCGAGGTGTGGCGCTCCCACGGTGTGGTCCCGCACCGGATCGTGGCGGAGGCCGGCGGGGCCGAGGCCGCCGCCTGCGTCGCGGGGTCGCTCCCGCTGCGGGACGCGGTGCGTTCCGTCGTCTCCGTGCCCCGGTACCCCGTGCACCTGTCACCCGTGGACGGCTCCGTACCCTGCCACCTGGCGTCCGGGGACAGCCTCCAGGAAGCCGTCCGGGCCGTACTGGACGACGGTCCCACCGTCTTCGTGGAGATCTCCTCCCACCCGGTGCTGGCCGGCGAACTGATGCGGACCGCCGCGGACATGGACCGGTCCTGTGCCGTCATCGGGTCCCTGCGCGACGCCGAGCCCTCCTGGCGCAGGCTGACCGCCTCACTGGCCGAGGCGTACGTGAAGGGCGTGGCCGTCGACTGGGGGCACGCCTTCGACGGCAGCGACGCACACCGGGTGGACCTGCCGCCCTACGCCTTCCCGCGCACCGGCCCCGGGGTGCGCAGGCCGCGCCCCGGCAACGGCGCGCCGGTGCCCCAGGACACGGCCCCCGCCTCCGCGGCGGCCGGAGCGCGGCCGGCCGGCAAGCAAGGCAAGGAAGGCAAGGAACTGGTACGGCTCGTCCTCGCGCACGCCACCGCAGTCCTCGACGACGAGGAGCTAGGCCTCGGCGAGAAGGGCGTGTCCTTCAGGGACCTCGGCTTCGACTCGCAGGCGGCGATGGCCGTGACCGCGAGGCTCGCCGAGGCGACCGGTCTGCGCCTGCCCGCCACGCTGCTCTACGACCACCCCACCCCCGAAGCGGTGGCGGGCTACCTGGAGGACCTGCGCAACGGAGTCGTCCGGGAGCCGAGACACGCCCCCGCCCGGACGGCACCGACGCGCCGCCGGGTCCGGCAGGACGAACCCATCGCCATCATCGGCATGGCCTGCCGGTACCCCGGAGGGGTCACCTCCCCGGAGGACCTGTGGCAGCTGGTGGCCGAAGGACGCGACGTCATCTCGCCCTTCCCCACGGACCGCGGCTGGGACGAGGACGTCTACGACCCGGACCCGGCAAGCTCCGGGCGCACCTACACCCGCAACGGCGGATTCCTGAGCGGGGTGGGCGACTTCGACGCCGCCTTCTTCGGAATCTCGCCCCGGGACGCACTGGCCATGGACCCGCAGCAGCGGCTGCTGCTGGAGACCGCCTGGGAGGCCGTCGAGCGGGCGAGGCTCGATCCGCGCGACCTCCACTCCACGCGCACCGGCGTGTTCATCGGCGCGATGGCCCCGGACTACGGACCCCGGATGCACGAGGCCTCCCCCGACGTGGAGGGGCACGTCCTGACCGGCACCACGGCCAGTGTCATCTCCGGGCGCATCGCCTACCACCTCGGACTGACCGGACCCGCCCTCACCATCGACACGGCCTGCTCCTCGTCGCTCGTGGCGCTCCACACGGCCATGCGTTCCCTGCGCGCCCACGAGTCCGGCATGGCGCTGGCCGGCGGCGTGACGGTCATGGCCACGCCAGGCATGTTCGTGGAGTTCTCGCGGCAGCGGGGGTTGGCGGTGGATGGTCGGTGCAAGTCGTTTGCGGCGGCTGCGGATGGTACGGGGTGGGCTGAGGGTG
>NZ_JBITFE010000003.1:41307-734932 GCF_044455745.1 Streptomyces sp. NPDC051136 | reverse complement strand
AACCCCCCCCCCGGGGGGGGGGGGGCGCGGGGGGGGCGGGCCCCCCCCCCCCCCCCCCGGGCCCGCGCCGCCGGTCCCCCCCCCCCCCCCCCCCCCCCCCCCCCCCCCCCCCCGCGCCCCGCCGCGCCCGCCCGGGGGGCCCCCCCCCCCCCCCCCCCGCTTCTCAGGACTTCAGGCGTCAGCCGTTGCGCTTCCAGCGCGGCTTGTCGTCACGGCGGCCGAAGGACGAACCACGGTGGTCGTCGCGGCGGCCGTACGGGCGCTCGTGCCCGCCGGAACGGAAGCCGGGACGGTCGCCCTGGCGGTCGCGGTTGAACGGACGGTCGCTGCCCCGGTGTCCGCCGCGGTCGTCGCGACGCTCGAAGGAGCGGCCACCGCGGTCGTCACGGTCCCGACGCTCGAACGAACGCCCGCCACGGTCACCGCGGTCACCGCGGTCGTCACGGCGGAAGCCGCCACGGTCGTCGCGACGCTCGAACGAACGCCCGCCGCGGTCGTCCCGACGCTCGAAGGAACGGCCACCGCGGTCGTCACGGCGGTCGTCACGGCGGAAGCCGCCACGGTCACCGCGGTCGCCCCGGTCGTCGCGACGGAAGCCGCCACGGTCACCGCGGTCGTCGCGACGGTCGAAGGAACGGCCACCGCGGTCGTCGCGGTCACGGCGGTCGAAGGAACGCCCGCCGCGGTCGCCCCGGTCACCGCGGTCGTCACGGCGGAAGCCGCCACGGTCACCGCGGTCGTCGCGACGGTCGAAGGAACGCTCGCCCCGGTCGGCGAAGCGGTCGCGGCCGGCGGCGCCGGTGCGCTCCGTCTTCTCCACGTCCCGCGCGCCGGGCTGCTCGGGCAGCGAGACCTCGGTCTCGGTCGCGGCGGCGGCCACCTCGGCCAGGACCGTCTCCGGGTCCTCGCCGCGCTCCCGCGCGACCCTGGCGACCAGGCGGTCCGCCTCCTCGCGCAGCTCGGTGGCGCGGCGCTGGGCCCGCTCCAGTTCCTTGGTGAGCTGGCCGACTTCGCGCTCGGCCTGCTGCGCCGCGTTGCCCGCCGACTCGGCCTGGACCTCGGTCATCGACCGGGCGCCGGTGATCTCGGCGACCTCCGGGTCGAAGGCGGCGCCGCCCTGGATGATGTGGCGCGTGGCGTCGACGCCCGCGTCCTCCATCAGCCGGAAGATCTGGCGGCGCTGGTGCGGCAGGGAGAGCGAGACGACCGTGCCGGTGCGGCCGGCGCGGGCGGTGCGGCCGGCGCGGTGCAGGTAGTCCTTGTGGTCACCGGCCGGGTCCACGTTCAGGACCAGGTCGATGCCGTCGACGTGGATGCCGCGCGCGGCGACGTCGGTGGCGACCAGGACGTTGACGTAGCCGTCCTTGAAGTCGGCCAGCGTGCGGGTGCGGGCGCCCTGGGTCATGCCGCCGTGCAGCGCGTCCGCCTTGGCGCCGGCGTCGCGCAGCTGCTCGGCCACGCGGTCGGCGCCCAGCTGGGTGCGGACGAAGATGATGGTGCGGCCCTTGCGGGAGGCGATGGCCGCGGTGACCGGCGCCTTGTCCTTGGGCTTCACGACCAGGATGTGGTGCGACATGGTCGTCACCGCGCCCTGGGCCGCGTCGACCTCGTGGCTGACCGGGTCCTTCAGGTACCGGTCGACGAGGGTCTTGATCTCGTTCTCCATGGTCGCGGAGAAGAGCATCCGCTGGCCGCCCGGCGGAACCTGGTCGAGCAGCTCGGTGACCTCGGGCATGAAGCCCAGGTCGGACATCTGGTCGGCCTCGTCGAGGACCGCGATCTCCACGTTCTCCAGGGAGCAGGCGCCGCGGTTGATGATGTCGCGCAGCCGGCCCGGGGTGGCGACGAGGATGTCGACGCCACGCTCCAGGGCGTAGATCTGGTTGCCCATGGAGGTACCGCCGCAGACGACCTTCATCTTCAGGCCGAGGACGTCGCCGTAGGGCTGGAGGGCGTCGGCCACCTGCATGGCCAGCTCGCGGGTCGGGGTGAGGATGACGGCGCGGGGCTTGTGCTTCTCGGTGCGGCCGCCGGCCAGCGTGGCCAGGGTCGGCAGACCGAAGGAGAGGGTCTTGCCGGAGCCGGTGCGGCCGCGGCCGAGGATGTCCTTGCCCGCCAGCGCGTCCGGGATGGTCGCGGCCTGGATCGGGAAGGGGGTGGTCACGCCGTTCTGCGCGAGCTTGCGCACGACGCCCTCGGGGAGACCGAGGTCGGCGAACGTCACCTCGGGAGCCTCGGCCGCTTCCGGGGCCTCGGTGGTCGCGGCGGCCTCGACGGCCTCGACGGCCTCCGGCGCACCCTCGGCGCCTTCGGCGTTCTCGGGCACGACGACGTGATCAGTACTGGTCATGGACATGCGAATGCGAAACCTTCCGGAGTCTCTCGTCGGCACGCGCCCGTCAACTCCGTGAATCGCGATTCGCAATACGACCGCCTCGATGCGGTCCACCACGGCTGGGGGAGAGTACGCGCCACACGGCGCGCTCTGCGGTGGCGCCGGGCAAATGGGATCAAACGATCTACCACCATACGCACCCTCCACCCCCGAAGGCAAACCGGCCGCACAAGCCCAGCTCAGCGGCTCGCCGCCGCCCGCCCCAGCCGGCCCGGCCGCCCCGATCGGCCCACCCGACCCAACCGGCCCACCCGACCGTCCGAGCCGGCCGCACCGGCACCGGCGTCCGCCCCGCCCACCCCGCCACGCCGTCCTACGCCGGAGCCCCCGCCGCCGGAGCCGGCTCCCGCTGTTCGAGCTGGGTGCCGGGCGGCTCGTGCGCCGACGAAGAGGGCTCGGCCACCGTCGGCTCCGGGGTCGGGGAGGCGGGCGGTTCCTGGGTCGGCGTCGGGTCCGGCTCGGCCGGGTGGGTGGGCTCCGCCGGAGGCGTCCACGTGGGCACGGGCCCGTGGTTCCCGCCGTTCGGCGGCCGGTCCCCGGTCGGGTGCGCGGCCGGGGGGACCGGGGCGGACGCGTCCTTGCCCTTGCCCTTCCCGCCCTTCCCCTTGCCGTCGCCCTCGTCCTCGCCCTCGGCCTTCCTCCCCTTGCCGCGCCTGCCGTCGCCGGCCTCCGCGTCGTACCCGGCGTTCCCGCCGGAGACCGCGGGGCCGCCTTCCGGCACCTCGCCGCCCCGTTCCCCGGCGGAGTGCGACGGCCCGACGCCCCCGCCGGGCTCGTCGTCGCCGACGCTCATGCAGCCGGCGGCGGCGACGACGGCCATGGCCGTGGCGGCCAGACGGACGGGTACGTACAAGGGGCGCACGGGCGGCCACCTCCGGGGGTCAGGAGTCGCCGTGCCCAACTCCCTTCACCCACAAGAGGACACGCGCCCGCGCGGCCGTTTTGACCCGAGCGCGTCACCACGAGCCCGAAGCGGGACCCGGGAGCGTCACCCCGGACCCGGAGCGGGACCCGAGCGCGTCACCCGTACCCGAGGGAATGCAGCCGCGCGTCGTCGATCCCGAAGTGGTGGGCGATCTCGTGAACGACCGTCACCTCCGTCTCGGCGACCACGTCCTCACGCGACGCGCAGAACCGCAGCGTCGGCCCCCGGTAGATGGTGATCCGGTCCGGCAGCACGCCCGCGTACCACTCCCCGCGCTCCGTCAGCGGCGTCCCCTCGTAGAGCCCGAGCAGCTCGGGATCGTCCGCCGGCGGTTCGTCCTCCACGAACACCGCGACGTTGTCCATCAGCCGCGTCAGCTCCGGCGGGATCCGGTCCAGGGCCTCGGCGACCAGTTCCTCGAACTCCTCGCGCGTCATCTCCAGCACAGGCCCATTGTCGGGTACGACCGTGGAGTACGACCCGCATATCCGCCCCGCGACTTGGGCATACGGGACCAATGGTCCGCGTCCCCGCCGCAGCCCTGCACGCCCTGGCCGAGGTGATGAACCCCATCCGCACCGCCCCGCGCGCCCTCACCCGCCGCTACCGCGCCCGGCGCGACTGCTACGCCCCCGCGACCCCGGAACTCGCCGCCCGCCCCCGGCCCTGGATCCGGGCGGGCGGCCTCGTCGCGGTGGTGCTGCTCGGCGCCTGGCTGGGCCTGCTGGTCGTCGGCAACGTCCGGGCGCCGGTCGGCCCGATGGACACCACGATGACCCTGCGCCCGTCGCTGGCCGGCGGTACGAAGATCAACGTCTCGCCGCTGGGCGCCCTCCGGCTCGACAGCCACGTCGCCCCGGTCCGCCTCGACGTGAACGTGGACCAGCTCGACCCGGACCGCGCCCAGGCCCTCGTCGACCACCCCGAACGGCTCTCCGGCCTCCAGGACGAGGTCGCCCGGGACGTCGAGCACGGCACCCTCGACCTCGCCGTCCGCTCCTGCGTGGCCGTCGTCACCGGCGCCACCGCCCTCGGCCTCGCCGTCTACCGCCGTCCCCGGCGCGCCCTCGCCGCGGGGGGCCTCGCGCTCACCCTCCTGGTCGCCTCCGGCGGCACCGCGTACGCCACCTGGAACCCGGACTCCGTACTGGAACCGAAGTTCTCCGGCCTGCTCTCCTCCGCGCCCTCCCTCGTCGGCAACGCGCGCAGCATCGTGACCGAGTTCGACGTCTACCAGAAGGAACTGGCCCGCCTGGTGACCAACGTGACCAAGCTCTACGACGTCACCTCGACCCTCCCCGCCTACCAGCCCGACCCGACCACGATCCGCGTCCTGCACGTGTCGGACATCCACCTGAACCCGGCGAGCTGGAAGATCATCGCCTCGCTGGTGACGCAGTACAAGGTGAACGTGATCGTCGACTCCGGCGACACGATGGACCACGGCACGGCCGCGGAGAACGGCTTCCTGGACCCGATCGAGGATCTCGGCGCCCCCTACGTGTGGGTCCGCGGCAACCACGACTCCCGGGGCACCCAGGAGTACCTGAAGCACCTGAAGAACGTGCACGTCCTGGACGACGGTCACGCCCGGAACGTCGCGGGCCTGCGCTTCGCCGGCATGGGCGACCCGCAGTACACCCCGGACCGCTCCGAGGCGGACGGCGCCGAGGCGTCCCAGGAGCTGGCCGGCGCCCGGCTCGCCTCCGCCCTGCGCGACCAGAGCGCGGCCGGCACCCCCGTGGACGTGGCCGTCGCCCACGAGCCGTCGGCCGCTCGGGAGGTCGACGGCGACGTACCGCTGGTCCTGGCCGGGCACCTCCACCACGAGGACATGAAGGTCATGAAGTACGGCACCCGGTTGCGCGTCGAGGGGTCCACGGGCGGCAGCGGCCTGCGCGCGGTCGAGGGCAGGTACCCCGACCCCATCCAGGCCTCGATCCTCTACTTCGACCGGGACTCCCGGCGCCTCCAGGCCTGGGACGAGATCGAGCTGGGCGGCCTGGGCCTGACCACGGCCGAGGTCAGCCGCCATCTGCCCAAGGAGAACCAGCCGGGCGCGACCCCCTCCCCCTCCACGAGCAGCCCGTCCCCCACCGCCCCGGACAGCCCCGCCCCCAGCACTCCGTAAAGCGTTTTGGCGATACCTCCCGCCATCCCATATGCTTCTCACGTCCCCGACGCGCTGCGAAGCGCCCAGGCGGGCCGATAGCCCTCATCGTCTAGCGGCCTAGGACGCCGCCCTTTCAAGGCGGTAGCACGGGTTCGAATCCCGTTGGGGGCACGCAGTACATGTGCGACACTGTCGTACGAAGCTTGGTCCTGTGGAGCAGTTTGGAGTGCTCGCCACCCTGTCAAGGTGGAGGCCGCGGGTTCAAATCCCGTCAGGACCGCTGAGGTTTCACGTGAAACCTCGCGGCTGGGTAGCTCAGTTGGTACGAGCGATCGCCTGAAAAGCGATAGGTCGCCGGTTCGACCCCGGCCCCAGCCACATACAACCCCCGTCGAGATCATCGACGGGGGTTCTGTGTTGCCCGGGCGGAAATCGTTCGCCAGGTTTTTCCCGAGGATGCGATCCTGGAACCCGTATGTCTACGCACCCTGCTCCCGCCCTCGGCACCCTCGCCCCCCGGCTGACCGAGCTGTCGCTGCGCGACGCGCACCGGCTCGGCCGCAGGCTGGAGGGTGCGCGGAAGATCCGTAAGCCGGAGGCCCGCGCCGCCGTCCTCGCCGAGATCGAGACGGAGGTGGCCAGGGCCGAAGAACGCATCGGTGAACGCCGGGCACGCGTCCCGGCCGTCAGCTACCCCGAGCAGCTCCCGGTCAGCCAGAAGAAGGACGAGATCGCGGCGGCCATCCGTGATCACCAGGTCGTGATCGTCGCCGGCGAGACGGGCTCCGGCAAGACCACCCAGATCCCGAAGATCTGTGTCGAGCTGGGCCGTGGCGTCCGCGGCATGATCGGGCACACCCAGCCCCGCCGGATCGCCGCGCGCACCGTCGCCGAGCGGGTCGCGGACGAGCTGGACACCCCGCTCGGGGAGACCGTCGGCTGGAAGGTCCGCTTCACCGACCAGGTCAACCCGCAGTCCACCTTCATCAAGCTGATGACGGACGGCATCCTGCTCGCCGAGATCCAGACCGACCGCGAGCTGCGCGCCTACGACACGATCATCATCGACGAGGCCCACGAGCGGTCCCTCAACATCGACTTCCTGCTGGGCTACCTCGCCCAGCTGCTGCCCAAGCGCCCCGACCTCAAGGTCGTCATCACCTCGGCGACCATCGACCCCGAGCGCTTCTCCCGGCACTTCGGCGACGCTCCGATCGTCGAGGTCAGCGGGCGGACGTATCCCGTCGAGGTGCGGTACCGGCCGCTTCTGGAGGAGGACGGCGACGACGCCGACCGGGACCAGATCACGGCGATCACCGACGCCGTCGAGGAGCTGATGGGCGAGGGCAAGGGCGACATCCTCGTCTTCCTCTCCGGCGAGCGGGAGATCCGGGACACGGCGGACGCGCTGGAGAAGAAGAAGTACAAATTCACCGAGGTGCTGCCGCTCTACGCGCGGCTGTCGCACGCCGAGCAGCACCGGGTGTTCCAGCAGCACACCGGGCGCAGGATCGTTCTCGCGACCAACGTCGCCGAGACCTCCCTCACCGTCCCCGGCATCAAGTACGTCATCGACCCCGGCTTCGCCCGCATCTCCCGCTACAGCCACCGCACCAAGGTGCAGCGGCTGCCCATCGAGCCGATCTCGCAGGCCAGCGCCAACCAGCGCAAGGGCCGCTGCGGCCGTACCTCCGACGGCATCTGCGTCCGGCTGTACTCCGAGGACGACTTCGAGGCGCGCCCGGAGTTCACGGACGCCGAGATCCTGCGGACGAACCTGGCCTCCGTCATCCTGCAGATGACCGCGGCCGGCCTCGGCGACATCGAGAAGTTCCCCTTCATCGACCCCCCGGACCACCGCAACATCCGCGACGGTGTGCAGCTGCTCCAGGAGCTCGGCGCGCTCGACCCGGCGCAGAAGGACGCGCGCAAGCGACTGACCGACACCGGCCGCAAGCTCGCCCAGCTGCCCGTCGACCCGCGGCTGGCCCGGATGGTGCTGGAGGCGGACAAGAACGGCTGTGTCCGCGAGGTCATGGTCATAGCGGCGGCCCTGTCCATCCAGGATCCGCGGGAGCGCCCGGCGGAGAAGCAGGCGCAGGCCGACCAGCAGCACGCCCGCTTCAAGGACGAGACCAGCGACTTCCTCGCGTTCCTGAACCTGTGGCGCTATGTGCGCGAGCAGCAGAAGGAGCGCGGTTCCTCGTCCTTCCGCCGGATGTGCAAGCAGGAGTACCTCAACTTCCTGCGCATCCGCGAGTGGCAGGACATCTACACGCAGCTGCGCACGGTCGCCAAGCAGATGGGGATCCACCTCAACGACGCCGACGACGCCGCGCCCGACGACCGCGTGCACGTGTCGCTGCTCGCGGGTCTGCTCTCCCACGTCGGCATGAAGGACGTCAAGGACTCCGGCTCGGAGGGCGGCAGGAGCACGGGGAAGAACGAGTACCTGGGCGCCCGGAACGCCAAGTTCGCGATCTTCCCGGGTTCTGCGCTCTTCAAGAAACCGCCGCGGTTCGTGATGTCCGCCGAGCTGGTGGAGACCTCCCGGCTGTGGGCCCGCGTCAACGCGAAGATCGAACCGGAGTGGGTCGAGCCGCTCGCCGGGCACCTCCTCAAGCGCACCTACAGCGAGCCGCACTGGGAGAAGGACCAGGCGGCGGTGATGGCGTACGAGAAGGTCACGCTGTACGGCGTGCCGATCGTGGCGCAGCGCAAGGTGAACTACGGGCGGATCGACCCCGAGGTCAGCCGCGAGCTGTTCATCCGCAACGCCCTGGTGGAGGGCGACTGGCGCACCCACCACAAGTTCTTCGCGGACAACCGCAGGCTGCTGACCGAGGTCGAGGAGCTGGAGCACCGCGCGCGGCGCCGGGACATCCTGGTCGACGACGAGACGCTGTACGACTTCTACGACCAGCGGGTGCCCGAACACGTCGTCTCGGGTGCGCACTTCGACTCGTGGTGGAAGCACAAGCGGCACGAGCAGCCCGACTTCCTCGACTTCGAGCGCGAGATGCTCATCAACGAGAAGGCGGGTGCGGTCACCAAGGACGACTATCCGGACTCCTGGCGGCAGGGGCCGCTGAAGTTCCGGGTGACGTACCAGTTCGAGCCGGGGGCCGACGCCGACGGCGTGACCGTCCACGTGCCGCTCCAGGTGCTCAACCAGGTCACGGACGAGGGCTTCGACTGGCAGATCCCGGGCCTGCGCGAGCAGGTGGTCACGGAGCTGATCCGCTCCCTGCCCAAGCCGGTGCGCCGCAACTACGTGCCGGCACCGAACTTCGCCCAGGCCTTCCTCGACCGTGCCGTGCCGCTCCAGGAGCCGCTGACGGTGACCATGGCGCGGGAGCTGAAGCGCATGGTGGGAGTCCCGTTCGACGCCGAGGACTTCGACTGGGCGAAGGTCCCCGACCATCTGAAGATCACGTTCCGGATCGTCGACGAGCGCCGCCGCAAGCTGGCCGAGGACAAGGACCTGGAGGCGCTGAAGCTCCGGCTGCGCCCGAAGGCGCGCAAGGCGCTCTCGCAGGCCGCGGCGGCCACCGCGGAGCGCAGCGGCGGTGAGTCGCTGGAGCGCTCCGGTCTGACGGACTGGACGATCGGCACGCTGACCCGGGTCTTCGAGACCCGCCGGGCCGGGCAGCCGGTCAAGGCGTATCCGGCACTGGTGGACGACGGGGCGAAGGCGAACACCGTCTCCGTCCGGCTCTTCGACACCGAGGCCGAGCAGGCGCAGGCGATGTGGAAGGGCACCCGCCGGCTGATCCTGCGCAACATCCCGGTCAATCCGGCGAAGTTCGCGTCCGAGAAGCTGACCAACCAGCAGAAGCTGGGCCTGTCCGCGAACCCGCACGGCTCGATCCAGGCGCTGTTCGACGACTGCGCCATGGCGGCGGCGGACAAGCTGATCGCGGACTTCGGCGGCCCGGCGTGGGACGAGGAGTCGTACCGGAAGCTCTACGACAAGGTCCGCGCGGAGATCGTCGACACGACGGTGCGCACCGTGGGCCAGGTGCAGCAGGTGCTGGCGGCCTGGCAGGCCTGCGAACGCCGCCTGAAGGCGGTGCGCAGCCCCGCGCTGCTGGCGAACCTCCAGGACGTGCGGACGCAGCTGGACGCGCTGGTGAAGCCCGGCTTCGTCACCGAGGCGGGCATCAGGCGGCTGCCGGACCTGATGCGCTATCTGGTCGCCGCGGACCGGCGGCTCCAGCAGATGCCGACCGGTGTGCAGCGGGACACCTCCCGCATGGAGAAGGTCCACGAGATGCGCGACGAGTACGCCTGGTTGCTGGAGCAGATGCCGCAGGGCCGGCCGGTGCCGCAGCAGGTCCTGGACGTCCGCTGGATGATCGAGGAGCTCCGGGTCAGCTATTTCGCGCACGCGCTGGGCACGGCGTACCCCGTCTCCGACAAGCGGATCGTGAAGGCGATCGACGCGCTGGCACCGTGACGAAGCCGTGAGCGAGCCGGTACGGAGGGTGAGTTCGACCGGGGGCCCACCCTCCTGTACAGTCTCTTCTCGCAGCGCAACGCAGCAGAAGCGCCGCGAAACCTGGTCCTGTGGAGCAGTTTGGAGTGCTCGCCACCCTGTCAAGGTGGAGGCCGCGGGTTCAAATCCCGTCAGGACCGCAGTGAAAGCCCCGCACCGAGCGATCGGTGCGGGGCTTCTTCCGTTCGCCGCGGGCCGCCCCTGGAGGGCACCAGGAGCCCCGGGAGGCCCAGCGGCCACCAGAAGCCCTCAGCGGCTCTCAGCGGCCCTCTCGCGGCCTTGACGGCGTCACATTCGCTCGGTACTCCAAAGACAGGGCCCCACCCTCGTGCGGCCCCTGGAGGTGGCGTATGGCGGCATCGGTCAGGCACGAGACGCGGGCCCTGCTCCGCGCGCACCTGTCGGCCGCGTCGTCGTACGGCCACCTGACGCGCCACTGCCCCATCTGCCACCGGCTGTTGCGGCTGGCGCTGGACTCGCCGGCGCCACAGTCCCCGGCCGGCCGTCAAGAGGGCGTCGAGGACGAGAGCGCTTCCACGGCGTGAGCCCCGGGCCCCTCAACGCCCTTGCCCCGCCGACCTCGTGGAGGCCACGCCTCCAATAGCGCACCGGCGCCCGGCCCAACAACCGGCGCACCGTGTGACGGGTGTCACCGCATAAATTTTTGGACCGGTGCTCCTTACGACTCTCCTACAACTGGTCAATTTAATATGTGCAATTGCACCAGCTCCCGCAGTACCCGCACAGCCGATCCGACAGCCCTCCCCAGAGTCCGACAAGCCCGCGCACAGAAGCGGCCCGGGCGGCCACCGGCCGGCACGGGAGGGCACACAAAAAAAAATCGCGCTGGACCCGGCGGAGTCCAGCGCGATCAACGACGCACCCCTGTTGGGGCAGGGAGGGCGTCGCACGATGCTGCGTCCGGGCGCCTCGGCAGGTTGGGGGACCTGCCGTTCTGCCCGGTTATTCGGTTGTTCAGGCCTCGCTGCGCTGCTGCGGAATGCCCGCGAGCAGAGCGCGGACCTCGGCTTCGCGGTAGCGGCGATGCCCGCCGAGCGTGCGGATCGACGTGAGCTTGCCGGCCTTCGCCCAGCGCGTGACCGTCTTGGGGTCGACGCGGAACATGGTGGCGACCTCAGCCGGGGTCAGCAGCGGCTCGGCATCAGGGGTGCGAGCGGTCATGAGCGGCCTCCTCGGGAGAACCGAACCTTCTCGGTTCATTCCTCTAAATTCTGCACCTTGACCCGCGTTGCCCGAAATGGCGGACGCGAGTCGAGTCGGTTATAGGACGAACGGCTTGTCCTCGGCACTACAACTACACCATCTGTCCAGCCGCGTCGGCCAAACCGATGGAATTGCCCTCCCAGGTGTTCATCAGCGACGGAAGCCGATGGACCATGCCATAGCGGACAGTCACGCCACTGTGACGATCAGTCACAGGGCGCTCAGGGGTCACCAGACCTGTCATCAGACCCCCCAAAGCGTGCAATGCGGAGATTCCGCCCACAGTGCATCACGGCAGGACGGAAGGAGCCCTCCCCGGGCTCCTTGTCCTATTTTGGCACGAGGAGGGGGAAGCGGCGCAAGAGTGATGTACGTGCGGTCCGTCACGCTTGACGCATACGCCCGGATCGGGACCTACGTCCTTTGTCGGCGGGAGATCAGCCCACACCGAACACGTGTCGGAGCGGAAGACGAAACCTCACATCGGGCGGTACGTCAAACGTCAGTTCGCCGACCGCCGGTCCCGGACCGCCCGCCAGCGCTTCACCAGCCGTCCGTAGGCCGCCCCCGCGGTGGCCCCGTCGCCGTGGCGCAGCGCCTCGATCCCCTCGGCCACGTCCGCCGCGGAGTGGTCCGCCGCCAACTCGCCCGCCGGCACCGCGTGCACCAGCCCGCCGTAGTCCAACTCGACCAGGGACCGCGGGTGGAACTCCTCCAGCCAGCGCCCCACATCCACCAGGCCGTCGACGAGCGGACCCTCGTCCACGGCCTCCCGCAGGGCCCGCAGCCCCCGCGCCACCCGCCGGCGGGCCTGCACCATGGGCGTGCGGTAGCGCAGCACCGGCGCGGCGGCGCCCTCGTCGTCGCCACCCTCCTCGTACTCCCGCTCCGCGTCGGAGACCAGCACGAACCAGTTGATCGGCACCTGCCAGGTGGCCGTGCGGATCCAGGGCCGGGCGTCCGGATTGCGTTCCAGCCAGCGCTCGTAGTCCTGCGCGCTCTGGCGCCGTACGACCGGCGGGATCAGGGCGTCCAGGACCGGCTCGGGGAAGTCCTCGGCCACGTCGCCGAGGGCCTGCCAGCCGCGCAGCCGGGTCCGCCAGGGACACACGCAGACCACGCCGTCCACCTCGGTCACGAAGGCGTCCGCGCTCTCGTGCACCGGCACCGCGACGGGTGGAGTGGGCAGCAGGTCGGCCAGGGACCGGCGCAGCTCGTCCTGGTACGAGGGCCGGTCGGTGCGGCGGGCGTAGCGGGTCCAGTGGGCGCGCTCCTCGTCGGGGAAGGCCACCAGCGGCTCGTACACGCGCAGGTACGCCGCGTACGGGACGATCACCGAGGACACCTTGGGCACGCCTGCTCCCTCCCCCGCGCACCGCCGCGAAAACCTGTGGAAATCCGTCGTAACGGATCACGAACGCGCGAGAATCTCTGCGAATCGTCCCACGGCCGTACTCCGTGCGGAGGTGATCCTGAGCACTGTGCGGCGGGCGGGCACCGCCAGGCTCTAATCTCGTGCCACAGTCCCCGCCACCCGCACGGAGACTGCCACCCATCGCCGCACCTACACAGGAGTCACCACCGTGACCGACGTAACCGGCGCACCTGCTGATGTACTGCACACCCTGTTCCACTCGGACCAGGGGGGTCATGAGCAAGTCGTGCTCTGCCAGGACCGTGCCAGCGGCCTCAAGGCCGTCATCGCCCTCCACTCCACCGACCTGGGCCCCGCCCTCGGCGGCACCCGCTTCTACCCGTACGCGAGTGAGGCGGAGGCCGTCGCCGACGCGCTGAACCTCGCGCGCGGGATGTCGTACAAGAACGCCATGGCCGGTCTCGACCACGGCGGCGGCAAGGCCGTGATCATCGGCGACCCGGAGCAGATCAAGAGCGAGGAACTGCTCCTCGCCTACGGCCGGTTCGTCGCCTCGCTCGGCGGCCGGTACGTCACCGCCTGCGACGTCGGCACCTACGTGGCCGACATGGACGTCGTGGCCCGCGAATGCCAGTGGACCACCGGGCGCTCCCCCGAGAACGGCGGCGCCGGCGACTCCTCCGTGCTCACCGCCTTCGGCGTCTACCAGGGCATGCGGGCCTCCGCCCAGCACCTGTGGGGGGACCCGACGCTGCGCGACCGCACCGTCGGCATCGCGGGCGTCGGCAAGGTCGGCCACCACCTCGTCGAGCACCTGCTCGCCGAGGGCGCGCACGTGGTGGTGACCGACGTGCGCAAGGACGTCGTGCGGGCCCTCACCGAGCGGCACCCCTCGGTGGTCGCCGTCGCCGACACCGACGCGCTGATCCGGGTGGAGAACCTGGACATCTACGCGCCCTGCGCGCTCGGCGGGGCGCTCAACGACGAGACGGTGCCGGTGCTGACCGCCAGGGTGGTGTGCGGCGCGGCCAACAACCAGCTCGCCCACCCGGGCGTGGAGAAGGACCTCGCCGACCGCGGGATCCTCTACGCGCCCGACTACGTGGTGAACGCCGGCGGTGTCATCCAGGTCGCCGACGAGCTGCACGGCTTCGACTTCGACCGGTGCAAGGCGAAGGCCGCGAAGATCTTCGACACCACGCTGGCCATATTCGCACGTGCGAATGAGGACGGCATTCCGCCGGCCGCCGCGGCCGACCGGATCGCCGAGCAGCGGATGGCCGAGGCCCGTACCAGGCGGTGATCCCGCGGTCGTACGGCGCCGGCCCGGCAGGGTCTGCGCGGGTTTGACGGGTACCCGTCGGGGGGCAGTTGGAGAGAACTCTCACTTATCCCGGCGGGTCGACCGCCGAAAGGTGGTTAAAATCGCGGTTGACCAGCGAGGACGGGGCGCCTCGCCGGTCCTGGGCAGGCCACGTGCTGCGGGCGACGTACCGTATGGGCGTGGGCTCAGGTACCGTGGAAGCCCTACGGACCGGTCTCTCCACGGAGAGCCCGTTCCGGACCATGAACGCGTGTCAAGACTCTGGGGCCGTCGAGCCCCGTCGTTGAGGGGGTCGAGCCATGGGGCGCGGCCGGGCCAAGGCCAAGCAGACGAAGGTCGCCCGCCAGCTGAAGTACAACAGCGGTGGGACTGATCTCTCCCGCCTGGCCGAGGAGCTGGGCGCATCGCCGTCGAATGCACAACCGCCTAACGGCGGGCCATTCGAGGATGATGAGCAGGAGGACGACGTGTACGCGAAGTACGCCGACCTCTATGAGGACGACGACGAGGACGAGGACGGCCAGTCCTCGTCCCAACAGCGACGCGGCGCTTGACCTCGCACTGAACACCAACCCGGTCGGTGATGTCTGTCACCGGCCGGGTTCTGTGCTGCCCGCGGCGGCTCAGGCGGCGTAGTCGCCGACCATCGCCGCGCCCGTCTCGCGGTCCCCCCGGTCCGTGATCTCGCCGGCCACCCAGGCGTCCACGCCGCGGTCGGCGAGGGCGGTCAGGGCCACGTCCGTGGACTCCTCGGGCACGATTGCGATCATGCCCACGCCCATGTTCAGCGTCCTCTCCAGCTCCAGGCGCTCGACGTCGCCGGTCCGGCCGACGAGGTCGAAGATCGCGCCCGGGGTCCAGGTGGAGCGGTCGACCACGGCGTGCAGACCGTCGGGGATCACCCGGGCCAGGTTGGCCGCGAGGCCGCCGCCGGTGACGTGGCTGAAGGCGTGGACCTCGGCGGTGCGCATGAGGGCCAGGCAGTCCAGGGAGTAGATCTTGGTCGGCTCCAGCAGCTCCTCGCCGAGGGTGCGGCCGAGGCCGTCCAGGTGGGCGTCGAGCGCCAGGCCGCCCTCGTTCAGCAGGACGTGGCGGACGAGCGAGTACCCGTTCGAGTGAAGCCCGGAGGACGCCATGGCGATCACCGCGTCACCCGTACGGATGCGATCCGGGCCGAGCAGCCGGTCGGCCTCCACGACGCCCGTACCGGCGCCGGCGACGTCGAAGTCGTCCGGGCCCAGCAGGCCGGGGTGCTCGGCCGTCTCGCCGCCCACCAGGGCGCATCCGGCCAGCACACAGCCTTCGGCGATGCCCTTGACGATCGCGGCGACCCGCTCGGGGTGGACCTTGCCGACGCAGATGTAGTCGGTCATGAACAGCGGCTCGGCGCCGCACACCACGATGTCGTCCATGACCATCGCGACCAGGTCGTGGCCGATGGTGTCGTACACGCCGAGCTGCCGGGCGATGTCGACCTTCGTGCCGACACCGTCGGTGGCGGAGGCGAGCAGCGGGCGCTCGTAGTTCTTGAGGGCGGAGGCGTCGAAGAGGCCGGCGAAGCCGCCGAGGCCGCCGAGGACCTCGGGGCGCCGCGTCTTCTTGACCCATTCCTTCATGAGCTCGACGGCGCGGTCGCCCGCCTCGATGTCGACTCCGGCGGCTGCGTAGCTGGCACCAGTTGTGTCAGGCATGACGATGTGAACCTTCGTGTCGTACGGCGGTGGGGCCAGGGAGCGGACGGGACGGCTACGGGCGACGGATGGCGTCGGCGGCGGCCGTACCGGCGGGCCCGGCGGCCAGCTCGGTCTCCAGGAGCTGCTTGCCGAGCAGCTCGGGGTCGGGGAGCTCCATCGGGTACTCGCCGTCGAAGCAGGCGCGGCACAGGTTCGGCTTGGCGATGGTGGTCGCCTCGATCATGCCGTCGATGGAGATGTACGCCAGGGAGTCGGCGCCCATGGAGGTGCCGATCTCCTCGACGCTCATGCCGTTGGCGATGAGCTCGGCGCGGGTGGCGAAGTCGATGCCGAAGAAGCAGGGCCACTTCACCGGCGGGGACGAGATCCGGATGTGGATCTCGGCGGCGCCGGCCTCGCGGAGCATGCGGACCAGGGCCCGCTGGGTGTTGCCGCGGACGATGGAGTCGTCGACGACGACCAGCCGCTTGCCCTTGATGACTTCCTTGAGCGGGTTCAGCTTCAGGCGGATGCCCAGCTGGCGAATGGTCTGCGAGGGCTGGATGAAGGTCCGGCCGACGTAGGCGTTCTTGACCAGGCCGTTGCCGAAGGGGATGCCGGAGGCCTCGGCGTACCCGATCGCGGCCGGGGTGCCGGATTCCGGGGTCGCTATGACGAGGTCGGCCTCCGCGGGGGCCTCCTTCGCCAGCTTGCGGCCCATCTCGACCCGCGAGAGGTAGACGTTCCGACCGGCGATGTCGGTGTCCGGGCGGGCCAGGTACACGTACTCGAAGACGCAGCCCTTGGGCTTCGCTTCTGCGAATCGCGAGGTACGCAGGCCGTTCTCGTCGATGGCGACGAACTCGCCCGGCTCGATCTCGCGGACGAAGCTGGCCCCGCAGATGTCGAGGGCGGCGGACTCGGAGGCGACCACCCAGCCGCGCTCCAGACGGCCGAGGACCAGCGGGCGGATGCCCTGCGGGTCACGGGCGGCGTAGAGGGTGTGCTCGTCCATGAAGACGAGGGAGAAGGCACCGCGCACCTGGGGCAGCACCTTGCCGGCCGCCTCCTCGACGGTCAGCGGCTTGCCGTCCTCGTCGACCTGTCCCGCGAGCAGCGCGGTGATCAGGTCGGTGTCGTTGGTCGCCGCGACCCGGGTGGAGCGGCCGTCCTGCTTGGGCAGGTCGGCGACCAGTCCGGCGAGCTGGGCGGTGTTGACGAGGTTGCCGTTGTGCCCGAGCGCGATGGAGCCCTGCGCGGTGGCACGGAACGTCGGCTGGGCGTTCTCCCACACGGAGGCACCGGTGGTCGAGTAGCGGGCGTGACCGACCGCGATGTGACCCTGGAGCGAACCGAGGGAGGTCTCGTCGAAGACCTGGGACACCAGGCCCATGTCCTTGAAGACGAGGATCTGGGAGCCGTTGCTGACCGCGATTCCCGCGGATTCCTGGCCCCGATGCTGGAGGGCGTAGAGCCCGAAGTACGTGAGCTTTGCGACCTCTTCGCCCGGAGCCCAGACACCGAAGACGCCGCAAGCGTCCTGGGGGCCCTTCTCGCCGGGAAGCAGATCGTGATTGAGTCGACCGTCACCACGTGGCACGTCTCCGAGTGTAGGCGAGGTCGACCACTGGTCCGAATTGGGGACAGGGGCTCACGTGTGGATCAGCGGTCGGCGACGGCCCGGACCGTGGCGCCGTCTTCGCTGGTCAGCGTGAGGGTCTCCTGATCGATCCGGTACGTGACCGCGCCGTCGAAGAGACCCAGCAGCCGCTTCTCGGCGTCCATGAGTGAGCCTTCGCACATCATTCGGGTGGTGGACGGGGCGCCGAGGGTGATACGCCCGTCGCTGACGGTGGCCCCGGCCTCGACGCGGTTGCAGGGCAGGCGTCCCGAGACGGTCTTCGCGTCCCGGTCGAAGGTGAGGTGGGCGCTGCCCTTGTCGCCCTTCCGGCCCGGGGCGTCCACGGTCCACCTGGTCCCGTACAGGGACGCGTCCTCGGCCCTGCTCAGCCGGACGATGTCGCCGCCGGCGGTGGTGAGGACGAGCCGCTCGCCCTCGTTCCTCGTGGTGAGCGAGCCGGTGGTGAGGGCGCGGCCGAGGGACTTCTCGAAGCCGGCGGGCGTCTTGGCGCAGGCCTTCTCGGTGAACATGGCGTCGCTGAGCCGGACGCGTCCGCCGGAGCCGTCGACGTCGGCACGGGCGCTGAAGCTGTTGCAGCCGGTGCTGCCCGCCGCCTCCCCGCGCTCATCGATCCGCACGTGTGCCGCGGCCGGTGCCCGGTGGGTGGTGCCGTCGACGGTGACGCTGTCGATGCTCCACCGGACGCCGGTGATGCGCGGTCCGCCCGCGCCCACGGCGTCGCTGCCGGCGTCGTCGGCGTGCTCGCTGCCGCAGGCCGCGGCGAGCGGCAGGAGCACGGCGACGACCGCCACTGTCAGGGTCCTGGTGCGCTGCTTCGTCTGCCTGTACATGCCGATTCGACGGAGACGGGGAAGATCCGGTTCCGTCCGGTCCTCGTCCGACTGCCCCCTCAGCCGAGCAGCGGCAGCAGGGCGCCCAGGTCGGCCCGCTCCCCGCTCGCGCTGACCTGCGCCCCGTCCAGGGCGTCCTTCCAGGCCAGCCGCCCGGAGGCGAGCCGGATCCAGGTCAGCGGATCGGTCTCGACGACGTTGGGCGGGGTGCCCCGGGTGTGCCGGGGGCCCTCGACGCACTGCACGACCGCGTACGGCGGGATCCGCACCTCCGTCGAGCCGCCGGGTGCCCGCACGGCGAGCGCGTCGGCCAGCAGCCGGGTCGCGGCGGCCAGGGCCTGCCGGTCGTAGGGGATGTCCAGACCGGGGACGGCGGCGTTCAGGTCGTCGCTGTGCACGATCAGCTCGACGGTGCGGGTGACGACGTAGTCGGCCAGCGGCAGGGCGCCCGCGTTGGTGGGGAGCAGCCTGCCGCCGGGGTGGGTGTCGAGCCGCTCGGTGAAGCGCCGCTCGACCTCGGCCAGGTGGGCGTCGAGGTCGGGGTGTTCGACGGCCAGCCGATGGGCGGTCCGCGCGATGGCGTCCGCGTCGGCGGCGATGGCGGACGGCCAGGCCGTCAGCTGCCCGTCCTGCCGCATCGGCTGGGGCTCGTCGAGCAGCCGGTCCACGGCGGTCAGCGCCATCCCGACGTGCGCGACCAGGTCCCGCACGGTCCAGTCGCCGAGCCGGGTGGGCAGCGCGAGCTGCTCGGGACCGAGGGTGCGGACGGCCGACCGTACGTTGCCGAACTGCGCGAGGACGGCGGCGCGGGTGCGGACGAGGTCGTGGGCGCGGGGGCGTTTCCTGGCCGGGGGCATGGGGTGAGCCTATGCGGGCGAGGCGGTCGGCGAGGGCGCCTCGAAGATCTCCCCGTTGCGCGGGACGCCGAGGCCGGTCCAGGTGAAGGGGACGCCCCGGGCGGTGTCGGGGTCGGGGCCGTCCATCAGCTGGAAGTGCACGTGCGGCTCGGTGGAGTTGCCGGTGTTGCCGCAGCGGGCGAGAACCTGTCCGGCGCGGACCCGGTCGCCCTCGCGGACGGTGAACGACCCGCGCTGGACGTGGGCGTACAGGGCGTACGTGCCGCCGCCGAGGTCCAGCACCAGGTGATTGCCGACGATGCGGCGGACGCCCGCCATCTCCCGCACCGAGCCCTCGACGAGCATCAGGTACAGCAGCGCGGGCAGGGAGGTGCGGCTCAGGTGGTCGCGCTGGCCGTCGTCGGCCCGTACGACCCGGGCGTCGGCCACCGCGAGGACCGGGGCGCCGAACGCCGGGAAGTCGCGGCCGCGCCGGGCGAGGGGCCACAGGGCGCGGAAGCCGGGGCGGGCGCCGGGCTCCGGTTCGGCGACGAGGTCGATGGCGAAGGTCTGGCCGTAGGCGTGGACGCCGTGGCTCGGGGTGCGGTCGGCCGGGCTGTTCAGCGCGGACCAGCGGCCGGTGACGGGCGGGGCGACCTCGACCGGCTCGCGGGCCTTGCCGGCGGCGTCCGGGGCGCCGCCGTCCCACCGGTTCACCACGGCGACCAGGACGTAGGCGAGGACCAGCGGCAGGAAGACGCACCACCAGGGATACCCCGGGTCGAAGAGGACGCCGACGGCCACCAGGGCCAGGAAGGCGAGTTGCAGCACCCGGAAGGCGGTCATGGCGAGCTTGCGTACGGACATCGTTCGTTCCCCCTTGCTCGTGACGATCCGGCGTCCCGACAGCCCCGGCCGCCTCGGCGGCCCCGGCCGTCTCGGCGGTCCCGGTCAGTTCCGCGCGATCGACAGCGCCACCAGCAGCGGTACGACCCGCCCCGCCGGCACCTCGTGGCGGCCCCGGCCGGTGGTGTGCAGCCAGCCGGCGCCGGTGAGCTGGCGCAGGTGGTGGTAGATCTGGCCGGTCGTGCCCATCCCGTCCAGCTCGGCCAGCTCTGCCGCGGTGCGCCGGCCGCCGAGGACCTCGCGGAGCAGCCGCAGCCGCACGGGATGCCCGAGGGCCGCGAACACCTCGGCGGACTCGGCCCAGTCGGCGTCCAGCAGCCCCTCGGTCAGCGCACCGTGCTGCCAGGCGTACCGCTCCCCGGCCGGCAGGCGCACGGAACCGGTGAAGAGGACTCCCCCGGCTGCGGCCTCCGACGCGGCGAGTTGTTTCTTCAGGCCTTCCAGAGCCCAGAGGTCGCCCTCCTCGGGAGCGGGGGCAGGCCGGTCGGCGGCTTCCAGGACGGCCAGGCGCCGCTCGAGGTCGGCCACGCGCTGTTCCAGTGGTTCCACACGTACGAGATTACGTAGATACGTAATCCGGTGCAAGGGTCACTCGTACGTGTGTCTGGCCGCGGAAGGCGGCCCGGAAAGGCGCCGTCTCGGAAACGCTGGTCCACGCCTGGAAGGAGGTGCAACATGACGGTTATGGCCGAGCACACGTCTCAGATGTCGGTGGACGAGTTCGAAACGATCGCTTCCGCCGCTCCCGAGACCGTCACGTTGGAGTTCATTGACGGACGGATCGGGACCAAAGCAGTGACCGACGGAGACCACACCACCATCTTGTCTTGGCTGACCCGGCGCTGTATGCAGAGCCGGCCCGACCTGGACCTGGCGCAGGGCCAGGGCCTGCGCGTCGACGCGTACCGGCGGAGCAGGGCGAAACCGGACGCCATCCTCGCACCCGAAGCCCACTTCGCCGGAAACGGGGAGTGGGCGGATCCGGATGGCGCGCTCATGGTCGTCGAGGTGACCTCGTACGACTCGGACACTGACCGACGGGACCGTCATGAGAAACCGGCCGCCTACGGCGAAGCGGGTATTCCCGTGTACCTCTTGATCGACCGGGATTCCTGCACCGTCACGGTGCACAGCTCCCCGGACCGCCAGGTCGGCGGCTACCGGGACGCCCGCGTCACGAAGTTCGGTGAGACGCTGGTCCTCCCCGACCCCGTCGGCATCACACTCGACACGGAGATCCTCAAGAACTACGTGCGCTGAGACGACGAGGCCCCGCCCGGAACCAACCGGGACGGGGCCTCGGACTGCCCGGACCGGCGGCTACGCCAGCAGCCCCGGGATCGTCGCCTCGTGGGTCTCGCGCAGCTCGGTCAGGGACAACGTGAACTCGCCCTGGACCTCGACCGCGTCCCCGTCGACCACGCCGATGCGCGTCACGGGCAGGCCGCGGGCGCCGCACATGTCGTTGAAACGGACCTCTTCCGAGCGCGGGACGGCGACGACCGCGCGGCCCGCCGACTCCGAGAACAGGAAGGTGAAGGCGTCGAGCCCGTCCGGTACGACCAGACGCGCGCCCCGGCCGCCGAGCAGCGCCGACTCGACGACCGCCTGGACCAGGCCGCCGTCGGACAGGTCGTGCGCGGAGTCGATCATGCCGTCGCGGGACGCGGAGATCAGGATCTCGCCGAGCAGGCGCTCGCGCTCCAGGTCGACCTTGGGCGGCAGACCGCCGAGGTGGTCGTGGACCACCTGGGACCAGGCCGAGCCACCGAACTCCTCCCGCGTGTCGCCCAGCAGGTACAGCAGCTGGCCGTCCTCCTGGAAGGCGACCGGCGTGCGGCGGGCCACGTCGTCGATGACGCCGAGGACCGCGACCACCGGGGTCGGGTGGATGGCGGCCTCACCGGTCTGGTTGTAGAGCGAGACGTTGCCGCCGGTGACCGGGGTACCGAGCTGGAGGCAGCCGTCGGCCAGGCCGCGCACGGCTTCGGAGAACTGCCACATGACCGCCGGGTCCTCCGGCGAGCCGAAGTTCAGGCAGTCGGAGACGGCCAGCGGCTTCGCGCCGGTCGTCGCCACGTTGCGGTAGGCCTCCGCCAGGGCCAGCTGCGCGCCCGTGTACGGGTCGAGCTTGGCGTAGCGGCCGTTGCCGTCGGTCGCGATGGCGACGCCGAGGCCGGACTCCTCGTCCACGCGGATCATGCCCGAGTCCTCGGGCTGGGCGAGGACCGTGTTGCCCTGCACGAAGTGGTCGTACTGCTGGGTGATCCACTGCTTGGAGGCCTGGTTGGGCGAGCCGACCAGCTTCAGGACCTGGTCCTTGAGCTCCTCGGACGTCTGCGGCCTGGGCAGCTTGTTCGCGTCGTCGGCCTGGAGGGCGTCCTGCCACTCGGGTCGGGCGTAGGGGCGCTCGTAGACCGGGCCCTCGTGCGCGACCGTGCGCGGGTCCACGTCGACGATCTTGCCGCCGTGCCAGTAGATCTCCAGCCGGTCGCCGTCGGTCACCTCACCGATGACGGTGGCGATGACGTCCCACTTCTCGCAGATCTCCAGGAAGCGCTCGACCTTGCCCGGCTCGACGACCGCGCACATGCGTTCCTGCGACTCGCTCATGAGGATTTCCTCGGGCGAGAGGGTCGAGTCGCGCAGGGGGACGTCGTCCAGGGTGACGCGCATGCCGCCGGAGCCGTTCGACGCCAGCTCGGAGGTGGCGCAGGACAGGCCCGCCGCACCGAGGTCCTGGATGCCGACGACCAGCTTCTCGGCGAACGCCTCCAGGGTGCACTCGATGAGGAGCTTCTCCTGGAACGGGTCGCCGACCTGCACGGCGGGGCGCTTGGACGGCTTGGCGTCGTCGAAGGTCTCGGAGGCCAGGATCGACGCGCCGCCGATGCCGTCGCCGCCGGTGCGGGCGCCGTACAGGATGACCTTGTTGCCCGCGCCGGACGCCTTGGCGAGGTGGATGTCCTCGTGCCGCATGACGCCGATGGCACCGGCGTTGACCAGCGGGTTGCCCTGGTAGCAGGCGTCGAAGACGACCTCGCCGCCGATGTTCGGCAGGCCCAGGCAGTTGCCGTAGCCGCCGATGCCGGCGACGACGCCCGGGAGGACGCGCTTGGTGTCGGGGTGGTCCGCGGCACCGAAGCGGAGCGGGTCCACGACCGCGACCGGACGCGCGCCCATCGCGATGATGTCGCGCACGATGCCGCCGACGCCCGTGGCCGCGCCCTGGTAGGGCTCCACGTAGGAGGGGTGGTTGTGCGACTCGACCTTGAAGGTGACCGCGTAGCCCTGGCCGACGTCGACCACACCGGCGTTCTCGCCGATGCCGACGAGCATGGCGTCGGACTCGGGGGCCTTCTCGCCGAACTGGCGCAGGTGGACCTTGCTGCTCTTGTACGAGCAGTGCTCGGACCACATGACGGAGTACATGGCCAGCTCCGCGCCGGTGGGGCGGCGGCCGAGGATCTCCACGACCCTCTCGTACTCGTCCTTCTTCAGGCCCAGCTCGGCCCAGGGCAGCTCGACGTCGGGGGTCGCGGCCGCGTGCTCGACCGTGTCCAGAGGGGTCCGGCTCATGCGTTGACCAGCTTCTTGAGGATCGAGGTGAAGAACGGCAGGCCGTCGGTACGGCCCGTACCGATCAGCGGCTCGACGGCGTGCTCGGGGTGCGGCATGAGGCCGACGACGTTCCCGGCGGCGTTGGTGATGCCGGCGATGTCGTTGAGCGAGCCGTTGGGGTTCATGTCCAGGTAGCGGAAGGCCACCCGCCCCTCGGCCTCCAGCTCGTCCAGGGTGCGCCGGTCGGCGACGTAGCGGCCGTCCATGTTCTTCAGCGGGATGTGGATCTCCTGGCCCGCGGTGTAGTCGCTGGTCCAGGAGGTGTCCGCGTTCTCCACCCGCAGCTTCTGGTCGCGGCAGATGAAGTGCAGGTGGTCGTTGCCCAGCATGCCGCCGGGCAGCAGGTGGGCCTCCGTGAGGATCTGGAAGCCGTTGCAGATGCCCAGCACCGGGAGGCCGGCCCTGGCCTGGTCGATGAGGGTGTCCATCACCGGCGAGAAGCGCGCGATGGCGCCGGCCCGCAGGTAATCGCCGTAGGAGAATCCGCCGCACAGCACCACGGCGTCGACCTGCTTGAGGTCCTTGTCCTTGTGCCAGAGAGCGACGGGTTCGGCGCCGGCGACGCGGATCGCGCGCTGCGTGTCGCGGTCGTCGAGGCTGCCGGGGAAAGTGACGACGCCAATACGAGCGGTCACTTCGCGGCCCCCGCGACCGCGTCTTCGGACTCGACCTTGACGGTGAAGTCCTCGATCACGGTGTTGGCGAGGAAGGATTCCGCAAGATCATGGATGCGGGCGAGGGCGGCGTCGTCGACCGGCCCGTCCACTTCCAGTTCGAATCGCTTTCCCTGGCGGACGTCCGAGATCCCTTCGAAACCCAGTCGCGGCAGTGCGCGCTGCACCGCCTGGCCCTGGGGGTCGAGGATCTCCGGCTTGAGCATGACGTCGACTACGACGCGTGCCACTGGCACTCCCGGTGTGTGGTGCTGAGCAGGTTCCTTCAGACTACCCGTACAAAATTTCTACGCGCGTAGCCTTGGAGGAAACTACGTGAGCCCAGTCACGATTCGGCATCGGGAGGGGGCACTGGCGAAAAGCTTCGGGAAAGATCCCGGTAGCGGCACCGACATCTATTGCGGGACGGACACGCCAAGAGATTTAGTCGGTCTTCCCATTGCAATGCCGGGCACTGTACAAATGAAATGTCATTAGCCGATACTTTGCCCAATTACAGGCGAACAGTCGGCATCATCGCGGCGTCTTGGCACGTTCGGGCACGTCATCGCGGAGATGCCGCACGAAGGGACCGATATTCGTGGCGCAGCGTGTCGTGGTCACTCTCTTTGACGACATCGACGGCTCCCGAGCGGCGGAGACGGTCGCCTTCGGAGTCGACGGCCGGATGTACGAGATCGACCTGAACGAAGCCAATGCCCGGAAACTGCGCAAGGCCCTGGAGCCGTACGTCTCGGCCGGCCGCAAGCGCTCCCGGTCCGGCAAGGCCTACCGGCAGACGGAGGTCGCCCCCGACCCGGCGGCGGTCCGCGCCTGGGCCCAGGCGAACAGGATGGACGTGCCCGCGCGGGGCCGGATCCCGAAGAAGGTGTACGAGGCGTTCGCCGAGGCGCAGTGAGCCCGGGCGTCGGCACGGGCGTCCGGCACGGGCGCCCGACGGCCGCTCAGCCGCCCCTCGCGGCAACCGACTTGCGCGGCACCCCGGGTGATCAGCTAAAGTCTGGAGCACGCCGAGGGGCGAGGCCGAAAGGCCCAGCTCACGGAACACGCGGGTGTAGTTCAGTAGTAGAACATCCCCCTTCCAGGGGGAAGGCGCAGTGTGCAATTCCTGTCACCCGCTCTGCATCGCCGTACCGATGACCCGATTGGATCAGGTAGGCTGGTGCTCGCACCGATCGGGACCGTTCTGTTCAGGTCCGCAGTCGGTAGCACATGCGGACGTAGCTCAGTTGGTAGAGCGCAACCTTGCCAAGGTTGAGGTCGCGAGTTCGAGCCTCGTCGTCCGCTCGGGAATCAGACCCCGGTCCTCCAGGACCGGGGTCTTTTCGTGTGTCCGGCCGACCCCCTCGGGGATCCGCTCTGACATTTGTCACGCCCGGTGATGACGGGCCGCACTGTCGCCCGGTCCCGGGCGCCGGAATGCTCGAGACATGCAAACCAACGGACACGAACACGTGATTGAGGTCACCGGCCTTCGGCGTGTGTACGGGGGCGGGTTCGAGGCCGTGCGCGGGATCGACTTCTCGGTGCGCCGCGGTGAGGTCTTCGCACTGCTCGGCACCAACGGCGCCGGCAAGACGTCGACGGTCGAGCTGCTGGAAGGGCTCGCCGCTCCGGCCGGCGGGCGGGTGCGCGTCCTCGGGCACGACCCGTACACCGAGCGGGGCGCCGTACGCCCCCGCACCGGGGTCATGCTCCAGGAGGGCGGCTTTCCCTCCGAGTTGACCGTCGCCGAGACGGCACGGATGTGGGCGGGGTGCGTCAGCGGCGCCCGGCCGCCCGCCGAGGTGCTGGCGCTGGTCGGGCTCGGGGCCAAGACCGGCACCCGCGTCAAGCAGCTGTCCGGGGGACAGCGCCGCCGCCTGGACCTGGCGCTCGCCCTGCTCGGCGACCCGGAGGTGCTCTTCCTCGACGAGCCCAGCACCGGACTGGACGCCGAAGGCCGCCGGGACACCTGGGAGTTGGTGAGCGCGCTGCGCGACGGCGGTACGACGGTGCTGCTGACCACGCACTACCTGGAGGAGGCCGAGCACCTCGCGGACCGGCTCGCGATCATGCACGAGGGCCGGATCGCCGCCACCGGAACGCCGGCCGAGGTGACCGCCGCGCAGCCGTCCCGGATCTCCTTCGAACTGCCCGAGGGCTACTTCGTGGGCGACCTGCCCCCGCTGACCGGACTGGGCGTGGACGACCACGAGACCGACGGCCGGATCGTGCGGCTGCGCACCCGGGAACTGCAGCGCGCGGCGACCGGCCTGCTGGTGTGGGCCGGGCAGGCCGGGGTGGAACTGCGCCGCCTGGACGTGCGCTCGGCGTCCCTGGAGGAGGCCTTCCTGAGCATCGCCAAGGAGGTGTCCGCGCAGGCGGCCGGCACCACGAACGAGAAGGAGCACGCGGCATGAGCGCCACGGACACACCCGCCCGCGCGAAGCGCGGCGCCGCCCGGACCGCGACCACCACGCCGACGAGCCGCATGGCCGCGCTCGCCCGCGCCGAACTGATCCTGCTGGGACGGAACAAGGGCACCGTCTTCGCCTCGCTGTTCGTGCCGTTCGTGCTGCCGTTCAGCGTGCGGGCGGGCGCCAAGGAGATGGACCTCGCCGGGGCCGGGCTGACCCTCGGCACCCTCGTGCTGCCCGCCGCCGTCGGCTTCTCCCTGCTGTTCGCCGTGTACTCGGCACTCGTCGGCGTCTTCGTCGTCCGGCGCGAGGAACTCGTCCTCAAGCGGCTGCGCACCGGCGAGTTGCGGGACGTGGAGATCCTCGGCGGCTCCGCCCTGCCGGCCGTCCTCGGCGGGCTCGTGCAGTCCCTGCTGCTCGCGGTGGGCTGCGCGGTCCTGCTGGACCTGTCCGCGCCGTCGGCGCCCCATCTCGCCGTCGTCGGCCTGCTGCTGGGCCTGGTGCTGTGCGCCGCGCTCGCGGCGGCCACCGCGAGCTTCACCAGGACCGGTGAGAGCGCGCAGGTGACGCCGCTGCCGATCATGTTCGTCTCGATGGCCGGCTCCGGCCTGTTCTTCCCGCTGGACCTGCTCCCCGACACGCTGGCCTCCGTGTGCGAGCTGCTGCCGCTGACGCCCGTGATCACCCTGGTGCGCGGCGGCTGGACCGGCGACCTGTCGGCGTACGAGGCGCTGGGCGCCGTGGCGACGGCGGTGGCCTGGACCGTGCTCGCGGTGTTTGCTGTACGGCGGTGGTTCCGCTGGGAGCCACGGCACTGACGTACGCGATGTCAGAGGCGTACACGGCGAGCGGGACGGACGGGCGGATGCGCAGGCCGGGCAGATGGTGGCGGCTCAAGAGCACACCGGAGAAGGTGGAGGCGTACACGCGCTGGTCGTTCCACCTCTACGGCATCGTGGAGATCGCCGTGATGGGACTGTCCGCGTTCGGACGGCTCGACGCGCGGCTCGCCGCCGTGCTCTTCCTGGCGGTGAGCGCGCACGCCGTCGTGCTCATGCTGGTCGCCTCCCGGGCGCTGGACTGGGAGCTGGGCCTGCGGGCGAAGCCGGTACGGCTGCTGCGGGCGCTCGCCGTCCTGACCGTGGTGGTCTCGGTGGCGGCGCTCCTCGTCGCCAAGCGCGGGCCGGACGGTGACGACGTCGGAGCGGTCGCGGGCACGGCCTTCGGCGGTGTGGTGACCGTCGGCGCCGGCGTCCTCGCGCTCGGGGCGCGCAGCCGGCGGCGGACGGTCGCGCTCGTCACCGGGTTCGCGGCCGGGGCCGGGGTGCTGGTGGTCCTGCTGGGCGCTCCGGTGCGGGCCGGGTTCTTCACCGCGTGCGTGGTGCTGCTGGGCAGCGCCTTCGTCGCCTTCGCCTGCGTGTTCTCCGTCTGGCTGCTCAACGCCGTGTACGCGCTCGACGGGGCCAGGGAGACCCGGGCCAGGCTCGCCGTGGCCGAGGAGCGGCTCCGATTCGGCCGGGACCTGCACGACGTGATGGGGCGGAACCTGGCGGTGATCGCGCTCAAGAGCGAGCTGGCCGTCCAGCTGTCCCGGCGCGGCAGGCCGGAGGCGGTGGAGCAGATGATCGAGGTGCAGCGCATCGCGCAGGAGTCGCAGCGCGAGGTCCGGGACGTCGTACGCGGCTACCGGGAGGCGGCCCTCGAGGTCGAACTGGCCGGAGCCCGCGGGGTGCTCTCGGCGGCGGGCATCGCCTCGGAGGTCACCGGCGAGACGGCCGGTCTGCCCGGCGAGGTGCAGTCGGCGCTCGGCTGGGTGGTGCGGGAGGCGACCACGAACGTGTTGCGGCACGGGGACGCGAAGAAGGTCTCCGTGACGGTGCGGACGGCGGAGGGACGTGTGGTGCTGACGGTGGAGAACGACGGGGTGGCGGACGGGACCGGTGACGGTCTCCCGGAGGGCTCGGGCGGTTCCGGGCTCGCCGGACTGCGGGAGCGGCTCGCCGCGGTGGACGGCACGCTGGAGGCGGGGGCCGCGGGCAGGGGCGTGTTCCGGCTCACGGCCGAGGTGCCGCTGCCTTCCGGGGCGGCCGGGACCGCGCTGGGGGTCGCGTCGTGACGACGACGGTGCGGGTCCTGCTCGCCGACGACGAGCACCTCATCCGCGGGGCGCTGGCGGCGCTGCTGTCCCTGGAGGACGACCTGGTCGTCGTCGCCGAGGCGGCCACCGGGCCGGAGGCGCTGGCGATGGCGCGGGCGCACGCCCCGGACGTCGCGGTGCTGGACCTCCAGATGCCCGGCGCCGACGGTGTGAAGGTCGCCACATCGCTGCGGACGGAGCTGCCCGCCTGCAAGGTGCTGATCGTGACCAGCCACGGGCGCCCCGGGCACCTGAAGCGGGCGCTCGCGGCGGGGGTGCGCGGGTTCGTCCCGAAGACCGTCAGCGCCCAGCGGCTGGCCGAGCTGATCCGCACGGTGCACGCCGGAAACCGTTACGTCGACCCCGAGTTGGCCGCCGACGCGATCTCCGCCGGGGACTCGCCGCTGACCGCCCGGGAGGCCGAGGTGCTGGAGCACGCCGCCGACGGGGCGCCCGTCGCGGAGATCGCCGAACGCGCCGCGCTCGCCGAGGGGACCGTACGGAACTACCTGTCGTCGGCCGCGACGAAGCTCGGCGCCGAGAACCGGCATGCGGCGGTGCGTCTCGCACGGGAGCGGGGTTGGGTATAGTGGCTGTCGCGCCACGGCGAAGTCCGCGACTTCGGTCCACGACTCCCGCTCACGGCGCAGTGCGAACGTAGCTCAGTTGGTAGAGCGCAACCTTGCCAAGGTTGAGGTCGCGAGTTCGAACCTCGTCGTTCGCTCCATGGGAGAAGCCCCCGGCTCCAGCCGGGGGCTTCTTCGTGTCGCGACCGCGCGTCCGGCGACCGCGCCCGCCGCGCGAACGCGGCGGGCGCGGGGCCGCTACGACCAGCTCTGGCCGGTCAGCAGCTCGTAGGCCTCCACGTACTTGGCGCGGGTGGCGTCCACCACCTGCTGCGGCAGCGGCGGCGGGGGCTGCTCGCTCTTCCGGTCCCAGCCGGAGTCGGCCGAGGTCAGCCAGTCCCGCACGAACTGCTTGTCGTACGACGGCTGCGCGCGGCCCGGCTGCCACCGGTCGGCCGGCCAGAACCGGGACGAGTCCGGGGTGAGGACCTCGTCGGCGAGGACCAGGCCGTCCCCGTCGAAGCCGAACTCGAACTTCGTGTCCGCGAGGACGATGCCGCGCTCGCGGGCGATGTCCCGGGCCCGGGAGTACACGGCGAGGGTGGCCTGGCGCAGGGCGGCCGCGGTGTCCGCGCCGACCTGGCGGGCGACCTCCTCGTAGGAGACGTTCTCGTCGTGCTCGCCGACCTCGGCCTTGGTGGCCGGGGTGAAGATCGGGGCGGGCAGCTCGGAGCCGTCGACGAGGCCCTCGGGCAGCGCGAGGCCGCACACGGTGCGGGTCTGCTCGTACTCCGCCAGGCCCGAGCCGGTGAGGTAGCCGCGGGCCACGCACTCCACGGGGACCATCCGCAGCGACTTGCAGACCAGGGCGCGGCCCTCCCAGTCGGCGGGGGCGCCGGGGGGCGGCTCGGTGCTCAGGACGTGGTGGGGGGCCAGGTCGGCGAGCTGCTCGAACCACCACAGGGAGAGCTGGGTGAGGACCCGGCCCTTGTCGGGGATCTCGGTCGGCAGCACCCAGTCGTAGGCGGAGATGCGGTCGCTGGCGACCATCACGAGGTCGCCCGCCTCGTTCCGGTACAGCTCGCGCACCTTTCCGGTGTGCAGATGCACCAGGCCCGGAACCTGGAGCGGCTCGGGCTTTTCAACGAATCCGGACATGGTTCCTCCCCGTGGTTCTGTCCAATACGTCGATTGTCCCGTACGTCGGGGGGAGGCCGGCGGGCGGGGCGGCGGGGGGCGCGGTCAGCCGCGTTTGCAGATGCGGTCCAGGAGGTTGGCGGTGGCGCGCTGGACACGCGGGTCCACGTGGCCGGGGCGGTCCAGGGCCGGGGACCAGGCGAAGGTGCCGGACGCGAAGACCCAGGCGCCCGAAGGGGCCCGGTACAGCGAGGTCTCCTGGTGGCGCCGGACGCCGTCCGCGTCGGTGTACGGGGAGTGGGCGAGCAGGACCCGCTCGTCGTGCTCGGGCAGGGCGGTGCGCGGGAAGTAGCGGTCCGCCTCGCCCGCCACCAGGTCCTCGATCTCGTCGCCCTCGTGCGCTCCGGTGGCGTCCCAGAGCCAGTGCCCGGCGTTGCGGACGATCAACGGGTGCGGTTCGGGGACGCGGCCGGCGTACTGGATGCCGAGCAGCTGCTGCTCGGGGCGGTCGACCTCCCGCCACAGCG
Source organism: Streptomyces sp. NPDC051136 (assembly GCF_044455745.1). Taxonomy (NCBI): domain Bacteria; kingdom Bacillati; phylum Actinomycetota; class Actinomycetes; order Kitasatosporales; family Streptomycetaceae; genus Streptomyces; species Streptomyces sp. NPDC051136. The sequence continues at coordinate 704,130 of NZ_JBITFE010000003.1, read as the reverse complement.
CGGGGCGGCCGGGCCCCTTGCGCTTGCGGCAGGTGAGCAGGCGGTCGGGGGCACCGGACGGGGAGGGGGCCAGCTCCACCTGCCAGTACATGGTGTTGGCGGAGAGGAAGACCAGGGACGTGCCCCGGTCGCGGGCCAGCTCCGCGGTGCGGCGCATGGCGCCGGACCAGTACTCGTCGTGGCCGGGGAAGACCAGGCCCCGGTAGCGGGCCGGGTCGACCCGGCCGGCGTGCAGGTCGCGGGCGTCGGCGTAGGCGACGTCGTAGCCGTAGCGCTCGGCGAAGCGGATGAAGTCGTAGGCGTGGCCGACGTGCAGGGGGAGGCCGGCCCCGGCGTACGGGCGGTCGAAGGAGACGGTCGTCGCGGCGTCCGCCTCGCCGAGCAGCCGGCCCTCCTCGTCCCAGGCGTGGTAGAGGCTGGCGCCGGTGCGGCCGTCCTCCGGATACAGGTTGTACGCCTGCCAGGTGACGTCCGGCAGCAGGAGGAGCAGGTCGGCCGGGTGGCTGTCGCGGACCGTGAAGGGGACGTGGGAGCGGTAGCCGTCGGCGGTGGTGAGCACGGCCACGTACGCGCCGATGGTCCAGTACGTCGGGATCTGCAGCCGCCAGGACAGCCACCAGTGGTGGCAGGAGACCGTGCGGTCGGCCGTGAGCGGCGGGAGCTGGACCATGCCGGACAGCCGGGGGCTGGTGGTGATCTTGGAGGCGCCGTCACCGCCGTAGTGGCCGATCCGGTAGACGTCGACGCTGAACTCCTGCGGCGGGTCGACGGTGATGTGGAAGTCGATGGCCTCGCCGGGGGCGGCGGCTCCCGTCGCGGTGAAACCCTTGATCTGGCGGCGGACGTCGTCGGCGGCGCGGGGCCCCCCGCCGGCCCCCGCGCCCGAGCGGGCGCCCGGGCGGGCGCCGGGACCGTCCTGGTCCGCGTACCAGGCGACCACCTGACCGGTGTCGCCGAAGTACGTCTCGCCGCCGCGCAGCCAGGGGACGGGCCCCTGTCCGAAGGGGTCCGTCACGGCGTGCGCGAGTGCTCCCGACTCCCAGCGGCGGATCTGCTCGGGTCCCATGGGACAGTCCCCTCCCTCGTCCCCGTGGTCGTGCGTATGACGAATGCTCTTGCCATGTGCGCGATCGGTCCCAGCACATCACATTTCGCACGCGGCCTGTCACTGTTCGTCGCGAAGTGGCCGAAAGAGGAATGGGAGGGTCCGATTCCCTCGGACCCGGGCCGCGCGAGGTCACGGGAGGGCACGTGGGGACAGGGGCGGTCGAGGTCAGACCAGGCGCACCGGCTTCTCCGGGCGTATGCCGAGTTCGGTCATCCAGGCACGCAGGGGGCCCGGGTCGCCGGTCTCGACGAGGCTGAGCACGCTGGGCGCCAGGTCCGCGGTGCGGGCGCCGTCGAGCAGGAGCGACGGTCCGTCCAGCCAGTCGAGGCCGGGGGCCGCGCCGGCGGTGTCCATCGCCGCGCAGCACACCATCGCCGTGATGTGCGCGGTGAGGATCTCGCGGCCGGTGCGCGGGGGCTGGAGCGGCAGGAGGGGCAGCGCGCCGGCGTCCCAGAGGGCGGCGTCGGGACCGGCTCCGCCTCCCGACACGGCGGCCGGCCCGGGGGTCGCGGGGGTGGTCCCGGCGGGACGCGCCTGCTTCTCCTCGCGGGCCAGCTGCGCACTGAGCCCGGCGGCCAGGGCGGCGCCGCGGTCTGTGGTGCCGCCGAGGTCGTCCACGTCGTCGGCGGGGGCGTCGTGGTCGCCGTACGCGGGGCGGGCGTCGTCGCCGTTGTGCCGGGGCGGGGCCTCGCCGGCGGTGCCGGCGGGAGGGGGGCCGGTGAGCGCGGCGTCCGGGGTGGTGAGGTGGTCCAGGACGCGGGCCAGGGTCGGGCCGTCCGTGCCCGGGGCGGTGCCCTCGGCGGCGCGGCGGACGCCCAGGGTGTCGAGCACCCGGTGCAGACGGGCCGCGTCCGTGCGCCAGGTCCGGTCGACGACCTCCTCGGAGTACTCGTCCCAGCCCACCGGCGCCCAGTCCGGGCCGGTCTCGGCGGGCCCCCCGTGGAAGAGCCGCGCGGCGAGCAGGGAGACCGCCTCGTCCACCACCCCGGGCTCCTCCAGCAGGTCGCAGGCGGGACGCTCACCCAGGCGGGAGGCGAATCCCTCGGCCAGGCGGTCACGGCGGGACAGCTCCGTGAGGGCGGCGACGACACCCACGTCCAGCCGCGAGGGCCAGCGGCCCATCCGCCAGGCGGGCAGCGCCACCCGGGTCAGCAGCCGGTCCCAGCCCGCGTAGGCGAGCCCGACCTGTTCCTGCGCGACGATCCGCAGACCGTAGTCCACGGCCTGGGCACGCTCGGCGGCCGCGGTCGCGACCCCGCGCTCCATCTGGGCCGCGTGCCCCCTACAGCTGCGCAGCAGGAGCCGGGTCACCCAGCCCAGGCCCGCGGCCGCCGCGCGGGACAGGGGATCGCGCCGGTCCGCCGAGGCCACCGCCACCGCGGCGTCCAGGCCCCGTATGAAACGCCGGGCCGCGGCTATGTCGGGGTGCGCCGAGGGACCCGTACCGGCGACGACCGGGGCGAGGACGGCGCGCAGCTCGCCCACCCGCATCCACCACAGGAACGGTGAACCGATGACCAGCACGGGCGCCTCCGCGGCACTCCGGCGGCGGGCGTCCGCGCCCGGGCCGGCGAGGTCGTCGTCGGGCCCCTCCGCGGGCGCCGGAGCGTGGGCGGTACGGGTGCGGTCCTCCAGCCAGCTGTCGCAGTCCGGGGTGAGCGCTATCGCCGAGGGGGCGGGGACGTCGAGCCGGTCGGCCAGGTCGCGCACCATCCGGTACAGATCGGGCGCCGACTCCTCGGCGACCGTGACCGTCGGGGTCACGGCGGGCCGGGAACGGGCCACCACCAGGGCGACGCCGGCGGCGGCCGCCAGGACGCACAGCGCGAGGACGGACACGAGCCAGCGCAGCGCGTCCCAGACCCCGCCCACGAGGTGCCCGGTGGAGCCGCCGACGAGCAGGATCACGGCCGCGGCAGCGGGCAGCAGGGCCACGGCCAGCGCGCGGCTGCGGACCCGCAGCACCGCCAGCGCCCGGGTACGCGCGGCCAGCGCGCCCATCTCCACACCACCGATACCGGTCACGGCCGGACCTCACCCCCTCATCGCTGACCTGTCCGTCCGGTCTGTCCCGGACCGTCCTGCCGCATCCCTGCGCTTCGGCTCTTGCTCACCTCACCCACTGTGGCACCCGGCACTGACATCGCAATGCCGGTGGGCCAAGTGCCGGAACGCTTGCGCGGCACCATAGTTGGGGCCCTCGCGCCCGTCAGCCGTATGGCCCATCGGTCACCCGATGGAATGGCTTTGGGGAAAGCTGGAGACGGACAGCAAAGGTCAGGCCCCGGCTCCTGGAACGGAGCCGGGGCCTGCCGGGTGCGGTGACCGGGGGGTCAGGAGCGGTGCGCGCCCGCCGCCTTCGCCGCGATGTCGGTGCGGTGCTGCGAGCCATCGAGGCCGATACGGGCGACGGCCCGGTAGGCACGGTCGCGGGCCTCGCCGAGGTCGGCGCCGGTGGCCGTGACGGACAGCACCCGGCCCCCGGCGCTGACGACGGCGTCGCCCTCGGTGCGGGTGCCGGCGTGCAGGACGTAGGTGTGGGGGGCGTCCTCGGCGGCCACCGCGTCCAGGCCGGTGATCGGGTCGCCGGTGCGCGGGGTGCCGGGGTAGTTGTGGGAGGCGACGACCACGGTGACGGCCGCCTCGTCGCTCCAGCGCAGGGGCTCCAGGTCGGCGAGGTTGCCGGTGGCGGCGGCCATCAGCAGACCGGCGAGCGGCGTCTTCAGGCGGGCCAGCACGACCTGGGTCTCGGGGTCGCCGAAGCGGGCGTTGAACTCGATCACGCGCACGCCGCGCGAGGTGATCGCGAGTCCGGCGTACAGGAGCCCGGAGAACGGGGTGCCGCGCCGGCGCATCTCGTCGACGGTCGGCTGGAGCACGCTCTGCACGACCTCGTCGACCAGCTTGGGGTCGGCCCAGGGCAGCGGCGAGTAGGCGCCCATGCCGCCGGTGTTCGGACCCTCGTCGCCGTCCAGGGCGCGCTTGAAGTCCTGGGCGGGCTGGAGCGGCCGTACGTTCTCGCCGTCGGTGACGGCGAAGAGGGAGACCTCGGGGCCGTCGAGGAACTCCTCGACGACGACGCGGTCGCAGGCGTTCGCGTGCGCGCGGGCCGCCTCGACGTCGTCGGTGACCACGACGCCCTTGCCCGCGGCCAGCCCGTCGTCCTTGACGACGTAGGGCGCGCCGAAGGCGGCGAGGGCCGCGTCGACCTCGTCGGGGTTCGTGCAGACGTAGGAGCGGGCCGTGGGCACGCCCGCGCCGGCCATCACATCCTTGGCGAAGGCCTTGGACCCTTCCAGCCGCGCGGCCTCGCCCGAGGGGCCGAAGACCGGGATGCCCGCCTCGCGCACGGCGTCGGCGACCCCGGCGACCAGCGGCGCCTCGGGTCCGACGACGACCAGTTCGGCACCGAGCCGGGTGGCCAGCGCGGTGACGGCCGCGCCGTCCAGGGCGTCGACCTGGTGCAGTTCGGCGACCTCGGCGATACCGGCGTTGCCGGGTGCGCAGTGCAGCGCGGTGACGTCGGGGTCGAGGGACAGGGAACGGCACAGGGCGTGTTCGCGGGCGCCGCCGCCGATGACAAGGACCTTCACGGGGTGAAGCCTAATGGGAACGCGCCGGTGCGGTTTGTGCGGGCTTCCGAAGCACAGCCCCGCGCGGGGTTGTGGCTTCCTCCAGGCGGACCGGAGACCGAGGGGCCGGACGGGGGCCGGACGGCAGGACGCTCGTCCTACTCGTTCGTGATCTCCTCGACCACCGTGGCACCCAGCTCGCGCACCAGCAGCTCCTTGCCGGAGAGCGCCGACTCGTCGAGGTCCGGGTCGTCGTCCTCGGGGATGTCGTCCTCGGGGGAGACCGGGGGCGGCTCGGGCGCGGAGGGCCGGGGCGCGGGTGCCGCGGCGGGAGGGGACGCCTGGGCCGGCGAGGAGGCAGCGGGGGACGGCGCGGGCGCCGACGGCCGCTGTGCGGGCGCGCTCCCGCCGAAGCCGCCTCCGCCGTAGCCGCCTCCGCCACCACCGCCGAAGCCGCCGCCACCGGACCCGCCGAAGCCGCCGGAGGGTCCGGATCCGGGGCCAGGCGGGGGCGCCGAGCCGCCGCCGGACGGATCGACGACCGCGTCGATCTTCCACTCCACGTTGAACTGCTCGGCCAGGGCCTGCCGCAGCACGTCCTCGCTGCCGCTGCTCACGAAGTTGTCGCGGGCGCCCGCGTTGACGAAGCCGAGCTGCAGGGAGGTCCCGTCGAAGCCGGTGACCTGGGCGTTCTGGCTGAGCAGGATCCAGGTGAACCGGCGGCGGTTCTTGACCGCCTCCAGGATGTTGGGCCACAGCGCGCGGGGGTCGACCCCGGAACCGCCCGGCGGCGGGCTGACGGGCACGGGAGCGGCCGCCGCGGGAGCCGGAGCCTGGGCCGGTGTCGCGGCGGGCCCGGAACCGGGGCCGGGAGCGGCCGGTGTACGGGACTGCCCACCGCCCGCGGGGGCCGCCGTCGGCCATCCGCCGGGCCGGCGCCCGCCACCCGCGGGAGCGGCGGTCGGCCAGGCCCCGGGCGCGGACGCCGGGGCGGAACCGGCCGCAGGCGCGGGTGCCGGCGCCGCGGGGGAAGCCGCGGCAGGCCCGGGAGCCGCCTCGGCGGACGCGGGCGCGGGGGTGGGTGCCGCCTGCGGATGTCCCCCACCGGCGGAAGGCCCGGCGGGAGGCCCGGCGGAAGGCCCGGCCGGAGACCCGGCGGGAGACCCGCTCGCGTCGGAGGACGGACCACCGCCCGGACCGCTCCCCGGCCCACCGCCCTGGCCGCCGCCCGACGCGGCCGCCGGAGCGCCCCCGCCCTGCCCCCGCACCGCCGCTCGGGCCGCGGCGGGCCCGCCGCCCGGCGGCACCGGAGCCGCGGCGGGCGGTCCGGGAACGGCCGATGCCGCGCCCCCCGCACCGGCGTGCGCCTCGGGGCCGGGCGCGTACCCCATGGCCGGCGCGCCCGCGCCGGCCGAGAACTGCACCCCGCGCTCGATCCGGTCCAGCCGGGCCATCAGGGAACGCTCGTCGCCGTACGCGGCGGGCAGCAGCACGCGCGCGCAGATCAGCTCCAGCTGCAGGCGCGGCGAGTGGGCCCCGCGCATCTCGGTGAGCCCCTCGTTGACGATGTCGGCCGCACGGCTCAGCTCGGCGGCGCCGAAGGACCGGGCCTGGGCCTGCATCCGCTCGACGACGTCGGCGGGGGCGTCGATGAGCCCCTTCTCCGCGGCGTCGGGCACGGCGGCGAGGATCACCAGGTCGCGGAGACGCTCCAGCAGGTCGGTGACGAACCGCCGCGGATCGCTGCCGCCCTCGATCACCCGGTCCACGACCTCGAAGGCGGCGGAGCCGTCCCCCGAGACGAACGACTCGACGACCGAGTCGAGCAGCGAACCGTCCGTGTAACCGAGCAGGGCGGTGGTCATGTCGTACGTCACACCGTCCGCACCGGCGCCCGCGAGCAGCTGGTCCATGACGGACATGGAGTCACGCACGGAGCCCGCACCGGCCCGCACCACGAGCGGGAGCACACCCTCCTCGACCGCGATCCCCTCCCGGCCGCACACCTCGGCGAGGTAGTCGCGCAGGGTGCCGGGCGGCACGAGCCGGAAGGGGTAGTGGTGGGTCCGCGACCGGACGGTCCCGATGACCTTCTCGGGCTCGGTCGTCGCGAAGATGAACTTCAGGTGCGGCGGCGGCTCCTCGACGACCTTCAGCAGGGCGTTGAAGCCCTCCGTGGAGACCATGTGGGCCTCGTCGATGATGTAGATCTTGTACCGGCTGGAGGCGGGCCCGAAGAACGCCTTCTCCCGCAGGTCACGGGCGTCGTTCACACCACCGTTGGAAGCGGCGTCGATCTCGATGACGTCGATGGACCCCGGACCGTTGCGCGCGAGGTCGCGGCAGGACTGGCACTCGCCGCACGGCGTCGGCGTCGGCCCCTGCTCGCAGTTCAGGCAGCGCGCCAGGATCCGGGCGCTGGTCGTCTTGCCGCATCCGCGCGGACCGCTGAACAGGTACGCGTGATTGACCCGGTTGTTCCGCAGCGCCTGCTGCAGCGGGTCGGTGACATGCCCCTGCCCGATGACCTCGGCGAAGGACTCCGGGCGGTAACGGCGGTAGAGCGCGAGAGACGACACGCATACGAGGTTATAGGCGCCCACCGACAACCGGACCGCCCGCAAACGAGACGCCCCCCACGCACCCGCCAGAGCCGACCTACCCTTGCTGCCTTCCGGCCCTGGGGGAGTTCAGTCAGATAGCGCCGCGTGAGGGGCTGGCCCACACGTTACCCGATGTCGGGCCCCCGGAACGAGTTCGCAAGCACTCCTCCGCGTCATGTAATGTTCTCGGCGGAGGATTCGCCTAGAGGCCTAGGGCGCACGCTTGGAAAGCGTGTTGGGGGCAACCCCTCACGAGTTCGAATCTCGTATCCTCCGCACCCGCCCAGCAGGGCAAACGAAGGCCCCGACCGCTCAGCGGCCGGGGCCTTCGTCGTTCCGTGGTTGCAGTTTTGGTTGCAGTTGCCCCGCCATCGGCGGGCAGCCGGCTTGGCGTTTCACCATGGCTATCCGGGAGGAGCGCCTGCAAGGCAGGCACGTAGTGCCTGGTCAGTGTCGTGGTTCGCCGTCGCTTTCGTCGGGACTCCGACAAGATGGACAACGTCATCTCCACAGCGCAAGGGATCGCCGCATGGCCTCGAACTCGACGCCCCGACACCAGGGCCGTCTCGAACTGACCTGGACCGACAAGGACAAGACGCTCCTGTCGACCGGGGACGGAAAGTACGACTACACCTTCGTCGACCCGACGGACTACCGGGTCTCCGAGGTTCGCCTCCTCCACGAGGCCGGCCGAGTCGAAGCGCCGACACCTGCGAGCCGCCCGGCGGAACTGCCTCAGCCGACCACCGACAACCTCTTGATCACCGGCGACGCGATGCACGCGCTGGACGCGCTGGCCAAGATCCCGGCCTACTCCGAGAAGTACGCCGGGAAGGTCAAGCTGGTCTACATCGACCCGCCTTTCAACACCGGCCAGGCGTTCACGCAGTACGAGGACAACATCACGCACTCGATCTGGCTCACCCTCCTTCGGGACAGGATCCGCCAGATCAGGCCGCTGCTCGCGGACGACGCCTCCGTATGGGTGCACCTCGACCACATGGAGTCGCACCGATGCCGCGTCGTCCTCGACGAGGAGCTCGGGGAGAACAACTTCGTCGCCGAGGTCGCCTGGCAGAAGGCGGACTCGCCCCGGAACGACTCCAAGCTGCTCTCGACCTCCCAGGACACGATCCTGGTATACCGGAAGTCCGAGTCCTGGGTGCCAAACAAGATGCCCAGGCTCGCCGCATCGAACACAAGCCGGTACCAGTCACGGGACGGGGATCCTGTTCCCTGGCGTGACGGGGATGCAACCGCAGGGGGTGCAGCTACGCACCAGCTGATGGTTTACGCCATCCAGCACCCCGTCACAGGGGGCCTGATGTATCCGACAGCAGGCCGCTGCTGGGGCAAGGCGCAGTCGTGGATGCTGGAGCAGATGTCGGAGTATGCGCCCTACGAGCTGCGTGACATCGGCGACGAAGCTGAGCGCGCCCGCATCTGCGGCACGACACCGGAGAAGGTAAAGGCCGGCGTACCGGCGATCATGCTTTCGGTGTCCGTCGAGGAGGCCGCCAAGCACGCCCGCGCGCGCTACGACGCCGGCCACTGGCCGGACATCGTCATGCTCGGGCTCCGGGAACGGATCCAGCGCAAGAAGCACCTGGAGGACAACGGCCGGGTACCTGAGACGCTCTGGCTGGGAAGCGAGGTAGGAGGGAGCCTTCGCGGGAAGATCGAGATCAAGGCTCTCTTCCCCGACGAGCATCCGTTTGCGACGCCGAAACCGGAACGCCTTCTGGCGCGCGTCATCCACATCGCATCGAATCCCGGCGACATCGTCCTGGACTGCTTCGCCGGATCGGGCACCACCGCAGCCGTCGCCCACAAGATGGGGCGTCGCTGGGTCACCAGCGAGCTCCTGCCTGAAACCGTGGCCCGATACACGCTGCCCCGGCTCACCAAGGTCGTCAATGGACAGGACCCCGGCGGCGTCACCACTGTCACCGAGCGGATTTCGGCCGTTGATGACGGTGAGGACGAGGAGCGCGGCCTGCCCAACGGGATGAACCCTGAGGAGGCCCAGGAATTCAACCGGCTCCTCACCAAGGTGACCAAGGCCATCGACACGGGTCTCGACGCCGCCACGATCAAGGCCCTCAAGGCAGCCACCAAGACCAAGGACGCCACGACGGTCAACTGGCACGGAGGTGGCAGCTTCACCCACCTTCAGGTCGGTGAGTCCATGTTCGTGGAGATGGCGGGGATGGTCCTCCTGGCCGACTGGGCCGCACAGGGCGCCCTGGCGGAAGTCATGTGCGCCCAGTTGTCAGTCCCCTACGAGCCGGACGGGATCTTCGCCGGCAAGCAGGGCCGCGTCAGGTACGTCGTCATCGACGGCATGGTCGGCGCGGGAACAGTCGCCTCCATCGTCGACCGCCTCTCTGAGGGCGAGATGGTCGAGGTGTGGGCGACCCAGATCCAGGACGATGCGGCCCAAGCCCTGAAGGAGGCCCGCAGCGGCTCTCGACTCGAACTGATCCCCGATAAGGTCCTCGACAACTACCGTCGCAAGTCAGCACGCAAGTCGCCGTTCGGCGCGGGTCGTTCTGTGCCGTCGCCACGAGATGCGGACGACTCGGCTGAGGCTGCCGCCGGAATCGAAAGGGAGACCGCCTGATGGGCGTGTTGCAGTTCCAGCCTGAGCTCCTGGACCAGGTCGCCCACAGGCTCACCCTGCGTGAACCGAATCGCAAGGCGATCGAGTCGGTGTTGCTCCGCACCTCGGACCACTACGACGTGCAGGAGAAGAGCGAACCGTACGAATGCATCGTGGATTCAGCCACCGGCGTCGGCAAGACCTACGTCATGGCTGGCCTGGTGGAGTATCTGGCAGGGGCCGAGACTCCCGCTCGGAACTTCCTGTTGATGGCACCTGGTAGGACGATCCGAGACAAGTCGGTTCTTAACTTCACTGCCGGCAATCCGAAGTCGCTGCGGCGCATGCTCCGGTCCAACCCGTACGTCATCACGGCCGACAACTTCAACACGCCGGCCACCAGAACCGCGATCGACGACCCGACGATCACAAAGCTCTACATCTTCACCGTTCAGGCGCTGACCTCCGCCACGGGCGAAGGTCGCGCTACGCACGTGCCCCTGGAGAATCTCGGCACGTCCTTCTACGACTATCTCGCGGGGCTCGATGACCTCGTGATCCTGGCGGACGAACATCACTGCTACCGCGGACCGGCGTTCTCCCGGACCATCCGGGACCTGAAGCCCCAGCTCGTGGTCGGCATGACCGCCACACCCGTGAGAGCGGATGAGTCTCTCGTCGCGTTCCGCTACCCGCTGGCGGCCGCTATCGCCGACCGGCTCGTGAAGATCCCGGTGATGGTGGCTCGCCGCGACGACCGCTCTGACATCGAGACGAAGCTTCTCGATGGCGTCAACCTGCTGCGCTACAAGGGGCAGGCAGCCGATGCCTACTGCGACGAGAACGACCTGCCCCGGGTCAACCCGGTCATGTTGGTCATTGCCCAGAGCATTGACGAGGCCGAGGAGTTTCGGAATGTTCTCGACACGGCCTCCTTCGATGGCGGTTCGTGGGTCGGGAAGACGCTGCTGATCCACTCGAAGTTGACGGGAGACGCCAAGGAGAAGGCACTGGCCGACCTCCAGGCCGTCGAGGACCCCGAGTCGTCGATCCGCATCATCATCAGCGTCGGCATGCTCAAGGAAGGCTGGGACGTCAAGAACGTCTACGTGATCGCCTCCATGAGGGCGTCAGTCTCGGAGGTCATGACCGAGCAGACCCTCGGCCGCGGTATGCGTCTTCCGTTCGGCGAGTACACGAACGTCGAGATCCTCGACACGCTCGAGATCCTGGCCCACGAGAAGTACGGCGAGCTGCTCGCAAAGCGGAAGGTCCTCAACGAGGCGTTCATCGACTACGCCACCTACGCCGAAATTCGGCGACTCGCCGACGGCAGCTCTGTGGTCCGCCAGAAGACGGTCGAGAGCGATGCGGACGTCATCGGTCTGCCTGGCGGGGCCACCCCCACAAGACCTGGCGACGGCAACGTACCTGGGAGTAACTCGGCAGGAGCTGGCGCCGGCGACGGATCCGCAAGTACCCCGCCCGGAGCTGACGACGCCGGGCAGGCTACCGAGGAGGCTCCGCCCGCGGGGACCGGCGCGACGCCCCCTTCGCCGGCCACCTTCAGTAGACCTGGTGTTGTGGACGTTGAGACCCGTACGCGTGAGGCAGCAGAAGCCGCGAACAATACGTCCGGAGCCATCCAATACGACCCGCTGCCGGACCGGGACCCCATCTTGATCCCCCGGTTGATCTCAGTGCCGCAGTTCGTCGCGGTCAGCCTGAATGACATCACCGACTACGGACCGTTCGAGCGGCTCGGCCGCACGCTCACTGCGGATTACTCTGATGAGCTGAAGCGAACCAAGCTCGTTGCCAGTCATGACGGCCGCAAAGTCATAGTGGGCACCGAGACGGCCGCTGACACGGTGGTCTCCGCGCTACCGCTCGACATCCCCCTCTCGGTGACGAAGAACGCCTTGGTTCAGCGGGTCATGTCCGTCAAGGGGGTTCCGAACCGGCAGCTGGAGGTTGGCGCCGCTCAGCGCATCGTTGATCACCTCATCGAGGCCATGGGCGACAAGGCGACCGAGCACCTTGCGGCCTTCGTCGACCGCTGCGGTCAGCGTCTCGCTACCGAGGTCGCCAGAACTCTCCGAGCTACGACTCAGGCCCAGGTCTCCTACACCGATGACGTGGAGATCCTCGCGCTGAGCAAGACCCGCGTGGCACGCAAGCGCCAGGTGGCCGGCCATGCTGACGGTGCGTTCAGCAAGACGATGGCGTTCAACGGCTGGACCAAGAACCTCTACAGCCACGCCTGGTTCGACACCGAGCCGGAGTTCAAGGCAGCCAACGCCATCGACAGCGGGAAGAACGTAGCCGTGTGGGCACGGCTGCACATCAACGACGTGCCCATCACCTGGACGTCGGAGGGAAGGAATTACAACCCCGACTTCGTCGTGATCGAAGAAGTGGATGGCCAGCGCGTCGGCTGGCTGGTGGAGACGAAGGCCGACAAGGACATGACCTCCGAGGAGGTAGTCGGCAAACGCCGGGCAGCACGAAGGTGGGCCAACACCGCAAACTCCTCGCCCGATGTCGACATCAACTGGAAGTACTTGCTCGTTGGAGAGCAGGACGTCGAGGACGCACAAGGGTCCTGGGAGTTCCTGAAGGGCTTCGGCCAGTAGTAGGTCGACCCAACTGACTGAAGCACACTGACCGGGTCAGCCCTCAGCGAAGCTCCTCAGCTGCCTGGGGATCCCCATGGATTTGGGGATCCCCAGGCAGCCTTCAGCCAGCTAGATCGCCGTACTCTCCTGGATTCTTCGCACGGTCCACAGCCTGTGCACAAGCCTCTGCAAATGCGGCGGCCACGGCCTTCTGGTCCGTGCCACGGACCTGGGCCTCGACCTCCTGGCCTGGACGGCGAGTGGTGTGCCAGCGCACCGGGAGGTCGGTGTAGAGGTCGGTCTCGAATTCCCAGGCCGTGACGGACCACTGGTCATCGCGGCCGATGTTGAGCCGCTCGCCGCCGGGCAGGAACACGGCTTGGGCGTGATGGACGATCCGACGGTCGGGCATGCGGTCGCGGATGGCCCGTATGCCGCCCTGGCCCTTGTCCTCCCACTTCTCCCGGTCCCATTCCTCGTTCTCCGCCGGATGGCCGGGATGGTCAGCACCCCACTGTGAGGCCACTGCGTCAGCGTGCTCGCGGTGCAGGAACGGGATGCGGCGCTCGCCAAGGAGAGCCACATACACCCTGGGCTCCGCCGGAACGGAGGTTTCCCTCGGGCCAGGCACTGGGCCTCCAGGCGCCGGTTCGAGCACGTGTGGCTTCGGACCCCACAGCAGGCCGCCAATCTTCGCGGCCGTCTGCTGGAGCACCTGGCCGGTGAGGTGCTGATAGCGCCGGCGCATCCGGGCGGACTTGCCGGGTTCCCATCCCATGATGCGGTCGACGACCGCTTCGGGGACGCCGAGGATCAGCAGCACAGTGGCGGCAGTGTGGCGGGCGTCGTGGAGACGGCCGTCACGTACGCCGGCGACCTTCAGCAGGTCCTTCCACCGGTGGTAGTCGGTGTTGGGGTTGAGCGGCTCGCCCGTCGGCGAGGTGAACACGTACCCCTTCTCCACCCACAGGTCGCGGGCCACGGCCCGCTCGCGGTCCTGCTTCTCCTTGTGCTGTCGCAGGAGCCCCAGCAGCTCGTCCGGCACACCGATCGGGCGCTTGCCCGCGCGGGTCTTGGTGTCCTTCGTCTCGCGCCGCACATTGATCTTCTGTGGGCAGTAGCCGGGCTTGCGCCCGCATTTGTCGCCGCATCCGTGCTGGTAGCGTGGCCGCAGGCGGCCCCGGCGTACGAGGATCACACCCGCCTCGAAGTCAACGTCCTCCCACTGCAGGCCCAGGGCCTCGCCCTGGCGCAGGCCGAGCGCGAGCGCGATCACCCAGCGGGCGGTGTTGCGCACTTTGGTGGCCTCGGCGAGGAGACGCTGGACCTCTTCGAGCGTGTACGGCTCGACCTCCTCCTCTTCGACCTTGGGTGCCTTGGCGACGGACGCCGGGTTGATAGTGAGGTGGCGACGGCGTACGGCCTCGTTGAGCGCCGTTTTGACCGTGCGATGCACCTGGTGGGCGGTGCCGGCGGCGCTACCGTTCGTCTGCATCTTGCGGTACAGGCGCTCCAGGTGCTCCGGCTCCAGCTTCTCCAGGCGGTGGGCGCCCAGCCCGGGGATGAGGTGGTGGTAGACCGCCACGCGGTAGCCGTCGATGGTGTTCTCACCGACGTTGGGTGCGGCGATGTTCTCCACCCAGTGGGTCAGCCAGGTCTCGACCGTCCAGGTCTGACCGGCCTTGCGGACGCCAGTGGAGTCGCGCTGCTTCTCCAGGTCGCGTACGGCCTTGGTGACCGCGGTGCGCGTCTTGCGGCCGACGTGACGACGATCCGGGCTGCCGTCGTCCTTGACGCCGACGGTGACGTAGCCGTGCCAGCGGCCGTCCTTGCCGAGGAAGATGGTGGAGGCACCATTGGGCTGGCGGGACTTCGAGGACTTGGTCATTCCGCCCCCTTCAGGCCGCGGTCGTGTAGTCCGCCGAGTCGGGGCGCCTGGCTAGGAAGTCGTTCAGCGCCTCGGCGGGTATGCGGCGCAGCCGGCCGATCTTCACGGAGGAGATCTCGCCGGAGGAGACGTACTCGTACAGCTTGGTGCGGCCGATGCCGATCCGCCGTGCGGCTTCGGTGACGGTGAGGCCGACGAGAGTGGCATCGCCGTGGGAGGCGTCGCGCTGGTTCATCAGAGCGCGCAGCTCAGTCTCGGCGACGCCGAGGAGCTGGGCGATCTGAGTGATGGGCAGGGCGTTTTCGGGCAAGGAGAAGTCCGTTTCCTGGCAGGTGATGGGGCGGCAACCCCGGCCTGGCCGGTTGATCTCGGGATGTGTGCGGTGGGTTCCGTGCCTGGGGGTTTGCGGGCCCAGGTCAGGTGGCGGAGGCGCTACGCGTTGGGAGCGGAGTCCGCCTGCTCAGAGTCGGATTGCGTGCCGGGCGCGGGCCCGTAGATCTCCGCGTTCATCTTCATGACGCTTTCGGCGATGGCGTTGGAGACCATCACGTCCGCCTCTTCGCGGATGTCGGGGTGTTCAGCGATGTAGGCGTCGAAGTCGTCACGAGCGCGGGTGAACATGTGCTGGGCGCGCTGGGTCTCCTGGTGGGCGGCGACGACCTTGTCGATGAGTTCCATGGCGCGGCCCTTCGCAGCGAGCTGCGGAGGGCCAGCAAGGTTTCGGAGGTCGACGCCGAAGATCTCGGCGAAGCCGATCGCCTCATCGAGATTGATGCGTCGCTTGCGGTTCTCGATCCGCCAGACCGCGGACGGGTTCATTTCGAAGCCGGCCTCGTTCAGGCGGTCGGACAGGGCGGTCGTGCTCCAGCCGCGCCGCTCGCGTTCGAGCTTGATCCGTACAGCGGCGTTCTCCTCGCCGCTGAGCAAGATCCCCTGAGGGGTCTCGTCGTCCGCCATACACCCTCCTTCCTGTCGCAGGACACCCCTGTAATACGCAGGGAACACAACTGTACCACGAGCTCTGCCTTTTGCAGGGATCCAATGCGTTAGGCATAGCTAGTGATCATCGACACTCTCTGCATCAGGCATAGAAGCATTGCATTTCGCAGATCGTGTGGCATCCTGGTAGTCCTGCCCAGACACCGACCGGAGACCCGACGCGCAAAAACCCCTCGGCGCGACACCGAGGGGTTCAAAGCGCAAACCTCTGCAACCGCCATCCCTAGCGATCAACCTGCCTGGCCGGGATTGCCGTCCCATATGGCCCCGCAGGAGAGGAGCTTCATGCCCCAGGGTACGCCCCTGACCCCGCAGCCGCCATCCCCCGCAGTCTCGGCCGACGCCGAGCCGTCAACGGACATGCTCCACGCACCGTTCAACATCGACGCCGAGCGTGCGATCCTGGGCGCCTGTATGCACCGCGCCGACGTGATCGACACTGTCCGGCCCATACTCGGCGACGCCGCCTTCTACCGGCCCTCGCACGAGACCATCTGGCGTGCACTGCTTGCCCAGCACCGCGAGGACAAGCCGACCGACCCAATCGCCCTCACCGAACTCCTCCAACGGCAGGGTGATCTGCAGCGAGTCGGCGGCAACACCTACGTGTTCCAGCTCGCCGACCTGCACTACGGCACCGGCGGCGCAGAGCATCACGCGGAGATCATCCGCGAGAAGGCCAACCTGCGCCGGCTGCTCGCCTCCGCCATACGCACTGCCCAACGCGCCCAGGAGCCGGGCGCCGATCCCGAGGCGATACGCAGCGAGGTCGAGGCGGAGATGCGGGCCGAGCGTGAGCGGGCGCTGGCCTCGGGCCAGGGGCGCCTGAACCGCTTCGCCAGGGACGGGTGGTCCTTCGTCAAGGAGACCGGCGCGGACGCCGAGCCCCTGTGGGGCACGCGTGAGAAGACGGTCTGGGCGCCTGGCGAGAGCCTGATGATCGTCGGCGCACCCGGGGTCGGCAAGACCACCCTGGCCCACCAGGTGATCTTCGCCCGCCTCGGCCTGTCGGAGACGGTCCTGGAGATGCCGGTCGCGCCCAGCAGGCGGGTGCTCTATCTGGCCATGGACCGGCCCAAGCAGATCGCCAAGGCCATGAACCGCCGCGTCTTCGACACCGACGAAGCGATCCTGCGCGAGCGACTCGTCGTCTGGGAGGGGCCACTGCCCGCCACCCTCGACAAGGAACCCGACCTCCTCGCCGACCTCGCCGCCGCGCACCAGGCCGACACGATCGTGGTCGACAGCCTCAAGGACGCCGTCAGCACGATGGTCGACGACAGTCTCGCGGTCGCCTTCCACAACGCCCGCATGCGCGCCCTGCGAGGCGGCGTGGAGATCCTGGAGCTGCACCACCAGCGCAAGGCCACCGCCGACGCCCCGCGCGGCCAGCGCCCCAGCCTGGACCAGGTCTACGGCTCCACCTGGATCACCGCCGGCGCGGGCAGCGTCCTGTTCGTCACCGGCAGGGCAGGCGACCCTGCCGTCACCCTGCACCACCTCAAGACCCCCACCGGTGAGGTTGGCCCGCTGGACGTCACTCACGACCACAAGCGCGGCACCACCACGGTCGACCCGACCAAGGATCCTGCCGTCCTGCTGTGCAACGCCCCAGGCGGCCTGACCGCGCGCGATCTGGCGGCCATCTTGATCGGCGGAGGCGACCCCGAGCGCGCCGACGTCGAGAAGGCACGGCGCCACCTCGCCCGCCTCGTCGACAGCGGCCTGGCCACCAGGGCCGACGGCGCCGCCGGAGGAGCCGGAGGCGGGCAGCAGACCCGCTACTACGCCTCCGCACGCCACCTCACCGCCGTCGGCTGAACCCCCTGCCAGTCGGCGCGAAGCGATCACGCGACCGTACACGCGGCCCTCACGCGAACACCCCGCCGTGAACCGCTCACGGCGTCCACGCTCGCCGCAAAACCGCAGGTCAAACGATCACGCGAGCGTCCACGCCATACACGCGCCCAGGCGATCACGCGCGGGGCCCCCTTTAGAAGGGGGCCCGCGTGAACGCCCCCTCCGTGAACGCCCCTCACCTCAGCACCACAAGCCTCACTTCCCCACCCTGGAGCCCGCCCTTGCACTCCCCTGCCCCGAGCGCGCCGACAGCCATACGCGGCAGCCGCAACATCCGCTCCGGCATTGCTCTGCTCCCGCCCGCCACGGCCACCGTGCGCTCACACCCGCTGGGGGTCATCGCGTGAACCGCCTGGGACGCATCACCCTCGTCGTCGGACTGCTGGCCGTCGTCCTCATGGCCTTCCGGGTCTCGTGGAACGCGCTGTCCGACGTGGCCCGCGCCATCGGCGCCGACTCCACCGCCGCCTTCTTCTACCCGATCGTGGTCGACGGGCTGATGGCCCTCGCGCTGATCGCCACGCTCGTGCTGACCGGTACCGACCGGACGTTCGCGCTTCGGGTCCTGGCGACCTACACGATCGCCAGCCTCCTGCTGAACTACGTACACGGCCTCATCCCCGCCCTGCACACCACGTCGACCCAGTGGGGCCGACTTGCCGACTGGGCCCCGGCGAACTGGGCTCTCGTGCTGCTGGCGACGTCGCTGCCGGTCGGGTCGATCTACTTCGGGTCGGACCTCGTGGCGAAGGTGCTGCACCACAACCCCGAGTCGGCCGACTCCGCCGAGGCAACCTGCGCCGAGTCGGGGAGTCAGCAAGCTGACAGGCAGGCCGCACGGTCGAGGTCTGACCAGGCCGCATCGGCCCCCGAGCATCTGACCGAGTCGACCCCCGTGAAGAGCGCCGAGGCGCCCGTGACGAGGCCGACTGCTACCGACGAGTCGATCCCAGCTCCCCGACCGCCCCGGCCGGCCACCGCGGCGGAGTCGACCGGAGCCGCCCCGCGTCGGGCGACCGGTCGGGTCCCCGCCACCGCCAAATCGACCGCCGACCGCACCCGCACCAACGCCGAAGTCCTCGACGAGGCCCGGCGCCTGACCGCCGACTGGAGCGACGACCGGCTGAGCGCCGAGCGTCTGCGCAGCGCACTACGGATCGGCCAGAAGCGCGCCCGCGCCCTGCGCGACCAGCTGCAGGCCGAGCGCACTGGCCAGGCCGAACCTCTCGACGGACTCGAAGAAGCCCCCTCGCAGCGGCAGAGGGAGCTCGACACAGCCCCTGCTGGCACCGGCTGACCCCCACAAAACGCACCGATCGCCTCACCCCTCCGGCCCCCCTGCCCCGCGCAGAACAGCACGGGCACGAGGCCGCGCACAGCGAGGCACCGACACCAACACCCCAACGGAGAACTGATCCATGCACGACCCGCACCACGAAACCCCCACCGCCCAGCAGGCGACAACCACCACCCCAGCCCCAAACGGCACAGCAAGTTGTCCCGGGAGCAATGCTCCCGGAGTTCCCGCCCCGGGGGTGGCGGGAGCGTCCCAGCGCCAGAAGGCGCCGGGTCTGCACGCAGCGGCCGAGGGCGGACCGCAGCCTGGAGGGGGACGGCCGGCCGAGTCCCTCTCGCGCAAGCGTCAGCGCGCTCGACAACTGAAGCCCCACAAGCGCCTGCACCAGCCCAGCTGCCGTATGAACGACGCGGAGTTCGCGCGCTTCACCAAGGCGGCCGACCAGTGCGCCATGAGCAACGCCGCCTTCCTCGCCTACGCCGTGGACAAGGCAGCCCGCGATCTGACCCGTACCGCCGCCGAAATCGCCACCGAACGCGAAGTCATAGACGAGATCTTCGCCGCCCGCCGGCATCTGGGCCGCATCCACGGTCTGTTCAACCAGGTCGCCAAAGCCCTCAACTCCGGCGCCGACGCACCTCACCTCGACGCCACCGCTCAGGCCGTCCTGGGCGCGGCCCGTCGCATGGAGGACGCCGCCGATGCCCTGATCGCCCACCGGGACGGTGGTGCCTCGGCGTGATCCCCCGCATCCACAAGCGCGGCAGCGAGACGATCGGGCTGGTCCGCTACCTGTACGGCCCCGGCACCCACGAGGAACACGTCGACCCTCACCTGGTTGCCGCTTTCGACCCGCTCACCCCCGACCCCGGCCGCGATCCCAGCGCCACCTACAAGCAGTTGCAGGGCCTGCTCAACCAGCCAGTGAACGCGCTGCGCGTCGGCCGGCGCCCCAAGAAGCACGTGTGGCATCTGTCCGTACGCGCCAGCCCCGAAGACCCGATCCTGTCCGACGACGACTGGGCCGCGATCGCCCGTCGCATGGTCGCCGCCACCGGCATCGCCCCTGATGGAGACGACGCCGCCTGCCGGTGGGCGGCCGTCCGGCACGCCGACGACCACATCCACATCGTCGCCACCCTGGTCCGCGACGACGGCCGACGGCCACGGCTGCACAACGAGGCCCGCCGCGCCCAGGCCGAGGCCCGCGCCATCGAGGCCGACTACGGCCTGCGCCGGGTAACCCCGGGCGATGGCACCGCCGCCAAGCGCCCCACCAGCGCCGAACGCCACAAAGCCGACCGCCGGGGCCAGCAGCGCACCTCGCGGGAGGAGCTCCGCGAGACGATCCGCCGCTCGGTGGCCGGCGCGGTGAGCGAGGAGGAGTTCTTCGACCGCCTCGCCTCCGCCGGCCTGCTCATCCGGCGCCGCATCGCGCCATCGGGCGACACCCTCGGCTACACGGTTGCCCTCCCCGGCGACCGCAATGTCAAGGGCGAGCCCGTCTTCTACTCCGGCTCCAAGCTCGCCCCGGACCTCTCCCTGCCCCGTATCCGCGAACGCTGGACCACTCCCTCGGAGGACGCCGCCCAGCAGCCGGCCCTGCCGCCAGTAACCGGGCCCGCGTCCGCACGCCGACGCGTCACCAGCGCCGCGTGGCAGGCACTGCTCGTCATCGATCAGGGCGACGACAGCATGGTCGCCGCGCAGATCGCCGCCACCGGGGAAGTCCTCGACGCCCTCGCCCAGACCTCCGCCGCCCACACCCGCCACGAACTACAGGTCGCCGCCACCGCGTTCGAACGCGCCTCCCGCTCCCACGTCCGCGCCGCACGCGGTCACGACCGCGCCCTTCGCCAGGCCGCCCGCGACCTCGTCCACAGTGGCTCGGCCCTCGGCCGCGGAGAGGACGGCGCCACGACGGCCATGGCGCTCGACATGCTGATCTTCCTCGCCGTCGCCGCCGCGAACTGGCACGCCAAGAAGCAGCATGCCCAGCAGGCCGAGGCCGCCCACCAGGCCGCCGCACACCTCCGCGCCGCCTACAAAGCCGCCGCCGGGCACCCCATGGCGTTGCTCCGCCAGCGGGGAATCCGCTTGGCCCCAGCCTTGCAACGCCGCCATACCGCCGCCGTACGCAAAGCCCTGCCCGAACTTGTCGACCGCATCCTCGCCGAACCCGGCTGGCCCGCCCTCGCAGCCACCCTCAACGAAGCCCAGGCCGCCGGCCACAATCCCACCACCCTGCTCACCCAGGCAGCCGCCCGACGGGAACTGGACACGGCGGAAGGCATGAGCGACGTGCTCGTGTGGCGGCTACGGCGAATGGTCGACCTCCCCGCTGATCCCCAGAACACCCAAGGCCGGCGAGCCAGCGGGAACCGCTCTGCCTCGTCACCGGAACGGAAAGCGCAAATCGGGACCAGGCCCTCGAACAGCTCCCCTCGGCGACGCTGAACCGCAGGACCGCGCCGACGAAAGTAGCCGACGATCCCCGGTTAGCCCAACCGGGGATTCTCCAGACCATGGGTACATCGACACCCACCACCGCCCCACCAAGGAGAACCCTTTTGCCCGCATCCACCCCTCGCCCCCACGTCATGGCCCTTCTCTTCGACTCGGACTTCAACCGACCCTCGGGTACCTGCACCTTCCGCCACCTCGACGGACGCCCCTTCACCGACGAGGAACAGGCCCTCGCCGATGACGCCACCCTCGAAGAATTCCAGGCCGCCGGCATCCACGTCCACAACCCCGAGGCCGGAGCCGAAGCTCAGGTCGCCGCGTACCAAATGGCCGAGCTCCTGTTCAAGTACGCCGTCCCGCACCGTGAAGCCCTCATCCCCTTCATGACCCACGAGGACATGCTCGAGTACGGCCGGTTGGAGACCCTCATCACGGAGGGCGCCCACCTCCTCGGCCCGCACAAGGACTGAGCACACAGGCACGGCCCCGTCAGGAACCGGCGGGCCGATGCTCGGAAGTGCGGCCCCGCTCAAGCCATACCGCGAGACCACCTGTCCCAGCCAGCACCACCGCCGACCGCCGTGAGCTGGTCCGCCGAGCTGTTCGCCGCCACCGACACCTCGGGCGGGGACGGCTACAACCTCAAAACGCTCAACCGGTTTCCGGGTGGCGGCGCGACCGGCCGTGGACGCATGTGACAAGCCCGGCCCGCCTCATTCGAGGTGGGCCGGGCTTGTCGCGTCGGCAAGAGAACAGCCCGTCGTCAGCTGGCTGGAGCCCGCAGCAGCCGTTCCTGAGTGCTTTCGGGCAGCACCCGGCGCAGGACAGGTGCCGTAGAGCTCAAGGAACCGGCGAACGCGGCGACGAGGTCCTGCGGAACGCTGGCGCCGAACGAAGCGGCCCACAGATAGCCTGCGCCAGGCATCGGCTCAGCCCACGCCTGCCATCCGACCCGGACCGGCTCATCATGCTCGGCCACCAGGGCGAGCGGGTCGGCATCCTGAATGAGGGGCGGCACCTCGCCGAGGTGGACCTGGGAGGCGAAGGTCGGGTCCACCGCGCCTGCACGGGGCGCGTCGATGTCGCTCAGCCAGCCGTGCGCCGTAACGGCGTCGAGGACCAGCTCGGGGCCGCCGAGTGAAACGGCGGGCTTGTCGCGGGCGTCGAGTGCGCAGAGGAAGTCGGCGAGGACCTCTCCGGGGACGTCGGGGGTGAAGTAGGCAGACCACTGGGCTAGCGGGCTGCTCGTGTCCGTACGAGCGGAGACCTGCCAGGCGATCGGCAGACTCCCCAGGTGAAACGGCTCATCCGGCAGGACCCATTGGGCCCAGCGGAGGGTGTCGGGGCTGATGTGCAGGACGATGCTGCGCAGAACCTGACGTTCCTCCGGCGCCTCGTCCGGTACCCGTCGCCCGCGGACGATCGCCAAGCTGTTCCAGCCCAGCTCGGTGAGTGTGTCGGTGACGGTGTCGTACAGGCGTCCGTCGTCACCGGCCAGGTGGCGAGGGGCGACCCAGTACAACGGATTTTGTGAGTCGGGGCGGTGGGAGTCACTGGAGTGGTGCGGGTACAGGGGCGCCTCCGTGGGTTCGGGCGTGGGTGCTCTGGCAGGCGTTGTACGTTGACATGGCCTGCCACCGGGCACCAGTCCTTTGCGGGGCTTTCCTGTCTGCCCCGGGCGAACTGGAGAAACGCGGGCGCATCTACCCTCGTACGCGGGGGTGGATCATCCTCGCTCTGCCTGCTGCACAGGAAGGGTCAGACGGCATGACGACGAGCGAGCACACCGCGTTCGACTTCGCGGTGGCAGAGAACATTCTGCTTCAGGCTTGCCGGCTGGTGGGGCTGCATCCCGACGAAGTCGAAATGCTGCGGCTCGGTGACCACGCGGTGTTCCGCATCGACGACGGACAGGTCGTCTCTCGCGTCGGCCGCCACGCGGATCGTCTACCGTCCGTGCGCCGAGAGGTCGCTGTTGCGCGATGGCTCGATGCTGAAGGCTACCCGTCGGCACGGCTCGTCACGGAGGCCGAACAGCCTGTCGTCGTCGACGGACATCCCGTGACCTTCTGGGAAGGGCTGGCCGACGGCGAGCAGTACGCCAGCACACATGAGATGGGCGAACTCCTGCGGCGGCTTCACGGACTGGAGGCGCCGTGCTTCTCCCTGCCCGACCTCCGTCCCTTCGACAAGGTCGAGCAACGTCTGGAGCGTGCCGTGATCCGCGCCGAGACCCGCGCGTATCTAGCCGGCCTGGCCGAGGAGCTGGCAGCCCAGTATGAGCAGCTGGAGTTCGCCCTTCCGCCTGGGCATCTGCACGGTGACTTCAACGTCGGCAACGTCCTGCACGACTCCGAAGGGGACCCGAAGGTCATCGACCTGGACGGCTTCGCGACCGGCCCCCGTGAGTGGGACCTCATCCAGACGGCCATGTACTACGACAGCTTCGGCTGGCACACGGAAGCCGAGTATGCCGACTTCGCGGACGGCTACTGCTTCGACGTTAGGCAGTGGTCCGGGTACACCGTCCTCCGGAGCGTTCGCGAACTGCTGATGGTCACCTGGCTCGCGCAGAACTCCGGCACGAACCCGCGCGCCGCCGAAGAAGTGGAGAAGCGTGTCGAGACGCTGAGGTCAGGTGGCTCGCGCCGGGCTTGGGCACCGTTCTAGGCGAGTCCGGCTTGCAGCCAGAGTCGGAAGCGGCCGGCTTGTTCCGCGAAGTCACGGAACTCCGCGGCCCGCCTCATGCCGTCCGTGACACGGCCCTGGAACTCCCGCACGTACTGCAGGCAGCGTGCTGACTTCAGGCCCTCACCAAGGTTCAGCGCGCTCAAGGCGATCTCGAAGCCGCGGCCGATCTCACCCTGGTTGATGTACGCCTCGGCCTGCACCATGGTCGCGAAGAAGTCGCTTCGGTTGTTCATGCCGTCGCCGAAGATGGAGCCTGCGCCCCGCTCCGTGGCTTCGACAGAGCGTCCCAGGTCGCGAAAGCAGTGACCGAACTCGGCCGCTAACTCCACCTCGTCGAAGTACGCGATGTACAGCGGGTCGCTGTCGGCTGTCCTCTGGCAAATCCTGCTTTCCGCCTCCGCCAAGGCCAGGTCACAGCCTCGCTCGTCACCGAGACGGGCCAGAGCCCGCGCCTCCATTGCACGGAACTGGGCCGCCATCGTTGGCCCCAGGCTTGCGGCCGGCCCCATGTACGCGGCTCGGGCAAGAGCCACGGCCTCCTGGTACCGCCCCACGAACGTGGCCTGATGGCTCATCGCGGACAGAACGCTTCCACCCAGGAGCCTGTCACCAGCCGCCCGCGTCATACGCAGAGCCTGTATGAAGTACCGCTGGGCGACGCCATGCAGGCCGCTGTCGTACGACATCCATCCGGCCAGCAAGAGGGCTTCAGCTACAGCCGAGTGCAGTTGCTTGCCCACGGCGTCGGAGTACTTTCCATCGAGCATCGGTCGAACATCGGTGTGCAGGTACTGGATCAGCGCACGCCGGGCGTGACCACCGCCGAACTTCCCGTCCAGCATGCTGAATGCATCTGACGTCGAGCGCACCATTTCCACGTCCACGACGCCGATCGCTCGGTTACCCGTGCGCGCCAGCTCTCTGTCCGGAGGGGCGACGAGCCAGCGCAGGGCAGCGGTGTTCCACGCGGCCGAGTCCGGCTGTGCTCGGACCAACAGATCAGCCTCGGCAAGGTCAGCGCGCCACAAGTCAGTCACGGTCTTGACCGTGGCCTCATGATGGTCCGCGAATTCGAGCCCCAGATCAGGCTGTACAGCAGACACCGCCGCGTCACCCATACCGATGTCGTCAATGGTGATGCGGCATCCCAGCTTGCGCCCGATGGCGTCGCCAATGAGCTGCGGCATGTTCCCGCGCGGTATCGAGCCCTTGAGCCATCGGGTGACGTAGGTGTGATCGCAGGTGATGTCTTCGCCCGAGCGAGCCGCTGCGGCGACGACCGCGCGGGCAAGCGACTTGTGAGAAAAGTCCCCTTCCTGCATGAGTGCGGCCAATCTGGCGTTTCGGTCTGCCATTGGGACCCCCAGAGAACGGCCGTAGTGCCAGCTTGACGCGCTGTCACCCTACGCAGGTCAGGGCCAGGGCGCAGGGGGTTCGCACGTAGGAGTGCACGAGTGCACCCCCAAGTGCACGCTCCCGACGTCGCCCCTCCATGGCGACAGTTGGATCACCGCAGAGCAGGCCGGCTGTCCGAGTCGAACGACGCGGATTGATGTTGCGGCCTCATGAACGGTTTCCGGGAGTCTCGGCCGCGTTGCGCGCCCGAAGCGGCCGACAACGCGGCAGCACCGCGATGTGGAATGAGAGGTCACCGTGCACGGCACGAGAGAGCAGGTTCCCGAAGAACCTGACTGGTCACAGCGGCAGATCGGCTACTACCGGGCAAGGGCCGCCGAATACGACAAGGCCCACAACGAACGCACGCACATGCCCCGGCTCGTGAGAGCCCTCGACGACTTGCCCGTCAGCGGTGACGTCCTGGAGGTGGCCTGCGGTACGGGCCAGTGGACCCAGCTGCTCGTCGACCGCGCACGCAGCCTGACCGCGCTGGACGCCGCTCCGGAGATGCTCCGTATCGCCCGGGACCGCATGCGGGGCACGACGACTCGCTTCATCGAGGCGGACATCTTCACCTGGGAGCCGGACCGCCAGTACGACACGGTCTTCCTCGCCTTCTGGCTCAGCCACGTGCCGCCCGTGGAGATGGAAGCCTTCTGGAACCTGATGCGCTGGGCGCTGAGGCCGGGCGGCTGCATTGTCTTTCTCGACGACTCAACCGCGAAGGCGGAGATCGAAGAATTCGTCGCCGAGACGCGGGTGCCGACCGTGCGACGCAGGCTCGCTGACGGATCTCAGCATCTCGCCGTGAAGGTGCTGTATGACGCCCCCGGCCTCACCTCGCAACTGAATGACCTGGGCTGGGAGGCCCACGTCGAGCCGATCGATGCTTATCACTTCGCCGGCATCGCTCGCCCCCGGGGCAGCGAATGACCAGTATCAACGGCTATGCGGCTCGACCGAGCGTCCGCGCCGGCGAGGTGATCCAGCTGCACATCGCCACATCGGCCCCTCGGTTCCGCGTCGACTTCTATCGCTGGGGCACGACTCCTCAATACGCAGGGCACGCCGTGTGGCCGGGCCGCGCCACCGATCCCGGAACGTTCGACAGGGACTGGCAGTGGCCTGCCTACGACTTCGCTGTACCGCCTGACTGGATGTCGGGCGTCTACATCGCGGTGCTGAGCACGGAATCGAACTCCGGCACACCGACGATGGATTCTCGCGAGGCGCGGATCCTGCTGGTCGTCACCCCCGCCACCCCCTCGGGCCGAAAGGTCCTCTACAAGATCCCGACCTTCACCTACCAGGCGTACAACACCGCAGGTGGCGGCAGTCTGTACAGCGCCTCCAAGGTGACATTGCGTCGCCCGGGAGGCGGGGTGGGAGGCCCGGTCAAGGGACTGCCCGACCCCTACGACTCCGTTTCTCCCCGGCAGACGTTCGCACACTGGGACGCCCCGTTCATCGCGTGGATGGGTGAGAACGGGATAGAAAGCGACTTCTGCACCGACCTGGACCTTCACGAAGGCCGGTACCTGGACGGCGGATACCGCCTTCTGGTCTCCGCCGGGCACGACGAGTACTGGAGTGCCGATGCGCGCCGGCACATCGCCGCCTTCCGGGACGCCGGCGGCAACATCGCCAACTTCGGTGCCAACACGTGTTGGTGGCGGGTCGATGTTGCACCGGACGGCACCGGGCTGAGCTGCGCAAAGTTTCCTCCCGGATCGGCCGCCGGCACGGACCCGGACAGCTCGTACGGCTGCCCGGACCACTGGTGGGAGTCGGAGCCCGAGAACACCCTGCTCGGAGTGAGCTACCGCAACGGCGGTGGCCACTGGGACGGCCCGCGAGCACCACTCGGGTTCACCGTGACCGACGGGAACCACTGGATCTTCTCCGGGACCGGGTTGAAGACCGGCGACGTCCTCGGACGCGAGGCTGCCCTGATCGGCTACGAATGCGACGGCGCAGCGTACGAGCTCGACACAACTGGCCGGCCCCGTCCAACAGGCCAGGACGGAACGCCGAAGGACTTCCAGATCCTCGGCCTCGCGCAGCTGCCCTCCGACTGGAACTTCGCGGCCCGGGAGCCGATGGCCAGCCCCCGCGCGGCCACTCTCGGCCTCTACTCCGCAGCCGGCACCGTCTTCACCGCCGCGACCACCGACTGGGCTCGTCTGCTCGCCACCGACCCCCAGGTCGCCGCCATCACCCGCAACGTCATCACTCGGCTCTCCTGACGAAGGGATCAACATGTCTGGGTACACACGCCCGCTCAGCGTGGTCATCGGCGTCAACGGCATCGGCATGGGGCACTCCGTCAGGCAGAGCGTGATCGCCCAGTACCTCCGCGACCGCGGCCACGAAGTACGGATCATCACCAACGGTTCGGCCCGCGTGGAGTACTTCCGGGACCTCGGCTTCCCCGCGTGGGACGGGTGGATGCCGACCCTGCTGGCCCGGGGTGACCGCATACACGCGAGCGACGCAGTACGCGCCAACTTCTGGCAGGCACCCGCCGGCGTCGGTAAGCACCTGCGGCTCCGCCGGATCATCCGGGACACCGGTGTCCCGGACGTGTTCATCACCGACTACGAGCCCAACACTCCGCGACTCGCCTACCACTTCAGTAGGCCGCTGATATCCGTCGACCAGCAGAGCAAGTACCGGCACCTCGACCTTCCCCCTGTTGGAAGGTACGCCCGTACCGCCGACGAGCAGCGGCTGCGCTACTTCGCACCCCACGTCGACCGGTCCTTCATCTGCTCCTACGTCCCGTTGGAAGGCGACGACGGACAGGTGGAGTTCATCGCCCCTGTCGTCCCGGACTTGGTCCGCTCCGCACCGGTCACCACCGAGCCGCTCGCCACGGCCTACTTCTCGCGCTACTTCGACCACGGCCCCGAGGAGTCCGTCCGTAACCTCGCCGAGGTCTTCCGGAACCACGCACCAGACCGCGCCCTGCGTATCTACGCGCAGGCCGACGAGCTCGGTAAGCTGAGCCAGTACACCGACGGCAAGATCGAGGTCTGTACCTTCGACCGCGAGGCGTTCATCGCCGACATGGCACGGTCCGAGGCAGTCTTCTCCAACGCCGGCTTCAACCTCATCAGCGAAGCCTTCGTCCTCGGTAAACCGGTCTGTCTGATTCCGCTGCCCACATACGACCAGCACTGGTGCGCCAGGGTCGTCGATGAGGCGAAACTCGGCACCGCATTACCGCACATCAACCGGGGAGCGGTACTCGACTTCCTCGGCCGGAGCCGGGAACTTCGCAACAACGTCGTGCGCCATCGGGACCAGCACCTCGTGTCCGACCCCCGTGAGCGGATCGCCTCCTACCTGGAGAGCCTGTCCGCAGCCAGTCAGCGGACCCTCACACGATCCGCGCGGTAGACGGTCATGGCGACTCCTCCACTCCCCGCAGAGGTGAACATCGGGGTATCCGTGGCCGCCGTAGTGGTCTGCTATCGCTTCGCGATCTCTCCGACCGTACGAGCCCTCGCTCGCCGGCGCTCGCTCCTGCCGGCCGTGATCGTGGGCGTCACCCCCACGGTCCTGGCCGTCTTCCGGCCGTCGCTCGATCCAGGCCCACTGCGCTGGTTCGTCGTCTTCGTGATCGTGTTGCTCACCTGGCAGGGGGCGACCAGCGACTACGACGTCACGGAGCCCATCGAACCCCAGCGCCTCGACAAACGGTTGCTGCTCCTCTTCGCAGCCGCCTCATGCCTGTGGCCGACGGCCCTCCTACCGTGGCTGGCCGTGTACTGCGGCAGGCTGCGCGGCTGGAAGCACCACGCGATGATGCCCCTGCGTCTGCTCAAGGCGTACCTCGCCTGGTTCTTCGTGGCGATGCTCCTCGGCGCCTCGTGTTCCGCAGCGGTACTTCCGCTGGTCCTCGGCTGTGTCTCGCTCTCCCACTACGTCAAACCGGCCTGGAGCAAGGCTCGCCTGGGGCCGTACCCCTGGTCATGGGTCTGGCACAACCGCACCCACTACCTCATGGCCTCCGCATATTCCTGGGGCTGGGCGCGCTTCCTTCGTGCCGAGACCGTGTCGCACGTGCTGCGCCGTGCACGCGGCCTCGATCGCCCGGTCAACTTTCTCGCGCTGGTCGTCGAGGTCGCCGGCACCGTCGCGTTCCTCGATCGCCGACTACTGATCGCTGCCCTGCTGGCAACCGCCCTTTTCAACGTCGTCGTGGCCCTCGCCTCCGGGATCCTCTTCTGGGAGAACATCGGCACAAACGTCGCCCTCGCGATCACGGTCACGCTGCTGCCCGGTACGGAGTACGCCTCGGCGTTCGGCTGGCCCGCCGCACTGATTGCGCTCGTCGTGCTCCTGCTCAGTGCCGCCGATCTGCTGTGGCAGCCGTGGCACCTGGGCTGGTGGGACTCCCCCTTCACAGCACGCGTCCATTGGCAGGTGGAGACCATCTCGGGGGCGAAGCTGGGTCTCTACAACGACTTCATGTGCCCGCACGAGCGCGAGTACGGCCGCGTCCTGGGCTACTTCCTCACCGACGAGCCTGTCCTCCACGGCCACCTCGGCATCGTCTGGGACCGAAAACTCCGCGACCTTCTCGTCCAGGCGGAAGGCGACCGAAATCAGCTGCACGCGCTCAAACAGACCTACGGCCATACACAGACCGACGAGCGACAGGCGCGCGAGCACATCGCGTTCCTGACCAGGATGTTCACTCGTCTCAACGCCGGCGCCCGGAAAAGCCCCTTGCCCTGGTCACTGCGCCACCTCAAGGCCCCGGGCGGCCAGCTCTACAGGTGGGGCGACCTTCCTCCCTACCGCGGTCAGGAACCTGTCCGCCGTATCACGATCCGCTACGAGGAGCGCTGCTACCGCCCAGCTACCGGCGACTTCCTCCTGCTCACCAACCGCACCGTGCAGGAGATCGACCTCCTCGCACCCGGCACCGACCACGGGAGTACCTGATGCGCAAGGTTTTCATCGACTGCGGCACCAACCTCGGAGTCGTCCTGAACCGCTTCATCCGCGAGCTTCCCGATCACGACTTCTACGCGTTCGAGCCCAACAAGGACCTGCTTCCTTCCATCCGTCGGCAAGTCGAGCAGGCTCCTCACCACCCGCGTGTGGCGATCTCCTCCAGCGCGGTATGGATCCACGACGGGACGATCGACCTCTTCCTCGGCCACCACGAGAGCTCGACCGTGTTGCCCGGCAAGGTCGTGCCGCCCATGTACGACCAGCAGATCGACTACAGCTCACCCATCGCCGTGCCCGCGACCGACTTCAGCTCATGGCTGCGCCGGACCGTCACCACGGACGATCACATCGTCGTGAAGATGGACATCGAGGGCGCTGAGTATCCCGTCCTCACCAAACTGCTCGCCGACGGGACGATCAACCTCATCTCCGTCCTCTACATCGAGTGGCACTACGACCGCTTCCCCGCCATGAGCCGGGCCGACCACGACCAGGTCGCCAACGCGGTATCCGCATGTGTCGACGTCCGCGAATGGGACTGACCCGAAGAAGAGGACACCATCATGCGCTCGAAGCACATCTACCTGATCAAGCACGGTGAGACAGAAGAGAACCTGCGGGGCATCCACCAAGGTCAGGCTGTCGGCGGCAGGCTCAGCAAGCGCGGGAGCGATGACATTCGCAAGGTCGGCGACAGCCTCGCCGCAGCCGGCGTCACCGTAGACCGGATGCTCGTCAGCCCGATGTCCCGCTGCCGCGAGTCCGCCGCGCTGCTGACCGCCACGCTCACCCCCGCCGACGTACGAGTGGACGAACGCCTGGCCGCCAAGAACAGCGGCTACCTCGGAGGCCGCCCCAGGGGAGTCGCAGCAGCCGAAGCCGCCCGCCAAGGCATCCCCATCCACCAGCTCCGCACGCCGGGCGGCGAGTCGTCCGAGGATGTCCAAAGCCGCTACATGCAGCTCTGGGACGAAGTCTGTGCGGGGCCACACCGTACGACCGTCCTCATCGGGCACGGTGGGGGAATCGCCTGCCTGCTGCTGCGGCTGACGGGTAACGGCTTCGACCGCTACCTCGATCACGTTCCCGGATCCGCAGGCGTCACATGGGTCGAAATCGACGACCAGGCCCCTTGCGTCCGGCTGATGAACGTACCGGTCGCGGACCTGCCCGGCCGCCTCAGCCCCCGCACCGCCCGATGAGAGCGCGAGCGGTACAGGTGCGAGAGCTACACTCAGGCGTCCTCGGCACCGCCGAAGCGCACGCGGTAGGACTCCAGATCCTCGTCAGTGATCTTCGCGAACAGCACCGGCGGAACGGTGAACGTCGTCCCGGCCGGGACGACGCCCAGGGTCGTGGCCTGCTCGGCGGTCACCCAGGTCGCGGTGTCACCCTCCAGCGCAAAGGCCCCGCGCATGGCAGCGGCGCTGGCCGGAATGAACGGCTCGGAGACAACCGCGTACAGGTGGATCAGATTCATCGCGGTACGCAGGGTCAGCGCGGCACCGTCCGGGTCGGTCTTGATCTCCAGCCACGGAGCCTTCTCCTCCAGGTAAGAGTTGCCCGCGGACCACAGAGCACGGAGAGCGGCAGCGGCCTTACGGAACTGGAGGGCCTCCATATGCTCTTCGTACTCGGCGAGGAGCCGTGCGATCTCGTCGCCGAGTTTCGCCTCCGCCTCGCCGCCCGCGTGGCCCGCCGGGACCTCGTCGCCGAACCGCTTGCGGGAGAAGGACAGCACGCGGTTGACGAAGTTCCCCAGGGTGTCGGCCAGGTCCTTGTTGACCGTGGCGGCGAAGTGCTCCCAGGTAAACGAAGAGTCGTCCGACTCCGGGGCGTTGGCGATCAGGAAGTAGCGCCAGTAGTCACCGGGAAGGGTCTCCAGGGCCGCGTCCGTGAAGACGCCACGCTTCTGAGACGTGGAGAACTTGCCACCGTAGTACGTCAGCCAGTTGAACCCCTTGACGAAGTCGACCTTCTTCCACGGCTCGCGCACTCCCAGCTCGGTGGCCGGGAACATCACTGTGTGGAAGGGGACGTTGTCCTTCGCCATGAACTGGGTGTAGCGGACGGTGTCGTCAGCCTCGTACCACCAGGTCTTCCAGTCACGAAGCTCGCCGTCCGCGGCGGCGTCCGCCCACTCCTTCGTCGCGCCGATGTACTCGATCGGGGCGTCGAACCAGACGTAGAAGACCTTGCCCTCGGCCGCGAGATCGGGCCAGGTGTCGGCCGGGACCGGAACGCCCCAGTCGAGGTCGCGGGTGATCGCCCGGTCGTGCAGGCCCTCGGTCAGCCACTTGCGGGCGATGGACGAGGAGAGCTGCGGCCACTCCTCGCTGACAGCGTCGATCCACGCTTCGACCTCGTGCTGGAGCTTGGACTGCAGAAGGAAGAGGTGCTTGGTCTCGCGGACCTCAAGCTCCGTGGAGCCGCTGATCGCCGAACGCGGATTGATCAGGTCGGTGGGGTCGAGGACACGCGTGCAGTTCTCGCACTGGTCACCGCGAGCCTTGTCGTAGCCACAGTGGGGGCAGGTGCCCTCGACGTATCGGTCCGGCAGGAATCGGCCGTCGACGGGCGAGTACACCTGACGGATGGCGCGCTCTTCGATGAAGCCGTTCTCGTTCAGCTTGCGTGCGAAGTGCTGGGTGATCTCGACGTTCTGCTGCGACGAACTGCGCCCGAAGTAGTCGAAGGCCAGCTCGAACCCGTCGTAGACGGCCTTCTGCGCGTCGTGGGCCTGAGCGCAGAACTCGGCGACAGAGAGCCCGGCTTCCTTGGCGGCCAGCTCGGCCGGCGTGCCGTGCTCGTCGGTGGCACAGATGTAGAGGACGTCGTGACCGCGCTGGCGGAGGTACCTGGAGTACACATCCGCGGGAAGCATCGACCCGACCATGTTGCCCAGGTGCTTGATCCCGTTGATGTAGGGAAGCGCGCTGGTGACCAGGTGTCGAGCCATCCTTGGATGCTCCATTTCGTACGTACGGCGCCGGTGGCAGTGCCACGGCGGGCCCAGGTCGGGAAGCTGCAGCCGATTCGATCACTCGGATCGCTTCTTGGTGCCACGCACAGTGACGGTACGGCACTGCAGGCCAACGCCATCGTATCGAACCAGCGGTCTGCCCTTCCTGCGGGTTTTGGGACCCGCCCGCCCCGAGACGAGAAGGCACTCGGCCGTCCGAGACAGGCGGCCAAGCGAGTCTCGTACGGCCGAGGCGCCTCCCATCTTAGGGCCCCCGCACAGCCGCGGATGCGCGCACACCGCCCTCGCCCCTGCCCTTCGCCGAAGCCAACGAGGTGGGATGCATGATCGAGAATCGCCAGTTCCAGCAGCTCCGCGTCGTCGTAGTCGGGCAGGGGTACGTCGGACTCCCGCTCGCCGTCAGAGCGGCCGAGGTCGGGCACAAGGTCGTCGGCTTCGACGTGGACGCCCAGCGCGTCAAGCGGCTCGTGCTCGGAGAGTCATACGTCGAGGACATCCCCCACGCACGGCTGGCACCGCTCCTGTCCACTGGCGCATACCGACCGACCCTCGACTCGTCCGACTGCGCGGACTTCGACGTCGCGATCGTCACGGTCCCCACGCCACTCCGAGACGGGGTGCCGGACCTGTCCCACGTCGAGGACGCAGCACGGATACTCGGCCGCCATCTCGGGCGTGGGGCAACCGTCGTCCTGGAGTCCACCACGTACCCCGGCACGACCGAGGAAGTCTTCGGCCCTGTGCTCGAACGCGCCTCCGGCCTGACCGCCGGCCACGACTTCCACATCGGCTACAGCCCTGAGCGCATAGACCCCGGCAACTCCACGTGGAAGCTGGAGAACACTCCCAAGGTCATCTCCGGTATCGACCCCGCCTCCAAGGAAGCTGTCCGCCGTTTCTACGGATCCCTCGTCGACACGGTCGTTCCTGTCGCCAGCTGCAAGGAAGCCGAACTGACCAAGCTGCTGGAGAACACCTTCCGACACGTGAACATCGCGCTCGCCAACGAGCTGGCGATCTTCGCCCACGAGCTGGACATCGACGTCTGGTCGGCGATCAACGCGGCTTCCACCAAGCCGTTCGGATTCATGCGATTCGCCCCGGGACCGGGGGTGGGAGGCCACTGCCTGCCCATAGATCCGTCGTATCTGTCCTGGCGCGTCCAGCGCACCCTGGGGCGCAACTTCCGCTTCGTCGAGCTGGCGAACGACGTCAACAACCACATGCCCGACTACGTGGTCCGCCGCCTCGTCGAGGGCCTCAACGAGCGCAGGAAGTCCCTCAACGGTTCCCGGATTCTGCTGCTCGGCCTCGCCTACAAGGCCAACACCGGGGACGCCCGTGAGACTCCGGCAGCGCGCATCGCCGAACTGCTCACCGACATGGGCGCCGAGGTCCAAGCGGCCGACCCCCACGTCACCGACGACGCTCACCCACGTGCCGCCGGCCTGGAGAACCTCCAGCGGGTCGAAGTAACCCCCGACGGCCTCGCGGCTGCCGACGCCGTCGTCCTGCTCGCCGAGCACGACGCCTTCGACTACCCCCTGATCAGCGCCCACGCCCCGTACATCCTCGACTGCCGCCACCGGCTCGCCGGCGCACACGTCGAATCTCTCTGAAGGGAAGCCACGTGAAGATCGTGATTACCGGCGGTGCCGGGTTCATCGGCAGCAACCTGGCCCGGACCTTGACAGAGCACCGCGAGATCAGCCAGATCCGGGTGATCGACAACCTCTCCACCGGCTTCAAGGAGAACGTCGCGGGCCTCGACCTCGACTTCTTGGAGGGCGACGTCCAGGACCCGGCCCTCCTTGACCGGGCGTTCCATGGCACGGACGCCGTCGTCCACCTGGCCGCCCTCCCTTCTGTACCGCGTTCCGTGAAAGACCCTCTGGCCAGCCACCATGCCAACGTGACCGGAACCCTCCAGGTCCTCGAAGCCGCCCGCCGAGCCGGTAACCTGCACGTGATCGCCGCCTCTTCGTCCTCCGTTTATGGGGCGAACGCTCACCTCCCGAAGCACGAAGACCTCTCGACCGCTCCGATGAGTCCGTACGCGGTCACCAAGCTCGCCACGGAGGCGTATCTCGGGGCGTACCACCACAGCTTCGACCTGCCGGTCCTACCCTTCCGCTTTTTCAACGTCTACGGGCCGGGGCAGCGAGCCGACCATCCCTACGCCGCGGTCATCCCAAAGTGGATCAACGCCACGCTCGACGGACGGCCCCTGACCGTGCATGGGGACGGCACCCAGACACGGGACTTCACGTACGTGGCCACGGTCTGCCGGATCCTCGCTGACTCCCTCCTTCGCCGGGTCGTCGGCCCTCAGCCGATCAACCTGGCGTTCGGGACACGCACGCCCCTCCTGGACCTGATCCCAGAGATCGAGGCCGCCACCGGGTTCCGCGCTCTCTGGGAGCGCACCGCCCACCGCGTCGGTGACGTGCCCCACTCGCAGGCCGACGGCACGCGGCTGCGAGCACTCTTCTCGACGATCACGCCCACCCCACTACAGGAAGGGATAAGGGCTACAGCTGATTGGCTCCGTGCTTGATCACGGGGTTGTCACACCGGCTGATCCCCACGCGAGACCTCGCCGCCAATTGGGTCCCTGGCACCGACTCGGTGCCGGCGCTGATCAACAGCAACCGAGCTCTCGCTGGTGCACTTCTGGTTGCCACCGACAGCAGTGACTCCGACGCCCTCACCGGGCCCCAGCAATCCCAGTAGCTCATCCTGTTGACACCGCGTCACCCTCAGCGCTGCTTGTCGCACAATCGGATGGGATTCCAGCTGCATTCGCATCTCTCCTGACAAGACGTAGTTACTTCGCGTGACACAGTCCTTGATCGAAAGGCAGAGGTACGCAGTGACGTTTTATTCAAAGTTGCCACAGGAGAAGCGGGCTGAACTGGCGGATCTCGTGATCGCCGAGACCAAGACCGTGCTGGAGGTGAGCATCGAGTACGAGGTCTCACGCAAGACCGTGAACGGTTGGGTGCAGAGGCGCAAGCGACAGCTCGGGATTCCTGGATCTCCCAAGGGGGGAGACCGCACCCTCCCCCCTGCCGCACTGCGTCGCGTTGCCAAGGAGAAGCAGGGGAGGGTCGCGGCCGAACGGCGCGCGGAGTCCTACCGAAACGAGCTGGAGGAGACCAAGTCCCAGCTTGAGCAGCTCGTGGAAACACTCCAGGGCATGCAGGTCACCTTGGAGTACTACATGGGGCAGAGGCCAGCCGGCCGAGCCGCCGCCTAGCAATTCCCGACGAGCGCTTCCCACATGGCTACCCACCGTCACGACAGCAACCACATCGCAACCGAAATCGAGATCCTGTGCAAAGGCATGGGACTTCCCGTCGCGGACACGGACGACCGTACTCGGGCCGTCGGTGTGCTGATCTCGTCAGCCGGAACGAGGGCCGCGTCACTGGAGTGGTTCGTCTCCACCACCGCGCGCTCAGCCTCAGCCCGTGAACAGACCGAAGGACTCGCCGACGGACGAGCCGGCCTCCTGCACCGCAGTACACGCGCTTACGTGCATCACGCGCTCACCGGCGTCCTCCAGGAACTGGGGTACTCGGTGGCCCACACCACTTCCGGCCTGCGTATCGACGAGGGCCTGCCCGGCGCCTCAGCCGGAGCGGAGACCGCCAACACTCTCGCGGACTTCCTCCGTGTGGGCCTCGACAGTCTCGACGGAGCACGCGACCGCAAAAAGCCCAGCGAAGACGGCGAGGATGGCGACGACGGTCTGGCCGGCGTACCCGCCCGCGTGTAACCCCGTCGCCGTTTACGAGCGAGTCCGCACAACCTGAGCTCGCGCGGCGAACGTCCGGCGAGTAACCGGCCTCGCGCCTCCAACTAGGCCAGATACTCGCCGGACGCTCGCTTCCAGCGTGTTCGGTGCCGGGAGTCGCCCCGTCCGATGCCGCAGCGCGAAAGCCTCGCGTCAGCGCACCGGACGAGGGTTTCGCCTGAGCGCCGCTTAGGAAGGGAGCAGACAGAAGCTCATGGTGCGGGAGAACAGAGACGGCATTGCTTATAGTTTCTTCCGCCCTTAGGGCCGGTATTCTGGGCAATCCATGCCCGCGCTTCGGAGGCTGCCATAGGACGAAAGGTTGGGTAAGTTGCCGCCCTATCCCAACCGCCATCAAAGGTCTCGTAGTTCCCGGTTGGCATGAGCGGATTTGCTGCGTGGGCGTAATCGCGTAGAGCGCTGTCAAATTTCGTTGCCGTCGGCCGAACGAATTGATTTGGCATCGCACGCTTCACCACCGAGCAGTCAGTTTCATGCAAACTCTTCTTGCCTGCAGTGAAAGGATACGTCTCTGGCTGTTGGTACCTTCGCCAGAATTCTTCGGCATCCTCAACCAGGCGTTCGAAGTCGCTTCGATGGCGATGGCACGCTTCGCAGCCTCCGTCCCGCTCGCACCAAGCCCATCGATCCTCAGCCGATTCGTAATCGATGCAGCCGTTGGGCCCGTACATGCGACTCACCGATTCGAGGAGCCCCCTGCGCGCACCTTCAGCAGACATCTGCCCACTGCTCACCGCCTCTAGGATATCGAGGACGGCCGACAACTCAATGTCGAACCCCCACCCCTCACAGATGGGTCGCTTCCGAACTTCCGGGAAGTGATCCCCGAATATGAATCTTGTCTCAGGGATCGAGATCGTTCCGATGGTCACGTCGTCCACGTCGAATGTGGGCACGGAGGAGCCTCCTCGTGTGAAACTGGTAAACCGCGACAAAGCTACAGGAGTTCGGCTTACCTGGGCGGGCGTCAGATCGATCCCAGGACTGGACAGCAGTCCGCCGCGGGGCTTCCCGCTTGAGGCCGGTGAGGTTGCGTCGGGCACCAGGGGTGGGTTTCGGCCAGACACTTCGCTGTCCAAGCGACGATGGCTCAGATCATCTACTGGCTCGGCGAACCGCTGCCCATCATCGTCGTCAAGTATCCAGAGGTACGGGGGAGTCGGTCATGGATCCAGAGGTGCTGGCGCAGACCGCGGGGATCACCGTCGTCGGGCTGATGGCCACCGATGCATGGCAGCGGACACGCGACGGCGTGGTGGCTCTGTGGCGTCGGGCACGCCCTGTGCAAGCCGACGAGATCGGCACAGCGCTGGAGGAGACGCGCGAGGAGCTCCTCGCAGCCCGGCACGAGGGCGACTCCGAATGCGCCGAGGACCTGGAGCGTGACTGGCGCCGCAGGCTGAGGCGCCTTCTTGCCGCCGATCCGTCCATCGCTCAGGACCTTGAGGAGATCCTGGCCGAGGCGCGTGCCTCCCTGCCCGAGGATGAACGGCCTCCCGTTCCCGCAGTGCAGATGCATGCTCACGCGTCCGGACACGGGCGGGTCTACCAGGCCGGCCGGGACCAGCACATCGTCGAGCGGTGACGGGGTACCCGGGCGCTCCTCACGGGGGCCACGTCCTGCGGGCTGTCACGGACGGGCACGGCCGGGTGTACCAAGCCGCCGGCAACCAGATCATCGTGGAGTACCCCGTCCATCAGTCCGAACCACCCGTTCCAGGATTCGGGTTGGGATGGGCGAGCCCCGAGTCGGTACGTACTCCCCTGGCTGCTCCGCTGAGTTCGCCGCTGCGGGACCGGCTCGATGTGCGACAGGCACTCCTCAAAGCGATCGCCGCCCCTGCGACCGCGGCAAACGGTCTGCACGTCGTCCATGGCATGGCGGGCAGCGGAAAGACCGCGTTGTCCCAGACGGTGTTCGACGAAGCCGTTGCCGACCATGGAGTCGTGGGGCTGTGGGTCAACGCCTCCGACCGCTCGTCGTTCCGGTCCGGGATGCTGGCCGTGGCACACGACCGGGGTGCCTCGCAGCAGGAGGTCGACGCGGCGCGGGAGGGCCGCCGTCCGGACGCGGATTTCGTCTGGCACTATCTGCACAGCTCGCCCGAGCCCTGGCTGCTCGTCCTGGACAACGCGGACGATCCGTCCGTGTTCGGCCATGGCGCCTGGCTGCGATCGAGCAGCCGCGGCATCGTACTGATCACGACTCGGCTCCGGGACGCCGCCGTATGGCGCCGGGCCGCCAAGCATCGACTCGACGTTCTCGACATCTCCTACGCTGTCGACGTGCTGCGGGATCTCCTGGTCAGCGCGGAGGACACCGCCAAGCTGGAACTGCTGGCGCGGCGGCTGGGCGGCCACCCGCTGGCACTGTCGCTCGCCGGCACCTACCTCGGCCGACAACTCCTGGAGCCGGTCTCAGTGGACGAATACCTGAAGCGCCTTGACGCCGACCCGTCGCTGCTCGATCGCGGGGCGGAACCCGGCGAGCAGGAACTGCGCCGACTGATCACCAGTACATGGCAGATCTCACTGGACACCCTGACCGAGCAGGGCCTTCCCGAGGCGACGACGTTGCTCAGGCTGCTGTCGTACTTCGGTGCGGCACCCCTGCCTGTCGGGGTGCTCTCATCGACCGGCCTGGAGGGCACAGGGCTGCCTCATGCCCTCCCGCCGCTCACCGGCGAAAGCGCCAACCTCGCACTCGAAGGGCTGGCCAGACACTCCCTGGTCTCGCTCATCAAGGCTGATGCCGGGACCGCCGCCGTGCCCAGCGTGCAGGCTCACCCGCTGCTCCTGGAGACGGTCGCGTCGCGCGTTCCGGTCGACCAGCGTGCGCTGCTGCTGGAATCGGCCACCGCTCTGTTACGGCGGCTCCTGTCCACGGACTCGGGCCGCTATGTCGACCCACACACCTTGCGGCTGTTCACGCCCCATGCCGCCGCCCTGCTGAGGCACGCCGCCGCGCATCGCGCGGACGCGGCAACCTCGTCGGCTCTGGCCATCGTCCGCGACCTTCGCGATCAGTCGTATGTGCGCGGCGACTACGCCACGGCCCGCGCTCTCGCAGACGACGCTGCCCACGTCACCGACGGCCAGGGAACCCCAGAAGCCCTGACCGACCGCCACGAGCGCGGCCGGGTACTGACAGCCCTCGGCCACTTCGACGAGGCGGCCACGGTTCACCGAGCCACGCTCGAAGCACGAGAGGCCCTGCTCGGCCGCGAGCACCCGGAGACCCTGGACAGCGCGCACGCCCTCGGTATCGCTTTGTACGGCCTCGGCCGCTGGGCGGAGGACGAACGGTCCATGCGCCGCGCCGCAGACGGGCGTGCCCTCGCCTTGGGGGCCACGCATCCGGACACCATCGACAGCCGAGGCAGGCTGGCCGAAGCCATAGGCCAGCAGAAGCGCTGGGACGAAGCCCGTCAGCTGGCGGCCGAGAACCTCGAAGTGAGCGAGCGGGCCCTCGGCGACGACCACCCTCACACCCTGCTGAGTCGTATCGCCCTCGCCTGGTGCTTGCCGGTACCGGGGAGTGGGAAGAGGCGGCAGTCCATACCCGAGCCACGCTGGCAGGCAGCGAGCGAGTGCTCGGGGCGGACCACCCACGCACGCTCGCCGCGCGACAGCGTCTGGCAGATGTCCTGTCTCACCTCGGTCAGTGGCCCAAGGCACTGGAAGCGGCGCAGTCAGTACGCGCTGTGCGTCAGCAAATTCTCGGGCCGGAGCATCCGCACACCCTCTCCATCGAGATCATGCTGTCCCGGATCCTGCGCGGCATCGGGCGTGCCGACGAGGCGGGGGAGCTGTCCGCTCGTACTCTGGCCGCCTGTGTGAGCGTGCTCGGAGACGATCACCCGGATACGCTGGTCTGCCGTGCGGAGTGCGAGGCAGCAGGTGCAGCAGTCCAGACAAAATCGGTTGATTCCGGTGTAGTTGAGCAGGAGGAAGAGGAGTCGTGACCGGGCCGATACGGGTTTGGCGCAAGAGCAGCTACAGCGGTGCTGACAACGGCTGCGTAGAGATACAGACCCCCCCCCCGCCGCAGAGAGCTCCGGTTCGCGACTCAAAGGTGCCCGAGGGTCCAGTGATCGACTTCATGGATCGCTCGTGGGTGTACTTCGTCCAAGCCCTCCAGCAAGGGGAGTTCGCTGGCCATGACCTGTAGCCACCCCATGAGCGTGGGCCGTTCCCTGCGGTCAGTCACGACTCCGGGCAACACGGCGCGGCGGTAGTCCATGGGCGAACCATCGAGACCGACGACACCGGCTCCGTCGGACAGCGACATCGTCATCAGGGATCACGCCCGCTGGAACAGCGCCTCGCGGGACCAGTACATCGGGGAGATCGGACAGTACGTCGTCCACCACGGTGCGAGGCCCGATCCCGCCGCGTCCGACCGGTCGGGGCCGGACTCGGTGCGCGTGCCGCTCGCCGCGCGATCGCCCTCCCCCGTCCGGGACCGTCACGACATACGCCGCGACGTGCTGCACGCCATCAGTCATCCCTACGATGCGCCCGCGAAGTTCGTCTTCCACGGCACCGCGGGCAGCGGAAAGACCGTCCTCGCCGAGGAGCTCTTCCACGAGGTCGCGGCACGAGGCGTGGTGGGATTGTGGGTGAACGCGGCCACCGAGGTCGCGTTCCGTGCCGGCATGCTGGCCGTCGCCCTCGACCGTGGCGCCGACCCGGGCCAGGTGGAGGCGGCTCGGGTCGGACAACGCCCCGCCGCCGATCTCGTCTGGCAGTGCCTCGATGCCTCCGCCGAACCCTGGCTGCTCGTCCTGGACAACGCCGACGACCCGAGCGTGTTCGGCGACGGCGGCTGGCTGCGCGGCTCTCGGCGTGGCACCGTGCTCGTCACGACGCGGCACGGCAGCGCGCCCCTGTGGCAGGACGCCGACCGTCGCCACCTCGACGTCCTCGGCCTGGACGACGCCGTGTGCGTCCTGCGTGACCTCAACGTGAGCGACTACGACCAAGCGGCGCTGGAGA
Organism: Streptomyces sp. NPDC051136; assembly: GCF_044455745.1. Taxonomy (NCBI): domain Bacteria; kingdom Bacillati; phylum Actinomycetota; class Actinomycetes; order Kitasatosporales; family Streptomycetaceae; genus Streptomyces; species Streptomyces sp. NPDC051136. The sequence continues at coordinate 662,259 of NZ_JBITFE010000003.1, read as the reverse complement.
AGCTCGCGAACGGCCTCGGCTGCCATCCACTCGCGCTCACCCTCGCCGGCGCCTATCTCGGCCAGCGGCTACTCGATCCCGTCACCGTGGACGAGTTCCTCCAGCGCCTGCGCGACGATCCGAGCGGCACCCTGGACGAAGCCGCCGACCCGGACGAACGTGACCTGCGCCGGCTGATCAGCTCCACGTGGCAGATCTCGCTGGACGCTCTGGCCGACCGAGGCGTCCCCGAGGCAACCACACTGATGTGGCTACTGTCCTGCTACGCGCCCGACCCCCTGCCCATCGGCCTGTTCCACGCCCAGCGGCTCCGACTCACCACCCTCGCCCAGGCCGAGCCGCCGCTCCCCACGCGGAAGGCGGACGCCGCCCTGCGGGGGCTGATGTCGCAGTCCATGGTGGCGGACCTCAACGTTCCCGGAGACGTCGGCCTGCCCAGCGTCCGCTCCCTCCAGGCCCACGCGCTCCTCTTGGACACCGTGGCCGCTCGCATCCCCCTCGACCAGCGCGAGGGCGTGCTGGCCTCCGCCACCCAACTGTTGGACCATCTTCTGCACGACGGTGAAGCCGAGGGCACCTGCCTCGACGCCCAGACGATGCGGCTCTTCACGCCGCATGCGCTGGCGTTGCTGGGCCGCACTGCCGCCGCCCACTCGGTCGCCACACCGAAGGCCCTCGGCCTTGTCCGCTACCTTCGCGACCAGAGCCGCGAACGCGGCGACTACACCTCGGCGCACCTCCTCGCGGAGTCCGCCGTACGCGTCCCCCCGTCCGTGTCCGCTGCCACGGAGGCCGAATTGCTCGACGACCGATACGCACTCGCCTGCTCCTTGGGGGACTTGGGACGTTACGCCGAGGCCGCCGAGATGCACCGCGAAGTCCTGCACACCCGTGAGACACAGCTCGGTCCCGACCACGTCCAGACGCTCGACAGCGCCCACGCGCTGGGCCTGGCCCTGTACGGGCTGGGCGAGTGGGCTGAGGACGAGCGGCACCTGCGCCGCGCCGTCGACGGCCGCAAGCGGGTCCTCGGGTCCGAGCACGCCGACACGATCATGAGTACCGCCTGCCTGGCCGAAGCCATCGGTGAGCAGCAGCGCTGGGGCGAGGCCGAAGCTCTGGCCCGCGCCAACCTCGCCACCAGCGAAGCAACCTACGGCCCGACCAGCCCGTATACGCTCGCGGCACGCCACACACTGGCCTGGGCCCTGTACCGACTGGGCCGCCTCGATGAGGCCGAGGCCCTCACCTCCGCCACGCTCGCGGAGCGGGAGCATTCCCTCGGTTCAGAGCACCCGCGCACTCTGGTCGTCCGGGATCTGCTCGCCGGCATCCTGTGTGCCCAGGAACGTTGGTCGGAGGCGGAAGCCGCAGCGCGTTCGGTCCTCACCGCCCGTGAGGAGGTGCTCGGCACGGAGCACCCACACACTCTGGCCATGCGCACGGGGCTGATCCGGATCCTCACCGGCACCGGCGATCTGGCAGCGGCGCAACCCCTGGCCGTACTGAACCTCGAAGCGTGCATCCGTGTCCTCGGCGAGGAACATCCCGACACAGTCGCCTGCCGACAGGCTCACCTTGACGCCTTCGGATCAAGCCTTCACGATGACGAAGTGCCCCGGACTGGACATGACAAGGACGTGCAGCGTTGATGGATACCGCGCCGACCCGCATATGGGTCAAGAGCAGCTACAGCGGGCACGACAACAACTGCATGGAATTCCTCACCCCCCCCCCGCTGGGCAAGGCCGTTGTCCGTGACTCGAAGGATCCGCAGGAACGGGTGATCGTCTTCCGCGCCACTTCGTGGGCCCTGTTTGTCCACGCCTGTCGCGCGGGCAACCCGACGACGGAGACGGCTACTTAGGGGGAAGATCACTTCCCGTACGCCCGCTTCCAACGTGCTTGATGCCGGGAGTCGCCCTGCCCGCGGCCGTTCACTTCACTCAGGGACAGCAGCGAGGCCCCGTTGTTCCACAGCCCGAAGTGGTCCCGGTGCACAGCGAGGATTCCGTGCTGCAGCGCGAACTTCTCGGAGGGACGGCTGAACCGCGTGGTCGTCACGAACACGGCCAGGTCGGCCCCGAAATGCACCTTGGCGCCCAGCAGATCGCGCAGTTCGCGGCTCGCGATCGTGCTGGTCGGCGTATAGCGCTTGCACTGAATCACCACGCTCCGGCCGTCCGGGAGACGGCCGACAACATCGGCGCCGTTGTCGTTGGCGCCACCCACGCGCCGGACGTCGGTGCATCCGTCCCGTCGGCACAGGCTCGCGACCAGATCCTCGAACTCGGTGCCGGTCATCGTGTCCACCTCGGCAAGCGTCCGGTGGCCGGCCTTCACCGCCTCTTCCTGCCGCCAGAGACGGTCCCGCCCACGCACGAGCCGGTCCGTACGCCGGAGCCACCATCCCGCCGCTGTGACGCCGCCGAGGACCACAGCCCCCGTGACGTACGGCCACACGACCGACCAGAAGACGATGAGCAGGACCAACACCAGGCCACCGCCGACCGCCGCCGACTTCAGCCGCGTCGCTCGTCGTCTACGAGCAGCCGCACCCCGCCCACGCCTCGTCATCGTCGAAGTCCTCCCCCACAGGTCCGTGTACCGCAGTGTGAGCCGACCGAGGCAGCGCGAGAAGGGCGCGATTCGGCCGTGGCCGGATCGGATGACGCACCGAGGGTGACTCGAACACCCCGGACGTCAACGACGGCCTGCTCCATCGCTCTTTCCGGTGGTCATCGAGCCGATCGACTCCGTAGGCGCGGGATACGCGGCAACACTCGCACCGTGGCCGAAGAAACAAACGTGGCGTGTGAAACCGGCCCTCCTCCGCAGAATGCTCCCGAGCCAGGAGGAAGGGTGGCCGCCCGCACCGGCCGTGTACGACTCCAGTTCTGGCGCTGGGCCCTCGCGCCTCAAACGACCTGGCAGGCCCGCCGCCTGGCAGCCGATTTCGGGCCGGGCATGGATGCCCGCACCGCCTGGGTGATGGCACGACTGAAGCGGCACCCGGACGAGTTCCCCCTTGCGATGCAGCACCTGAACGATGAAGAAGACGCCGGATGACCCCCGCGCGAGAGTCCATCACCCACGCGGTCCTGACACTACCTTGGCGCCATCGCTGACCAGGGGAAACGCGGCCTTCTCTGGTTGCAGTTCTGGTTGCATTCACCTCCGTTCAGCGCCGTCCGGAGCTTTCACCGACATCCGTTCCGCCGCAGGTCAGGACGTTCCCGTACATCCCCGAACCCCCAGACGAACATTTGGAAAGCGTGTTGGGGGCAACCCCTCACGAGTTCGAATCTCGTATCCTCCGCCAGTGCCTCACCGGGCACGATGTCGAAGGGCCCCGCAGTTCGCTGCGGGGCCCTTCGACGTATGTGCCCGACGCGTCGGCGGCGCCGTCCGGCTCGGACCGGAAGGCCACTCCTCACGGCCCCGCCGTTGCTCCGTAGAGGGGAAGTCTCGGGCGTCCGACGGCGGGATCACCCGATTGATCACGCTGGTGGCCTTTTTCCGGGTAGGGAGCGGATTGGTCTGTTCCGTTCCGATGAAGGAGGGCCGGTGGCCGAACGCATGGTGCGCCGACGCGGTTATCGAGAAGGCCTCGGCGGTGAGATGTGCGCCGAGTTCCTGGGGACGTTCGTCCTGATCCTGTTCGGCATCGGTTCGGTGGCCGTCGCGGTCGCCGGGCTGCCGGGATCGGGCCGGCAGGTCGTGGACTTCGGGCCCGCCAACTGGCTCATCATCGCGTGGGGCTGGGGCCTCGCCGTCGTCTTCGGCGTCTACGTGGCCGGCGGCATCAGCGGGGCGCACCTCAATCCCGCGGTGACCCTGGGCTTCGCGGTGCGGCGGGACTTCCCGTGGCGCAAGGTGCTGCCCTACTGGCTCGCGCAGGTCGTGGGCGCCTTCGTCGCCGCGGCGCTCGTGTACGCCTGCTACCGGTGGGCGATCGACGCGTCCATCGCCGCGGCGGGCGAGACGCGGAAGACGTCGCTGTCGACGTACTCGATCTTCGCCACGTTCCCCGCCGAGTACTTCGGGGACTCCTGGTGGGGTCCCCTGCTCGACCAGATCGTGGGCACCGGGATCCTGCTGCTGGTGATCTGCGCGCTCATCGACACCCGCAACACGGCGCCGACGGCCAACCTCCACCCGTACATCATCGGGCTCGTCGTCGTCGCGATCGGCCTCGCCTTCGGCACCAACGCCGGGTACGCGATCAACCCGGCCCGTGACTTCGGCCCCCGCCTGTTCACCTTCTTCGAGGGCTGGGGCGGCATCGCCCTGCCGGGCACCTTCCAGTGGTTCAGCGGCTACTGGTGGATCCCCATCGTCGGCCCGCTGATCGGCGGGGTCGTCGGGGTCCTGGTGTACGACCTGCTCATCAGCCCCGTGCTCAAGGCGAGGATGAGCCAGCGCGAGGAGGGGCCCGCCACGGAGGAGCCCTCGCCCTGAGGGACCGCCGGGGACCAGACGGGCCTCACGGCAGGATCCGGATCCGCCGCTCCTCGCTCACCTGGTCCACTTCCGACACCCGGACGGTCGCCTTCATGGTCCAGACGCCGGGCAGGGGCAGCGTGAGCGTGTTGGCGCTCCAGTAGCCGCCCCGGTCGACCAGCTCCGCCTGGAGGGGGCCCACGTCCTTGTCGGGCAGGGTGAAGGCGAGGCGCAGCTCCGGTACGGCGGCCAGGCTGCCGTCGGGGCCGAAGACGACGGCCTGCACCGCGTTGTCGCCGGTGCGGCCCGGGTCCAGGGTGATCTGGACCGTGCCCCTGGCCGTCCCGCCGATCTCGAACGGGATCGTCGTGACGGACGCGGGCCGCACCCCGTCCGTCGCCCCGGCCGCCCGCACCGTCTCCTCCGCGGTCCGGCCCGGCGGGGTGGCGGTGAGCACGGTGGTGACCGCCAGCACGACGGCGGCGACGACGGCCTCCGCGAGGACGGAGCGGCGCAGTCCGCGGCGGAGGGCGGACGCGCCGTCGGGGGCCGGTGGGCGCGCCGGCGGCGGGTCCTCCGGCGGTGGGCCGCCCGCCGGTTGCGGCACCCGCTCGGGCACGCGGCCGGGCGCGGGTACGGCGGCCGGCGCCGACAGCAGCGCCGACGTCCACCGCCGGGACACGGCCGCCGCGCCCAGCAGTACGGCCACCAGGACCACCTTGGCGAGCAGCAGCCTGCCGTACGTCGATCCGGTGAGCGCCTGCCAGGAGCCGAGGCCGCGCCAGGACTGGTAGACGCCGGTGACGACCAGGACGGTCACGGCGGCGAAGGCGGTCCGGGAGAAGCGGGCGACCACGGCGGCGGGCGGCGCCGGGCGCCCGGCGCGCAGGAGGGTGAGCAGGGCCGCGAGACCGCCCAGCCAGACGGCGGTGGCCAGCAGGTGCAGTACGGCGGACGTCATCGCGACCGGTACCTGCGCACCGGCCGAGGCGTGCTCGGCGGCGGCCCAGGTCAGGGCGAGGCCGACGGCCAGGGCGACGCCCACCGCGGCGGCGAGCGGGGTGCGCCCGCCGAGCCGGGCCGCGCGGGTCGTGCGCGTCGCGCGGGTCGTGCGCGCCGTGCGGGTCGTGCGCGCCGTGCGGGCGAGGTACAGCGCGATCGGCGGCAGCAGCGCCAGCCTGACCAGGAGCAGGACGCCGGGGCGGGAGACGAGGGTGTCGCCCAGCGCGGTCGGGTCCAGGGCCGTCGACGGACCCGTCCCCGCCTCGTACGGGGCGCGCAGCACCAGCAGGGCGACGGTGGACGTCAGCAGGGTCCACCAGGCCGCCATCAGCGGGCGGCGCAGCGGGGCGGGGTCCGGCGGGCGGCACAGGGCTGCGAAGGCGGCGGTGCCGACGAGCAGGGCCGCGGCGAGGTAGGAGAGATAGCGGGCGATCTTGTGGAGGGCCGCGGTGAGCGGGTCCTCGGCGGGGCCGGTGTCCACGGGCGCGGTCGCCTGCGACGGCTTGCCGACCGAGAAGGTGAAGGCGCCCGAGACGGGGTGGCTGTCGGCGGACACCACCCGCCAGGCCACGGTGTACGTGCCCTCCCCCAGCTCGCCCGGCAGCGTGACCCGGGCCGTCTCGGACCGGCCGTCCGCGTGCCCGCTCTCCCCGGTGCGGACGCGGTGGCCGTCCGGGTCCAGGACGCGGAAGGAGTCGTCGCGCAGGCCGACGGACTCGCTGAAGGTCAGGGTGACGCGGGCGGGGGCCCGCCGCAGGACGGTTCCGTCCCCGGGGTCGGTGGAGGTGAGGGCGGCGTGGGCGGACGCCGGTCCGGCACCGCCGAGGAGGAGCAGGACCAGCAGGGCGCCCAGCAGCACCAGCCGCCGGACCGCCCCGGCGTCCCGTCGTCGGACTTCCCGCGGGAGGAGTCGTCCGGAAGCCTTGGAGACCCTGGGGGCCTGGAGGGCCGGTCGCCCGCATGCCCGGGGGGCGGGTCGTCCGGTTCCCCGGGGGGCTCGTCGTCCGGTTTTCCGGGGGGCCGGTCCTTCGGATTCCGCCATGGCTCGTACTTCGGACTCCCCCATGGCTCGTACTTCGGATTCCCGCGTGGCTCGTCCTCCGGACTCCCGCGTGGCTCGTCGACCGTATGCCCGCGGGGCCGGTCCTCCGGACTCCCTCATGGCTCGTCGTCCGGACGCCCGAGGGACCGGTCCGCACCCGCCCGGGACCCGTCGCCGGGCTTCCCGCGGGCCGGGGCGTCCGGATGTCCGCCCGCGTCCCCGTCGGGCCCGCCGCCGTTCGCGGTCCCGTCCGTCGTCGCTCCTTCGTCCCCGGCCTCCAGCGCGCGCACCGCCGCCACACCTCACGTCGCATCTCCGTCGTCGGGACCCACTGCCTCGCCGATACGTACGGACGCGGAGGCCGCCCCGCTCAGCCGCGTGCCGGGCGGCTCCTCATCAGGACGGGCGGAAGCCGGCGCGGTTCACCGTGCGGCCACCCCCCGGGCCCGCCTGACCCGGGGTCAAGGGCGGCACAGGGACACGATCCGGGCCGCCTCGGCCGGGTAGCGGGCCGTGAGGTCGGCGGCGTCGCCGTGCTCGTAGTCCCCGTAGGTGAATCCGGGGGCCATCGTGCAGCCGAACAGCGACCAGGCGCCGCCCGTGCGGACCCGGCCGCCCATCCAGGTGCCGGCGGGCACGGTGAACTGCACGTGCTGCCCGCCCAGGACGTCCGGGCCGAGGACGGCCGTGCGCACGCCGCCGTCCGGGGCGAGGAGCAGCAGTTCGAGCGGGTCGCCGAGGTAGAAGTGCCAGACCTCGTCGGTGGGCAGCCGGTGCAGCGCCGAGTAGTCGCCCGGGCGGGCGGTGAGCAGCGCGAGGATGGCCGTCCCGGCGGGGCGGCCGTCCGGGCGGCCGGGTCCGGCCCAGGTGCGCCGGAACAGTCCGCCCTCACGGGGGATCGGCTCCAGACCGTAGTGCGCGATCAGGTCTTCGGCGGTCGGCGCGGACGTCACCCGGGGAACGCTACCTCCCGGCGGAGGAACGCGAGTTGCGCCTTCTTCTCGGGCAGGTACACGTCCGGCAGGTCGACCTCGGGCAGGACGACCGCGGGACCGGCGGTGAAGCCCTGCTTGAGGAAGCGGGCGACGGCCTTCTCGTTGGCCACGTCCGGGTCGACCACGATCCGCGTCCGGTCCAGGCCCAGCAGGACGTACGCCATGAGGGCTCCCGAGAGGGCGGCGGTCCAGCCCGGACGCGCGCCCTCGGCTCCGGCGGGGGCGAGGAGCAGGTGGACGCCGATGTCGCCCGGCTGGGCGGCGTAGCACTCGCCCACCCGGTCGGCCGCGGGGTCGTAGGTCTGGAGCAGGGCGACCGGTTCGCCGTCCTTGACGACCAGGAAGGCGTGGTGGGTGTCGAGGGTGTCCATGTGCGCGTAGACGTCCGCGACCTGGTCGGCCGTCAGGCCGTTCATGCCCCAGAACGCGGCCCGCTCCTCGCTCACCCAGCCGTGCACCACCGCGGTGTCGGCGGCCGGGTCCAGGGGGAGGATGCGGACGGTTCCGAAACCGCCCAGGCGCTGCTCGTGGACGGCGGTCCGGTCGGCGTACCGGACGGGGTGCGGGTCAGTCATCGGATTCCTTCGTGAGCCGGGCGAAGTCGGTGATCACCGGGGCGAGTTCCCCGGCGAGCCACAGGGGCTGCTGGTCGCGGTGGTGGGGCGCGCCGGGGACGCCGGAGGCTCCGTGCGGCACCACCCAGCGGCTGTCGGCGCGGTCGGCCAGGTCCCAGACGTACCGGGCGGCCGGGCCGCGCGCGGCGCGGTCGGTGAGGCCGGGCACCGGCGAGGTGCACAGCACGCAGTCGTGGTCGCCGGAGAGGCCCGGGTCGTCCGCCGGGGCGGCGGCGTCCGGCAGCGCCCGCCAGGGGGCCAGGCGGTGGGTGTCGCCCCAGGTGCCGGCGGGCGGGTCCGCCGCGACCTCCTCCAGCGCCGCGCGCACGGCCGCGGCGCGGTCGATGCCGTACAGGTCGTCCGCGCGCAGGAGGTGTTCCAGGGCGTACGCGACGCGCGGCACCAGGGCGAGCCACGGTTGCAGCACCGCGGGGTACGCGGGCGGCACGGAGGCGGGCGCGAGGACCGGGTGGGCCGCGAGGGCGCGGACCACCGCCGTGCGCACGGCCGCGTAGGCGGCCGCCCCGGTGCTGCCGGCGTCCATGCGGCGGTCCCAGGCGAGGAGGCGGTCGCGGAGGGCGGCGGCCGCCGGGGTGAGGCCGGTCAGGGCGGCGAGGTGGTCCAGGAGCGGTGCCGCCGAGCCCAGCAGGGTGTCCGTGTGGATCGCGGGCAGGTCGGCCGCGGACCAGCGCTCCCGGGTCGCGAGCAGGGCCGCGATGCGGTCGGCGCGGTGCGGCGGCGCGAACTCGACGCCGAGCGGGGCGGCCGGGCCGCGCTGGTTGGCCATCACGGCGACGCCGTCGGTGAGTCCGGCGCGGGGCGGGGTGTGCCAGCCGGTCCACTCGTGGCCGGGCTCCCAGGCCGGCACGGGGCACCGCCGGTTGGCGTCCGGCCGTACCGGCACGCGGCCCGCGACCCGGTGCAGCAGGCCGCCCTCGGTGTCGGCGGCCTGCACCACGTTGACCGGCTCGGCCCACGCGTCCAGGGCGCGGTCCACGTCGGCGACGCTGCGGGCCCGCAGCAGCGGCAGCAGGGCGCCGAAGCCGAGGTCGGCGGTGACGCGGGGCGGGTAGCGCAGGCTGAGGGCGCCCGGGGTGCCGTCGTCGAGGCCCTCGGGGCCACCGGCGATCACCGGGCCGCGGGCGGTCTCGATGATCTCGACCTCGACGCTCTCCTCCCCGGCGACGTCGACGCGTTCCGTGTGCCGGACGGCACGGTGCCAGGCGCCGTCCGGACCGAGTGCCTCGACTCCGGCGCCGGTGCGGCGCAGGCGCTCCCGGTACAGGTCCTGGTAGTCGGCCATGGCGTTGGTGATGGCCCAGGCGACCGTGCCGGTGTGGCCGAAGTGGGCGATGCCGGGAACACCGGGCACGGCGAGGCCGACGACGTCGAACTCCGGGCAGGACAGGTGGATCTGCTGGTAGACGCCGGGGTCCTCGATCCAGCGGTGCGGGTCGCCCGCGATGAGCGCGTGCCCGGTGGTGGTCCGTCCGCCGCTCACCAGCCAGCCGTTGCTGCCCGCGGTGCCGGGGCCGTCGGTGGCGAACAGGGGGGCGGCCGCCGGGCCGAGGTGCGCGGTGATGTGCTCGCGCCAGAGCTTGGCGGGGAAGCCGGCGAAGAGGATGTGCGTGGCGAGCCACACGCCGAGCGGGGTCCAGGGCTCCCAGCGGCCGGGGGCGAGGCCGGTACGGGCGAACTCCGGCGCGGGCCGGCCTCCCGGGGGTTCGGCGAGCCCCTCGTTCACACCGTCGACGTACGCCTGCACCCAGGCCGCCGTCTCCGGGTCCTTCCGCTCCAGGGCGGTGAAGCAGCGGCGCGCGGTGTCCGCGAGCCGGGCGCGGCGGGCGAGGCGGTCCCAGGACAGGGCCTCGGGTCCCAGGAAGGACGCGGAGGTGCCCTGGGCGCGGTGCCGCTCGACCTCCAGTTGCCAGGCGCGGTCCCGGGCGGTCACCCGGCCCTGGGCGCGGGCGAGTTCCGCCGCGCCGTCCGCGCGCAGGTGCGGTATTCCCCAGGCGTCGCGGTACGTCTCGGCGCTCACCCTGTGCCCCTACCTTCCTTTAGGTTAGGCTCACCTAAGTTTTTGTCGTGGACGAATAGTACGTGAAAGGTGAAGGAACCATGGGGCAGGGGCGGGGCTGGGAGGGCGCGGTCCTCAAGCTGATGCGCGCGAAGGACTTCGCGTTCACCGTGACGGACACCGAGGACGTGACCCCGCACTACCGGCGGCTGCGGCTGACCGACGGCGGCATGCTGGCGGCGACCGGGGTGCACCCCACGATGTGGGTGCGGCTGTGGTTCGACAACGCGGGCAGGCCGCACCAGCGCGGGTACACGCTGGTCGACCCGGACCCGGTGGCCGGCACCTTCGCCCTGGAGTTCGCCCTGCACGAGGGGTGCGCGAGCGACTGGGCGCGGGCGGCGAAGCCGGGCGACACGATCGAGGCGACCGTCCAGGGCACCGGCTTCGAGGAGCCGCAGCCCCTCCCGTCGCGGGTCTTCGCGGTCGCCGACCCGGCCTCCCTGCCCGCCCTCAACTCCCTCCTGGACGCGCTGGGCCCCGTGCCCGCGACCGTCTGGTTCGAGGGCGACCCGGCCGACGGCCTGCCCTTGCGCACCGTCCCCGGGCGGCACGAGGTCCGCGCGGTGCCCCGCCGGGACGCGGGGGCGCTGCTGGCGGCGCGGGTGAAGGAGGAGCTGCCGGAGCTGCTGCGGGCCGCCTCCGAGCCGTACGTCTGGATCGCCTGCGACACGGCGACCACGCGGACGCTGGCCTCGTACGCCCGCAAGGAGCTGGGCGTACCGAAGCAGCGGGTGAACGCGCTGGGGTACTGGCGCGCGACCTGAGCTCCGACACGCGATCATCGTGACCATGGACGTCACACTTCACCTCGCCCAGGACCCCGAGGCCGACGAACTCCTCGGGCGCAGTCCGCTCGCCGCGCTGGTCGGCATGCTGCTCGACCAGCAAGTGCCCATGGAGTGGGCGTTCAAGGGACCGTCGACCATCGCCCGGCGGATGGGCGCGGAGGACCTGGACGCGCACGACATCGCGGCCCACGACCCCGAGGCGTTCGCCGCGCTGCTCTCCGAGAAGCCGGCCGTGCACCGCTATCCCGGTTCGATGGCGGGGCGGGTGCAGCAGCTGTGCCGGTACCTGGTCGAGACGTACGACGGTGACGCCGAGGGCGTGTGGCGCGGGGTGTCCACCGGCAAGGAGCTGCTGAAGCGGCTCCAGGAACTGCCGGGCTTCGGCAAGCAGAAGGCCCAGATCTTCCTCGCGCTGCTCGGCAAGCAGCTCGGCGTCCGTCCCGAGGGGTGGCGCGAGGCCGCGGGGGCGTACGGGGAGCCCGACTCCTTCCGGTCGGTCGCGGACATCAGGGGGCCGGAGTCGCTGACCAAGGTGCGGGCGCACAAACAGGAGATGAAGGCGGCGGCCAAGGCGGCCAAGGCCGCGAAGACCTCCGGCACGTAGCACGTCAGCCCCGTGGACCCGCTCCGGTGGCGCGGGCGCCGGCGCCGCTCGCAGCATGGGGCATGACCGAACCACCGAGCCGCTCCCCCGGCGGGACGCCGTACGACGATCGCGGGGTGCACTCCCGGCACGGGACCCGCGATCCGGGCGCCGGACGGCAGGAGCACGAGCCCGAGCCCGCCTTCGAGGGCCCCCTGCACGCCCTGTCCCGCGCCGCCTGGCAGACGGTGCTGTTCACCGGTGCCGCCTCGCTGGTGCTGGGCGTGCTCGTCCTGGTCTGGCCGGAGGCCTCGCTGCGCGCGGCCGGCGTGCTCTTCGGCCTCTACCTCGTCATCAGCGGCGTTCTGCAACTGGCCGCCGCCTTCGGCACGCACCGCAGGACCTCGCTGCGGGTGCTGGCCTTCATCAGCGGCGCCGTGTCGATCCTGCTGGGCCTGTTCTGCTTCCGCGGCCTCCTCCAGTCGGTGCTGCTGCTCGCGCTGTGGATCGGCATCGGCTGGCTGTTCCGCGGCGTCACGCAGATCGTGGCCGCCGCGCACGACCCGGCGATGCCCGCGCGCGGCTGGCACGTCGTCCTCGGCGTCGTCACCGTCGTCGCCGGCATCGTCCTGATCGACTCGCCGGTCGAGTCGGCCACCGTCCTGATGCTGGTCGGCGGCTGGTGGCTGGTCGTCGTCGGCGTCGTCGAGATCGTCACCGCCGTACGGCTGCGCGGGCTCGCCGGCCGGACGCCCCGCACCCTGTGACCGGCGCCCGCCCACCGCTCCGTACGCCGAGCGGGCGGTTCTCGTCCCCGGTGCGGTGGCCGGTGCACGCCGGGCGGGGACACGACTGAGGTGAGACCCGCACCGCACGCCGTCACCGCCGTCCGCGCCCGGGGCGCGTGTCTGCGGGCCCTGGTGCTGCTGCTCGTCCTGGTCGTGCCGTGCGCGCCGGTGGCGGAGCGGGCGGTGCCGGTCGCGGCGGTGGCCGGCGCGGGCGGCGCGGCGGGGGAGTACGACCACCTCGACACCGCCCTGCGCGCTCCGGTCCGAGGCGTCCGGCGGGCGGCCGTGATCCGGCCCCTCCCGCCCTCCTTCGGGACCGACCACCGGTTCCTCCCACGCCCCGACGCTCCTGCCGAGCGGGCCGCCCTCTCCCGCGGCCCGCGCTCCGTGGTCCTGCGCTGCTGACCGGTCCCGGCCGGCCCGCCCGCCGGTCCGCCGCGAACAGGAACGGACACCCGGAGCACCAGGAACGAGGAACCCCCATGCCCAACGACCCCTACGCCGTCCTGCGCGCCCTCCTGCGCGCCGAGGCCGCCCGCCGCGCTCCCAAACCCGGCACCGCGCCGCGGGCGCCCGGCGAACAGCGGCTCCCGTCGCGGGAATCGGGGCGCGGCTGACACCCACCCGTCCAGGGGCGGCGGAGGCAGGACACGCACCGCCTCCGCCGCCGGAGGCCTCGACGACGCCGGCCTCCCGGGCCGGTTGGCACATTGGTCCCGTTTACGGCGTCTTTTCCGGCGCCGCACTCCGGCGCCATGGCTGCGCCCGCATCGTCCGGGCCGGTAGGCTTTCCGTGTGATCTTCAAGCGCATCGGAAACGGCCGGCCGTACCCCGACCACGGCCGGGAAAGCACCCGGCAGTGGGCGGACGTCGCTCCGCGCCCGGTCCGCCTCGATCAGCTCGTGACGACCAAGGGCCAGCTCGACCTGGAAACCCTTCTGGCCGAGGACTCCACCTTCTACGGCGACCTCTTCGCGCACGTCGTGAAGTGGCAGGGGGACCTGTACCTGGAGGACGGCCTGCACCGGGCGGTGCGGGCCGCGCTGCAGCAGCGTCAGGTGCTGCACGCCCGCGTCCTCGAACTCGACTGACCGGGCTCTCGCGGCCTTCCGGCGAGGCCGCGCTTGACCCTTTCGGGTTGCCTTGCCACCGAACTGCGGAACGTCGACTGATCATCTAATAGGCATCGCCGCTCCCGCGCATTACGCTGCGCCCATGAGCATGCTGACTCCTCCCGGCATGGGTGGCCAGTACAAGATCACGGGGGACAAGTACCCGCGGATGCGCCCGGCCCGCCGACGCGGCCGTCTCGCCTTCGTGGGCGTCGCCTGCGTCACCGTCCTCGGGGTGCTCGGCTGGGGGACGCTGCAGCTCATCGACGTCTTCACCGGCGGCGACAAGGCCTCGGCGGCCGGCGCCGCGGGCTGTGTCACCACGGCGCGGGCGAGCGCCTCGCCGGCCGCCGCGGTGCTGCCGGCCCCCGGTCAGATCACCGTCAACGTGCTCAACGCGACCACCCGCAGCGGTCTGGCGCAGAAGACCGCCGACGAGCTGAAGAAGCGCGGCTTCCGCGTGGGCGAGGTGAGCAACGCGCCCAAGGAGTACGACAAGAAGGTCGACGGCACGGGCCTCCTGCTCGGCCCGGACGCCGCCCTGAAGAGTTCGCTGACCGTGCTCGGCACCCAGCTGTCCGGCGCCGAGCGCCGCACCGACGCGGCCCGCAAGGGTGCCGCCGTCGACCTGATCATCGGCAACGGCTTCAAGGGGCTGGCGAAGAAGGCGGACGCCGACACGGCGCTGGCCGAGCTGACCGCGCCGCGGCCGGCGCCCGCCGCGAAGAAGAAGAGCTGCTGAGCAGCGGCCCCGGGTCCGGCCCGGGGTCCTACTCGGCCGCTCCGTACATCCGGTCGCCCGCGTCGCCGAGACCCGGCACGATGTAGCCCTGCTCGTTGAGACGCTCGTCGACCGAGGCCGTCACGACCGTCACCGGGGTGCCGGCCAGCTCGCGCTCCATCACCTCGACGCCCTCGGGGGCGGCCAGCAGCACCACGGCCGTGACGTCGTCGGCGCCGCGCCTGATCAGCTCCTGGATGGCGGCGACCAGCGTGCCGCCGGTGGCCAGCATCGGGTCCAGGACGTACACCTGGCGCCCCGAGAGGTCGTCCGGCATGCGGGTGGCGTAGGTGGAGGCCTGCAGCGTCTCCTCGTTGCGCACCATGCCGAGGAAGCCCACCTCGGCGGTCGGCAGCAGCCGGACCATGCCGTCGAGCATGCCGAGACCGGCGCGCAGGATCGGCACCACCAGCGGGCGCGGGTGGGACAGCTTGACGCCGGTGGTCTGCGTGACCGGCGTCTGGATGTCGACCTGTTCGGTGCGCACGTCGCGCGTGGCCTCGTAGGCGAGCAGGGTGACCAGCTCGTCGGCGAGACGGCGGAAGGTCGCGGAGTCGGTGCGCTGGTCGCGCAGCGTGGTGAGCTTGTGGGCGACCAGGGGGTGGTCGACGACGTGGAGACGCATGTCCCCCACAGTAACCGGGCCCCGTGGGGGCGGCGTCCCCGCGGCGGGCAAGGCCCCGGACCCGGCTCCACTCGTTCGCGGGCGTCAAACCGCCCGAGTGGGGGAAGGCGGGAGGGACGGACGCTGGGTGGTGAGACTGTGCCTGACCGGGACTTCCACGACACACGGTCCTCCGGGACGGACCGGAGGACGGGACGCGGGGCCGAACCGAGTGCGGTGCCGGAGCGCGGGCCGGACCGCGGCACGCCGCGCGAGCGCGAGCTGGAACGCGAGGCGGAACGGCGTCGGCGCCGGGCCCAGTTCCTGCGCGACCTGGCGGAGGCCCGCCAGCTGCGCGACCGCGTGCAGCCGCGCCGCGCCAAGACCGCCCGGCTGCGGCACGCGATGCGCATGCGCACCTTCCGCTGGTAGCCGCGGCTCTCTTTCCCCGGCACCGCCGAGAACTTCGTGCGCCGGGCGGGGAAGATCGTGCGCCGCGCCGATGTTGGTGGTGACGGACGTACCCGGGGACCGCGAGAATCCGCGTACGATCCGCACGTGGTGGCGACGAGGGCGCTGCTGGGCGGCTGTCCGGGTGCGCACCATCCGGGAAGCCGGTCAAAACAGCCGGACACAGGGCGCCGAAGACGTCCCCTGAGTGCCTTGTTTCTGCCACGATTCCGAGTGGGTGGGGCTCGGAGCACCGCTCCCCCGCCCGTAGCCTCCGCCGGGGGGATCCCCAACCGGCACGCCTAGGACCAGTGGGAGAGTCACGGTGTACTTCGCCGCACTGCTCGCGCGCACCGAAGACGGGTGGGAAGCGAGCGACACAGAGCTCGACGATGTGGAAACCCTGTCGGATCTTGCCGACCTGGCCCGGGAGGCCTCTCCCGACGAGGACACGGTGCTCGTGCTGATCGAGCAGGAGGACGCGTGGTTCGGAGTCGTCCGGGTGGACGGCGAGGAGGACCCCCGTATCTACGTCTCGGACGCGGCCGCGGCCGCCCGCAGCAGCTACGGCGAGATCCTGCTCACCGACGAGCTGCTCGGCCGGGAACCCGGTGAGGACGGCGACGACCTCGACGCCCTCGACCTCGACGGCACGGAGGACGGCGAGTCCGACGACGACGAGGACGACGGCGACGGTGGCAGCGACGGCTCCGCGGCCGCCGGTTCGGGTGAGGCCGTGCCGCACGGGCCGGTCGGCGACGCGGAGGTCCTGGAGGACCTCGGCGTGAGCGAGAAGGAGCTGCGCTCGATGTCCGGGGACGCGGTCGGGGAGATCGCCGAGGCGCTCGGGGCCTCGGACGTCCTGGAGACCGTCCGCTGACCGCGCCGGCCGAGGAGGACCCCGAGGACACCCCGCCCGACCCGGTGCGCGACCCGTGGCGGGCCGCGATGCGGCTCGCCCTGGCCGAGGCCGGGCGGGCCGCCGAGGGCGGGGACGTACCGGTCGGCGCCGTCGTCCTGGCGCCGGACGGCCGGACCGTGCTCTCCGCGGGGTACAACGAGCGGGAGGCCACCGGCGACCCGACGGCCCACGCGGAGGTCCTCGCCGTCCGGCGGGCCGCCGCGGTCCTGGGCGAGTGGCGGCTGACCGGCTGCACGCTCGTCGTCACCCTGGAGCCCTGCACGATGTGCGCGGGCGCGCTCGTGCAGTCCCGGGTGGACCGGGTGGTCTACGGCGCCCGCGACGACAAGGCGGGCGCGGCCGGCTCCCTGTGGGACCTGGTCCGCGACCGTCGGCTCAACCACCGTCCCGAGGTGATCGAGGGCGTGCTCGCGGACGACTGCGCCCACCTGCTCACGGACTTCTTCCGCGACCGCTGACCCGGGCCGCACGAGGGTGCGGGCCGCCGTCCGGACCGGGCCCGGACGAGTGCCCGGACGAGTGCCCGGCCGGGTGTCCCGACGAGTGCCCGGACGGGTGTCCGTCGGGCGCAATACCGATTTCGGAGCAGGCCGCCCCGTGCTGTAAGGTCTCTCTCGGTAGCGTGTCCGAGCGGCCGAAGGAGCTCGCCTCGAAAGCGAGTGTGGCGCAAGTCACCGAGGGTTCAAATCCCTCCGCTACCGCTCTTGAAGGGCCCCGTCGAAAGACGGGGCCCTTCGTGCGATCATGAGCGACCGACAGGCATGGGTCGAAAGGGACAGGGGAGGCCGCGGTGGCGGTGAACTCGAAGAAGATCGCCGTCTATGTGCTCGTGGTCTTCGTGCTGTACGTGATCATCACTGATCCGGCCAAGGCAGCCGACTACGTGCAGATAGGTTTCCAGGGCATATCCGACGCGGCGGGCGCCGTGGGCGACTTCATGACCTGGGCCGCCAACGGAGGAGAGTGATGATCCGCCATCTCGTGCTGTTCAAGCTGAACGACGGCGTCGAGCGCGACGACCCGCGCGTCGTGGAGGGCGTCGAGGCCTTCCGGGCGCTCGGCGGCCAGATCGAGGACCTCCGCTTCTGGGAGTGCGCCTGGAACGTCAGCGACCGGCCCATCGCCTACGACTTCGCCATCAACTCGGCCGTGGACGACGCCGACGCCCTGAAGCGCTACCTCGAACACCCGGCGCACCAGGCGGGCGTCGCGCTGTGGCGCGAGTTCGCCACCTGGGTGATCGCCGACTACGAGTTCTAGTACGACCGCAGGCCCCCACGGCGCTCCGGACCGTGCCCCGGCCCCGCACCTGCTCGGTGCGGGGCCGTTCCGCGTTCACTCAACACGACGTTATGCGGTGCTTGCACACAGTGGACATGTCTTGTGATGCTATGACCGCTTTTGACGGATGAGTTGACGGAGAAGTTGACAGATCACGAGGTGGAGTTGACCGTGCCGGCCAGTACTGCGCCTCAAGCACCGCCCGCACCGCCCGCCCAGGCCCAGGAGGCACCCGCGCCGCAGCGCAGCCGGGGCGCCGACACCCGGGCCCTGACCCAGGTGCTCTTCGGCGAACTGAAGGACCTCACCCCGGGCACGCCGGAGCACGACCGGGTGCGCGCCGCGCTCATCGAGGCCAACCTCCCGCTGGTGCGCTACGCCGCGGCCCGGTTCCGCTCCCGCAACGAGCCGATGGAGGACGTCGTCCAGGTCGGCACCATCGGGCTCATCAACGCCATCGACCGCTTCGACCCGGAGCGGGGAGTGCAGTTCCCGACGTTCGCCATGCCCACGGTGGTCGGGGAGATCAAGCGGTACTTCCGCGACAACGTCCGCACGGTGCACGTGCCGCGCCGGCTGCACGA
This sequence comes from Streptomyces sp. NPDC051136, assembly GCF_044455745.1. Classification (NCBI taxonomy): domain Bacteria; kingdom Bacillati; phylum Actinomycetota; class Actinomycetes; order Kitasatosporales; family Streptomycetaceae; genus Streptomyces; species Streptomyces sp. NPDC051136. Next base: position 644,189 of record NZ_JBITFE010000003.1, on the reverse strand, counting down.
ACTGTGGGTGCAGGTCAACAGCGCCACCGAGGACCTGACCACCGCCTTCGGGCGCTCCCCGACGACCGCCGAGATCGCCGAGCGGCTGCGCATCAGCGAGGAGGAGGTGCTGTCCTGCATCGAGGCGGGGCGGTCCTACCACGCCACCTCGCTGGAGGCCGCCCAGGAGGGCGACGGGCTGCCCGGGCTGCTCGACCGGCTCGGCTACGAGGACCCGGCCCTCGACGGGGTCGAGCACCGCGACCTGGTGCGTCACCTGCTCGTCCAACTCCCCGAGCGGGAGCAGCGGATCCTGCTGCTGCGCTACTACAGCAACCTGACCCAGTCGCAGATCAGCGCGGAACTCGGCGTCTCGCAGATGCACGTCTCGCGGCTGCTGGCCCGTAGTTTCCAGCGGTTGAGGTCCGCGAACCGGATCGACGCGTAAGCTCGACAGGGAGCCGCGCAGGGTCGAAAGCGCGAGCGAGAGGTCACCGGCAAGAGCGAATCGCTCACCAGGGCCGTTGCGGGCGGAATCGGGCTGAAAGCCCGTCAGACCCCCTGTTTCCAGGGGGTATTCGCATCTCGGATGTCGACATGTCACTACAGCGCGTTGCCGACATGTGACATTCTGCCGGAGACGCGTTTGCCGGAGCTTCGGCTCCGGTATTCAGGTGAAGGCTGCGTTCCCGGCGTGGGAGCGTGTGCCGCGACCGTCCCGCGACCCAAAGGGGGTGGCATGTCCGCAGAACAGGGCAGCTCGAAGGTGCTCGCGCTCGCGGAGAGCGAGACCGCGCCCGACTCGATCGAGGCGCTGGCCGCCGTCGAGCCCGTCGGACCCATCGACTCCGTCGGCCCGGTCGGCCCGGTCGAGGACCCCCGGGCCGGCGACGCCGTGCCGGACCTCGATGCCGTGCCGGCCCAGGCCCTCCCCGCCACGGAGGCCATCGACACCCGCACCCTGTCCCGCTCCCTGTTCCTGCGGCTCGCCGCGCTCGGCGAGGACAGCCCCGAGCGCGCCTACGTCCGGGACACCCTGATCGAGCTCAACCTCCCGCTGGTGCGCTACGCCGCCGCGCGCTTCCGCTCGCGCAACGAGCCGATGGAGGACATCGTCCAGGTCGGCACCATCGGCCTGATCAAGGCCATCGACCGCTTCGACTGCGAGCGGGGGGTCGAGTTCCCGACGTTCGCCATGCCGACCGTCGTGGGCGAGATCAAGCGGTTCTTCCGGGACACCTCGTGGTCGGTGCGCGTCCCGCGCCGCCTGCAGGAGCTGCGCCTGGCGCTGACCAAAGCAAGCGACGAGCTGTCCCAGAAGCTGGACCGCTCCCCGACGGTCGGCGAGCTGGCCGCCGTGCTCGGCGTCTCCGAGGAGGACGTCGTCGACGGCCTCGCGGTGGGCAACGCGTACACCGCCTCCTCGCTGGACTCCCCGGCCCCGGAGGACGACGGCGGCGAGGGCTCGCTGGCGGACCGCCTGGGCTACGAGGACACCGCGCTCGAGGGCGTGGAGTACCGCGAGTCCCTCAAGCCGCTGCTGGCCAAGCTGCCGCCCCGGGAGCGGCGGATCATCATGCTGCGCTTCTTCGCCAACATGACCCAGTCGCAGATCGGCGAGGAGGTCGGCATCTCGCAGATGCACGTCTCGCGGCTGCTCACCCGCACCCTGTCGCAGCTGCGCGAGGGGCTCATCTCCGACTGAGCCCGCGGCCCGCGGCGGCCGACGGGACAGCGCGGCGACCGCCGCGGCACCTCGGGGGTGCCGCGGCGGTCGCCTTCGTACGTCCCGGTACCGGCCCCGGGGGCCGGGTGCCGTTCTAGCCGAGCGCCAGCCAGGCCACGGCCGCGACGACGATCACGGCGGCCACGATGCCGACGATCAGGCCGACGCGGGGCCCGGAGGAGGCGGCCGGGGCCGCCTGCCGGCTCTGCGGGGCGTCGTCGACGAACGCGCGGAACATCTGGGTGCTGCCTGCGGGGTCGTTATTGCCCTGGGGGCCCTGGGTGTTAGCCATGGGCCGAGACACTAGCGAATCCGCGGGTGCGGCCCAAGTGCGGGGCCACCGAGTGCTCTTGACCCGGTCCACCCCTTATCACCTGCGCATTTACTTTCGCAATACTTGCCTTTGCCAACTTTTTATGCCGCATGGACCCTTTTTGTTTGCCTGTAGCAACCAACTGATCCTATGGTTGCCCTAAGCAACGAATCGGGAGGTGCGCATGGCCGGGAAGGCGCAGTACGAGGAGCTGATCCGCCAGTTCAGCGCCTTCGGCGCCGTGAAGCGGGAGATGGGACGGCTGCTGCCGTCCGACTGCCCCGGCGGGTCCGTCGCCGTACTGACTCTGCTCGGCCGCCACGGGGACATGCGCATGAGCAAGCTCGCGGAGCTGCTCGCGGTGGACATGTCGGTGACCAGCCGCCACGTGGCCCACGCCGCGGAGCGCGGCTGGATCGAACGTTTCCCCGACCCCGCGGACAAGCGCTCGCGCATCCTGCGCCTGACCCCCGTCGGGCAGGACCAGCTCGACGAGATCGCCGAGCGGTCCACCCAGCTGCTCTCGCACCGCCTGAGCGACTGGTCCGACGACGAGGTCGGGCAGCTCTCCCGGCTCATGGCCCGCCTCAGGGCCAGCTTCGACGACTGCCGGGCCCCCGCGGCCCGGCCTCCCGCACTGTCCGGGGACGAACAGTCCACCCGTACACCCGCGATCACCATCAAGTAAAGGAAGTCCATGGCAACGACCACACCAGCCGGTGTGCGGGCTCATGCCAAGCACGGGGGAGGCTCCACCGGAGACGCTCCGATGACGCACCGGCAGATCATGGAGGCATTGTCCGGGCTGCTGCTCGGCATGTTCTGCGCGATCCTGTCCTCGACCATCGTCACCAACGCCCTGCCCGAGATCATCGGGGACCTCGGTGGCGGCCAGAGCGCCTACACCTGGGTCGTCACCGCCTCGCTGCTGACGATGACCGCGTCCACCCCGCTGTGGGGCAAGCTCGCGGACCTCTTCAGCAAGAAGGCCCTGGTCCAGATAGCCCTGATCGTCTACGTCGTCGGTTCCGTCGTGGCCGGCCTGGCGCAGAACCCCGCGATGCTGATCACCGCGCGGGCCATCCAGGGCCTGGGCGCCGGCGGTCTGTCCGCCCTGGCCCAGATCATCATGGCCGCGATGATCTCCCCGCGTGAGCGCGGGCGCTACTCCGGCTACCTCGGAGCGACCTTCGCCGTCGCCACCGTCGGCGGCCCGCTGCTCGGCGGCGTGATCACCGACACCAGCTGGCTCGGCTGGCGCTGGTGCCTCTACGTCGGCGTGCCCTTCGCGATCCTCGCGCTGATCGTGCTCCAGAAGACCCTGCACCTGCCGGTGCTGAAGCGGAAGGTCAAGGTCGACTGGGCCGGCGCCTTCTTCGTCACCGCGGCCGTCTGCCTGCTGCTCGTCTGGGTCACCTTCGCGGACGACAAGTACGACTGGATGTCCTGGCAGACCGGCGTCATGGTCGGCGGCGCGATCGTGCTGACGCTGCTCTTCCTGCTCGTCGAGTCCAAGGCCAGCGAGCCGATCATCCCGCTGCGCCTGTTCAGGAACCGCACCATCACCCTGGCCTCGCTGGCCTCGCTGTTCGTCGGTATCGCGATGTTCGCGGGCACCGTCTACTTCAGCCAGTACTTCCAGCTGGCCCGGGACAAGTCCCCGACCATGTCGGGCGTCATGACCATCCCGATGATCGGCGGTCTGTTCGTCTCGTCCACGGTCTCCGGTCAGATCATCACCAAGACCGGCAAGTGGAAGGGCTGGCTGCTGGCCGGCGGTGTGCTGCTGACGGCGGGCCTCGGCCTGCTCGGCACCATGCGTTACGACACCCCCTACTGGCACATCGCGATCTTCATGGCGCTGATGGGCCTCGGCGTCGGCATGATGATGCAGAACCTGGTGCTCTGCACGCAGAACCAGGTGGCCCCGAGCGACCTGGGTGCGGCGTCCTCCACGGTCACCTTCTTCCGGTCCCTCGGTGGCGCGGTGGGCGTCTCGGTGCTCGGCTCCGTGATGTCGACCCGGATCAGCCACTACGCCTCGGACACCATCGGCCAGCTCAGCCCGCAGGAGCAGGCGGCGGCGGCCAAGGCCGCCGGCGGCAGCTCGATCCCCGACATGGACCTGCTGCCCCCCGGCATCCGTGAGTGGCTGGAGAGCGCCTACGGGCACGGCATCGCCGACATCTTCCTGATCGTCGCCCCGATCGCCCTGCTCGCCTTCCTGGTGACGCTGTTCATCAAGGAGGTCCCGCTGCGCACCAAGGGCGCCCTCGCCCAGGCGTCGGAGTCCTCGGCCGAGGTCGCCCCGCCGGTGGCGGGCACCCCCGCGGAGGCCGTCCTCGTCGCCGACGAGCCGGTTCCGGCCGGTGCCGTGGCCACCGCGTCGGCAACGCCCTCGGGTGCCCCGGCCTCGGTCGTCTCGGACACCTCGGCCTCCCCGGCCGCCACGCAGCGGCCGGCCGCCGTCGCCACGACGGCCGGCTCCGGTGAGCCGCAGGCCCCCGTGTCCGGCGGCATCGCGGTCCGCGGTTTCGTCCGCGGCGCCGAGTCCGCCCCGGTCCCGCAGGCAGCCGTCACGCTGATCTCGCTGGCCGGCCGCCAGCTCGGCCGGTCCGTCGCCCAGGCCGACGGCTCCTACGCCGTCGACGCGCCGAGCGCCGGATCGTACGTGCTGATCGCCTCCGCCGACGGTTTCCAGCCGCAGGCGTCGACGATCGTCGTCAACGACGAGCCGGTCGCCTACGACATCCTGCTCAGCGGCACCAGCGGGCTCACCGGCCTGGTGCGGGCCGTGGAGAGCGGGCTGCCGGTCAAGGACGCCATGGTGATCGTCACCGACGTGCGCGGTGACCTGCTGGCCAGCGCCGCCACCGGTGAGCAGGGCGAGTTCGCCTTCACCGAGCTGGTGCCGGGCACGGTGACCGTCGCGGTGAACGCCGCCGGCTACCGGCCGCGCGCGCTGCCGCTGGAGGTCGGCGGCACGGGCGTCACCCGGGTCGAGGTCGACCTCCAGGCCGGTGCCCAGGTCCAGGGCGTCGTGCGGGCCCCGCACGGTCCGCTGGCCGACGCCCGCGTCACCCTGGTCGACGCGGCGGGCAACGTGGTCGGCACGGCCACCACCGGCACGGACGGGGCGTACGCCTTCACCGACCTGGACGCCGGTGAGTACACCGTCATCGCGACCGGCTACCCGCCGGTCGCCACCGCCCTGACGGTCGCCGGCTCCGGTGCCGACGGCCACGACATCGAGCTCGCCCACCCCGGCGAGTAGCAGGGCCCCGGCCCGTGGTGGCGTGCGCGCTCTGAGCGGAGGTGCGCCCGCCCCCACGGGCCGGTTTCTTTACGACCACTTTCTGAGCCTTTGCAGGGAGAAAACGGGATGGGACTGACCGCGAGGATCCGAACGCGGGACGGATGGGCCGTGTCGCACGCGGTCGTCACGGTGACCGACATGACCGGCGTCCAGGTACTGCGCGCCGAGGCGGACACCGAGGGCGCCGTGCGGGACACCACCCCGCTCACGCCCGGGGCGTACACCGTCATCGTCACCGCGGTCGGCTACGCGCCCGCCGCCTCCAGCGCGATCGTCACCGCGAGCGGCCGGGCTGAGGTCGGCACGGTGACGCTGGCCCGCCAGGGCGGCACCGAACTGCCGCCGCCGGGACCGTGGACGGTCGACCCGGCGCACTCCGCCGTCTCCGCCGTCGCCCAGCACCTCGGCATCTCCAGCGTGCGGGGCCGTTTCACCGACTTCGCCGCCCTCGTCGAGATCGCGCCGGACGACGTCGCCAAGTCCCGGGTGGAGGCGGTGATCCGGGCGGCCTCCATCGACACGGGCAACGGCATGCGCGACACCCACCTGCGCTCGGCGGACTTCCTGGACGTCGAGCGGTTCCCGGAGATCACCTACCGCTCCACCGGGGTGAGCGAGGCCGGCCCCGACCGCTGGACCGTCCACGGCGAACTGGGTCTGCACGGGGTCGTCCGCGAGGTCGACCTGGACCTGGCCTACCTCGGCACCGGCGCCGACCCCTGGGGCGGCACCCGGGCGGCCTTCCGCGCGACGGCGGAGCTGCACCGCGAGGACTTCGCCATGAACTACAACCAGGTCGTCCAGGCGGGCATCGCCGCCATCGGCACGACGCTCAGGGTCGAGCTGGACATCCAGGCGGTCCAGGGGGAGTCACTTCCGGCCGTGTGAGGCAGCGTCGGACGCCCGGGCCACCACCTGGGCGCACAGGTCCCGGAGCTTGACGTTCCGGTCCTGTGAGATGCGGCGCAGCCGCTCCATGGCCCGGTGGGCGTCGATGCGCTCCCGGGCCATGAGCATGCCGATCGCCTGGTCTATGACGCTGCGGGAGAGCAGGGCGGTGCGCACGTCGGGCGCCGAGGCCTGCCGCCGCTCGATGCGCAGGGCCTCGTCGACCGCGTCCGAGACCCGCTCGGCGAAGGTGCGGGCCTCCTCCCGTCCGCGGGCCAGGGAGTCCGGCTCGACGCCGTACAGGTTGAGCGCGGCGCCCGTCGCACCCTCCACGGTCAGCGGCAGCGCCAGCACACAGCGCACGCCGGTGGCCAGCGCGTACTCCGTGTAGGCGGGCCAGCGGGTCTCGGCGGCCAGGTCGGGGGAGTACATGGCGCTGCCCGTCTCGGCGGCGTCCACGCAGGGCCCCGATCCGTTCTCGTACTGGCGCAGGTCCAGGCCGCTGGGCAGGCCGGTGCTGCCCGCCAGGGTCATCAGCCGACCGGCGCGGCGCACCGTGACCGAGCAGGCGTCCGCACCGGGCACCTGCTGGACCGCCCGGTCGGTCAGGTCGCGCAGCAGGGTGTCCAGGCCCTGGGTGCGCGCGATGGCGTGATCCAGCGTCTCCGTGCCCGTGTCCGTGGTCTGCGTCATGACCGTACGGATGTCCCCTCAGCGCTCGGTCACGCCTCGGCCGCCCGGGCCCGCGTGGGCGTCGACGATGCGGCGGGCCAGGTCGCGCAGTTTCACGTTCTCCCGCTGCGACGCCTTCACCAGCGACTCGAAGGCGGCGGCCGCGTCGATGTCCAGGCGCTCCATCAGGATGCCGGTGGCCTGGCCGATCAGGTCCCGGGTACGCATCGCCTCGGTGAGCTGCTCGCGCACGGTCGCCGATTCCAGGGCGAGGGAGACGTGCGCGGTGAACAGCCGCCCGACGCGGGTGGCGTCCTCGTCGAAGGCCTGCGGCTTGCGGGCGTAGGCCGTCAGCACGGTCAGCCGGCGCCGGTCGGTGCGCAGCCGCAGGGACAGCGCCGAGCGCAGGCCGAGCCGGGACAGGGTGTTGCCGCCGCCGTCGGCCTCGCTGTCGTCCGTGCGCACCACGGGCGTGGTCCACAGGCGCTCCCAGTCCGGGTGCGGGATGTGACCGCCCTGGCCGCCCTGGCCGCCCGGTCCGGGCTCGGCGTCGAACCGTACGGTCTCGTCGGTCCAGGCGAGGGTGCGCAGCCGGCCGCCGCGCTGGATCTCCGAGATGCCCGCGTGCTCGGCTTCGGGCAGCAGGCGTACCGCCAGTCCGGCGGCGGTGCTCAGGGTGTCGCCGGGGGTGCTCGTGCCGTGCAGGTCCCGGGCCGCCGCCGTCAGGGCTTCGGCCAGCTCGAAACCCGCCGGAAAACGCGGCAAATCAGTAAATTCGGACGCAGCCACCACGAACCTCTTCGGCATGCGCGGCCTCACGGCCGTGCGCAGGAGAGCTCCGCAGCACATTCCCGACTGCGAGCACAGGACGAACAGCACTTTAGCTGCTCGGTTGCCTGCCGGTGACGTTCGGTCGACGGACCGGGCGGACGCCTTCCGCGCCCCAACGCCGCGTGGTGGAATGGGCGCAGGGTCAGGAAGCGGCCCGCCGAGAACCCGACGGACGTCTGTCAGGTGAGCGCCGTGCCCTTCCTCTCCCAGTCCGGTGAGCCCGGTGAGCCCGGTGCGCCGAGTGAGCCACGGGATCCGCCCGGGTGCGCCGTGCTCGCGATGCCCGACGAGATCGACTTCTGCAACGCCGCGGGGCTGCTGCCCCTGATCACGGCCGTCGTGGAGCAGCGCGGCGACACCCTGCGCCTGCTCGTCCTGGACCTCTCCACGACCCGTTTCATGGACTCCCAGGGGGTCCGTCTCCTCACCGCCGTGCGCCACGTCCTGCCCGGGGCCGCCCGGCTGCGCGTGGTGGCCGTCCCGAGGGGTCTGCCGAGCCGCGTCCTGGAACTCTCCGGCCTGCGCCGCGACGTGCCGGTGCACGACGACCTCGCGGAGGCGCTGGGCGCGGTGAGCGGGACGGCGGGGAGCGGCGCGGCGGCCTAGGCTGGCGGCATGGCACCGAACATCGCGACGAACACCCGTGTTTCGCTGGACGAGTTGCTGGACTTCGTGCGCCCCCGGCACCGGGCGATCCTGCTGACCCGGCGGGCCGACGGGAGCCCTCAGGGGTCGCCGCTGACCTGCGGGGTCGACGACGCCGGGCGGATCGTCGTCTCGACCTACCCCGAGCGGGCCAAGACCCGCAACGCGCGCCGTGATCCGCGGGTCAGCCTCATCGTGCTCAGCGACGAGTGGAACGGCCCCTGGGTGCAGGTCGACGGCACCGCGGAGGTCATCGACTCGCCCGACTCCGTGGAACCGCTCGTGGAGTACTTCCGCAACATCTCCGGCGAGCACCCCGACTGGGACGAGTACCGGCGGGCCATGGTCGCGCAGGGCAAGTCCATCGTCCGGGTGACCCCGCAGAAGTGGGGACCGGTGGCGACGGGCGGCTTCCCGGCCCGGCTGGCGTCGGACGACTGAGGGCGGCCGACTGAGGCCGGCCGACGGGGGCCGGGATCGGCCGACGGGGGCCGGGATCGGCCGACGGGGGCCGGGATCGGCCGACGGGGGCCGGGATCGGCCGACGGGGGCCGGGATCGGCCGAGGCCGCTTGCCGGCCCGGCCGGCGCCGGACGACCGAGGCCGGCCAGGGCCGGCCGGGGCGTCCGTCCGGCGCCGGGTCAGCCCCGCTCGACCATGGCGTCGATGCCCGCGACGAGCAGGTCGAGGGCGAACTCGAAGTCCCGGTCCAGCATCTCCGCGACGGTGTCGCCGCCGCGGGCCGCCATGATGTCCTGGGCGCTCTCGATGACGCCGGCGGTGTCCGGCACCTCGGTCACGGCGCTCATCGAGTCCCGGTAGTACTCCTCCGGGCTCAGCCCGGTGTCCGCCACCCGGGCGAGGAAGCGGCCCTCGATGGTGCCGTAGCCGTAGACGAACTGGAAGACGGCGGAGATGGCACCGGAGAGACGGTGCGCGGGCAGCCCGCTGCGGCGCACGACGTTCTGCACCGCCCGGGAGAAGGCCAGCGAGTGCGGCCCGATGTTGAGGTAGGTGCCGACCAGCGGGGACGACCAGGGGTGGCGCCCGAGCAGCGCCCGGTTCTCCCGGGCGAGCGCGCGCAGTTCCTCGCGCCAGTCCAGGCCGGCGCCCGGGTCGGGGGGGCGCAGCTCGCCGAAGACGGCGTCCAGGGCGAGTTCGAGCAGCTGGTCCTTGGTGTCGACGTACCAGTAGACGGACATCGCGGTGACGTTCAGCTCGGCGGCCAGGCGGCGCATGGAGAACCCGGCCAGACCCTCGGCGTCCAGCAGCCGGACGGTGACCCGGGTGATCCGGTCCCGGTCGAGACCTGACGGCTGACCGCCACGGCGTCCGCTGCGCCGCCCCTCCCCCGACAGCCACACGCTGTCCCGCGGCCCCTGACGCCCTGCTTTCGCCATGCGCACCTTCCCCTCGACTCCGTCGATGCCGGACATGCTAGGCGCCTCTTCAGGGGCGCGGTGCGTGACCATGTGCGGCTCCGTCCGCGGGCCCGACCAGCCACGACGATCCCGCGTCCACCCGACTGCCCCGCTCCCGGGCCCTCAGCCGTCCACCCGCTCCGCCCGCCGCAGCAGCACCGCGGCCACCACCCCGCCCAGCAACACGGCCACCGCTCCCACCAGCTGACTGCTCTCCAGCCCCGAGGAGAAGGCGTCGATGACCCGTCCGCGCTCCCGCTCCCCCTGCGCCGAGGCCAGCGCGGCCGGCAACGACGTCGCCGCGACCGGCGCCAGCGCCGCGAACCGGGAGTTCAGCACCGCGCCGAGCACGGCCACGCCCAGCCCGTTGCCGAACTCCGCCAGCGTGCCGTTGACCCCGGCGCCGACCCCCGCCCTGGCCGGCGGGATCGCGCTCATCAGTGCGTGCGCCATGGCCGGATTGCCCAGCGCGCACCCCACGCCGATCAGCAGCAGCCCCAGCAGCGTGCCGGCGTAGCCCTGCCCGGTCAGCGTGGCGATGGCCACCAGGCCCGCCGCCATCAGCACCATGCTCAGCAGCACTGCCACCGGAGTGCCGAGCCGGGCCAGCCACTTCGCCGCCACCCCGGAGAAGTTGAGCAGCACCACCGTCAGGGCCAGCGGCGCGGTGCGCAGCCCGGCCTCCAGCGGGCCGTAGCCGAGGACGAACTGCAGGTGCTGGGTGAGCAGGAACAGCGCGCCGCCCATGCCGAAGGTGATCAGCACGAGCCCGGCCACCGCGCCGGTGAACCGCTGGTCGCGGAAGAGGCCGAGGTCGAGCATCGGGTACGGGACGCGGCTCTCCCAGTGGCCGAAGAGGGCGAGCACCCCCACCGCGACGACGGCCGTGGCCAGGACCCGTGCCGACGTCCAGCCGTGCTCGGGGCCGGAGATGACGGCGTAGACCAGTGCGGCCATGCCGATCGTGGAGAGGACGGCGCCGAGCAGGTCGGGACGCTCGCCCTGCCGGTTCCTCGACTCCGGGACCAGGGTCACGACCGCGAGCAGACCGAGCGCCACGACCGGCAGGTTGATCAGGAAGATCGCCCCCCACCAGAAGTGGTCCAGCACGAAGCCGCCGATCAGCGGCCCGCAGGCGAAGCCGAGCGCGCTGACCGCGCTCCAGACGCCGATCGCCTTGACGTGCTCGGCGGGCGTGAAGATCTGCATCACGACGGCGAGCGTGGTGGTCAGCAACAGGGCGCCGCCGACGCCCATGCCGGCCCGCGCCGCGATCAACTGGCCGGTGCTTTCCGCGAGTCCGGCCGCCAGCGAGCCGAGCCCGAACAGGGCGAGGCCGGTGGCCAGCATCTTCTTGCGGCCGTACCGGTCGGCCGCGCTGCCCGCGGTGAGCAGCAGGCCGGACTGGACCAGCGAGTAGGCGTTGATCATCCACTGGATGTCCGACGTGGCCGCTCCCAGCTCGTCGGTGAGCGAGGGGATGGCGACGTTGAGGACGGTGTTGTCCAGGACCACCGTCAGCTGGGCCAGGCTGATGACGGCGAGGATCAGCCAGCGCTGCGGATGGCCCTGGGCGGTGGGTGCGGTCTCCCGTGCCTCGGCGGATTCCCGGGGTGATGTCGTCATGCTGTACAGCGTATAGGGCTTGTCCTGTACGCTGTACAGCGATCGGACGTCCGAGGGGTCAGTCCGTCGGCGACGTGAGGTCGTAGAAGGTGGCCGAGCCTGCCGTGACCTCCTTGAAGTGGGCCTCTACCCACGAGCTGATCTGCGACGCGGTGCCGGAGTCGCCGCCCATGCCGCCGCCCGTGCCGCCGATGAAGTAGTGGATCCTGCCGTCCGCCACGTACTCCTCGAACTGCGCCAGGGTCGGTGACGGGTCCGTGCCGTTGAAGCCGCCGATCGCCATCACCGGTTCACCGGTGCCGAGCTGGTAGCTCGCGGCGTTCTGGGAGCCGATCGCGGCCGCGGCCCAGGTGTAGGCGTCGGCGTCGGCCTCCAGCAGCTTCTTCGCCTCGGAGCCGACGTCGGCGCCGTTGAGGAGGCCGCCCATGCCGCCGCCCATGCCACCGCCCATGCCGTCGCCCGCGCCCGTCCGGCCGCCTTCGCCGGTGGGGGCGCCGCCCGTTCCTCCGGCCGGACCGTTCCGGTTGGTCCCGCCGGTTCCCGGAGCGGTGCCGCCACCGGGGAAGCCGCCGCCGGCCCCCGGACCGCCCTGACCCTGCCCCGGGTTCTGGCCCTGCCCCTGGCCGGGTGCGTTGCCGCCGCCCGGGAAGCCTCCGCCGGGGCCACCGCCCCGGCCGCCGCCGCCCGGGCCGCCGCCCATGCTCGCGCCCGCCGGGCCGGCCGTGACGATGGAGCCGCTGTGCCCCTCCCGCACGGTGCTCAGCGTGTACGCGGTGGGCGCGGCCAGCGACGCCACCAGGCCGAGGCCCGCCGCCGCGAGGGCGGTCCGCCGCCCCAGCCGGCCGGCGAAGACCAGCCCGAGCGCGGCGACCAGACCGCCGACCAGGACAGGCACCCGCAGCCAGGGCAGGTAGTCCGGCGTCCGGTCGAGCAGGACGTACCCCCAGGCCGCGCTCGCCGTGACGGCGGCGGCCAGGGCGAGCGAGGCCCAGATCCGCTCGCGGCGCTCCCACAGCGTCGCCGCGCCCATGCCGACGACCGCCGCCAGGTACGGCGCGAGGGCCACCGTGTAGTACTGGTGGAAGATGCCTGCCATGTAGCTGAAGACGGCCGTGGTCATCAGCAGCGAGCCGCCCCAGACCAGGAAGGACGCGCGCGCGGTGTCCGTGCGGCCCGCGCGGCGCACGGCGATCAGTCCCGCGACGAGCAGGATCAGGGCGGCCGGGAGCAGCCAGGAGATCTGGCCGCCGATCTCGGAGTTGAACATCCGGTCCCAGCCGGTCTCGCCCCACTGCCCGCCGCCCCCGCCACCGGGGCCACCGCCGCCGCCGACGCTGCCGCTCTCCTCGCCGTTGAGCCGGCCGAGGCCGTTGTAGCCGAAGGTCAGCTCCAGGAAGCTGTTGTTCTGCGAGCCGCCGATGTACGGCCGGGACGACGCCGGCCACAGCTCGACCACCGCGACCCACCAGCCGCCGGAGACGACGATCGCGGCGGTCGCCAGCGCGAGCTGCCCGAGCCGCTTCCTGAGCCGGACCGGTGCGCACACGCCGTGGACGAGAGCGAGCGGGGGCAGGATCAGGAAGGCCTGGAGGGTCTTCGCCAGGAACGCGAAGCCGATCGCGACGCCCGCCCACACCAGCCACCTGGTCCGGCCGTCCTCCAGCGCCCGTACGACGAGGTAGCAGGCGACGGACATCAGCAGCGCGAGGAGTGCGTCCGGGTTGTTGAACCGGAACATCAGCGCCGCGACCGGGGTGAGCGCCAGCACGGCGCCCGCGATCAGCCCCGCCGCCGGACTGAACCGGCGGCGCACGGCCGCGTACACGACGGCGACGGTGCCCACCCCCATCAGCACCTCGGGGACGAGGATCGACCAGGAGGAGAGGCCGAAGATGCGCACCGCCAGCGCCATCGGCCACAGCGCGGCCGGGGGCTTGTCGACGGTGATGGCGTTGCCCGCGTCGAGCGACCCGAAGAAGAACGCCTTCCAGGACTGGCTGCCCGCCTGCACGGCCGCCGAGTAGAAGGAGTTGGCGTAGCCGGAGGCGCTCAGGTTGCAGAGGTAGAGGACGGCGGTGGCCAGCAGGAGGCCGAGGAACGCCGGCCGCACCCAGGCCGGGTCCTCGGGGCGGCCGCGCCACAGCCGTCCGGGCCGGGGCCGCCGTGGCGGGCGCACCTGCCGGTGGGCGGGCGCGGCGGACGGCGGGCCCCCGTCCTCGCCGCCGGGGGCGCGCGAGGCGTCGGCGGGCGCGGCCGGGTCGTAGTGCGTCGTCATCGGGCGTCCCTCGGGTCGGTGTCGGCGGGGCGTACCGGCCGGCGCCGCACGGCGGCGTCGCTCCGGCCGCGGTACGCGCCGGCGGGGTGGGGTTCGGGAAGGCGGTGCTCCGGTACGCGGGGCATCTGCGGGTGGGCCTCGGGTGCCGCGTCGGGGAAGACCCAGGCGCGGAAGAGCAGGAAGCGCAGCACGGTGGCGGCGAGGTTGGCGGCGATCAGCACGGCCAGTTCGGTGGAGTGGTCCGGGTCGGCCGTCGCCGCGCTCAGGGCGGCGAGGGAGCCGCTGGTCAGCGCGAGGCCGATGCCGAAGACGACCAGCCCTTGCGCCTGGTGCCGCACGGCGCCGCCCCGGCCGCGCACGCCGAAGGTCAGCCGCCGGTTGGCGGCGGTGTTGGCGACCGCGGAGACCAGCAGCGCGAGCGCGTTGGCGAGCTGGGAGCCGGCGACGTGCCGGAAGCCGCTGTAGAGGAGGAGGTAGAAGAGGGTGGACAGGACGCCGACGACACAGAAGCCGACGAGTTGCCGGGCCAGCCCCTGCGGTACGCCGGTCAGGTCGCGGTCGCGCGGGTCGTCGCCGAAGGGGCGGCTCAGCCGGTCCAGCGGCAGCGAACCGGTGGCCAGGGCCTTGCCGACCCGCCACACGCCTCTGAGGTCGTCGGCCGCGGTCCGCACGATGTGCACGGTGGAGTCGGGATCGTCCACCCAGTCGACCGGCACCTCGTGGATCCGGCACCCGGCGCGCTCGGCGAGCACCAGCATCTCGGTGTCGAAGAACCAGCCGGTGTCCTCCACCAGCGGCAGCAGCACCTGGGCCACGTCCCGGCGGATCGCCTTGAAGCCGCACTGGGCGTCGGAGAAGCGGGCCTGCAGGGAGCCGCGCAGGATGAGGTTGTAGCTGCGGGAGATGAACTCGCGCTTGGCACCGCGCACCACCCGCGAGCTGCGGGCGAGCCGGGAGCCGATCGCGAGGTCCGAGTGACCGGAGATCAGCGGGGCCACCAGCGGCAGCAGCGCGTTGAGGTCGGTGGAGAGGTCCACGTCCATGTAGGCGAGGACCGGGGCCTCCGAGGCCGACCAGACGGTCCTGAGGGCCCGGCCGCGCCCCTTCTGCTCCAGCCGGACGGACCTGACCTCCGGGAGGTCGGCCGCCAGACGGGCCGCGATGTGCGGGGTGCCGTCCGTGGAGGCGTTGTCGGCGACGGTGACGCGGAAGGCGTAGGGGAACGTCCGGGTGAGGTGAGCGTGCAGTCGGCGGACGCACGGCCCGAGGTCCTTCTCCTCGTTGTAGACGGGGATCACTACGTCCAGGACAGGCGTACCGGCTCCTGCGGCCGGGAGGTGCTCCCGCGCCGGCAGGGAGCCGGGAGAAGAGTCGGTTCGCATGGGACCGACTGTTCTCAACTCCCCTGTCGCACCCGTGTGGTGAGACTGTGCTGCGCCTGTGAGTGCCCCGCCGGGCCGGGGCCGTCCTGAGCGGCCGGCAGCCACACGGTGAACACCGTGCGCCCCGGCGCGCTGTCGACAGTCACGCCACCACCGTGCGCGGTCGTCACGGCCTGCACGATCGCCAGCCCGAGGCCGGTCGAGCCGGACACGCGGGAGCGCGCGGAGTCGCCGCGCGCGAACCGCTCGAAGACGTGCGGGAGCAGGCCGGCGGGGATGCCGGGTCCGTTGTCCGCCACGTCCACGCACAGCCACCGGCCGTCGCTCCGCACACGCGCGGTGACGGTCGTGCCCGGCGGGGTGTGGTTGCGGGCGTTGCCCAGCAGGTTGACCAGCACCTGCTGGAGCCGGGCCGCGTCCGCCGACACCAGCGCCGGTTCGTCCGGCAGGTCGAGCCGCCAGGTGTGGCCGAGGCCGGCCGCGCGGGCGTCGCTGACGGTGTCCACGACGAGCGGTACGAGGTCGGTCGGACCGAACTCCAGCGGTCGTCCGGCGTCCAGCCGGGCGAGCAGCAGCAGGTCCTCGACCAGCAGGGTCATGCGGCCGGCCTCGGACTCGATGCGGCCCAGCGCGTGCCGGGTGTCGGGCCCGACCTGTTCGCGGCCCCGGCGGGTGAGTTCGGCGTAGCCCCGGATGGAGGCGAGGGGGGTGCGCAGTTCGTGGCTGGCGTCGGCGACGAACTGCCGTACCCGCATCTCGCTCTGCTGCCGGGCGTGCAGGGCTCCGTGGACGTGGTCGAGCATCCGGTTGAGCGCGGAGCCGACCCGGCCGACCTCGGTGTGCGGGTCGCACTCGGACGCCGCCACCCGTTCGTCGAGGTTCACCTCGCCTGCGTGCAGCGGAAGTTCGGAGACCCGGCCGGCGGTGGCGGCGACCCGGCGCAGGGGGCGGGTGGCCACGCCGACGATGACGGCCCCGGCGAGGGAGGCGGCGACGAGCCCGGCCGCGGTGACGCTCGCCTCCACCAGGATCAGGGTGCTGATGGTGCCGTCGGCCTCGGCGGTCGGCAGGCCCGCGTAGTAGCCGTCGTGGTACTCGACGCGGTAGTCGCCGAGACCGGGGATCGCGACGGTGTGCGGGTCGCCGTCCCGGGGGACGGAGGCGAGCGCGCCGCGCTGGTCCTCGTCGAGGGAGACCGCGGTCGTCCTGCTGGGCTCCGTGCTCTCGTCGTTCTTCTCGCCGTACTTGGCGTCGACGACGGCGCCGTCCCGGGTCTCGGCGACGATCGTGTCACGCGGCTGGGGGCCGCCGTGGGTGACGAACTCGTCGAGGTCGACCCGCTGCGGGCTCACCGCGCCGGGCCCCGGCTCACCCGGCGGCCCGAACCCGGACACCCGCCTCGCGACCTCGCCCACCTGCCCGTCCAGCTGCTCGTACAGGTGCGAGCGCAGCGCCACCGTCGTCACCGTGCCGATCACCGCGCACACCACCGCGATCAGCGCCACGGACGCGACGACGAGCCGCGTCCGCAGGGTCCGCGGCCGCGGTCGTCGCCGCCGGGTCATGCCGCGGGCTTGATCAGGTACCCGGCGCCGCGCCGGGTGTGGATCATCGGCTCGCGCCCCGCGTCGATCTTCCGGCGCAGGTACGAGATGTACAGCTCCACGACGTTGGCCTGCCCGCCGAAGTCGTAGGACCACACGCGGTCCAGGATCTGCGCCTTGCTCAGCACCCGCCGCGGGTTGCGCATCAGGAAGCGCAGCAGCTCGAACTCGGTGGCGGTCAGATGGATGCCGTCGCCGCCCCGGGTGACCTCGTGACTGTCCTCGTCGAGGGTCAGGTCACCGACGACCAGTACGGAGTCGGAGCGCCGGTCGGCGGCGCCCGAACGCCGGATCAGTCCGCGCAGCCGGGCGACGACCTCCTCCAGGCTGAACGGCTTGGTGACGTAGTCGTCCCCGCCCGCCGTGAGGCCCGCGATCCGGTCCTCGACGGCGTCCTTGGCGGTCAGGAAGAGCACCGGCACGTCCGGCAGGTCGCGGCGCAGCCGCCCCAGCACGCTCAGGCCGTCCATGTCGGGCAGCATCATGTCCAGTACGACGGCGTCGGGCCGGAAGTCGCGCGCGGCCTGGACGGCGCCGTGGCCGTCCCCGGCGCTGCGGATCTGCCAGCCCTCGTAGCGCAGGGCCATGGACAGCAGTTCGGTGATGGACAGCTCGTCGTCCACTACAAGCACCCGGACGGGGCTCCCGTCCGGCCTCAGCAGTTCGGTGCGCCCCTGGGGCGAGGTCGTGGTCATGCCGGACACCCTGGCGGGGTGCTCTGAGAGGGCCCTTTCCCCAACCTGTGATTTCTCTGAGAAACGCACAGGGCCGCTCGCTCAGATACCGCTCGGGCGGCGCCGCTCAGTCCCCCTCGGAACCGCCGCTCACTCCTCCGCGGTGCCGCCGGGCAGCCCGAACAGCCGGGCCGCGTTGTCGTGGCACACCCCGCGCAGCCACGCGTCCCCCAGCCCGAGCCGCTCCAGGGCACGCAGCTGGTGCAGGTAGGGATAGGGGATGTTGGGGAAGTCGGTGCCGAGCAGGACGCGGTCGCCGAGGTCCGCCAGCCGGGGCAGCGCGCGGCGCGGGAAGGGCGCGAGCCGCTCGCTGAAGTCGGTGAACACCATGGTGGTGTCCAGCCGCACCTCCCCGTACCGCCCGGCGAGGTCCAGGAAGTCCTCGTACTCGGGCATGCCGAGGTGGGCGACGACCAGGCGCAGCCGGGGGTGGCGGGCCAGGACCCGGGCGATCGGCTCGGGCCCGGTGTGCTTGCCGGGCGCCGGGCCCGAACCGCAGTGCACGACCACCGGGACCCCCGCCTCGGCGAGCACGCCCCACGCCGCGTCGAGCAGCTCGTCGGCCGGGTCGTACGCCCCCACCTGCACGTGCGCCTTGAAGACCCGTGCCCCGTCATCGACGGCCCGCCGGACGTACGCCTCGACGCCCGGCTCGGGGAAGAGGGTGGAGGTGTGCAGGCAGTCGGGCGTCCGGCGGGCGAATCCGACCGCCCAGTCGTTCAGCCACTGGGCCATGCCCGCCTTGTGCGGGTAGAGCATGGCGGTGAAGGCCCGCACCCCGAACGCGCGCAGCAGCTGGGCCCGTTCGTCCTCCTCCTGCCGGTAGGTGATCGGCCACTCGACCCCGCCGGTCAGCGGCCCGAGGGCGTCGAAGTAGGCCCAAACCTTGCGCAGCACGCGCTCGGGCATGAAGTGCGTGTGCACGTCGACCAGCCCGGGCAGCCCGAGCCCCTCCCAGAACCGGCGGACCTGCCCGGCCTCCTGATCACTCATGCGGCCACGATCGCGCCCCGCGCGCCCCTGGACAAGGGGGTCGGGAACAGGGGCGCCCCGGGGAGTGGCCCGGGAAGCGAGGTCAGAACAGCCCGTCCTGTACCCCGGCCGCTCCTTTGAGCTCCCGCACGGGCACGGCGCACGGCTCGCCCTCGGCGGACACCAGCTCCCACCCCGTCATCAGCCGGGTGTCGAGCACCACGACCCCGCGCTCCGTCGCCAGATGCAGGTCCGGCCCGGCCGCCGCCACCAGCGCACCCCCGATCGCGCCGCCCGCCACCAGCTCGGCCACTTCCGCCACGGCGGCCGGCCCGCGCCCCGGTCCCCCGATCCCGAAGACACCGGCGTGATCGACCCCCCGGAACGGCTCCGGCGTCAGCGCCTCCGGCCAGCCGCCGAGGGCCACCGCCCGCGCGTGCAGGCCGGCGATCTCGGACGCCCGCTCCGCCTCCGACTCGGGCACATGGGCCCGCACGGCGCGCTTGTGGGCGTACGGGATGCGGTCGGGCACGCCCAGCGCGGCGCCCAGCAGCTCCTCGGTCCTGCGGGCGGCCATCAGCGGCCCGCAGCCCAGCCAGGTGAAGCAGACGGCTCCCTGCTCCAGCAGCCGGGCGGCTCCCCTCTCCCGCGCGGTGATCCCCACCTTGACGAGCCCGGGACCGAACCACGCCAGATAGACGCGGTACGGCCGCGGATCGTCCGCCACGGTGTCGGCGGCCACGGAATGGGCCCGGTCGAGGCGCGCGCACTCCTCGCACCGCGCTCCCGTGCTCCGCCCCGGCACGCCGGCCCGCACGGGGCACGCGTGCCCGCGAGCCCCCACACAGGTCCGCACACCCCCCTCGGCGACCCCGAAGGCCATCCGCTTCCCCCGGGCCGGCACACTGCGCCGGCCCCCGACCCACGTCAGCACGGGGCCGTCCGCCGACCACCGCAGCCCCGCGCACTTCCATGCCTGTGCCATCCCCGCCGACAGTAGAGGACCCCACTGACAACGCCCGGCGACGGAAGCGGGCGGGCACTCACTCCTGGTGAGCGCCCGCCCGGACGTACCGTACGGTCATGGTGGAAAGTGAAGCGGTCTGTCCCGAGCGCCTGGTCATGGAGCACGTCACCAGCCGCTGGGGCACCCTGGTCCTGATCACCCTGCTGGAGCGCGCCCACCGCTTCAGCGAACTGCGCCGGGAGATCGGCCGGGTCAGCGAGAAGATGCTGGCCCAGACCCTGCGGACGCTGGAGCGCGACGGCCTGGTCCACCGGGACGCCAAGCCCGTGATCCCGCCCCGCGTGGACTACTCCCTCACCGACCTCGGCCGCGAGGCCGCCGAACAGGTCCGGGACCTCGCGCGCTGGACGGAGCGGCGGATGGCGGCGGTCGAGCGGGCCCGCGCGGCCTACGACGCGGCGAGACCCTGACCCACCGCCGTCCGCACCGGCTCCACGCCGTCACGGCGTTGCGCCGTCACGGCTTCAGCACGGCCTCCATCACGCTCTTGGCGATGGGCGCGCCGAGCCCGCCACCGGAGATGTCGCCGCGGGAGATGTCCATGTCGGTCGGGTCGATGAACACGGCCACCGCGACGGAGGACCCGTCGTCCTTCTTGCCGTAGGACACGAACCAGCCGTACGGCACCTCGTCGTTCACGTCGACACCGCGCTGGGCGGTACCGGTCTTGCCGCCGACCGTGATGCCGTCGATCTGGGCGCGGCGGGCGCTGCCCTCCTTGGCGGTGAACTCCATCATCTCCTGGACCTTCTGCGCGGTCTCGGCGGAGACCGCCTCGCTCATCACCGCGGGCTCGGTCTTCTCCAGAGTGTCCAGGTCCGGGCCCTTGACCTCGTCGACGATGTAGGGCTGCATCACCTTGCCGTCGTTGGCGAGTCCGGCGGTGACCATGGCCATCTGCATCGGCGTGCTGGTGAGGCTGCCCTGGCCCATGCCGGTGAGCGCGGTGCCCGGCGCGTCGAGGTTCTCGGGGTAGAGGCTCTTGGCGGCCAGCAGGTCGCCGAAGTCGTCGGAGTAGACGTCCTCGTTGAAGCCGAACTTCTCGGCCGTCTCGCGCAGCTTGTCCTGGCCCAGCCTGGAGGCGGCGTCGAGGAAGACGTTGTTGCAGGAGTGCTGCATGGCGGTCTTCATCGACGCCTTGCTGCACACCGCGTCACCCGCCTCGCTGCCGATCTTGTTCCGGGACTGCGGCAGCGGGTACGGGGAGACGGCGTCCGTGCGGGCGTCCACGTCGGTGACGATGCCGTGCTCCAGCGCGGCGGCCGCCGTGAGGATCTTGAAGGTGGAGCCCGGCGGGAAGGTCTCCCGCAGCGCGCGGTTCGCCAGCGGCTTGTTCTTCTTCTTGTCGAGCGCCACGAAGCGGTCGGACTCCTTGAAGGTGCTGCCCGCGAACGCCGACGGGTCGTAGGAGGGCGCCGAGACCAGCGCCAGCACCTTCCCGGTCTGCGGGTCGAGCGCGACCACGGCGCCCCGGGCGCCCTTCAGGTCGGTCAGCCCGTCCCAGGCGGCCTTCTGCGCCTTCGGGTCGATGGTGGTGACCACCGAACCGGGCCGCCGCCCCTCGCCGCTGACCACGTCGGCGAACCGCTGGAAGGCCAGCCGGTCGTCCTTCCCGGTGAGGATGGAGTCGTAGGTCTTCTCCAGCAGCGTCATGCCCTGCGCCTGCGAGGCGTATCCGGTCACGGGCGCGTACATCGGCCCGTCGGCGTAGGTGCGCTTGTACTTGAGGTCGGTGCTCTCGGTCTCCTTGGAGCCGGTGACCGCCCGGCCGCCGACGACTATGTCGCCGCGCGGGGTGGCGAACTGCTCGATCTGCACCCGCCGGTTCTTGGTGTCGGAGGCCAGCTCCGGGGCACGGACGTACTGCAGCCAGTTGGCGCGGACCAGCAGGCCGAGCACCAGCAGCCCGCAGAAGATCGCCACGGCCCTCAGCGGCTTGTTCACCGTCGGCCTCCGTCGAGACGCGGCCGGTCGGATATGAAGACTGGTCCTCTCAACATGCGCACACCTTAGACACAGTTGGGCACTGTGATCACGTCCGGCCGGCCACAACCGCCGTGTCGTCCGACTCCCGGCGCCCCTGGCCTCGAATCCCGTCGGCGAGAATCGGTCGGAAACTGTCACTCACGCCACTGGGACCTGCCCCGAACGCTGCTTAACGTGCCCGCATGAACCTCGCCGGCCTCCTTCCCCACGTCACGCCGATCGGCATCGGCCTGCTCGTCGTCCTCCTGCTCTCCCTCGTCCCGGACCCGCACCGCCGGCCCCTGAACGCCGTCGGGATCGCCGGGGCGGGTGGCGTCTACTTCTCGGGCGGCGGCATGGGCGGCTGGGAGCTCCCGTTCGGCGCGCTCCTGCTCTACGTCGCCTACCGGGGCCTGACGTCCTGGACGTTCATCGGCATCGGCTGGCTGCTGCACACCGCATGGGACGTCGTCCACCACCTGAAGGGAAGCCCGATCCTCCCCTTCGCCCACGACTCGTCACTGGGCTGCGCGATCTGCGACCCGGTCATCGCCCTGTGGTGCCTGCGCGGCGGCCCGCACCTGCGCGCACTCGTCCCGGGCCGTCGCGTCCACCCCGGGCGGGCCACCACATGAAGGGGAGGGCGGGGGTACGGAACCCGGTCGCGCCGGAACAAAAGCCGGAAGCCCCGTGGACTAATCCACGAGGCTTCCGACTCACTGTGCACTCGGCAGGATTCGAACCTGCAACCTTCTGATCCGTAGGCGTGTGCGTCCCAGAGCAACCGTGCCCCAGCTCACTGGAAGCCGGTGATCAGCCGTGCTGTCGGCATCGCGGGCAGTACGCCAACGTACGATCCTGTACGCCGGTGTTGATGTCAGCGGCTGATGTCAACGACGCGCCCTGCCCCGGCGTGCCGACCGCCTGCGCCAGGGCCGACTCTGCCATCAGTCCGTGAGGTCCTCGTAACCCTGCGTGATCTCGCGCACCACACTCTGAGCGTTCTCAATGGAAGCTTGCGCTAGTTCAGCACCCTGATTGAAAACAAATAGAATGCTCATCAGAGCTACGACCGCTGCGCCAAGTTTTCCACGAATAGGGGATGCAGTTGGAAGTCCACCAACAGCTTGAGTTAGAGACCCGACCAGCCCTTCCGTCTGCTGCGCAACCCTGGCCCCTCCGAAAAGATTGACATTGTCAATCAACCAAATGAGGTGCGCCACCTGAACTGACAATTGATCCCGCGTTCCATCGGAAATACTCCCCGAGGGAATCTCTTCCAAGAGTGTCAACCACTCTTCACACTTATCCCTGAGGTCAGACAGATCCCCACCGCGGGGCGCCGCCGAGCTGCCAGCGAGCGTCCCGGCGATCAGGTCCGCGGTTACCGCCAGCACATCTAGCGCTTGCTCAGATATCAGGTTATGGCATCCCATATCCGCTACCCAAGCCCCATTCGGGTACACAACCGCAGTCCACCATGCAGGGAAATATTGCGAGATCCGATCGCTCTGCCGACCTCCCAGAGCGTCCACATCTCGACAAGTAGCACTGAGGAGGTTGGCGACTTCCGAGTGCATACGCGCAAAGTCAGCATTACCATAAGGCGTTTCAAGTGCTATCGCCCAACCGTCGCGAAGTCGCTTTTTTTCGGAGTTGCGAACGCGCTCCAATATACCGTGCAGGTGATGTGCATTGGTGTTCGCACTGAACCGACTCATGACTTCCAGCCTTCCCTCTCACTGCAGATCGATCTCGTGATACGGCCTACCGACCGCAAAAGAGATCAGTGAACTAGGCGTGTGCTTTCTTCGGCGGGTCGAGCAGTTTGAGGTTAGGCCATCCGCCTGGGAGTCGCGGTCTCTTCAGTGAATCCGTGAGCGGTGGGTCCCGTTGTCTTCTGCGCGAGCCACCCTGACACCCTTGGTCCACCGTTTACAGCGACCCCTTGGCGAACCGTCCGGACATGCTGGAATCCATGGCGCAGGTAGTACGCCTGCAAACCGAAGTTCGTCGTCCAGGCGTCGAGACGAAGCCACTGGGCG
This sequence comes from Streptomyces sp. NPDC051136, assembly GCF_044455745.1. Lineage (NCBI taxonomy): Bacteria > Bacillati > Actinomycetota > Actinomycetes > Kitasatosporales > Streptomycetaceae > Streptomyces > Streptomyces sp. NPDC051136. The sequence continues at coordinate 620,768 of NZ_JBITFE010000003.1, read as the reverse complement.
CCGGCACGGAAGCCACGGTCCCCGGCCCAATCGAGCAGCCGACCGCCAAGGTCCTGACCGGCATGCGTACGCGCCACGGTCAGCTTGTTGATGAACAGGGAGGGTTCCCGTAGCTCCTCTGCGGTCCACAGCCCATCCTCCGCTTCCGGGGTCAACGTGATCGTTGCTGCCGTGGCGTCACCATCACGCACCATGAAGACCTCTCCCGCCTCGATGGTGGCGAGCAGCTTGTCAGCCGGGTACGGGCGCTGCCACTGGTCGGTACCGAGACGAGACAGCCAAGCCGCCGCCTCCTCTCGGAAGGCGAGCAGCTTGGCCAGATCGTTCGGTTGCGCTGAGCAGATTCTCACTGAGGCTCGTTCTCTTCCCGGCCGGACAGGGTGCCGATCTCGTAGTTCATCTGGTTCAGGTCCCCCCGGAATGTGGTGACCGTGCAGCGGATCGGCCGATCCACTGAGTAACCGGTACGCGTCCAGAGCAGCACCGGCACCCCTGCGCCGATCTCCAAGAGGCGTGCCTCTTCGGGAGTCGGCATTCGCGCTGCGATCTCATCGAAGTAGCCCACCTGCTCGATCCCGTGCGACGCGAGATACCGAGTGGTTCCCTCTTCGATGTCGCCCGGCTCAGCGAGCCGTGGGGACCGCTCCATGAGCCACCCCGGGTACCAGGTGGCTTGTGTGGACCACGGGACGTCATCCACGTACCGGTGGCAGAACCGCAGAACCGTAGTGGACCCTGCGTCGACCTTCAGCCGCTCCGCAACGTCTGGTGACGCTGGAGTCATCTCGACTCGGAACGTCTGGTGCGGTCGTCGGCCGGCGTTCGTCACGTCCGTGCGGTACGCGTCGCCGTTCTGCGGGAAGTCCAGATTCTCGAACCGGGACGCATTGAGCTTGAACACCTCGTGCGAGCGAACCTCGTAGCCCAGCCCTTGGCTCGACGACACGAGACCCTGGCTGACCAGGAGACTCAGTCCGTTCCGCACCGTGTTCCTGGAGGCGTCAAACCGCTTCATCAGGTCGCTCTCGGACGGCAGCCGCGCGCCCGGCGCGTACGTGCCGCTGTCGATCTCTCGGCGCAGGGCATCGGCCACCTGCCGGTACTTCGGCTGCTTGCTCATTCCCCCATCATGGCTCACTCGCGCAACTTGTTGGTACATGTGGGCTCCAAACTCTTGACGACTCACTGTCCGTGGGTGCAGCATCACTGCATCAACTTGTACCAACAAGTTGAGCAAGCGGAGCAATTCCCTTGAGTTGCTTTTGCCTGCGCTGATGCACAGGGCGGGGACGCTGCAATCCCGCTAAAGGCCAGGTGGAACAGGGCTACGGCCCGTACTGGCGAGGTGGCCCGGCGACCGCGAGCGACGGCCGGAGAGTGGGGACGCGATCCCCCTTGCAGTGCTTCACCCCTGTTGACCTGGCCGAAAGGACTCGTGATGTACCGACGAAAACCCTGAGCGCCACCGTTACGGACCGGTCGGCGGCGCCTGGACAGCAAGCACGGTCCACCACGGCACGCAGCGCGTCACGCTGCGGCCGGCTGCCTCTCCCGCCCGTCCGTCCCGCGCACTGCGTGAGGACGTACGGACGGGAGCGCGGGGAGCCGGAACCGACTCCAACGGCAAGCGGCTCCCGGGTGGCACCCCGGGAGCCGCGTTCGGGCCGTTCCTCTCTGGAAGGAACAAGACCCAATGGACCACATCGTTACTGTTCAGGACGCTGTTACCGCGTTCGCCGACTACATGGAGCCGACGAAGGCGGAGCTGGACGCGATCGAGCAGGAGATGCCCGTGATCCTCGCGGACGTTGACCTGCTGGACGCGTACATCGTCACCCTCGACCGCACGCCGACCGAGCTGGACGACCGCCGCACCCGCCGGGCCCGCCGCCGCGCGCTCGCCGCCCGCGCCGCGCTGGTCAACCGCACGGCCGGAACGACGGGCCTGTCCGGTGGTGCCGCGTGAGCGCCACCGACCGGAACCTGGGTGCCGCGCACGCCGAGGTGAAGGCGGAGATCACGCGGACGGACACCAAGACGGCCCTGCTGCTGGCGTTCGTCGGCGCCCTGCTCGCCGGTACCTGGACCGTCGCCCGCGACCTGCCCCTGACCGTGCCCGCCCTCATCGCGGGCGGCCTCGGTCTGGCGCTGCTGGTCGCCGCGGCCGGTCTGCTGCTGCGGTCGGTGCGCCCGAACCTGGGCGGTCGGCACGGCTTCCCCCTGTGGGCCACCCTGACCGCCGACGAGATCGGCGCCGCCGTGGCCAGTGACCTGGCCGCCGACATCGCCGGACTGTCCCGGATCGCGGTCGCCAAGTTCACGTGCCTGCGCCGCGCGGTCGACCTCACCATGACCGGCGGCGCCCTGCTCATCCTCGCCGCCCTGCTCACCGCCGGGGGCGCGGCATGAACCTTCACCGCAAGGGCCGCGCCGCCCTCGTCCTCGCCCTGGTCGCCGTGGTCGCCATGGCCTTCCGCGTCTCGTGGAACGCGCTGCGGGACATCGCCGGCGCGGTCGGCGCGGACGACACGGCCGCGATGCTGTACCCGTTCGTGGTCGACGGCCTCATGGCGCTCGCCCTGATCGCCACCCTGGTCCTGGCCGACCGCGACCGCACGTTCGCCCTGCGCGTGCTGGGGGCCTACACGGTCGCGTCGCTGGTCCTCAACTACGTGCACGGTCTGGTCCCTGAGCTGCACGGCCGCACGGTCGACTGGGGGCGGCTGGCCGACTGGGACCCGGCGAACTGGGCCCTGGTCCTGCTCGCCACGTCGCTGCCGGTCGGGTCGATCTACTTCGGTTCCGACCTCGTGGCCAAGGTGCTGCACCACCGCCCCGCCCCGATTCCGGCCGCGAGCGCGAATGCGGAGGAATCCACCGAGACCGTGAGTAAACGGTCTACGGCTGACCTGCCGGTATCGACCCCCGCGCCGATCACCCCGAACGCGGCGGCACTGCCTCGTCCGGTGGCCGTCGGCTTCCTCAAGTCGACCCTGCCGGCCAAGCCGTACCCCTCGATCGCACCGGCCCCCGCCAAGCCGATCGAGCCGCGTGCGGTGGCCGCCGAGTCGACCCGCCCGCGCCGCGCCACGGGCCGTGTCCCGGACGCGGCCAGGCCGACCCGGCCGAAGCGGACGCCGGATCAGTTGCTCGCCGAAGCACGCGCGGCGACGGCCGATTGGTCGGACGCGAAGGTGACCGGTGAGGGCATCCGGCGTGCCATCCGCACCTCGCCCGCGAACGCCCGCTCCCTGCGGGACACGCTCCTCGCCGAACGCGCCGCCGCACCGACCAAGGCCGGCTGATGGCGGCGCTGCCGGTCTACCGGTGGCACCTGGCCCCGGACGGCTACGCCACCCGCCGACAGCTCCGCGCCGCCGGACTCCGCCCCGGCGGTCAGGCGGTGGCCGCGACCCTCGAACGGCCGCGCCGCCGCCGGGGCCCGCTGGTCGCCCACCTCTACCGCGTCGACCTGGCCAAGCCGGTCCGGCCGATGACGCCGGGCCGGTGGGCCGCCCTCGCGGCGGCGAACACGGCCCGGCGGACCTGCCCCACGTGCCGGCGGGATGCGGGCTACGTCATCCCGCCGACCCTCGGCACGTGCGTGGCCTGCGCCTTCCCCGAATCCTCCGACTGCCCGAGGAGTGCCTGACATGGGCAAGCCCGACACCCGCCGCCTGGACCGTGCCATCGCGCAGGCGAACCGCAAGCTGGCTGCTGTGCAGAACCGGGAGCTGTGGCCACTGGACGGCCGCGAGCGCCGCGCGATCCTCGCCGGTCTGGCCGGCGGCGGCTACCGCGTCAGCCGGGGCAAGGACCCCGCCCGCGCGGAACGCAAGCTGGAGACCGCCTGGAACTCCGCCGAAACCCGCCTCGTCGCCGAGATCGCCGCGCTCACCACCGAGCGGCAGCGGATCGTGAGCGAGGCCGCGAAGGCGAAGGCGGCCAAGAAGTCGTCGGGGTGGTGGTGAGCGTGCAGCACACCGCCCGGCGGTGTCCCGCCGCGCACCCCGAGGACCCGACCCCGTGCGCCGGGCCGGTCTCCGTGACCGTGCTCGACGCCACGAACGCGGGCGCCGACGGGTGCGAGCACCACGGCGCCCGCCTGCTCGCCTCCCTGGCCGGTGGCCGCGTCTACGCCCTGCCGCACGCCCCCGAGGGCGCCGCGATCCGCACCTTCAAGGCCGCTGACGGCCTGCGCCCGTTCTGCTGGGTCGACGGCCCGCGCACGCGGCCCTCGCAGCTCAGCCGCGCGGAGAACCGCACCCGCTCCCGCCGCTGACGGCCCCACGGCCCCCGCCCGCAAGTGCCGGCGGGGCCCCGGCGCCTTCCCTCATCTCCCGCCCCTTCCAGGGGTAGTCAGGAGCACTCCCCGCATGTCTAAGAACGTCGTTCACCTCCACAAGCCCACCGACCCGCCCGCCGACAACGTGACCACGCTGGCCGTCGTCCCCTACGCGCCGCCCGTCCGGCCGGTGCCGCTGTGGGTGCGCTCGGGCCGCGCGGTCAAGGCCGTGGCCACGCACGAGTCGACCCGGGCCGCCGCCCGCGCGGCCGCCCGGCACAGCCTCTACACCCTCAACGGCGGCCGGATCGCCGCCCGTCGGGCCTGGGACGGCCGCACCGGATCGCGGTACGAGCGGATGATCCGCGCGGCGGAAGCCGCGGGGAACCTCGAAGCCGCTGAGGAGTGGGAGGACCGGTTGCAGCGCTTCCGCGCCGCCCGCCACCACCGCCGCATGGACCTCCTCCACTCCCCGGTCGACGCCGCCAAGGGCGTCGCCGTCGGCGCCGGCATGAGCGTCGGCGTCCTGGTCGCCCTCGGAGTCGTGATGGCCATCAACACGGGCCAGGTCAGTGACGTGGTCACGCCGCTGTCGGCCACGGTCGACTTCATCGCGCTGCTGATCCGGATCGTGCAGGTCGTCTGGGGTCCGGCCCTCACCATCGGCCCCTTCCTCGCCCTGCTGGCCCTGTGGTCGGTCGGCCGCAAGCAGCACGCCGCCCCCGCCTGGACCCTGCCCGCCAACGTCCGCAACGGCGAGGGCGAGCCGATCACCCCGTCCATCGTGGTCAAGGCCCTGCGCGACCTCGGAGTCCCCGCCCTGCGCAACGCCATCAAGGAGATGGGCGACGCCGGCGCGTCCATGCTCGGGCCGATCACCATCGCCGGATGCGGCGTGGAAGTCGACGTGACACTGCCGTCCGGGGTGTCCACGATCGAGGTGCAGAACCGGCGGCGGAAGCTTGCGGAGAACCTGACCCGGCACGAGCACGAGGTGTTCATTACGATCCCGCAGGCCGCGCGGACGGTGCGCTTGTGGGTCGCCGACTCCGGGGCGCTGGACGAGCCGATCGGCCCGTCCCCGCTGGTCACCGACGACACGATGACCGCCGACTACGCCAAGGGAAAGGCGCCGTGGGGTCAGGATCTGCGCGGCGATGCCGCCGCCCTGAGCCTGTACCAGCGCCACCTGTTGATCACCGGTCTGTCGAACCAGGGCAAGACCGTGGCCCTGCGGTCGCTGGCCCTGTGGCTGTCGCTGGACCGGTCGGTGCAGTTCCTCATGGGCGACCTCAAGGGCGTGGGCGACTGGGCCATGTTCGACGGCCTCGCGGAGACGCTGATCCAGGGTCCGACGGATGAGCACGTCATCCAGGTGACCGAGATGGTTGAGGGCGCCGTCGACGAGATGAACCGCCGCATTCAGGCCCCGCCCGGCACCGTGTTCCCGCCGCTGATCGTGCTGGTCGACGAGGCGCAGGTGGCGTTCATGTGCCCGGCCAAGGACGCCGACAAGCGCCCCTACGGCGGCTCGAAGGCCAACTCCCGCTACTTCATGGCCGTCCGCAAGATCCACAACCAGGGCCGTGCGGTCAACGTGCTGATGTGGCAGGGCACGCAGGACCCCACCAACGAGAACCTGCCCAAGCTCGTGCGCGAGGGCGCCCACACCCGCGCCTCCCTCGCCCTGGGCACGGAGTCACAGGCCCGCATGGCCCTGGGGGACAAGGCCGTCGACGGCGGCGCCGCCCCCAACCTCCTGCGGCCCGGCCTGGACCGGGGAACCCTGGTCGTCGCCTCCGACGGCATCAGCATCCCGGCCGGCCAGTCGTCCATCACGGTGCGCACGCACTACATCGATGACGACGCGGCCGTGGCCATCACCGACCGGGCCAAGGCCCTGCGCGACGGCGTCACCACCCTGCACGCCATCGACCGCACCGTGGAACACGACCCGCTCGCCGACATCGCCGCCGTCATCGGCGACGCCCCCCGCGTGCGCACCAAGGACGTGCTCGCCCGGCTCGCCGCGCGCAACGCGGACGCCTACGGCGACTGGTCGTTCATCGACCTCAAGCGCGTCCTGGACGACTCCGACGCCGCCCCGCGCAAGTCCGACGGCGTCATGGTCGTCTCCCGTGACCGCATCGTCCGCGCCCTCGCCAACCGCGACGGCGAGGGTTCCGCTTCCGCCGAATGAGAGCAGGGAGCAAGCGACCGACGGGGCAGGGAGGCAGGGAGAACTCCCTGACCGCCTCCCTGACCCGCCTCCCTGGCCCTGACCTGCGCGAATGATCGTTCAGGGAGGTAGGGAGGCACGCAGGTCAGACCCCCGAAACCCCCCTCCACAGCGCCCCTCCAAGGGGGTATCGCTGCCTCCCTGATCCACGTTCGGAAGGGATTCCGCATGTACCCCGACCACACCCCGCACGTGCCCGTGCAGCGGGCCGTGGAAGTCCACCAGCCCACCCCGTACCCGCCCGCCGTGGCCGCGTCGGCACCGGTCGTGCCGGTGCAGCCGGGGGCCGTTCCGGCGGTGGCAAGCATCGTCCTGCCCGACGGCCGCGTCGTCACCGGCTACGCAATCAACCCCGCGCACTCAGAACCGGTCGTCGCCAAGCCGGCCGTCTCGCGGACGGCCGTGAACGTCGCCCTCGGGGGCGTCGGGTTCCTCGCGGTGTGCGGCGGGCTGCTCCTGCTCACCTCGTTCATCGCCGCACTCACCGCGTTCATCACCCAACTGATCACCCTCGCGGCCGTGATCTTCGGCGGATGGATCGCCGTGCAGATCTTCAGCGCGAGCGGCCACCAGGGCGGCACGACCGTGAACATCCGCAAGGCCGTGATCAAGCGCAACAAGTTCTACAGCTAGCTACGCCAGGGGCGGCCCCCCGATTCCGCCAAGAACACGGGGCCGCCCCTGTCAGCCAGCACCATCAAGGGAACTGGAGACCTCCAGCATGACCCATCTGTCCGCTGTGCCGCCGGAGGGTGGCAACGTCAGCCTGTGCACCGGGTCCGCCGCGCTCGACCAGGCCGTGGAAGCCGTCACCGGCCTGCCCACGGTCGCGGTCGCGGAGAAGGACCCGGCCGCCTCCCGGCTGCTGGCCGCCCGCATGCCCCACGCTCGCAACCTCGGGGACGTCACCGCTGTCGACTGGTCGGCCGTGGCCGCGTCCATGGACCGTCCGGCGGCGCTGACCGCCGGCTTCCCCTGCCAGGACATCTCCAACGCCGGACCTCGGGGAGGGATCGCCGGTGACCGCTCCGGACTCTGGAAAACCGTCGCCCACGCCATTCGCGTACTTCGACCCCGCCTCGTGTTCCTGGAAAACGTCGCCGCCATCCGCTCCCGGGGACTCGACGTCGTCGCCGCCGACCTGGCCGCGATCGGGTACGACGCGCGGTGGATGTGCCTTCGCGCTGGAGATCCCGTCGTCGGAGCCTGCCACCGGCGCGACCGCTGGTTCGCCGTCGCGTATCCCGCTGCTGAAGACCCCCACCTCACAGCTCGGCAGGAACGGGGGACCGCAGCATCCGGACAAGCGCAAGGCGGGTGGGCACGGGCCGACGCTGGAGGACGAAGTGGTGTTCTTGCTGCCCCCGACCGAGGCCTGAGGCTGCTGCCCACCCCGGCGGCCGCCGACGGCACCGGCGGCCCCGGCATCTCGCCCAAGCGCAGGGGCGGGATGAACCTGCGCACCGCCGTCACGCTGCTGCCCACTCCCGCGGCCCGGGACTGGAAGTCCGGCGCCTCGAACCTGATCGGCGTCAACTCCCGCCCGCTCAACGAGGTGGTAGTGAACCTGCTGTCGACCTCGAAGGTGTCGGATGGGCGGCACGGCGGCCCCAACCAGCGCGACACGGTCGGCCACTACTGCCTGCCCGGCCAGGCCGTACTGCTAGACCGGCGGTGGGTGGCCACCAACGGCACCGACTACGGCCCCGCCATCCGCCGCTGGGAACAGGTGCTGGGCCGTCCCGCGCCGGAGCCGACCGAGCCGGGCACCAAGGGCAACCGCCGCCTGGCCCCCGCGTTCGTGGAATGGATGATGGGCGCCGATCCCGGTTGGGTCACCGGCACCGACCTCGGACTGTCCCGCTCGGACCAGCTCAAGATCCTCGGCAACGGCGTCGTCATCCGCCAGGCCGCCATCGCCTACCGCGCCCTGCTCGCCGCCCCCGGGCTCGAAGTAGTCGACCCCGGACCGGCACAGCTCGCCCTCGACATCGCCTGAGTACGCCAGGGGCGGCCCCCCGATTCCGCCAAGAACACGGGGCCGCCCCTGCCAGCCAGCACCATCAAGGGAACTGGAGACCTCCAGCATGACCCATCAGCCCCCGTCCGCGCTGCTCTGCGCAGCACTCGAAGCCGCCGCCCGCGGCTGGCACGTCTTCCCCCTGCGTCCCGGCACCAAGCGGCCCGCCTTCCACGGGGAGCAGCGCTGCCCCGGGACCGGGCCGTGCGCCGGCGGGCACCTCAAGTGGGAGCAGCGGGCCACCACCGACCCGGACCGCATCCGCGCGACCTGGTCGACGGTCCCGTTCAACGTCGGGATCGCGACCGGCCCGTCCGGGCTGGTCGTCGTCGACCTCGACGTGCCCAAGGACAAGAGCAGTGGGGACGCGCCTTGCGGCGCGACGACCTTCAGGGCGCTCTGCGAGCGCGCCGGGCACGCCGTCCCCGCCACCTACCGGGTGCGGACCGCGAGCGGCGGACAGCACCTCTACTTCACCGCACCGCCCGGCGTCCGGCTGGCCAACACCGCCCGCACCGTGGCCCCGTCGGTCGACACCCGGGCATGGGGCGGCTACGTCGTCGCCGCGGGCAGCACCACCCCCACCGGACCGTACGAGGCCCTGTGCGGCCCTGAGACGGTTCCGGTGCCCGGATGGCTGCTGAGCATCCTCCGTCCCGCCCCCAAGCCGCCTGAGGCGCCGTCAACGGCCGCCGTGGGGCAATCCCGCCGATACGCGGACGTAGCACTGACCAACGAGGCCTGGAATGTGGCCCGTTCGCAGCATGGCGGGCGGGAGGCCGCGTTGTTCCGGGCGGCGCGCGCTCTGGGGCGGTTCGTCGCGTGGGGCGACCTCCCCCGGCACGTGGTCGAACAGGCTCTTCAGGAGGCTGGGGAGTCGACCGGACTCACCGCTGCCGAGTGCCACTCCACCCTGCGCAGCGCTCTCAACTGGTCCATCGCCCACAACCAGCGCAGGAGGGCGGCATGAGCACGCCCCGCCGCCCCTCCCTGAAGAGCATCACCACCGCCCCGGCCGGTCCGCACGCCGCTCCACTGCCTGTGGACCCGGCGGCGGTGGGCGAGCCGAAAGGCGTCGCCCGACAGGGCGTCCTGACTGCTCTTCCCCGCTCGAACCGGCCCCCGGCCGGCGGACCGCCCGCCGCCAGCCCGGACCCGACACCGGACCGGCCCGGACTGCGCGTCTACGCGCCGCCCGTCTACCGGCACCACTACGACGGCGCCCGCTGGTCCAAGCGCCACGGCGCCACCCCCACCGCCGCCTACGCCTGCCCCTGCGGAGAGACCCGCACCGCCCGGGGACAGGACGCCGTGGCCGCGCTGGTCAACGAGTACGACGCCCACCAGCACTTCTGCACCGGCAAGCCCGCCGCATCCCTGGAAGGGAGGGCCGCCGCATGACCCCCACCATCGACGGGGCCGCGCTGCTCAACGAGGTGGAAGCCTTCCACCGCCGGTTCAACGTCTTCCCCCACGAGGCCGCCTACGTCGCCGTAGCGTTGTGGGACGCCCACGCCCACCTGCTCGACTGCTTCGACTCCACACCGCGGCTCGCGTTCCTCTCTCCCGAGCCGGGGTCGGGGAAGTCGCGTGCGCTGGAGGTCGTGGAAACCCTCGTGCCCCAGCCCATGACGGCGGTCAACGCGTCCGCCGCCGCCCTGTTCCGGTCCGTGTCCAACCCCAGCGGACGGCCCACGATCCTGTTCGACGAGATCGACACGATCTTCGGCCCGAAGGCGGGGGACAACGAGGAGTTGCGCGGCTTCCTCAACGCCGGCCACCGCCGCACCGGGGTGACGTACCGGTGCATCGGCGACGGCGGTAACCAGACCGTGCAAGCCTTCCCGTCGTACTGCGCGGTCGCGGTCGCCGGCCTCGGAGCACTGCCCGACACGATCATGACGCGCTCCGTCGTGATCCGGATGCGGCGCCGGGCCCGCAACGAGACCGTGGAATCCTTCCGCGCCCGCCTCCACGAAGCAGAGGGCCACAAGCTCCGTGACCGGCTCGCGCAGTGGACCGAGCAGGCCCGCGACCAGGTCATGGGGGCGTGGCCCGAGATGCCCGACGGCGTGACCGACCGGCCGGCGGACGTGTGGGAACCCCTGCTCGCCATCGCGGACGCGGCCGGCGGCGACTGGCCCGTCCGGGCCCGGGAGGCGTGCGTGACGCTGGTCGCCGCCTCCAAAGCCAACGACAAAGGCAGCCTCGGTGTCCGGCTGCTGTCCGACCTGCGCGATCACGTCATGGTCGGCATCGACCGGCTTCCCACGGTCGCGATCCTGGACCGGCTGAACGCCCTGGACGATGCGCCGTGGGCGGACCTGCACGGCAAGCCGCTCGACAACCGGCGCCTGGGCAAGATGCTCGCGGAGTACATGACGGCGGACAACGAGCCCATCGCCTCCCGCAACATCAAGACCGCCGGGAGCGTCCTCAAGGGCTACTACAGCGCCGATCTCTGGGACGCGTGGGCCCGCTACTGCCCCCCACCCCCCGAAAGTCCGCTACCTCCGCTACCCGGCACTGAAAACGTGGTCTGACCAGCACTGATGCGGTAGCGGCAACCGGGGTCGGTTGCCGCTACCGCCCCGCTACCCATCCGCTACCCATCCGCTACCGCTACCCCTTCCCGCTACCTCCGACAGGCCCCTGACCTGCACGGTAGCGGCGGTAGCGGAAGTAGCGGACTTCCCAGAAGGGGGCCGACGGCCCCAACTGCCCACGGAGGTCTGCCGTGCTCACCGCCGTACCCACGACGCCTGAAGCCCTGACCGTCCCGGAGGTCATGGAGGCTCTGCGGATCAGTCGCTTCAAGGTCTACGACCTGATCCGCTCCAACGAACTCCCCAGCATCAAGATCGGACGGGCCCGCCGCGTCCCGGTCGACAGCGTTCGCGCGTACCTGCGCGACCGATTGGAGGAAGCTGCCTGATGGCCAAGCGACGCGCCAACGGCGAAGGAACGATCACCAAGCGCACCGACGGCCGGTATCACGCCGCCGCGTACGTCTTCCGCCCCGACGGGACGCGCACGCGGAAGTTCGTCTACGGCAAGACCCGTGACGAGGTGGCCGACAAGCTCACGGAGTTGCAGGAGAAGACCCGGCAGGGCATCCCGGCAGCGTCCTCAACCATGGGGTTCGGCGACTACCTGACGTACTGGCTCGCCACCATCGCCCCGGAACGGCTTAAGCCGGCCACGCTCAACAGCTACGAGGGGCTGACCCGGCTCTACATCCGGCCGGCGCTCGGCAAGAAGCGGCTCAACCGCCTCTCCCCGGCGGACGTACGCCGATTCCTCACCGAGTTCAAGGCATCGTGCCTCTGCTGCCTGCGTGGCGCCGACTACGAGCGTCCGGAGGGGAAGCGCGGCTGCTGCGCCGTGGGCAAGTGCTGCAAGCGGCTTCCGTCCGCCCGGACCGTCCAGTACGTACACGCCGTGCTGCGGTCGGCCCTACAGCAAGCGATGCGCGAGGAACTGATCGCACGGAACGTCGCCCGGATCGTTGAGACGCCGACCGTCACACCCAAGGAGGTGCGCCCCTTGGACGGCGCCGAGGTGCGCATCCTGCTCAAGACCGCCCGCACGCACCGGCTGTACGCCCTGTGGCTGCTGCTCGTGTCGACCGGGCTACGGCGCGGGGAAGCGCTCGCCCTGACGTGGTCGGACGTCGATCTCGCGAACCGGCAGCTCCGAGTACGCCGGAACGTGCAGCGCATCCGGCGGGAACTCCTCTTCGGGACGCCGAAGACCACGCGGTCCATCCGTACGGTGTCCCTGCCACAGCATCTCGTGCGCGCCCTCACCCACCACCGCGAGCAGCAAGAGCGAGAGCGCAAGGTCTCGGGCAAGAAGTGGCAGCCGGCGCCGGGTCAGCCTGAGGGACTGATCTTCACCGCGCAGGCGGGGCGAGTCCTCGATCCGCGCGGCCTCAACAGGATGCTGACGATCCTGTGCAGGGACGCGAAAGTGCGGCGCGTAAGGGTCCACGATCTCCGCCACACCTGCGCCTCCCTGCTCCTCTCGCGAGGGGTGGACGCGCGCACGATCATGGAGACACTGGGCCACAGCACCATCACGATGACGCTCGACACCTACGCGCACGTGATGGACACGACGCTGCGGGCTGCTGCGGAGCGTATGGACGACGCGCTCAATCTCGATGGTCCCGACGAGGGGTCAGATGGAGAGCAGACGGACGACTGAGGGCGCCTTTCCGGACGCACTGATGTCAGCCGTTGATGTCAAAGGCCCCGCCGGATTTCCCGGCGGGGCCTTTGACCTGTGTGCACTCGGCAGGATTCGAACCTGCAACCTTCTGATCCGTAGTCAGATGCTCTATCCGTTAAGCTACGAGTGCTTGTCTTGTTCAGTTTTACCGCCGCTCCCGTTCCTTCCGGCCCGTTCGCGGCGACAGGAAGAACATTACATGACTGCCGCCGTCATGTGAAATCCATTGGCCGCACCCCTTGTGACCTGCACAAACGCCTGTCCGGGGCCTTCCTGGGTCTGCCCGGCACCGGCCGGTGACAACACCGAAGCCCCGGCGGTGCGGGCCGGGGCTTCGGTGGTCGGTGCGGAGGCGGAGGGATTTGAACCCTCGATGGGGTGTAAGCCCCAAACCGCATTAGCAGTGCGGCGCCATAGACCGGACTAGGCGACGCCTCCAGACAACATCACCACTTCGCGTGCGAGCGCGAGTGGCGCGTGCCGATGATGACACAGTTGAGCGCGCTGTCACCAATCGACCCCTACGGTACTAGGCGGGCGGGCCGCGGGGCAAAGCCCTTACGGCCTGCCGGGGGCGTCCGCACGGTGTACGCCGCGGCCGCGCGCGCAACGTCCGGACGGCCGGCGCGTTGGGCAGGTCATGTACCGGATCTCCCGCACCCCCGCGGCCCGCCTCCTCGGCGCCGCCGCCCTGTCCGCCGCCGCCCTCGCCTCCGTCTGCGCCGCGCACCCGGCCGCCGCGTCGGCCGCCGGTCCCGGCACCGCGGAGGGCGACCACCTGACGGTCACCGTCCGCGACGCCGGCCCGGGTTTCGACGGCACGTACGAGCTGTACTGCCACCCCACCGACGGCGACCACCCCGACCCGGAGGGCGCCTGCGCCGCCGTCGAGCAGGACACCCGGTGGGGCCGGGACACCTTCGCGCCGGTGGCCGAGGGGAGTGTCTGCACCATGCAGTACGGCGGCCCCGCCACCGCGCGCGTCACCGGCATCTGGGCGGGACGTCCGGTCGACGCGACGTACGACCGCCGCGATGGGTGCGAGATCTCCCGCTGGGACCGCATGGTGCCGCTGCTGCCGGAGATCGCGGGCGCGGGCCGGTCGTAGGGGCCGGGCGGGCCCCGGCGGTCACCGGTCACACGTTCTACGTCACTTCCTCGTGCGACCTCCGTCCCATCCCACGCCGCCCGCCGGGCCCCAACCCTTAGACTCCCTCGCGTGACACGCTGCGGGCCGATTGGCAAGATGGCCCAGGCGGTCGGCAAGTGCGGTAACAGGAGGGAAGCGTCTCGTGAGCAGCAGGCCATCCCGAGGCGCTGCTCGCCTCGCAGCCATACTGGACGCGCTGCCTGACGCGTTGGTCCTGGTCAACGCCAACGGCACCGTGGTCAACGCGAACACCATCGCGCTGGAGGCGTTCGAGGCGCCGGGCACCGCGCTGGTCGGGCGCGGCCTGCTGGATCTGCTGCCGCAGTTCGACTCGCGGCTCATCCCCGGCTCCATGCGCCGCCCCGACCACATCGACCCGCGGGCGCGCACCAAGCCGACCCGGATGGTCGCGCGGCGCACCGACGGCGCGGAGTTCCCCGTCGAGGTCACCAGCGCCAACCTGGAGACCGGCCAGCAGGCCTACGACACCTACGGCTACACCGGTGACGAGCTGCTGATGCTCGTCGTCCGCGACCTCTCCGGCACCGTCGACACCGAGGCCGAGCTGGCCCGTTCGCAGCGGCAGACCGAGATGATCCTGCGGGCCGCCTCCGAGGGCGTGGTGGGCACCGACACCGACGGCCGGATCGTCCTCGTCAACCCGGCCGCCGCCCAGATCCTGGGCTACCGGGCCGGTGAACTCGGCGGCCGCGAGCTGCACACCCTCGTCCTGCACTCGCGTGCCGACGGCTCACCCTTCCCGTACGACGAGTCGCCGCTCGCGGACACCCTGCGTTCCGGGCGCAAGCACCGGGTGCGCGGGCAGGTGCTGTTCGCCAAGAGCGGGGACCAGCTGCCGGTCGACCTGACGACCGCGCCCGTGCGCGACGGCGACCAGCTCGTCGGCGCCGTGATGACCTTCACCGACCGGCGCCCCTACGACGCCCTCGTCAAGGAGCACGAGGAGGCGGAGCAGCGGCACGCCGAGGAACTGGAGCGGCTCGCCGAGGAGCACGCGGCCGAGCTGACCGAGCTGCGGGAGAAGCACGTCGCCGAGCTGGCGGAGCTGCGGGAGAAGCACGCGGAGGAGATCGCCGCGGACGCCGACCGCTACGCCGCCCTCGGCGAGCGGGAGAAGGACCGCTACGAGGCGATCGCGGGGCGGCACGAGCAGCTGCTCACCCTCCTCGGCGACTCGCTGCGCGGGCCGCTGGACGAGCTGCGCCGGGAGCTGGCCGCGCTGGCCTCGGACGACGCCGGGCAGTTGTGGCCCGAGGCCAACCAGGTGCTGCACCACCTGTCGGCCGGTTACTCGCGCATCACCACGCTCATCGACAACGTCCTCGGCTACCAGCGTCTCGACGCGGGCGGCGAGCAGGTCGCCCGCACGAAGGTGATGCTCGACGCCGTCGTCGCCGCGGGTGTCGACGGGGCGGTGGAGCTGATCGGTCCCGGGCGCGTGCAGTTCGCCGTGCACGCACCTCCGATCGAGGCCGAGGTCGACGCCCGGCTGCTGGCCACCGCGCTCGCCCATCTCGTCGCCGACGTCGCGGGCGTCGACGCCACCGGCAACTCGCCCGTGTCGGCCACGGGCGGATACCTGGACAACACCGTCGTGGTCGCGGCGGCGCAGCGCGGCGAGGTCGTACGCATCGAGGTGCGCGGGCCGTACGCCGGGGGAGACCCGGTG
Source organism: Streptomyces sp. NPDC051136 (assembly GCF_044455745.1). NCBI lineage: Bacteria > Bacillati > Actinomycetota > Actinomycetes > Kitasatosporales > Streptomycetaceae > Streptomyces > Streptomyces sp. NPDC051136. The sequence goes on along the minus strand of NZ_JBITFE010000003.1, from coordinate 605,151 downwards.
CACGAGCCGATCGTGCGCGGGATCGTGCGGGCGCACGGCGGCGTGTTGCAGACCCACGAGGTGCCGGGCATGAGCGGCAGCGCCTACGTGCTGGAGGTGCCGATCGGGGGCGGGGCCGGGGCCGTCGGGGCCCAGGGCGGCGTCGAGATCGACCCGGCCGACCCCGCGGCCTCCGGGGCGTCCGTCCCGGCCGCAGATGCCGGTGCCGTGGGCGCGGAGGTCGCCCTGGCGGTCCGGGAACCGGCTCCCGGAGGCGGGCGGCGGCGTGCGCGCCGGGCTTCCGTCGACGCGTTCCTGGAGAGCGAGGTCGCCGGGACGCCCGACGAGGCCGGTGCGGGTGCCGAGGCGGAGAAGGCCACCCCCACCGGTCGGCGCAGGCGGCGCGCGGCGGCTGCGGCGGAGGACCAGGTCGAGGCGCCGGAGCGGGCGTCGGACGGCGTGCCGGTCCCTGTTCCCGTGCCCGCGCAGGCGGGACCCGCCGAGGGTGCCGGGTCCGGGGGGACCGGGCGTCGGCGCGGGCGGCCCGCCGAGGGCTCCGGAGCCGAGGGCGCGCAGGCCGCCGGGGTGCCCCAGGGGGTGCCCGCCGGGGTGTCCGAGGGTGCCGTCGTCATGGCCGGCGAGCACGGCGGGGGGTCCGCCGCGTCCAACACCGGGCTGGGCGGGACGGTACCGCCGCAGGGTGTGCCCGCGCCCACCGGCAGGCGAGGCGGACAGGACGGTGCTGAGCAGCACGCGCTGCCCCGGGCGTTGCCCGTGCAGGCCGGCGCGTCGGACCCGGCGGACGCGGGGGACCCGGCTGGCTCCGACCGGCCGACGGGGCGGCGACGCCGTGCGCTGGCTTCCGCGAACGAGCGGGCCGCGGCGCAGGAGGCCGCTCCCCGCCAGGTCTTCGCCCTGCCGCCCGCCGACGCCGACCGTCCGTCCGACGGGACCGCGCAGACGGCGGAGGAACTGCCGGGCCACCCGCAGGCACCGGGGCAGGAACGGGCGCAGGGGCAGGCCGGCCGGGTGCCGGTGCCCGGGCCGGCCGCGCCCGGTGACGCCCTGCCCGCCGACGGCCGGCACGACGCCGTACCGCACGACCCGGCCGACGACCACACTCCGCCGCAGCCGCACCCCGCCGAGGCCCCGACGGGACGCCGCCGCCGGGCCGGAGCGGCCCGCCCGGCCGAGGAGCAGGCGCCGGTCCCGACTCGGGACGGTGCCGCGCCGAGCATCCCGGTACAAGGGGCACCGCCGGTGCACGGAGCACCCGTGCCCGCCGCGGGCGCCGGGGCCCAGGTGCCCCCGCCCGCCGAGCCCGGCGCCGGCACCGCGCAGGCCGGCACCCCGACCCCCGCAGCTCCCGCTGCCGCGGGTGCCCCGGCTGCCCCTGCCCCCGCTGCCCGCGCTGCCCGCGCTGCCGGCACGGTCCCTGGTCGGCCGGGTCCCGCGCCGCAGCCGTGGCCGGCGGCCGGGGACACCGAGGGCGACGCCGGTACGCCCGTACCCCCTGGTGCCGCTGCCGGTCCCGCGGCCCCGGCGGCCCCCGCCGCGCCTGCCGCACCCGCGGCTCCGCAGGGCGTTCCCGCCACCACGCCGAGCCGGGGCACCCCCCTGCCGCCCGAGAACGCGCCCGCGCCGCGTGCGGCGCAGCCGTTGCCCGCCGAGGCGTCCGCGCCCTTCGACCCGAACTCGACGCAGGGACGGGCGTTCAGCGTGCGGACGCTGGGGCAGGGCGTGCCGTTCAACCGGCAGGCGGTCCAGGTGCAGCAGCCGTCGGCCACGCCCGCCCCGCACCAGCCCGGCGGCGGACGGCGCCGCAAGCTGGGCACGCCGCCCGACCCGGCCACCACACGGTCCGAGCCGTCCGCCCGTCCGCACCCGTCCGCCGAGCAGCCGCCGGGAGCGCAGCCCGCCGCCGGGCAGCCGAAGCAGCAGCAACCGCAGGCCCCGCCTCCGAAGCCGCCCCAGGAGCAGTCGTCCGTCGGCGGTCAGGGACGGCCGGCGCCGGTCACCGAGGGCGCCGGACGGTCGTACGCCATAGGAGCACCGGACCGCAACGCGGCCGAGGGGCCCGAGCCGCTGGACGGTCCCGGCGGGGCCGTCGAGGTCGCCGACCCGCCGCGTCCGCAGCCGATGGACGACGAACTGCCGCCGGAGCCGCTGGACAACCCGCGCCGGCTGCTGGTGTGGCCCGCGCCGGACGTGTCCACGCAGCAGGCGCTCAGTGACCGCGGCTACCGGCCGGTGATCGTGAACTCGCGCGAGGAGGTCGACGCGCAGATCGCGGCGTTCCCCGCCGCACTGTTCGTGGATCCGCTGACCGGGCCGATCACGCGTACGGCGCTCCAGTCGCTGCGCCAGGCGGCGGTGGCCGCCGAGGTGCCGGTGCTGGTCACGGCCGGGCTGGGACAGGCATCGCGCGACGCCGCCTACGGCGCCGACCCCGCCGTACTGCTGAAGGCGCTCGCCCCGCGGGACAGCGAACAGCACCCGCCCCGCGTGCTGCTGATCGAGGAGCACGCGGAGATCGCGCTGGCGCTGACCTCGACGCTGGAACGACGGGGGATGCAGGTGGCGCGGGCGGCGAGCGACGCCGACGCGGTGACGCTGGCCGGGCAGTTCCGGCCCAACCTGGTCGTGATGGACCTGATGCAGATCGAGCGGCGTCAGGCGGGCCACGCCGGGATCATCGACTGGCTGCGCGCCAACGGACAGCTCACCCGCACCCCGCTGGTCGTCTACACCGCCGCCGTCGACCAGGCCGACCTGCCGCGGCTGGCCTCGGGCGAGACGGTGCTGTTCCTGGCGGAGCGTTCCACCAGCGGTGAGGTGCAGTCCCGGATCGTCGAGCTGCTCGCGCGGATCGGGACCAACTGAGGGCGCCCTCGGCCTCGCACGGCCGAGGGCACGCTCGCGTCACCGGCCCACGGTGCCCCGCGCGGTCACGGCCCACGGTGCTCCGCGCGTCACCATCCCACGGTGCGCCGCGCGGTCACGGCCGACGGCGCCGCGCGTCACGGCCGACGGCGTCCTCGCCGCCACCGGCCCACGGCGCGCCGCGCGTCACCGGTCGTCGACGATGCGGCGGGCCGCCTTCTTGATCGAGTCGCGCAGGCGGTCGGCGTCGTCCTCCCCGCCGCCGACGAGGATGCGCTTCATCTGCGGTACGACGACCGCCCAGTTGGCCATCGCGACGAGCAGGAAGAGCAGGTCCGTCGCCGGGATGGCGCCGGTGACCACGCCGCGCTCCTGGGCGTCCCGCAGGGCGTCGACCTTGCGGGCGTAGTGGGCCTGGCGTTCGGCCTCGTGGGGCAGCTCGGCGGTGCCGTACTCCATGCCTTCCCAGAAGAGCAGGCGCAGCAGCTCGGGATGGGCGGCGTGGTAGTCCAGCAGGCGGTCGATCCAGCCCTCGATGTCGTCCGGGTCGACGGGGACGGAGATCGCGAGGTCGAGCATCTTCTTCTCGAGGACGGACGCGAACAGCTCGCCCTTGTTGCCGTAGTAGGCGTAGATCAGCTGCTTGTTGGCCTTCGCCTCGGCCGCGATGCGGTCGATGCGTGCGCCGGCGATGCCGTGACGGGCGAACTCCGCCACCGCCGCCTCGAAGATCCGGGCCTTCGTGGCCTCGGGGTCCCTTGCTGCCATGAGGGTCAGGGTATGCGGGGCGGGCCGGGCAACCAACTATTTGGTTGACAGCATCCGGGAATGCGCGTGAGACTCCCCTGGTTACTTCCAACCAACCAGTTGGTTACGACTGCGTACCCGAAGGGACCGCTCCGCTCATGACGTCATCGCCGTCCACCTCCGCAACCGCACCGCCCGGGGCCGAACCCGCCCCCGGGCGCCGGCCCGCCGGGTCCCCGGCCGGCGACGGTCCGGGCGGAGCCGCTCCCTCCACGGCCGCCGCCCGGCTCTTCCTCCCCCTGATCGCCCTGTGCACCGCCGTCACGGCCGCCAACATCTACCTCGCGGCGCCGCTGCTGCCCCTCATCGCCCACGACATGGGCTCGACCCCGTCGGCGGTCGCCTGGCTCGCCTCGGTCGCCCAGCTGGGCTACGCGGCGGGCCTGCTCTTCTTCGCCCCGCTCGGCGACAGCGTGAACCGGCGCCGCCTGGTCGCCGTCCTCTCGCTGGTCGCCACGGCCGCCCTGCTCGGCGCCGCCGTCTCGGCCGGGACCGGCGCGCTGGCGGGGGCCGTCCTGGTCGCCTCGGCCGCGACCGTCGTACCGCAGCTGCTCGTCCCCCTGGTCGCCGAGCGCGCCCCCGCCGACCGCCGGGCCCGGCACGTCGCCGCCGTCATCGCGGGCCTGTTCACCGGCGTCGTCGCGGCCCGGGTGCTCGGCGGTCTCGCCGGGCAGGCCTTCGGCTGGCGCACGGTGTTCGTGGGCGCCGCCGTCCTGACCGCCGTGCTGGGGCTGGCGACGGCGTACATCCTGCCCGTGGAGCGACCGCTGCGGCGGGGCCCGCTGTTCGCCGGGCTCGTCGCGATACCGGGCGTGGTGCGCCGCTCCCCCGACCTGTGGCGCGCGTGCGTGCGCCAGGCCGGCATGTACGGCGCCTGGAGCGCCCTGTGGACGTCGCTCGCCCTGCTGCTCACCGGGGACGAGGGGTACGGCATGACCACCGCGGCGGCCGGTCTGTTCGGCCTCTTCGGGCTGGCGGCGAGTGTCGTCGCGCCGCTCGCGGGCGGCCTGGTCGACCGGTTCGGCGCCGCCAGGGTCGTACGCTCCGCGTACGCGCTGGCCGCCCTGTCGGTACCGCTGTTCTGGCTGGGCGGGCGGACGATGGCGGCGCTGTGCGCGGCCGCCGTCCTGGTGCACGCCGCCCTGGTCGCCTCGCACGTCGCCAACCAGACCCTCGCCCTGACCACCACCTCGGCCCCGGCCACCGCCAACACGGCGTACGTCGTCGCGGGCTTCGCGGGCGGCGCGCTGGCCTCGGCGCTCGCGGGACCGGCGTTCGGCCAGTGGGGCTGGGGCGGCGTCTGCGCGGTGGCGGGGGCCTGGCTGGTGCTGGGGTGGACGGCCACGGTCGTACGCCCCGCGCGGGCGGCGCGGTGAGGACGTGCCTCGGGGCGGGGCCGTGGCCGTGGACCCCACCCGTAGACCGGCCGCCACTCGTAGACCGGCCGCCGGCCGGAGACAGGAGGCCGGTGACCAGTCACCGGAAACGGGAGACCGTGACCAGTCACCGGAATGTCCGGCGATTCAGAGCCGGGTGACGTCCAGGCCCCCCTCGGCGTACTGTCTGCGCAGCACCTTCTTGTCGAACTTGCCGACGCTCGTCTTGGGCACCGTCTCGATGACCGTCCAGCGTTCCGGCAGCTGCCACTTGGCGATCTTGCCGTCCTCGGCGAGGAAGGTGCGCAGGGCGGCGAAGTCGGTGGTGGCGCCCTCCCTGAGGACCACCGTGGCCAGCGGGCGCTCACCCCACTTGTCGTCCGGGACGGCGACCACGGCGGCCTCGGCGACGTCCGGGTGGGACATCAGCGCGTTCTCCAGCTCGACGGAGGAGATCCACTCGCCGCCGGACTTGATGACGTCCTTGGCCCGGTCGGTGAGGGTGAGGAAGCCGTCCGGGGAGATCGTGCCGACGTCACCCGTCTTCAGCCAGCCGTCCTCGCTGAACTTGTCGTCGGGGCGCAGCGGCTCGGCGCCCGGACCGTTGTAGTAGGCGCCGGCGATCCAGTTGCCACGCACCTCCAGCTCACCGGCGGACTCGCCGTCCCAGGGCAGGCGCTCGCCGCCGGGACCGGTGAGGCGGGCCTCGACGCCGGCCGGGAAACGGCCCTGGGTGAGGCGGTAGCCGAACTCCTGCTCCGTACCGATCGCGTGGGCCGGCGGCCGGGCGACCGTGCCGAGCGGCGAGGTCTCCGTCATGCCCCAGGCGTGGCAGACCCGCATGCCGAGCGCGTCGAACGCCTCCATCAGGGAGGGGGGACAGGCGGAGCCGCCGATGGTGACCTGGGTGAGGGAGGAGACGTCCCGGGGCTTGGCGGTCAGCTCGGCGAGCAGGCCCTGCCAGATGGTGGGGACGGCGGCGGCGTGCGTCGGCCGTTCGCCCTCGATCATCGCGGCGAGGGGCGCGGGCTGGAGGAAGCGGTCCGGCATCAGCATGTTGACGCCGGTCATGAAGGTGGCGTGCGGCAGGCCCCAGGCGTTGACGTGGAACTGCGGGACCACGACCAGCGAGGTGTCCTGGTCGGTCAGGCCCATCGACTGGGTCATGTTGACCTGCATGGAGTGCAGGTAGATGGAGCGGTGGCTGTAGACCACGCCCTTCGGATCGCCGGTGGTGCCGGAGGTGTAGCACATGGCGGCCGCGGCCCGCTCGTCCAGCTCGGGCCAGTCGTACGCCGTGGGCTTCGGGGCGATTAGGTCCTCGTACTCGTGCACCTGTACGGCGGCGGCCCCGTCCAGCAGCGAGCGGTCGCCCGGCCCCGTGACGACGACGTGCTCGACGGTCTTGAGGTGCGGCAGCAGCGGGGCGAGCAGCGGCAGCAGCGAACCGTTCGCGATCACGACCCGGTCGGCGGCGTGGTTGACGATCCAGGCCAGCTGCTCGGGCGGGAGGCGGAGGTTGAGGGTGTGCAGGATCGCGCCCATGGAGGGGATCGCGAAGTAGGCCTCGACGTGCTCGGCGTTGTTCCAGGCGAGCGTCGCCACCCGTTCGTCGTCCCGGACCCCGAGGTCCTCGCGCAGGGCGTGCGCCAGCTGGGCGGCGCGGGCTCCGATCTCGGCGAAGGAGCGGCGGTGCGGTTCGTCCTCACCGGTCCAGGTGGTCACCTGCGAGCTGCCGTGGATGGTCGACCCGTGGGTCAGGATTCTCGATATCAGCAGCGGTACGTCCTGCATCGTGCTCAGCACGGTGTCCTCCCGGGGCGACATTGCCTACGCGGCGGTAAGGGTTGCGCTGATTCTGCGCACATACCGCGTGGTATGTCACTAGCCCCGGATGATCGATCAGCGAGCGGCGCGCGACAGGGGCGCCCACCGGGGTCCCTCAGGACGGCTCAGGAGTGAACAAAGCCCAGCTCAGGGTCCTCGCGGAGCTTGCCGAGGGCCCGGGAGACCGCCGACTTCACCGTACCCACGGAAACCCCGAGGACTTCGGCCGTCCGGGCCTCGCTGAGGTCCTCGTAGTACCTGAGGACGACCATCGCCCGCTGCCGCGCGGGCAGCTTCATGATCGCCCGCCACATCGCGTCGTGCAGGGCCTGCCGCTCCGCCTGGTCGTCGCCGCCGGACGCGGGCTCCGGCTCGGGCAGCTCGTCGCAGGCGAACTCGTCGACCTTGCGCTTGCGCCACTGCGAGGTCCGGGTGTTCAGCAGCGCCCGGCGCACATAGCCGTCCAGGGCACGGTGGTCCTCGATGCGCTCCCAGGCCACGTACGTCTTGGTGAGCGCGGTCTGCAGCAGGTCCTCCGCATCGCTCGGGTTCGCGGTGAGGGACCGGGCGGTACGCAGCAGCACCGGCTGGCGGGCCTTCACGTACGACGCGAACGACGGGTACGGGAAGGTCTGCGTCGTCATCGTCGACCTCGTGGCCGGCGCCACGGCGGTGGCGGCGTTCGAAGCGCTGGTGCAGACGGGTGTGGTCATGGCTCCACGCTAGGAGCGGGCGGCGGCCTGCGGATCGGCCGCAGGTCCCGAAGCCGAGTCCGCCTCAGGTTGTAGGGGTGGTGTTGGCCCCACCTCCTGTAGGTGGAGTGGGGGAGGAGAGGGAGTGCGGGTCGATCCCTTAGGGACCGCGCGGGACAAGCGTCCCGGCGGGCCCGGCCGGGCCACGAGCACCACCCCGAAACCGGGCACGCGGACGGCACGGGGACGGGTGCAGGGGCGAAGACAGGGGCCGGGGGCCGGGGGAGGTAGGGGGCGGGGCGGCCACGAGGACGGAGGGCGGCGGCCGGGCACGAGAACGTCCGGGCGCCGGTACCGGAGTACCGTCGCCCGGACGCCCTGCGACCCCATGAAGCACACCCGCACGACGACCCGAGGGGCCGGCGCGGCAACGCACCCGCGCCGGCCCCTCAGCTCACCACCACAGCGGGGTGAAGCTGACGGCCACGTTCTCGTTGCCCTGATTGATCGCCGTGAACGCGGAGCCGTCGACCTGCGCGGTGTTGCTCTGGTTCGAGGCCCCCGAGCCGACCGCCTGCTGCTGCGTGGTGGACGAGTTGCCGTTGTTGCTCCCGCCGACGCCGCTGCCGAGGATGCCGGCGTTGGCACTGGCGGCGGTCGCGCTCGATCCGTCGTCCGCGAGGGCGCCGTTGTCCGCCGTCGCGATCCCGCCGAGCAGAGCGGCGGCGAGCGGAAGGGCGGCGAGGGCGGCGACGACACGGGCGGTACGGATGCTTGCCATGTTTTTCCTCCAGAACAAGTGCGCACCGGCTTCCAGCCGACAACGCGAGAAGTACGTGAACTAGGGCTCATATCAAGGCAGTTGGCCGACCGCCTCGACGCTGTGCACGACGTCGCATGATCAGAGTTGCCCACCGGCTCCCGGCGAACCACCCCGGAAGACGCGATTCGCCCTCAAGCGTGAGGACATGTCGATAAACCCTCATGGCCCCCTTCCGTCCCGGTACGGGACAGTGGGGACGACTCCACGTCAAGCGCCACAAGAGGGGAAGCGTTCCGTCACTTTTTCCCTCGTCAGCCCGTCCCCACGGCGTGTCGCACTCCCGCCCTTCCCTTTCTCGAACATACGTACGAACATAGACCCATGGCCACCACCGACCGGCAGGCCACGACGCTGGCCCTCGCCCACGCCCTGTCAGCCGCGGAGCGCGGGCTGGCCGTCATCCCGCTGGCCCGGACCAAGCTCCCGGCGCTGCGCTCCCCCCACCGCGGCGCCTCGACCCCGCAGCCGTTCACCTGCCGCGGCGAGTGCGGCCGCTTCGGCCACGGTGTCCACGACGCCTCCACCGACCCGGCCCGCGTCCGCGCGCTGTTCGCCGCCGCCCCCTGGGCCACGGGCTACGGCATCGCCTGCGGACTGCCGCCCCACCGTCTGATCGGCGTCGACCTGGACATCAGGCGCGACGACGCGGAGCCGGACTCCTCGACCGCCCTGCGCGAACTCGCCCTGCGCCACCTGTTCACGATCCCGCCCACGGTGGTGGTCCTGACCCCCAGCGGAGGCCGCCACCTCTGGCTGACCGGCCCGCCCGACCACGTCGTCCCCAACTCGGCCGGACGCCTCGCTCCCGGCATCGACATCCGGGGAGCCGGCGGCTACCTGGTCGGCCCCGGCTCCCGCACCCACCACGGCACGTACACGACCGTCCCCGGCACGTCCCACCTGTCACCCGCACCGTGCCCGCCCGCACTCCTGCGCCTGCTGCTGCCGCCGCCCGTGCGGCGCGGCGAGGGCGGCCCGGGAGTGAGTGGGGGCCGCGGGGGAAAGATGACCGACGGCCGCGGTGAGGCAGTGAGCGGCGGCCGCGGCGGGACGGTGAACGACGGCCGCGGCCTCGTCCAGTTCGTCCTCGCCGCACACGAGGGCCAGCGCAACACACGTCTCTTCTGGGCGGCCTGCCGCGCCTACGAGAACGGTATCGGCCCCGCCCTGCTGGCCCCCCTGCTCGAAGCCGCCCGCGCCACCGGCCTGACCGATCGCGAGGCCCGCGCGACGATCACATCGGCGGCCCGCATGACCGGCCACCACCCCTGACCCCTCCCACCCTGACGGGGCGCCGTTTCCGGCCACCCTCACGCACCCTCCCCCCCCTCCACGCGGCCCTCCCCGCGGCACGACCGGAAAGCCCCCGATGCACGACCGCCCCCACCAGCACTCCTACGACCGCCTGCCCGACCGTCCCCAGGCGGCCCGCCCCCACGACCGCCTCAGCGACCATCTCCGCGAGCCGGCCATGTCACTGGCCAGGATCGTCCTGGCCTCCGGCCGCAGCGTCGACCTGGCCGAACTGCGCCTCACGGCCACCTACGGCGGCGGCATGCCGGAGGGCTACCCGTGCCGCCCCGTCAACGACCTGCGCATCGCGGAACTCCTGCGCACCGCCGCCCGGATGTCCCCACCCACACCGGTGCACCTGATCCCGCCCCCGCGCGCGTACCCGGACCAGTACGCGGGCGCCTTCGGCCCCGTCGAGACACTCCCGCGCGTGGCCTGCGTGGGCCGCTTCTCCTCCGCACCCGTGACCCCGGCCAGCGACCCGTTCGCCTACCGTTCCGGCCTGACCGTCATCTGGTTCCAGCCCACACCCCGCGCCCCCGACGCGTACGAGTCGGACCCGGCCCTGCGGACCGTCGACTGGCCGTCCCTGGCACGGGACTACGCACTCCGGGAGCCGTAGCCGGTCCGCCCCGCGCGGCCGATGAGTCCGCGCCCGCGCGGGAGTCCGTACCACAGAACGACGACGACCCCAGACCGTCGTGCCTGGTCAGGGGAGGCTCAAGAGAACAAGGCCCCCACCAGCACCGCGCCGTAGTGCACGCATTGATGCCACCGCTTGCAGTAACGCTTCGCCCGCCACCGGGAACGCCGCGTGAATTGCCTGTCGCACCAGACGCACTTACGAGTCTTCCGATCCCCCATGCTCACGACCCTACCGACCGATCTCAACGCCCCGGTCAAGAGCCGACCGATCGTGTTTCCAGGAGGAGAGGCTTGCCGTGTCCGCGACCGAACCCGGACGCCGCGGGGAAACAGCGGCGTCCGGCGGATAGCGCACACGGCAACGGCCCCCGACCGTCATACCTGGTCAGGGGCCGTCAATCACCGCGGTGGGTGTGGGATTTGAACCCACGGTGACTTGCGCCACGACGGTTTTCAAGACCGTTCCCTTAGGCCGCTCGGGCAACCCACCTCCGCCCCGCCTACCAGCGGCGGAACGGCTACAGAGTACCGGGCTCCTGCACCGCGCGGGCTCCGTGGTCCACACGGGCCCCACTGGCACCGTTGCCGGGCACTTCGTGACCTGGAGAGCACTCCACGCAGCACATGGCCCGGGTGCCGACTACGCCTTCCCAGACTCGAGCCCCCTGTCACGCGCCCCCGGTTGTGGCGGGGCACTCGAATCCGTCTGCCGAGTGGCGACACATTGCAGCGCCCCGCGATCAGCGACGCCGACGTTGAAGGGATCCGGCCAGGCGGCCGGGTCAGCTCGCGTCCCATATGACCACGTCGAACATATTGCGGTTATCGCTAGCGATGCTGTCGGACCCGAGTGCGGTGAGCTCAAGGCGGGCGATGTTCCCGGCGCTGGTGCGTATGCATAGCACCGTGTTCTTGGTGAGTTGTTGTTTCTCGGTTCCTGCCGCAGTAACCGTGTTCGAGCACTCCTCGTAGCCCGGCAGACTGGTCGTGCGTCCTGACCAGAGAGAGATCACGGTGCCGTGCCACCCTTCGATCTCGTTCCCCGGCAGCGTGTACACATCGCCTTCGTCGGCGTAGCCGACAGCGACGGGTTGTCCGGCGTCCAGGTCCTTGGGCTCGTGATCGAGCAACAGCGAGCCCCGCCAGAGTTCGCTTCCTGCGGGCGAAGGACTGTCACCCGGCGCGGACGTCTCGGTCTCCTTCGACGGCGAGCCGGAGGCAGGTGAGGATTCGGGCGCCGAAGTGACAGGCGATGAAGCTGGCACGACGGTCGGAGCACCGTCGGCCTTGTCGTCACCGGAGGAGCCGAGAACAGGCACCACGGCCGTGACCAGGGCGGCGAGAACCGTCGCCCCGGCAGCGATCCAGGCTGCCTGCTGATGTCTGCTGAACCAGCCTCCGCCCGGACCGTCACCTTGCGCCCCGTCCGGCGTTGGCGGGTCCGCCGGCGGTGGGGGCGGCGATGCGGGCACCTGAGTACCGTCCGCATGGTTGCCGCCCTGGCCAGGTGTGTTCGCATCAATTCGATCGTCTGCCACCGTGCTGAGCACCCCCACTGCTACCGCCGGTCTCCGAATGCGTCGCGCGGAGGTTGGAGCAGCCCACCCAGGCCACGCCAGTAACGCCCAGCCCCGACACAACAGTTGAGGTATACCCAACAGCCGACATCGAGTAGGCGCCAGGAGACGCTCGACGGTTGCTTCCGGCCGCACTCGTCGATGTGTTGACGAGGCGCGGCGACCAGTTCTCCCGCAAGCAACCTTGACTAGAACGTCCCTGCCCTGGAAGCGGTGGGATTCGAACCCATGGTGACGCTCTCACGCCGTGACCGTTCGTCGTGCGGGGCTCACGTGTGGCGGGGAGGGCGGGCTGCCTCCCAGGCGGCCTCGATCATCGGGAAGATCTCGTCCAGAGCGGCCTCCGGATCGGGCGCCTCGCGGGCCAGCGAGTAGGCGTCGATCGCGAAGCGCGCGAGGGTGCGGGCCGCGGTTTCGCTGCGGGTCAGGCCGGGCTCGGCGGCGATGGCGCGGGCCAGGGCGTCCGCGTGGCGCAGGCGCATCGACTCGTCGTACCTGCGCAGGGCGTCGGACGCGTCGATCATGCGCCAGACCGGAGCAGCGCCGTCCGCGGTGCAGTGCCGCACCAGGGCCAGGATCTCGCGGCGCAGCGCGGGGACGATCGGCTCGTCCGGCGCCCGGTCGGTGACCGCACGGGTGAGGCGTTGCTCGAAGTCCTCGTCCTGTTCGAAGACCAGAGCCTCCTTCGAGGCGAAGTGGGAGAAGACCGTGGTGACGGCCACGTCGGCCTCGGCGGCCACGTCGCGGATGCCCACCGCGTCGTACCCGCGCTCCAGGAAGAGCCGCAGCGCGGTGTCGGCGATCTTCTGGCGGGTCGCGGCCTTCTTGCGCTCACGGCGTCCGGACTGCTGCACGGTCATGACCGGAAGGCTAGCAGGTACGGAAATGGAGTTGTTAGGAAACACTAACCGTTAGTGCTACGGTCGGCGGCATGAAGAAAGTGAGCTTCGCCGAGTTCGGCGGTCCCGACGTCCTGCGCCTCGTCGACGCCGAGGAGCCCCACGCGGGGCCCGGTCGCATACGCATCGCCGTGCGGGCGGCCGGCGTGAACCCCGTCGACTGGCGGATCAGGGAAGGGCAGGTACTGGGGGCCCATCCGGTCACGCTGCCCTCGGGGGTCGGGCTCGACGCCGCCGGGATCGTGGACGAGGTCGGAGAGGGGGTCGAGGGCGTCGAGGTCGGTGACCGGGTGTTCGGCGAGGGCACCGACACCTACGCCGAGTTCGCCGTGCTCGGAGCCTGGGCCCGGATGCCCGAGGGCCTGACGTTCGAAGAGGCGGCCGGGTACCCCTCGGTGATGGAGACGGCGCTGCGCGTCGTCCGGGAAGTCGGGGTGCGGCCCGGCCAGACGCTCCTGGTCAGCGGCGCGTCCGGGGGAGTCGGGTCGGCGGTGCTGCAGATCGCCCGCGATCGCGGCATCAGGGTGATCGGTACGGCCGGTGCCGCCAACCAGGCGTACCTGCGCGATCTCGGTGCCGTCCCCACGACGTACGGCGAGGGCTGGGTGGAGCGGGTGCGGCGGCTCGGCGGAGTCGACGCGGCACTCGACCTGGCCGGCTCGGGTGTGCTTCGCGAACTCGTCGGACTGACCGGGGATCCGGAGAAGGTCGTCACCATCGCCGACCTCGGCGCACCCGAGTTCGGCGTGCGGTTCTCCGGCGTGGCCGGAAGCGTGCCGGCGGCGCTCGCCGAGACCGTCGGCCTCATCGCGCGGGGCAGGCTCCACATACCGGTCGAGAAGACGTACTCGCTCGCCGAGGCCGCGGCGGCGCACGTCGACAGCCAGGCCGGCCACACGCGCGGACGACGGGTCATCATCGTGTGAGTGGAGTGGAGTTGCGTTGAGTGGAGTGGCGTTGAGTGGAGTTGCCCGGGGTGCCTCGGTCCCGGGGCCGCCTTGGGCCCGGGTCGCTCGGGTCGCCTCCGCTCCAGGGCGGTCCGGGTCGCCGAGCACGCGGGTTTCCGGGTGACGCACTTCGCCACCGGGGCGGATGCAGCCCGGTGGCGAAGTGGGTGGGTCTCGGTGGGTCGTGGCGGTACGGCGGGTCAGTCGTCGCCGACCTTCGAGCCCAGGGTGACCTCGGTCGTGTGCTGCTTGCCGCCGCGCTCGTAGGTGACCGTGACCTCGTCGCCGGGCGCGTGGGTCCAGATCTCGCCGATCAGGGTCGGGCCGCTGTCGATCACCCGGTCGTCGAGCTTGGTGATGACGTCACCGGGCTTGAGGCCCGCGTCGTCGGCCGGGCCGCCCTTCTCGACGGGGTCGGCTCCGCCCACGCCCTGCTCGGTGAGCTTGGCGCCGCCCGTGGCCTCCTCCAGGGAGACGGAGGCACCGATCTTCGCGTACACCGGCTTGCCGTTCTTGATCAGCTGCTGGGCGACGAACTCGGCCTGGTTGATGGGGATCGCGAAGCCCAGGCCGATGGAGCCGGCCTGGCCGGTGCCGAAGCTGCCGTTGCTGGAGGACTGGATCGCGGAGTTGATGCCGATGACGTTGCCCTGCGCGTCCAGCAGCGGGCCGCCGGAGTTGCCCGGGTTGATCGACGCGTCGGTCTGCAGGGCGCTCATGTAGGAGGCCTTGCTGTCGGCGCTGCCGTCGCTGGAGGCCACGGGGCGGTTCTTGGCGCTGATGATGCCCGTGGTCACCGTGTTGGACAGGCCGAAGGGCGCGCCGATGGCGATCGTCGAGTCGCCCACGGCGACCTTGTCGGAGTCACCCAGGGGGAGCGGGTTCAGGTCCGAGGGGGCGTTCTCCAGCTTGACGACGGCGACGTCGTAGCCCTGGGCGTGGCCGACCACCTCGGCGTCGTACTTCTTGCCGTCGGGGAAGGTCGCACTGAGCTTGCCGCCGTCGACCGCCTCCGCCACCACGTGGTTGTTGGTGACGATGTGGCCTTCCTTGTCGAAGACGAACCCGGTGCCGGTGCCGCCCTCGCCGTTGCTCCCCTCGGCCTGGATGGTGACGGTGCTGGGCAGCGCCTTGGCGGCCACGCCGGCCACGGTGCCCGCGTCGCGCTTGACGGAGCCGCCGGTGTCGGAGGCGGAGACCGTGGTGGAGCCGTTCCCGTCGTTGTTCTTGGCGAGGGTGTAGCCGAGACCGCCGCCCAGGCCGCCCGCGACGAGCGCGGCGATCAGGACGCCGGCGACCAGACCGCCACGGCCGCGTCCGGGCTTCGGGGCGGGCTGCTGGTACGAGGCACCCCAGCCGCCGGCGCCGCCACCGGCCCCGTCGCCGAAACCGCCTCCGTAGCCGCCGTCGCCGCCTCCGCCGTACGCCGGGGTGTGGGCCCCGGTGCCCGGCGGCGGGGGCGGGGGCCACGCGGCGTCGGGAGCCGAGTGCCCCTGCGGGACCTCGCCGCCCTGCGGCCCCGACTGAGCCTGGGGTGCCCGGTGGTCCCCGGGCACCCCGGCCGGGGCTGGGGCGGGGGGAGCCGCCGGAGCCTCCGGGGTGGTGGTGCGGTCCTGGTGGGGGGCGGGCGGCGCGGGAGGCTGGGCGGAGGCAGCGGGAGCATCCACCGGCACGGGAGGTGCGGACGGGGCCGGGGGTACCGCGGTGCCCTCGTTCTCGGTGCTCACAGCTTCTCTCCTCGTTCCACGGCTGTTGGTCGCTCACCCTGGTCGCGCTCAGCCTCGCTCACGCGCTGCTCCACGGTCCGGCGCGGTGTGGATGTGCCGGTGATTCTGTATGCCATCAGCTTTTCCCACGGGCCGTCAGAGCACCATAAGCCGTAGCTGTGGGTCCCCGACTGTCCTTTACATCGGTCATCAAAGACTAAACGGACGCGTTGCCGATTCCGCCCGGTGGCACGTCTACCCGCCCGCGGTGGCACCATGACGCGGTGACCCACGCACGACAGCACCGGATTCAGGTCGTCGCCCACCGTGGCGCCTCCGAGGAGGCACCCGAGCACACGCTGGCCGCGTACCGGAAGGCGATCGAGGACGGGGCGGACGCCCTGGAGTGCGATGTACGCCTGACCGCCGACGGCCACCTCGTCTGCGTCCACGACTGGCGCGTCAACCGTACGTCCAACGGGCGGGGCGCGGTCTCGGCGCTGGAGCTCGCCGATCTCGCGGCCCTGGACTTCGGCACCCGGCGGACCCGGGAGTTCTGGCGCACGCGCGACGAGCAGCCCGACTGGGAGCACCGGCCCGAGGACCGGGAGGAGACGTCCGTCCTGACCCTGGAACGGCTGCTGCAGCTGGTCGCCGACTCGGGTCGGCGCGTGGAACTGGCCATCGAGACCAAGCACCCCACCCGCTGGGCGGGCCAGGTGGAGGAGCGGCTGCTGCAGCTCCTGAAGCGCTTCGGGCTCGACGCCCCGGCCTCGGCCGAGGAGTCGCCGGTGCGGGTGATGAGCTTCTCGGCCCGCTCACTGCACCGGGTGCGGGCCGCGTCGCCGACGCTGCCGACGGTCTCCCTCATGCAGTTCGTCTCGCCCCGGCTGCGCGACGGGCGGCTGCCCGCGGGCGTCCGGATCGCCGGCCCCTCGATCCGGATCGTGCGCAACCACCCCGCGTACATCGAGCGCCTGAAGGCGGCCGGTCACCAGGTGCACGTATGGACGGTGAACGAGACCGCCGACGTGGATCACTGCGTCGACCTGGGCGTCGACGCCATCATCACCAACCGGCCGCGCGCGGTCCTGGACCACCTGGGCCGCTGATTCGGCCGCACCTCTTGACCCGGCGGCCCGGCTGCCCCATTCTCCGATCTCGGCCACACCGGCGAAATCCGGCCACGTGACTACGGGGAGTGCTCCGGCGCGTTCGGTGCGTGTTCGACCGTGTCGAATGCGTCACCGCGGGGCGATCGGCCGGTTTCCGGCTCAGAGCGATGGGGCATCCACTCGGTGGCGTGGGGCGAAGGAGGTCTCGGGGGTGGCGTTGGTGGTGGCACAGGAGGTGCCCACGTGGTCGAGCATGGCCGTGCCCCATGGCCCTGCGGGCGTGGGGGAAGCAAGGCACCGCATGCGTGATCAGTTGCGCAGGGGCGGTGTAGCGGATTCGGTCATCGACGACGCCGTACTGATCCTTTCCGAACTGTTGAGCAATGCCTGCAAGCACGGCCGGCCGCTGGGCGACGCCCTGGCCGGGGACGGCGACGTCCGTGCCGCGTGGCAGGTGGACGCGCGCGGACGACTGCTGGTGGAGGTCACGGACGGCGGCGGTCCGACCCGTCCGGCTCCGGCCACCCCGTCGGTCACCGCGCACGGTGGACGCGGGCTGAACATCATCACGGCGCTCGCCGACGACTGGGGCGTGCGGGACAGCGCGTGCGGGGAGGTCACCGTCTGGGTCGTCGTCCACGACGACGTGCGCGACCCGGGTGCCGCACATCGGCGCGAGGACTTCGCCACCCGCATCTCGGCTCCGGCGGTGTCCGAGATCCCCGGCCTGGACTTCGCGGACGCCTTCGAGGACCTGGCCTGACCCCGTCCCCCGCCACGGCCGCTCTCCGGCCTGCGGCCCGACCGAGCCGTACGAGGCCTGGGGCGAATCGCACGAGGGGCCCGGACCTAGTCGCACGAGGGGCCCGGACCGAGTCGCACGAGGAGGCTGGACCGAGTCGCACAAGCACCCGGGCCGGTCCCTCCGAGGCACGGCCCGGGCCCGCACGAGGCCGGGCGCGACTCGCACGAGGAGCTGGGCGGGCCGTACGGCGACTTGGGCCGGCCCGTCGGTCGCGTGGCTACGGCTACGGCTACGGCTACGGCCGGGGCGAGTTGCCCACAGACGGTCCGTTGTCCACAGGTCCCGTCCGCCGGGGCGGGAACGGCTAGGCTCGCGCCGTACGAGTAGAGCCGTAACCGGGAGACACCCACGATGGCCAAGAAGCGACCCCAGACGAAGGCCAAGCGGCCCCAGCTCGACGATGCCGAGGTCCCGGTCGTCGGTGCCCGCGAGCCCTGCCCCTGCGGCAGCGGCCGCCGGTACAAGGCCTGCCACGGCCGGACCGCCGCGCAGGCCACGACCGCGCTGGTGCAGCGCCCGTTCGAGGGGCTGCCCGGCGAGTGCGACTGGGTGGCGCTGCGGGAGCTGGTGCCGGCGGCCACGGTCGGGCTGACCCTGCGCGACGGCCTGCCCGAGGGCGTCCCGTCGGTCACGCTGGCCACGGTGCTGCCGATGGCCTGGCCCGCCCTGCGCCGCGACGACGGCTCGGTCCTGCTCGGCCTGCAGAACGACACGGCGTCGGGCGACATCAGCCGCGACCTCGCCGACACCCTCGCGCGGGCGCTGACCGCCGCGCCGGGCACCCCGGTGCAGGGCCGCCGCGCGCCGGCCGACGGCCCGCGGCTGCAGGACCTGCTCGCACCCGAGGGCGCGTTCGAGCCGCAGGTGCACTCGGGTTTCGAGTTCTGGGTGCCGGACCCGGAGAACGCCACGCCGGACGTCACCGCGTCCCTGGAGCGGGCCAACGCCGCGGCCATCCCGACCGTTCGGCTGGAGGGTGTCGACGCCGCCTACTGGTGCGAGACGCCGGACAAGAACCACCTGCGCTGGGTCATGCCGCACGAGGAGGAGCGGCTTCTGGACGCTCTCGCCCGGCTGCACGCCGCGGGCCGGTCGTCGCTCGGCGAGGGCACCCGGCTCGTCGGCTCCTTCCGTGCCCACGGCCTCACCGTGCCGGTGTGGGACCTGCCGAGCGAGATCACCGCGCAGGACATCGAGAAGCCGGCCGCGGAGTTCGCCGAGCGGCTCGCCGAGGCCCTGGCCACGGACGCTCCGCTCACGCACGACGAGCGCCGGGCGCGCGGCGGCCTGACCAACCGACAGGTCACGCTCAGCTGACACACAACCGCGCGGGCCGCCCCCGGCTGACCGACCGGTCAGCCGGAGCGGCGGCTCCCCGGCGGTCGTACCAGTCATAACTCCCGGTGCGGACAAGCCAGTCGGTGACCGGAAACCAAGAGATCGAATTTGCTAACAGCCGATCTCTTGTTACCGTTCGAGTAGCCCGGTTGCTGGTGCATCCCCCGTCGCCAGCAACCGGGTCTTTCCATGCGCGAGTCCGCACCCGTCCGCCGATCGGCCGTCAACCACCCGATCCCGCCGGTGCGTCGCCGTCCCTCTCACCGTCGCGTCAGTCGCTGTCGCTGGCGTCACTGCTCTCGCCGTCACTTCCGCCGCTGCTCCCGGCACGCAGCAGGAGCGGTCCGTACCCGGCCCGGCCGGCGAACTCGGCGATCGCGCTGTACCCCGCCAGTCCGCCCCCGGCCGCACCACGGGAGTGGTCCGGGGGCGTCTCGCAGGTGCCCGGCGCGTCGTCGGCGCTCACCGCGCAGTGCGTCCGCACACTGCGGCCGTCGGGTCCCATGAGGCTCAGCATGGCCTCCACCGGTCCGCCGGTGGCGTTGCGGTAGTAGGTGCGCGCCCAGGTCTCCGTCCCCCGGGTCAGGACACAGGTCTGCGCCTCGACGCCCGCGGGCGAGGTGAGTTCGGGGCCGCAGCGCGCGGCCAGCGCGGGCCCGGGCGGCAGCGGCGGACGGGCGGGCGCGCCCCCCGCCCCGGCGCGCTCGGCCCCTCCGGCCCCCGGTTCGGTACGGGACCCGGCCCCGGACTCGAAGCCGGCCCCGGTTCCCGGCCCGGCCCCGGACGCGGTCTTCGGCTCCGCCCCGGACGCGGGCACCTCGCCGTCACCGCCCCGCGCGAGGAGCGGCACGGTCACCGGGGCCTTGTCGTCCCCGTCGCCCGGGGGCCCCGCGGACGCCACGGCGAACGGCAGTACGACCGCGCACGCCACGACGGCCGCGAGCCCGTACAGACGGATCCGCCGGCGGTCCGGCCCGCCACGGCGTGACCCGGTGCGGTACGGCCCGACGGCGCGGTGCTCCCCTGCATGAAGCGGCATGGGGCGGACGATAACGACCGACGGCGGGCGCGGACCGGGCGCGCGCCGGGACACCCCTACAACTCGGGCGCGCTCACACCCGTACGAGTGAGGGCGTCGACCACCGCGTCCACCACGGCCTCGACATCGGGCACCCAGGGCGCGGCGGAGCCGGGCAGCGGCGCCCGCTCCCAGCGGACGGCGCCGGCACCGGTCTCGGACGGGGGCAGCGGGAGGTAGCCGCCCTCGCCGTGGAAGCGCAGGGAGCCGGGGACGAAGTCCTTGGCGTAGAGCAGCTCGCCCAGTTGCTCCATGGAGTACGGCCGGACCAGCAGCGCCCAGCGGGCGGGCGAGGCGACGACCGGGCCGACCCGCAGCCCGGCGCGGTCGAGCGCGGCGAGGGCGTGGGCGGCCGGGAGTGCGGGCAGGGAGACGGCGCACGGGGCGCTTCCCCCGGTGGCCAGGACGATCGGGGCGGTCGGCCGGTTCGTCCACCACCAGCGCACCATGCGGGCGTCGGTGGTCGCGGTGAGGAGCCCGGGGTCGAAGGGATGCGCGCCCGGCACCGCGCACTCGGGGTCGGGGCAGGTGCAGCGTGACCGCGCCCGCGGGTCCGCCGCCGCGCCCGGGAGTACGGGCCACCGCCATTGTGCCGCGTAGGTCAGGGCCGCGCCGATCAGCTCAGGCCGTCCGTCGTCGTGCGGGGACAGGAGCCTGCGTCGCCTTCCGAGGATCTCGCGCATGAGCGCTCGTTCCTTTCCGTTGCACGCCTGGCAACACCGTGGTCACTTCACACCATGTGTCGATCACTTCGCTGTGCGTTGCTGGTGGCGCATCACACCCCCGCCGGGGGACGCTCACGGGACTACCCGGGAACGCCTCCGCCAAGGGCAAGGGAAACCCCTGTGGGTCGAGCACTGACTGCGTCCGTGACGGTTCCGACCACTGCGTCTGGCAAAAGCATGGGCGTGGCGCGGGGGTGGCGAAGTCTGGCGTTTTGCCGTCGCGCGTATTTCTCTCCGCCTCCGCCACGGGAGGATGGGGCACGGTCGTCGGTGGATAGGACGCCCGGGTCCGTCGCCAGGTTCCAGGTGGTCCCCAACCACCCCTGGCCTTCTCCGAGTACGTACCCATCACGACCGCTGTGACGCTCCGTGAAGCAGCCCCAGTCGACCGCAACAAGGCGTCCTCCGGGGCAGTTTCAAGCCAAATTCGCTTTTCCGCAAGGGGTCGGGAAGGAGGTCGCTCGCACCCCGTGGACACCAGGAATCCCGGCAGGACAATGCTGGACATCTCCTTACGAGTGCGTGTACATGTGGAGACACTGCTGGCGGCGCAGAATGACATGGGGGTTTGCGATGCTTTTGAGCAGTAAGCACCGGTCCAAAGGCCGGACGCCATGAACGCCCCGCACCCAGCGAAAGTGGCTGGAATCGATTCAACGGTTCCGTCCCCCGCACACACTGTCGCGTCCGCCGCCGCGGGCACCTCTCCGACGGCCGGGTCCCCCACCGCGGACGCCGCGGGCACCGCGTGTGCCCCCGGGGCCCTGCTCCAGGACCGGCTGGCCGGCTGGGTCTCGGACCTCACGACCCTGCACGAGCTGACCGAACGCCTGGTGCGGACGGACACCCTCGCCGACGGCCTCCAGGAACTGCTGCACGCCGGAGCCGCCCTGGTCGGCGCCCGGCGCGGCCTGGTCGTGCTGGAACCGGCCGACGGACTCGGCCCCGACACCACCGTCGGCCTCGGCCTCGGCCGCGCCGACCTCGGCCACATCGAGACCGTGCCGCGCGGTTCCCTGCCGTACGGGCGGGTCCTGGACGGACTGCCGGTCGACGAGGACGGCGTCGCCGAGCCCGACCTGCTCGCCGAGAAGAGCCTCGACCCACGCCACCGCGAGGTCGCCGCCCGCCTCGGTTACGCCGCGAGCTACACCCTCCCCCTGTGCACCGGGCCGTCCACGGGGCGCACCGGGCGGCTCGGCGCCGCCGTGTGGCTCTACGACGAGCCCGCCGAGCCGGGTGAGCGGCAGCGCCACCTCGCCGGCCTGTACGTCCGCTACGCCGCCCAGCACCTGGCCCGCCTCGCGGAGGTCGAGCGCACCCGCGCCACCATGGCGACGATGGCCGAGGAACTGCTGCCCTCCCGCCTCCCCCGGGTGCCCGGCGTGCAGCTCGCCGCCCGGCACCGCACCGGCCCGCGCGGCGGCGGCGACTGGTACGACGCGCTGCCGCTGCCGGACGCGGCCCTCGGACTCGCCGTCGGGTCCGTCACCGGTTCCGGTCCCAGCGCGGTCGCGGCGATGGGGCGGCTGCGCGCCTCGCTGCGGGCGTACGCCGTGATGGAGGGCGAGGACCCGGTCGCCGTCCTGTCCGACCTGGAGCTGCTGCTGCGGCTCACCGAGCCGGCCCGCTCGGCCACCGCCCTGTTCGGCTACTGCGAGCCCGCGCTGCGCCGGATCACCCTCGCCGGCGCCGGGCACAGCCCGCCCCTGCTGATCGGGGAGCGGCGCACGGAGTTCGTCGAGACCTCCGTGTCCGCCCCGCTCGGCATGCTGGCCTGCTGGGAGGCGCCCAGCGTGGAGCTGCAGGCCGAGCCCGGAGAGACGGTTCTGCTCTACACCGACGGGCTGCTGCACCGCACCGGCGACCCGGCCGACCGCGCCTTCGCCCGGCTGCACGCGGCGGCGGCCGGGGTCCCCCGGGCCGCACGCCACGACCCGGACGCGGTCGTCGAGCACGTCCTGCGCACCGCGCTGCCCGGCGGAAAGGCGGACGAGGACTCCGCGGAGGACGTCGTCCTGCTGGCGGTCCGGTTCGAATAACGGACGCCGGGACCGCTCTGACGCCCCGCACGTCCCGCATAACGGACGGTAGCGCCGCCGCGTAACAGGCCCTTCGGCCCTGGGCCCCCTTCCGAACGACCGTACGATGGGGGTGGTCCAGTGCCGTACCTAGGAGGATGACCGTGGCGGAGGAGCTCACCCCGGAGAACCCGGACGAGACCGAGGAGCCGATCAAGCAGCGCAAGAACGGCCTGTACCCGGCCGTGTCCGACGAGCTGGCCGAGAACATGAAGTCCGGCTGGGCCGACACGGAGCTGCACGACCTGGAGCCCATCGCCCAGGCCGCCGAGACCGCCGCCCGCCGTGCCGCGCTGTCCGCCCGCTTCCCCGGCGAGCGCCTCGTCATCCCCGCGGGCAACCTCAAGACCCGCTCCAACGACACGGAGTACTCCTTCCGCGCCTCGGTCGAGTACGCCTACCTGACCGGCAACCAGACCGAGGACGGCGTCCTGGTCCTGGAGCCCGAGGGCGACGGGCACACCGCGACGATCTACCTCCTGCCCCGCTCCGACCGTGAGAACGGCGAGTTCTGGCTGAGCGGCCAGGGCGAGCTGTGGGTCGGCCGCCGCCACTCCCTCACCGAGGCCGGCAAGCTGTACGGCATCCCCGCCTCCGACGTCCGCGAGCTCGCCGGCAGCCTGCGCGAGGCCACCGGCCCGGTGCGCGTCGTGCGCGGCCACGACGCCGGCATCGAGGCGGCCCTCACCGACAAGGTCACCGCCGAGCGCGACGAGGAACTGCGCGTCTTCCTGTCCGAGGCCCGCCTGGTCAAGGACGAGTTCGAGATCGGCGAGCTGCAGAAGGCCGTCGATTCCACCGTGCGCGGCTTCGAGGACGTCGTGAAGGTGCTCGACAAGGCCGAGGCGACCAGCGAGCGCTACATCGAGGGCACCTTCTTCCTCCGCGCCCGCGTGGAGGGCAACGACATCGGCTACGGCTCCATCTGCGCCGCCGGCCCGCACGCCTGCACCCTGCACTGGGTCCGCAACGACGGCCCGGTGCGCTCCGGCGACCTGCTGCTGCTCGACGCGGGCGTGGAGACGCACACCTACTACACGGCCGACGTCACCCGCACGCTGCCGATCAACGGCCGCTACAGCGAACTGCAGAAGAAGATCTACGACGCCGTGTACGACGCCCAGGAGGCCGGCATCGCGGCGGTCAAGCCGGGCGCCGCGTACCGCGACTTCCACGACGCCTCCCAGCGGGTGCTGGCCGAGCGGCTCGTCGAGTGGGGTCTGGTCGAGGGCCCGGTCGAGCGGGTGCTGGAGCTGGGCCTGCAGCGCCGCTGGACGCTGCACGGCACCGGTCACATGCTCGGCATGGACGTCCACGACTGCGCCGTCGCGCGCGTGGAGACGTACGTCGACGGCACGCTGGAGCCCGGCATGGTGCTCACCGTCGAGCCGGGCCTGTACTTCCAGGCCGACGACCTGACCGTGCCGGAGGAGTACCGGGGCATCGGCGTGCGCATCGAGGACGACATCCTCGTCACCGCCGACGGCAACCGGAACCTGTCCGCCGGGCTGCCGCGCCGGTCGGACGAGGTCGAGGAGTGGATGGCCGCGCTCAAGGGCTGACCCGCCGTCCGACGGCCGGGCACCCCGTGCGGGGTGCCCGGCCGTCGCTGTTCTTCCGGGATGTCTCTTCCAGAGGTGCTCCGCGGACGTCAGGTGTGCTCCGTCAGACCGCCACCAGCGGGGCGTTCTCCCGCCACTTGAGGATCTTGTCGAAGCTCACCACGGCACCGGCGTGCCCCGGCGTCGTGCCGATGTGGACGTGGTCGGCGAGCTCCCGGATGAGGCACAGACCGCGGCCGCTCTCCGCCTCCACCGGCACCTGCCGGGCCGTGCCGTGCGGTCCGCCCGGGACGGCGGCGGGGAAGCCGGGGCCGGTGTCGGAGACCTCGATGCGGCACAGTTCGCCGTCCAGGTAGGCCGTGACGCGGTACGCCTCGCCCGGGCCGCCGGGCCCCATGTCCCCGCCGTGCTCGACGGCGTTGGCGCAGGCCTCGCTCAGCGCGACGGAGAGGTCGAAGGAGATGTCGGGGTCGACGCCCGCGGTCTCCATGGTGCCGATCAGCAGGCGGCGGGCCAGGGGCACGCTCGCAGCCTCGCGCCGCAAATGGAGTGACCACCAGATGCTCATGCTCCAGCCTCCCGGCCGCGGCTCGACATACCGTTACGTATTGCCCCTCACACCCCTGCGTAAGCGCCCCGCAGCCGAGTGACCGCCCGTCTGGCGGATGCGGGGCCGCCGCCGCCGGGTGTATGCGGGGCCGCCCGTGACAGAAGGTGATCTTCAGTACCGTTCCCGGCCTTCCGGTCGTACGGCATCTTGTGGACCTGCCGTACGGCGTGTGGGCCGTGGGTGCGATGATGAGGCCGCCATGACTGCCCCCCACCCGCCAACGGCGCGCTCCGGGAACGATCTCCGGATTCTGCGGGCCGCGGTGTTCGCCGCGGTCTGCGTCGTGCTGGCCGCGGCGGGGCACACCCTCGCTTCCTGCGCCACGGTGCCGCTGTGGTCGCTGGGCGCGGGTTTCCTCGGGGCGGTCCTGGTCGCCGTGCCGCTCGCCGGACGCCTGCGTTCGCTGGCCGGCATCGCGATGCTGCTCGCCGTCGGACAGACCGCGCTGCACACCCTGTTCGGGCTCGGCCAGCACGGCACCACCATGGCCGCCGCCCCGGCCCCGGCGTCCGGTGGCGGTGCGGGTGCGCTGTCCGACGCCTCCCTGGTCCAGCAGGCCGCCCGGCTGGTCTGCGGGACCACCGCGGCGGCGATCAGCCCGGCCCAGGCCCAGCGCATCCTCACCGACGCGCGGATTGCCTCCGACGCCTCCGCCGGTGCGGCGCACCACCCGGCCGACGCCCTGTCCACCGCCGGTACGTCCGCCTCGCTGCTGCCGTCCCTGCCGATGCTGCTCGGTCACGTCCTCGCGGCCCTGGCCGCCGGCTGGCTGCTGCGGCGCGGGGACCTCGCCCTGGCCCGGCTCGTCGAACTGTCGGCACACTCGGCCCACGCCATGGCCGAGGCGGCGTTCGTACGCGCCCTGCGCGCCGCGCTCTCCCTGGTGCGCGCCCTGCACGCCGGGCTCGCCGGCGCGCCCGGGACCGGCCCGCGCCCGCCGCGCCCCGCCCTGTGGGTGGCGCCGCGTCCCCGTACCACCGCGCTCCAGCACACGGTCGTCAGGCGCGGTCCGCCGACGGACGCGTTCGCCCTCGCCGCCTGACACGACGCGACCACCGTCCCCGCTTCCCGGGAGGGGCCGCCGTCGTGCGGCACGCGCGCGTGCGCGCACCCCTCCTGTCACCCGGCACCGGCTCAGCCCCGGTGTCCACACGAAGCGGAGTACTCCGTCCATGAAGGCTTCCCGTATCGCCGCCGTCGGCGCCGTGTCCGGCATCGCCGTCCTCGCCCTGTCCGCCCCCGCCTTCGCGCACGTCAGCGTGCAGCCGGAGGGCGCGGCCGCCAAGGGCGGCTACGCGGTCGTCGACTTCAAGGTCCCCAACGAGCGGGACAACGCCTCCACCACCAAGCTGGAGGTCAACTTCCCCACCGACCACCCGCTGGCGTCCGTGATGCCGCAGCCGATCCCGGGCTGGAAGGCCGAGGTCACCAAGTCCAAGCCGGCCAAGCCGCTGGAGTCGCACGGCAAGCAGATCACCGAGGTCGTCACCAAGGTGACCTGGACCGCCGACGGCAAGGGCGTCGAGCCCGGCTACTTCCAGAAGTTCCCGGTCTCCATCGGCGCGCTGCCCGAGGACGCCGACGAGCTGGTGTTCAAGGCGATCCAGACGTACTCCAACAAGGAGGTCGTGCGCTGGATCGAGGTGCCGCAGGAGGGCCAGGACGAGCCCGACACCCCGGCGCCCGTGCTCAAGCTGTCCGCTGCCGAGGAGGACGCCCACGGCGCCGCGAGCGCCTCGGACGCCAAGGGCGACGACACCGGGGCGGACGCGCGGAACACCGCCGCCGACGCCTCCTCGTCGGACTCCGGCTCCGGCGACGACAGCGACACCACCGCCCGCGTCCTCGGCATCGTCGGCATCGTCGTGGGTGCGGCGGGTGTCGCGTACGGCGTGCTGGCCGGCCGCCGGCGCAACTCCGGCGCGGCGGCGTAACAGCGCCCGTACCGGTGCGTCGGCACCACCTCGTCGGCGCATCCTCTCGTCCGGTGCGTGCCGGGCACGGTCCGTCGGTTCGTCCGACGGGCCCCGGCGCGCGCCGGAGCACCTCACATCTGGGACATTTCGCTATGCACAAGAAGAAGTTCGCCATGGCCGCCGTGCTGGCCGCCGCCTGTCTGACCCTGTCCGCCTGCGGCAGCGGCGGCGACAGCGACAAGCCCGTGACCATGGTCTCCGAGGACAACAGCCGACAGGCCGCCACCGTTCTCGACAAGCCCTTCGAGAAGCCCGACCTGGTCCTCACCGACACCCGGGGCGAGAAGTACGACCTGCGCCGGCAGACCGCCGGCAAGCCCACGCTGATCTACTTCGGCTACACCCACTGCCCCGACGTCTGCCCGCTGACCATGAACAACATCGCCGTGGCGAAGAAGCAGCTCTCCCAGGCGCAGCAGGACGAGCTCCGCGTCGTGTTCGTCAGCACCGACCCCGAACGGGACACCCCGGCCGCGCTCGGCGAGTGGCTCAAGGGCATCGACCCGCAGATCGTCGGCCTGACCGGCGACTTCGACACCATCCAGGCCGGCGCCCGCACCCTCGGCATCTCGATCGACCCGCCGACCAAGGACAAGGAAGGCAAGATCGTCTCGACCCACGGGACCCAGGTCGTCGCCTTCTCCCCGAAGTCCGACGCCGGCTACGTCCTGTACGGCGAGGACGCGACGGTCGACGACTACACCAAGGACCTCCCCGAGCTCATCAAGGGGGAGAACCCGTGAGGCGTCCCGCGGGAGGGTCCTCGCGGCACCGCCCCGGCCTCGCCGCCGTCGCGGTGATCGGCGCCCTGGCCCTCGCGGGCTGCGGCGGCCAGGACTCCGACGCGTCCCTCGCGCCCTCCGGCGCCGAACTCTCCGTCGGCGCCGCCTACATACCGCAGCCCGTCTCCGACTCGATGGCGGCCGGCTTCCTCACGATCACCAACGAGGGCGACGCCGCGGACGAACTGACCTCCGTCACCAGCGGGGCCGGCGAGGTCACCGTGCACGAGACCGTCGGCGGGACCATGAAGGAGGTCGACCGCATCGAGGTCCCCGCCCACGGTCAACTCGTGTTCAAGAGCGGCGGAAACCATCTGATGTTCGAGAAGCTGAAGCAACAGCCGAAGCAGGGACAGTCGGTCGCCGTCGAACTGCACTTCGCCCACTCCGGCCCCGTCACGGTCGAGCTGCCCGTGAAGGCGGCCACCTACCAGCCCACCGATGGACACTCCGGCCACTCCGACGAGTCCGGACACTGAGGGAGGGACCACCTTGACGCAGACCATCGCCCCGCGCGTCCGGACCCTGGTGCTGCTGCTCCTGGCCGCGGCCTGCGCGCTGCTGGCCGGTGCCGGACCGGTCTCCGCGCACGCCGCGCTGACCGGCAGCGACCCCCGGGAGGGGGCGGTGGTCGACAGGGCTCCGGCCCAGGTGTCGCTCACCTTCTCCGAGTCGGTCTCCATGGACGACGACTCGCTGCGCGTCCTCGACCCCAAGGGCAAGCGGGTCGACGACGGGAAGCCCGCCGGCACCGGTGGCACGACGTACTCCGTGAAACTGCACGCCGGGCTGCCCGACGGCACGTACACGGTGTCCTACCAGGTCGTCTCCGCCGACAGCCACCCGGTCGCCGGCGCCTACACCTTCTCCGTCGGCGCCCCCTCCGACACCTCGGTCTCCGTCTCCGGGCAGGAGGCGGGCGGCGGATTCGTCGGCGGGCTGTACGGCGTCGGGCGGTACGTGTCGTACGCCGCCTTCGCCGTCCTGGTGGGCGGCGCCGCCTTCGTGCTCGCCTGCTGGCCGCGCGGCTCCGGGGTGCGCGTCCTGCAGCGGCTCGTCGTCTCCGGCTGGCTCGCGCTGACCGCCGCCACCCTGCTGCTCCTTCTGCTGCGCGGCTCCTACACCGGCTCCGGGAAGGTCGCCGACGTCTTCGACCTGAGCCTGGTGGGCGAGGTGCTGCAGACCAAGGCGGGCGCAGCACTGGTCTCCCGGCTGCTGCTGCTCGCGGCGGCCGCGCTGTTCATCGCCGTGCTCTTCGGCGCGTACGACAAACGGGAGGACGAGGAGAGGCGGGACCTCACCTTCGGGCTCGCGATCGGCGGGAGCGTCGTGGCGGCGGGCCTCGCGGCGACCTGGGCCATGTCCGAGCACGCCTCCGTCGGCCTCCAGGCCGGCCTCGCCATGCCGGTCGACGTCGTCCACCTGATCGCCGTCGCCACCTGGCTCGGCGGACTCACCGCGCTGCTCGTCGCCCTGTACCGCGGCCCGGCGGACACACCGGTCCCCGCCGACGCCGTACGCCGGTTCTCGCGCGTCGCCTTCGGCAGCGTCGTCGCGCTGGTGGCGACCGGCACCTACCAGTCCTGGCGCCAGCTCGGCTCCTGGACGGCCTTCACCGACACCCGGTACGGGCAGCTGCTTCTCGTCAAGATCGGGCTCGTGGCGGTGCTCGTCGGCGTCGCCTACTTCTCCCGACGGTGGACGGCGCAGCTGGCACAGTCGGCGACCGCCCTGCCCGGGCAGCGGGACAAGGAACGCGTGGCCGCGTCGGGCGGCCGGAAGAACGGCGGGGCGAAGGGCGCGGAGAAGACCGGGGCCGCGAAGTCGGCGGCTGCGGAGCAGGGCGGGGGTGCGAAGGACCGGGCCCTGGGGAAGGCCGGGGCGTCGGGGAAGGCCGCAGCCCTGGGGAAGGCCGGGGCCTCGGGGAAGATCGCGGCCTCGGGGAAGGCCGCGGGGAAAGCCGAGGCCGCGGGGAAGGGCTCCGGTGGTTCCCAGCGCGCCGCCCAGCTCGCCCGGCAGCGCGCGGCCGTCGACGCCGCCCGGCAGAAACGGCAACGGGACGCGGACCCGCACCGCTTCGGTCTGCGCCGCTCCGTGCTCGCCGAGGCAGGTGTCGCCGTCGTCCTGCTCGCGGTGACCACCGTCCTGACCCAGACCGAGCCTGGGCGCACCGAGGAGGAGGCCAAGGCCGCCGGCGCGTCCTCCGCCGCCTCCGTCCCCGCCACCGGCGCGGTGACGCTGGACATGCCCTTCGACACCGGCGGCCAGAACGGCAAGGGCGTCCTCCGGATCGAACTCGACCCGGCCCGGGTCGGCGCCAACGACATGCACCTCTACGTCGAGCGCTCGGACGGGACCGCCTTCGACGTCCCGGAGGTGAAGGTGGCCCTCACCCAGAAGGCCAAGGACATCGGGCCCCTGCCCGTCGCCCCCGACCACATCACCACCGGCCACTGGTCGGCGAGCGGAGTACAGATCCCGATGGCCGGAGACTGGGAAGTCTCCGTGACCATACGGACCTCCGACATCGACCAGGTCACCCTCTCCAAGAACGCGCAGATCGGCTGAACCGCACCATGGCTGACCAGTCCATCCCGGAGACCCGCAGCTCCGAGGCCACCCGCGGAACGCCCGGCGGTCCCGGGCCGCTCGCCTCCCGGAACTCCGGGAACCGCGGGAACTCCGGGGACTTCGGCAACTCCGGGAACTCCGGGAACTCCGGGAAGACCTCACGCTCCGAGAGCGCCAAGAACCGCAGGGCCCCCAGGGACACCGAGGCGATCGAGGACACCGAGGCGATCGCCGCTCCCGGGGGCATCTCACGCCGGCGACTGCTCGGCACCGCCGGCGCCACCGGGCTCGTCCTCGGCGCGGCGGGGGCCGCCGCGGGCTACGCCGCCGCGCCCTCCGCCGCCGCCACTCCCCTCACCTCGCTCGGCAGCGAGCAGGCGATGTTTCACGGGAAACATCAGCCCGGCATCACCACCCCGATGCAGGCCTGCGGCCACCTCGTCGCCTTCGACCTCGCGGCGGGCGCGGGCCGCAAGGAGGCCGCCGCGCTGCTGCGCCGCTGGTCCGACACGGCCCGGCGGCTGATGGCGGGCGAGCCGGCCGGCACCCGTGACACCGACGTGGCCCGGGACGCCGGACCCTCCTCGCTGACCTTCACCTTCGGCTTCGGTCACAGCTTCTTCGGCCGTACCGGCCTGGACGGGCAGCGTCCGGACGCCCTCGACCCGCTCCCCGACTTCTCCTCCGACCATCTCGACAAGAACCGCAGCAACGGCGACCTGTGGGTCCAGATCGGCGCCGACGACGCACTGGTGGCCTTCCACGCCCTGCGCGCGATCCAGCGGGACGCCGGGACGGCCGCCCGCGTCCGCTGGCAGATGAACGGCTTCAACCGCTCGCCGGGCGCCACCGACCGCCCCATGACGACCCGCAATCTCATGGGTCAGGTCGACGGCACCCGCAACCCGAAGCCCGCCGAGGCCGACTTCGACCAGCGGATCTTCGTCCCGGAGTCGGCCGCGTCCGCGACGGCCGGTCCGGCCTGGATGGCGAACGGCTCCTACGTCGTCGTACGCCGCATCCGCATGCTGCTCGACGACTGGGAGCAGCTGTCGCCCAAGGCCCAGGAGGACGTCATCGGGCGCCGCAAGTCCGACGGGGCGCCGCTGTCCGGGGGCGGTGAGGCCACCGAGACGACCGAAATGGACCTGGAGAAGACGGACGGCTCCGGAAAACTCGTCGTCCCGATCAACGCCCACGCCCGGATCACCCGCCCCGACCAGAACGGCGGCGCGGCCATGCTCCGCCGTCCCTTCTCGTACCACGACGGCTTCGACGCCGACGGAGTCCCGGACGCCGGACTGCTCTTCGTCTGCTGGCAGGCCGACCCCCTGCGGGGCTTCGTGCCCGTGCAGCGCAAGCTGGACCGGGGCGACGCACTGTCGCCGTTCATCCGGCACGAGGCGAGCGGCCTGTTCGCGGTACCGGGCGGGGCGGCGGAGGGAGAGTACGTGGGGCAGCGGCTGCTCGAAGGGTGAACCGGCGGCGCATCACCCCCCTGAGCGGGCGGGGCGAGATGCGTGAACCGGGTCCCGCCCGGGCGCATTAGGGTGAGGACATGCCAGCCAGTTACGCGTATCTCGGCCCTGAAGGCACCTTCACCGAAGTCGCCCTGCGCACCCTCCCGGAGACGGCGACCCGGGAACTGGTCCCGTACGTCTCCGTCCAGTCCGCGCTCGACGCGGTGCGCACCGGCGAGGCCGAGGCCGCGTTCGTGCCGATCGAGAACTCCGTCGAGGGCGGCATCACCACCACCCTCGACGAGCTGGTCGCCGGCCAGCCCCTGATGATCTACCGCGAGGTGCTGCTGTCCATCACCTTCGCCCTGCTGGTCCGCCCCGGCACGAAGCTGTCGGACATCAAGACGGTCACCGCCCACCCGGCCGCCCAGCCCCAGGTCCGCAACTGGCTCAAGGCACACCTCCCGGACGTCGCCTGGGAGTCGGCCGCCTCCAACGCGGACGGCGCCCGCCTGGTGCAGGAGGGGCGGTACGACGCGGCCTTCGCGGGTGAGTTCGCCGCCGAGCGGTAC
The DNA here is from genome assembly GCF_044455745.1 of Streptomyces sp. NPDC051136. Taxonomy (NCBI): domain Bacteria; kingdom Bacillati; phylum Actinomycetota; class Actinomycetes; order Kitasatosporales; family Streptomycetaceae; genus Streptomyces; species Streptomyces sp. NPDC051136. The sequence continues at coordinate 573,022 of NZ_JBITFE010000003.1, read as the reverse complement.
GGCCTGGAGGTCCTGGAGGCCGACATCCACGACGCGGAGAACGCCCAGACGCGCTTCGTGCTGGTGGGCCGCCCGGCCCGGCCCGCGGCACCGACCGGCGCGGACAAGACGTCCGTCGTGCTCTGGCAGCGCGACGACCACCCCGGCGGCCTGCGCGACCTGCTGGGCGAGTTCGCCACCCGGGGCGTCAACCTGATGCTGCTCCAGTCCCGGCCGACGGGGGCCGGGATCGGCAACTACTGCTTCTGCATCGACGCCGAGGGGCACATCTCCGACCGCCGGGTGGCCGACGCGCTGATGGGTCTGAAGCGGTCCTGCCTCCAGGTGCGCTACCTCGGTTCCTACCCGCGCGCCGAGGTCGATCCGGCGGACGTGGACGCACTGCGGCCGGGAACCTCGGACGAGGCGTTCGTGGCGGCGGCGGACTGGGTGGCGCGGTGCCAGGACGGCCGGTTCTGACCGCCGGTCCTACCTGCTGATTTTCGTTGTCCACAGAAGTTATCCACAGGTCCTCTTCTCGACCTGGGGACAAGTCGACAACGAAGGGGCATTCAGTCGACATATCCCCCTACGGCCGGCCCCTTCGCCCACAGGGGCTCAAGCCACCCTTCGTCCACCTGTTTCCCGCACCCCATTCTCCGGAGTGACACGCAGTGCCCGGTTTCCACTCGAAAGTGGGGGCGGGGCAGGTTTGAGCAGTCCGTGCCCAGGATTTTGGAATGATCGCCTCCGTGAGTCCACAGATCTTTCGCACAGCCTGTGGATAACTTTCCCGGGCTGTGGATTCCTGTGGACAGACACCTCCCAACTCCCTTTCTCCACAGGCAAATCCGGTCAACTCCCCAGCCGTACGGCACCCCGTTCCAGGGATGCCGCGTCTCTTCATTGACCGGACGAACCACGGGCACAACCCCCTCCGGCCATAGTGGGTCGAGACCCGGCCTCGCGCACCGGTAGCCTTGACCGCGTGATTGACCTTCGCCTGCTCCGTGAGGACCCCGACCGTGTGCGCGCCTCGCAGCGCGCCCGTGGAGAGGACGTCGCGCTCGTCGACTCCCTCCTGTCCGCCGACGAACGGCGCAGGTCGTCCGGCGTCCGCTTCGACGAGCTGCGTGCCGAGCAGAAGGGCCTCGGCAAGCTGATCGGCAAGGCCTCCGGGGACGAGAAGGCGGAGCTGCTCAAGCGCGCCGAGCAGCTGAAGACCGACGTCAAGGCCGCCGACACCGAACGCGACGCGGCCGACACCGAGACCCAGGAGCTGCTCCAGCGCCTCGGCAACCTCGTCCACCCCGACGTGCCCGTCGGCGGCGAGGAGGACTTCGTCACGCTGGAGACGCACGGCACGCACCGCGACTTCGCCGCCGAGGGCTTCGAGCCCAGGGACCACCTGGAGCTGGGCCAGCTGCTCGGCGCCATCGACGTGGAGCGCGGCGCCAAGGTCTCCGGATCGCGCTTCTACTTCCTGACCGGCGTGGGCGCCCTCCTGGAGCTCGCCCTGGTCAACGCGGCGATCGCGCAGGCCACCGCGGCCGGCTTCACGCCGATGCTGACCCCGGCGCTGGTGCGCCCGCAGTCGATGGCCGGCACGGGCTTCCTCGGCCAGGCCGCCCAGGACGTCTACCACCTGGACAAGGACGACCTCTACCTGGTCGGCACGTCCGAGGTGCCGCTCGCGGCGTACCACATGGACGAGATCCTGGACGCCGACCGCCTGCCGCTGCGCTACGCCGGCTTCTCGCCCTGCTTCCGCCGCGAGGCGGGCTCGCACGGCAAGGACACCCGGGGCATCTTCCGCGTGCACCAGTTCGACAAGGTCGAGATGTTCTCCTACGTCCTCCCCGAGGACTCGCAGGCCGAGCACCAGCGCCTGCTGGAGTGGGAGAAGCAGTGGCTGACGTCGCTGGAGCTGCCGTTCCGGGTGATCGACGTGGCCTCGGCCGACCTCGGCTCCTCGGCCGCGCGCAAGTACGACTGCGAGGCGTGGATCCCGACCCAGGGCAAGTACCGCGAGCTGACCTCGACCTCGGACTGCACCGAGTTCCAGTCCCGCCGGCTGTCGATCCGCGTCCGCGAGGGCAAGAAGGTGCGCCCGCTGGCCACGCTCAACGGCACGCTGTGCGCCGTACCGCGCACGATCGTGGCGATCCTGGAGAACCACCAGCAGGCCGACGGCTCGGTCCGCGTGCCCGAGGTGCTGCGCCCGTACCTGGGCGGCCGGGAGGTCCTGGAGCCGGTGGCCAAGTGACGGACACCGGCACCGCCACGATCCCCGGCACCGGCCCCGCCGGCGGCTTCCCGTACCGGCTGATCGCGACCGACCTCGACGGCACGCTGCTGCGCGGCGACGACACGATCTCGCAGCGCACCCGTGACGCGCTCCGTGCGGCCACCGCGGCGGGCGCGGCCCACATCGTGGTCACCGGGCGGGCGGTGCCGTGGACCCGGCACATCCTGGACGACCTCGGCTACGACGGGCTGGCCGTCTGCGGTCAGGGCGCGCAGGTCTACCACGCCGGGGAGCACCGGCTGCTGACCTCCGTGACCCTGGACCGGCAGCTGGCCGGGGTGGCACTGGCCAAGATCGAGGCGGAGACCGGCCCGCTGTACCTGGCGGCGAGCCGGGACGGTCTGGAGGGCGACGTGCTGGTCGGCCCGGGCTACGCGGTCGGGGGCGACCTGCCGGCCGTGCCGTTCACCGACGCCTCGGATCTGTGGTCGGCGCCGCTGAACAAGATCTACATCCAGCACCCGACCCTCTCGGACGACGAGCTGGCCGAAGTGGCCCGGCACGCCGCGGGCGGCTTCGTCACGGTCGTCATGGCCGGCGCGGGAGTCGTCGAGCTGCTCCCCCTCGGCCTGTCCAAGGCGACCGGCCTGTCGCTGGCGGCACGCCGGCTCGGTCTCAAGGCCGCGGACACGATCGCGTTCGGCGACATGCCCAACGACGTGCCGATGTTCGGCTGGGCGGCCAGGGGCGTGGCGATGGCCAACGCCCACGAGGAGCTGAAGGCGGTGGCCGACGAGGTGACGTCCTCCAACGACGAGGACGGCATCGCGGTGGTGCTGGAGCGTCTGGCGGGCTGATCCCCGCCCTCAGGTCCTGCGGCCGGAGCGTCTGGCGGGCCGGTCCCCGTCTCCGGGGCTGTGACACGACCGCGCGCACGGTCCGGACGGCGTCGACGTCCCCGTCGGTCGGCCCACGCGAGGCATCTCGCGTGCTCGAAGCGGCCTCCCGTTGCGCCGGCGCCGTCCGGCCTCGTGCATCCCCCACAGTGCCGCGACGGAAAGCCGGGCGCCACCGATTAAATGCGGACGTACACGTACACCGAGGGTGTGCGGCTCGGCGGGATCCCAGAACGCGCCGCACGACCCGTCACCCACAGGTGGGCGGTACCGGGTCGGCGGACCCTCACCGCGTCAGCCTCGACGCCTCGACGCCACCCGCGCCGCCGGCGGACCTTGCCGAAGAACCAACCGGTGGGCGGTCCGTCGGAACGCCACGGCCGCGACTCCGGCTGTTCACGGCGCCAGCGGGCGGCCGGCATCCGGGCTCTGGCTGACGGCTCGGAGGTTCCGGCCTCGCGTATGGACTACTCGTCCAGCACAAGACCGTCCCCGGTGGCTTCCTCGGGCTGGTCCCCCGGGTCGTCCCCGGGGTTTCCGTGTCCGTCCCGTTGAGGTGTGCGGCTCGCCATCCGATTCCTCCCAGCCATGCCTCTCCGTGCGCGTGCGGTCCGATGCCTGCGTACGCCGGTGGGCCCGCCGCTCCATGTCGGTGGCTCGCGCCGGGCCGTGTCCGTGGCTTCCGGGCTTCCGGGCTTCCGGGCTTCCGGGCTTCCGGGCTTCCGGGCTTCCGGGCTTCCGGGCTTCCGGGCTTCCGGGCTTCCGGGCTTCCGGGCCAGGGTGCCCGGGCGCCGGTGAAGACGCCGTCAGGGCTGCCGCGGCCCGGTCACTCCTCCCCGGCGAGCGTCAGCGACCGCAGTTTCTGGCCCGCGTACCAGGTGGCGAGCACGGTCACCCCGGCCAGCAGCACCGTCGCGGTGGGCAGGCCGACGTCGGAGGTCACCAGGTTGCCGTCGGCGACTTTCTGGGCCACGGCCAGCGACCACTGCTGGACGCTCAGCGTGCGGGCGCCCGGCACCAGGGAACCGAACAGGGCCTCCCACACGAGGGCGTAGACGAGGCCGAAGACCACCGCGTGCCGGGACACCGTGCCCAGGAGCAGGAACAGAGCGGCGTAGGCGATGGAGGCGACCAGCGCGGCGATCGTGTAGGCGACGGCGACCTGCTGGCCGTTGCCGTTGAGGATCAGGCCGGCGAGCAGCGTGGGCACGGCGGAGAAGACCATCGTCACGGCTATGGCGACGATCAGCTTGGTGAAGATGATCGTCGGTCGCTTGATCGGCTTGGACAGCAGGTACACCACGGAGCCGTCGTCGATCTCGGGACCGATGGCGCCGGTGCCGGCGATGACACCGATGATCGGCACCATGGTGGCGAGGGCGAATCCGCCCAGCACGTCCGTCGTGGTCTGGTCGTCGGCTCCGGCGAGTGCACGGACCGCGACGGCGATCACGAGCAGCAGCAGGGGGAGCGCGCCGAGGATGAGGGCCCGGCGGCGGCCGAGCAGGGCCCGGTAGGTGAGCCGGGCGACTGTGGGGTCGTACATTCTTCGGCCTCCTACGCCGCGACGAGGTACGAGAAGACGGACTCGAGGGACTCGTCGGACGGCGAGACCGTGAGCAGCCGGATGCCCTGGTCGCGGGCGACCTTGGGCAACAGCGCCGTGAAGCGGCCGAAGTCCACGGCCTGGATGCGCAACGCGCCCTCGGCCAGGTCGACCTCGATGCCGGACGTCGACGGGTCGGCGATCAGCGCCGCCGCCAGGGCCCGGTCGTCGCTGGAGCGCACCAGGTAGCGGTGCGGCCGGTCGGTCATCAGGCGACGGATCTTGCGGAAGTCGCCGCTGGCCGCGTGGCGTCCGGCGACGATGACCTCGATGTGCCAGGCGAGCTGTTCGACCTCCTCGAGGATGTGCGAGGAGAACAGCACCGTGCGGCCCTCGTCGCCCATGCGCCGCAGCAGGTCCATCAACTGCATGCGCTGGCGCGGATCCATGCCGTTGAACGGCTCGTCGAGCAGGAGCAGTGAGGGCTGGTGCACCAGGGCCGAGGCCATCTTCACGCGCTGGCGCATGCCCTTGGAGTACGTGGCGATCTTCCGGTCCTGGGCGTAGGCCATCTCCACGGTGGCGAGGGCCTCGTCGGCCGCCTTGGCGCCCAGGCCGTGCAGCTCGGCGTTGGCGAGGACGAACTCGCGGCCGGTGAGGAAGTCGTACATCGCCTCCCGCTCGGGGACGACGCCGATGTGTTTGTAGATGTTCTCGTTGCGCCAGACCGGCTGGCCGTCGAGGGTGACGCTGCCGGTGGAGGGGGCGAGGAAGCCGCCCATCATGTTGATGAGGGTGGACTTCCCCGCGCCGTTCGGGCCGAGCAGGCCGGTGACGCCGGGGCCGATCGTCATGGTGATGTCGTTGACGGCGACCACGTTGCCGAACCAGCGGGAGACGTGGTCGATGTTCAGCGTGGTCACAGTCCCACCTTCTTGTAGCGGCGCATCAGCAGTCCGTACGCGCCGGCGATCAGGCCCAGGGTGACGAGGACGTAGACCGCGCCCTCGCCGTTGCTCGGGCCGATCCCGCCCGGGGAGGCCGAGGTGGCGCCCAGGAAGGCGGACTGCACTCCGTCGATGAGGGTGATCGGCGAGAACAGGCCTATCCAGGCGACGGCCCCGGAGCTGCCCTGGACGTCCGCGATGGCCTGCAGGGTGGAGACCGCGCCGTACGTGATGGTGAGGACGGCGATGACGGCGGCGATGCCGAAGCCGCGGCGCGGGGTGACCGAGGCGACGACCAGGCCGAGACCGGCGAAGAGCAGGGAGAGGAGTGCCACGGAGACCAGCCCCTGCGCGAACCCCTTGGTCTGGTCCGCGAAGTCGAGTTTGGCGAGCAGCGCGCCCACGTAGAGCACCAGCAGGGGCGCGGCGGTGAGGATGAAGAGGGCCGAGGCCAGCGAGGCGTACTTGGCGCGGACGTAGTCGGAGGTCTCGATCGGCCGGGAGAAGTACAGCGGCACGGTCTTGAAGCGCAGGTCGCGCGAGACGGACTGCGGGGCCTGGGCCGCGACGTAGAGGCTGATGACGGCCTGCAGGACGATCGCGTAGCGCGTGTACTCCACGGGCAGCTCGTCGGCCTTGGTGGCGACGGCGACGGCGACCATGATGGCCGCCGGCAGGCACATCACCACGAACAGCAGCATCGGCAGCACCTTGGACTTGGCCGAGCGGCCGAGACCGTAGGCACCGCGCAGGGACTGCGAGTACAGCGAGCGGCGGGCGTAGGCACGGCCGAGGCGGGGGCCGTCGTAGTTGCGGTACCCGATGTTGTGGATGCGGGTCTGGTCGCCCGGGACCGTGGCTGTGGGCTGCTCAGCTGCCATGGCCGACCGCCTCCTTCCTTGCTGCGTCGCTGTCGGTGAAGACCTCCGAGATGTGGTGCCGGCGCTGCTCCATGCGGACCAGGCCGAGGCCGAGGTCGGCTATGACGTCGCGGACCAGGTCGTAGGTCTCCTCGCCCGCCGAGGTGAGCAGCAGGACGTGCCCGGCGCCGGGCAGGCCGCTGCCGTCCTGGACGCTCACCCCGCGCGCGTCCAGCGCGTCGCGCACCGCGCGGGTGCCGTCGGGGTGCGCGTCGGTGTCCGTGACCTCGATCGCGAGGGTCGTGGTGGTCTGGGTGAAGTCCGTGGTGGAGCTGGAGCGCAGCAGCTTGCCGCCGTCCACGACGACGACGTGGTCGCAGGTGCGTTCCAGCTCGCCCAGCAGGTGCGAGGTGACCAGGACGGAGATGCCGAAGTCGGTGTGGATGCGACGGATCAGGCCGAGCATCTCGTCGCGGCCGACCGGGTCGAGGCCGTTGGTCGGCTCGTCGAGGAAGACCAGCTGAGGGTCGTGGACGAGTGCCTGCGCGAGCTTGACGCGCTGCTTCATGCCCGTCGAGTAGCCGCCTATCGGGCGGTAGCGCTCCTCGTACAGCCCGACGTGGCGCAGGGTGTCGGCGGTGCGCTCGCGGGCGGCGGTGGGCGGGAGGCCGGACATGCGCGCCATGTGGACGACGAACTCGGTGGCCGAGACGTCGGGCGGCAGGCAGTCGTGCTCCGGCATGTAGCCGACCCGCTCACGGATGTCGGCGCCCTTGGTGGCGACATCGAGTCCGAGCACTTCGGCCCGGCCCTCGGTGGCGGGAGACAGACCCAGCAGGATCTTGATCAGAGTGGACTTGCCGGCGCCGTTGGCACCGACGAGTCCGGTCACACCGGGTCCGACATCCACGGAGAGCCGGTCGAGCGCGGTCACCCGGGGGAACCGCTTGCTCAGGCTTTCGGTCGCGATCACAGTCACATCCACGACAGTAGTGACGGGCGCCACCGCGGTCGTCAGACCGCAGAGCCGTTTTAGCGTCAGACTCCAGTAGTACGGGCCCGTAGGGGTTGCCGTACCTGAGAGCCACGACACGGCTGTCCGAGGCCGCGCACCCACCCTATTGACGACTGGTCTAACAACTGGGAGATTCGGCGTCGTCACGTTACGGGCCAGTAGCACGGTCGGGGCGGAGCGCGCCGGGACGGTGGAACGGGGGCGGCATGGAGACGACGACGGCCGACCCGGCGGCGCCCGGCGGACGGGTCCCGCGGGAAGGCCGGCCCCTCGGAGGACGCCGTACCGCTTGGGTGAGGACACCTTTCCGACTGCACGACGATCTGCCGCACGTGCGGCGCTGGGCGGAGGAGGAATGACGGTGCTGGACGGTGCGCGGGAGCGCTGGGTGAGCACGGGCGGGGTCGAGCTGTGCGTGACGGAACTGGGCGATCCGCGGCAGCCGACGATCGTCCTGGTGCACGGCTACCCGGACAGCAAGGAGGTCTGGTCCGAGGTCGCCGCCCGCCTGGCCGGCCGCTTCCACGTGGTCCTCTACGACGTCCGCGGCCACGGCCGCTCCACCGCACCGAGGCCGCTGCGGGGCGGATTCACCCTGGCGAAGCTGACGGACGACTTCCTGGCCGTGGCCGACGCGGTCAGTCCGGACCGCCCGGTACACCTGGTGGGCCACGACTGGGGCTCCGTGCAGTCCTGGGAGTTCGTCACCGTCAGGCGCACCGAGGGCCGTATCGCCTCCTTCACCTCGATGTCCGGCCCGTCCCTCGACCACTTCGGACACTGGATCAACAAACGCCTCAGGCGACCCACCCCGCGCCGGATCGGGCAGCTGCTCGGCCAGGGCGCCAAGTCCTGGTACGTCTATCTGCTGCACACCCCCGTGCTCCCCGAACTGGCCTGGCGCGGCCCTCTCGGCAAGCGCTGGCCGGGCATCCTGGAGCGCGCCGAGAAGGTGCCCGGCGGCGACTATCCGACCGCGTCCCTGCCGTCGGACGCGGCACACGGGGCGTGGCTGTACCGGGACAACGTCCGGCCCCGGCTGCGCAGGCCGCGCGAGGACGCCTACGCGCACGCTCCCGTGCAGCTGATCACTCCGCTCGGTGACGCGTTCCTGTCGGAGCGGCTCTACGACGAGTTGGAGCTGTGGGCGCCTCGGCTCACCCGGCGCACACTGCCCGCGAAGCACTGGGTGCCGCGCACCCGGCCCGACCGGCTGGCGGACTGGATCACGGAGTTCGTCACCGCCGTCGAGGACGGGCGGACCGAGTCCGGGGCGAACGGGAAGCACGCCGACCGCTTCGGCGGACAGCTGGTCCTGGTCACCGGTGCGGGAAACGGCATCGGGCGGGCGACGGCGTTGGCGTTCGCCGAGGCCGGTGCGCGCGTCGTGGCCGTCGACCGGGACGCCGAGTCCGCTGCCCGCACCGCGGAGCTGTCGCGGCTGATCGGTGCGCCGGCCGCCTGGGCGGAGACCGTCGACGTGTCCGACGGGCAGGCCATGGAGAAGCTGGCGGCGAAGGTCGCCGCCGACTACGGCGTGGTGGACGTGCTCGTGAACAACGCCGGGATCGGACTGTCGGGTTCCTTCTTCGACACCACGCCGGAGGACTGGAAGCAGGTTCTCGACGTCAACCTGTGGGGCGTGATCCACGGCTGCCGTCTGTTCGGCCGGCAGATGGCCGAGCGCGGGCAGGGCGGTCACATCGTCAACACCGCGTCCGCTGCGGCCTTCCAGCCCTCCCGGGCACTGCCCGCCTACGGCACCTCGAAGGCGGCCGTGCTGATGCTGAGCGAGTGCCTGCGCGCCGAACTGGCTGATCAGGGGATCGGCGTCACGGCGATCTGCCCCGGCCTCGTCAACACCAACATCACGTCCACGGCGCACTTCGCGGGTGTCGACGCGGAGGAGGAGAAACGGCGACAGCAGCGCACCGCCCGCCTCTACGGAATGCGCAACTACCCGCCGGAGAAGGTGGCCGACGCCGTGCTGGAAGCGGTCGTGCACAACAAGGCGGTGGTCCCGGTGACGCCGGAGGCGCGAGGCGCTCACCTCCTGTCCCGCCTCGCCCCTCGGGTGCTGAGGCGTCTCGCTCGGGTCGAACCGCCTCTGTAGTGTCCACAGAAATCCCCAACCAGACTGTGGATAACTCGACTTGGCTGTGGATCAAACCTGCGGCGGGTAAATCGATCGCGTGACGCGCATCTCACCGGGCAGGCTGGCGCCATGCAACAGGAACGTTCGGACGACAGAGATGAAGGCGCACACGACGACAGACGCACAGTGAAGGTGTCCAAGTATCTGTCGAAGCACCTGCGCCACCAGCCGGAAAGGATCGGGCTCACGCTCGACGCGGGCGGCTGGGTGGAGATCGACACACTGATCTCCGCGGCGGCCGCGCACGGCTTCCGCTTCACCCGTGCGGAGCTCGACCACGTCGTCGCCACCAACGACAAGCGGCGCTTCGCCGTCGAGGGCACCCGTGTCCGCGCCAGCCAGGGCCACAGCGTCAGTGTGGATCTCGGTCTCCCCCCGGCGACCCCGCCGCCGTACCTCTACCACGGGACCGTCTCCCGGCATCTGGAGGCCATTCGTGCCGAGGGCCTGCGTCCGATGAACCGGCACGACGTGCACCTCTCACCGGATCGCGACACCGCGACCCGGGTCGGATCCCGCCGCGGCCGGCCGGTCGTGCTCTCGGTGGACGCCGCCGCCATGCACCGCGACGGCCACATCTTCCACGTCAGTGCCAACGGTGTCTGGCTGACGAAACACGTACCGGCCCGCTACCTGCGCTTTCCCGCCGCGCACTGACCCAGCATGATCGAAGGCATGGAGCACCTTCCCACCACCCAGTCCGCCGTCACCGCCCTCCGCGCCATCGCCGAGGAGTACGCGTTGGAGATCGAGGTCACCGACGACATCGGCGCCGACCGGACCTCCCGCCGCAGCGCCGCGGGCGTGGGGGTGACGACCGACGCCGACGGCTCCCTTCCGCACGAGGCCTTCGTCGAGTTCGGCGGCGTCCCCCGGGTGAGCGTCCGGCTCTTCCCCGAGGACGATGCCCTGATCACCGTGGAGAACGTGGAGTGCCCCGACATCCCGTGCGACGAGGTGCCCGCGTTCCTCCGCTCCGTCTTCGGTGACCGTGCCTTCGTCAAGGGGCGCCGTTTTCCGCCCGGGTACCACCTGATCGTGCCCCTGCCCGGAGACCGCACCCACCGGGAGTACGTCCCGATGATCTTCCTCAGCCCGTGGCTGAGCAGCCGCGTACAGTGACGCCGATCGCTGTTTCACGTGAAACCACGACCGGACGCATAGGCTCGGAAGTATGAGTCTGCGCCTGAGCACCGTGATCCTTCCGTACCGCCGCTGGCACGAAGGCGGCCGTTCGACCTGGACGCGGGCCGAGCAGCTCGGCTTCCACACCGCGTACACCTACGACCACCTCTCCTGGCGCAGTTTCCGGGACGGCCCCTGGTTCGGTGCCGTGCCGACCCTCACCGCCGCCGCGGCCGTCACCGAGCGGTTGCGTCTGGGCACCCTGGTCACCTCGCCGAACTTCCGGCACCCGGTGACGCTCGCCAAGGAGCTGATCACCCTCGACGACATCTCCGGCGGCCGGATCACGCTCGGTATAGGAGCGGGCGGCACCGGCTTCGACGCCACGGCGATGGGCCAGGAGCCGTGGACGCCGCGTGAGCGGGCGGACCGGCTCGGCGAATTCCTGCCGTTGCTCGACCGTCTGCTGACCGAGGACGCCGTGTCGTACGAGGGCGACTTCTACTCGGCGCACGAGGCGCGCAACATCCCGGGCTGTGTACAGCGGCCCCGGCTGCCCTTCGCAGTGGCCGCGACCGGCCCGCGGGGGCTGGCGCTCGCCGCGCGGCACGGGCAGGCGTGGGTGACCACCGGTGACCCGAAACTGTTCGAGAGCGGCACCGCCGAGCAGTCGGACCGGGCACTGCGGCAGCAGAGCGACCGGCTGGCCGACGCCTGTGCCGCCATCGGTCGCGATGCGGATGAGCTGGACCGGATCCTGCTCACCGGCTTCACCCCGGAGCGCAGCCGTCCGCTGGAGTCCGTGGACGCGTTCGTGGACTTCGCCGGACGCCACCGGGACCTGGGCTTCACCGAGCTCGTCGTCCACTGGCCGATCGCCGACTCGGACTTCGCCGCGGACGAGAAGGTCTTCGAGCGGATCGCGATGGAGGCACCCGCTCAGTTGAAGGAGTGATGGCGGGCAAGCGAGGGCCAGACATGAGAGCCGTAGCTCACATATGTGCGCACCGGCGCACGGGCGTGCAAGCACATGCGTGACAATGACCGGGTGACCTCAGCGACCCGACAGCCCGAGCCCCCGGCCGCCGCCACTCGCCCGCGGCTCATCGCCACCGACCTCGACGGCACCCTGCTGCGTGACGACAAGTCGGTCTCCCCGCGCACGGTCACCGCGCTGGCCGCCGCGGAGCAGGCGGGCATCGAGGTCTTCTTCGTCACCGGCCGCCCCGCCCGCTGGATGGACGTCGTCAGCGCCCACGTCCACGGGCACGGGCTCGCCATCTGCGGCAACGGCGCCGCCGTCGTGGACCTGCACGGCGGCCCCGGCAAGCACCGCTTCGTGAAAGTCCGCGAGCTGCCGCAGGAGAACGCGCTGGACGCCGTACGGCTGCTGCGCGAGGCGGCTCCCGGCACGGTGTACGCGGTCGAGCAGACGTACGGGTTCCATCAGGAGCCGGCGTACCCCAAGCTGCACATGGAGGTACCCGACGGCCTCGTGCCCGCCGAGGAGATCCTGGCGCCGGGCGGTCGCGCCGCCGCCGAGCCTGTCCTCAAGATCCTGGCCTTCCACCCGGAGCTGGACCCCGACGGTTTCCTCACGCTGGCCCGCCTCGCCATCGGCGACCGCGCCAACGTCACCCGGTCCAGCCCCAGCGCCCTGCTGGAGATCAGCGGCCCGGAGGTCTCCAAGGCGAGCACGCTCGCTCTGTGCTGCGCCGAGCGCGGCATCTCCCACGAGGAGGTCGTCGCCTTCGGCGACATGCCGAACGACGTGGAGATGCTCACCTGGGCGGGACGGTCCTACGCGATGGGCAACGCGCACCCGGACGTGATCGCCGCAGCCTCGGGGCGGACGGTCGCCAACAACGACGACGGCGTGGCGGTCGTGATCGAGCGGATGCTGGCCGACCTGCACTGACGTGTGGTCCCCGCAGAACGCCCGGTGCCGTCACGGCAGCGGCACCCCGCGCTGTGACAGCCACGGCACCGGATCCAGCGCCGAGCCCGTCTCCGGGGTGACCCGTACCTCGAAGTGCAGGTGGGGTCCGGTGGAGTTGCCGGTGCTGCCGGACTGACCGATCCACTGCCCGGCCTCGACCCGGTCGCCCTGGTCGACGGCCACGGCGGCGAGGTGGGCGTACTGCGTGTAGTAACCGTCCGCGTGCTGGACGACGAGCTGGATGCCGAAGGCTCCGCCACAGGACACCTTCAGAACCCGGCCCGTGCCGACCGAGCGGACCGGTGTCCCGACCGGCACCGCGAAGTCCTGGCCGGTGTGCCGGTTCGCCCACCTCGATCCGCCGCTGCCGAAGGACGCCGACAGCTCGTAGGTCTCGACGGGTGCCACCCAGGACGCTCCGACGCCGACGTCCTGCTGGTCCAGGCGGACCGCCCCGGGGCACGCCCCGGCCGCGACGGAGGAGTCGGCCTGTCCCTCCAGTCGTGACCGCGCCGCCTCCAGCCGGTTCTCGATCTTCTTCTTCAGCTCCACCAGGTCGGTGTTGCGCTTTTCGAGCACCTGCCAGGCAGCCTGCGCCTTGGCCTCGTCGGCGGCGAACCGGGCCTCGGCCCGCAGGTTCCGGCCGATGGCCCGGTCGACGGCCAGATTCGCTCGCGCGACCGCCCGCTGACCGCGCATCAGCCCGTCGGGATCGTCGGCGAGCAGCATGCGGGCGGTGAGCGGGAGCCCACCGCCGTCGCGGTACTGGGCGCGGGCGATGCGACCCAGGTCCTCGTGCATGGCGTCGATCTTCTGCCGCTGTCCGTCGAGCAACCGCTCGTAGTCCATGGCTCGTGCCCGTTGCGCCTCGGCGGCCCGCCGTCCCTCCTCGTACTGCCGGGTGGCCGTCGCCGCTTCCTCGTACAGTCGCGCCACCTGCGGGCCGAGTGCGGCCCCGGATCCGCCGTCCCCGTCCATGCCCTCGACGGGGCGGGCCGCGAGCAGCGGGAGTGCGCACAGCAGCACCGCAACGAGCAACGGAGACCGACGGGATGAGCGCATGTCAGCGATCGTGGACCGCCGCGGGGGCCGCGGTCTCGTTCGGGTCGCGCATGTGGGGGACCCGTTGCTGCACTCGGCTCAATGCCGCTGCTGCACACGGGTCAGCACCTGAGCGGCGGCGCTCAGTACGGGGCCTCCCACAGCACCGTCGCACCGGCGCCACCCGCCCCGATGCCCGGTCCGATCCGGCTGGCGCCGCCCACGGTCTCGGCGCGACGCTCCAGGTTGTGCAGGCCGCTGCGCCGCCCGCCCTCGGGGATGCCGACCCCGTCGTCCGCGACGGTCAGCCGCACGCCCGGCCGGCCGTCCGGCAGGGTCGCCGTCGCGTCCACGACCACCTCGATCCGGTCGGCGTGGGCGTGCCGGAAGGCGTTGGACAGGGTCTCGCGCAGCGCGGCGATGAGGTTCTTGCCGGTCAGGTCGCCGACGGCGGTGTCCACCGGCCCGACGAAGCGGTGCGCGGGCGTGAAGCCCAGCGGAACCGCGGCCATGGCGATCTCGCGCAGGACTCGGGTGCGCAGTCCCGTCGGCGCGTCGGCAGGCTGCTGGAGCGCGAAGATCGCGGAGCGGATCTCCTGGATGGTGACGTCGAGCTCGTCGACGGCCCCGGCGACCCCGGCGCGCACTTCGGGCACGACCGTTCCGCGCTGGGCGTTCTCCAGCATCATCCCGGTGGCGAACAGCCGCTGGATGACGAGATCGTGCAGGTCCCGGGCGATCCGGTCCCGGTCCTCGTACACGGCGAGCCGTTCCCGGTCGCGCTGGGCCTCGGCCATCGTGAGCGCCAGGGCCGCCTGCGAGGCGAACCGGTCGCCCAGCGCCCGCTCCGTCCTGGTGAACGGGCGTTCCCCCCGCGCACGGGGCATGACGAGACCCCCGAGGATGTTCCCGTCCCTGCTCAGCGGCAACAGCATGACCGGCCCGTAGGAACGCGCCGGTCCTGCCGCCAGGCGGGGGTCGGTGGCGGCGTCGTCCACGAACACGGGCCGCCCGGCGAGGAGTTCCGCCACGATGCCGTTCTCCGGCGGGATGACCGCTCCGAGGGCGTTCGTCGGGTGCGGCGCGTCGACGGCCACGATCTCCAGGCCGCCCCCGTCGGCGGGCAGCAGCACGATCCCCGCGGCCGCTCCGGACAGGCGGCGGGCCTGCTCGGCGACGATCTGCAGGGCGTCGTCGGTGTCGCCGCCGGCCAGCAGGGCGGTGGTGACGGCGACCGATCCGTCGATCCAGCGCTCCCGCTGCTGGGCGGCCTCGTGCAGTCGCGCGTTGCCGATGGCGATGCCGGCCTCCGTGGCCAGGACCCGGACCATGGCGAGGTCGTAGTCGCCGAAGGGCTCACCCCCGTGCTTGTCGGTCAGGTAGAGGTTGCCGAAGATCTCGCCCTGCACACGGATGGGTACTCCCAGGAAGCTGCGCATCGGGGGATGGTGCTCGGGGAAGCCGCACGCGCGAGGGTCCCGGGTCAGGTCGGTCAGCCGGACCGGCTCGGGATGGCTGATGAGCGCGCCGAGCAGTCCCTTGCGACCGTCGGGGAGGTGGCCGACCCGCCGGACGGTCGCCTCGTCGAGGCCGTGGTGCACGAAGTCGGCGAGGCCGTAACCGTCCTCGTCGACGACGCCGAGGGCCGCGTACCGGGCGTGTGCCAGGTCGGCGGCCGTCTCGCAGATCCGGTGCAGCGTGGAGTGCAGCTCCAGCCCGCTGCCGACGGACCGCATCGCGTCCAGCAGCTTCGGCACCCGCGCCAGTAGTTCGGCCGGGGCTTCCCGAGGGGACGGTGGGAAGCCGGGAGGTGGTGCTGGGGACATGCCCCGAGCCTAATGAGACCGTTTTGTTCAGGAAAGTCGGAATCCTGAAAAACTTCGAGAGACTGCCGGCCGACCGGTCACCGCGCCGCCACCAGCAGTTCCGCCGCCGCCTCCCGTCCGGCCATCTCCCGCAGCGGCCCCGGCACCGCGGCCAGCTCCGCGTACGGGCCGCGCTGTACGACCCGGCCCCGGTCCAGGACGATGACCTCGTCCACGGCCCGCAGCCCCGCGAGCCGGTGCGTGATCAGCAGGGTCGTACGGCCCTCGGTGGCGGCCAGCAGATCAGCGGTGAGCGCGTCGGCGGTCGGCAGGTCGAGGTGCTCGGCGGGCTCGTCGAGCACGAGGACGGGGAAGTCGGCGAGCAGCGCCCGGGCCAGGGCGAGCCGCTGACGCTGGCCACCGGACAGCCGGGCCCCGTGCTCACCGACCAGCGTGTCCAGACCGTCGGGCAGGGTCTCGGCCCACTCCAGCAGCCGGGCTCGCGCCAGCGCGTCCCGCAGCTCGTCCTCGGTGGCGTCCTTCCTGGCCAGCAGCAGGTTCTCGCGGACCGAGCTGTCGAAGAGGTGTGCGTCCTGGGCGCACAGCCCGACCAGCCGCCGTACGTCGTCGCCGGCCAGGGCGCGGGCGTCGACACCGGCGAGCGTGAAGGAGCCCGCGTCCGCGTCGAGGAAGCGCAGCAGGACGTGGGCCAGGGTCGTCTTGCCGGACCCGGACGGTCCGACCACGGCGACACGGCGTCCTTCCGCCAGCGTCAGGTCCAGCGCCGTCAGCGCGTCCCGGTCCTGCCCGGCGTGGCGCGCGGCCAGCCCCTTGAGCACCACCGGGAACGGCGAGGCGGGCGCCGGCCGCGGCACCTCCGGCTCGCGCACCGGCTCCGGGGCGTCGAGCACCTCGTGCACGCGCTCGGCGCTCCTGCGCACGCGCTGCCGGTACCGCACGGCGAGCGGCATCCCGAGCACGGCCTCGAAGGCGGCCAGCGGGGTGAGCACGACGACGGCCACGGCGACTCCGGCGAGCCGGCCGTCGGCGGCCGCCTGCACCCCGACGAGGGCGGCGCCCGCGACGGTCAGACCGGAGACGAGCGCGGTGAGTCCGTCACCCAGCGCCGTGGCGGTGGCGGCGCGCGAGGCGATCCGCGTGAGGGTGGCGTCGGCCTTCCGCGCCTCGGTGGTCCGCCCGGGCAGGGCTCCGGCGACGGTCAGCTCGGCGGTGCCGGTCAGCAGGTCCGTCACCCGGGTGGCGAGCACGCCCCGGGCGGGGGCGAGCCTGCGCTCGGCGCGGCGAGCCACGGTCGCCGTGACCAGCGGGACGCCGGCACCGGCCGCGAGCAGGCCGGCCGCGAGGACCAGGCCCGCCTCCGGCAGCAGCCAGGTCGTGAAGCCCACCGACGCGGCGGAGACGACGAGCGCGCTGCCGGCGGGCAGCAGCCAGCGCAGCCAGTAGTCCTGCAGGGCGTCGACGTCGGAGACGAGCCGGGACAGCAGGTCGCCCCGACGGCTGTGCCGCAGGCCCGCGGGCGCCAGCCGCTCCAGCCTCCGGTACACGGCGACCCGTGTGTCCGCCAGCATCCGCAGCACGGCGTCGTGCGACACGAGCCGCTCCGCGTAGCGGAACACGGCCCGCCCGATGCCGAAGGCGCGCGTGGCCGTCACCGCCACCATCAGGTACAGCACCGGCGGCTGCTCCGAAGCCCGCGAGATGAGGTAGCCGGAGGTCGCCATGAGACCCACGGCGCTGCCGAGCGCCAGACTGCCGAGCAGCAGGGCCAGACCGAGCCGCCCGCGCCGGGCGCCGGACAGGGCACGAACCCTGGCGAGGACACCGTGACGGGTGTCCGCGGCACGCCCGGCAGGCTCCGGGACCTCGAAGGAGACCGGGGCCGAGGGACGCGGGTTCCCTTCCACGGGGCCCGGCAGCCCGCGGGTGCCGCCGGACGCGGCGGCCGCTTCCGGCTCGTCCAGCCGCACCACCCGGTCGGCCACCTCCAGCAGCGCCGGGCGGTGGACGACCAGCAGGACCGTCCGCCCCGCCGACAGTCTGCGTACGGCGTCCACGACCTCGGCCTCGGTGGCCCCGTCCAGGGCCGCCGTCGGCTCGTCGAGCAGCAGCACCGGCCGGTCCGCGAGAAACGCCCGGGCCAGCGCGAGCCGCTGTCGCTGGCCGGCGGACAGCCCGGCCCCGCCCTCCCCGAGGACGGTCCCCGTGCCCTCGGGCAGCGCGTCCACGAACTCCAGCGCGCCCGCGTCCCGCAGTGCCCGCCGTACCGCGGCGTCGTCCGCGTCGGGCCGGGCCAGCCGTACGTTCTCGGCGATGGTGCCGGCGTACAGGTGGGGGTGCTGCGGCACCCAGGAGACGCGGGCGTGCCACTCGGCCACGTCGAGGGTGGCGAGGTCGGCTCCCCCGATCCGGAGGTGTCCCCGGGTGGGGGAGACGAATCCGAGGAGGGCGTGGAGAAGCGTCGACTTGCCCGCTCCGCTGGGGCCGACGAGCGCGACCGTCTCCCCGGGTTGAACCGTGAGGTTCACGCCCGTGACGGCGTCCGTGCCGCGTCCGGGGTAGCGGACCGTCACGTCCTCGAAGGTCAGGGAACCGTCCGCCGGAACCGGGCCGGTCCCCGACGCCGGTACGGGGCGTTCCAGCACCGAGAAGATGTCCTCGGCGGCGGCCAGTCCCTCGGCCGCCGCGTGGTACTGCGCCCCCACCTGTCGCAACGGCAGATAGGCCTCGGGCGCGAGGACCAGCACGACCAGGCCGTCGTACAGGGCCATGTCACCGTGGACCAGGCGCATCCCGATGGTGACGGCGACGAGCGCCACGGACAGCGTGGCCAGCAGCTCCAGTGCGAACGACGACAGGAAGGCGATCCGCAGCGTCCGCATGGTCGCCTGGCGGTACTCGCCGGTGATGCGTTTGATCGACTCGGCCTGTGCCCTGGCCCGGCCGAAGACCTTCAGCGTGGGCAGGCCGGCGACCACGTCGAGGAAGTGCCCGGACAGGCGGGACAGCAGGCGCCACTGGCGGTCCATCCTGGACTGGGTGGCCCAGCCGATCAGCATCATGAAGATCGGGATGAGCGGCAGGGTGCCGACGATGATGGCCGCCGAGACCCAGTCCTCGGTGACGATGCGGGCCAGTACGGCCACGGGCACGACCACCGCGAGGCCCAGCTGAGGCAGATAGCGCGAAAAGTAGTCGTCGAGGGCGTCGACCCCCCGGGTGGCCAGAGCGACCAGCGAGCCGGTGCGCTGACCGCTCAGCCAGCCGGGTCCGAGCGCGCCGGCACGGTCCAGCAGTCGGCCCCGCAGTTCCGACTTCACCGCCGCGCTCGCCCGGTGCGCTGCCAGTTCGGTGAGCCAGCCGACCAGGGCCCGACCGCAGGCCACGGCCACCAGCAGCAGCAGCGGAGTACGCAGACCGGTGACCGACGTGCCGTGCTGGAAGGCGCCCACCACCACCTCGGCGATCAGCATCGCCTGCGCGACGAGGAGGCCGGCCCCGACGGCGCCCAGGGCGACGACCGCCGCCAGGAAGAAGCGGGTGGCGCGCGCGTACCTCAGTAGACGTGGGTCGATGGGTTTCACGTGAAACAGGCCTCCCTGCCCCAGGGGTGCGTTTCACGTGAAACGCACCCCGACGGACTCAGTGCGCGGCGTCGGCGAGGTGCTGGGTGCCGATGCGCTTGCGGAACACCCAGTACGTCCAGCCCTGGTAGAGCAGGACGACCGGAGTGGCGATCACCGCCAGCCAGGTCATGATCTTCAGCGTGTAGGCACTGGACGAGGCGTTGGTGACGGTGAGGCTCCAGTCCGCGTTCAGCGTGGACGGCATGACGTTCGGGAAGAGTGTCAGGAAGAGCATCGCCACCGCGGCCACGATGGTGACGCCGGACAGCGCGAACGACCAGCCCTCTCGCCCGGCCTGGTTCGCCGTCAGCGCGGCGACCAGAGCGGCGACGGCCACCACGAGGGCGACCAGGCTCTTGGCGTCTCCGCTGTCGGCCTGCGTCCAGGTCAGGAAGGCCAGGGCCAGCACGGCCGCGACCAGGCCGACCCGCAGCGCCAGGGTCCGGGCGCGCTCACGGATCGCACCGACGGTCTTGAGCGCGGTGAACACCGTCCCGTGGAAGGTGAACAGCGTCAGCGTCACCAGGCCGCCGAGGAGGGCGTACGGGTTGAGCAGGTCCCAGAGCGAACCGACGTACTCCAGGTCACGGTCGATCTTCACCCCGTGGACGATGTTGCCGAAGGCGACGCCCCACAGGAACGCGGGGATCAGCGAGGTCCAGAAGATCGCGGTCTCCCAGTTGCGCTGCCACCTCTCCTCGGGCCGCTTCACGCGGTACTCGAAAGCGACTCCCCGGACGATCAGGCAGACCAGGATGACCAGCAGGGGCAGGTAGAACCCGGAGAAGAGGGTGGCGTACCACTCGGGGAAGGCGGCGAAGGTGGCACCACCGGCCGTGAGCAGCCAGACCTCGTTGCCGTCCCACACGGGGCCGATGGTGTTGATCAGCACCCGCTTCTCGGCGCGGTCGCGGGCCAGCAGCTTGGTGAGCACACCGACCCCGAAGTCGAAGCCCTCCAGGAAGAAGTAGCCGGTCCACAGGACGGCGATCAGGACGAACCAGACGTCGTGCAGTTCCATGACTGTGCAGCTCCCTCGGCCTAGTACGAGAAGGCCATCGGCTTGTCGGCGTCACTGCGATCGCCGCCGACCTTCGTGGGCGGATTGAGGTCGGCCTCGCTCAGCTCGGGCGGTCCCGCCTTCACGTACTTCGCGAGGAGCTTGACCTCGATGACGGCCAGGACGGCGTACAGCAGGGTGAAGACGGACATCGAGATGACGACCTCGGCGGTGGAGACGCCGGGGGAGACCGCGTCGCGGGTCTGCATCACGCCGTAGACCACCCAGGGCTGGCGGCCCATCTCCGTGAAGATCCAGCCCCACGAATTGGCGATCAGCGGGAACGCCATCGTCCACACCGCCAGCAGCCAGTACATCCGGGAGAGCCTCGACCCGAGCGGCTTCTTCAGCAGCACCAGACGCGGGACCTCGTCCTCCCCGGTCCGCAGCGCCGGTGGCAGCAGGAACCTCTTCCGTGTCAGCCACAGGCCCAGCAGACCCAGCGAGAAGGACGCCATGCCGAAGCCGATCATCCAGCGGAAGCCCCAGTAGGCGACGGGGACGATGGGCTTGTAGTCGCCGGGCCCGAACTTCTCCTGGAGCACCTTGTTGGTGTCGTGGATACCGGGCACGTAGGACTCGAAGTCGCTGTGCGCGAGGAAGGACAGCAGGCCGGGGATCTCCAGGGCGACCGTGTTGTGCCCCTTGTCCACGTCCCCGTAGGCGAAGACGGAGAACGGCGCGGGCTGCTCGCCGTCCCACAGGGCCTCGGCGGCGGCCATCTTCATCGGCTGCTGCTCGTACATGACCTTGCCGAGGGTGTCTCCGCTGACCGCGGTGAGCAGTCCGCCGACCGCCAGGGTCACCAGACCGAGCCGGAGCGAGGTCCGCATCACCGTGATGTGCCGCTTGCGCATCAGGTGGAAGGCGGCGATGCCGACCATGAAGGCGCCGCCCGTGAGGAAGGCCGCCGAGAAGCTGTGGAAGACCTGGTTGAGCGTGGTGTTCTGGGTGAGGA
This sequence comes from Streptomyces sp. NPDC051136, assembly GCF_044455745.1. Lineage (NCBI taxonomy): Bacteria > Bacillati > Actinomycetota > Actinomycetes > Kitasatosporales > Streptomycetaceae > Streptomyces > Streptomyces sp. NPDC051136. Next base: position 551,804 of record NZ_JBITFE010000003.1, on the reverse strand, counting down.
CCTGCCAGAAGTCGGTGAGTTCGGCGCGGCCCTTCTCCTCGTTGATCCGGTAGCCGACGGGATGCTGCATCCAGGAGTTGGCCGCGAGGATGAAGTACGCGGACAGCAGGGTGCCGATCGAGACCATCCAGATGCAGGCCAGGTGGATCTTCTTGGGCAGCTTGTCCCAGCCGAAGATCCACAGACCGATGAAGGTGGACTCGAAGAAGAAGGCGATCAGCGCTTCGAAGGCGAGCGGAGCACCGAAGACGTCACCGACGAAGCGGGAGTAGTCCGACCAGTTCATGCCGAACTGGAACTCCTGCACGATGCCGGTGACGACACCCATCGCGATGTTGATCAGGAAGAGCTTGCCCCAGAACTTGGTCGCCTTGAGGTACTTCTCCTTCTCCGTGCGGACCCAGGCGGTCTGCAGTCCGGCCGTGAGGGCGGCCAGCGAGATCGTCAACGGGACGAACAGGAAGTGGTAGACGGTCGTGATGCCGAACTGCCATCGCGCCAGCGTCTCCGGCGCCAGAGCCATGTCCACGTCGTCACTCTCCTTACCCTCGCCACATCGCCGTGGTCAGCGGCGCTTTGAACGTGTTTGTCACACCCATCGCGGGCGCAACCGGGACACGCTTGTGAACGCGTTCACATTCACAAGCAATTATGACCTACTGCTTTTCGACACCGGAAGGGGGGTCCCCTGTGACGTCAACCCCTTGGCACGGCCTTCAACATATTGTTGAATCCACGGCATGCGGATACGGATCTCATGGCCTGCGGGACACCTCACCGCGGCACTCGACGACACCCCGACCACACAGATGCTGCTCAAGGCGCTGCCACTCACCGCCTCCGCCCACACCTGGGGCGAGGAGGTGTACTTCGACACGGGCATGTCCGTTCCACGTGAAACGGACGCCCGTCAGGTCGTCGAGCCGGGCACGGTCGCCTTCTGGACCGACGGGGACGCCCTGGCCCTCCCCTACGGCCCGACGCCCATCTCGCGGGGCGACGAGTGCCGCCTCGCGAGTCCGTGCAACGTCATGGGGCGTCTCGAAGGCGACCCGCGCCTCCTGGCTACGGTGCGCGACGGCGACCCGGTCCGCGTCGAACGCGTCGACGGCTGACCACGGCTCCTTGCCGGCCTACAGCTCCTTGCGGAACTCCGCCGACACCTTCAGGAAGATGTCGTTCGCCTCGCTCTCCCCGACCGTCACGCGTACGCCCTCACCCGCGAAGGGCCGGACGACCACGCCGGCCTGTTCGCAGGCGTTCGCGAAGGCGAGCGTGCGCTCCCCCAACCGCAGCCAGACGAAGTTGGCCTGGCTCTCCGGCACCGTCCAGCCCTGCGCACGCAGCGCGTCGGCCACCCGGGTGCGCTCGCACACCAGCGAGCCGACCCGCCCGATCAGCTCGTCCTCGGCGCGCAGCGAGGCGATCGCCGCCTCCTGGGCGATCTGACTGACGCCGAAGGGCACCGCCGTCTTGCGCAGCGCCGCAGCCACCGGTTCGTGCGCGATCGCGAACCCGACGCGCAGGCCGGCCAACCCGTAGGCCTTGGAGAAGGTGCGCAGCACGCAGACGTTGGGCCGCTCACGGTAGAACTCGACGCCGTCCGGGACCTCGGGGTCGCGGATGAACTCGCGGTAGGCCTCGTCCAGGACCACCAGCACATCGCTCGGCACCCGGTCCAGGAACCGCTCCAGTTCGGCCCGCCGTACCACCGTGCCCGTCGGGTTGTTGGGGTTGCAGACGAAGATCAGCCGGGTCCGGTCGGTGATCGCGTCCGCCATCGCGTCCAGGTCGTGCACCTCGCCCGGCGTCAGCGGCACCTGTACGGACGTCGCACCGCTGATCTGCGTGATGATCGGGTACGCCTCGAAGGAGCGCCAGGCGTAGATCACCTCGTCGCCGGGGCCCGAGGTCGCCTGGATCAGCTGCTGGGCCACTCCGACCGAACCGGTGCCGGTGGCCAGATGGGACAGCGGCACGCCGAAGCGGTCCGACAGCTCGGCCATCAGCGCCGTGCAGGCCATGTCGGGGTACCGGTTGAAGGAGGAGGCAGCGGCCGTCACCGTCTCCATCACCCCCGGCAGGGGCGGATACGGGTTCTCGTTGGAGGACAGCTTGTAGGCCACCGGACCGTCGGCCGCGGCGGGCTTGCCCGGCCTGTAGGTGGGAATCCCCTCCAGCTCGGCGCGCAGCCTGGGGTTCTTCTCGCTCACCGCAGTCCTCCTCGTGACCACCACCGGCATCGAATACTCCTCACCTTAAGAGGATTCGCCGCCGCTGCGTATAGGTGGACCGGACCTCGTCCGGATGCGACCAGGCCTCGTCCGTCACACCGGTATCAGGGGCATCAGGGGCATCAGCACATGAAGGCGCACGATTCGGGGGGCGCGCCGTACATATATCTACGCGCCGGTGGCTCGCGCCGTGGCGCGCATCCCTCGTGCAGGTGAGTTGAGACCTCTTCGCAACATCCGCCACCCCGCAGGCCCTCACTGGTCAACGCGTCAGGTAATGGGGTGGGAGCCATCAACTAGCTTTCATTCCAAGGACGTTAGAGCTTAATGATCATGCAGAAACGTGACTGTCAACGCGTGCATATGCGTCCGCGCTACCCCACCCCATGAGCCCTACTATCGGCTCGCCATGACAGCAGCAGGGAAGCACCAGGTGAGCCGCGCGGAAACCTCACGTCGAGGCAGCCGGCCGGGTCGGGCGGGCATCAGGGACGTGGCCGCCGCCGCCGGAGTATCCATCACTACCGTCTCCGACGCCCTCAACGGCAAGGGCCGACTCCCGGATGCCACCCGGCGCCATGTGCGCGAGGTCGCCGACCGTCTGGGCTACCGGCCCTCGGCCGCCGCCCGCACGCTCCGCACCGGCAAGTCCGGACTGATCGGCCTGACCGTCACGACGTACGGGGATGAACCTTTCACCTTCACCGAGTTCGCGTACTTCGCGGAGATGGCGCGCGCCGCCACGTCCGCCGCGCTCGCCCGCGGGTATGCCCTCGTCATTCTCCCGGCGACCTCCCGTCACGACGTGTGGTCCAACGTCGCGCTCGACGGCACGGTCGTCATCGACCCCTCGGACCACGATCCGGTTGTCAGCGAACTGGTCCGGCAGGGACTGCCCGTCGTGTCCGACGGCCGCCCGGCCGGCTCGCTGCCGGTCACCGCCTGGGTCGACAACGATCACGAGGCGGCGGTGCTCGGCATCCTCGACCACCTCGCCGACGCCGGCGCCCGCAGGATCGGCCTGCTCACCGGCACCACGACCGACACGTACACCCACCTGTCGACCACCGCCTACCTGCGCTGGTGCGAGCGGGTCGGCCAGGATCCGGTCTACGAGGCCTACCCAGCGCACGATCCGTGCGCCGGAGCGGTCGCCGCCGACCGGCTGCTCGCCCGGCCCGACCGGCCCGACGCCGTCTACGGCCTGTTCGACCCGAACGGCACCGACCTGCTCGCCGCCGCCCGCCGGTACGGGCTGCGCGTCCCCGAGGACCTGCTGCTGGTCTGCTGCAGCGAGTCCACCGGCTACGCGAGTACCGAGCCGCCGATCACCACCCTGTCGCTCAAACCCCGCCGCATCGGCACCGCCGTGATCCAGGTCCTCATCGACGCGATCGAGGGGCTGCACTCCGACCAGCCGGTCGAGCAGGTGATACCGACCGAACTGATCGTGCGTACGTCGTCGCAGCGGCGGCCACCGCGTACGACGGTCAGCCCTCCGCGGTCGCCGGAGGGTGAGTAGGGGCGCCCGGTCCAGCGAAACGCGGCACGCGGCAGCCCGGCACCGGACGGGTGGGACGCGGATGCGCGAAGGCCGGCTCCGGGACCTTGGGACCCCGGGACCCCGGGCCCCCGGGACTCCGGGACTCCGGGACTCCGGGACTCCGGGACTCCGGGACTCCGGGATCCGGCACGAGTCCCGATCGCCAGGGTGCGAGAGGCGGGGAGCAGGACGCGAGGCCGGCGGCCGACAACGGCGCCGTGCGCTCGGGCCCGGTCGACGGAGGCACCCCGGGGCCGGCCGCGAACCGCGCATGTCGTGGCCCGACCGGAACGGCACGTACCGAAGGACGCCATGCACGAGGGGCGGCCTGCGCTCAGCGACGGCACGGCCGGAGTGACGGCACGGCGGAGTGACGGCCGAGACGGCGAAACAGGGCGGCGAAGGCCACACCCGACACGTCCGTCACGGCATCGGACCGTGGTGTCGGGCGGGCGAAGCCAGGCCCAAACGGGGCGAAAGCCGCGGCGAACCGGAGTCCTGTCCTGATTCACCACCCCTGGGTCATCACACAGCGCGATCCGCATTCCTATGATGGGCCCACACACCGCGGGCCGCTGCGACCAGGCAGTCCGAAGCGGTGCAGATGCGGCGCGATGGTGGAGGGGTCGATGACTCAGGGGGCCGGTCAGGGACCCGAGGTGGAGCGGACGGCGACGGTGCGCGACTTCCGGGTACCCGCGTACGTCCACGAGACCGCTCCGTACGCTGCCCCCGGCATGCACACGGGCGAGTCCGCCCCACCCTCCGAGGAGCGGCTCGAAGCGGCCATGCCCGAGGGCTACACGCCCACCCAGCGCGACCTGCCCGTCATCCGTCGGGGCGACACGGTCCAGGTCGCGGTCGATCCCGAGCCGATCACCGTGCAGCCGCCGGCCACCGGCCAGGGCCCCCTGTTCGTCGTCGGCGACGTGCACGGCTACCTCGACGAACTGTTGGCCGCTCTACGGGAGAAGGGCCTCGTCGACGACGCCGGCCAGTGGTGCGCGGGCACCTCCCGGCTGTGGTTCCTCGGCGACTTCACCGACCGTGGCCCGGACGGCATCGGCGTCATCGACCTGGTGATGCGGCTGTCCGCGGAGGCCGCCGCGGCCGGCGGCTACTGCAAGGCGCTGATGGGCAACCACGAGCTGCTGCTGCTCGGCGCCAAGCGGTTCGGCGACACCCCCGTCAACTCCGGCGCGGGCACCGCCACCTTCCAGGCCGCCTGGCTGCTGAACGGCGGGCAGAAGACCGACATGGACCGTCTCCAGGACCACCACCTGCAGTGGATGGCCCGTCTCGACGCCATGGAAGAGGTCGACGACCACCTGCTGGTCCACTCGGACGCCACCACCTACCTCGACTACGGCCGCTCCATCGAAGAGGTCAACGACACCGTCCGCGAGACGCTCACGCGCAACGACGCGGAAGAGGTGTGGGACCTGTTCCGCAAGCTCACCAAGCGCTTCTCCTTCCGGGACGAGGGTGGCGCCGACGCCGTGCGCTCACTGCTGGATACGTACGGCGGCACCCGGATCGTTCACGGCCACAGCCCCATCCCCTATCTGCTGGGTGAAGTCGGCTCCGAGGACGGCGAGGACGACACCCGCACGGTGGTCGAGGGACCGCACGTCTACGCGGACGGCCTGGCCATCGCGATGGACGGCGGCGTCACCATGGCCGGAAAGCTGCTGGTCCAGCAACTTCCGCTGGACGCCTGACCGTTCGTCCGTCGGGCTCCGGGGCTGCGCCGTCCGTACACAGCGGCACCCAATTTCCGGAAACCCCCTGTCACCCTCCACCGTCACCGCTCTACCATCGGCTTATCCGTAGCAGGCTCCCCTCCGTTTCTGCCCGACGGCTCGTTGGCATGCGAGCCCCAAGCCCTACGGAGCATCGGGGGATGCACATGAACAGCGTTCCGCAGCACCTGTCGAACGAGGACCGCCAAGAGTACGTGCGGATCCTCGACGAGGCGCTGCGCTCCGCACCACACCGCCCGGAGCTGGCCGCCGTCGGTCAGCGGCTCAACTCCGAACAACTGCGCACCATGGCCCTCAACGCCACCGCCCTCATCACGGCGGCGGCCACGACCGAGTACCAGCACTACGTGAAGGTCCGCGAGGAGCTGCGCCGCCCGGCGCCCGCGGACGCCGCGTCCGCCCCGCACGAACCCGGCTCCCAGGAGCAGGACTCGGGAGCGGTGGGGCTCGCCGCCACCGTGGGCGAGATGGCCGAGGCGACCGGGGCGGGGGCCGTCGCCGTCGTCGCCGTCCTGGCGCCGGTCCTGGCCGGCACCGCCGCGGCGATCTTCCTGCTGGTCGGATACATCCTGAGGATGCTCGACCCGGGGCAGGCCTTCGCCCGGACCATGCTCACCACAGGATGGGTGTTCGGCGCCGTCACCGCGGTGGCGATCCTGGTCGCCGCGGTGGGGCTCCTGCTCACCGCGCTGCGCAACCGTCCCTCCGCCGAGTCCGGTTTCTACACCGCGCGCGACGAGGAGGTGGCCCGGGCCAGGGCCGCATGGCACGAGGCTCTGCTGGAGCGCGGCATCCTGCCCTTCCTGCAGGAGGCACTCGCCGACCCGGGCGCGGCGGCCCTGGATCGAGCCGGTCCGGCTGCTCCGCGCAGCCGCATGCCGCACCTCGGCTACGGTCGCCCCGGTTTCACCAGCCCCGACGGCGGCCCCGACGCCGGTCCGCGTCCGAGTTACTCGAGCCCGGACTACAGCAGTCCGGACTTCGGCGGCCCGGATCACCGGCCCGAGTAGCCACCGGCACGGGCGGGCAGCGGTTCAGAGGATGCCCGCCCGGCCGGCGGCAGTGATCCAGGACGGGAACTCGGACAGCAGCCGGTCGTACAGCTCCGGGTCCGGTACGGTGCCGATGTCGTCGACGGCGAAGAAGCCCACGTTGTCGACGCGACGGCCCGGCAGGGTGTCGAACCGCTCCAGCACCCCGTAGTTGGAGCGACCGAGCCCCACGAACTGCCAGAAGACGGGTTCCTCCACGGCCTCCCGCAGCTCCCGCTCGATCTCGGCGTCGCGGTAGACACCGCCGTCGGAGAAGAACAGCACCAGCGTCGGGACCGGCGCCGGATGCTCCCGGACGAAGGCGCGGACCTCGGCGATCACCTTCTGCTCCTCGTTCTGGATGCCGACCGCCCGCATGTCCACCTGCTCGGGGTGCAGTCCCTTCTTCCTGCCCCGGCGGAACAGGCTGATCTCCCCCACCCGCACGTGCAGCCGCAGCCACTCGGGCAGCTCGCCCAGGCGCAGGTCGGGCAGCCGGGCCGGGTTCGAGGCGAAGGTCCACGCCTGCATCTCCCCGTCGTCGTCCAACTGCGCGGCGACGGCGGCCATCCGCTCCACCACGTCCGCGACGACACCCTTGGAGTAGAGGAACGACATGGAGCCGGAGGCGTCCAGGACGAGGACGACCCGCGCGGTGACCCCGGCCGCCCCGTGCTTGTTCAGGCTGACCGCGACCTGCTCCTTGCGCAGGGACAGCCGCTTGCGCATGTCCACGGGAAGACGGTCCTCGCCCTTGGTGAAACGAGGGCCGCCGGAAGCCGACGGCGCGGCCGACGGTACAGGCGGCGGTACGGGCGGCGGTACGGGGGGCCGCGACGGAACGGAGGGCGGTACGAGCGGGGCGGGTGGCGTCGGCGGCAGGGGAGCCGCCGCGGCCGGCGGGACGGAGGCCGGGGTCGGAGCGGAGGCCGCCGCCGGGGGAGCGTCGTCCACGGTGATGCCGAAGTCGGTGGCCAGCCCCGCGAGCCCGGCGGCGTACCCCTGCCCGACCGCGCGGAACTTCCACGCCCCCTGGCGCCGGTACAGCTCCCCTGCGACCAGCGCGGTCTCCGGCCCGGCGGTGATGTCGAACCGGGCCAGCTCGGTGCCCGTCCCGGCGTCCAGCAGTCGCAGCGACAGCCCGGGAACCCGGCCGAACGTCCCGCCGTCCGCCGAGGCGCACACGACGATGCGCTCGACGGCCCTCTCCACCGCGCGCAGGTTCACCTCGACGGCGTCGCCCGTGGTCCCCGCATCCGCGCCGGGGCCGCCGTACCTGCCCAGGTGCCGCACGGAGCCGGACGTGTGACGGGGCTGGTTGTAGAAGACGAAGTCCCCGTCGTCCCGCACCCGTCCGGCCGAGGTGAGCAGCAACGCGGAGGCGTCGACCTCGGGAACACCCGCCCCGGCGGACCACACCAGTGCGACGCGCACCGCGGGGGAGTCGACGGCGACGTTGGCACCCTTGCTCAGTGAGGTGGCTGTCATGCGTCCAGTCTGCCGAGCGGGACCCTCGACGGGGAGAGGGCCGACCCTGCCGTCTGCCCCCTCTCCGCGCCCGGGTATCAGTCCGCGATCGGCAGGTACACGCGGTTGCCCGCGGCCGCGAACTCCTTCGACTTCTGTTCCATGCCCTCCTCGATCTCGCCCCGGCTGCTCCCGTGCTCCCGGCGAATGTCCTGCGAGATCTTCATCGAGCAGAACTTGGGCCCGCACATCGAGCAGAAATGGGCCGTCTTCGCGGGCTCGGCCGGCAGCGTCTCGTCGTGGAACTCCCGTGCCGTGTCCGGGTCGAGGGCCAGGTTGAACTGGTCCTCCCACCGGAACTCGAACCGGGCGTCGGACAGCGCGTCGTCCCACTCCTGTGCACCTGGGTGACCCTTGGCGAGGTCGGCGGCATGGGCGGCGATCTTGTAGGTGATGACGCCGGTCTTGACGTCGTCACGGTTGGGCAGGCCCAGATGTTCCTTGGGCGTGACGTAGCAGAGCATGGCCGTGCCCCACCAGGCGATCATCGCGGCACCGATGCCGGAGGTGATGTGGTCGTACGCCGGCGCGACGTCCGTCGTCAGCGGGCCGAGCGTATAGAACGGAGCTTCATCGCAGATCTCCTGCTGAAGGTCGATGTTCTCCTTGATCTTGTGCATCGGGACATGTCCCGGGCCCTCGATCATGGTCTGTACGTTGCAACGCTTGGCGATCCGGTTGAGTTCCCCGAGGGTGCGCAACTCGGCGAACTGCGCTTCGTCGTTGGCGTCCGCGATCGACCCCGGACGCAGGCCGTCGCCGAGGGAGTACGTGACGTCGTACGCGGCGAGGATCTCGCAGAGTTCCTCGAAGTTCTCGTACAGGAAGGACTCCTTGTGGTGCGCCAGGCACCACGCCGCCATGATCGACCCGCCGCGCGAGACGATGCCGGTCTTGCGGTTCGCGGTCAGGGGTACGTACGGCAGGCGCACGCCCGCGTGGACCGTCATGTAGTCCACGCCCTGCTCGGCCTGTTCGATCACGGTGTCCTTGTAGATCTCCCAGGTCAGCTCCTCGGCGCGGCCGTCGACCTTCTCCAGGGCCTGGTAGAGCGGCACGGTCCCGATGGGGACGGGGGAGTTGCGCAGGACCCACTCTCGGGTGGTGTGGATGTTGCGGCCGGTGGAGAGGTCCATGACCGTGTCGGCGCCCCACCGGGTCGCCCAGGTCATCTTGTCGACCTCCTCCTCGATGGAGGAGGTGACCGCCGAGTTGCCGATGTTGGCGTTCACCTTCACCAGGAACCGCTTGCCGATGATCATCGGCTCGATCTCGGGGTGGTTGACGTTGGCGGGCAGTACGGCGCGTCCCGCGGCGATCTCCTCGCGGACCACTTCCGGCGACACGTTCTCCCGGACGGCCACGTACTCCATCTCCGGGGTGATCTCGCCCCGTCGTGCGTACGCGAGCTGCGTCACGGCGTTGCCGTCCCGGCCCCGGCGCGGCTGACGCGGGCGGCCCGGGAAGACGGCGTCGAGGTTGCGCAGGCCGCCGCGCGGCGACGTGTGCTTGATCCCGTCGTCCTCGGGACGTACGGGACGGCCCGCGTACTCCTCGGTGTCGCCGCGGGCGATGATCCAGTTCTCCCGCAGCGGCGCCAGTCCCCTGCGGACATCGGTGTCGACGAGTGGATCGGTGTACGGGCCCGAGGTGTCGTACAGCGTGACCGACTGCCCGTTGGTGAGGTGCACCTGACGGACCGGCACCCGCAGGTCGGGGCGCGAACCCTCGACATACGCCTTGTGCCAGCCGATGGACTTCCCGGCCTCCGTGGTCTCCACGGCGTCCTTCTGGACGGAGTTCTGCGTGGAGCTCTGTGCGGAGGCAGGCGTGCGTGCGTCCTTGATGGTCATGAGACCTACTCCCTACGCCGGCATTACCCGGTAACAGGTTCGGCGGTCGACGCAGCGGCTTCCGTCTGTCGACGCTTCGTGGGATACGTCACCCGGCTTCGGTGACGTTTCCCGTGAAACATCGCTGGGACGGAGGTCAGCGCCCTCTCAGCCCGGTGCTCCGAGCTCCCGCGTGTACAAAGGTGCCCCCACGCTAGCGCCCATTCGGGCGCGGTGAACAGAGGGCCCCCCTCGTTCTTGCGATGATCGGGCGGTGACCACACCGCAGCGACCCCCCTTTCCGCCGCGCCGGCCCCGCCGCGGACCGAACGCCGCAGAGGGCGACGGCCAGGCAACCGGGCCCGTCCCCGTCGTCACCCACGGTGCGAACGACGGCAGACAGGTCGCCGGTCAGGGGCACGGGCACGGGCAGGTGCATGGGCACGAGGCCGAGGACAGCGGCCACGGTGCTGGTGGACTTGGCGCGGGCGGTGGACACGGCGCGGGCGGTGGGCACGGGCACTCGCACGCGCACAGTCATGGACCCGCGGCGCCCGTCTCGCGGCACCTGCGCAAGGTCATCGCCGCGATCCTGATCCCCTTCGCCGCCGCCGTACTGGTCGGGCTCGCGGTGCTGTGGCCGGGCGGCGCACCGCCGCACGAGCGCACGGGGGTCGGTTTCGACCGGCAGACGCAGCAGGCCACCGTCACCAAGGTGGTCGCACTGAGCTGCCAGTCCGCCAACGCTTCGGGCGGCACCCCGACCGGCGACACGTCCACCGCCGAGGGTTCCTCGGCGGTGCAGCAGGCGAAGGGCGAGTGCAAACGGGCGACCGTCCGTGTCGACACCGGCGACGACAAGGGCCGTACGTTCGAGGAGATCGTGCAGCCTGACCAGACACGGCAGTTGCACGAGGGCCAGGAGGTGGTGGTCGCCTACGAGCCCTCCGCGCCCAAGGATCTTCAGTACTCGGTGACGGACGTCAACCGCCGCCTCCCCCTGGCGCTGCTCGCCGGCATCTTCGCGCTCGCCGTCGTGGCCGTCGGACGGATGCGCGGCCTCATGGCGCTCGTGTCGCTGGCCATCAGCTTCCTCCTGCTGAACTTCTTCATCCTGCCCGCCGTCCTCCAAGGCTCGAACCCCTTGGTCGTGGCGGTGATCGGCTCCAGCGCGATCATGCTGATCGCGCTGTACCTGTGCCACGGGCTGTCGGCCCGCACGTCGGTGGCGGTGCTGGGCACCCTGATCTCGCTGTTGCTGATCGGCGTGCTCGGCTCCCTGTTCATCGGCTGGGCCGCGCTCACCGGCAACACGGACGACAACACCGGCCTCATCCACGGCCTGTACCCGTCGATCGACATGAGCGGCCTGCTGCTGGCCGGGGTCATCATCGGATCGCTCGGCGTCCTCGACGACGTGACGGTCACCCAGACGTCCGCGGTCTGGGAGCTGCACGAAGCCAACCCGGCCATGGGCTGGCGCGGTCTGTACCGCGCGGGCATCCGCATCGGCCGCGACCACATCGCCTCGGTGGTGAACACGCTCGTCCTCGCCTACGCGGGCGCCGCGCTGCCCCTGCTGCTGCTGTTCTCGATCGCGCAGAGCGGGGTGGGGACCGTCGCCAACAGCGAGCTGGTCGCCGAGGAGATCGTGCGGACGCTGGTCGGCTCGATCGGCCTGGTGGCGTCCGTGCCGGTCACCACGGCCCTCGCCGCCCTGGTCGTCTCGGCGGACCGGCCGGCCCGGGCGGCGGGAGCGGTGGCGGGAGCGGGTGGTAGTGCCCCGGTGCGGGGCGGGCGGGGCCGTCGTCGAAAGCGCTGACCCGCCCGGCGAAGCGTTACGCCACCACCGCCGGGTGACGTAACGGTTCAGCCCGCGCTCTGCTCCTCGGCCAGGATGCGGTCCAGGGCCTCGTCGAGGTGACTGTCGAAGTCGGCGAGTGCCCCTTCCTGTCCCAGCGGCACCAGCTTGTCGGTGCGGTCGAGGAAGGCCACGAGGGGCGCGGCCGAGGAGCGGAACAGGGCTTGGTCGCTGCCGACCTGAAGCCGGATCAGCACCTCGGCCAGCGGTTCCGGATCGACCGGCGCGATGCGCACGTCCCCGTCACCGCACGGTCGGCCGACCCCGTCGACCAGCAACTCCCGGCCGAAGGCCCAGGTCACCGGCGCGTCACCGGGCAGATGGAAGGTCAGGCGCACGGCATAGGGATCATGGCTCTCGTAGCGCAGCTCCACCGGAATGCGGAAAGAGAGCTCCTCGGACACGAGAAAGCTCATCATGACCTCTGCCTGTACGGACTCGCCCATTCGCCTACCCCGTCATTCGCCGTCGACCTGTCCGGGAATCAAACCTCTAACACTGGTGGCATCTTGCTCAACGTACACACCAGATCACAAGGAGTGAGTTTTCAGATACTGATAGAGAGGGCGAGCGAGCCCAGACGCCGGCCCACCTCGGTCTGCAGCCGCTGTGCCGCGGGCAGCAACCGGCCGGCCTGCTGAAGCGGCAGTGAGATGGCCATCGTCGCGGCCGTGGTGCCGACGGTGATCGGAATCGCCGCGCAGACCGTCCCCAGCGCGTACTCCTGACGCTCGGTCACCGGCGTCATCCGGCGCATGCGCTCCAGTCGCCTCATCAGGCTGTGGCTGTCGCGCACCGTGTACGGCGTGAGCGGCTGCACCGGGTAGCGGTCGAGGTGGTCGCGGCGGGCCTCCTCGTCGAGCTGGGAGAGCAGACACTGCCCGATGGCGTGCGCGTGTCCCGTCTCGCGGAAGTCCGCCCACTCCTCGACCGCCGGATTGCCCGGGGTGTCGGAGACGCACATGACGTCGATCTCGCCGTCCCGGTACATGGCGTAGTACACGGGAACGCCGATCGCGTCACGCCAGTGCGCCATGGTGTCGACCACGGTGCTGCGACGTTTCTGCTCGGCCCCGTTGCTGCTCAGCCGCTCGGCGGCCTCGCCGAGGAAGAACAGCCCCTTCTCCCGGCGCAGATAGCCCTCGTGCACCAGCGTGCGCAGGAGGTGGTAGGCCGTGGGCAGCGCCAGTCCCGTCTCGCGGGCCAGTTGTTTGGCGGGGGCTCCGTACGGGTGCTCGGCGACGCACTCGAGCAGTCGCATCGCTCGCTGTACGGAGCCGATCAGGGTCACGGAAGGCGGGTCGGCCGAGGACGGCGCGGGGGATGTCCGTGGCGTCGATCGGGGCTGCACGGGGAGGGCGTGCAGCTGAGCGAATGCGGTGTCAGCCGTGGCCAAGGGTCACTTCCGGGACGCGAGGTGGCGGTCCGTGCGGAGAACACGGGTGGGGGTGTACGCCGTCCGCGGGGTGGCCCCCGCGTGGAGTTCCGGACTCTAATCGCCGGTCACCGCTCACCACCGGCCCGCCCGGGAAACTTCCCTCGCCCGAGGGAACCGGTGGTTTCTGTTACCGCCACCGGTGCCCCGCTTGGCTCACCAGTCGCTGCGCGACGAGGAGCTGGACATGAACTTGCGTACGACGTAGATCAGTCCGCCGACGAGCGCGACGAAGATCAGCAGCTTGAACAGCAGACCGATCACGAATCCGACCACGCTGGCGATCAGCCCGCCGAACACGACCAGGGCGATGACCGGCACCGCGACCCACTTCACCCACCACGGCAGTCCCGTGAAGATCTCTCGCATCGCCGTTGCCCTTACCTTTCGGGGGAATCCTGGGAGTCCTCTGACGTCCTGCACCCGATGCTAGGGCCGCGAGCGCCACGGCAGGGGCCTCGCATCCCTTGTCTCCCCCTGACCGATCCCCTAGGGAACCCCGAGGTGGTCCTCAGCTCTCCGGCGGAGAGAACACCACCAGAACCCGCAGGTCCTCGCTGATGTGATGGAACTTGTGGGCCACCCCGGCCGGCACGTAGACCACGCTGCCGCGGGCGACCTGGGTGGTCTCTATGCCCACGGTGATCGCGGCCCGCCCGCTCACCACGAAGTACACCTCGTCCTGTGCGTGCGGCTGCTGCGGGTCGCTCGTGCCCGCGTCGAGGGCGTACAGGCCGACCGACATGTTCCGCTCCCGCAGGAACTGCAGGTAGGCACCGTCGTTGGCGGCGCGCTCCGCCTCCAGTTCGTCCAGCCGGAATGCCTTCATCGCCTCGTCCGCCCCTGCCTCACCGTTCGGGTCCGATCACGTCTGCCACGATCAGACACATGAAGAATTTCCTAGTCAAGACGATCGCCAACGCGGGCGCCCTCGCGGTCGCCGTGTGGCTGCTCGACAAGATCACCCTCACCGGGGGCAGCACCGGGGAGAAGGCCGTCACCCTGATCGTGGTCGCCCTGGTCTTCGGCCTGGTCAACATGGTGGTGAAGCCGATCGTCCAGGTGCTGACCTTCCCGCTGTTCATCCTGACCCTGGGCCTGTTCACGCTCGTGGTCAACGCGTTGATGCTGTTGCTCACCTCCTGGATGGCGGACAAGCTCGACCTGAGCTTCCACGTCGACGGGTTCTGGACCGCCGTCCTGGGCGCGCTGATCATCTCGATCGTCTCCTGGGCCCTCAACGCCTTCCTGCCCGACGGGGACTGATCCGGATGACCTACCGCGTCTGTTTCGTCTGCACGGGCAACATCTGCCGGTCCCCGATGGCCGAAGCCGTCTTCCGCGCGCGCGTGGCGGACGCGGGACTCGACGACCTGGTCGAGGCCGACAGCGCCGGCACCGGGGGCTGGCACGAGGGCGAGGGCGCCGACCCGCGCACCGTGGCCGTCCTGACCGAGAGCGGCTACGGTCTCGACCACACGGCACGCCAGTTCCAGCAGTCCTGGTTCTCCCGCCTCGACCTCGTCGTCGCCCTCGACGCCGGGCACCTGAGGGCCCTGCGGCGGCTCGCCCCCACCGAGCAGGACGCGGCCAAGGTGCGTCTGCTGCGGTCGTACGACCCCGCCGCCGACGGTGGTGACCTCGACGTTCCGGACCCGTACTACGGGGGTCAGGACGGTTTCGAGGAATGCCTTGAGATGGTGGAGGCGGCGAGCGACGGACTGCTCGCCGCGGTACGCGAACAAGTGGAAGGACGGGCGGCATGAGCGATTCCGCCACGAACGACAGCACCGGTACGGGCAGGGCGGGCCCCGCCTCCGGCCCCGGTGACGGTACGCGCGCAGTGCGGGCCGGACTGCCCGAACCCGTCAAGCACGAGCCCACCCTGCCCGGCCCGGTGTTCGCCGCCCACTTCCACCTCCCGGGCGACCCGACCGGCCCGTACACCTACGGCCGCGACGAGAACCCGACCTGGACCCACCTCGAGCGCGCCATCGGCGAGCTGGAGGATCCGGGACAGGACGGGGTGGAGACCCTCGTCTTCGCCTCGGGCATGGCCGCGATCTCCTCGGTGCTCTTCTCGCAGCTGCGCGCCGGTGACACGGTCGTCCTGCCCGACGACGGCTACCAGGTGCTGCCGCTGGCCCGCGCACAGCTGGAGGCGTACGGCATCGAGGTGCGC
This sequence comes from Streptomyces sp. NPDC051136, assembly GCF_044455745.1. Classification (NCBI taxonomy): domain Bacteria; kingdom Bacillati; phylum Actinomycetota; class Actinomycetes; order Kitasatosporales; family Streptomycetaceae; genus Streptomyces; species Streptomyces sp. NPDC051136. The sequence goes on along the minus strand of NZ_JBITFE010000003.1, from coordinate 536,396 downwards.
ACCGCGCCGACCGGCGGGGACGCCCAGCTCGACGTCCTGGACGGGGCGAAGCTGCTGTGGCTGGAGACGCCGTCCAATCCGGGGCTCGACGTGTGCGACGTGCGGCGGCTGGTCGAGGCGGCACACGCGTGCGGCGCCCTGGTCGCCGTCGACAACACCCTCGCCTCACCGCTGGGGCAGCGCCCGCTGGAGCTCGGCGCCGACTTCTCGGTGGCCAGTGGCACCAAGCAGCTCACCGGCCACGGTGACGTCCTCCTCGGCTACGTGGCCGGGCGCGACGCCGCCGCGATGGCCGCCGTACGGCGCTGGCGCAAGATCGTCGGCGCGATCCCCGGGCCCATGGAGGCCTGGCTGGCGCACCGCTCGATCGCCACGCTCCAACTGCGCGTGGACCGGCAGAACGCCACCGCGCTCAGGGTGGCCGAGGCGCTGCGGGCCCGGCCCGAGATCACCGGGCTGCGGTACCCCGGACTTCCCGACGACCCGTCCCACAAGGTCGCCTCTCAGCAGATGCTGCGCTACGGCTGCGTCGTCTCGTTCACGCTGCCCTCGCGCGCGCGTGCCGATCGTTTCCTCGAGGCGCTGCGCCTGGTCGAGGGCGCGACGAGTTTCGGCGGGGTGCGGTCCACCGCGGAGCGGCGCGGGCGCTGGGGCGGCGACGCGGTGCCGGAGGGCTTCATCCGGCTCTCGGTCGGCGCGGAGGACCCCGACGACCTGGTGGCGGACCTGCTGCGGGCACTGGACGAGACGGCGGACTGACGGCGCCGCGCCGTCCCTCCGTACCGTCGCCGGCCGGTCCTTCACCCCGAAGACCCGGGGAAGGGCCGGCCGCCGGGCATCCCGATCCGGCCATCCACCGGTTCCACCGGTGCGGACGTACTTCCTGTCGGCGCGCAGGGCACGCAGACGATGCGGCACATCGCCGGGCTCACGCGTGTCGCTGCGCGCGGCCAACGGCTGGGACTGAGTCGGCGGGCTCATGAACCGGGCGCGCGTCACGATGTTTCACGTGGAACCAGCCGGGCCACATTTCTCCCATGACCGTCCGACCCGTGGTCAAGCGCACCGCTCGCGCCGTCCTGCTGGACGGCGACCACCTGATCCTGATCAAGCGGACCAAGCCCGGAGTCGACCCGTACTGGGTCACTCCCGGCGGCGGGGTCGAGCCGGACGACACCACCGTCGTGGATGCTCTGCACCGTGAGGTGTACGAGGAACTCGGCGCGAAGATCAGTGATGTGGTGCCCTGCTTCGTGGACACCGTGGAGCACATCGGCGAGGACGGTGGCGCGACCGGTGTGAAGGTGCAGCACTTCTTCGTCTGCCACCTGGAATCCATGGACCCCTCCCTGCGGCACGGCCCCGAGGTCGACGAGCCCGCCGGTGAGTACGAGATCGTCAGAGTGCCGTTCACCCGGGTCGGGATCGCCTCGGTCCACCTCGTGCCGCTGTCGTTGCGCCACTACCTGGACGGCAACATCGAGGGTGTGCGCGCAATGCACGCCCCCGACCTCGGCTGAAGAGAACGGCGTGGCCGAAAGCTCGTGTGATCTGCCGCAAAGCGGTGGACGCGGACGACCGCCGTCGGACAGCCTGACCTGCGTGCCGACACCTTTCCTCGCCTCCGCTCCGATCCGCCGTCTGACGCTCCGCGACCTCACCGCCTGCGCCGACCTCTCCGAGGACCGGGGGTGGCTCCGCGAGGAGCACAAATGGGGGTTCCTCCTCACGGCCGGAAAGGGGTACGGCATCGACGACCCCGACGGCGGTCTCGTCGCCGCCTGCACCGTCACCGAGTACGGACCGCCGGAGCGTCCCACCCTCGCCGCCATCGGCATGGTGCTCGTCGCCGAGCGGCACGCCCGCCAGGGCGTGGGCCGCCGGCTGATGCGTCACGTCGTCTCCGCTCTGGGCACCGTTCCGCTGACTCTGCACGCGACCCCGTACGGCCGGCCGCTCTACGAGGAGCTCGGCTTCAAGGTGACGGGCGGGGCGGAGATGCTGCGTGGCCGTTTCGTCCCCGGCGGACCGGAACCGAGGACCGCCACTCGCGCGGCCACCGCTGAGGACCTCGGCGCGATCCTCCGGCTCGACGAGGAGGTCTTCGGCGCCGATCGCACCCACATCGTGGCGCGGCTGCCCGCGTTCGCCGACCAACTGCGCGTCGCCGAGGCGGACGGCCGGGTCGTCGGGTACGCCGCGGCCTGGCCGAACATGGACACCCACGTCGTGGGTCCGCTGATCGCCCGTGACACCGAGACGGCCAAGGCGCTGATCGGCTCCCTCGCCGCCCGTACCGACCGCCCCCTGCGCACGGACATCGACGTGCGGCACGAGGAGTTGCTGGCGTGGGTGAAGGAGCGTGGCCTCTCCACGATCGCGCCCAACGCGGTCATGACGTACGGAATCACCGAGCTGCCCGGGGACTGGGCCCGGCGGTTCGCGCCGCTGACGGTGGCCGCGGGCTGACTTCCGCGCCCGTGCGGGACCGGCGATCGCCGGTCCCGGGCGGCCCGGGACCGGCGATCGGACGGGCGGCCGCTGCATGCCGCTGCCGTCAGGCGATGCTCTGCAGTGCGGCCGAGGCGAAGGAATGGTCCTGCTCGGGCGCGCCGCCGCCCACTCCGATCGCGCCGATCAGCCGTCCTTCACGGTGCACGGGTACACCGCCGGCGATGAACAGCAGCGGCCGGTCGAGCGCCGTGGGCAGGGTGTGGAAGGGGCCCCCGGGCTGCACGGCGTCGACGAGGTCCGCCGTGGGAGCGTTCAGCTGGAGCGCCGTGTAGGCCTTGCGTCCGCTGGTCTCCCCGGAGATCAGCACGGCACGGTCGTCACGCCGGAAGGCCAGCAGGTGACCGCCGGCATCGAGGACCGTGACGCTGACGGTGACACCGGCCGCCTCGGCGGCGTCGTGAGCGGCGGTGACGAGGGCTTCGGCGTCGTGGATCGTCAGCGGGGCGACGGCGGTGGTGCTCATGGGTCCTTCTCCTTGGTTGTGCTGAGTGGTGCGGTGCCTCGGTGATCGCCGAGGCGTCGGTGGACCAGGGCATGGGGTGAGGGACGGGCTCTGATCCCGTCCCTGGGCCCTGGCGGGTTCTTTCAGTGGTGGACGGCGGTGGCTCGCTGCTCGGCGGGCACGGAACCGACGACGACCGAGCCGGGTGTGCTCGCGCGCCGTTCCAGGGCGGCGGAGAAGACGGCGAGGACGAGGGCGGCGGCGGCGAGAGCGGCGCCGACCCAGTTGGGGGCGGTGTAGCCGAAGCCCGCGGCGATGACGACGCCCCCGAGCCAGGCGGAGAGCGCGTTGCCGAGGTTGAAGGCACCGATGTTCACCGCGGAGGCCAGCGTCGGGGCGCCGTGTGCGTGGTCCAGGACGCGCTTCTGCAGCGGCGGGACGGTGGCGAAGCCCAGGGCGCCGATCAGGACGACGGTCACGGCAGACGCGATCTTGTCGTGCGCGGTGAGGGTGAAGAGGGCGAGGACGACGGCCAGCGCACCCAGGGAGATGTACAGCATGGGCATCAGGGCGCGGTCGGCGAACCTGCCGCCGACGAGGTTGCCGCCGACCATGCCGAGGCCGAAGAGGACGAGCAGCCAGGTGACCGAGCCGTCGGCGAAGCCCGCGACGTGGGTCATCATCGGCGCGATGTAGGTGATGGCCGCGAAGACTCCGCCGAAGCCGAGAACGGTCATGGCCATCGCGAGCAGGACCTGGGCGTTCTTGAACGCCGCCATTTCGTCACGCAGCCGCACTCCCTCGGCCCTGGGCACATCGGGGACCAGCTTGGCGACTCCGGCCAGGCCGACGACCCCGAGCGCGGCGACGACCGCGAAGGTGACGCGCCAGCCGGCGGACTGCCCGATCAGCGTTCCCAGCGGGACTCCGACGACATTGGCGACGGTCAGGCCGGTGAACATCATCGCGATCGCGCCGGCCTTCTTGTGCGGGGCGACCAGACCGGCCGCGACGACGGAACCGATGCCGAAGAAGGCGCCGTGGGCGAGTGAGGCGACCACGCGGCCGATCAGCATGACGGAGAACACGGGGGCGACGGCGGAGAGCAGGTTGCCGACGATGAACAGACCCATCAGCAGCATCAGCATCCGCTTGCGCGGGACCTTGGTGCCGAGCACGGTCATCAGCGGGGCGCCGGCCATCACGCCGAGCGCGTAGCCGGTCACCAGATAGCCGGCGGTGGGGATGGAGACCCCGTAGTCGCTCGCGACCTCGGGCAGCAGGCCCATGATCACGAATTCCGTCGTTCCGATCCCGAAGGCCCCGATCGCGAGGGCCAGAAGCGCGAGAGGCATGGAGGGTGACACCTTCCCAGAAGATTGCAGGAGCGCTTTGCGTTCGCCCACAATAATTGCACACGCGGGATACTTGCAAACGAGGGCAATTGCGCAGCTGGTCTACCCTGGTCTGAGGCGCTCCTGGACGGAGGAATCACATGACAGCGACGGATCCCGCGCTCACCGCTCTCTCCCAGGGCTGGTGCGCCCTCTCCCTGCTGCACGGGAGGATCGAGGCGCACATCGAGCGCGCGCTGCAGACCGGGCACGACCTGAGCGTCCGTGAGTACTCCCTGCTCGACGTGCTCAGCCGACAGCACGACGGCGACGGGGGACATCTGCAGATGAAGCAGGTCGCCGACGCCGTCGTCCTCAGCCAGAGCGCGACCACCAGGCTGGTCACCCGGCTCGAGGACCGGGGCCTGCTGGAGCGCTACCTGTGCCCCACCGACCGGCGCGGCATCTACACCAACGTCACCGCGTCGGGCCTGCAGCTGCTGAACGAGGCACGGCCCACCAACGACACCGCGCTGCGCGAGGCTCTCGACGCGGCGGCCGTGAACCCCGACCTGGCCCCGCTGGTCCGGGCCGTGGAGACCCTGAAGGCGCCGGTGCCCGCTTGAGCGGTTCTAGAGTGCGGGCATGGAAGATCTTGAGATACGGCCCACCACCGTCGAGGACATTCCGGCGGTCGTCGCGATGCTCGCCGACGATCCGCTGGGCGCGCAGCGTGAGTCACCGGATGATCTGGCTCCGTACCGGACCGCTTTCGAACGCCTCAGCTCCGACCCGAACCAGCACCTGGTGGTGGCCGTCCGCGACGGCCGTGTCGTCGGGACGCTCCAGCTGACGATCGTCCCCGGACTGTCCCGGCGCGGCGCGACCCGTTCGATCATCGAAGGCGTACGTATCCACGGCGACGAACGCGGCAGTGGACTGGGTACGCAGCTCATCGAGTGGGCGGTCGACGAGTCCCGGCGGCAGGGATGCCACCTGGTGCAGCTCACGTCCGACAAGACCCGTACCGACGCCCACCGCTTCTACGAGCGCCTGGGGTTCTCGGCCTCGCACACGGGCTTCAAGCTCCAGCTCTGAGCAACGGCTCCCTGGCACAGCGGCAACAGGTACGTGACCCTGTTTCACGTGAAACAGGGTCACGTACGGCCTGAGGACCGTCAGCCGATCCCCCGCCAGCCCTCCGGGTGCACTCCGCCGGGCACCGCATCGCCCTCTTCGTACGGCTGGCGCGTGAAGACGAAGGACCCGAGGTCCAGATGGCTCACCGTTCCGTCGGGACGCCTCACCGCTCGCAGCAGCTCACCTGCGTAATACCCCTCCAGACCTGTCCAGGTGCCGTCCCCGTTCACCCGGAAACGTGACCGGCGACCCTGGCCCGACAGTGGCCCCAGCGAGACCCCGCCGTCCGACGTCAGCCGCAGGGCGAAAGCCTGCGTGCCCCAGTACCACTGCCCCGCCAACTCCAGTACCGACGGATCGACCTCGGGCAACGGACGCCACGGTGCGGGGATCCGGGGTTCCGCCTCGGCGACGATGCGCACCAGGTCGGCCCCGAGCCCGCCGATCAACGGCCCCGAGGTGCAGTTGGTCAGCACCACCGCGGCCACGTCGTCCTCCACGCCGATGGTGAGGTTCGCCAGGAAGCCCGGAAGTGACCCGGAGTGCCCCACGAGCAGCCGCCCGTCCCGGTGCTGCAGCTGCAGCCCCAGTCCGTACGCCGCACCGTCCACGACGTCCGAGGCCTCGGCCGGCGCGGCGGGCGCCCGCATCTCCCGCACGGTCTCCGCGCCGAGCACCCTGTCGTCTCCCTGCGTGAGAAAGACCGCGAACCGCGCCAGGTCCCCGGTGGTGGACCAGAGCTGACCGGCCGGAGCCATCCTGCCGAGATCCTCCACGGGCTCGGCCAGCATCACATCGGCCCATGGATGCACCGCCCAGCCTCCGGCATGCGGGGCGCTGGGCCTGGTGGCCGTACGCTCCAACCCCAGCGGTTCCAGCACCTCCCGCCGCAGGACGTCCTCCCACGCCGCACCGCGCACCTTCTCGATCAGCGCGCCGAGCAGGGTGTACCCGGGGTTGGAGTAGTGGTGCCGACGGCCCACCGGGTGCAGGAGCGGCCGCTCACCCAGTACGTCTGCCAGCTCGGGCCGCAGCGAGCCCGGTGTCCGCTCCCACCAGGGCCCGGGCGACTCGGCCGCCAGCCCGCCCGCGTGCGCGAGCAGGTGGGCGATCGTGGCCTCCCCGGCCCCGGTGCCCGGCAGGTGCTTCTCCAGCGGGTCCCCGAGGTCGAGCACGCCCTCGTCGCGCAACCGCAGGACGAGGACCGCGGTGAACGTCTTGGTGATCGAGCCGATCCGGTACTGCACGTTCTCGTCCGGGCCGTGTCCGTCGACCGAGCTCCGCGCACCGTGCCACACGGTCCGCCCGCCCCGGACCACCGCCGCGACGAGCGACGGCGTCCGCCCTTCGGCCTGGGCCACGGCGATCCGGTGCGTCAGCGCCCGGCGGGTGCCGGGCAGCAGCTCTTCCTGAGGTGTCGTCATGCGACCAGTCCACCGGCCGGGGCAGCTCACGTCGAGCCGATTTCCCCGTGGCGCCCAACCGGGTCAGAGAGTCTTGACCGTACCTCCGTCGATGACGTGGTCGGCGCCCGTGATGTTCCCCGCGACGTCGGAGAGGAGGAACACGATCAGGGCCGCCACCTCGTCGGGCTCGGTGATGCGACCGGTGGTGATCCCGAACGCTTGGGGAATCTGCTGGAGGAACGTGGCGTGTTCCACGCCGGCTCCGGCCGCCACCTTGCCGCCGAAGCCCTCGGGGTCCTCCCAGATGGAGGTGCGCACCACTCCGGGAGAGACGCTGTTCACCCGGACGCCCTGAGGCCCGAACTCCTCTGCCAGGGACTTGCCCAGCGCGGCCAGAGCCGCCTTGGCCGCGCTGTAGGCGACCGGACCGGCAGCAGGCAAGCGGGAGTTGATGGACGAGACGTTCACGATCGATCCTCGGCGTTCGATCAGGCTGGGCAGGGCCGCGCGGGTGGCCCGGACGGCACTGAGCAGGTTGATGTCGAAGACACGGGTCCACTGCGTGTCGTCGGTGTCGAGGAAACCGACGGGTTCCACGTCGTCACCGCCACCGACGTTGTTCACCAGGAGATCGATCCCGCCCAGTTCGACGAGGGCGCTCTCCATGAGATCGGCGACGCCGCGGGCTGTGCTGAGGTCGGCCGACACCGTGTACGCGCCGGTTTCCTTCAGCTCCGACGTGATGGTGCGGGCAGCGCCCACGACGCGGACGCCCTCGGCGGTCAGGGCCCGGACGGTGGCCAGGCCGATGCCTCGGCCGGCCCCGGTGACGACGGCTGACTTGGAAGTGAGGTTGAGATCCACGACGCTCCAGTTCTTGAACTGTGGGTACAAAATGTGGGTACGGAAAACTACGTGCACAGCGGTTCTGCCGGCCGGATCAGAGAGAGTCGACCGTCGCGTCGATCACCCGGACGAGCCGGTCGGGACCCTCGGCGACGCGCGCCATGAGCCGCAGGCCCACCACCGTGTTGAGCAGCATGCTCCCCACGGCGACGGGATCGCGGTCGGGCGCGATCTCGCCGGAGCGCCGGCCTTCCTCGATCAGCGCACGGAAGGCGTCCTCGGTTCGGTCGAGCATGCGCCGGACGAGTTCGGTCGCCACTTCGTCCGTCGCGGCGAGTTCCGCCGCCGCGTTCACCGCCATGCAGCCCCGGCGGTCCGGGTCGGCGAGGTCCATGTCCACGAGGAACTCAAGCGCGCCGCGCAGCCGCGCCTTGACCGGGCCCCCCTCCCCGATCAGCGCCACCAGAGCAGCGGCCTGACTGTCCCGGTAGCGGCGGAGCGCCCGCTCGTACAGGGCGTGCTTGCTCCCGAAGGTGTTGTAGAGACTGCCCTTGCCGATGCCGAGCGCGTCGACGAGGTCCTGAGGAGTGGTGCCCGCGTATCCCTTGCGCCAGAACACGTCCATGGCTTGCTCGACGGCGACGTCCGGATCGAACTGCTTGGGCCTTCCCATGGGTCGAACCTAGCATCCTTTTGGACCTGCGAGTCAAGAAAGAGCGGGATCCTTCGTCCCACCCGACGTCCCCCGGCGAGAACCGGTCCGGCCGACCGTCAGGTCTGTGCCATGTCGACGAAGCGCGAGTAGTGGCCCTGGAAGGCGACCGTGATCGTCGCCGTCGGGCCGTTACGGTGCTTGGCCACGATCAGGTCCGCCTCACCCGCGCGCGGCGACTCCTTCTCGTAGGCGTCCTCGCGGTGCAGCAGGATGACCATGTCGGCGTCCTGCTCGATCGAACCGGACTCACGCAGGTCGGAGACCATGGGCTTCTTGTCGGTGCGCTGTTCGGGACCTCGGTTCAGCTGGGAGAGCGCGATGACCGGGATTTCCAGCTCCTTGGCGAGGAGCTTGAGGTTACGGGACATGTCCGAGACCTCCTGCTGCCGGCTCTCGGCGCGCTTGGACCCGCCGGACTGCATCAGCTGGAGGTAGTCGATGACGACCAGCTTGAGGTCGTTGCGCTGCTTGAGGCGGCGGCACTTGGCACGGATCTCCATCATCGACAGGTTCGGGGAGTCGTCGATGTAGAGCGGGGCGGCGGACACGTCGGGCATCCGGCGTGCGAGCCGGGTCCAGTCGTCGTCCGTCATCGTGCCCGACCGCATGTGGTGCAACGCGACACGGGCCTCGGCGGACAGCAGACGCATCGCGATCTCGTTGCGGCCCATCTCGAGCGAGAAGATCACGCTGGGCAGGTTGTTCTTGATCGACGCGGCCCGTGCGAAGTCGAGTGCGAGGGTCGACTTGCCCATCGCGGGGCGGGCGGCGATGACGACCATCTGGCCGGGGTGCAGTCCGTTGGTCAACGAATCGAAGTCCGTGAAACCCGTCGGCACACCGGTCATCTCGCCGCTGCGCGAACCGATCGCCTCGATCTCGTCGAGGGCGCCCTCCATGATGTCGCCGAGCGGCAGGTAGTCCTCACTGGTGCGCTGCTCGGTGACGGCGTAGATCTCGGCCTGGGCGCGGTTGACGATCTCGTCGACGTCGTCGTCGGCCGCGTATCCCATCTGGGTGATCCGGGTGCCGGCTTCCACCAGGCGGCGCAGGACTGCCCGCTCGTGCACGATCTCCGCGTAGTACGCGGCGTTCGCGGCAGTCGGCACGGTCTGGACGAGGGTGTGCAGGTACGAGGCACCGCCGACCTTGTTGATCTCACCGCGTTTGGTGAGTTCGGCGGCGATGGTGATGGGGTCGGCGGGCTCGCCCTTGGCGTAGACGTCGAGGATGGCCTGGTAGACCGTCTCGTGGGCCGGCTTGTAGAAGTCGTGTCCCTTGAGGATTTCGACGACGTCGGCGATGGCGTCCTTGGACAGGAGCATGCCGCCGAGGACCGACTGCTCGGCATCCAGGTCCTGGGGCGGCACCCGCTCGAACGACGGGCCGCCGCCGTCCCACCCGCCGCTGTCGGATCCGCGCTCGTGCTGCTCGTCACGGCTGCGGCCCCCCTCGCCGCGGCGGCGGGAAGCAGGCAGACGATCACTTGGGCCGCTGTCGGCCCACGGGTCGTCCAAGGGCTCGGAAATGCTCACCGAGCCACCTCCTCCCGTCCGCCCGGCGGACCTCGCCGTGCCTGTCATTTCTACGGCACGGCACTGACAAATAGGACGCCCAACTCCGGTTCTGGCGCGTCGGTTTTGTGATGGTTCACCAGCCGACGGACGGAGTGGGCGCCGGACAACCGTAGGCCCGCGGGCACCGTCAGCCAATCTGGTTATCCACAGGGCATGTGGACGACCGGCCAGATGCTGTGGAGAACCGCGCCAAACCTGTGCACGACCCGGTGGACAGCCCTGTGAACAAGCCCGCAGAATCACCCACGGAGCTAGTCTGAGCTGCACGTTTACCGTCCACTGCCTGTGCAGAAGAAAAACTTGGCCGGTCAGACCAAGATCGATGCGAGCCCTGCCCAGAAGTGCACGGCGCGAGACAGGCCGTAAGGGTTACTGAGGCTTTGCATCTCTTACCTGTGGAAGATTAGATTGGTGCTCATGACACAGGCCCCTGCGCGTACGCGGACCGCCCGGCGCCGGCACGACCGAGAGATCGTCGCGCTGGCCGTCCCGGCCTTCGGCGCGCTCGTCGCCGAGCCTCTGTTCGTCATGGCCGACAGTGCCATCGTCGGCCATCTCGGCACCGCTCAGCTCGCCGGACTCGGCATCGCCTCGGCCCTGCTCACCACGGCCGTCAGCATCTTCGTCTTCCTCGCCTACGCCACCACGGCCGCCGTCTCCCGGCGCGTCGGCGCGGGCGATCTGCAGGCGGCGATCCGCCAGGGCATGGACGGTATCTGGCTGGCCCTGCTGCTCGGCACGGCCGTCATCGCGGTCGTTCTGCCCACGGCCCCCTCCCTCGTGGAACTCTTCGGCGCCTCCGACACCGCGGCTCCCTTCGCCACCACCTATCTGCGTATCTCGTCCCTCGGTATCCCGGCCATGCTCGTCGTGCTGGCCTCGACCGGTGTCCTGCGGGGTCTGCAGAACACCAGGACCCCGCTCTACGTGGCCGTGGCCGGTTTCGTCGCCAACGCCGTGCTCAATGTCGCACTCGTCTACGGTGCCGGACTCGGCATCGCGGGCTCCGCCTGGGGCACCGTCGTCGCGGCATGGCCGCGGTCTACCTGTGGGTGGTCATTCGCGGAGCCCGCCGCCACGGCGCCTCCCTGCGGCCGGACCTGGTCGGCATCGGGGCCTCCGCCCAGGCCGGCATGCCGCTGCTCGTCCGCACGCTCTCCCTGCGGGCGATCCTCATGATCGCTACGGCGGTGGCGGCCCGCCTCGGCGACGCCGACATCGCGGCACATCAGATCATCCTGTCCCTGTGGAGCCTGCTCGCCTTCGCCCTCGATGCCATCGCGATCGCCGGGCAGGCCATCATCGGCCGGTATCTCGGAGCGGACGACGCCCAGGGGGCGCGCGACGCCTGTCGCAGGATGGTGGAGTGGGGCGTCGCGGTCGGGGTCGTACTGGGTCTGCTCGTGGTGCTGTCCCGGCCGGTTTTCCTTCCCCTGTTCACCGGCGACTCCGTGGTCAAGGACACCGCACTGCCCGCACTGGTGATCGTGGCTGTCGCCCAGCCGATCTGCGGAGTGGTCTATGTCCTGGACGGTGTCCTCATGGGTGCGGGCGACGGCCCTTATCTTGCCTGGGCCATGCTGCTGACCCTGGCGATCTACACACCCGCGGCGCTGCTCGTCCCTGTGCTCGGCGGCGGACTCACCGCCCTGTGGGCGGCGATGACGCTGATGATGGTGATGCGTCTGGCGACGCTGTGGCTGCGTACACGATCGGGACGCTGGATCGTCACGGGCGCGACGCGCTGACCCGTTTCACGTGAAACACGACGTTCCGCGTTGAGCACGGCTTCGGATACGGACACGAAGAAGGGCCGCATTCCCTTTCGGGAGTGCGGCCCCTCTCATCGCTTCAGCGAGAGCAGTGCTCAGGCAGCGACAACCTCGATGCTGACCTTGGCGTCAACCTCGGGGTGCAGACGCACGGACGTCTCGTGAGCGCCCAGGGTCTTGATCGGCGAGCCCAGCTCGATGCGGCGCTTGTCGACCTCGGGGCCACCGGCGGCCTTGATCGCCGAAGCGACGTCGGCCGGGGTGACGGAGCCGAAGAGACGACCGGCGTCGCCGGAGCGGACGGCCAGACGGACCTTCACACCCTCGAGCTGGGCCTTCACCTGGTTGGCCTGCTCGATGGTCTGGATCTCGTGGATCTTGCGAGCACGACGGATCTGCTCGACGTCCTTCTCGCCACCCTTGGTCCAGCGGATCGCGAACTTCCGCGGGATCAGGTAGTTGCGAGCGTAGCCGTCCTTGACGTCGACGACGTCGCCCGCGGCACCGAGGCCGGAGACCTCGTGGGTAAGGATGATCTTCATGTTTCGGTCACCCTTCCCTTATCGCGCGGTGGAGGTGTAGGGCAGCAGCGCCATCTCACGGCTGTTCTTCACGGCCGTGGCGACGTCACGCTGGTGCTGAGTGCAGTTGCCGGTCACGCGGCGGGCACGGATCTTGCCGCGGTCGGAAATGAACTTCCGCAGCATGTTCGTGTCCTTGTAGTCCACGTACGTGACCTTGTCCTTGCAGAATGCGCAGACCTTCTTCTTCGGCTTGCGCACAGGCGGCTTAGCCATGATGTTTCTCCTGTGTGATCAAGAAGTGTGGGTGGAGCCCGCCTAGAAGGGGGGCTCGTCCGAGTAGCCGCCACCGCCGCCGGAGCCGCCGCCCCAGCCGCCGCCGCCCTGCTGACCGCCGCCCTGCTGGCCACCGGCGGGAGCGCCGGTCGCCCAGGGGTCGTCGGCGGGAGCGCCGCCGCCCTGCTGGCCGCCGCCGGGGCCGCCGCCCCAGCCGCCGCCACCCTGGCCGCCACCGCCACCGCCGCCGTAGCCGCCCTGGCCTCCGCGGCCCTGGCCCGAGGTCTTGGTGACCTTGGCCGTGGCGCTGCGAAGGCTGGCGCCGACCTCGTCGACGTCCAGCTCGTAGACCGTGCGCTTGACGCCCTCACGGTCCTCGTAGGACCGCTGCTTCAGCCGGCCCTGCACGATGACGCGCATGCCTCGCTGGAGCGACTCGGCGACGTTCTCCGCCGCCTGGCGCCAGACCGAGCAGGTGAGGAACAGGCTCTCGCCGTCCTTCCACTCGTTGGTCTGGCGGTCGAAGGTGCGGGGAGTCGACGCGACGCGGAACTTCGCGACGGCCGCACCGGACGGGGTGAAGCGCAGCTCGGGGTCGTCGACAAGATTGCCGACGACCGTGATGACGGTCTCGCCTGCCATGGGGAACCTCTCGGCGGGTTTGCTGCTCTGGCTGCTTGGTTGCTGCTACTCGAATCCCGGGATCAGCTGAGCGGGATGGCTCAGTGGGTCTCGGGACGGAGGACCTTGGTCCGGAGGACCGACTCGTTCAGGTTCATCTGGCGGTCGAGCTCCTTGACGACCGCAGGCTCGGCCTGCAGGTCGATGACCGAGTAGATGCCCTCGGGCTTCTTCTTGATCTCGTACGAGAGACGACGACGGCCCCAGGTGTCGACCTTCTCGACCTTTCCGCCGCCGTCACGGACGACAGAGAGGAAGTTCTCGATCAGCGGGGAGACAGAGCGCTCCTCGAGATCGGGGTCGAGGATGACCATCACCTCGTAGTGACGCATGTGGAACCCACCTCCTTTGGACTCAGCGGCCACGGTCGTTCCGTGGCAGGAGGGTTGCGATGCGTTCGCACCGGCATCAACGAGTAAACCAGGACCCACTGACAATCGGACCGCCTCCAGGGAGGAGGCCCGGCCGTGGATGGCAGAAGACACCAGTGCAGAACGTACAGAGTACCCGGCGACCGGCTTGCGGTTGAAATCCGGCTGTGAGGGGACACAATCGGTACTCAGCGGATGTGAGGGCGACGACACACTGCCTTCGGCAGGAGGTTCCCCATGGCACAGATCATGCGACCCGCCAAGCCCCGGACCGGCCTGCTGGCCACCGACGGCAAATCGCACCCCCTCCAGGACACCCTGCTGGCCGTGACGCTGGTGCTCGGGGTGCTCGCCCTCGCCACCGCGAGTTTCCGGGGGCTGCACGTCCTGACCTCCTGGGCGGGCCTGCTCGGTGTGCTGACCGGCGGATACGGCCAGTACGTCTCCGTGACGACCCGAGAGCGCTTCGGCCTGGTGCTGGGTCTCGGCGCCTGCGCGCTCGGTCTGTTCTTCGGCATCTACCACGGCGGGCTCGTCGGCTGAACCCGTCCGGCGACCGCCCGCCGGACACCCCTTGCGGCCGTACGCCGGACGGGGCGCTCACAGGGCGCAGTAGGCTTCGCGCGAGAGCCGGAGCCCCTGTACCCATGGGGACACACCAGCCCGAGGAGCGCCCCGAATGAGCCTGACCCTGAGGACCATCAGCCGCGAGCAGCATCTGGCCTACATCCAGAGCCTGCCGGCGGCCAGTCACATGCAGGTCCCGGCGTGGGCGGACGTGAAGGCGGAATGGCGCTCGGAGAACCTCGGCTGGTTCGACGAGCGGACCGGTGAGCTGGTCGGCGTGGGCCTCGTCCTCTACCGGCAGCTGCCCAAGATTAAGCGCTACCTCGCCTACCTCCCCGAGGGCCCGGTCATCAACTGGTTCGCGCCGAACCTCCAGGACTGGATGGAGCCGATGCTGGCGCACCTGAAGCAGCAGGGCGCCTTCTCCGTGAAGATGGGCCCGCCGGTGATCATCCGGCGCTGGGACGCGACGTCCATCAAGAAGGGCATCCAGGACCCCGACGTCAAGCGCCTGCGGGACATAGAGGCGGACCACATCGAGCCGCGCGCCTTCGAGGTGGCCGACAAGCTGCGCCGGATGGGCTGGCAGCAGGGCGAGGACGGCGGCGCCGGCTTCGGTGACGTCCAGCCCCGTTACGTCTTCCAGGTGCCGCTGGCCAACCGCTCCCTGGAAGAGGTCCACAAGAACTTCAACCAGCTGTGGCGCCGCAACATCAAGAAGGCCGAGAAGGCCGGTGTCGAGGTCGTCCAGGGCGGCTACCACGACCTCGAGGAGTGGCAGCGCCTGTACGAGATCACGGCCGTGCGCGACCGCTTCCGGCCGCGCCCGCTGTCGTACTTCCAGCGCATGTGGGCCGCCCTCAACAACGAGGACCCCAACCGCATGCGGCTGTACTTCGCCCGGCACAACGGGGTGAACCTGTCGGCGGCGACCATGCTGGTCGTCGGCGGGCACGTCTGGTACTCCTACGGCGCCTCCGACAACATCGGCCGCGAGGTCCGGCCGTCGAACGCCATGCAGTGGGCCATGCTCCGCGACTCCTACGCGCTCGGCGCCACCGTCTACGACCTGCGCGGCATCTCCGACTCACTGGACGAGAGCGACCACCTCTTCGGGCTGATCCAGTTCAAGGTGGGCACGGGCGGTCAGGCGGCCGAATACCTCGGCGAGTGGGACTTCCCGCTGAACAAGCTGCTCCACAAGGCGCTCGACATCTACATGTCGCGCCGCTGACCGACAGCCCCTCCCCGATCCGCACCTCTGACAGCCACGAGAAAGGTTCCAGGTCCGGCCATGGCGCTCACGCTCTACGTCGACACCGCGCGCTGGCGGGCGCACCACAAGCACGTGCAGGAGCAGTTCCCCGGGCTGGTCCCGGTCTGCAAGGGCAACGGCTACGGATTCGGTCACGAGCGGCTGGCGGAGGAGGCCACGCGGCTGGGCTCGGACGTACTGGCCGTCGGCACCACCTACGAGGCCGCTCGCATCAAGGACTTCTTCGGGGGTGACCTGCTGGTCCTCACCCCGTACCGCCGCGGTGAGGAACCCGTTCCGCTGCCCGACCGGGTGGTGCGTTCGGTGTCGTCCATCGACGGCGTGTACGGCCTGGTGGGCGCGCGCGTGGTCATCGAGGTGATGTCCTCGATGAAGCGGCACGGCATCAGCGAGCAGGACCTGCCGCAGCTGCACGCCGCCATAGAGAACGTCCGGCTGGAGGGCTTCGCCATCCACCTGCCCCTGGACCGCACCGACGGCTCGGACGCCGTCGAGGAGGTCATCGGCTGGATGGACCGGCTGCGCGCCGCCCGGCTCCCGCTGCACACCATGTTCGTCAGCCATCTCAAGGCCGACGAGCTGGCCCGGCTCCAGCAGCAGTTCCCGCAGACCCGCTTCCGCGCCCGCATCGGCACCCGGCTGTGGTTGGGGGACCACGAGGCCACCGAGTACCGCGGCGCCGTCCTGGACGTCACGCGCGTCGCCAAGGGGGAGCGTTTCGGCTACCGGCAGCAGAAGGCGGCCTCCGACGGCTTTCTGGTGGTCGTGGCGGGCGGTACGTCGCACGGGGTGGGGCTGGAGGCCCCGAAGGCGCTGCACGGCGTGATGCCGCGCGCCAAGGGCGTCGCCCGGGCCGGTCTCGCCACGGTCAACCGCAACCTCTCCCCGTTCGTCTGGAGCGGCAAGCAGCGCTGGTTCGCTGAGCCGCCGCACATGCAGGTGTCGATCCTGTTCGTTCCCTCGGACGCGGCGGAGCCCAAGGTGGGGGACGAGCTGGTGGCGCATCTGCGGCACACCACCACGCAGTTCGACCGCATCCTCGACCGCTAGCGAGCGTCCGCAGGACGCGAAAGGCCGTACCCGGGGTCCTGTGGCCCTCGGGTACGGCCTTTCGCGCGTTCACTCAGAGCGAACTGCCCGGCTGCCGGCTCCTGCCCCAGTGCACCCGTGTCTCCTCGTGATGGGCCGCGGGCGGCTCGGTCCGGGCCGCCGGGCCCAGGACGAAGACGTCCTCCGCGCCGTCCAGCACCCCGCCCGACGGGTCGTCGTCGCCCGTCCGCCGCACCGGGTCCCGGTCCGGCCTCAGGATGTCGCGCACGACCATGGCACAGAGGAACAGCGTCCCCAACAGGTGCAGGCCGATGGCCCAGTGGTAGCCGTCCGTCGGCAGTCCCTTGTGGGCGTCGCCGCTGGTGGTGTAGGCGAGATACATCCAGATGCCGAGGAAGTAGGCCACCTCGCACGCCTGCCAGATCAGGAAGTCCCGCC
Source organism: Streptomyces sp. NPDC051136 (assembly GCF_044455745.1). Classification (NCBI taxonomy): domain Bacteria; kingdom Bacillati; phylum Actinomycetota; class Actinomycetes; order Kitasatosporales; family Streptomycetaceae; genus Streptomyces; species Streptomyces sp. NPDC051136. Next base: position 519,470 of record NZ_JBITFE010000003.1, on the reverse strand, counting down.
ACTTGGGCCGGGCCAGGGCGGCGAGCGGCACCAGCCAGAGCACGTACTGCGGTGAGTAGACCTTGTTGGTGAGGATGAACGCCGCGACGATCAGGAAGGCGAGCTGCGCGAGCCGCGGCCGCCGCGGAGCGGTCAGCGTCAGCGCCGCGACGGCACCGCAGCACAGCAGCATCAGAAGCGTGGCGAGGGTGTTGACGGTTTCGGTGCTGAGCGGGTTGTCGGAGTTCTGGGCCAGGAGCAGCCAGAGGGACCCGAAGTCCACGCCCCTCTCCTGGCTGAACGTGTAGAACTTCGACCAGCCGTCGAAGGCGTAGAGCATCACCGGAAGGTTCACCACGAGCCAGGCGACGACCGCGCCTACCAGTGCCGTTCCGAACGCCCGCCACTTGCCCGCACGCCAGCACAGGACGAGGAGGGGGCCGAGGATCAGGAAGGGGTAGAGCTTGGCGGCCGTGGCCAGGCCCAGCAGCACGCCGAAGGCCAGCGGGCGCTCCCGGGACCACATGAGGAGGGCGGCGGCCGTCAGGGCGACCGCCAGCAGGTCCCAGTTGACGGTGGCCGTCAACGCGAAGGCGGGCGCCAGGGCGACCAGCAGACCGTCCCAGGGGCGCCGGGTATGCGTACGGGCCACGCAGACGGCGATGACGGCCGCACAGACCATCAGCATTCCGGCATTGACCATCCAGTACCACTGCTCCTGGTCCTGGATGGTGCCGCTGCCCGGCGTGAGCCAGGACGCGATCTCCATGAACAGGCCGGTCAGCACGGGGTACTCCAGGTACTCCATGTCGCCGGGGAGCTTCTCGAAGTACGGCACGAGCCCGTCGACGAATCCGCGTCCCTGATAGAGGTGCGGGATGTCCGAGTAGCACGCGTGCGTGTACTGGGAGCTGGCGCCGAAGAACCAGGCACCGTTGTAACACGGGGCCTTCTGGACCAGTCCGAGGACGAACATGCCGATCGCCACGAGTGCGATCACCCGCACGGGGGTCCACCAGGACGTGCCCAGCAGGGCACGCCGACCCACCGGGCCGCCGATCAGCTCGCTGCCGGCCGCGGCGACCGAGTCCTCTCTGGTCGGCCGCACCGGGTCCGGCTCGTGCACGCTCGCTGGCGTCGATTCTGCACTGGGCATGGGGCACATCCTGCCGTACGCACCTGGGGACAGGCCGGGGCCGCCGCACCCTCGTGGATACGGCGGCCCCTGTTTCACGTGAAACTTGCGGGTGTTTCACGTGAAACACCCCTGCTTGCGGCGGTGCGGCTAACCGTTCGCGCCCCAGATGCTGTTTCCGCGACTTGTTCCGTTGTCGCCCTCTTCCCCTGTTTCGCTGGTTGTGGGTGAGGGTGATCCGCTGCCCTCCGAGCCGCCTGGGCCGTTGCCCCCGTTGCCGTTGCCGGCGTTCTCCCCGTCGTCGCAGTTCCACTCGAAGACCCCGCACGTATTGGTCGGCGCGGAAGGCGAGGGAGCGGTCTGCGTGTCGCTCGGCGTCGGCGTCGGCGACGGGCTGGCCTCTTCGGTCTCGGAAGCCGAGGGGGAGGGGGAGGGCGTGGGAGTCGGCGACGGGGTGTCGTTGATGACCTCGCCGATGGGCTCCGGCTCCGGGAACTTCTCCACCTTCATGCCCTTCATCGCGTCCGACATGTAGTCCTGCCAGATCGTGGACGGGAACGAGGCGCCGTGGATCTTCTCCTCACCACCCGTTCCGTACATCTCCAGGAACGTGCGGTTCTTGATGGTCTCGTCGTCCGGGTACCGGTACATGCTGATCGCGGTCGACAGCTGCGGGGTGTACCCGACGAACCAGGCGGACTTGTTGCCGTCCGTGGTACCGGTCTTGCCGGCCACCTCCCGGCCGGGCAGCTGGGCGTTGGTGCCCGTTCCCTTCTCGACGACGGTCTTCAGGACGTCCGTGACGTTGTCCGCGACCTTCGCGGTGAAGGCCTGCTTCTCCTCGACCTTGTGCGTGTAGATCGGACCGTCCTTGTTCGTCACCTTCGTGACGGAGTACGGCTCGCGCTGCTTGCCGCTGTCGGCGAAGGTGGCGTACGCGCCCGCCATGCGGATGGCGCTCGGGTCCGAGACACCGATGGAGAAGGACGGGTAGCCGGAGCCGGCCAGGCTGTCCTCCAGAAGCCCCGCGTCGACGGCGGACTCTTTCACCTTGTCCAGGCCGACATCCATGCCGAGCTGCACGAAGGCGGAGTTCACCGACTCCCGCATCGCCTCACGGAGATCGATCTTGTAGTCCGGCGGGGAACCGACGCTGTCCTTGCCGTCATTCTCCTGGCGCCACTGCTCGCCCTTCTCGTTCTCCCAGATCGACCCGTCATAGTTGTTGATCTTGAGGTTGTTCTTGCCGCTGTAGAGGCTCTTCGGGGAGACGACGGTGCGCTCGTCCTGGGCCTGGACCTCACCGAGGTCCGGGTCGCGCACACCCCACTTCATCGCCGCGGCGAGCACGAACGGCTTGAACGTGGAACCGACCTGGGCGCCGGTGACATCGGCGTTGTTGGTGAAGTGCTTGGTGGCGTCCTCGCCACCGTAGATGGCCTTGATCGCCCCGGTCTTGGTGTCGATGGACGCCCCGCCGAACTGGACGTGCGTGTCCTTCTCGGGACGCTTCTTGGGGTCGATCTTGTCCTTGTAGACCTTCTGCACCGACTTCTCGAGCTCGTCGACCTTCTTCTTGTCGAAGGTCGTGTAGATCGAGTAGCCGCCCTTCTCCAGCTGCTGCTCCGACACCTTGCCGCTCTTGAGCACGGAGGCCTTGGCGAGCCTGACGAGGTAGCCGATCTGGCCGCCCAGCTTCGCGTTCGACTGCGGGTTCTGCGTGCTGGGGAGTTCGGTGTACTTGGCCCGTTCCGACTGACTCAGATGCCCGTACTCCACCATCTTGTCGAGGGTGTCCTGCATCTGGGAGTGAGCCCGCTTCTGGTTGGCCTGGGGCGTGGCCCCCACCGGGTCGATCGAGACCGAACCCGCCGGGTCGAAGTAGGTGGCGCCCTTGAGCATCGCCGAGAGGAAGGCGCACTGCCCCGGGTTGAGGTCGACGGCGTCGACGTTGAAGTACGCGCGGGCGGCGGCCTGGATGCCGTAGGCGCCGCGGCCGTAGTAGGCGGAGTTCAGGTAGCCCGCGAGGATCTTGTCCTTGGGCTCTTCGGCCCCGACCTTGATCGAGACGAAGATCTCCTTGACCTTGCGGGAGACCGTCTGCGACTGGTCGTTCAGCATCGCGTTCTTCACGTACTGCTGGGTGATGGTGGACCCACCTTGGGTCTCTCCGCCCTTGGCCATGTTGAACACGGCGCGGGCGATGCCCTTGGGGTCGATGCCGCTGTCCGAGTAGAACGTCTTGTTCTCCTGGGAGATGACGGCGTAACGCATCTCCTTGGGGATCTGCGAGAGGTTGACGTTCTGGCGGTTGCGGTCACCGCCCGTGGCCACCATCTGGGTGTTGTCGGCCCAGTAGTAGACGTTGTTCTGCGCCACGGCGGAATCGTCGACGACGGGGACGCTCACCATGGCGTACGCGAGGCCTGCGGCGCCGACCAGGCAACCGAAGAACGCGATGCACAGCCCGGAGGCGAGCCTCCAGGAGGGCATCCAGCGGCGCCACCCGTCCTTGTCGTGGCGCGGGTAGTCGATCATCCGCTTCTTGCCGGGCGAGGCCGCCCGGCCGCGCCCCGGCCCCGTCGCGCCTCCGGGGGCCCCTCGCCGGCCACCGCGGCCCGGCTCGGCCGCTCTGCGACGGCCGCCCCCGCTCCGCTGCGCCGCGCGCCGCGCTTCGGCGCGGCTGCCGTACGGACGCTCCTCGTCCTGCGCACCGTAGGAGGCAGACGGAGACTCTGTGGCGCCTCGCGGTGCCGCACGGCGGCCGGAGGACGAGCCGGACTGACCGCGTCGGGCCGCGGCACGTCCGCCTCCCTGCGGCGGCGGCGGTTTGCGACGGTGCTCGCTCATCGAACGACTACTCCTCGGGCAGGCGCACCTTTGCGCGCCTGGTAAAGGCGGCTGGTTTCCGGTCCCCCCGAAGTACGGATGCGGCCCCTTCCGCATTCACCCGTACTGCACCGGGGACAGGGACGCTCCCAGACGTCACTCGGTTCCCGGTGGTTCGCATGGCGCACACACTACGCACCGTCAAAACCCCCGAGGCTCGAAGTTCACCTCAAATCAGGCAACTTGCTCGCGATGAATCCCTGATGTGATCCCGTTCACCAGTTCACCTCTTGTCGCACGCCGAAGCTCGTTCTATCGTGCTGATGTATCGAGTCGATACATCAGCGCGGCATAAAGGCGAGAGGAGGCGACGATGAGCCGGAGATCCGGCATCCTCGAGTTCGCCGTACTCGGCCTGCTCCGCGAGTCCCCGATGCACGGCTACGAGCTGCGTAAACGGCTCAACACGTCACTGGGAGTGTTCCGGGCCTTCAGCTACGGGACGCTCTACCCCTGCCTCAAGACGCTGGTCACCAACGGCTGGTTGATCGAGGAGCCCGGTAACGTCGACGAGGCCGCCGCGTCCCTCACCGGACGCCGCGCCAAGATCGTCTACCGGTTGACGGCCGATGGTAAGGAACATTTCGAGCAGCTCCTCTCCCAGACGGGCCCGGACGCGTACGACGACGAGACCTTCGCCGCTCGGTTCGCGTTCTTCGGGCAGACGTCGCGTGACGTGCGCATGCGCGTGCTCGAGGGCCGGCGCAGCCGGCTGGAGGAGCGCCTGGAGAAGATGGGGGCCTCCCTGGCCCGCACCCGGGAGCGACTCGACGACTACACGCTTGAGCTCCAGCGCCACGGAATGGAGTCCGTGGAGCGCGAAGTGCGCTGGCTGAACGAGCTCATCGAGAGTGAGCGGGCGGGACGGGACCTGAGGGGTTCCGCCGCCGAGGGGACCGCTCAACAGGACACGACATCTGGAGCGACGGGCGGCCTGCCCCGGCCGGGAGACGACTCCCGGCCGGATACGCCCGGCGACACCGCCACGTGAGCGCCCAGTCAGGGCCTCACTCGTACACACAGGGAGCAACCGGAATGGGTTCGGTTCGCGTAGCCATCGTCGGTGTGGGCAACTGCGCCGCATCGCTGGTGCAGGGCGTCGAGTACTACAAGGACGCCGACCCGGCGGCCAAGGTCCCCGGCCTGATGCACGTCCAGTTCGGCGACTACCACGTCAGCGACATCGAGTTCGTCGCCGCCTTCGACGTGGACGCCAAGAAGGTCGGTCTGGACCTGGCGGACGCCATCGGCGCCTCCGAGAACAACACCATCAAGATCTGCGACGTGCCGAACAGCGGCGTCCAGGTCCAGCGCGGCCACACGTACGACGGTCTCGGCAAGTACTACCGCCAGACCATCGAGGAGTCCGCCGAGGCGCCGGTCGACATCGTCCAGGTCCTCAAGGACAAGCAGGTCGACGTCCTCGTCTGCTACCTGCCCGTCGGTTCCGAGGACGCGGCGAAGTACTACGCCCAGTGCGCCATCGACGCCAAGGTCGCGTTCGTCAACGCCCTCCCGGTCTTCATCGCCGGCACCAAGGAGTGGGCGGACAAGTTCACCGAGGCGGGCGTCCCGATCGTCGGTGACGACATCAAGTCGCAGGTCGGCGCCACCATCACGCACCGCGTCATGGCGAAGCTGTTCGAGGACCGCGGCGTCGTCCTGGACCGCACGATGCAGCTGAACGTCGGCGGCAACATGGACTTCAAGAACATGCTCGAGCGCGAGCGCCTGGAGTCCAAGAAGATCTCCAAGACGCAGGCCGTGACCTCCCAGATCCCCGACCGCGACCTGGGTGCGGACAACGTCCACATCGGCCCGTCCGACTACGTCGCCTGGCTGGACGACCGCAAGTGGGCCTACGTCCGCCTCGAGGGCCGCGCCTTCGGTGACGTCCCGCTGAACCTGGAGTACAAGCTCGAGGTCTGGGACTCCCCGAACTCGGCCGGTGTCATCATCGACGCCCTGCGCGCCGCGAAGATCGCCAAGGACCGCGGCATCGGCGGCCCGATCCTGTCGGCGTCGAGCTACTTCATGAAGTCCCCGCCGGTCCAGTACTTCGACGACGAGGCCCGCGCCAACGTCGAGAAGTTCATCGCGGGCGAGGTCGAGCGCTGAGAAGCCGCTGACCCCGGTCTGCCGAGGGTCCCCGGGTCGCATGACCCGGGGACCCTTCCCGTATGTGAGGCTGTGCCCCATGGCCGTCGTCCGTGACCTGCGCGTCCTCCTGCGCCTGAAGGGGTTCCGGCGCCTGCTCGCCGTTCGCCTTCTCTCCCAGGGGGCCGACGGCGTCTACCAGGTCGCGCTCGCCACCTATGTCGTCTTCTCCCCGGAGAAGCAGACCTCGGCCGCCGCGATCGCCTCCGCGATGGCGGTCCTGCTGCTCCCGTACTCCCTGGTGGGCCCCTTCGCCGGTGTCCTCCTGGACCGCTGGCGCCGCCGCCAGGTCTTCCTGTACGGCAATCTGCTGCGCGCCGCGCTGGCCTCGGTGACGGCGGCGCTGATGATCGCCTCCGTCCCCGACTGGCTCTTCTATGTCTCAGCGCTCTGCGTCACGGCGGTCAACCGCTTCGTTCTCGCGGGGCTGTCCGCCGCCCTGCCCCGGGTCGTCGACGCCGAGCGTCTGGTGATCGCCAACTCGCTCTCCCCGACGGCCGGCACCCTGGCCGCCACGGCCGGCGGTGGCCTCGCGTTCGCCGTCCGTCTCGTGGTCTCGGACTCCGACGCCGCGGTGGTGCTGCTCGGCGCCGGCCTCTACCTGTGCGGGGCGCTGGCGTCGCTGCGCATCGCAGTGGAACTGCTGGGCCCCGACCTGGCACTCGTACGGCCGAGGCTGAGTTCGGCGCTCACCGGCACTGCCCGGGACCTGGTGGCGGGCGTACGCCATCTCGCCGCCCCGGCCCGCCGCGAGGCGGCCTGGGCGCTCGCGGGCATGACACTGATGCGGTTCTGCTACGGCGCCCTGCTGGTCATGCTGCTGATGCTGTGCCGGTACTCCCTGAGTTCGGACACGGACGAAGGTCTCGCCCTGCTGGGACTGGCGCTCGGGGTCTCCGGGGCGGGCTTCTTCGCGGCCGCGGTGGTCACGCCCTGGGCGGCGGGAGGACTGGGCCCCGGTCGCTGGATGGCCGTCTGTGCGACGGTCGCCACCGTGCTGGTGCCCGCCCTGGGTCTGCCGTTCGCCACGGCCCCCCTGCTCGCTGTCGCGTTCGTGCTGGGTCTGATCACACAGGGGGCGAAGATCGCCACCGACACGGTCGTGCAGTCCTCGGTCGAGGACACCTTCCGCGGCCGGATCTTCTCCGTCTACGACGTGCTCTTCAACGTTGCCTTCGTCGGCGCGGCGGGGGTGGCCGCGCTCATGCTGCCGCCGGACGGCCGATCGGTGCCGCTGGTGGTGACGGTGTCCCTCATCTACGGAGGGGTTGCGGCAGCTATGGCCCGGTTTGAGAGCCGGTCAGTGTCACATCAGTGACACAGAGCCCTACCGGACTACAGAGTTGTCAGTGCGACCCGGTAGCTTACGTGCGTCTTATCTCGCGCCATGTTCGCGACACGCACCTATTTCAGGGGGACCCCCAGTGACCACCCAGCCGCCGCCTCAGGGCAACCCGTTCGCGCAGAACCAGCCGCAGGCTCCGCAGCAGCCCCAGGGGCAGAACCCCTACGCCCAGGGGCAGCAGGGCTTCCCGCAGCAGGCCGGCCAGCCCGGTCAGCCCGGTTTCCCGCAGCAGGGTGTGCCGTACGCCCCGGTCCCGCCGCAGCCGGCCCGTCGCAAGATGAGCTTCAAGACGATCAAGAACATCGTCATCGCGGTGGTCGTGGTGGGTGTGGCGGTCGGTGGTTACATCGCCAGCCGGGACGACGCCGACCAGGCCGGCGTGGGCGACTGCCTGAAGTCCGCGTCGTCGTCCTCGGACCGCATGGAGGTCGTGGACTGCTCCGCCACGGACGCCGAGGGCAAGGTTCTGTCCAAGGTGAAGGGCCACTTCACGTCGGTGACCGCCGAGACGGAGTGCCGGAAGGTCGACGGAGCCACCGGCTTCTACGCCGAGACCGGTGACGGCGAGGAGTTCCTGCTCTGCCTCGGTGACGTCTGAGCGGGATCTCCCCCTCCGCGTTTGCTGCACGGGTCATGTTTCACGTGAAACATGACCCGACGGGCGGCACGTTTCACGTGAAACGTGCCGCCCGTTCTCATGAGTTCTCCGGGTGCCGGGCCCACCACTCCCGCAGGGCCGCCACCGCCGCGTCGTGTTCCATCGGCCCGTTCTCCAGGCGAAGCTCCAGCAGATGCTTGTACGCCTGCCCGACGGCCGGACCGGGCCGGACTCCGAGGATCTCCATGATCTGGTTGCCGTCCAGATCCGGCCGGATGGCGTCCAGCTCCTCCTGCTCCTGAAGCTGCGCGATCCGCTCCTCCAGGCCGTCATAGGCCCGGGAGAGGGCCGACGCCTTGCGCTTGTTGCGCGTCGTGCAGTCCGACCGCGTCAGCTTGTGGAGCCGGTCGAGCAGCGGTCCGGCGTCCCGGACATAGCGGCGGACGGCGGAGTCCGTCCACTCGCCCGTGCCGTAGCCGTGGAAGCGCAGGTGCAGTTCGACCAGGCGTGAGACGTCCCTCACCAGATCGTTGGAGTACTTGAGCGCGATCATGCGCTTCTTCGTCATCTTGGCCCCCACCACCTCGTGGTGGTGGAAGGAGACCCTGCCGTCCTGTTCGAAGCGACGCGTGCGCGGCTTGCCGATGTCGTGCAGCAGGGCGGCCAGGCGGAGGGTCAGGTCGGGCCCCTCCTTCTCCAACGCCATCGCCTGCTCCAGAACGATGAGCGTGTGGTCGTAGACATCCTTGTGCCGGTGGTGCTCGTCACGCTCCAGCCGCAGGGCCGGCAGCTCGGGCAGGACCCGATCGGCCAGACCGGTCTCCACCAGCAGCGTCAGTCCCTTGCGCGGGTGGGAGGACAGGACGAGCTTGTTCAGCTCGTCCCTGACCCGTTCGGCCGAGACGATGTCGATGCGCCCGGCCATGTCCTGCATGGCCTTGACGACCTCGGGAGCCACCTCGAAGTCGAGCTGCGCGGCGAAGCGTGCCGCCCTCATCATCCGGAGCGGGTCGTCCGAGAAGGAGTCCTCAGGAGTCCCCGGAGTGCGCAGCACGCCGGCCGCGAGGTCGTCGAGCCCGCCGTGCGGGTCGATGAACACCTTCTCCGGGAGCGCTACGGCCATCGCGTTCACCGTGAAGTCACGGCGGACGAGATCCTCCTCGATGGAGTCGCCGTAGGACACCTCGGGCTTGCGCGAGGTGCGGTCGTACGCCTCCGACCGGTAGGTGGTCACCTCGATCTGCCAGCCGTCCTTCTGCCCCCCGACGGTGCCGAAGGCGATCCCGACCTCCCAGATCGCGTCCGCCCAGGGACGCATGATCTTCAGTACGTCCTGAGGGCGGGCGTCCGTCGTGAAGTCCAGGTCGTTTCCGAGCCGCCCGAGCAAGGCGTCCCGGACCGAGCCGCCGACCAGGGCGAGCGAGAACCCGGCCTCCTGGAATCGTCGGGCGAGATCGTCGGCGGCAGGGGCGATCCGCAGCGGCTCACTCACCGCGCGGTGCTGCTCCTGACGCAGGACACTGGGGCTGGCTTCGTTGGCGTTCGGCACAACAGAACAGGGTACGTGGCCCGGGCGGAGACAGGCGCCTCCATTGATCACGCCCAGAAACCCCCACTTCCGGCTCGTTCCCTCTATAGGCGCACATACGGGGAAGCCCGGCCCGGTCGCGGATCTTGTGGCGTACACCGCGGCACTTCCCCTCGGCGCGCATCGTTACCATGCGTGGACGCACATTCCGACGACCACTGATCACGACGAGGGACGGGCGAGCGCGTGGCCGAGGCGGCAGACTTCCAGGGGACCAGTGCCTCACCTGCCCGCCGGTGGCTCCGGCGCACCGCGGCACTGCTCGCCGGGGCGCCGCTGCTGGCCGGCCTGGTCCAGCTGCCCGCTGCCGGTACGGCGCACGCGGAGGAAGCCGCCGCCCGGGCCGACACCGGCGCGGGTCCGGTGGCCGTGGCCGTGGACTCGCTCACCCCGTCCGCGCCCACGGACGGCGACACGGTGACCGTGTCGGGCACCGTGACCAACAACGGCCGGCAGGCCGTCACCGACGCTCACGTGGGTCTGCGGGTGGGCCCGCAGCTCGACACCCGCTCCTCCGTCGACGCGATCGCCAAGGACAGCGACGATCTCCAGGGGTCCGTCTCCCCGGAGATCGACGACAAGTACACCGAGAAGTTCTCCAAGCTCACTCCGGGCGTCGCCGAGCACTTCAACATCTCCGTCCCGGTCGACGACCTGCACCTCGGCGACGACGGCGTCTACGAATTCGCCGTCTCGTTGTCCGGGGAGACCTCCGCACAGCCCTGGGAGCGGATGCTCGGCATCCAGCGGACCTTCCTGCCGTGGCAGCCCGACGAGGCCGGCACCAGCACCAGGACCACGGCGCTGTGGCCGCTCGTGTCGACGACGCACATGGCCGCCGAGACGGGGCCGAACGAGGAGCAGACGCCGGTCTTTCTCAACGACGACCTGGCGAAGGAGATCTCCCCCGGTGGCCGCCTGAACCAGATGGTGACGCTCGGAAAGGACCTCGACGTCACCTGGGTGGTCGATCCGGACCTGCTGGCCTCCGTCGACGCGATGACGGGCAGCTACCGCGTCCGGGACGGGGACCGGACCACCGCGGGCACCCACCAGGCGATCGCGAAGCAGTGGCTCGCCGACCTGCAGGACGCGGTCGCCGACAAGGAGGTCGTCGCCCTCCCCTTCGCCGACCCCGACGTGGCTTCCCTGGCCCACAACGGCACGGACGTCGCCGGTTCCCTGAGTCAGCTCAAGGAGGCCACGGACGTCGTCGACAACACCGTCGAGACGATCCTCCACGTGAAGCCGAACACCGACTTCGCGTGGCCCGTGGAAGGTGCCGTCGACCGCTCGATCGTCAAGGTCGCCACCTCCGCGGGTGCCGACAAGGTGATCGCGCGCAGCGACAGCCTCCAGGAGACCAACGGTCTGCCCTACACGCCGTCCGCAGCCCGCCCCATCGGGGGCGGCACCACGGCCGTCGTGGCGGACGACCGGCTGTCGACGGCGTTCGAGGGCGACCTGGCGACGGCCTCCGCCTCCACCCTCGCCGTGCAGCGTTTCCTCGCCCAGAGTCTCGGCCTGGGACTCCAGACCGACAAGCAGCGCAGTGTCGTCATCGCTCCCCAGCGGATGCCCTCCGGCAGTCAGGCCCGTGCGATGGCCGAGGCGCTGCGGGCCCTCCAGGGCGGCACCTGGTCCGAGTCCCAGAAGCTGACGCAGGCCTCCGCCGCCAAGCCGGACCCGGACGCCGCCACAGCGGTTCCCGGAACCTCCTCCTACCCGTCGGCCCTGCGCAGGAAGGAACTGCCCCGGTCGGCCTTCGTGGAGAGCGCGCGGACGCAGGACGCCCTGGACAGCTTCAAGGTCGTGCTCTCGGACCCGTCCCGGGTGGTGACCCCGTTCGGACGCGCCCTGAACCGGGAGATGTCCGTGTCGTGGCGGGGCCGGGCCGCCGAGGCACAGTCCTTCCGTGACGGAGTGAAGAAATACCTCGACGGGCTGTCCGGCCGGGTCCGACTGATCGACAAGTCGGAGACGAAACTCTCCGGCCGCAGCGCCACGATCCCGGTGACGGTGCAGAACAACCTGGTGCAGGACGTCGGCCCCCTGGTCCTGCGGCTCTCCTCCACGAACCCGACGCGACTCGAGATCGACGGCGCGGACTACGAGGAGCAGCCGATCTCGGTCTCCGGCGGCCACAGCCAGTCGGTGAAGTTCACCACGTCCGCGAAGGCCAACGGCCGGGCGACGGTGATCGCCCAGCTCTACACGAAGGACGGGCGGCCCTACGGCCAGCCCGTCACCTTCGACGTGAAGGTCACCGAGATCACGGCCACCGTGATGCTGGTCATCGGTGGTGGCGTCCTGCTGCTCGTTCTCGCCGGTTTCCGGATGTACACGCAGCGCAAGCGCGCCGCGGCGCGTGCCGCCGAGCAGGCCGAGGCGGGCGAGGAGAGCGGCTCCGGGGAGTCGGAGGCGTCGGAGAACTCCGAGGGCGACCCGGAGAACCCCGAAGCCCCCGGAGGACGTCTCACCCAGGAGTCCGGCGCACAGGCCCGGACAGGCGACCCGGAGCAGCCGAGTGACCCGACACCGGACACCGCAGCGGAAAGCGCCGACCCGTCCGGCACGGGTGAGAGAGTGGACCGTTGAGGATGTCGTGGCCGGTCGGCCCGGGACGATGAGGTGGGGTAACCATGAACGCGCCGTACGACGGTGACCGCGGTCAGGCCGTGGACGGCTCGGGTCACCCCGAGGGTCCGCCGCCGGACTCCGACCGGACGCCGCCGCAGCCACCCGCGGACATGTACCTCCAGGACGCCTACGACCAGGACCCCTACCGGGCGCAGGACCTCTCCGCCCAGGACCCGGTCTCCGAGGCGCTCTACGACCGCGCCGCCCACCCGCCTCCGCCTCCGGGGACGTACCCGCCGCAGCAGCCGCTGTACTCCCAGCCCGCGCAGTCGCCCTACGCCCCCGACCCCCGCATCTGGGCCCAGACCCCGGCCCCCGAGCCGGAGGGCCCGACGCAGTACCTGCCGTACGGCGACGATCCCCGGACGACCCAGTTCGTCGGTGTGGACGACCTGGTCGGCCAGGCCGGTGACCAGCGTCACGAGCCGGACGCGTTCGCCCACCTGTTCCGCGACCAGCAGCAGGGCGGGGGCCACCCCTCCTACGACGACCAGGCGGCCGTGCCCGCCCCGGCGCCCGGCCCGTACGGCGGGTCGGCGGCTGGACCGGACCAGTACGGCACGCCACCGGCTCCGGGACAGTACGGCGGGCACCAGGGGCCCCAGCCCTACGGGAACGCTCCGGCACCCGGTCCGTACGGCGGCCCCGCGCCGGCGCCCGGCCAGTACGCGGCGCCCGCACCTGGCCAGTACGCGGTGGCACCCACCCCCGAAGCGGCCGAGGCACCCGTCCAGGAGGCCGAGCCGGCCGCTGCGGCTCCGTCGGCCGCCGCGCCCAAGAAGGGCGGGCGCGCCGGGGGCCTGCTGAAGTCGAGCGCCGTGATGGCGGCGGGCACGATGGTGTCGCGGCTGACCGGGTTCGTCCGCTCGGCGCTGATCGTCTCGGCATTGGGTGTCGGCCTGCTCGGCGACACGTTCCAGGTCGCCTACCAGCTGCCCACGATGATCTACATCCTCACCGTCGGCGGCGGTCTCAACTCGGTGTTCGTACCGCAGCTCGTGCGCGCCATGAAGGACGACGAGGACGGTGGCGAGGCGTACGCCAACCGCCTGCTGACCCTCGTCATGGTGGCGCTGGGCGCGCTGACGTTGATCACGGTCCTGGCCGCGCCCCTGCTGATCCGGCTCCTGTCCAACCCCGTCGCCAGTGACCCCGCGGCGAACGAGGTCGGAATCACCTTCGTCCGCTACTTCCTGCCATCCATCTTCTTCATGGGTCTGCACGTGGTGATGGGGCAGGTCCTCAACGCCCGTGGCCGGTTCGGCGCGATGATGTGGACCCCGGTCCTGAACAACATCGTCATCATCGTGACCCTGGGCATGTTCATCTGGGTCTACGGCACCGCGGAAAGCTCGGGGATGAAGGTCACGAGCATCCCCCCGGAGGGCGAGCGCCTGCTCGGCATCGGGGTGCTGCTCGGACTCATCGTGCAGTCGCTGGCCATGATTCCGTACCTGCGGGAGACGGGTTTCCGGCTGCGGCTGCGCTTCGACTGGAGAGGTCACGGCCTCGGCAAGGCCATCACCCTCGCCAAGTGGACGGTCCTGTTCGTCCTCGCCAACCAGGCGGGCGCCATGATCGTCATTCAGCTGTCGACCGCGGCGGGCAAGGCATCACCCGTCGACGGCACAGGCTTCGCCGCCTACGCCAACGCCCAGCTCATCTGGGGTCTGCCGCAGGCCATCATCACCGTCTCCCTGATGGCCGCCCTGCTGCCCCGCATCTCCCGCTCGGCCGCCGAGGAGGACGGGGGAGCAGTCAGGGACGACATCTCCCAGGGGCTGCGCACCACTGCCGTGGCCATCGTTCCCGTGTCCTTCGCGTTCGTCGCGCTCGGCATCCCGATGTGCACGCTCATGTTCGGCTCCTCCGGCACCAGCGAGGCCACCAACATGGGCTACATGCTGATGGCCTTCGGCCTCGGTCTCATCCCGTACTCCGTGCAGTACGTCGTCCTGCGCGCGTTCTACGCCTACGAGGACACCCGGACGCCCTTCTACAACACCGTCATCGTGGCCGTGGTCAATGCCGCCGCCTCGGGCCTGTGTTACCTCCTGCTTCCGTCCCGCTGGGCCGTCGTCGGCATGGCGGCCTCCTACGGTCTGGCCTACGTGATCGGCGTGGGTGTCGCCTGGCGCAGGCTGCGCAAACGGCTGGGCGGTGACCTGGACGGCGCCCGGGTGCTGCGCACGTACGCTCGGCTGTGCATCGCGTCCGTACCGGCCGCCCTGGTCGGTGGCGCCGCCTGCTACGCGATCAGCCGCACCCTCGGCCAGGGCGTCGTGGGATCGTTCGCCGCGCTGCTGGCCGGCGGGTTCCTCCTGTTCGGTGTCTTCTTCGTCGCCGCCCGTCGCATGCGCATCGAGGAGGTCAACTCTCTGGTCGGCATGGTGCGCGGACGCCTGGGACGTTGAGACCCGGGGTAGGCGCACAACCATCGCCCGCTGCCGTGTGTCGTGCATAGCGGCGGACTGTGGGCACAATTGGGGTTCGGCGTCGGACGCGCGGATCGGGGTCGGCCGACGCGCACGGATTGGGGAGGCAGGAACGACGGTGGCGGAACGGAGCACAGCTGCCGTCGACGTGGCAGACAACAGCGGTGAAGAGCCGCTGACCGCGGAGGCGGACCAGTCCACGGCCGACGGGGTGGCCAACAACCGGGAGCGGGACACGGACAGCGACGAGGCACAGGGGAGCCCCACGAGCGAGGAAGCCGGCACGACCTCGCCTCCCGAACTGCACAGCGGGCACAAGCTCGCCAGACGCTACCGCCTCGAGGAGTGCGTCACCCGCCTGGACGGTTTCAGCAGTTGGCGGGCCGTGGACGAGAAGCTGCGCCGGGCCGTGGGAGTCCACCTCCTCCCGGCGAACCACCCGAGGGCCCGTTCCGTTCTGGCCTCGGCACGCTCCTCCGCCCTGCTCGGCGACCCCCGGTTCGTCCAGGTCCTGGACGCCGTCGAGGACAACGACCTCGTCTACGTCGTGCACGAATGGCTCCCCGACGCCACCGAGCTGACCGCCCTCCTCGCCTCCGGGCCGCTGGAGGTCTACGACGCCTACCAGATGGTCAGCCAGGTCGCCTCGGCGATGGCTGCCGCCCACCGTGAGGGCCTCGCCCATCTGCGCCTGAACCCCAACGCGGTCCTGCGTACGTCCACGGGCCAGTGGCGGATCCGCGGGCTCGCCGTGAACGCCGCGCTGCGCGGCATCAGTTCCGACACTCCGCAGCGCACCGACACCGAGGCCATCGGCGCGCTTCTGTACGCCACGCTCACCCAGCGCTGGCCGTACGAGAGCGACGCCCACGGCCTGGCCGGGCTGCCCAAGGACATCGGGCTGATCCCGCCGGACCAGGTACGGGCCGGCGTCCACCGCGGCCTGTCCGAGCTGGCGATGCGGGCACTGGCCAACGACGGCGCCACCGCGTCCCGTCACGAGTCCCCGTGCACCACGCCGGAGGAACTGGTGAAGGCGATCGGCGAGATGCCGCGCATCCGCCCGCCGGAGCCCGCGTACACCGCCCCGCCCCAGTACCAGCGCACGGCCTACCAGCAGGGCGCGTACGGGCGGCCGGCACCGCACCCCGGTGTCACCCAGCCCCTGCCCGCTCCGCCGCCCCCGTTGCAGAGCCGTACCGGCAAGGCCCTGAAGTGGAGCGTCTCGGCTCTGCTGATCGCCGCCCTCGGTCTCGGCAGCTGGCAGCTCGCGGACGCCCTCATGGAGCGCGGTGGCAAGGCGGACGACCCGAACCAGACCCAGACGGTGGACGGAGACAACGACAAGGGTCCGAAGAAGCCGGCCAGCCAGCCGATCGCCATCGCGGGGGCGCACGACTACGACCCGTTCGGCTCCGACGGGTCCGAATACCCGGAGAACGTCGGCAAGGCCTACGACGGTGACCCCGGCACCTACTGGCAGACGAGCCACTACGCGAGCGCCGACTTCGGGCGGCTGAAGCAGGGCGTCGGCCTCGTGGTCGACCTGGGCAAGGTCCAGCAGGTCGGCAAGGTGACCGTCACGTTCGGCGGGGACACCTCGGTGGAGCTCCGTTCCGGCGGGGCCTCGGGCTCGGAACCGCAGTCGTTCGAGGGCTACACGAAGGTCGCCGGCGGAAACGGCACGACTGTGGAGCTCAAGCCGGACAAGGAGCTGCGGACCCGCTACCTTCTGGTCTGGTTGACCGAGCTTCCGCTGACGGAGGGGCAGTTCCGGGGCCGCGTCGCCGACATCAAGGTGACCAGCTGAGGTCGTCTGCCGCAGAGGGGAGGGTCCGATGGCGGAGGGCGCCGGGTACGACGGAGTGACCGACCAGGACCTCCTCGCCCGCCACGTCGAGGGCGACCCCGATGCCTTCGGCGAGCTCGTGCGGCGTCACCGCGACCGGCTCTGGGCGGTGGCCCTGCGGACGCTGGGGGACCGTGAGGAGGCCGCCGACGCCGTCCAGGACGCACTCGTCTCCGCCTACCGGGCCGCCCACACCTTCCGCGGCCAGGCAGCCGTCACGACCTGGCTGCACCGGATCACGGTGAACGCCTGCCTGGACCGTGCCCGCAAGGCCGCCTCGCACAAGACCGCACCCGTCGACGACACGGAGCGCCTGGAGCAACTGCTCGAGCCGCACGAGTCGGCCTCCGCTCCCGCCGAGCGCAACGATCTGCACCGCCAGCTCCTGGAAGCCCTGGGCACCCTGCCCGCCGACCAGCGGGCCGCTCTCGTGCTGGTGGACATGCAGGGCTACCCCGTCGCGGAGGCCGCTCGCGTCCTGGACGTACCGGCCGGGACGATCAAGAGCAGATGCGCCCGGGGCCGAGCCAGGCTCCTGCCGCTGCTCACCCACCTCCGGCCCGACGGCAGCGTGGGAAAGACGGAACCGGCCGCGGGGCGGAACCGGACGCAGGGGGCATCCGTCCCACCCGCAGCGGGACCGCAGCGAGCGGGCCCGCCGGAATCGGGACCGAGCGATCCAGCCGTAGTGAAGGGCGGAGGTGGACGAACGTGACGTCGTCGACGACAGACATGACCGGGCACCCGGACGTCGCGGAGATCTCCGACCTCGCCGAGGGCGTCCTGCCGTCCACCCGGGCCTCGGACGTAGGACGGCATCTGGAGATCTGCGCTTCCTGCGCCGACGTCCGCGCCTCGTTGGAGGAGATCCGCGGTCTGCTCGGTACCCTTCCTGCCCCGGGCCCCATGCCGGATGACGTGGCCGCTCGTATCGAGGCCGCCCTGGCAGCCGAGTCCGTGGTCGGCACCGCCGATGGCACGCCTGTTTCACGTGAAACATCGACCCCGGCCGACCGGCCCGCAGGACATGCCCGGTCCTCCTCCACCGGCCCCGGGCGCAAGGACCGCCGTCGAGGCGGACGGCGAAGGATCGCCGTACTCGGAGCCGTGGCTGCCGCCGCCATCGGACTCGGATCGGTCGTCGTGTCCTCCCTGGCCGGGGGAAGCCCGTCCGACGACACGGCTCACGAGCAGCAGACCGCGCTCGCGGACACCTTTTCCGAGGGACAGCTCAAGGCGAAGGTCACCGGCCTCGTCGAGGACGGCGGCGCTCAGAACGGGTCCCGTACGCCGCGCAGCTTCGACCTGGAGTCCGAGAACGGTGGCGAGACCCCCGAGAACCACGTCTTCAAGCAGCCGACCGTCCCCGAGTGCATTCAGCGGGGCATCGGCCGCGGCGACGCGGCGATCGCCACGGAGCCGGGCGTGTACCAGGGCAAGGAAGCGATGCTGGTTGTCCTGCCCGACGCCGCCGACGACACCAAGGTCACCGCCTACATCGTCGATTCCGCATGCGTGGAGGACCCCTCGGTCGGCAAGGCCAAGATCCTCCTGAAGCACTCCTACGCGCGTTCGTAGCGGCCCTGCCTTCTCCCCTGCCAGGGGGAGCGGCCCTGGCCCCGTGTGCCCGGGCACAGTGGGAATGCGAGCCCCGTAGGATCCGTTAGGTGGGGTGAGAGTTCCGAGTGCAGCTCCACCCGGCCTTGAAGAAGCAGTCCAGAGACGAGGAATGAAGCCGTGAGCGACGTCCGTAACGTGATCATCATCGGCTCCGGGCCCGCCGGCTACACGGCGGCGCTCTACACCGCGCGCGCGTCGCTGAAGCCGCTGGTGTTCGAGGGTGCCGTCACCGCGGGCGGAGCCCTGATGAACACCACCGAGGTGGAGAACTTCCCCGGCTTCCAGGACGGCATCATGGGCCCCGAGCTCATGGACAACATGCGAGCCCAGGCCGAGCGCTTCGGTGCCGAGCTGATCCCGGACGACGTCGTGGCCGTCGACCTCGGCGGCGAGATCAAGACCGTCACCGACACCGCGGGAACGGTCCACCGGGCCAAGGCCGTCATCGTCACCACGGGCTCCCAGCACCGCAAGCTCGGGCTGCCCAACGAGGACGCCCTGTCCGGCCGCGGTGTCTCCTGGTGCGCGACCTGTGACGGCTTCTTCTTCAAGGACCAGGACATCGCCGTGATCGGCGGCGGCGACACCGCGATGGAGGAGGCGACGTTCCTCTCCCGCTTCGCGAAGTCCGTGACGATCGTCCACCGCCGGGACACCCTGCGGGCTTCGAAGGCGATGCAGGAGCGCGCCTTCGCCGACCCCAAGATCACGTTCGTCTGGGACAGCGAGGTCGCCGAGGTCCAGGGTGACCAGAAGCTCGCCGGTCTGAAGCTGCGCAACGTGAAGACCGGCGAACTCTCGGACCTGCCGGTGACCGGCCTGTTCATTGCGATCGGCCACGACCCGCGCACCGAGCTCTTCAAGGGGCAGCTCGACCTGGACCCGGAGGGCTACCTGAAGGTCGACGCGCCCTCGACCCGCACCAACCTGACGGGAGTCTTCGGCGCCGGTGACGTGGTCGACCACACCTACCGCCAGGCGATCACCGCCGCGGGCACCGGCTGCTCCGCCGCTCTCGACGCCGAGCGCTTCCTCGCCGCCCTCAGCGACGAGGACAAGGCGGAGCCCGAGAAGACCGCCGTCTGACCATCCATCCCCCGCACCAACCACTTAAGGAGCCCGCCGTGGCCGGCACCCTGAAGCATGTGACCGACGACTCCTTCGAGCAGGACGTCCTCAAGAACGACAAGCCCGTCCTGGTGGACTTCTGGGCCGCCTGGTGCGGTCCGTGCCGCCAGATCGCGCCGTCCCTCGAGGCGATCGCCGCCGAGTACGGCGACAAGATCGAGATCGTCAAGCTGAACATCGACGAGAACCCGGGTACGGCTGCCAAGTACGGCGTCATGTCCATCCCGACCCTGAACGTCTACCAGGGCGGCGAGGTCGCCAAGACCATCGTCGGCGCCAAGCCGAAGGCCGCGATCGTCCGCGACCTCGAGGCCTTCATCGCCGACTGACGAGCGCGACTGACGTTTCACGTGAAACATGAAGGGGCCGACCCGAACGGGTCGGCCCCTTCATATGTGCACCGCTTCCGGTCCGCCGCTACAGCGGACGCAACACCGGTTCTTTCGGCACCGCGCCGAGCAGGCGGTCCAGTGCCATCTCCACGTCTTCCTTCCAGGACAGCGTGGACCGGAGATCCAGTCTCAGGCGCGGATGTCTGGGATGCGGCCGGACCGTCTTGAAGCCCACCGCCAGCAGATGCTCCGCCGGCAGAACACAGGCGGGCTCCTTCCAGCGGGCGTCCCCGAACGCCTCGATCGCCTTGAAGCCCCGCCGCAGCAGATCCTTGGCGACCGTCTGGACCATCACCCGGCCCAAACCCTGACCCTGATACCCCGGCATCACCATCGCGGTCATCAACTGGACCGCGTCCGGTGAGACCGGGCTGGTGGGGAATGCCGCCGAACGCGGCACATACGCGGGCGGGGCGTAGAGCACAAAGCCCACCGGCACATCGTCGACGTAGACCACCCGGCCGCACGACCCCCAGTCCAGCAGGACGGCGGAGATCCAGGACTCCTTCTCCAGGGCGGGCCTGCCCGCCTCTACCGCGGCCTCGCCGCTGACGGGGTCCAGCTCCCAGAAGACGCACGAGCGACAGCGCTGGGGAAGGTCCTGAAGGTTGTCCAGCGTGAGCGGTACGAGCCGGCGCCCCATGAAGGCTGTTCCTCGCTTCCTTCGCCTGCCGCATCTCGGGCGGCTGTCAGAGCGCTCCGTTCCCTGAGCAGACTGCCGATGAAGCCGCCGACCGCGCCCAGCCCCAAGCCGGCGCTCACCAGTTCGGTGCGGCTCATCATGCGCATGGCCCCTGCCTTCCTCTCAGAGGTACTGCCAGGTGACAAAGCCTGACCGCATCGTATCCACGATGCCGTGGCCTAGACACCGGCGCAAAGCAAAGGGCGGGCCGTGTTCCGGTAAGCACCGGAACACGGCCCGCCCTGAAGGGAGCCAAAGCACACCCCGAGGTTTCGCTAGCTGGGCATCAGGACGTGACGTCCTCGTCTTCGTCCTCGACGAGGCTCTTCTGCAGCACGGGGCCCTCACCGGGGGCGAGGCTGCCGAGGATCCGCTCCAGGTCCTCCATGGAGGCGAACTCCACGGTGATCTTGCCCTTCTTCTGTCCCAGATCGACTTTCACCCGCGTCTCGAAGCGGTCCGAGAGTCGCGTCGCGAGGTCCGACAGCGCCGGGGACACCAGCGATCCGGCTCGCGGCCCCTTGGCTCGCTGCGGCTTCTGGGGCCGGGAACCCATCAGGGTCACAATCTCCTCGACCGACCGCACCGAGAGCCCTTCGGCCACGATGCGATGGGCCAGGCGGTCCTGCTCCTCCGGGTCGTCCACGGACAGCAGCGCCCGCGCGTGCCCCGCGGAGAGCACTCCCGCCGCTACGCGGTTCTGCACCTTCGGGGAAAGCTTCAGCAGCCGCAGCGTGTTGGACACCTGCGGACGGGAGCGACCGATGCGATCCGCCAGCTGGTCGTGCGTGCAGTTGAAGTCCTTCAGCAGCTGGTCGTAGGCGAACGCCTCCTCCAGCGGGTTCAGCTGTGCGCGGTGCAGGTTCTCCAGGAGTGCGTCGAGGAGGAGCTTCTCGTCCTCCGTCGCCCGCACGATCGCCGGAATGACGTCCAGTTCCAGCTCTCGGCAGGCACGGAAGCGGCGCTCACCCATGATGAGCTCATAGCGCCCGGGCTCCGTCGGCCGCACGACCACAGGCTGGAGGAGGCCGACCTCCCTGATGGACGTGACAAGCTCGGCCAGTGCGTCGTCGTCGAAGTCCTTGCGCGGCTGCTTCGGGTTCGGCGTGATGGCGTCGAGAGGCACCTCGGCGAAGTGCGCCCCCATGGGGGGTCGAAGCCCTTCAGCACCGTGAGAGGTCGCCGACGCTTCTGTTTCACGTGAAACATGCGGCAGCGTGGCCACCTTCGCGGCCGCCACTCCTCGCTCGCTCGGCAGCGGGGGCACTGCCGCAGTGGACGCGGCGGCCGCACTTCCCAATGCCGCCGAGGCAACCGACTTCTCCGTCGGGGCGTTGGGGATCAGTGCGCCCAGTCCACGACCCAGCCCCCTCCGTCGCTCACTCACTGGATCCCCTCCACCATGCTCGGATCATTCTGAGCGCCGATATGGGCATGGGTCGCGTCGTAGGCGACGCCCACGCCCTTCAGCGCGATCTCACGGGCCGCCTCCAGGTAGGAGAGGGCTCCACTTGATCCTGGATCGTAGGTCAGTACCGTCTGCCCGTAACTCGGGGCCTCGGAGATACGGACGGAGCGAGGAATACTCGTCCGCAGCACCTCCTCGCCGAAGTGGCTGCGCACCTCGTCCGCGACCTGCGACGCGAGCCGCGTCCGGCCGTCGTACATGGTGAGCAGGATCGTCGAGACATGCAGCGTGGGGTTGAGGTGTCCCCGAACCAGGTCGACGTTACGCAGCAGCTGTCCCAGTCCTTCCAGCGCGTAGTACTCGCACTGGATCGGGATCAGTACCTCCTGGCCCGCGACGAGCGCGTTGACCGTCAGCAGACCGAGAGAGGGCGGGCAGTCGATGAGGATGTAGTCCAGCGGCTGTTCGTATGCCGCGATCGCCCGCTGGAGCCGACTCTCGCGCGCCACCAGGGAGACCAGCTCGATCTCCGCACCGGCGAGATCGATCGTGGCGGGCGCGCAGAACAGTCCCTCGACGTCGGGAACCGGCTGGACCACTTCCGAGAGCGGGCGGCTTTCGACCAGCACGTCGTAGATGGAGGGAACATCGGCGTGATGGTCGATACCGAGAGCGGTGGAGGCGTTGCCCTGCGGGTCGAGGTCGACGACCAGGACTCTCGCACCGTGCAGTGCGAGTGATGCGGCAAGGTTGACGGTCGTCGTCGTCTTGCCCACACCGCCCTTCTGGTTCGCCACGACCATGACCCGGGTCTGCTCGGGCCGTGGCAGCCCCTCGCCGGCGCGGCCCAGAGCCTCCACCGCCAGTTGAGCAGCTCGACCGATCGGAGTGTCGTCCATCGGAGGCGGTGTTTCACGTGAAACATCCGCCCCCATCGACTCGGTACGGGGGCCGGGGACCGGATCGGTCATCGGTCCCGCGATATTGGCGTCGGACCGCAAGGATTCACTCTCCTCGACTTCAGGCTCGCTATGAACAGAGCCTCCCATGCCTTCGGGGTCATGAACCAGTGAGGCCTGGTCTTCTGTGGAGAAATCCACCTCTGTGGACAACTCCGTTCCCTCTCCGAGCGACCCGAGAGGCTTTCGGTCGCGGGGATCGGCCGCGGCGCGGCCGCGGCTGATGATGCCGTGCAGCAGTGAGCGACGTTTCACGTGAAACACGATGCACAGCAGCCTATGCCGAACTGCCGCGACACTCCGGCACGCACAGGCAGGGCAGCTTGTGTGGAGTACGACGACCCGAAGCACGACGGCCCGAAGCACGACGGACCATCACCGCCGCCGTGAACCGTCTCGGACCGCTATCCGCGACGCCGGCGCGTCCGTCCGGTCCGCGCGGCCTTGGCCCGCTTGGCAGCGAAGCGCACGCCACCGGGGCTCTCACCGACCTCGACCCGCACCACAGTGGACATGGGGTCCACCACACCCTCGCCGACGTGGAGGATGGACGTCTCCTCGGCCCCGAGCTTGCTCAGCGCCGCGGTCGCGCCCTTCAGCTCTTCCTCGGCCGCGTCCCCCTTGAGTGCGAGCATCTCCCCGTACGGGCGCAGCAGCGGGATGCCCCAGGTGGCGAGACGGTCCAGCGGCGCCACGGCGCGCGCCGTCACCACGTGCACCGGTGGCAGCTTGCCCATGACCTCCTCGGCCCGACCACGCACCACGGTGACATGGTCCAGCCCCAGCAGCTCCACGACCTCGGTCAGGAAATTGGTGCGGCGCAGCAGCGGCTCAAGGAGAGTGATCTTCAGGTCTTCCCGCACCAGCGCGAGCGGGATGCCGGGCAGGCCGGCTCCCGAGCCGACGTCGCACACCGTCACTCCCTCGGGCACGACCTCCGAGAGCACCGCGCAGTTCAGCAGGTGCCGCTCCCAGAGCCGGGGCACTTCGCGCGGGCCGATCAGACCGCGCTTCACCCCCGCATCGGCGAGCAGTTCCGCATAGCGGACCGCGTCCGCGTAGCGATCACCGAACACATCACGCGCCTGCTCGGGTACAGGGGGGAGCTCCGCTGCCTCCGACACGGGGGACCGTCCTTCCGTACGGCGCCGGCGCACCGGGCGCCGGTACCAGAACCACCAGAACTATCAGGCTGACAAAAACTCGGCCCCGCCTGCGCAACAGACGGGGCCGGAGAACGAGAGGGGACCGATCAGGCGGGAAGTACGACGACGAAGCGCTCCGGCTCCTCGCCCTCGGACTCGCTGCGCAGTCCAGCGGCCTTGACCGCGTCGTGCACGACCTTGCGCTCGAAGGGCGTCATGGGCTTCAGGCGCACGGACTCGCCGCTGCTCCTGACCTCGGCCGCGGCCTTGGCACCCAGCTCGGACAGCTCGGCGCGCTTGCTCGCCCGGTAACCCGCGATGTCGAGCATCAGCCGGCTGCGGTCGCCGGTCTCCCGGTGCACGGCCAGGCGCGTCAGCTCCTGCAGAGCCTCCAGCACCTCGCCGTCCCGGCCGACCAGCTTCTGCAGGTCCCTGCTCTTGCTGTCGCTGATGATCGAGACGGAGGCACGGTCGGCCTCGACGTCCATGTCGATGTCGCCGTCGAGGTCGGCGATGTCGAGCAGACCCTCCAGGTAGTCCGCGGCGATCTCGCCCTCCTGCTCGAGGCGAGTGAGGGTGTCTGCACCCTCGGCAGCGGCGGAGGTGGTGCCTTCCGTCACGGGATGGACTCCTTCTTACTTCTTCGACGGGGACTTGGGCCGCTGCGGGCCCTTGCGCTGTCCGGACTGGGCCTTGCTGCGGCCGCCGCCACCGGACTTCTGAGGCGGCTTCTTGGCACCGGCGGCAGGCTTGGTGTCCTGCTTGCCGGCCGGCTTGGCGTCCTCCGGCTGGTCCGGCTCGTCCGACTTGGTCAGCGACGTCTTCGGCTCGGCCTCACCCGCGGGCTTGGCCTGGCGCTGGGACTTGCTCTGCCGCTTCGGCTGCTGGCGCTTGGGCTGGCCCGTGGTCGTCACGGTCGAGCCGTCCGCGCTCTGGGCGGCGACCGCGGCGTCGTTCTTGACCACGGTGCCGTCGGCCTGCGCCGCCATGCCCGCCTTGTTCAGACCGTTGATGAACTTGCGCTCGGCCTCGTTGCGGTCCCGGCCCTTGGCGACGATGGCCTTCACGATGGCCTTCTCGCCCCGGCGGCGAGTCCTGCCGTGCTCGGTGACGCTCTTGTGCAGACGCTCCAGGTAGGCGGCCTGCGCCTTGGAGCCGGGCGTCGGGTTGTTCCGGATGACGTACATCTGCTGGCCCATGGTCCACACGTTCGTGGTCAGCCAGTAGACGAGGACACCGACGGGGAAGTTCACACCGAAGACGGCGAACATGACGGGGAAGACGTACATCAGCATCTTCTGCTGCTGCATGAACGGCGTCTTCACCGTGGTGTCGACGTTCTTCGTCATCAGCTGGCGCTGGGTGAAGAACTGCGAGGCCGACATCAGCACGATCATGATCGCGGTGACGACCCGGACGTCGGTCAGGGAGGCGCTGAGGGCGGCGACCTCGCTCTCGCTGCTGAAGAACTTGGAGGCCAGCGGGGCCCCGAAGATGTGCGCCTTCTGGGCGCTTTCCAGCAGGTCCTGGTTGACCGCGCCGATGGTGTCGCCGGAGGCGATGCCGTTGAGCACGTGGTACAGGGCGAAGAAGAACGGGGACTGCGCCAGGATGGGAAGGCACGAGGAGAGCGGGTTGGTACCCGTCTCCTTGTACAGCTTCATCATCTCTTCGGACTGACGCTGCTTGTCGTTCTTGTAGCGCTCCTGGATCTTCTTCATCTCCGGCTGGAGCGTCTGCATCCCGCGCGTCGCCTTGATCTGCTTCACGAAGAGCGGGATCAGGCAGATACGGATGAGGATCACCAGGGACACGATGGACAGGCCCCAGGCCCATCCGGTGTCAGGTCCGAAGATCGCCCCGTACACCGTGTGGAACTGGACGATGACCCAGGAGACGGGCCAGGTGATGAAGCTGAAGAGGCTGGCAATCGTGTCCACTAATCATGCTCCTTGGGCATGGGGCGAGGTCTCTGCGGCCGGGCCCGAAGGCTCGGACGGGCTCGGATGAGCAGGCCGTCCTTCGGTGGCCGGTTCGGCGGCGGAGGTCCCGCCCTTGCGTGCCCGCCAGGCGGCCCGCAGCATTTCGTGCCACCGCGGGCGCTTGCGCGACGGAACATGGTCCACACCGCCCAGCGACCACGGATTGCACCGCAGGATGCGCCAGGCGGTGAGTGCCGTGCCCTTGATGGCTCCGTGCCGGTCGATGGCCGTGTAGCCGTAGTGGGAACACGACGGGTAGTACTTGCACACCGGCCCCAGCAGCGGACTGATCGTCCACTGGTAGAGCTTGATCAGAGCCAGCAGCGGGTACTTCATCGCGCGCCCCCTCCCAGTAGCCGCGCCAGGGCGGCGTCCAGGTCTCGGGCCAGCTGTGCATGGTCGGCGTCACCCGCACCGGGCAGCGCTCGTACGACTACCAGGCTACCGGGGGGCAACAGGTCGATCCGGTCGCGCATCAGGTGACGAAGTCTGCGCTTCACCTTGTTGCGCACGACCGCGCCACCGACGGCTTTGCTCACGACGAAACCCGCACGTGTCCGGGGAGCGCTCTCCCCAGGCGCGTGCGGGTCCGTGGCACCGCTTCGAAGGTGGACGACGAGGGCCGGGCGGCCTGCCCGGCGGCCCCGTCGTACCGCGGTCGCGAAGTCTTCGCGCCGCCTCAGCCGGTTCTCGGTGGGCAGCACGATGTCATGACCTGACCGGGATCAGGCGGACAGACGGGCGCGACCCTTGCTGCGGCGGGTCGCGAGAATCGCGCGGCCGGCACGGGTACGCATACGCAGCCGGAAGCCGTGGGTCTTCGCGCGGCGACGGTTGTTCGGCTGGAAGGTGCGCTTGCTCACTCGGGGGCTCCAGAAAGATTCGGGTGTTGGCGGGGTGCCGTCCTGGCTGTCACCGTGCGCCCACGAGTAGCTCGCGTTACGCCCGAGTGCACCGCTTTTCGATCACCTTGGACGTGACCTGTGCCCATCGGAGGCAGGCGGCAGCAGCCATCGACAACTCGACCTGGTTACGGTACGTGCGACTGCGCCATTCGGTCAAACCAGCGGTGACCGGGAGACACTTGTCCACAGGCTGGGGACAACAACTTGAACCCTACCCGTCGCGCTGACTACCGTGACTGGACTCCGATTCGTTCCCTTATCCCTGCCCCACCCGAGTTTCATCCCGACCCGTCCCCGAATCACACCTTCGAGGGACTCGTGAGAGAGCGTGCCCTGTGGCTGACGTACCTGCCGATCTTGCCGCAGTGTGGCCACGCGTACTGGAGCAACTCCTCGGAGACGGACGCGGGCAGGGCGTCGAGTCGAAGGACGAGCACTGGATCCGGCGCTGTCAGCCGCTCGCGCTGGTCGCCGACACCGCCCTGCTCGCCGTACCGAACGAATTTGCGAAGGGCGTACTGGAGGGCCGTCTCGCCCCCGTCGTCAGCGAGACCCTGAGCCGCGAATGCGGCCGCCCGATCCGCATCGCGATCACCGTCGACGACACCGTGGGCGAACCCGCGGGACCCGCCCCGCAGGCACCCCAGACCCCGCCCTCCCGTCCCCAGCCCCGCTACGAGGAGCCCGAGCTCCCCGCCCAGGGGCAGGGACAGGGCGGCCGCGAGGAGTACCGCGACGAGTACGAGGGGTACGGCCGCAACCGCGGCGACCAGCTGCCCACCGCCCGGCCCGCCTATCCGCAGGAGTACCAGCGCCCCGAGCCCGGCTCCTGGCCCCGTCCCCCGCAGCAGGACGACTACGGCTGGCAGCAGCAGCGCCTCGGCTTCCCGGAACGGGACCCCTACGCCTCGCCGGCGCAGGAGCCGTACGGCCAGGAGTCCTCGCCGTACCCCCACGAGTCGCACAACGCCTACCAGCAGGACTACCGCCCGAAGCCCCCGGAACGCCCGTCGTACGAATCCCCGCGCGGGGAGTACGACCAGCAGCGGAACGACTACGAGCAGCAGCGCGGCGACTACGACCCTCCACGCGGCGAGTACGAGCAGCAGCGGGGCGACTACGACCAGCAGCGCGGGGAGTACGAGCAGCGCGGCCCGCGCCGTGAGCTGCCCGAGCCGCCGGCCGGATCCGGGCACGTCCACCGCGGCGGTCCTGTCGGTCCCGGACCCGCCACCGGAGCGCCCGGCCCGCTGGCCGCACAGCCCGCGCCGGCCACCGGCCCCGGCGAGCCGACCGCGCGCCTGAACCCGAAGTACCTCTTCGACACCTTCGTCATCGGCGCCTCGAACCGCTTCGCCCACGCGGCGGCCGTCGCCGTCGCCGAGGCACCCGCGAAGGCCTACAACCCCCTCTTCATCTACGGGGAGTCGGGACTGGGCAAGACCCACCTGCTGCACGCCATCGGGCACTACGCGCGCAGTCTCTACCCGGGCACCCGGGTGCGCTACGTGAGCTCGGAGGAGTTCACCAACGAGTTCATCAACTCCATCCGCGACGGCAAGGGCGACAGCTTCCGCAAGCGGTACCGCGAGATGGACATCCTGCTCGTCGACGACATCCAGTTCCTCGCGGACAAGGAGTCGACGCAGGAGGAGTTCTTCCACACCTTCAACACCCTCCACAACGCCAACAAGCAGATCGTGCTCTCCAGCGACCGGCCGCCCAAGCAGCTGGTGACGCTGGAGGACCGGCTCCGCAACCGCTTCGAGTGGGGGCTGATCACCGACGTCCAGCCGCCGGAGCTGGAGACGCGCATCGCGATCCTGCGCAAGAAGGCGGTGCAGGAACAGCTCAACGCCCCGCCCGAGGTGCTGGAGTTCATCGCCTCCCGGATCTCGCGCAACATCCGCGAGCTGGAGGGGGCCCTGATCCGGGTGACGGCGTTCGCGTCGCTCAACCGGCAGCCGGTCGACCTGGGCCTGACCGAGATCGTCCTGAAGGACCTGATTCCCGGCGGCGAGGACTCGGCTCCCGAGATCACGTCCACGGCCATCATGGGCGCGACCGCCGACTACTTCGGCCTCACCGTCGAGGACCTGTGCGGCACCTCGCGCGGCCGGGCGCTGGTCACGGCCCGGCAGATCGCCATGTACCTGTGCCGCGAGCTGACGGACCTCTCGCTGCCGAAGATCGGCGCGCTGTTCGGCGGCCGGGACCACACCACGGTGATGCACGCCGACCGCAAGATCCGCAATCTGATGGCGGAGCGGCGGTCCATCTACAACCAGGTGACCGAGCTGACCAACCGCATCAAGAACGGCTGAGCAACCGCATCAAGAAGGGCCGGCCGCCGTCGGCACCGGCCACGAGGCGCCTCCGGACTCCCCGGGGGCGCCTTTCGCATGGCCTCGCGGGCTCACACCCGCTCCCGGGCTCGTACGGCTGTCCTGGCCGATGTTCGAATACCTGCCGGGTTACGGGCTTCCTCCACAGATTCGGCGGATTTTTTCCGTCCACACCTTGGGGACTGGGAAGTTGTCCCGATCCTGTCCACAGGCCAGGCTGGTGAGGGATCATCAGGGCAGGTCAGCTCCCTGTGGATTCGTGGACGAACGATCTCCACAGGCTGTGGACGAAAAAATGATCCACAGGCTGTGCATGCAGTTGTCCACGGGCAACCCACAGGCTGGAGGCGGTTGTCCCCAGTGATCCCCAGCTTCTCCACATGCCTGTCCACTGTTCGGCAACGTGACGCGCCCTGTCACCGCGTCGAGTGAAAGGCGTCACACCGGGCTGCCGGGTGGGGCTGTGGGAAACGGGGCCAAAGCTGGGGACGGCTCTGGGGAGAAGTCGCCTCTTCCTGTGCACGGTGTGTGCAGAACTTTCTGTTCTCCACAGATACGCCCGGTTGTCCACCGGCTCCGCCCACAGGACCCGTGGACAAAATTCCTGCTCTGACCTGGGCAAACGAGGTTATCCACGGTATCCACAGGCCCTACTACTACTGACGACTAGAGAGAGAGCGGAATCCGTTTCGAAGTGGGTCCTGTGCACAACTCGCCCTCTCGAGCCCGACCGCACCCCGTCACGACTTGACCCCGAACGGCACCTACTGTCAGTGGGGTGCGTCAGACTGGTCCCCGGTGTTCTGCCCCCCACAGCGGCACACGACACCGGTCAGACGACGAAGGCGAAGCAGGGCGAGCAGCGCCGGCAACAGCAGGAGGCGGCAACAGTGAAGATCCGGGTGGAACGCGACGTACTCGCGGAGGCAGTGGCCTGGGCGGCCCGCAGCCTCCCGGCCCGTCCGCCGGCGCCGGTCCTCGCGGGCCTGCTGCTGAAGGCCGAGGAGGGGCAGCTGAGCCTGTCCAGCTTCGACTACGAGGTCTCGGCGCGGGTGTCCGTGGAGGCGGAGATCGAGGAGGAGGGCACCGTCCTCGTCTCGGGCCGTCTGCTCGCCGACATCTCCCGCGCCCTGCCCAACCGGCCGGTGGAGATTTCCACAGACGGTGTACGGGCGACGGTGGTGTGTGGATCCTCGCGGTTCACCCTCCACACCCTGCCGGTGGAGGAGTACCCGGCGCTGCCGCAGATGCCGGAGGCCACCGGCACGGTCCCCGGCGAGGTCTTCGCCTCGGCCGTGCAGCAGGTGGCGATCGCCGCGGGCCGTGACGACACGCTGCCCGTGCTGACCGGTGTGCGCATCGAGATCGAGGGCGACTCGGTGACGCTGGCGTCCACCGACCGCTACCGCTTCGCGGTCCGCGAGTTCCTGTGGAAGCCGGAGAACCCGGACATCTCCGCGGTCGCCCTGGTGCCCGCCAAGACGCTCCAGGACACCGCCAAGGCGCTGACCAGCGGTGACCAGGTGATCCTGGCGCTGTCCGGCTCCGGCGCGGGCGAGGGTCTGATCGGCTTCGAGGGCGCGGGCCGCCGGACGACGACGCGTCTGCTGGAGGGTGACCTCCCGAAGTACAAGACGCTGTTCCCGACCGAGTTCAACAGCGTCGCCGTGATCGAGACCGCCCCCTTCGTGGAGGCCGTCAAGCGCGTCGCCCTGGTCGCCGAGCGGAACACCCCGGTGCGGCTCAGCTTCGAGCAGGGCGTGCTGATCCTGGAGGCCGGTTCCAGCGACGACGCACAGGCTGTGGAAAGGGTCGACGCCCAGCTGGAGGGCGACGACATCTCGATCGCCTTCAACCCGACCTTCCTGCTGGACGGTCTGAGCGCCATCGACTCCCCGGTCGCCCAGCTGTCCTTCACGACGTCCACGAAGCCGGCGCTGCTCAGCGGCAGGCCCGCGGTGGACGCCGAGGCGGACGAGGCGTACAAGTACCTGATCATGCCGGTGCGACTGAGCGGCTGAGCCGGGCGTCCGGAGGTGGCGGAGTCGGTGGCCGTCCACAGGCTGGGGACGAATGTGCAGGTGGGGGCGTACGTCTGAGCGCGTATGCCCACAGCTGTGCACGGCCGTCCGGGTTTAGGCTCGGCTCGGGTACGAAAGTGCCGCGGCACGCATCCGGCGGGTACGGAGGTGCCGCCTTGCCACCTCGCACACCTAAGGAACGCAACTGATGGAGCTCGGTCTCGTCGGCCTCGGCAAGATGGGCGGCAACATGCGCGAGCGGATCCGCCGCGCGGGCCACACCGTCGTCGGATACGACCGCAATCCGGACCTCGCCGACGTCCACAGCCTGGAAGAGCTTGTGGGCAAGCTCAGCGCACCGCGCGTGGTGTGGGTGATGGTCCCGGCCGGCGAGGCCACCCAGGCCACCGTCGACCGGCTCGGCGAGCTGCTGGAGCCCGGTGACGTCGTCGTGGACGGCGGCAACTCCCGCTGGACGGACGACGAGAAGCACGCCGGGGAGCTGGCCGCCAAGGGCATAGGCTTCGTGGACTGCGGTGTCTCCGGCGGCGTGTGGGGCCTGGAGAACGGCTACGCGCTGATGTACGGCGGCGACGCGGACGACGTCGCCAAGGTGCAGCCGGTCTTCGACGCCCTCAAGCCGGAGGGCGACTTCGGTGCCGTGCACGCCGGCAAGGTGGGCGCGGGCCACTTCGCGAAGATGGTCCACAACGGCATCGAGTACGCGATGATGCAGGCCTACGCCGAGGGCTGGGAGCTGCTGGAGAAGGTCGACTCCGTGGAGAACGTCCGCGAGGTCTTCCGGTCCTGGCAGGAGGGCACGGTGATCCGTTCCTGGCTGCTCGACCTGGCGGTCAACGCGCTCGACGACGACGAGCACCTGGACGGGCTCCGGGGTTATGCACAGGACTCCGGTGAGGGACGCTGGACTGTGGAGGCGGCGATCGACAACGCGGTGCCGCTGCCCGCGATCACGGCTTCCCTCTTCGCGCGGTTCGCGTCCCGCCAGGACGACTCGCCGCAGATGAAGATGATCGCCGCGCTGCGCAACCAGTTCGGCGGACACGCGGTCGAGAAGAAGTAGGCAGTACCCGAGGGCCGGGCGCCCGAGGGACGAACACCCGGAAGGTCGGCGCACGATCATGCACGTCACGCATCTGTCGCTGGCCGACTTCCGCTCGTACGCCCGGGTCGAGGTGCCCCTCGACCCGGGCGTCACCGCCTTCGTCGGCCCCAACGGGCAGGGGAAGACCAACCTCGTCGAGGCGGTCGGCTACCTGGCCACCCTCGGCAGCCACCGGGTCTCCTCGGACGCCCCCCTGGTGCGCATGGGCGCCGAGCGCGCCGTGATCCGCGCCCAGGTGAGGCAGGGCGAGCGGCAGCAGCTGATCGAGCTCGAGCTGAACCCGGGCAAGGCCAACCGCGCCCGCATCAACAGGTCCTCGCAGGTCAAGCCGCGTGACGTGCTCGGCATCGTGCGCACCGTGCTGTTCGCGCCGGAGGACCTCGCGCTGGTGAAGGGCGACCCCGGTGAGCGGCGCCGCTTCCTGGACGAGCTGATCACCGCCCGTTCCCCGCGGATGGCCGGGGTGCGCTCCGACTACGACCGGGTGCTCAAGCAGCGCAACACCCTGCTGAAGTCGGCCGCGCTCGCCCGCCGGCACGGCGGCCGCACGATGGACCTGTCCACGCTCGACGTCTGGGACCAGCACCTCGCGCGCGCGGGTGCCGAGCTGCTCGCCCAGCGCCTGGACCTGATCGCGGCCGTGCAGCCGCTGGCCGACAAGGCCTACGAGCAGCTGGCCCCGGGCGGTGGCCCCGTGGCCCTGGAGTACAAGCCGTCGGCGCCCGGTGAGGCGCACCGGCGTGAGGACCTGTACGAGCAGCTGATGGCGGCGCTCGCCGATGCGCGCAAGCAGGAGATCGAGCGGGGCGTCACCCTGGTGGGCCCGCACCGGGACGACCTGCTGCTCAAGCTCGGCTCGCTGCCCGCCAAGGGGTACGCCTCGCACGGCGAGTCCTGGTCGTACGCCCTGGCGCTGCGGCTGGCCTCGTTCGACCTGCTGCGGGCGGAGGGCAACGAGCCGGTGCTGGTCCTGGACGACGTCTTCGCCGAGCTGGACGCGCGGCGCCGGGAGCGGCTGGCCGAACTGGTGGCGCCCGGTGAGCAGGTGCTGGTGACGGCCGCCGTCGACGACGACGTGCCGCACGTGCTGGCGGGGGCGCGGTACGCGGTGGCGGAGGGCACGGTGGAGCGCGTATGAGCGCCGAAGGGCCGGCCACCGGGGGCCCTTCGGGCGATCGCGACAAGGGCCACGACGAGAACCGCGGGAAGAGCGGCCCGGAGCCGTCCGGCGTCGACCTCGCGCGCGTGGCGCTCAGGGCGGCGCGGGAGGCGGCACGCGCGCGGGGGGACGCGGCCCAGCAGAAGAAGCAGGCGCGTCGCGGGGGCCTGCGCTCCGGGGCGCGGGCCGACGGCCGCGACCCCATGGCGCTGGGTTCGGCGATCAACCGGCTGATCACCGAGCGCGGCTGGGAGACCCCGGCCGCGGTGGGCGGGGTGATGGGCCGCTGGCCGGAGATCGTCGGTGAGGACGTGGCGAAGCACTGCGTACCGGAGCGGTACGACGAGGACGAGCGGGTGCTGGTCGTGCGCTGCGACTCGACGGCCTGGGCGACGAACCTGCGGTTGCTCGCCCCGACGCTGGTGGCCCGTCTCAACGAGGACCTGGGGCACGGGTCGGTTCGGATGATCAAGGTTCTCGGGCCCGGCGGCCCGGCGGGTCAGGGGCGGCGCTACGGGCCGCTGCGGGCGCCCGGCAGCCAGGGCCCGGGTGACACCTACGGGTGACCGGCGGGCGGTCTGGCGCCCCGTCAGGCCTGCGTGACGTACCTCACAAAAATCGGTGCCGACGGTCGGCGTGAACCGTCGGCGCACGCCGCCTCGCGCCCCCGGGAGCGGGCGCGTTCCGGGTTCTGACTGCCAAGTAGCAAAGGGTTGACGCCTCGAAGCGCTGAGTGCCGTTGTGAGCCTCTTGAGGCCCCCTTCCGTATATCGGGAGTCGGACAAGGCTCGTTCAGGGCGGCACATGCGGACTCAGGTACCGGCAAACCCCCATCAGTGTCAGTGGTACCGGTAGAATGAGAGAGAATCCCGCCCCGAACGTGGGGACCGTCCGGGACTAGCTGAGCAACGCTGATCAAGGCTTACCAACGCAACATGCCGCAGCCGCTCCGGCAACCTGCCGACGAGCCCGGCTCGTGCTGTGCCAGAAAGGGCGCTTCGTGGCCGATTCCGGCAACCCCAACGAGAACAACCCGTCCACCGACACCGGCGTGAACGACGCGGTGAGCACCTCGCCCGGCGAGGCTCCCACCTCGTACGACGCCAGTGCCATCACCGTCCTCGAGGGTCTGGACGCGGTCCGCAAGCGACCCGGTATGTACATCGGCTCGACCGGTGAACGAGGCCTGCACCACCTGGTGCAGGAGGTCGTGGACAACTCCGTCGACGAGGCGCTGGCCGGCCACGCGGACACGATCGACGTCACGATCCTCGCCGACGGCGGTGTCCGGGTCGTCGACAACGGCCGTGGCATCCCGGTGGGCATCGTCCCCTCCGAGGGGAAGCCCGCCGTCGAGGTCGTGCTGACCGTGCTGCACGCGGGCGGCAAGTTCGGCGGCGGCGGCTACGCGGTCTCCGGTGGTCTGCACGGTGTGGGTGTCTCCGTCGTCAACGCCCTCTCCACGAGGGTCGCGGTGGAGGTCAAGACGGACGGCCACCGCTGGACGCAGGAGTACAAGCTGGGCGTCCCCACGGCGTCGCTCGCCCGGCACGAGGCCACCGAGGAGACCGGCACCTCGGTCACCTTCTGGGCCGACGGTGACATCTTCGAGACCACCGACTACTCCTTCGAGACGCTCTCCCGGCGCTTCCAGGAGATGGCCTTCCTCAACAAGGGCCTGCGGATCAACCTCACCGACGAGCGTGAGTCGGCGAAGGCCACCGCCGGCGCGGACGAGGCGGGCGAGGACGAGAAGCACGAGGTCAAGAGCGTCTCGTACCACTACGAGGGCGGCATCGTCGACTTCGTGAAGTACCTCAACTCCCGCAAGGGAGAACTGGTGCACCCCACCGTGATCGACCTCGAGGCGGAGGACAAGGACAAGAACCTGTCCCTTGAGGTCGCCATGCAGTGGAACGGCGGCTACACCGAGGGCGTGTACTCCTTCGCCAACATCATCCACACGCACGAGGGCGGCACGCACGAGGAGGGCTTCCGCGCGGCGCTCACCTCGCTGATCAACAAGTACGCGCGCGACAAGAAGCTGCTGCGCGAGAAGGACGACAACCTCACGGGTGACGACATCCGCGAGGGTCTGACCGCGATCATCTCGGTGAAGCTGAGCGAGCCGCAGTTCGAGGGCCAGACCAAGACGAAGCTGGGCAACACCGAGGTGAAGACCTTCGTCCAGAAGGTCGTCTACGAGCACTTGACCGACTGGCTCGATCGCAATCCGAACGAGGCCGCGGACATCATCCGCAAGGGCATCCAGGCGGCCCACGCGCGCGTGGCGGCCCGCAAGGCCCGTGACCTGACCCGTCGCAAGGGCCTGCTGGAGTCGGCCTCGCTGCCGGGCAAGCTGTCCGACTGCCAGTCGAACGACCCGACCAAGTGCGAGATCTTCATCGTCGAGGGTGACTCCGCCGGCGGTTCGGCCAAGTCCGGCCGCAACCCGCAGTACCAGGCGATCCTCCCGATCCGGGGCAAGATCCTCAACGTCGAGAAGGCGCGCATCGACCGGATCCTGCAGAACCAGGAGATCCAGGCCATGATCTCCGCGTTCGGCACCGGTGTGCACGAGGACTTCGACATCGAGAAGCTCCGCTATCACAAGATCATCCTGATGGCGGACGCCGATGTCGACGGCCAGCACATCAACACCCTGCTGCTGACCTTCCTGTTCCGCTTCATGCGGCCGCTGGTGGAGTCCGGGCACGTGTACCTCTCCCGTCCGCCGCTGTACAAGATCAAGTGGGGCCGGGACGACTTCGAGTACGCGTACTCCGACCGTGAGCGCGACGCGCTGATCGAGATGGGCCGTCAGGCCGGCAAGCGCATCCGGGAGGACTCGGTCCAGCGCTTCAAGGGCCTCGGCGAGATGAACGCCGAGGAGCTGCGCATCACGACCATGGACCAGGAGCACCGGGTGCTCGGCCAGGTCACGCTCGACGACGCCGCGCAGGCCGACGACCTGTTCTCGGTGCTGATGGGCGAGGACGTCGAAGCCCGGCGCGCGTTCATCCAGCGCAACGCCAAGGACGTCCGCTTCCTCGACATCTGAGTCGGTCTCAGCTGACCGCACCAGGAAGGATCTTCACCAGCAATGACCGACGAGAACACTCCTGTGACGGCGCCCGAGGGTGACGCCCTGGCGATGCGTGTCGAGCCCGTCGGGCTCGAGACGGAGATGCAGCGCTCGTACCTCGACTACGCGATGTCCGTGATCGTCTCGCGCGCGCTGCCCGACGTCCGCGACGGCCTCAAGCCGGTGCACCGGCGCGTGCTGTACGCCATGTACGACGGCGGCTACCGTCCCGAGCGCGGCTTCTACAAGTGCGCCCGCGTCGTCGGCGACGTCATGGGCAACTACCACCCGCACGGCGACAGCTCCATCTACGACGCCCTGGTCCGCCTCGCCCAGCCCTGGTCGATGCGCATGCCGCTCGTCGACTCCAACGGCAACTTCGGCTCGCCGGGCAACGACCCGGCCGCGGCCATGCGCTACACCGAGTGCAAGATGGCGCCGCTGTCGATGGAGATGGTCCGCGACATCGACGAGGAGACCGTCGACTTCACGGACAACTACGACGGCCGCTCCCAGGAGCCGACCGTCCTGCCCGCCCGCTTCCCGAACCTGCTGATCAACGGCTCGGCGGGCATCGCGGTCGGCATGGCGACCAACATCCCGCCGCACAACCTGCGCGAGGTCGCGGCCGGCGCCCAGTGGTACCTGGAGAACTACGAGGCCTCGCACGAGGAGCTGCTCGACGCGCTCATCGAGCGCATCAAGGGCCCTGACTTCCCGACCGGCGCCCTGGTGGTGGGCCGCAAGGGCATCGAGGAGGCGTACCGCACCGGGCGCGGCTCGATCACCATGCGCGCGGTCGTCGAGGTCGAGGAGATCCAGAACCGCCAGTGCCTGGTGGTCACGGAGCTGCCCTACCAGGTCAACCCGGACAACCTGGCGCAGAAGATCGCCGACCTGGTGAAGGACGGCAAGATCGGCGGCATCGCCGACGTCCGCGACGAGACGTCGTCCCGTACCGGCCAGCGCCTGGTGATCGTCCTCAAGCGGGACGCGGTCGCCAAGGTCGTCCTGAACAACCTGTACAAGCACACCGACCTGCAGACCAACTTCGGCGCCAACATGCTGGCCCTGGTCGACGGCGTGCCGCGCACCCTGTCCCTGGACGCGTTCATCCGCCACTGGGTGAACCACCAGATCGAGGTCATCGTCCGCCGTACGCGCTTCCGGCTGCGCAAGGCCGAGGAGCGGGCGCACATCCTGCGCGGCCTGCTCAAGGCGCTGGACGCCATCGACGAGGTCATCGCGCTGATCCGGCGCAGTGAGACCGTCGAGATCGCGCGCGGGGGCCTGATGGACCTCCTGGAGATCGACGAGATCCAGGCCAACGCGATCCTGGAGATGCAGCTGCGCCGCCTCGCGGCCCTGGAGCGCCAGAAGATCGTCCGGGAGCACGACGAGCTGCAGGCGAAGATCAACGAGTACAACGGGATCCTCGCCTCCCCGGTCCGTCAGCGCGGGATCGTCAGCGAGGAGCTGACCGCGATCGTCGAGAAGTACGGCGACGACCGCAAGACGAAGCTGATCCCCTACGAGGGCGACATGTCCATCGAGGACCTGATCGCCGAGGAGGACATCGTCGTCACGGTCACGCGGGGCGGCTACATCAAGCGCACCAAGACCGACGACTACCGGGCGCAGAAGCGCGGCGGCAAGGGCGTGCGCGGCGCGAAGCTCAAGGAAGACGACATCGTCAACCACTTCTTCGTGTCCACCACGCACCACTGGCTGCTGTTCTTCACCAACAAGGGCCGGGTCTACCGGGCCAAGGCCTACGAGCTGCCGGACGCCGGCCGGGACGCGCGCGGCCAGCACGTGGCGAACCTGCTGGCCTTCCAGCCGGACGAGACGATCGCCCAGATCCGCGCGATCCGCGACTACGAGGCGGTTCCCTACCTGGTCCTGGCCACCAAGGCCGGCCTGGTGAAGAAGACGCCGCTGAAGGACTACGACTCGCCGCGTTCGGGCGGTGTCATCGCCATCAACCTGCGGGAGCAGGCGGACGGCAGCGACGACGAACTGATCGGAGCCGAACTCGTCTCGGCCGAGGACGATCTGCTGCTGATCAGCAAGAAGGCGCAGTCGATCAGGTTCACGGCGTCGGACGACACGCTGCGTCCGATGGGCCGTGCCACCTCGGGCGTCAAGGGCATGAGTTTCCGCGAAGGGGACGAGCTGCTCTCGATGAATGTTGTTCGAGCCGGTACGTTCGTGTTCACTGCCACCGACGGCGGTTACGCGAAGCGGACCTCCGTCGACGAGTACCGCGTCCAGGGTCGCGGTGGCCTCGGCATCAAGGCCGCCAAGATCGTCGAGGACCGCGGGTCGCTCGTGGGTGCGCTGGTGGTCGAGGAGCACGACGAGATCCTCGCCATCACGCTCTCGGGCGGTGTGATTCGCACGCGAGTCAACGGGGTCAGGGAGACCGGCCGTGACACCATGGGCGTTCAACTGATCAACCTGGGCAAGCGCGATGCCGTCGTCGGTATCGCGCGCAACGCCGAGGCGGGACGCGAGGCGGAGGAGGTCGACGGCGATGTGGCCGTCGACGAGACCGCCGAGGGTGCCGCGACCACCGGCACGGACGAGGGTGAGGCGCCCTCGGCCGAGTAGCACGAGGAGAGAGTCATCGTGAGCGGAGCCACGGGCGCCGGATCGGCCGGTACCCCTTCGGGTACGGAAACGGGCGGCGGCGGCCGTGGCTCCGCCGCGCGTGCGACGGATTCGCACACGACTCAGCTGCGCAAGATCGACGACGGAGCGACCGACTCGCACTCGGGGAGCTCGTCCACAACGCATGGATCCCAGGGGGGAACTGTGACGGACACCCGAGGCCAGCAGACGCAGGCGGCGGCCTCGCCGCTGCCGGGGGAACGGCGGCCTCAGCAGCCGGGCGGGCCCTACCACCCGCCGCAGGCCTACCAGGCCCAGGGCGGCACCGCGTCCGCCGTGCGCCGCCCGCGCACCGGCGCCCGCACCACTCCCCGGGTGCGCAAGGCGCGCCTGCGGGTGTCGAAGGCCGACCCGTGGTCGGTGATGAAGGTCAGCTTCCTGCTCTCCATCGCGCTCGGCATCTGCACCATCGTGGCGTCCGCCGTGCTGTGGATGGTCATGGACGCCATGGGGGTCTTCTCGACCGTCGGCGGCACGATCTCCGAGGCCACCGGCTCCAACGAGTCCAACGGCTTCGACCTGCAGTCCTTCCTGTCGCTGCCCAACGTGCTGATGTTCACGACGATCATCGCGGTCATCGATGTCGTCCTCGCGACGGCCCTGGCGACGCTCGGCGCGTTCATCTACAACCTGTCCGCCGGCTTCGTCGGCGGCGTGGAGCTGACGCTCGCCGAGGACGAGTGATCCGCGGGGCGTCCGCGCTCCCGGGCCGCGCGACAACCGATTTTGGGACTGCCCGCCTCGTGCGCTAATCTTCAGGGGTCAGCGCGCGGGACATACACCGCAGAGCGCGGCGGGGCTATAGCTCAGTTGGTTAGAGCGCATCCCTGATAAGGATGAGGCCACAGGTTCAAATCCTGTTAGCCCCACCAGCACGAAGACCCCCGGCCGGTACGGCCGGGGGTCTTCGGCGTTCACGGTCCGGTCCGCTTCGCTTCGCTCATGTGTGGGCGAGCCTGGCCATGCCCCACAGGATGATCAGGTCGAGCGCCATCACGCTGATCGACCACAGGGGGTAGTAGGGGATGAACATGAACTGGGTCACCAGGCTGATCGCGGCGGTCGTCACCGCGGCCGCGCGGCCCCAGGACATCGCCCGCAGCACTCCCGCGCCGACGACGACTAGCGCGACGCCCACGACGAGGTGGATCCAGCCCCAGCTGGTGAGGTCGAACCGGTACTCGTAGTGTCGCGGGGCGCCGAACAGGCGGTCCGTGGCGATGCCCGCGATGCCTTGCAGGATGCTCAGGACTCCGCTGACGAGGAGCGGCACACCGAAGTACCTCAGCGGCCCGGCCGGCCCGTCGTCGTCCCGGCCGCCCCGGGTCTCCTGCCGTGCTCCGTGCGGCATGTCCGCCATGGCCTGTCGCCCCTTCGTCCTGGCGCGGTCGTCACTCCACCTCGCGGCGCGACGGAGGCGAGTGCGTCCGTCACGGTCACAGCGTCACCCCGGAGTCGTCGCACGGCGACCGCACCGGGGCATACGGGTCTGCCCGCCTCGGAAGGGGGCCCATGGGGCGAGGGCGCGAAAAAACCCGACCGCTGGCGACGGGGGATGCGCCAGCGGTCGGGCTGTGGCCAAGGCTAACAAGGCCGGGTGTCCGGTGGGTGCCGACTGGTCGGTCGGGCGCGGGTGATGTGATGCGGATCACGCGCAGCGGGTGTGGTCAGTGGTCGCACGGTGACTCGTAGTCCAGGCGCGGCAGGTACTCGTGCCACTTCTCCTCGGTCAGCACGCCCCGGGTGGCGGAGCAGATGCGGTCGATGGCGTCGTCCACGCCGAGGCTCCACAGGCGGACGGTGTCCGTGCCGCTGGAGACCCCGAGCATGCGCCGTACGGGGCTGAAGGAGAGGAAGCTGCCGGTCTTCGCGTTGGGGCTCATCGCCTGGCCGACGGGGGTGGCCTCGGCGGGGCCGGTGACGTTCCACAGGCGGACCGTGTTGTCGTTGGCGCCGCTGGCCAGGGTGGAGCCGTCCTGACCGAACGTCAGCGACGTCACCGAGTCGGTGTGTCCGGCGAGCGTGGTCGCGGCCCCGGAGGTCTCGCCGGGCTCGGTGACGTTCCACAGCCGGACGGTGCCGTCGTCGCTGCCGCTGGCCAGGGTGCGGCCGTCGGGGCTGTAGGCGAGGACGTTGACCGGTCCGAGGTGTCCGGTGCGGGGTGTGCCGAGCCGGGTGGCGTGCGCCGGGTCGGTGACGTCCCAGAGGCGTACGGCGTCGTCCGCGCCGCCGCTGGCGAGGGTGCGGCCGTCCGGGCTGAAGGCGAGGGTGTTGACGTAGCCCGTGTGGCCGGTGAGCGGCCGGCCCAGGCGGCGCGGGCTTGAGGGGTCGCCGGTGTTCCACAACTGGACGGTGCGGTCGTCGTACGCCGTGGCCAGGGTGCGGCCGTCGGGGCTGTACGCCAGGGTGTCGGGGCCCGCGTAGCGGGTGTTCAGCGCCACCGGAGGTCCGTGGGCGGTGGGCCGGGCCGGGTCCGTGACGTCCCACAACCGCAGCGCGTCCGCCTCGAGAACCGCGAGCGTGCCGCCGTCCGGCGAGAACACCAGCGAGCGGAGGTCGCTCTCCCCCGGGCCCCCCGGTGCGAAGGGGGCGCTCAGCGACACCGGCCGGGCGGGATCCGTCACGTTCCACAGCCGGACCCTGCCGTCGCGGGCCGCCGTGGCCAGGACGTGCCCGTCCGGGCGGAAGGCACCGATGCGGCCGATCACGTCCGACGTCGGCAGCGACCACAGGCGGACCTTGCTGTCGCCGCTGCCGGTGGCGAGGGTGTGGCCGTCGGGGCTGAAGCCCAGGGCGTACATCTCCCCGCTGCCCCCGGCGAGGGGCACGCCGACCTGGGAGGGGTACGAGGGGTCGCTGACGTTCCACAGGCTCGCCGTGCTGTCCGCGCTGCTCACGGCGAGCATGGCCCCGTCGGGACTGAAGGCCACCGCCCAGACGGGGCCGGTGTGGCCGGTGAGCGGGGCGCCGACGGGTTTCGCGCGGGCCGGGTCGGTGACGTCCCAGAGCCGGACGGTGTCGTCCGCGCTGCCGCTGGCGAGGGTGCGGCCGTCGGGGCTGAAGGCCACGGAGTGCACCAGGCCGCTGTGGCCGGTGAGCGGTTCACCGACGGCGGTCGGCCGCTCGGGGTCGGTGACGTCCCAGAGCCGGACCTTGTCGTCGTCACCGCCGGCCGCGAGCGTGTGTCCGTCGGGACTGAAGGCGACCGAGCGCACCGCGGCGGTGGGGCCGGTCAGGGTGTCGAGCGCCTCGGGGGCGCGCGGGTCGGCCACGTCCCACAGGCGCACGGCGTGGTCGTCGTGGGCGGAGGCGAGGGTGTGCCCGTCCGGGCTGAAGGCGAGCAGGTAGACGGTGCCGTCGTGGCCGGCCAGGGGAGCGCCGAGCGGGCGCGGACGGCCGGGGTCGCGCACGTCCCACAGCCGGATCGTGCCGTCGTCCGAGGCGCTGGCCAGCGTACGGCCGTCGGGACTGAAGACCGCGGTGCTCACCCAGCTGGTGTGCCCGGTGAGCGGCTTGCCGAGCGGCTGGGGGCGGCCGGGCTCCGAGACGTCCCACAGCCGGACGGTCCGGTCGTAGCTGGCCGTCGCCAGGACGCGCCCGTCCGGGCTGAAGGAGGTGAGGTAGACGGCGCCGGTGTGCCCGAGCAGCGAGGTGGCCAGGGGCGCGTTCAC
Organism: Streptomyces sp. NPDC051136; assembly: GCF_044455745.1. Taxonomy (NCBI): domain Bacteria; kingdom Bacillati; phylum Actinomycetota; class Actinomycetes; order Kitasatosporales; family Streptomycetaceae; genus Streptomyces; species Streptomyces sp. NPDC051136. The sequence goes on along the minus strand of NZ_JBITFE010000003.1, from coordinate 476,554 downwards.
GATCGAGATCAGGCGGTTCCTGACGTTCTCGTCGTCCGGTCGCAGGCGGTGGGCCGCCAGGTCCAGCTGGGCGGAGAGCGACGGGTCCGTGTCCTGGACCCGGTCCGCCTCGGCGACCACCTGTTCGAACACGGCGTCGTTGCGCTGCTGCCAGGCGAGCACCGCCGAGCCGACGGCCACGAGGGAGAGGACGACCAACGCCGCCACCGCGGCACGCCTGATCATGACGGTGCGCCTGCGCAGCCTGACCGCGGCGGCCAGGAACTCCACCGCACCGCGGGTCAGGAAGGTGTCGTCGGCCGACTTCGCCCAGCCGCTCGCCTGCTCCAGCCGGGAGCCCCGGTAGAGCAGCGCGGAGTCGCGGTCCGACTCCTCCCAGGCCAGGCCGTCCTCCTCCAGCCGCTGACGCAGCAGGTTTCCGGCGCGGTCCTCGTCGATCCAGTCGCGCAACCGGGGCCAGGCGTGCAGCAGGGCCTCGTGGGTGATCTCCACGGTGTCCGCGTCGAGGGTCACCAGCCGAGCCCGCACCAGCTCTTCGAGGGACTCCTCCGTCTTCCCGGGGTCCCCGGACTCCTCGGCCAGCCGGCGCCGGGTGCTGCGCCTGCGGGTGGCCTGGGTGTCCTCGCTCAGCCGGACCAGCCTGAGCAGCAGCAGCCTCGCGGCCGTGCGGGCCGCCGGGTCCAGCCGGGACCAGGCACGCTCGGCGGTCGCGGCCACCGCGCCCTGGATGCCGCCGGCCGCGCGGTACCCGGCCAGGGTCAGCCGCCCCGCCTTGCGCCGCTGCCAGGTGGCGAGCAGGGCGTGGGAGAGGAGGGGCAGCACGCCCGCGTCGTGGGCGCCCTGCGGGCCGTCGCTGCTCACCTCGCGGATGATCAGCTCGGCGAGTCCCGGTTCGAGTTCCATGCCGACGGCCCTGGCGGGGGCGATCACCGCCTCGCGCAGTTCGGCGGTGGTGAGCGGGCCGAGCACCATGTGCCGGTGCTGGAGCGCGTCGGCCAGCTCGGGATAGCGCAGGCAGCGGTCGTAGAAGTCGGCGCGGACGCCCAGCGTCACGAGCACCGGTGCCGGCTCTCCGGCGGCCCCGGGCACGCAGGCGGCCTGCAGCAGCCGGATGAACAGCCGCCGGTCCGCGTCGTCGGGGCAGAGTGTGAAGAGCTCCTCGAACTGGTCCACGATGACGACGGGTCGGGCGGGGGGTGCGGTCGGCGGAGTCTCGTCCTGGCGGTGCCCGTCCGGTGCGTCCCGTCCGGCCGGCACCTCGGCGCCGTCGGTGGACGCCGCCCATGCCGCGAAGGCCGCTCTGACGGCGTCCTCGGGGTGCGGAACGTCCGCGACCGGGGGCCCGGGGGTGCCCGGCTCCGGTGCCGCCGTCTTCCGCGCCGCCGTACGCCTCATGGCGTCGACGACGGGCGCGAGGCCCGGTACCAGCCGGGTCAGTTCCCCGAGCGGGTCGGCACCGGGGACGAGTTGCAGCACCCGCCTGAGCGTTCCGTCCCCGGCGTCCGGTGCCTCGGCGCGCAGGGCGGGCACCAGGCCGGCGTTGAGCAGCGAGGACTTCCCCGCTCCCGAGGCGCCCACGAGCATGACCAGGCCGCCCGTGTCCCGGGTCGCGTGCAACTGGGCGACGAGAGCCCGCGTGCTCCGCTCCCGCCCGAAGAACCAGCCGGCGTCCTGCCGACGGTAGGCGGCCAGTCCCCGGTAGGGGCAGACCCCGCCGGGGGCGCCCGGGGTCTCGGCGGCCGGCTGTTCCTCGACCGCGGGCGGCGCGGGACGTTCACCGGTCGGGTCCGCCAGCGCCCGCTCCCACAGGCGCTGCCACTGGGTCAGGTCGTACAGGCCGGCGGAGACGGGGACGGGCCGCGCGCGTCGCGCCTGCGGTATGAGGACGTGCAGGACGGCCGCGAGGGCGGGGAACTGGGCGGGCACGTTCTTCGCCCGTCGCCAGTCGCTGATCCGCTGGGCGGAGACGCGTACCGGCCGCCCCCGTTCGTCGACCCGCTGGAGCCGGACGACAGCCTCGGACACGCGCTTGAGGGGAGGATTTCCCGCCTCCGTGTACAGCAGTGCGAGGCGTTCCGCGAAGGCCGTGCGTGCCCCTGAGTCGAAACTCAAGGTGTCCACTCCTTACTTCCCCCGCACCTGGACGTCCGGACCGGAAAACTCACTCTATACGCCTGACCTGCGGCTACATCGGTTCCGCGGGTCCGGAACCTCCCCTGCGCCGACCATGGATGGCAGGATCGCGTCGCAGTGGCGAAGCGTCCCCGCGGCACCCGGACAGGTCAGCGGCGCAGTACTCGGACAGCTACCCCGTGAGGCCCCGTGAGGCCGCATGTTCTCGGCCAGCTTTCCGCAGCCCGTCCCTTGCCGGTCCGCCAGAGCCCCGCCACCGCACGCGAGAACGGCGCCGGCATGGTGTGGCACCGGTCCCCACGAGGGGAGGGACCGGAGCCAAACCATGCCGACGCGTACGTGTGACGGGCCGGTCGCCGCGGCACGGCACGGGACGGCCTCGGCACGCAACGGCCCCGGCCCGGGCACCGGGCGTCCGGTGCCCGCGCCAACAGGTGTCCGGACAGGGCGGGTTCAGCGTGCCGTTCGCTGGGAAGGCAGGTCGGGAAGGCTTTGCCACCGACCGCCGCTGGAGTAGGCATGAGGATCGTCCTCGACCCCGAGCAGTGCTACGGCTCCGGCGACTGCGTCCACCGGGCCCCGGCCGTCTTCACCAAGGTGGACGGCCTAGGCGCCGTCATACCCGGCCGGGAACACGACGTCGACGCCCCGAGGGTGCGGGAGGCCGCCGAGGGATGCCCGTCCGCCGCGATCACCCTCACCCGCGCGGACCCGGAAGGGGCAGGGAGCTGAGCGGCCGGGGCGAACCGCTCGGTGCGGTCACGGAGGCCCTCGTCGGCCTCGCGGTCGGATACGTGCGCCACGGCCCGGGCACCCTCGGGAAGGCGACCCTCGCCACCCGCTGGCTCGATCCGCACCTGCGCGAGCACCCCCGCCGGGCCGTCGTCGAAGCGCGTTCCGGCGGCCGGTTCGCCGTGGACACGCAGGACCTCATCCAGCGCTACCTGTACCTGTTCGGGGCCTGGGAGCCGCACCTGACGGCCTGGCTGCGGCGCCGGCTGCGGCCGGGCGACGGTTTCATCGACGTCGGCGCCAACATCGGCGCCTTCAGCGTCCTGGCGGCCCGGCTCGTCGGCGACGCGGGCCGGGTCGTCGCGATCGAGGCGTCCCCCGATCTCCACCGCCGCCTGGTGGGCCACGTCCGGCTCAACGGCCTCGGCAACGTCCGTGCGCTCAACGCCGCCGTCTCGGACCGGGCCAGGACGCTGACCTTCGCGCTCGCCAGCTCCCGGAACACGGGCGCGAACAGCATCGTCCCGTACGACGGCCCGGTGGAGTCCAGCTTCGAGGCGCAGGCGCGGCCGCTGCCGGAGCTCCTCGAACCGGCGGAGATCGCGGCCGCCCGGGTGATCAAGATCGACGTCGAGGGTGCGGAGGGGAGCGTCGTGCGCGGACTGGCGCCGATGCTGGACGCCCTGCGGCCCGACGCGGAGATCACGGTCGAGGTGGCGCCCGAGCGCATGGCCCGGCTCGGGGACCGTGTCGAGGACCTGCTGGCGGTGATGCGCGACGCCGGGTTCCACGCGTACCGGCTCGCCAACGACTACGCGCCCGGCAGCTACCCCGCGGCGTTGAACGGTGCGCCCCTGGCACCGGTGCGCCGGCGCGGGCCGGTGACGGAGGAGAGCGACCTGATCTTCTCGCGGGTGGACGCGGACCGGCTGCCCTGACCGGCCGGCGCCCCCTGCGTCCGCTTCAGGGGCGCGGGTGCGAAGGGCCGGTGCCGTCGGACGGGCGCCACCCGAAGGAGGCCAGCGCCCGGGCCCTGGCCTCCACCACCGCCATCCGGGCAGCGCGTTCGACGGGTTCCACATGGGTCGCCTGGCCGGTCTCCTGGCCCTCCCACTTGCGGTAGAGGAGGCCCACGTCCGAGGAGAACCACCCCCGGCTCACGCCGCCCAGGGCCAGCAGCAGGCCGGTGTCCTCCGAGGCCGGCAGGGCCATCCAGCCGCCGAGGGCGAGGAGCAGGTCACGCCGGACCATGAGGGTCGCCGGGTGGACCTGGGCGCGGAAGCCGTTCGCCGCCCAGAAGTCGAGCACCGCGCCGCGTTCGATCGGCCCGTGCGACGGGTCGCCGGGGAAACCGGCCGTCGAACCGTCGGGCAGCAGGTCCAGGGCCCGTGACGTGGCCCACCCGATGGACGGGTCGGCCTCCAGAGCGGCCAGGTCGCGGGCCAGGGCGCCCGGTGTGAGCCGGTCGTCGGCGTCCAGGACCTTCACGTACGCGCCGTCCGCGTGGGCCAGGGCCATGGTGCGGGCCACTCCGGGTCCGCCCTGCCGGCCGTGGCGCCCCTGATGGAAGCGGACCCGCGGGTCGTCGGGCACGTACGGCCGCACGTCCCGCGTGCGGCCGTCCTCCTGGATCACCCAGCGCCACTCCCAGCCGTCGGGCAACTCCTGGGCGCACAGGGAGGCGTGGGCCTCGGGGAGGAAGGGGGCCGAGGGGCCGTGGACGGCCGTGACGATGACGACGCGCCGGTTCACGGCGGCACTCACCACCTTTCCGGACGGGTACGGCCGCAGGGTACAACTCCCCGCGCGGCCCGCAGGAGTCCGGGTACGCGCCGGCCGGGGGCGTCGCCGTGTCCCGGGGCACAGGGCATACACGGCGGCGGCCCGGCTGCTCTGTCGAGCGGCCGGGCCGTTTCTCGCGTGTGGTGCGTACGCAGATCGCCGTTGCGTCAGGGTCGGGGGTGGTGCGGGCCGCTCAGCGCTGGAGCGGGATGGTGTGCTGGGTCCGGGGCCCGGCTGCGGTGTCGTCGCACGGGAGACCGGTGGTCGTGGCGGTGGTGGCGGCCGCCGCGGCGGAGGCGTCGGCGAGCGGGTGGTGGCGGCAACTGGGTGCCGCGCCGTGGGCCTCGGCGCGGATGCGCTGTTTCATCGTGGGGGGCAGGGAGCCGGTTCGGGTCCGGGCCCTGGGGGCCGCGGCCGCGGGTGCCGCCTCGGGGGAGGCGCTCTCGGTGTTGCTGTGCGTTCCGGTCTGCGGTACGGCCGCGGCGGCCGTCGTCGTGATGAATCCGAGCGCCGTGCACAGCGCGAGGAAGGCGGTGACGACGCTGGTCCACAGCGTCAGGACCTTGTTCCGGGCCATGGCCCCTCACTTTCGGGTTGGGCGATTTGCGTACTTTCCTCATGATGTGTATGTGGATCGCGAAGTGGTGGACCTGGGCCCGTGGCGCGTCGATGTTCAGATGAACACCACCCGAATAGCCGCAAGGGGGTGGAAAGACTGTCCAGACGGGAGAGAGACGGGCAAAAGTCACCGCGCGTGAGGGTGTGATCACCCTCCGATCAGAATGGTCTCGTCCGCTTCTAGAGGGTTCCGGCGACGGGCAGTTGACCACCGACGCAGGTCACCGATCGGTATCGGCCGGTGTGTATAGTCGGGCGCCAGAGGTCCCCTACGTCAAGGAAAGACGAGGTCGCGCGGTGAAGAAGCTTCTCCTGGTCGCACTGGCCGCCATCGGCGGGCTCCTCGTGTACCGCCAGATCCAGGCGGATCGCGCCGAGCAGGATCTGTGGACGGAGGCGACTGACTCCGTTCCCACGGGTTCGTGAGTACGACCGACATCCGGTCCTGAGCAGACCCCGGCCGTCAAACGGTCGGGGTTTTGTGTTGCCCGGAGAGGGCAGGTCCGCACGGGGCGGGCGGCGACGGACGAGGCGACTGAGCGCTGAGCCGGTGGACGCGAGGGGTGGCGGGTCATGGGACGGTGGTGTACGGCTCGACGGCGCGCCGGAACGAGGCGCGTGCGGCCGCGGGTGCCCGCGCGGATGACCCTGCTGGGCGCCGTGCTGGCCACGACCGCGGCGCTCCCGGCCGCGCTGCTGCCCGGCCCCACGGCGATCGCCGCCGGTGCGGCCGGTTCGCTGGGAGCGGCCGGTGCGGCCGGCTCGGCGGAAGCGGCCGGTTCGGTGGGAGCGGCCGGTGCGGCCGACGGGTACGCCTTCGCCGACGACGCCGTGCGCATCGCCGGCGCGAGTGCCACCGCGGGCGCCGAAACGCTCACGGCGGGGTCCACGTACCGCAGTTCGCTGCCGAGGAACGGCACCCGTTACTACCGCCTCGAACTCGACGCCGCCTCCGACGCCTACGTCTCCGTGACCGCCGTGCCCCGGACCGACGGCGACGTCACCGCCGTCGACGGTGTCCGGGTCTCCGTTCGGGACGCCGACGGCGGCTCCTGCTCCGTGCACAGCGCGACCTTCGGTGCCGCGCACAGTCCCCGCCCGGTCACCGCCTGGGGCACCCGCGAGATCGACCCCGCATCCCGCCGGTGCCAGCAGCCCGGCACCTATTACGTAGCGGTCGAGCGGACCAGGCCCCAGGACTCCCCGCCGGACGACTGGGACCTGGAACTCGGTGTCGTGAGCGAACCCCGCCCGCGCCGGACCGGCGCGACCGAGCCACCCGGATCCTGGGACTCCGCCTCGCCGGAACCCCCGGCCGGCGAGCCGGAGCGCCGGCCGGGCGGCAACGGGTTCGCCCACGCCGCCCTCGTCGGCCAGGGGGCCTGGCGCGACGACATCCGGCCCGGGGAGACCCTTTACTACAAGGTGCCGGTCGACTGGGGCCGCCAGGTGTACGCCACCGCCGAACTCGCCGGTTCCACGGGAGCCTCCGGCTACGCCACCGCCGCCCTGCGGCTGGCCCTGCACAACCCCGTGCGCGGCGAGGTCGACGACGCCGCCAAGAGCTACACCGGCCGTGCGACCACCGTCGGCCTCGCCCCGCTGCCGCCCGTCGCGTACGCCAACCGGTACGCGAGTGAGGCGCAGACCGGCGCGCTGCGGTTCGCAGGTGACTACTACGTCGTCGTCCACCTCGCCGCCCAGGTGGCCGACTCCTTCGGACAGGGCCCGTTCGGACTGACGCTGCGCCTGCACGTCGGGGGTGCGGCGGAGACCGGTCCCGACTACGCGGGGGAGTCCCGGCCGAAGGGGCTCTTCGAGGTCTCCGCACAGGACCGGATCGCCGCACCCGGCGGCGGAGCCACGGGAGCCGACGCCGCCTCGGACGACGACGGCGCCATGAAGGCGGTGGCCGTCGGCGGCATCGGAACCGGCAGCCTGCTCCTCCTCGGTCTGGCGGTGTGGACGGCGGCGGCCCGGCGCAGAACCTAGACCGCCTCCCGCGTCAGATACGGCTCAGCGCCCAGAAACCGACGGCGTAGCAGGCCAGCGCGAGCATCAGCAGCGGCCACGCCACCTTCGCCGGGGGGCCGGGCCGACGCCGCCGCCGAGCCCCGCGGTGCTGAGCGGGCGCCGCCGACCGCGGGTTCCGGGCGGTGTACGGGGCGGTGGCTACGTCGGCGTACTGCGGCGCGTGCGGCGTCCACCCCGGCGCCCGGCGCTCCGGTCCGGCTGGGAACGCGGGGAAAGGCGCGGGTGCTTGAGACGCCGCATCGCCCATCGAAGGCGAGGGCAATGGCGAGGGCGTGGCCGGTGACGGCGTGACGGTCGGTTGCTGCTGCTGCTGCTGCTGTTGCTGCGGCTGCGGCTGCGGCTGCGACGGCGGCGGCGGCGGCAGGCGGAAACTCCCGGTGTCCGACGACGAGACGGGCGCGGAAGGCGTCCAGTCCCGGGCGGGAGGCATGCCGGTCGCCGCCGCCGCCGACGCCGACGGCGGTGGGGGCGGGGTGCCGTTCGGGGCCGCAGAGGGCCCGGGCGGGATCGGAGACGTGCCGGACGGAGACGTGGACGGCCGGGGAGGCACGGGCGGCGTGGTGTGCGGGGAGGGCAGGGGAGGCATGGGCGGCGTGGTGTGCGGGGACGGTCCCGGGGCCGTCGGCTGCCGTGGGTCGGTCGCCGCGTCGTCCAGGCCGGACGCCCTCCTGAGCGGCCCCTCGGCGTCGAAACCCGCGGGCAGCGGGCCCACTTGGTCGAAGATCTCGATCAGCTCGTCGTCGGGACCGGGCTCCGGCAGCAGCTCCACCGCCGCGGCCAGCGCCTTGCGCGCCCCCGTCGCGGTACGGAACCTCGCCACCGGATCCGGCTGCACCAGCGTCGCCACGACCTGCCACACCGGCTCGGGGATCCCCCGCGGCGCGGGCGGCGTGCCGTACTCGGCGAAGTGCTGCACGAGTGCCTTGGCGTCCGGCTTGGCCCCCTCCAGCAGATACAGGGCGACCAGACCCACCGCGAACAGGTCCGCCGGGAAGTCCGGCTCCGCGCCCATCATCTGCTCCGGCGCGAGGTAACCCGGCGTCCCCACGACCAGGTTGGTCTCCGTCAGCCGGGGCTCGCCCAACCGCATCGCGATGCCGAAGTCGGACAGCCTGAGGCGCGGACGGCCCGTCCCGGTCGCTTCGAGGAGCAGGTTGGCGGGCTTGATGTCACGGTGCACCACGCCCTCCCCGTGCACCGCGGCGAGGCCCGCGAGGAGCTGGTCGAGCAACGTGCACACGAAATCGGGCGGCAGGGGCCCGTAGTCCCCGACCAGATGGACCAGCGAACCACCCGTGACCAGGTCCATGGTGAACAGGACCTGGTCGTCGTCGGCGGCCCAGCTCGCGGGCGCGAGCACATGGGGATGATCGATGCGCAGCGCCTGCTCGCGGACGAACCGCAGCAGCGAGTGCGCGTCCCGCTGCTGCAGCACCTTCGCGGCCACATAACGCCTGCGCCGGTGGTCCCAGGCACGCCAGACGGCACCCACCCCGCCCCGGCCGATCGGATCGACCAGCTCGTACCGGCCCGCGAAGACCTCACCCATGGCTGTGCGCCGCTCCTCCCCTGGGACCTGTCGCGCCCTTCCCGCGGGTCCGGCCGACGACCCCCTCGGTGACCGGACCCCGGGAATCAGTTCTGGTGGGACTGGTAGTGCGCGACCGCGTCCGAGGTGCGGCCCGCGCCGTACACCCGCAGGAACTCCGCCAGTTCCGGATGCGAGGAGGAGAGGGCGTCCGCCGCGTCGATGATGTCCCCGGCGGCCGCCACCGAGCGCAGCAGCGACTGGATCTCACGGACCACCCGCTTGACCGTGGGCGCGCCTGAACTGGTCGTGGACGTCGTGGTGTTGTTGAGCACCGAGCCCCCCTGCGACTTGCGGATCTCGTCCATGCGCTCCGTCGCCTCGGCCGCGCTCGCACTGCCGTCGGCGACCTGCCCCGCCAGGTCCTGCAGCAGCTGCACCCGCTGCACCACCGCGGGATTGCCGATCTTCGCCCGCTGGCCGCTCATCAGCTGCGACAGCATCGGCGCGGACAGCCCGAGGACCCCCGCCAGACGAGCCTGGTTGAGACCGAGATCGTCGATAAGCCTGCGGAAGAGCGCCCCCAGCGGCTCCCCGTACCAGTTCCGCTGCAGTTCCCGCGCTCTTGCGGTGGCTTCCTGCTGTGCGGCGTCCATTGCGTCTCCCCATCGCTTCCCCGAAAACCGCAGTTCGCTCCAGCGAACCACGCCGAGCATCTTACGGAGCGTGGTCGTTCCCCGGGAGCCCCAATCATTTGTGAGATACGGGGGGCGACCCGGTACTCTTGTCTGCGGCGACCGACGGTCCGCGGGTTCAGGTCCGGCGACGCCTCCCGAGGGGCCTTAGCTCAGTTGGTAGAGCGCTGTCTTTGCATGGCAGATGTCAGGGGTTCGACTCCCCTAGGCTCCACCGTGAAGAGCGCCTTCGACCTGCGGAAACGTGCGTCGGAGGCGCTCTGTGCGCTTCAGGGCCGACCAGGCGGACCCGCACGGCCCCGCCTCCGGCCCCGGCGGGCGGAGACGTTCCTCACCGTTGTCGCCCCCGCCTCGCGTCCGACACGGCACGCTTCGGCCGGGCGATCAGCAACGACCGGACAGAAAAGGCCAGTTGACCACGGGAAACGCGGTTTCGGCGGTCGCGCCGCCGCCGGGACGGGTCCGTGGAAGAGCCCTTCTCGGCGCCCGGGCGGAGCTGTCTGCTCTTGATATCGTCACCCCACAGGGCATCAGCGCCACAGCCCCGCGGGGCGGTGCCACGTGGCTCATCGCCGTCGGAGCCGTCCGTTCGCTGCCGACGAGGTGGAAGGGGTAGACCATGCGGGCGAAGGTACGGGCCGCTCTCGACGCGCTCTATATGAAGCGACTGGTCAGAGAGCTGGAAGGACGCCCACGCCCCCAGCACATCGGCATCATGCTCGACGGCAACCGCCGGTGGGCCAAGATGTCGGGCATAGACGACCCCCGCGAGGGCTACCGGGCCGGCGGGGCCAAGGTGCTGGACTTCCTGCGCTGGTGCGATTCGGCACAGATCGAGCACGTCACCCTGTTCATGCTCTCCGACGACAACCTCCACCGGCCCGAAGAGCAGCTGAACCCCCTCATCGACATCATCGCCGAGGTCGTCGAGCAGTTGGCCGCACCGGGCAATCCCTGGCCCGTCGAGGCCGTCGGCGCCCTGGACCTGCTGCCCGCGGAATCCGCGAGCCGCCTCAAGACCGCCACCGCCTCCACTCAGGACCGCAAGGGCGGCACCAAGGTCGACGTCGCCGTGGGCTACGGCGGCAGGCGCGAGATCGTCGACGCCGTCCGGTCCGCCCTCACCGAGCACAGCTCCCAGGGCGGGGACATCGACGAGTTCATCGAGACCTTCACCATGGAGCACATCTCCAAGCACCTGTACTCCAAGACGCGGTCCGAGTCCGACCTCATCATCCGCACCTCCGGCGAGCAGCGGCTCTCCGGATTCCTGCTCTGGCAGTCCGCCTACGCCGAGGTCCACTTCTGTGAGACCTACTGGCCGGACTTCCGTGAGATCGACTTCCTCCGCGCCCTGCGCTCCTACTCGCTGCGCGAACGCCGCTACGGCCGCTGAGCGCCGTTTCACGTGAAACATCGCTGTGGGGCGGGAGACTCCAGGTCTCCCGCCCCACAGCGGTCATCAGGCAGACAGTCGAGTCGACGCCGGTACGGGCGCGAGGATCAGCGGGGCTCGTCGCCCTCCGCCGCCTCCTCCTGTGCCTGCTTCGCCTGCACCTCCGGGTCGAGGACAGCCTCGCCGGTACCGTCCACCGACGTCAGCGGGCTCGGCTCGGGGACCTCGGTCGCCGCCGGCGGCTCCACCAGCCACTCCGGGTTGGCCTGCTTGTCCCACCACTTCCAGGCGGCGAAGGCACCGCCCGCGAGGACACCCGCCACCGCGAGCACCTTGGCGACACGGCCGGCCCTGGCCCGTCGCTGGTGCTTGCGCGTCAGCTTCTGGATCTCCTTGGCCGTGACCTGACCGCGCAGCGCCGCCAGCGCGGCGAGACCCCGCGCGGTGGCCTCGTCCCGCACGGGGCCGGCCGCGGCCACCGCCTGCTCGATCTTCGGGCGTGAGTAGTCGGCCGCCTGCCGAGCGGCCAGACGCGTACGGACGGCGGCCTCCTGGGCGGCCGCGTCCATCTTCGGCGGCACATGCGTACGGGCCTGCTCCAGCCGCGGCGCCACATGCGCGCCGTACTGGAGACGGGCCTGATCTGCGGCCTGCGACACCTTGGGCGCCAGCCGTACGCGCGCCTCCTGTGCATAGTGGGCGGCCCTGTCCTTGGCCGTGTCGGCGTAGGGCGCCACCACTTCCGCGGCGTGCAGCACGCTGTCCTTCGCCGAACCGGTCGCGGCGCGCACGCTGTCGATGCGGGTCACGGGTTCCTCCTCCTCGGTGGCGTACGGTAATTCGACTTTCCACCCTTTTACGGATCATGCCTGGGGACGCACTGCCAGGCATGTGAGAGAGGGCATCCGGGTCACGGGTGGTGCCGCCGAGCCCTCCGGGACAGCTGGTGATGAAGTTGCGAACAAGAGCTGATCAACGTCAATAGGGGATGAATACCGGGCAACACGAGCCTGCCCACGACCATGCCACGGATCCGCGTCCCATGCTCGTGACCCAGCGGGATGAACGCCGAACGTGCCCCGACCGTGGGAGGATCGGTCCGCATCGCAGGACGAGGGAAGGCGCACCGTGGCCGAGCAGCTCTACGCCACTCTGAAGACCAGCCGAGGCGACATCGAGATCCGGCTGCTGCCGAACCACGCGCCCGCGACGGTCAGGAACTTCGTCGAGCTGGCGCGCGGTGAACGGGAGTGGACCCACCCGGTCACCGGTGAGAAGACCACGGCCAGGCTCTACGACGGCACCGTCTTCCACCGGGTGCTCAGCGGCTTCATGATCCAGGGCGGCGACCCGCTGGGGAACGGCACCGGAGACCCCGGCTACCAGTTCCCGGACGAGTTCCACCCCGACCTCGCCTTCGACCGGCCCTACCTGCTGGCCATGGCCAACGCCGGCCCCGGCACCAACGGCTCGCAGTTCTTCATCACCGTCTCCCCGACGACCTGGCTGAACCGCAAGCACACGATCTTCGGCGAAGTGACCGACACGACCAGTCAGAAGGTCGTCGACACGATCGCCGCCACCAGGACCAACCCCCGCACCGAGCGCCCCGTCGACGACATCGTCGTCGAGACGGTCGTCGTCGAGACCCGCGACGCCTGACGTCCCGTACACCGGGCAGGAACCAAACGTCCCGCTCATCCGTAGAGCAGGGCGGGGCGGTGCGTCCGCACACACCGCCCGCAGGGACGACCGAGGGGATGCCATGGACCACGCGGCCGGCCGACCGGATGCCCAGAGCCCGCCCGGTTGCTACCGCCATCCCGGTCGCGAGACCGGCATCCGCTGCACCCGCTGCGAGCGCCCCATCTGCCCGGACTGCATGGTCAACGCGTCCGTCGGCTTCCACTGCCCCGACTGCGCCGCGGGCCGCACCGGTGGCAGCGGCCCGGCCCCGTCCGCCTCTCGGCCCCGCACCCTCGCCGGCGGCACGGTCGCCGCCGACCCGCACCTGCTCACCAAGGTCCTGATCGGGATCAACGTGGCGGTGTTCATCGCCGTCCAGGCGCTGGGCGACTCCTTCCTCGCCGACATGGTGCTCATCGGCCGCTGGCCCCCGGCCCCCTTCGTCCCGACGGAGGGCGTCGCGGAGGGCGAGTGGTACCGCCTGGTGACCACGATGTTCACGCACGAGGAGATCTGGCACATCGGCTTCAACATGATCACCCTCTGGTTCCTCGGGGCCCCCTTGGAACAAGCCCTCGGCCGAGCCCGCTACCTCACGCTCTACCTCGTCTCGGGTCTGGCCGGCAGCGTCTTCGCCTATCTGCTCGCCTCGCCCACCACGGCCACCCTCGGAGCCTCCGGCGCGATCTTCGGTCTCTTCGGCGCCACCGCCGCCCTCGCGCGCCGGCGCAACGCCGACATGCGGCCGGTCGTCGTCCTGCTGGCGATCAGTCTGATCTTCACCTTCACCCAGGGGAACGTCTCCTGGCAGGCGCACCTCGGCGGCCTCGCCGCGGGCGTCGTGACCGGCTTCGCCATGCTCCACGCCCCGCGTGAGCGGCGCACGCTCGTGCAGTACGGCACCAGCGCGCTGGTCGTGCTGGTCGTCGTCGGGCTGGCCCTGTTGAGGACCGCGCAGCTCACCTGAGCAGCGGTTGTCCACAGTAGGTGGCCGATCTTGTGCACAGCGTGCGGGAACACATGTGCCCCCTGTCGCTGACCAGTGTTTATGCAGGTCAGGCAGGGGGCGAACGTGTTTTCGGAACCGGGGGCCCCGCCGGTACTTCCGTCACACCGGCGTCAATCCCCGGTGGGTTATCCACAGATCGTCTTTCTTTTCCCCATGTGGATAACGCCTGTGGATAACTCCGTGGACGGCCCTGGGCAGGGCTGTGGGAACTACCGCCGGGCTACTTCCACTGCGTCGAGACGCCGAACCCCGCGGCGATGAAACCGAAGCCCACCACGATGTTCCAGTTGCCCAGGGAGTCGATGGGCAGTGAACCGTCGGTGACGTAGAAGACGACGATCCAGGCCAGGCCGATGACGAACATGGCCAGCATGACCGGTGCGACCCAGCCGCGGCTGGTCAGCTTGATATTCGTCGCCTGCTTCGAGGGCGGCGGCGTGTAATCGGCCTTCTTGCGGATACGTGACTTCGGCACGAGGGTCTCTCCTGTCGATGCGCTGCGTGGCCGCGCAGGGAACGGGGGTCGGTCTCGGTGGGGCGGCGTCCATGGGGGACAAGGGGACTCTGAGCGCTCCCCCGGGCGTCCGTTAGCGTAGTCCTTCCGTGGCGCCGAAGGAGATAAGGGTACGTTGAGCAATTCTGCCGACTCCCCCGGAACGGGACCCAGCCCTGCCCGCCGACGCCGTTTCCGGCCCGCGCGGATCCTCACGGCGGCCGTCTTCGCGCTCGCGGGACTTATTTTCTTCACCAGCTTCAATACCGCGAAGGGCACCAATATCCGTACGGACGCCTCTTTGCTCAAGTTGTCCGATCTCATCCACGAACGCAGCCGGGAGAACGGCGATCTGGAGGAGTCGAACGGGACCCTGCGCGAAGAGGTCGAATCGTTCGCCGAGCGCGACGACGGCCGGACGAAGTCGGAGGACGACAAGCTCGCGGCACTGGAGGAGAAGGCCGGTACGCAGAAGCTGAAGGGCGAGGCGATCACCGTCACCCTCGACGACGCCCCGCCGGACGCCACCGCGAAGCTTCCCGGCTATCCGGAGCCGCAGCCCGACTACCTGGTGATCCACCAGCAGGACCTGCAAGCCGTGGTGAACGCGCTGTGGCAGGGGGGTGCCGAGGGCATCAAGGTGATGGACCAGCGGCTGATCTCCACCAGCGCCGTGCGCTGCGTCGGCAACACCCTGATCCTTCAGGGCCGCGTCTACTCGCCCCCGTACAAGATCCAGGCGGTCGGTGACCCGGAGCGGCTGAAGAACGCGCTGGCGAAGTCGCCGACGATCCAGAACTACATGGTGTACGTCAACGTGTACGGCCTCGGCTGGAAGGTCGAGAACGACGGGCGGGTGACGCTGCCGGGCTACTCCGGCACGGCGGACCTGCAGTATGCCCAGCCTGTGGATTAGCGCCGTTCCGGTGCGCCCGGCGCCGCTAGTCTGGTGCGGTACGGCGTGAGTGTGGCGCCGTGGTGCGACGGAAGGGACGGCATGTACGGCTGGATCTGGCGGCATCTGCCGGGGAACGCGTGGGTGAAGGCGCTGCTCTCGCTCATGCTGGCGATGATCGTGGTCTACGTCCTCTTCCAGTACGTCTTCCCCTGGGCCGAACCGCTGCTGCCCTTCAACGATGTGACGGTGGACAACCAGTGAGCGCGCGCATCCTCGTCGTCGACAACTACGACAGCTTCGTCTTCAACCTGGTCCAGTACCTCTACCAACTCGGCGCCGAGTGCGAGGTGCTGCGCAACGACGAGGTGTCGACGGCCCACGCCCAGGACGGCTTCGACGGTGTGCTGCTCTCGCCCGGCCCGGGCACGCCGGAGCAGGCCGGGGTGTGCGTCGAGATGGTGCGGCACTGCGCCGCGACCGGGGTGCCGGTCTTCGGCGTCTGCCTGGGCATGCAGTCGATGCAGGTGGCGTACGGAGGCGTGGTGGACCGGGCTCCGGAGCTGCTGCACGGCAAGACCTCGCCGGTCGAGCACGGGAACCGGGGCGTCTTCGCGGGCCTGCCCTCGCCGTTCACGGCGACCCGGTACCACTCGCTGGCGGCGGAGCCGGCCACGGTGCCGGCGGAGTTGGAGGTGACGGCCCGGACGCCCGACGGGATCGTGATGGGCCTGCGCCACCGGCAACTGCCGGTGGAGGGCGTGCAGTTCCATCCGGAGTCGGTGCTGACCGAGCACGGGCACCGGATGCTGGCCAACTGGCTCGCGGAGTGCGGCGACCGGGACGCGGTGGCGAGGTCGGCGGGGCTCGCCCCGGTGGTGGGCAGGGCCACGGCGTGACCGCGCTGCGCCCCGAGCGCGACTCCGGCACGGCCGGTGACCAGGGATCCTCGTACGGGCGGCCGTACGGGGATTCCGGTGCGTTCGGGGACGGCCGCTACGAGGAGTCCGCGTCCGGACGGGCCGGGGAGGGGTACCGGCCGCCGGTCGCCGACGACGAGACGGTGGCCCTGCGGATCCCGGAGCCGCCGGAGCGGCGGACGGCCGCCGGGGCGGGGTCGGCGGGGGACGGTCCCGTGTCCGGCGGTCGCGCGGCCCGCAGGAAGGCCGCCAAACGGCGTCACGGGCGCCGTGCGGCCCCCCGGGGGCAGTCCGTGGAGGCGGAGGCCGAGGAGCCCGCGAAGGCGCCCCTGTCGCGCGTGGAGGCCCGTCGGCAGGCGCGGGCGCGCAAGCCCGGTGCCGCGGTGATCGCCAGCCGGGCGATCGGTGAGATCTTCATCACGACCGGTGTGCTGATGCTGCTCTTCGTCACCTACCAGCTCTGGTGGACGAACGTACGGGCGCACGCCCAGGCCGACCGGGCCGCGAGCAACCTCCAGGACGACTGGGCGAACGGAAAGCGCAACCCGGGGACCTTCGAACCGGGCCAGGGCTTCGCGCTGCTGCACATCCCCAAGCTCGACGTGGTGGTGCCGATCGCGGAGGGCATCAGCAGCAAGAAGGTGCTGGACCGGGGCATGGTCGGGCACTACGCGGAGGACGGGCTGAAGACGGCCATGCCGGACGCGAAGACCGGCAACTTCGGGCTGGCCGGCCACCGCAACACGCACGGCGAGCCGTTCCGGTACATCAACAAGCTGGAGCCGGGCGACCCGATCGTGGTGGAGACCCAGGACAAGTACTTCGTGTACAAGATGGCGTCGATCCTGCCGGTGACCTCGCCGGGCAACGTCACCGTGCTGGACCCGGTGCCGCGGCAGTCGGGCTTCAAGGGGCCCGGCCGCTACATCACCCTCACCACGTGCACGCCGGAGTTCACCAGCAAGTACCGCATGATCGTCTGGGGCAAGATGGTCGAGGAACGGCCGCGCAGCAAGGGCAAGCCGGATGCGCTCGTCAGTTAAGGGCGGATGACCAGTGGCAGCGACCACCGACACGGAGCAGCAGGAGCACGCCGGCGAGGACGGCCCGGCGGAGCCCGGGGCAGCACGCCGCCGGGGCCCCCGACAGGTGGTCGCGCAGGCGGTCGGCGTCTTCGGCGAGCTGCTCATCACCGGGGGCCTGGTGATGGGCCTGTTCGTCGTCTACTCGCTGTGGTGGACGAACGTGGTCGCCGACCGCGCGGCGGACAGGCAGGCGGAGAAGGTCCGGGACGACTGGGCCCAGGACCGGGTGGGCTCGGACGGCCCGGGCGCGCTGGACACCAAGGCGGGCATCGGCTTCCTGCACGTCCCGGCGATGGGCGAGGGCGACGTCCTGGTGGAGAAGGGCACGTCGATGAAGGTCCTCAACGACGGCGTGGCCGGCTACTACACCGACCCGGTGAAGGCGACGCTGCCCACCTCGGACGAGAAGGGCAACTTCGCGCTCGCCGCCCACCGCGACGGGCACGGCGCGAGGTTCCACAACATCGACAAGATCGAGAAGGGTGATCCGATCGTCTTCGAGACGAAGGACACCTGGTACGTGTACAAGACGTACGCCGTCCTCCCCGAGACCTCGAAGTTCAACGTCGACGTCCTCGACGGCGTCCCCAAGGAGTCCGGCAAGAAGAAGGCCGGCCACTACATCACCCTGACGACCTGCACCCCGGTCTACACGAGCCGCTACCGGTACGTGGTCTGGGGCGAGCTGGTCCGCACGGAGAAGGTGGACGGGGAGCGGACGCCGCCGGCGGAGCTGCGCTGACTGACCTCCTTGCGGGAGGTCGCATTCAGTGGTGCACCGGCGCTCCATACGTCCAGAAGCCCGCGATGAACGGCGGTGATGCCACTCTCCGCGGCGGGACTTCGACTGCCCGATGAATCTCTGGATCTCATGACTGGTGATACTGAGGAGAGGCGCGACCCTCTTGCACTGGGCGACGAGCGTTCGCCCGTTCGAGGCGAGCGCGGTGATGTGGGTGCATCCGTCGTGGCCAAGCAGTGTGGCGTCGCTTCTCGATGCGCTGGACGCCTGTGCGGAGGGCGATGAGTTCTCACTGGTGATCGCTCGATGTTTCGATCAGGGCGTTGAACATCGGTACGACCGTCTTGCCGAGGATGTGGGTGATCCGCTGGTCGATGCATGCGTCGAGGTCGGTGGGGTCTGGCGGGGCCCGGTTGTCCACAGACTGCGTGCGTGTCCCATACTCCACGTCGAGCAGGTACGTGCGTATGTGGCGGGTGATTGCTCTGTCGCGCAGGAGCATGGCGATGTTGAGTACGGCCCGCCTGGAGTAGACGGTGAGGATTCGGCAGGCTTGTGGATAACTGCCCAGCGAGCGTGACATCTTGTCGCTCTCGATTGGACTGCTCGACGATGGTGTGCTCACGAGTGGGCACTAAGGTGCCGCCACCGGTAGTAGGCGTTGGATGACGTGGTCTGTCCGCTGTTTCAGCGTCTCCAGGACAGCCCTACAGGCACCCAGCGGTCCTACACCGCCCAGTCAATGCCGAGTTCCTGCAGCGCCTCCAGCTGTGCTGGACAAGCCGGTCCCGCCTCGATTTGGTGATGGAGACCCCGCACCCCTAGCTTGACGGTCACCGGGTCGGCCTCGTCGTCGACCGTCGTCTGTTCGCTGTGATTCCTCGGCACTGGCCGGTCGGCGCTTTCTGTTCCACCCACTGCGTGAGGACTGCCAGTCTTCTGGAGGCTCAGCACCCTTGATGCCGAGTGCGGTCAGTCGCTCCTCCTGTTCGGGAGGAGCTGCGCCCAGGTGCCCGGCTCCTGCTGCAGCCATCGTCATGTGCCGATGCCGTCGCATTCGAAGGTGACGCCGGGTGTGATGTAGGACAGGTGGGCGTCGGCGAGGTCGGCCCGGCGGGGGATCAAGCGCTCTCGAACTGGTTACGCGTCGGCCCGATCCGGCGCTGCCCGGCCGCTCGTTGTCTGGTGAGGGCCAGCGCCGAGGGCGCGACGCTCCGCGGGAGGCGTGGCCCTCGACTCTGTGGTTGCTGGGGCGGCAGGCAGGCATTCGGCGGCGGGCTGTGCGCGGTGAGGCCTCAGCGTCCGTCTCGGCGACGATGCGGACAGGTCCGGTGCCCAGCGGGCGTCGGTCATCGCCCGATCACCCCCCCGCCGAGTACCTCCTCGTTCCCGGCACGGCTGCGTGCGCCGCGCGAGGTAGGCCGCATGGGGGCGTGCACCTGGCTACAGCCTTGACCGTGGTGGGTCAGGGTTGTAGCCGAGTGGGTGTGCCGTTGAGACGCTCCGCTCTGGGTTCGGCGGAGCGCTTCGTCAGTAGCCAGCCCAGGCTAAGAGGCCCAGTCCGTGCAGGACCTGACCACTGTCGAGCCCTCCATCACAGCACCCTGGACGCCTATAAAGCTAAGCCCGCCACTCCCGGTAGAAGCGTAACTGTCCCAACTACCGTGAGTGTTATACCCCTTCGAGTTTGAGTGCCAAGGCCAGTACTTGACCTTATCGTTATCGTCCTTCGAAATAAAACGGATGGCAACGGAGTGGCCGTCTGATTTTGTATCAGAGACACTTATATGCATGTCGGTGTAGTTGTTCGTCCAGTTCCTGAAGTCGCCATAAGCGGCGACACCAGTTGCGGTGCAACTTGCCAGTCCTCGAGCACCTGCGGCCTGAGCGCTACCAGCTGAAGTTGCGACGAAGGCTGCTGCCAGTACGGCGCTTGCCGCGGAGAGGTACTTCATATTCTTCTGCATGATCACATCATAGGGTGATCGTTCGCTCCGCGATATGCATATTCAGCCATTCCTGGTTTTCCATGAGTTTCTGGACTGATCCATTACGTTGATGCGTCAGCCGCCGAAGCCGGGAAGGCCGCCGATGGCGCCCCCGCCGTTGTTGCCACCCTGCTGGGCGGGGGCGAAGAGGATGACCTTGTCGCCCTTCTTGACCTCCTGGCCCTCGACCGGGTTGCTGGCCACGACCACGGCGTTGTCGTCACCGCCACCCTGGACTCGGTCGAGCTGAAGGCCGTTCTGCGCGAGGACCTGCTTGGCCTGGGCGACCGTCATCTGGGTGACCTTTGGCATCGCGATCTTCTCTTCGGCCGGAGCCTTGGCGATCTTCACGTTGATCGTGCTGCCGCGGTCGGCGTCACTCCCACCGGGGGGCGTCTGCTCGAAGATGGTTCCCTCTGCCTGTGCGGTGGACTCCGCCTCTTCCTGCGTGCCGAGCACGAAACCCTTCTCCTCCAGGCGCTGCCTGGCGTCCTCGGGCTTCATGCCGCTCAGGTCCGGCACGGTCACCTGCGACGTCTCCTTGGCGACGGTGAGGGTGACGGTGGAGCCCTTCTCCCGCGAGGCGCCGCTCTTGGGGTTCTGGGTGAGCACGGTGTCCGGAGTCTGGGTGGACTCCTCCGACTGCTTCTCGACCTCGAAACCCTTGTCCTTCAGTGTGGCTTCGGCCTCGCTGAAGGTGAGCCCCTCGACGTCCGGAATCTCGATCTTCGGCGCGCCCGTCGAGACGACCACGTTGACCGGGGAGTCCTTGTCGACCTCGATGCCCTGCCCGGGGTCCTGGGAGCAGATGCTGCCCTTCTTCTGGTCCTCGCAGGGCTTCTGCTCGACCGTGCCCAGCTTGAGGTCGGAGTTGATGAGCAGTTGCTTGGCGTCGGCCTGGGTCTGACCCACCAGGTTCGGCACGTCGACCTTGCCGTCGCCCGGTCCTCCGTCCCCGCTGAAGGCGTACTTGCCGATCAGGATGGCGCCCACCAGGACGAGGATGCCGGCCAGGACCAGGAGGATCGTGGCGGTGTTCTTCTTGCGGGGCTGCTGGCGGCGCCGGTCGGGGCGGTCGTCGTAGCCGTAGCCGCCGTCGTCCGGGTTCATGGGCGGCAGCATGGTCGTGGCGCCACCGCCCGCGTCGGAGCGCAGCGCGGTGGTCTGCTGGTCGTCGGGGTAGGCGCCGTAACCGCCGGCGGCCATGGCGCCCATCGCGGCGGTGGCGCCGACGGGCTGGCCGTCGAGGCACGCCTCGATGTCGGCGCGCATCTCGTCGGCCGACTGGTAACGGTAGTCCGGGTCCTTGACCAGGGCCTTCAGCACGATCGCGTCCATCTCGGGCGTGATCTCGGGGTCGAAGACGCTCGGCGCCTGCGGTTCCTCACGCACGTGCTGGTAGGCGACGGCCACCGGGGAGTCGCCGACGAACGGCGGACGCACCGTGAGCAGCTCGTAGAGCAGGCAGCCCGTGGAGTACAGGTCGGAGCGGGCGTCGACCTGCTCGCCCTTGGCCTGCTCCGGGGAGAGGTACTGGGCGGTGCCGATCACCGCTGCCGTCTGGGTCATCGTCATGCCGGAGTCGCCCATGGCGCGGGCGATGCCGAAGTCCATGACCTTGACCTGGCCGTTGCGGGTGAGCATGACGTTGGCCGGCTTGATGTCGCGGTGGACGATGCCGGCCCGGTGCGAGTACTCCAGGGCCTGGAGGATGCCGATCGTCATCTCCAGCGTCCGCTCCGGCAGCAGCTTGCGGCCGGAGTGAAGAAGCTCACGGAGCGTGGAGCCGTCGACGTACTCCATGACGATGTACGGGATCGACACGTTGTCGATGTAGTCCTCGCCCGTGTCGTAGACCGCCACGATCGCGGGGTGGTTGAGCGAGGCGGCCGACTGGGCCTCCCGGCGGAAGCGGGCCTGGAAGGACGGGTCGCGCGCGAGGTCCGCGCGCAGCGTCTTCACCGCCACCTGGCGTCCGAGCCGGGTGTCATGAGCGTGATAGACCTCCGCCATGCCACCACGGCCGAGCACCGGGCCCAGCTCGTACCGGCCGCCGAGGCGACGCGGCTCTTCCATGGTTACTACCAGCCCTCTCCGTCGGTCCCGACCGGCATGCTTGTACGGTCGGAGGCTGCCGTCCGGCCTACCGTACCCGGCTTGCTCCGGGCCCCTTGGCCGAGCCGGACAGCCGATACAGGACCGGTATCGCAACGTGCGCCGATGTGAAGGGGACGTGACCGGAGTCACGTCCCGTTCAGGACGCGGTCACTTCTTGCTGTCGATGACGGCCTCCATGACGTTCTTCGCGATCGGTGCCGCGAGGCCGCCGCCGGAGATGTCGTCGCGCACGGCGTTGTCGTCCTCGATCACCACGGCCACGGCGACCGGCGAGCTGCCGTCCTCACCCTTGGCGTACGAGATGAACCAGGCGTAGGGGTTCTTGCTGTTGTTCTCGCCGTGCTGTGCGGTACCGGTCTTGCCGCCCACCGTGACGCCGTCGATCTGCGCGTTGGTTCCCGTGCCGTCCTGGACGACGGTCTCCATCATGGACTGGAGGATCTGGGCGTTGTCCGCGGACAGCGGCTTGCTCATCTCCTCGGGGTCCGTCTTCTCGATGGTGTCGAGGTTGGGCGCCTGCAACTCGTCGACCATGTACGGCTTCATCAGCGTGCCGTTGTTGGCGATGGCGGAGGTGACCATGGCCATCTGCAGCGGGGTCGCCGCGGTGTTGAACTGGCCGATGGAGGAGAGCGCGACCTGCGAGTCGTTCATGTCGTCGGAGAAGACCGAGGCGCTGGAACGGACCGGGACGAACTGCTCCTCGGTGAAGCCGAACTTCTTCGCGGTCTCCAGCATCTCGTCGTTGCCGAGGTCGTAGCCGACCTTGCCGAAGACGGTGTTGCAGGAGACGCGCAGGGCCTCGCGGAGGGTGGCGTTCTCGCAGGGGATGTCGCCCTCGTTCTTCAGCTCGGTGCTGGTGCCGGGCATGGTCCAGGGCAGCGGGGAGTCGGTCTTCTCGTCCGCGGACTTGTACAGGCCGTGCTCCAGGGCCGCCGCCGCGGTGAGCACCTTGAAGGTGGAGCCGGGCGGGTAGACCTCGCGCAGGGCGCGGTTGAGCATCGGGTCGGCCTGGTTGTTCTTCTTCTGGAGCTTGTTCCAGGCCTCGCCGGCCGCCTCGTTGCTGCCCGCGATGGAGGTGGGGTCGTACGACGGGTACGAGGCCATCGAGAGGATCTTGCCGGTGGACGGCTCCAGCGCGACGACGGCGCCCTTGGCGCCCTGCTTCTTCAGACCGTCGTAGGCGGCCTTCTGCGCGGCGGCGTTCAGCGTGGTGACGACGTTGCCGCCCTCGCGCTTCTTGCCCGTGAGCATGTCCAGGGTGTTGCGGAAGAAGAGCCGGTCGTCGTTGCCGGTGAGGATGCCGTCGTCGATGGACTCCAGCTGGGTGGCGCCGAAGGCCTGGGAGACGTAACCGGTGACGGGCGCCCACATGGCGCCGTCCTTGTAGGTGCGCTTGTACTTGAAGTCGCCCTCGGTGGTGGCGTGTCCGGTGATGGCCTTGCCGTCGACGATGATGTCGCCGCGGGGGCTGGCGTACCGCTCGATGGCGACGCGGCGGTTGTGCTCGTCCTCCTTGAGCTCGTCGGCCTGGACGTACTGGAGCCAGTTGTCCCGGACGAGCAGGGTGAGGACCAGCAGACCGCAGAAGATCGCGATCCGGCGCAGTGGCTTGTTCACGGTCGGACCACCTGGGTCATCTCGGCGTCGGGGCTGGCGGGCGCGGCGGGTGCCGGTCTGCGCGCGGTGTCGCTGATGCGCAGCAGGATGCCGATCAACGCCCAGTTGGCGATGACGGAGGAACCGCCGTAGGCCAGGAAGGGCATGGTCATACCGGTGAGCGGGATGAGGCCCATGACACCGCCGGCGACGACGAAGACCTGGAGGGCGAAGGCGCCGGAGAGGCCGATGGCGAGGAGCTTGCCGAAGGGGTCGCGGGCGGCGAGGGCGGTGCGCACACCGCGCTCCACGATCAGTGCGTAGAGCAGGAGCAGCGCCATCAGGCCGGCGAGGCCCAGTTCCTCGCCGAAGGTGGCGAGGACGAAGTCGGAGTTGGCGGCGAAGCGGATCAGCTCGGAGTGGCCCTGGCCCCAGCCGGTGCCGAGGGTGCCGCCGGAGCCGAAGGCCCACAGGGCCTGCATGGCCTGCTCGGAGTGGCCGCCGACGCCCGCGCGGGAGAGCGTGTACTCCTTCATCGGGTCGAGCCAGGCGTCCACACGCTGCTGGATGTGCGGTTCGAAGCTGGCCACGCCGACGGCGCCGACCGCGGACATCATCAGACCGAAGACGATCCAGCTGGTCCGCTCGGTGGCGACGTACAGCATGATCACGAACATGCCGAAGAACAGCAGCGAGGTGCCGAGGTCGGTCTCGAAGACCAGGATGAGGATCGAGACGATCCAGACGACCAGGATGGGGCCGAGGTCGCGGCCGCGCGGCAGGTAGAGGCCCATGAAGCGGCGGCTGGCCAGGGCGAGCGCGTCCCGCTTCACCATCAGGTAGCCGGCGAAGAAGATCGCCAGGACGATCTTGGCGAACTCACCGGGCTGGATGGAGAAGGAGCCGACCTGGATCCAGATCTTGGCGCCGTAGATGTTCTTGCCGAGGCCCGGCACGAGCGGGAGCAGCAGCAGGAACAGGGCGCCGACCATGGAGATGTAGGTGTAGCGCTGAAGGACGCGGTGGTCCTTGAGGAAGACCAGCACGGCGACGAACAGGGCGATGCCCATCGCGGTGTAGATCAGCTGGCGGGGCGCGGCGGTGCCGGCCTGGTCGATGCTCTGGAGCAGCTCGGACTGGTCCAGGCGCCAGATGGCGACGAGTCCCAGGCCGTTGAGCAGCGTGGCCAGCGGCAGCAGCAGCGGGTCCGCGTAGGGCGCGAACTTGCGTACGACGAGGTGGCCGACACCGGCCAGCAGGCCGAGGCCGAGGCCGTAGCTCAGCAGGCCGGCGGGGACCTCGTCATTGATCGCCAGACCCACGTTGGCGTAGGCGAAGACCGGGATGAGCACGGCGAACACGAGCAGAGCCAGCTCGGTGTTGCGCCGGCTCGGGGCGCCGATGGCGCCGATCGTGGACGTGTGCTGCGTCGACGGGTTGGTAGTACTGCTCATCGTGTGACGGGGCCTCTCACGGCTTGCCTACTGCTGCTTACCGCACAGCGAGACGACCTTCTGCTCTTCCTCCGAGAGGGTCGGGCCTGAGCCTGGAGTGGGTGCGGTCGGGGACTCGGACGATTCGGGGGTCTTCGGCGATCCCGAGGAGGTCGGGCTCGGCGAGGCCTTGGACGTGAAGGAGGCGCGGCTGGTTCCCGTGGTGCCTCCGGCCTCGCCCTCGCCCGTCTTGGCGTTCTTCTCGGTCGCCGCGGAACGCTTCTCGGCCTGCTTCTTGCAGGCGGAGGCCTGGACCGCCAGTTCCTCGATCTTGGCCCGGGCGTCGTTGAGGTCGCCCTCGGGGATGGTGGCCTCGACCAGCTCCTGCTGGTAGGGCGGCAGGTACTTGAGTTCGATCTCGGGGTGGTCCTTCTGGACCTTCGAGAGCGAGACCCAGGCGAGGTCCTGGCTGATGCCCCGGTAGAGCGCGAGATGGTCGTCGTTGGTGCCGACGTAGTACTGGGTCTGCGTCCAGCGCCAGCCGCCGTAGGTGCCGCCGCCGATGACGGCGAGGGCGAGGGCGGTGTACAGGGACCGCTTGAGCCACTTGCGGTTCTTGCGGGGTTTGACGAAGTCGTCCGGGCCGTAGTCGTCGAAGCCGCCGGTCGGGATGAAGCCGGTGACGTCGCCGCTGCCGGGCGGGCCGAACTCGCCGCCGCCGCCGCCGCGCGGCCGCCCGAGGCCGGCGGCGCGGCCGGCCGGGGTCTGCATGATGCCGTTGTCGCCCGTCTGCGCCTGGTTCTCGGCGACGGCGCCGACGACCACGGGGGTGTCGGAGAGCTGGGCGGCGAGGGTGTCACCGGTGTCCAGGTCGAGGACGTCGGCGACGATGACGGTGATGTTGTCCGGGCCGCCGCCGCGCAGGGCCAGCTGGATCAGCTCCTGGACGGTCTCCTGCGGGCCCTGGTAGCTGGCGAGGGTGTCCTCCATCGTCTGGTGGGAGACGACGCCGGAGAGCCCGTCGGAGCAGATCAGGTAGCGGTCGCCGGCCCGCACCTCGCGGATGGACAGGTCGGGTTCGACGTGGTCGCCGCTGCCGAGGGCGCGCATCAGCAGGGAGCGCTGCGGGTGGGTGCCCGCCTCCTCCTCGGTGATGCGTCCCTCGTCGACGAGGCGCTGCACCCAGGTGTGGTCCTGCGTGATCTGGGTGAGGACGCCGTCGCGCAGGAGGTAGGCGCGGGAGTCGCCGACGTGGACCATGCCCAGGCGCTGGCCGGTCCACAGCAGGGCGGTGAGCGTGGTGCCCATGCCCTCCAGGGCGGGGTCCTCCTCGACCATCTGCCGCAGCTGGTCGTTGGCGCGCTGCACGGCGGCGCCGAGCGAGGTGAGGACGTCGGAGCCGGGCACGTCGTCGTCGAGGGCGACGATGGTGGAGATCACCTCGGAGGAGGCGACCTCGCCCGCGGCCTGGCCGCCCATGCCGTCGGCGATGGCGAGCAGGCGGGGGCCGGCGTAACCGGAGTCCTCGTTGCCCTCCCGGATCATGCCCTTGTGGGAACCGGCGGCGAAGCGCAGTGACAGACTCATGCGCACCTCGCCCGTCGGCTCCGACTGCAGCCGGTCGTGTCGAGCCACACTGCCCACCCTCCGGTCGGGAGCGCGCCGGGGCCCGGGGTGCCGGCCGCCGCTGCGTGCTCGCTCCGCTCGCGCTCATTCATTGGTGTAGCACTACTTCCGCAGCTCGATGACGGTCTTGCCGATGCGGATCGGCGCCCCCGGACCGATGGGGGTGGGGGTCGTCAGCCGGGCCCGGTCCAGGTAGGTGCCGTTGGTGGAGCCCAGGTCCTCGACGATCCACTGCCCGTTCTGGTCCGGATAGATCCTGGCATGGCGGCTGGACGCGTAGTCGTCGTCCAGCACGATCGTCGAGTCGTGGGCCCGGCCGAGCGTGATGGTCTGGCCCTGGAGGGCGACGGTGGTGCCGGTGAGGGTGCCCTCCGTCACGACCAGTTTGGTGGGCGCGCCCCGGCGGCCGCGGCCGCCGCCGGACTGCTGGCGCTGAGGTGGAGGCGCCTGGCCCTGGCGCGTGGCGGTCTGCTGCGGTCGGGCGGCGTCGCGCCGCGCGCCGCGCTGGGTGACCCGCGTACCGAAGAGGTCGCTGCGGATGACCTGCACGGCCACGATCACGAACAGCCACAGTACGGCGAGAAAACCCAGCCGCATGACCGTGAGGGTCAGCTCTGACATTGCCCCCGGATCACCCTTCGGCTTGCCTGTAGATAACGGTGGTGCTGCCCACGACGATCCGCGAGCCGTCGCGGAGCGTAGCGCGGGTGGTGTGCTGCCCGTCCACCACGATGCCGTTGGTGGAGCCGAGATCCTGGATCGTCGAGGGCGTTCCGGTCCGGATCTCGCAGTGCCGGCGGGAGACGCCGGGGTCGTCGATCCGCACGTCGGCCTCGGTGCTGCGGCCCAGCACGAGCGTCGCGCGGGAGATCTGGTGGCGGGTGCCGTTGATCTCGATCCAGTGGCGGGTGCGTCCGCCGGGAGCGGGCGCGGCCGGGGGCTGCTGGCCGCCGGCCGGCTGCGGGTAGCCGTAGCCGCCGGGACGGCCGCCGGGCGGCGGCGCGGCGGGCATGGGCGGGGCGCCCGGGGCCGCGGCCGGCGGGTAGCCGTAGCCGCCGCCCGGACCGGCGGGCCGTGCGGGGGGTGCCGGGGGCGCGGCGGGGGCCGGGCCGCCCTGGTGGCTGCTGGAGGAGGCGAGGGTGCGGCTGCGCACCCGGTACAGACCGGTGTCGAGGTCGTCGGCCTTCTCCAGGTGGACCTTGATCGGTCCCATGAAGGTGTAGCGCTGCTGCTTGGCGTAGTCGCGGACCATGCCGGCCAGCTCGTCGCCGAGCTGTCCGGAGTAGGGGCTGAGGCGCTCGAAGTCCGGCGTGCTCAGTTCCACGATGAAGTCGTTGGGTACGACGGTGCGGTCGCGGTTCCAGATGGTCGCGTTGTTGTCGCATTCACGCTGGAGCGCTCCCGCGATCTCCACGGGCTGCACCTCGGACTTGAACACCTTCGCGAAGGTGCCGTTGACCAGGCCTTCGAGCCGCTGCTCGAACTTCTTCAGGACTCCCATGGGGCACCTCCTCCGTCGCTGCCGTCCTGTCCGCTTCCACTGTCCTGCGTAGTGCTGTGCTGCGTACTGCTGCCTCGCGCAGTGCCGCTCCGCGCCGTGCGGTGCGTGCGCGCACTGTCCACCTGGTACTGCTTACTGATCGTATCCACGCGCCGGTCGATCGGCTGGTTCCCCCTGTCGGCCCGGTCGACGGGTGTCGACGCCTCTCGGAGTTCCCGCCGGGGCTCCTCTTCGAACTCCCGCGGGCCCTCGGGATTGCTCCCTCGGGTACTCATGCCCAGGATCGTAGAGGCGGCCGCAGACCAGTGTCCCGCACCTGGCCGCGGTCCCCTACCGGCTCCCGGGGAGACGGGCATGACCGGTACGAGGTTGATACGTGAACGGCCAAGGACCGGGACGAGTGCCCGAAGGAGGGCGGGCGCCCCGGTCCGCCGGGGGAAAGGGATGTGAATCGACCCCTTCCAGCGTGCTAATGTTCTCGTGTCGGAAGGCGCCGGACCGCAAGGAAAAGCCCGGAAGACACACCCAATGCGCGGGTGGCGGAATAGGCAGACGCGCTGGATTCAGGTTCCAGTGCCCGCAAGGGCGTGGGGGTTCAACTCCCCCCTCGCGCACCACGGAGCACGTCACGTGCTCTGGATACGCAAAAGACGGGGCGGCATCGTCGATGACGATGCCGCCCCGTTCTGTTGTGCTCCGGGACGGCACAGGTGTCCCGCTCCCGTGATCTGAGACTTTACTCACAGGGCCGTTCGGCGGCCGGTGATCAGGCGGTGGTGTCCTCGGAGGCCTCCCGCTCCGTCGTGGTGCTGAGGACGGCGGCGAGTTCCCCGACGGTCTGCTCCCGCAGCAGCTGGTGCGAGGGGACGGGGATCCCCAGCGCCGACTCCAGGGTGCGCTGGAGGGCCAGCGCGGTCAGCGAGTCGATGCCCTGGGCGTACAGCGGCCGGGTCAGGGAGACCCGGTGGGCCGGCGGGACGTGGAGGTGGGGTGCCAGGCTGCGGCACAGGTACGTCTCGAAGGCCCGCAGGCGGGCCGCGCCGCGGAGGCCCCGCAGTGCGTCGGTGTCGAGGGTGACTGGGTTGCCCGGCACGGTGGTGTCCTTTCGTCGGGTGCGGTGCGGTGCGGTGCGGTGCGGTGCGGTGCGGTGCGGGTCGGTCAGGTGCGGGGGCGTGGCTGGGAGGTGCGCAGGGCGCGTGCTTCGGGGCCTGGCCGGGGGCCTGCCCCGTCCGACCACGTCAGGTGGAACCGCCAGCGGTGGATGCGCCAGCCGTCCGGGGTGCGGACCGCCTCGGCCTCGCTGTGGCCGCCGATGTCGAAGCGGCCGCCGGGGTCGGGGCCGTCGTCGTGGTGCACGTGCGAGGCGACGAGGTGGACGCGGATCCGGGCCGTGTCGCCGTCCGTGGTGATGCCGTAGTTGGACGCCAGGTGATGGGTGCGGGCGAACCGGGACTTGCGGTCGAAGTGGAAGGCGGCCGCCCCCTCCCGTCCTTCCAGCGTGCCGACGGGGAACTGGAGCAGGCAGTCCTCGGTGAAGACCCCCGCCGGCCAGCCGTCGTCGAAACCGTGCTCGTCCTGGGTGTCCAGCAGGGTGACGTACCGGTCGACCAGTTCGGCGATCTCCGTCCGGTCGCTCAGCGCCCGGACCTGGGCGCGCAGGGCGTCGAGTTCGGTCCGGGAGACGGTGACCGTGTCCGTGTCCGTGTCGGCGGCGGGGCCGAAGGGCGGGCGGGTCATGGGATGGGGTGCTCCTTTCCGGTGGGCGGACGGCCGCCTGGGGCGCCGGCGGTGTGCCAGCCGCGGGGGTCGCGGTGTGCGGCGGTGCGTTCCGGCCGGCGCCAGCCCGCGGTCGGCCGGGGCCGGGGCGGCCCGGACGGGGCGGCGGTGAGGGCGGCGGCGCGGGCGAGCAGGACGGCGGTGAGGGCGGCGATCTCGGCGGGGGTGGGCCGGCCGCGCAGGACGCGTACGACCGCGTCCGGGCCGGTGGCGTCCGCGCCGTCCATCCCGCTCACTGCGGGGGGTTGCCGTGCTTGCGGCACGGCAGGTCGGCCTGTTTGCTGCGCAGCATCGCCAGGGCCCCGGCGAGGGCGCGCCGGGTCTCCCGCGGGTCGATCACGTCGTCGATGAGGCCGCGTTCGGCCGCGTAATACGGGTGCATCAGCTCCGCCTGGTACTCCTTGATCTTCTGTGCGCGGGTGCCCTCGGGGTCGTCCGACGCGGCGATCTCCCGGCGGAAGATGACGTTGGCGGCGCCCTCGGCGCCCATCACCGCGATCTCGTTGGACGGCCAGGCCAGCGCCAGGTCGGAGCCGATGGAGCGGGAGTCCATCACGATGTACGCGCCGCCGTACGCCTTGCGCAGCACGAGGGAGACACGCGGCACCGTGGCGTTGCAGTACGCGTACAGCAGCTTGGCCCCGCGCCGGATGATGCCGTTGTGCTCCTGGTCGACGCCCGGCAGGAAGCCCGGGACGTCGATCAGCGTCACCAGCGGGATGTTGAAGGCGTCGCAGAACTGCACGAACCGGGCGGCCTTCTCGCTCGCGTCGATGTCCAGGACGCCGGCGTACGACGTGGGCTGGTTGGCGACGATGCCCACGACCTCGCCGTCGAGCCGGGACAGGGCGCACACCACGTTGGTCGCCCAGCCGGAGTGCACCTCGAAGTAGTCGCCGTCGTCCACGATCTCCTCGACGACGGCGCGGATGTCGTAGACCCGGCCCGGGTCGTCGGGGACGATCTCCAGCAGCCGGTCGGTGCGCCGGTCGGCCGGGTCGGAGGCGGGCGCGGGCGGGGGCAGTTCGCGGTTGTTGGAGGGCAGCAGGGACAGCAGGTGGCGCACGTCCTCCAGGCAGCTGCGCACGTCGTCGTAGGCGAAGTGGGCGACGCCGGAGGAGGTGGCGTGGACGTCGGCGCCGCCGAGGGCGTTCTGGCTGATCTCCTCGCCCGTCACCGCCTTCACCACGTCCGGGCCGGTGATGAACATCTGCGCGATGTCGCGGACCATGAAGACGAAGTCGGTCAGGGCGGGCGAGTAGGCGGCGCCGCCCGCGCACGGGCCGAGCATCACGCTGATCTGCGGGATGACCCCGGACGCCTTGGTGTTGCGCTGGAAGATGCCGCCGTACCCGGCCAGCGCGCAGACGCCTTCCTGGATACGGGCGCCCGCTCCGTCGTTGAGCGACACCAGGGGCGCGCCGGCCGCGATGGCCATGTCCATGATCTTGTGGATCTTCAGGGCGTGCGCTTCGCCGAGGGCGCCGCCGAAGACCCGGAAGTCGTGCGCGTACACGAAGACCGTGCGTCCGTGGACGGTGCCCCAGCCGGTGATCACGCCGTCGGTGTAGGGACGTTTCTTCTCCAGTCCGAAGCCGGTCGCCCGGTGCCGGCGCAACATCTCGACCTCGGTGAACGACCCCTCGTCGAGCAGGAGTTCGATGCGTTCGTGGGCGGTGAGCTTTCCCTTGGCGTGCTGCCGCTCGGTGGCCGTCGGGTCGCCGTGCCGGGCGGCCTGCTTGATCAGCCCGAGTTCCTCGATGCGCTCCTCGGCGCTCCACTGACCCCGGTGCTCGCGCCGGTGCAGCGGCTGCCGATCCGCCGTCTGCTCGGGCGTCTGCTCGGGCGTCTGCCGGCCCGGCTGCCGGCTCGTCTGCTCGGTTCTCTGGTCGGTCGACATCGTCGTGTCACGCTCCCCAGTCGGATACGCGGGTGGTCACACCGCCGGCGGCCAGGTCCACCGACCCGTCGACGTGTGTCGCGGTGGGCGGCAGCCAGCGCACGGCGACCCGTTCGGGCGGCGTGCCGCGCACGGCGACGGCGGCGTTGTGCCGGGGTCCGGACGCCAGGTCGAGCAGCGCCCAGCCGGCCGGCCGGCGGTCCCGGTCGGCGCCCAGGTAGTCCCGGGCGGGGTCGCGGGACAGGCCGGTGCCCAGCGCCTTGAGATAGGCCTCCTTGCGGGTCCAGATCCGGCCGAAGGCCAGGCGCCGCTCCTCGGTGCCCAGCTCCGCCAGCTCGGACTGTTCGCCCGGGTGCAGCGCCGCGGCGCACACCTCGACGGTCTCCGTCCGGGGCAGCCGCTCCACGTCCACGCCGAGCACGGCCCGGGAGACGGCGACCACGGCCATGCCGTGGCTGTGCGCCAGGGAGAAGTGCAGCGGCGGGTCGGGGTGGCGGACGGCCGGCCTGCCGTGCGGCCCGGCGCATCCGGGGCAGGGCTCGCGGACGAACGGGACGTCCGCCGCCGGCAGTCCGAGGTAGGCGCCGAGCAGGCGGCGCAGCGCGATGTGCGCGGCCGCGTACGTGACCCCGTCGGCCGGGCGCACGAAGGAGGCCGTGCGCCGGCGCTCCGCCTCGCTCAGCTCGTCCAGGGCGAGCGTCCCGGCCGCCGTGTCCAGCCGGGGGCGGCGCACCAGCCACACGTCGAGGTGTCCGGGCGCGGGCAGCCGCGGCGCGCCGGCCGCCGTGTCCGGCCGGTGCGCGAGCTGTCCGATCACGTCGTGCCCAGCACGTCGTGCGAGACGAGGTGGTCGTCGCGCCCGTTGTGCTTGTGGGGGCTGTCCCCGGGGCCGAGCTGCCCGGCCAGGCAGTCGATCAGCTCGGCGGCGCTGTGCGCCCGCAGCAGCCGGTTGAGGTTGACGTCGACCCGCAGCACGGCCTCCATCCGGCGTTGCAGTTCGAGGCCGTTGATGGACCCGATGCCCAGGCTGTTCATCGGGCGTCCCACGGTGTCGATGGTGTCCGGCGGCACCCGCAGCACCCGGGCCAGTTCGTCCCGTACGTAGACGTCGATGAGGCGGGTGCGCTCGGCCGGGGAGCACGCCGCCAGGTGCGCCAGGTCGGGCGGCTCCGGTTCGGCGACGTGATCCCGTTCGAACTCGTAGTCGAGGTCTGCGAGGTCGTCGAGGTCGTCGTCGAAGACCCAGTTCTTCGTCGTCAGATCCATGATCGTGCCCCCGTCGTGGAGTGGAAGGAGTGGAGGTCAGGTGCGGGGTGCCGGCGGGCGGCCCGCGGCGCCGGGACGGCCGAGTCCGGTGAGCGCGGTGAGCAGGCCGAGTCCGCCGAGCGCGGCCACCAGGACCAGGGCCGGCCGGCAGGCGGCGAGCCGCGCCGCGGGCCCGCCGTCCCCGCCCGCGCCGGCGAGCAGCGCCGCGACCAGCGCGACCGCGAGGACCGCGGCGAGCTGCACCGCGGTCTGGTAGAGCCCGCTGCCCGCGGCGCGGTCGGCGGGCGCCAGCTCGGAGGTGGCCTGCACGTTGAGCGCGGCGAAGGACAGCACGAAGCCCAGCCCCACCAGCAGCAGCGTCGGCAGCAGCCGCCCGGTGTAGTCCAGGGGCCAGCCGGACCGCAGTTGCAGCAGGAGGCCGGCGAACGCGCTGGCGGCACCGGCCGCGATGAGGCGCGGCGCACCGAACCGGGCGATCAGCCGCCCCGAGGCGAGCGCGGTGATCGCGGGCGGCACTGCGGCCGGCAGCAGGGCCGCCGCCGCCACCGGCGGTGACCAGCCGGCGAGGGTCTGTGTCTGGTACGTCAGCACGAACAGCAGCCCGAGATAGGAGCCGTTGAGGCAGGCCGCGCCGAGGGCCGAGCGGATCAGGGCCCCGCCGCGCAGCAGGTGGACGGGCAGCAGCGGGGCCGGCGCGGCGCGTTCCAGCATCCGGAACCACGTCAGCAGCAGGACCGCCGCGGTCATCGACCCGAGGAACCGGACGTCGCTCCAGCCGTGTCCGGGCAGTGCGGTGACGCCGTGCACGAGGGCGAGCAGCGCGCCCGTGAGGGCGGCCGCGCCCCGCACGCCGTAGTGCCGGGGTGGGGCCGGGTGCCCGCCCGAAGGGGCGTCGCCGCCCGGGACCAGGCGCAGCGCGGCGGCGAAGAGCAGCAGGACCACGGGGGCCGGGAAGGCGAAGGCCAGCCGCCAGCTGTACGTGCTCAGCCAGCCGGACAGCAGCAGGCCCGCGGTGAACCCGCCGGCACCGAAGAGGGTGTAGACGGACACCGCGCGGCTGCGGGGGCGGCCCTCGGGGAACGCGGTGGAGATGATGGCCAGCCCGGTGGGAGCCGTCAGCGCGGCGCAGAACCCCTTGACCAGCCGGGTCGCGACGAGCAGCGCGGGCTCCTGGGCGAAGGCGCTGAGCAGGGAGGCGGCGGCGAACGCGAGGAGCGCCACCAGGTAGACCCGGCGGCGGCCCAGCAGGGCCACCAGCCGGGTGCCGAAGAGCATGAGGGCGCCGAAGCCGGCGGCGAAGCCGGTCATCGCCCACTGCGCGCTCGTCAGGGGCAGCCCGAGGTCCGCGCCGATCGAGGGCAGCGCCACGACCGCCACGGAGACCTCGAGCGCGTCGATGAGCATGTTGCCGGCGAGGACCAGCAGCAGCCCCCACAGCCGGGGGCTCCAGCGTCCTGCCCCGGCGTCGGCCACGGGCCCTGGAACGGTCCTGGTCACGACGTCAGCCCAGAAGGGTGCCGCCGCTGGCGTCGACGAAGGAGCCGGTGATCCAGCGGGCGTCGTCGGACACCAGGAAGGCGACGACGTCGGCGACGTCCTGCGGTTCGCCGACCCGGTTGAAGGCGGACAGCGCGGCCATCGCCTCGACCGCCTCGGGCACGTCGAACACCGGGTTGCCGTTGCGGGTGATGCCCGGGGCGACGCTGTTCACCGTGATGCGGCGCGGGCCGAGCGCCTTCGCGTAGTGCAGCGCGAGCTGCTCCACGGCGCCCTTGCTCATCGCGTAGGCGATCTCGTCGGGGTTGGCGAACCGGGTGAGTCCCGAGGAGATGTTCACGATCCGGCCGCCGTCGGGCATGTTGGCGAGCGCCCGCTGGATGAGGAAGAACGGCGCCTTGGCGTTCACGGCGACGATCCGGTCGAACTGCTCCGGCGTGGTGTCCTCGGGCTTGACCCCGCCCATCACCCCGGCGTTGTTGACCAGGATGTCCAGTTCGGTGGAGCCGGTGCGCTCCTTCAGGCCCTCCTCCAGGGCGAGGAAGAGTTCGTGCACGTCGCCGGGGGCGCCGAGTTCGGCCCGTACGGCGAAGGCCCGTCCGCCGTCCCGCTCGATGCCGTCGACGACCTCGGCGGCCGCGTCCTCGCTGGTGCCGTAGTGCACGGCGACGAGCGCGCCGTCGCGGGCCAGCCGCTCGGCGGTGGCCCGTCCCATGCCCCGGCTGGCACCCGTGACGAGCGCCGTGCGTCCGGTCAGATTGCCCATGTTCTCTCTCCTGCCGTGAGGTCGTGCGGCTTGGTGTCGTGCGCCGTGGTGGCGCGTGGGGCGGTGCCGCTGTGGGCCGGTGCGGCCGACGCGGTGGGGGGCCGTCCCGGCCTCCTCGTCGGGGGCGAACCACCGGGCGAGCGCCGTCGCGAGGCCGTCCGGTGCGTCGCCCGCCCAGGCCACGTGGCCGTCGGGGCGTACGAGGACCGCGGCGGCGTCCCGCAGGGGGCCGTCCCCGGCCGGCGCAGCGGTCGCGGTGTCGACGGCGCCGGCCCACGGGCGCGCGGCGCGCACCAGGGACTCGCCCGTCTCCGCGGCGCCTTCCGCCACCAGGAGGAGCCCGCGGGCCCGGCGCAGGGCTGCCGGTGCGGCGCCGTGGGCGCCGGGCGGCAGGCCGGGCAGCCGCGCGCCCACCGGGCCGGGCTCCTCGTCGGCGCCGTAGCGGATGTCGAGGCCGCTGATCAGTCCGGCCAGGTGCGTCCGGACCGGCTCGTACGGGATCAGCTCGCCGATCACCGAGCGCAGGGCCTCCACCTCGGGTCCGCCGAGCAGCAGGCGGGCCTGCGCGCGGATGGTGGACAGCACGCGCCGCCCGACCGCGTGCCGTTCCTCGTGGTACGTGTCCAGGAGGCCTTCGGGGGCCCGGCCCGAGACGGTGGCGGCGAGTTTCCAGCCCAGGTTGACCGCGTCCTGGAGGCCCAGGTTGAGTGCCTGGCCGCCGATCGGCATCTGCTGGTGCGCGGCGTCGCCGGCCAGCAGGATCCGCCCCCGGCGGTAGTGCTCGGCCTGCCGGGACGCGTCCCCGAAGGAGTTCACCCACAGCGGGGTGCCGCCGGAGACGTCCTCGCCGGTGACGTCCCGCCAGGCCGTCACGACGTCCGCGAAGTCCGGCTCGCCCGCCCCGCGCGGCGGGGTGCCGAAGCGGTGGACCATCACGCGGGTGACGCCGTCGCCGCGCCGGGCCGCGATCGCCAGCCCGTTCGGCAGCCGCTGGAAACGCCGGTCGGGGATCTCGATGCCGTCGACGTCGGCGCGCAGGAGCTCCCGTTCGGCGTCGGTGCCGGGGAAGCCGATGCCGGCCAGCCGGCGCACGGCCGACCGCTCGCCGTCGCAGCCGACGGCGTAGCGGGCGGTGAACGTGGTGCGCCGCCCCGCGTGTTCGGCCACCACCCGCACCCGGTCCGCGTCCTGCTCGACCGAGACGACGTGGTGCCCGCGCAGCACGCGCGCCCCGAGGCGTTCCGCCCAGGCGCCGAGGATCGCCTCGGTGCGCACCTGCGGGACCTTCCACTGGCCCGGGTGGGAGCTGGGCAGCGTCAGGTCCAGGGGGAGGCCGCCGAAGTGGCCCCGGGGCTCGCGGGGCGGAAGCGGGTCCGCGAAACCGCCGGGGCCGTCCAGCAGACCGCGCTGCCGGAGGATCTCCATCGTCCGGGCGTGCAGCGTGGAGGCCCGGGACTCGGTGGTCGGGCTGTCCAGCCGTTCCAGCACGGTCACCTCGACGCCGCCGAGCCGCAGTTCCCCGGCGAGCATCAGCCCGACGGGGCCGGCGCCGACCACGACGACCTGCGTATCGGCTGTGTCGGCCGTGTCGGCACCGGACACGGGTCAGCGCCTCGCCTCGGCGTAGTCGCGGGCATGGCCCAGCGTGGCCCGGCTGTTGGTGCTCAGCGCGGTGCGCACGTACTCGCGGGCCTCGGCGACCCCCGCCTCGGGTCCCAGGATCCGCTCGATGTTCTCGGGGCGCAGCACGACGGTGTGCTGCGAGGACGCGAGGGCGCCGGTGTCCGTGTCGCGGAAGGTCCAGTAGCCGGTGTGCAGGCTCATCAGGGCCGGCAGCGTGGTCTGCTTGTAGGCGATCTTCCGGCCCTCCAGGCACACCCGGTAGGACCGGGTGGTGTGGGTGGAGCCGTCCTTGGCCCGGGTGTCCATCTCCAGGGTCTGCAGACCGGGGGTGTCCTCGGTCAGGCGCACGGTCGCCACGTGCGGCAGCCGTTCGGCCCACCGGTCCGCCTCGTTGACGAAGTCGTAGGCGTCCTTGGCGGAGCCGTCGATGGCGACGGTGTCCTCGAAGGAGAAGGTGAGTTCCTCGGAGGCGGTGGCGAGTTCGACGTTGGTCTTCAGCGCCGCGAGTTCCGTGCGGGAGTTGCGGTCGACGGCCTCCTCGATCCAGGCCAGGCCGGCGGGGTCGTCGTCGACGGCCGTGTAGTCGTGGAGCAGCCGGACGCGCGCGGTGCCCCCGTCGACCGGTTCGACGATCCAGGTGCCGCCCATGCCGGCGACCGGGGGCGTGGAGACCTGCTGCCGGAAGGTGATCCGCAGGTTCCCGGGGTCCAGGACCCGGCGCGAGGTCCAGTTCTTGGCCTCGCCGTTGGCGGTGGCCCAGATCCTGATCAGTTCCTCGTCGCCGGAGCGCTCCAGGTGGTCGACGTAGATGGTCGGCGGGAAGACGCGCGGCCAGTTCGTCACGTCGGCGATCAGCCGGTAGACGTCGCCGGCCGGAGCCGAGACCGTGATCTCGTGCTCGACTTCCCGTGGCTCGGATGCGGACATGGAGGGTCTCCTCGTCGGGGTGATCGGTGGCGGCCGGGTTCAGAAGTTGCCGAGGCCGCCGCACACGTTCAGGGCCTGTGCGGTGATGGACGCGGCGGTGTCGGAGGCGAGGTAGCCGACGAGGCCGGCGACCTCCTCGGGGGTGGAGTAGCGCCCGAGCGGGATCTTCGCCGTGAACTTGTCGAGGATGGCGTCCTCGGTGGTGTCGTAGGCGGCGGCGTAACCGGCGCGCACGCGCTGCGCCATCGGCGTCTCCACGTAGCCGGGGCAGACGGCGTTGACGGTGATGCCGGTGGGGGCGAGTTCGTTGCCGAGGGCCTTGGTGAAACCGACCACTCCGTGCTTGGAGGCGGAGTACGGGGCACCGAGGACGACGCCCTGCTTGCCGGCGGTGGAGGCGATGTTGATGATCCGGCCGCGGTCCTTGCCGCGCATGCCGCCGGTGGTCAGGACGGCGCGGGTCAGCCGGAAGACGCTGTTCAGATTGGTCTCGACGACGTCGTACCAGAGTTCGTCGTCGATGTCGGCGGTGACGCCGCCGCCGGACCGGCCCGCGTTGTTGACCAGGACGTCCACGGTCGCGTAGCGGTCCACGGCGGACTGGACGAAGGTCTCGATCGACAGCGCGGAGCGGACGTCGAGGACGGAGCCGTCGACCTCCAGGCCCTCGGCGCGCAGTTCCTTCACGGTGCTGCTGACGTTCTCGGGATCGCGGGAGCCGATGAAGACCCGGTGCCCCTGCTCGGCCAGCAGCCGCGCGGCGGCGCGGCCGATTCCGCTGGTGGCCCCGGAGACGAGGGCGACCCGCTGATGCTTGTCGGACATGACTGGTACTCCCTTGTGGGTACTGGGTGGGCGGCTGCGGCCGGGGGGCCGCCGCGGCCGGGCGAGGGGGGGAACCCGGCCGCGGCGGACAGTGGGGGGTCCGGGGCAGGCGGGTCAGGCGGCGGCGGCCACGCCGGCGAGCTGGGCGTTGACCAGGCTCAGCAGGGCGCGGGGCGTCTTCGCCTCGGTCACCACGGAGTCGTCCAGCGAGATGCCGTACTCCCGCTCTATGCGGCCGCAGGTCTCGAGGATGGCCAGGGACTCGTAGCTGAGCTCCTCGAAGTCGGTGTCGAGGATGTCGCCGTCGAGATCCACGCTCTCGTCGGCGCCGGCGGCCTCGAGCAGGACGCGCCGGAGGTCGTCGAGGGTGAAGGACTGCGTGGGCATGGGTGGGTCCTCTCTGTCGGTGCTCCGCGTCCCCGGGCGGGCCCCGGGGACGCGGACGGGCTTGGGCGGGCAGCTCTGACGCCCGCCCGCCCGGTCCGGCGTGGGGGACACGGATGGTGGACCGGGCGGGCGGGCGCGTTCTGGGGGAGCACGGGAGACCGGCCCCGCCGGAGCGGGGCGTGCGCCGGGGCGGACGGATGCCGGCCGGTGAGGGGGACGCCGGGGCGCCCGTCCGGGGCGGCGGCCTGCCGTGCTGGTGGGGGGTGACGTCCCGGGAGGCCGGTGGGGCGGGGCGTCAGGGGGTGCGGACCACCAGGGCCGAGTTGAAGCCGCACTCGCCCCGGGCGAGGACCAGGGCGGTGCGGAGGTCCGCGGGGCGCGGCTCGGTGACCAGGTCGAGGTCGTAGGAGGTGTCCGGGTCGACGTTGGTGGTGGCGGGTACGAGGCCGTCCCGGGCGGCGAGCAGGGCGGTCGCCACGTCCAGCGGGGCGGCGCCCGAGTAGAGGCGGCCGGTCATCGTCTTGGGCGCGGTGACCGGGACGCCGTGCGGTCCGAAGACGGCGTTGAGCGCGTCCGCCTCCGCCCGGTCCAGCTCCGGCACGGCGGCCGCGTCCGCGAAGACGACGTCGACGTCGCCCGCGTCCACGCCCGCGTCAGCGAGGGCGAGTTCGATCGCCTTGCGCAGGCCCGGAGGCCGGCCGCTGCCGGGAGCGG
The DNA here is from genome assembly GCF_044455745.1 of Streptomyces sp. NPDC051136. NCBI lineage: Bacteria > Bacillati > Actinomycetota > Actinomycetes > Kitasatosporales > Streptomycetaceae > Streptomyces > Streptomyces sp. NPDC051136. The sequence continues at coordinate 436,860 of NZ_JBITFE010000003.1, read as the reverse complement.
GGTCGAACGTGGCTCCGTAGCCCGCGATCTCGCCGTACACCCGGACGCCCCGCTCCGCCGCCGACCGTTCCGACTCCAGGACGAGCAGCGCGCCGCCCTCGGCGGGCACGTGTCCGCTCGCCGCGGCGTCGAAGGGCAGATAGGCGCGCTCGGGCTCCTGCTCGGTGGTCAGCCGGCCGCCGGCCAGCTGGGCCACCCAGCCCCAGGGGCAGATCGAGGCGTCGATCGACCCGGACATGATCAGCCGGGTGCCCTTGCGGATCTGCCGCCGCGCGTGCGCCAGCGCGTCCAGCCCGCCCGCCTGGTCGGAGACGAGGACGCCGCTCGGTCCCTTCATGCCGTTGCGGATGGAGATCTGACCGCTGTTGACGGCGTAGAACCACGCGAAGGACTGGTAGGCGGACACGTACTGACTGCCCCGGCCCCACAGGTTGCGCAGCTCTCCCTGGCCGAACTCGAAGCCGCCGGAGGAGCTCGCGGTGACCACGCCCATGTCGTAGGCGGGCAGGTCGGCCGGTCCGGTGCCGGCGTCGGCCAGCGCCCAGTCGGCCGCCACCAGGGCGAGCCGGGTCATCCGGTCGGTCTGCGCCAGCAGCCGGTTGGGCAGATGGTCGGCCGCGTTGAAGCCGGGCACCTCTCCGGCCAGCCGCGCCGGGTACGACGACGGGTCGAAGCGGGTGATGCGGGCGATGCCGCTCTTCCCGGCCCGGGTGGCGGCCCAGTAGTCGGCCGTGCCCAGGCCGTTGGGCGCGGCGATGCCGAGCCCCGTCACCACGGTCCGTGCGGTGGCCGTGCTCATGCGGCGCTCCTCTCCGGTCGGGCGAGCACCATCGCGCTCTGGAAGCCGCCGAACCCGCTGCCGACGGTCAGCACCGCGTCGGTGCGGTGCTCGCGCGCCGTCAGCGGTACGTAGTCGAGGTCGCACTCGGGGTCGGGGGTGTGCAGGTTGGCCGTCGGCGGCACCACGCCGTGCTCCATGGCGAGGACCGAGGCGGCGATCTCGATCGAGCCGATCGCGCCGAGCGAGTGTCCGACCATGGACTTGATGGAGGAGACCGGGGTCCGGTAGGCGTGCTCCCCCAGGCTCTTCTTGAAGGCGGCGGTCTCGTGGCGGTCGTTCTGCTTCGTGCCCGAACCGTGCGCGTTGACGTAGTCCACGGCCTCCGGGTTGAGCCGGGCCTCGTCCAGCGCGACCGTGATGGCCTCGGCCATCTCGGCGCCGTCCGGGCGCAGCCCCGTCATGTGGAAGGCGTTGCAGCGCGAGGCGTAGCCGGCGATCTCGGCGTAGATGTGCGCGCCGCGCCGCCGGGCGGCCTCCAGCTCCTCCAGCACGAACACCGCCGAGCCCTCGCCGAGCACGAAACCGTTGCGCGTGCCGTCGAAGGGCCGCGAGGCGTGCTCCGGGTCGTCGTTGCGGGGGGTGGTGGCCTTGATGGCGTCGAAGCAGGCCAGGGTGATCGGTGAGATGGGCGCGTCGGTGGCGCCGGCCACCATGGCGCACGCCGAACCCTCGCGGATCAGCTCCACCGCGTGGCCGACGGAGTCCAGCCCGGAGGTGCAGCCGGTGGAGACGACCGTGGCCGGGCCCTCGGCGCCGGCCGCCCACGCCACCTCGGCGGCCAGGGAGCTGGGGACGAGGTAGTTGTACAGGTGCGGCACCGCGTACCGGTGGTCCACCAGGTCGAGCCGGCCGCCGTCGCTGACGACGCGGTACTCCTGGTCGAGGCCCATGGTCGCGCCGACCGCGCTGCCGATGGTGACCCCGACCCGGTGCGGGTCGGCGCCGGACAGGTCGAGTCCGCTGTCGGCGAGTGCCTCGCGGGCGGTGACCACCGCCAGCTGGGCCGCCCGGTCCATCCGGCGGATCTCCTGGGGGCTCAGCCCGTGTTCCTCGGGATCGAAGTCGATCTCGGCGGCGACCCGGGACCGGAAGGCGGAGGGGTCGAAGAAGGTGATCCCGCGGGTGGCGGTGCGGCCCTCGCTGAGCAGGCTCCAGAAGTTCTTGCGGCCCACCCCGCCGGGCGCGGTGACGCCGACGCCCGTGATGACCACTCGTCTGGCGCTCACGCCCGGCCCTCCCAGTCGTAGAAGCGGGTGGCGACCGCGTCGGCGGGGGAACGCCAGGTCGCGGGGTCGTACGCCTCGATGAACGGCTTGAGGTCCGCGCTGATCCGGACGAACCTGTCGTCGGTCTTGGCCTGCTCGATCAGCTCGCCGCCGTTGTCGCCGTCGAAGTCCTGCAGGTGGAAGTAGAGGCCGCGGTAGGCGAAGAGCTGACGGCGCCGGGTGCCCATCAGATGGGGCATCTCGGTGCCGTCGAACTCGCCGAAGAGCCGGGCGACCTCGGCGCTGCTGCCCGGGTCCATCCGGGCGACGATCAACGTGCTGTGCATGGTCTCTCCTCTGGGCGGGTGGGGCGGGTGCGGGCGGACGGGTCAGCGGGCCGGTCCGAACCAGCGCTCCAGGGCCATGGGCAGGTCGGCGTGGCTGCCGGGGGCCGCCCAGGCCACGTAGCCGTCGGGGCGGACGAGTACGGAGGTGGTGCGGGCCAGGGCGCTGTCCCCGGGCAGTACGGGGGTGGCGGTGACGACGTCGATCCGGTCCAGCCAGGGCCGGGCCCGCTCGCGCAGCCGGCCGTTGTCGGCGAGGTCCAGCAGCACACCGCGCCCGGCCCGCAGCGCCTCGGTGCTGCGGGACAGCAGCTTGTGGCCGCTCAGCTCGACGTCCGGCAGGCGCCGGCCGAGCAGCGGGTGGGAACCGCCGTCGAGGTCGTAGTGGATCTCCAGTCCCGAGACCATCGCCGCGAAGTGCCGGGCGACCTCGGGGTACCGGATCAGTTCGGTCAGTACGTCGCGCAGCGGCTGCACCTCGGGTCCGGACAGGAACAGCAGTCCCTGGGCCCGGGTGTTCATCAGCAGCCGCTCCCCCACCGGGTGGCGTTCGGCGTGGTAGCTGTCGAGCAGCGACTCGGGGGCCCGGCCGCGTACCACGGCGCCGAGCTTCCAGCCGAGGTTCACCGAGTCCTGGATGCTGGTGTTCATGCCCTGGCCGCCGGCCGGGAGGTGGATGTGGGCGGAGTCGCCGGCCAGGAAGACCCGGCCGCGCCGGTACTCGGAGACCTGCCGGGTGCCGTCGCCGAAGGCGGACAGCCACACCGGCTCGGCGTGCGAGATGTCGTCGCCGGTCAGCCGCTGCCAGGCCGCGGAGACCTCCTCCCAGGCCGGGGGCTGCTCGCGCCGCTTCGGCGGGGTGCCGCGCTCGCACACGATCAGCCGGGTGATCCCGCCGGGCAGCGGGCCGACCATGACCATGCCGCCTTCCAGGGTCTCGCCGATCATCCGGGGCTTCAGGTCCACGCCCTTGACGTCGGCGAGGTACATCTCGAGCGTCGAGGGCGTGCCCGGGAAGTCGAAGCCGGCCTTCTTGCGGATCACCGAGCGGCCGCCGTCGCAGCCGACCAGGTACTCGCACCGCAGCCGCTCCGCCCCGTCGGGGCCGTTCACCTCGACCTCGACGCAGTCCTCCTTCTCGGTGACGGACCGCACCTCGTGGCGGCGCCGCAGGTCGGCGCCGAGCCGGGTGCACCACTCCTCCAGGACGGTCTCGGTGGCCGACTGCGGAACGCTCTTGGCCGCCTGGTGGGCGCCGTCCAGCACGCCGAAGTCCACCGGCAGGCCCCCGAAGTGGCCGACGTTGCTGACCTCGATGTCCCCGAAGCGGGACAGCAGGCCCCGCTGGTCGAAGACCTCCATGGTGCGTGCGGTGAAGCCGAGGCCCCGTGACTCTCCGGTGCGTGCGGCGAGCTTCTCCAGTACGACGACGTCGACGCCCGCGAGCCGCAGCTCGCCCGCGAGCATCATGCCGGCCGGCCCGGCGCCCACGACGATGACTTGTGCGTCCATGACACTCCTCGGGAACTCCCCGCCGACGGGCGGGGCAGGGAACGGGTGTGGGGGCGGATCAGCGGGACAGGCGTCCGATGGCCCGGTTCGCCAGGTGGGCGGCCGCCGCGTGCCGGGGGTCGGGCGCGAACGCCTCGTGGCGCACCGCGACCTCGGCGAGCTTGATGGTGTGCTCGTCGCCGATCTCCACGGCCCGGGCGAAGACCTCCGACAGGGCGGGCGGGGCGGCCGGCGCCGGGGTGGCGGGGCCGGGCGCCGTGCGGAACCAGTCGAGCATCGTGCGGCTGACCGCCCGCGCGGTCAGGTACGAGGGGCGGCGCTGGGCGGACGGCAGGTGGGCGACCACCAGGCGCACCGCGGCCGGCCCGGTGACCGCGTGGATCAGGGGGACCGGGTGGTGCTGGGCGGCGGTGGCGTAGATCCCGGCGTACTCGGCGACGAGCGCGTCCAGGTCACGGGAGACCTCGTCGCGTCCGTCGGGCCCGGCGTCCGGGGCGCGTCCGCGGTCCCGTCCGGCGAGGTCGCCGCCCGGGCCCGCGGCACCGCCGGGGCCGGTCACGTCGCCGGGGGGCGACGTCGCGTCGGGGTCCGCCGCGCCGAGGTCCGCCGCGTCGGGGGCCGCCGCGTCGTCGGGGTCGGCGACGATGCCGTGGGTCGAGTGGCGGGCGGCCCAGTAGCCGAGGCCCTGTGCCAACTCGCCCAGCTGGAGCCGGTTGTCGCCGGGGGCGGCGGCCACGGCCCGGACCGCGTGCGCGGTACGGATGACTCCGTGGGTGAGCACCGCGGACATGCCCGGCAGCAGCCGGGGCCACCAGCGAGCCAGCACCCCGGTCCACGGGCCCAGCGCCAGCTCCCGCTCGAAGAGCGCCGTCCAGTCGGCCACCCGGGAGAAGTCGCCGAGCGCGGCCCGCCAGTCACCGGGGTCGTCGGGGTCGATGGGCCAGCGGCGCTCGGGCACGTCGTGGTAGGAGCGGGTGCGCAGGTTCCGTTCGACCCACGCAGGCACCTCGTCGGCGTATCCCATGTGCGCGAGGGCTTCGGCGGCCATCGGAGCGTGGTTCACGAAGCTTCTGCCGTGCTCGAAACCGACCGGACGCAGACGTTCCAGCGCCTCGCTCACGGCATCGGAGTAGCTGAGTGCTGCCATGGGCCGTCAGTCCTTGATCTCGCAGATGGCGGCGCCGGAGGTGAGGGAGGCGCCGACCTCGGCGCTCAGGCCCTTGATGGTGCCGGACTTGTGGGCGTTGAGGGGCTGTTCCATCTTCATGGCTTCGAGTACGACGATCAGGTCGCCTTCCTGGACGTCCTGGCCTTCCTCGACGGCGATCTTGACGATGGTGCCCTGCATGGGGGAGGCGAGGGTGTCGCCGGAGGCGGCGGGCCCGGACTTCTTGGCCGCGCGGCGTTTGGGGCGGGCGCCGGCGGCCAGGCCGGTGCGGGCCAGGGACATGCCCAGGCTGGAGGGGAGGGAGACCTCCAGGCGTTTGCCGCCGACCTCGACGACGACGGTCTCGCGGCCGGACTCCTCCTCCGCCTCACCGTCGGCGGGCGCGGTGAAGGGTTTGATCTCGTTGACGAATTCCGTCTCGATCCAGCGGGTGTGGACGGTGAAGGGGTCGGTGGAGCCGGTGAGTTCGGGGGCGAAGGCCGGATCGCGGACGACGGCGCGGTGGAAGGGGATGGCGGTGGCCATGCCCTCGACGGTGAACTCGTCCAGGGCGCGGGCGGCGCGCTGGAGGGCTTCCTCGCGGGTGCGGCCGGTGATGATGAGTTTGGCCAGCAGGGAGTCCCAGGCGGGGCCGATCACGCTGCCGGATTCGACGCCGGCGTCGAGGCGGACGCCGGGGCCGGTGGGGGCGTCGAAGAGGGTGACGGTGCCGGGGGCGGGCAGGAAGCCGCGGCCGGGGTCCTCGCCGTTGATGCGGAACTCGAAGGAGTGGCCGCGCAGGGCGGGGTCGCCGTAGCCGAGTTCCTCGCCGTCGGCGATGCGGAACATCTCGCGGACCAGGTCGATGCCGGCGACTTCCTCGGTGACCGGGTGCTCGACCTGGAGGCGGGTGTTGACCTCCAGGAAGGAGATGGTGCCGTCGGCTCCGACGAGGAACTCCACGGTGCCGGCGCCGACGTAGCCGGCTTCCTTGAGGATCGCCTTGGAGGAGGCGTACAGCTCCTCCAGCTGGGCGGTGGAGAGGAAGGGGGCGGGGGCCTCCTCCACGAGTTTTTGGTGGCGGCGCTGCAGGGAGCAGTCGCGGGTGGAGACGACGACGACGTTGCCGTGGGTGTCGGCCAGGCACTGGGTCTCCACGTGGCGGGGCTTGTCGAGGTAGCGCTCGACGAAGCACTCGCCGCGGCCGAAGGCGGCCACCGCCTCGCGCACGGCGGAGTCGTACAGCTCGGGGACCTCCTCCAGGGTGCGGGCGACCTTGAGTCCGCGGCCGCCGCCGCCGAAGGCGGCCTTGATCGCGATCGGCAGGCCGTGCTCCTTGGCGAAGGCGACGACCTCGTCCGCGCCGGAGACCGGGTCGGGGGTGCCGGCGACCAGGGGGGCGCCGGCCCGCTGGGCGATGTGGCGGGCGGCGACCTTGTCGCCCAGGTCGCGGATGGCGTGCGGCGGCGGACCGATCCACACCAGGCCCGCGTCCAGGACCGCCTGGGCGAACTCCGCGTTCTCCGACAGGAATCCGTACCCCGGGTGGATGGCGTCCGCGCCCGACTCACGCGCGGCCTTGAGGACCTTCTCGATGTCCAGATAGCTGGTCGCGGGGGTGTCACCACCCAGGGCGAACGCCTCATCAGCGGCGCGGACATGCAATGCGTCCCGGTCCGGGTCCGCGTAGACGGCCACGCTCGCGATCCCGGCGTCCCGGCAGGCCCGGGCCACGCGGACAGCGATTTCGCCACGATTGGCGATGAGCACCCTCCGCATGTCAGGACGCCTGCCGGGTGGTCGTCGGCGCGTCCGGGGCCGCGTGCTGGAACCGGCCGGCGCCGGTCTGCAGCGGTCCCAGCGATCCGTCGAAGAAGATCAGCGGTTCGCGGCCCTGCTCCGGCGTTCCGAGATCCACCACTTCGCCGACCACGATGTCGTGGTCACCGGCCGTGTGGACGTCGACCGTCGTGCAGGTCAGATGGGCCAGCGCCTCGCTCAGCACGGGCAGTCCGTCGGCGCTGAAGTGGTGCGGGACGTCCACGAGCATGTCCGGCCGCCGCTCGGCGAAGTGCCGGGCCAGCGACTGCTGGCGGCCGGCGAGGAAGTTGACGGTGAACCCGCCGCTCTCGGTCAGCAGGGTGTGCAGCCGGGACCGCCGGTGCAGACAGAACAGGACGAGCGGGGGTTCCAGGGAGACCGAGGTGAAGGAGTTGACGGTCGTGCCGTCCGCCTCGCTCTCCGATCCGGTGGTGATCACGGTGACGCCGGTCGTGAACAGGCCGCACACACGGCGCAGGCCCAGGGGATCGACGGGCCGGCGCTGCTCGGGGGCGCGGGTCAGCGACCGCGCTGCTGCGGACATGGGCATCCTTTCCTGGCGGTGGCGGATTCGGGCTGCGCGGGTCAGAGGAGCTTGCGGACCTTGGAGCCGGCCTTGAGGATGCCGAGCAGGAACTCCCGGCCGACGCTGTTCATCTCGGCCGGCGCCTGGGCGGAGGCCCAGTACAGGAAGCGGGCCATCATCGCCGTCGAGGGGTAGATGAAGCGGCGGCTCTCGTCCTTCCAGCCGAAGACCGGGTTGACGACGGGGGACTCGTCGAGCAGCTTGAAGACGATGTCGGCGGCCTCGTCACCGGTCAGCGCACCCGCCTCGTACTTCTCGCAGGTCTCCGCGGTGGTCTCCAGCAACTGCTTGAACGAGTCGCTCTGCGGCCACCACAGGCCCGGGTACGGGACGTTCTCCAGCTCGTCGAAGTGCTCCTGACGGCCGTCGCGCAGGTGCTTGAGGCGGGCCCGGGTGAGCCGCATGGTGCCGGGGGTGATGAAGGAACCCCAGATCCGGAAGACCGCGTTCCACAGCCGGAAGTGGGAGAAGGAGATGAACGAGCTGTTCACGAGCTCGTCGTTGTACTGGAGCAGCCCCTGTTCCAGGCGCTCCACGTACTCGAAGCGCTCGGCCGAGAAGTCGCCGTCCTTCAGGGCGGTCACCAGACGCGAGGTCAGCGCGTCCACCACCTCCAGGGTGTTCGACAGCCCCCGGGAGAACAGCGGGTCGAGGAAGCCGGCCGCGTGCGACATCAGGCACCAGCGGTCACCGATGGTCTGCTTCGAGGAATACTGCAACCGGTCGGTGGATATCCATTCCCGCACTCGGGTGGCACCGTCGAACTGCCGCTTGACCGCCGGATATTTGTCCAGGAAGAGCTGGAATTCCTGCTCCGGGGACAGGTCCTTGGGTTTCGGGTAGGTGCGCTCGTCCATGGTCAGGCCGACGCTGCACAGCGGATTCCGGGACTTCTCGTGATTGTCGAACGGAATGATCCAGAACCACCCGCGCTCGATGAGGTGGTGCATGGTGCCGGTGTGCCAGTCGGCCGGCGGGCGGAGTGCCGCGGGGTGCCCGCTGACGTCGTCGAACCGCTTGATGCCGACGTAGTGGGTGAACATCGACCGGGAGTGGTGCTTGAAGCGGGCCGGCTTCTCCCGCAGGTCGAACTTGTCGGCGAGCGGCGAGCGAAACCCGGAGGCGTCCACCAGGTACTTCGCCCGGTACAGCTCGGGCTGGGCGCCGGGGGCGGCGCTCTTGCCGAGGACCGTCACGCCGTCGTCGTCGAAGTCGACCTCGTTCGCCCGCCAGTTCTGCCGGGGGGTGCAGCCGTACTTGACCGCCACGTGGAACATGAAGGCGTCGCTGTCCTGGCGGAACATGTGGCTGTTCTGGTGGAAGATCTTCGGCAGCGCCAGCTGGGTGGCCTGCCGGGGGTCGGGCTCCTTGCCGACCTCGTGCTTCAGGAACCCGAAGTGCGCCTTGGTGCCGAACGTCGGGGCGATGTCCCGGGTGGAGGCCTGGACGCTGGCCAGGCTCTTCAGCTCGGGTATCCCGTGCCGTTCGGACAGGATGTGGATCCACTCCACGAGCTGCGGGGTCATGGACTCGCCGATGGCGAAGCGGGGGTGCGCGGCCGCGTCGACCAGCAGGACCTTCGCGCCGTGCCGGGCCAGGACCGCACCCGTCACGGAGCCGGCCAGTCCCGAGCCCAGGATGATGACGTCGAAGGTCATCTCCTCGGGGACTTCGGCCGGTTCGGGTGAGCCTTCGGTCCGTGTCGCGACCATGAGCTGTCTCCTTCGTCGGGGCGGTGCACAGCGGGTTCCGGTGTTGATCACGGCGGTGTGACCGCATGGAAAAAGGCTCTTCACTCCGCGCGGAGTGAAGAGCCTCGAAACGGCTTCGGGAAGATTCTGAGAGGTACCTGGAAGAGGTCCGTCAATCAGTGGGGTAAAGCGACTCAAGGGCATGCGAGAACCGCTGGGTTAAGCGTGACAGCCTTTCCCCGGAGGGTCAACCCCTGGCCGGGACCGATGGTTTGGAAATATCGGAGAAGGCGCTTCCGGAATGGGTGGGGGAAAGGAGTTTCAGCAGTAGGGTGCGCAATTCCTCCGTGCCGTCGGAACCGAGCAGGTCCGTGACGTCCGCCGCCAGGCCGGCCACGGCCCGCGCCACGGTGTCGAGCTTCTCCCGGCCGGTGTCGGTCACTTCGAGGGCGTAGCGGCGCCGGTCGTGCGGATCGCGGCCCCGGCGCACGAGCTGTTGCTTGACCAGTTCGTCCACGAGCTGGGAGACCGCGGGCCCGGTGATCGCCAGCAGTTCCGCGAGCCGCTGCTGGGCACAGGGCCCGAACGTGGCCAGGGCGGAGAGCGGGCCGTAGTGCCGCACCCGCAGGCCGGTACCGGCCAGCTTCTCGTCGCCGAGCCGGCGCAGCCGGTGGTGGGCCTGGGCCACCAGGTACTCGGTGCCCTGTACCAGCGACTGTGCGGACTCGGGCAGCAGACGGGCGAGGAGGGTGTCGAGCCGCGCGGTCTCGTCGGGGGTGAGTACGGAGGTGAGCCGGGCGTCCCGCTCGGCCACCGCGCGTCGGCGGACGTCCAGCGCACGGCGGCCCTCGTCCGTCAGGGAGAGCACGTACTGGCGCCGGTTGTCGGGGTTGCGGGTGCGCCGGACCTCACCGCGCTCCTCGAGGCGGTCGATGACCGACACCATGATGGTGCGGTTGATGCCGAGGCGCTCGGCCAGGTCGAGCTGGGACTCCCAGTCGTGGCCGGTGAGCGCGTCCAGGACCAGGAAGTCGCGGGAGTCCGCGTCGCCGCCGGTGCCGGTCGAGGAGAACTGGGCGTAGACCCGGCGCAGCAGGTAGCCGATGAAGTCGGTGAGTTCCTCGGGGAGTACTCCGGGGACTTCCGCGGTCTCCTCGGTCCGTGTGACGGGGCCTCGCCCGGCGTCGCGTTCATACCGCAAGAACAGCACCTCCTGCCCGAGTATACGGGCGGTGTCCCGGAACAGCCGGTGGCGTGTGCCGCCCCGCGGAAGCGGGCCCGTGCGGGGGGCGGGAGAAGGAAGCGGGAAGGGAGAAGGGGCGTGCCGGTCGGCACGCCCCAGGGAAAAGGGCTCCGGCGGCCCGCCCCGGGGGACAAGACGGGCCGCCGGAGGGTCACAGTGCGACCGGCGGGTGCTCGGTGCCGTGCTGCGGCTGGGGAGCGGTCGCGGGGGCGGTCACCAGGGCGACGACCAGGGCCAGCAGGTACAGGCCGCCTCCGAGCAGGAAGCCGTAGGAGTACCCGGTGGTCAGCGCGTCGGGCACGTTGCCCGGCAGCTCGTTGTCGGTGACCACGGTGGCGGCGGCGGCCAGCGCCGCGAGACCGATGGCGCCACCGATCTGCTGGGCGGTGTTGACCAGGCCGGAGGCGGCTCCGGTGGCCTGCGGTTCGACGCCGCGGACGCTGATGACGGTGACGGTCACGAAGACCATGCCGAGACCGAGGCCGACGATCAGCTGGGCGGGCAGCAGGGCCGCCATCGGGTTCTGGCCGGGGGCCAGGAAGCTGAACCAGACCATGCCCGCGATGCCGACGACCAGGCCCACGGAGATGACGGCGCGCTCGGACATCCGGGCCAGGAGCTGCGGGCCCAGACCGCCGGCCGCGATGCCCATGCCGAGCGCGAAGGGCAGGTACGCGAGGCCGGTCACCATCGGCTCGTAACCCTTGACCACCTGCATGTAGAGGGTGAGGAAGTAGAAGGTGGCGAGCATGCCGGCACCGACCAGGAACATGATCAGGTTGGCCCCGACCCGGCTGCGGTCGGCGAGCAGACCCCGCGGGATCATGGGCGCCCGGCTGCCGCGCTGGATGGCGACGAAGGCGACGAGCAGGACGACGGCGGCGGCCAGGCCGATCAGGGTGAGGCCGTCCCCGAGGCCTTCCTCGCCGGCCCGGGTGATGCCGAAGACGAGGGCGCCGAAGCCGAAGGTGGCGGCGAAGGCGCCGGGCACGTCCACCTTGCCGCGCTCACGGTCGCCCTCGACGAGGACGCCGGTGCCGACCAGGACGGCCAGGGCGATCGGGATGTTGATGAACATCACCCAGCGCCAGCTCAGGAACTCGGTGAGGACACCGCCCAGCAGCAGGCCGACGACCGAGCCGAGTCCGCCCATGGCGCCGTACACGCCGAGGGCCTTGTTGCGGGCCGGGCCCGCCTCGAAGGTGGTGGCCAGCAGCGACAGTGCCGTGGGGGCGGCGATGGCCGCGCCCGCGCCCTGGATCACCCGGGCGAGGATGAGCAGCTCCCCGTTCTGGGCCACGCCGCCGAGCAGGGAGGCGGCGGTGAACAGGACCAGGCCGATGCGGAAGACCCGGCGGCGGCCGAAGAGGTCACCGGCGCGGCCGCCGGCCAGCAGCAGGCCGCCGAACGCCAGCGCGTAGGCGGTGACGACCCACCCGAGGCCGGACTCGCTGAGGCCGAGGGCGCTCTGCATGCTCGGCAGGGCGACGGCGACGATGGTGTTGTCGAGGACCAGCATCAGCTGAGCTGCGGCGATGACCAGCAGAGCGAGGCCGGGCCTGCCGTCCTGCCGCGGCGGTGCCGCGGCCTTGGGGACGGCCTGGGTGCGGTCTTGCAGCGACATGAGTTCTCTCCGATGTCTCTGATGTCCCTGGCGGGAAGGGGATGTGGCGGGAAGGGATGTCCGGCGGGAAGGGCGTGTCCGGCGGGAAGGGCGTCTCCTGCGGAAGGTGAGGGGCGCGGTGGGCCCCGGCCGAGCGGCGGCCGCGGTTCAGCGCAGGGTGGCGTCGGCCTTCGGGGTCCAGATGGCCAGGTCCTCGTAGGCGGCGCGCCACTCCGTGGCGTAGGCCTGGCGCAGCGGCTCGGGCATCTTGCCGAGGACGGTGGCCACCTTGGCCGCGTCGATGTCGTCCAGCAGCCAGGGCAGGTAGCGGGTGGAGTCGTCGCCGATGCGGGTGCGCTGCTCGGCGCTGAAGGCGGCCCACTCCTCCTGGCTCAGGGTGAGGTCCATCAGGGCGAGGGCGTCCCGCTCCTCGTGGTCGAGGTGGCCGCCGAGCCGGGTGTAGAGGGTGTCGGTCAGGCCGCCCAGGCGCTGGAGCCCGGAGTCCCGGTCGGCGAGGGCGGCGTCGATGTCCGCCAGCAGGGGGTCGATCACCGCGTGCTCGGCCTCCATGGCCTCCAGCAGGGCCAGCTCGTCCGGGCGGCCGGCCAGGGCGCGCTCCATCGGGGGCCACACGGTGACGTCCTCGGAGACGTGGTGGGCGGTCAGGAACTTCTTGAACAGCTCCCAGCCGACCGCGGTGCTCAGTACGTGCCGGGGGTCCTCGTCGACCCGGGCGGTGATCCGGGCGATGCGCTCCAGCTCGCGCCGGAGGGCGTCGTGGATCGCGAACATCATCGTCATGTCGAGGTTCTTGAAGTCCTGGTTCATGGCTCTCTCCCTCATCGCCTCACTGCTCCGTGCCGTACTGCGACAGTATCGTCAACTTGCTTATCTATCAAGATGCCAACTAGCAAAACACCAACCATCAGCGACCCAATCGCCGAGAGGGATGGTGAAAGTGCAGGTCAGCGCTGCTCGGCCGGTTGCAACGCCGGGTTCTCCGCCTCGGCGGATTCCGGGGCGGCGGAATCGTCCGGGGCCGGGACGTCCGCCTTCCGGCGGATCAGGCTCAGCGCCGGCGCGGTCACCGCCGTGGTCACCAGGGCCATGAGCACCAGGACGGTGAACAGATCGGGGCCGACGATCCCGAGGCCGAGACCGATGTCGAGCACCACTAGCTCGGTCAGCCCCCGGCAGTTCATCAGCGCGCCGAGGGACATCGCGTCCCGCCACCCGTTGCCGGTCAGCCGGGCCGCGAGCGCGCTGCCGCCCCACTTGCCGAGCCCCGCCACGGCGAGCACGGCCCCGGCCCACCACCACAGCGCCGTACCGCCGCCCAGCAGTGACACGTCGGTGCGCAGCCCCGTGCTCACGAAGAAGAGCGGCAGCAGCACCGGCACCGCGAAGGCGCGCAGCCGTGAGGCCGCCGTCGCGGTCCGGCGGCTGCCGCGCGGGGTGATCGCCCCGAACAGGAAGGCGCCGAACAGCGCGTGCACGCCGATCAGGTCGGTGACGTATCCGGACAGGCACAGGCCGCTGAACAGGACGACCAGCACCACGGCGTCGGAGTGGCCGCGTTCGGCCCGTGCGGTCCACCGGGTCAGCAGCGGCCGGACGACGTAGAACAGGAAGAAGGCGAAGGCCGTCGCGTACAGCGCGGTCGTGACGGCGTCGAAGGGCGAGCCGCTGTTCGCGATCGCCACGACGGCGGCCAGCAGGCACCACGCGCTCACGTCGCCCACGGCCGCGCTGGCCATGGCGAGCGCGCCCACCCGGGTGCGGTACAGCCCGCGGTCGGTGAGGATGCGGGCCAGGACCGGGAACGCGGTGATGCTCAGCGCGACCCCGATGAACAGGACGAACGGGAGCCGGTCGGTGCCCTCGGGGGCGAGCGGGCCGTACATGCCGAGCGCCAGCAGGACACCCAGCACGAGCGGCACGGCGGTGCCCGCCTGGGAGACGGCGAGGGCGGTCCTGCGGTCCCCGCGCAGCGCGCCGAGGTCGAGTTCCAGTCCGACCAGGAACATGAACACGAGCAGTCCGACGTTGCCGAGCATGTCGATGTACGGGATCACGGAGGGGTCGAACAGCCAGGCCTGGCCGTCGGGCCACAGCGCGCCCAGCAGGGAGGGGCCGAGCAGGATGCCGGCGAGGATCTCCCCGACCACCGGTGGCTGCCCGACCCGGCGCAGCAGCTGGGCGGCCGTCCGGCTGACGAGGATCACCACCGGAACGGCGATGAGGAGGTCGGAGAGAGGGACGGGAACAGCGGCCATCACGTCTCCAGAGACAGGGAGGGGCGGAGGGCGGGCACCGGCGGTGTCGCGGCGGCCGCCGGAGGGGTCAGGAGCCGTAGGGCCGGGCCGCCTTGGCCGTGCGCAGGGCCTCGGCCCACCACATCAGCTGGTCGAGCATGAGCTTGGCGGCCGCCTCGCACCGCTCGGGCTCGGCGGGAAAACGCCCCTCGGCGTCGAAGTGGTCGAGCACGCGGGGAAAGGTGACGACGTCCTTCATCCCCACGCAGTGGAACTCGGCGAAGATCTGCCGCAGATGCTCGATCGCGCGCACCCCGCCCGCCGCGCCGAGCCCGTAGCCGACGAAGCCGACCGGCTTGGCCTGCCACTCGGTTTGGAAGCTGTCGACCAGCGTCTTCAGCGGCCCGGGAATGCTGCGGTTGTACTCCGGCACGACCACCGCGTAGGCCTCGGCGCCGGCGAGTCGCGGGCGCAGCGCCGCGGTCACGGGGTGGTCCGCGGCCAGATCGGACGGCAGCGGATGGTGTGCCACGTCCACGACGTCGAGGACCAGGTCCCCGCGCCGCCGGGCGACACCGGCGAACCAGCCGGCCACGTCCGGCGCGAGCCGTCCCTCGCGGGCCGAGCCGACGAGGAGCGCGACCCGGACCGGCGGGGGCGTCACCGGTCCGCCGGCAGCGGCGCGGGCACCGGCGTCAGTGCGAGGAACTCGGTGGCCTCGACCCGGGACAGGATGCGGCGGGTCACGGCCGGCATGTGCGTGCTGCCGTCGTCGGTGAAGACGACGGGGTCGGTCGTCCGGATGCGGCGCCCCCGGGTGGTGATCTCGCAACCGCCCGCCGCCAGCACGTTCTTGACCCAGTCGGATCCCGGCCCGTACGGCAGGGTGATGACGATGTCCGTGCCGCGCCGGAACAGCTTGACCGGCGTGGCGAACTCCCGTCCGGACTTGCGGCCCCGGTGGTGGACCTTCCCGAAGCCCGGCAGCCGGCTGAACAGGGGCCCCACGAACCGGTTGGCGAACCTCCGGTTGAACCGGGCGACCTTTCTGTCGATGGGCATGACGTCCTCCTCCTTGTGCGTCGTCGTGCGACGTCGTACGTCGTCGTGCGTCGGGGTGTTTCTTCGTGTCGTCGTCGTGCTTCCGCCGCGGCCGGAGGGCCGGCGGCCGTCCGGCGCCCGGCGCCCACCCCGGCGCCGGCCGCGGCAGCGCCCGAGCGGCGTGCGCGGCCGGCGCCGGGGTGGGCCGGGGGTGGGGCCGGAGCGGTGCGGGTCAGGCGCCGGGACGGCCGGCCGGGGTGAGGGGACCGGCCGGCTTGCCGCCGGACTGGAGGAAGCGCTGGAGGGCGAAGTTGTCCACGATGCCCCAGCGTTCGGCGATCCGGTCGCCCTCGAAGCGGAACCAGATGATCGCCTGGTGCTGGACCTGGAGACCGGTCGGCTGGATCCCGATGAAGGGGCCCGTGTGCCGGCCGTGCATCACCCAGCGGATGGCGGCCTTGTCGCCCTGGGCGATGAAGTCGAGGATCTCGTACTTGATGTCGCTGAAGGCGGACTGCTGGATCCGGATGGTGTGCTTGAACGCCTCCGGGCCGCGCATGGAGTCGTCGTGGCTGCCGTGGTTGCGGAAGTCCGCGGTGAGGTAGCGGTCGGCGGCCGAGAGGTCGCCGAGGTCGAGGCCCTCGTGGAAGACCTTCTCGATCAGCTGCCTCTGCTGGTCCGGCGTGAGCGTGCTGGGCATGGTGGGTTCTCCTTCGCTGGGGTCGGGCTACTGGGCAGGGGTGCCGGGGCCGCCGCGGGTGTCGAGCGTCCGCGCGTCGACCCGGGTGACACCGGCGGGTACGGCTCCGGTGGTCCACACGATGCGCAGCCGCAGCCGGTCGAAGCGCCAGCCGTCCGGCGTGCGCCGGGCCGTACCGGCGAAGCGGCCGCCGAGCTGGAAGTACTCGGAGGCGTCCGGAGGCAGCGGTGAGCCGTGGTGCACGTGGGAGGCGATCAGGCTCCAGCCCACCTCCGCGCGGTCGCCGTCGACCTCGACCGTGCTCTCGGAGCCGTGGTGGTGCGTACGGCCCCAGCGCGCCATGATCCGGGCGGTGAAGCCGTCGACACCCGTGCTGCCCCGGTGGCTGCCGACCGGGAACGTCATCTCCACGTCGTCCGTGAACAGCGAGCCGGCCCACGCGGCGTCGAAGGTGCCCGCGTCGAGGCTGGCCAGATAGCGGTCGGCGAGGTCCTTGAGCGCCGTGACGTCGGACAGCCGGGCCACCTCGGCGGCCAGGCCGGCGGGGGCCGCTGCCTGTACCGGGGTCATGACACCCTGCGCGCTTCGGTCCGGGCGCCCGTCGCGTAGATCACGGCGTCGTCGGGGCCGTGCACGACGGCCTTGCCCTCGCCGGTGAGCGTGTCCCCGGTGAGGCGCGCCGTGATGTCGATCTGTATGTACGCGGCGTGGTGGCCGTTGGGGCTGATCTGGGTGACGTCGACGTTGAAGTCCTCGCGCAGGGAGAACTCCAGGGTCTCGTCGCCGACGGCGGTCCACGCGCCGTAGCCGGTGCTCTTCTGCGTGGTGACCGAGAGCGAACCGTCCGCGGCGAAGGCGACCGTGTACTCGTCCACCTCGTCGTCGTGCGTGACCGTACCCGTCCAGCGTCCGACGGGGGTCCAGGTAGAAACAGGCATCGACCACACTTCCTCGAATGGGGGCGGCAGAAAAAAGGAGATCCGCGGCGAGTCGGTGCTGCCGACTCGCCGCGGATCTCCTGGAAGGTGCAGAACGCGGGGCTGCGAAGAGCCTGCCGCGGAACGCGCCACCCGTGGGGACCGCCACCGGAGAAGGGGCGGCGTCCGGGCATGGGGGCGCCGCAGAAAGTGTGACAGTTGCCGTGCGTGGCGTCAACTGCCGTTATTTATAAGGGAGTTGACGAAACGCGCTGCCCCCGCGGCCGGTGTGGGCCGCGGGGGCAGCGGTGGACTCGATCCCCGCACGGATCGGTCCCTGTGGAGCGGTCGGTCTGGAGGCGGCCCCTTGGGGGCCCTGGTCATTCGAGCGGGGTGCGACGGGTCAGGGCCAGCAGTTCCTCCAGGTCGTACTCCGCGCGCTGGGGGCCGCCGTGGCGGGTGATCTTCCCGCGGCTGGCCCATTTGCGGATGGTGGCCTGGGAGACGCCCATCGCCAGGGCGGCCAGTTCCGTGGGCACCGTACGGCGCCCGGCCGTCCCGCCGGTGCGCTCCGCGACGCCGCTCACGCGGCCGGCTCCTGCTCCGTACGGCCGGCCAGCAGCAGCCACTGGCGGGGCGGCACCGGGTGGCCGGCGTCGCAGGAGACGTGGCTGGGGACGCGGTCGCGGTCGGCCGGCCGGACGCCGAAGAGGGCGCCCCCGCACTCCGGCCGCGGACACGGCCCCAGCGGGAACCTGCTCACCGGCCCCGGGCCGAACAACTCGTCCAGTTCCGCGAGCAGTTCGGTGATCTCCTCGGTGAACTCGACGCCGGCGGGATGGCCGGCGAACCACGGCAGTTGCTGCCCCAGGAACCGCACCAGCCGGCCGAGTCCGCGCTCCGTGGCCCCGAAGGCGGCGTCGCCGCGCTCGTCCAGGACGAGCCGCGCCCACAGGCTCAGCGTCTCGGTGACCCGGCTCCGCAGGGACACGACCCGCTCGTCCAGCACGATGCCGACGCTGCCGCGGCTGCCGCTCACCCGCTGCCGCAGCGCCGTCGCGGGGACGGCGGCCAGGGTCTCGTCGCTCTCCTTGTACAGGGCGAGCAGTGTCCGCAGTTCACGGCCGGTCCGGTCCAGGCAGCCGGTGCAGATCCGGCCGCACCGCCGTGCGCAGTCCCTGCTCGTGTGCTCCTCGGTGGCTCTCTCACGCTCATCCATCGAAATCCCCCCGATCCGTGGCAGTTTCGCAAGACGGCATCCAGTCTCACCGGGCTCCGGGGCTACTTCTACCGACGGCGATGCAGGGTTCCATCAAGCGTTCGAGGTTGGGTCAGCTCAGTGTCAGCGCCGTGCCAAGTGCCCAGATCCGGGCGTCCCGGTGAGCGGCCGTTCCAGGAAAACATACAGGCAAGTCTACTCGCTTTGTCGGCGAACGGGCGGCTCGGAACGGAAGGTTCAGGCCATTTGACGCACGTATGTGGGGGATTTGTGAACGAAGGAAGACCGTAAGGAGGTGCCGAACGTCGGTGCGGGTACCGTAAAACAGACCTCCTTGTATGCTTCGGTTGATCGAGGAGTCAGTAAGGATGACGAAGGCGGGTGTGGTCTGATGCAGACGCGGTCCGAGCGGACTCGTGAGGCTCTGATCAGGGCCACGGCGGAGCTGATCGCGGACGGGCGCCCGGCCGACGCGGGTCTGGTCAACATCTGCCGCCGGGCCGGTGTGAGCCGCGGCGCCCTCTACCACCACTTCTCCTCGACCGCCGCCCTCGCGGCCGCCGTCCACGAACAGGCGCGCAGCCGGCTGGAGGAGATCGTCGACGCGGCCTTCCGCGGTGCCCCGGTCGACGCACCCGAGCGCTTCTGTCTGGCGCTCACCGAGGCACTGGGCACCGACAAGATCGTCCGGGCGGGCATGGAGCTGGCCCCGGACGGCTCAGCGGGGCCGCCGAGGCTGCGTGACCACCTGATGTCCCTGCTCCGCGACCGGGTGGCCGCCGCGCACGAGACGGCCGGCGGGCGGCACGGTGCGCCGCCCGAGGACCTGGCCGACCTGGCCGTGGTCCTGGCGGCCGGCATCGAGACGCTGGGCCGGTCGGAGCCCGGGTGGTGGGACGGCGACACCTCCCGGCGCCTGTGGGGCCTGATACGCCCGTTGTTCCCGCAGGCGGACGGCGGTCACCGCTGCCTGCCCTGACAACGTTCGCACGTCGTCCGCGAGCGGGTCAGGACGTGGGGGGCGCGGTCCGGAGCCGCCCGATCAGGCCCGGGGTGGCGAGTCCGGGCAGGAAGAAGCGCCAGAAGGAGCCGACCCGGTCACCCAGGTCCTCCCGGCCGGTGTACGCCTGGGACATGATCTGCAGCCCGGTGAAGCAGCCGACGATCGCCGATGCCGCCTCGTCCACATCGACGCCCGGCAGGAGTTCGTCCCGGTCCTTAGCCTCCCGCAGCAGCTTCTCGATCGCCTCCAGGGACTGCTCGTAGGCGGTCTGCGGGGAGCGGCGGAAGGAGGTCTGCTCGGTGGTCAGGCGCACGCTGGCGCGCAGCACCTGGTCGTGCTGGAGACGGCGGGCGAACTCCAGGGTCAGGTCGATCACCGACTGCAGCCGCACCGGCTGGTCCGGTACGGCCAGGGCCTCGCCGTGGGCCTCGACCAGGGCCACGGCGATGGCTTCCTTGGAGGGGAAGTGGTGGTAGAGGGAGCCGCGGGTGAGCCCGGTGCGGGCCAGAATGTCGTTGGTGCTCGCGGCGTCGTAGCCGCGCTCGTCGAATACATGGGCGGCGGCCTCGAGAATCGTCCGCCGTGACTGCTTGCCGCGTTCCTGTTGAGCCATGCCTTCATCCTTACCCTGCCGCTGTTGGCCCAACAGACTAGTCTGTATTTTTCTGTCTCTCTACGCCGGAGAACCGACGACTCACGACCGCGGCAGGGTGCGCGTGAGCGGGACCCCGCGAGGCGGCGCGGTCACGGATGACCGAGCCGGAAGCCCACCCCGCGCACGGTGATGATCCAGGTGCTGGAGCCGAGTTTGCCGCGCAGGGTGCCGACGTGCGTGTCCACGGTCCGGCCCCGCGGGGACCAGGCGTCGTCCCACACGTGGGCCATGATCTGGCGCCGGGTGAGCACCGTGCCGGCCTGCAGCGCCAGCAGGTGGAGCAGGTCGAACTCCTTGCGGGTCAGGTCCAGGGGCTCCCCGTGGAGGGTGGCCGCCCGGGCGGCCACGTCGATGCGCAGCCCGGCGTGGGTGATGACCCGGCCGGTCTCCGCCCTGGCCGGGCGGCCGTGCGAGCGGCGCATCACCGCCTCCATGCGGGCCAGCAGCTCACGGAAGCCGTACGGCTTGACCAGGTAGTCGTCCGAGCCCGCCTGGAGGCCGAGCACGCAGTCGAGTTCCGAGCGCCGCGCGGTCACGGTGATGATCGGTGTGTCGCTGATCGCCCGGATGGCCCGGCACACCTCGAGGCCGTCCAGGTCGGGCAGGTCGAGGTCGAGCAGGATCAGGTCGGCGTCGCGGTGGCCGCGCAGCGCCTGGGCGCCGGTGTCCACGCTCCGCGCGGCGTACCCCTGCCGGGCCAGCCCCCGCAGGAGCGTTTCGGCGGCCCGCTGGTCGTTCTCGACGACCAGCACGTTCCGGGCCGCCCTGCGGCCCGGGGCGGCGGGCGGAAGAGGAGGGTGCTGCGGCGACGGTCCGACGAGCTCCGCGTACTGCCGGTTCATCTGTCCCCCTGAAGGCACCTGGAAGCGCACCACGTCATCACGGACTGAGGTTCACGGGGAGGACAATACCAAACAGACTTGTCTGATTGTCAAAGGGTGTCTCGTACCTCTGGGTGACCCTTTGGTCACGGGGGTCCGGCCGTCATGAGCTGTGTGTTTCCCGCGCCCGGGTGGAGTTCGTGCCGCCTTCGTGCGCGGATGCGCCCAGGGAAATACTTGGCCAAGAGTGGGTCAATCCGCTCGGAACCGTGCCCCTCTGCATGTTTCATCGGCCCGAGTGTGTGGAGGTCTCGGGGGGCCGCGCGTACATCACTTGACGCACGTGAGGTCGACGAAAGCTCATTGCCTCTTGAAAAACTGGACCGACCTGTCTGTATCTTTAGCCGCAGCTAGTCGGCCACGGGGGTGAGCAGCCGACTTACGGCCGTGCCGCCCCCTGTCTGAACCCGATGGGAGCCCTGCACATGCCGAACCTCGCCTCGAAGGCACCCGGCGTCAAGGCACAGCCCCGGATGCTGACCTCCACGGTCGCGCGTGAATACGTGCACCGTGCGGCCGTCTCCGAAGTCCTGCTCACCGGATGGGAGCACGACGGTCCCGCCGCCGGCGACCACGGCGGTTTCGTGGTCAGGGCCCAGTGGCCGCGCTGCCACTCGCTGTTCGCGTCCGACCGCGGCTACCAGGACCCGATGCTGCTGGTCGAGTCCGTGCGGCAGATCGGTTCCCTGCTCGCGCACGCCGAGTTCGACGTGCCGTTCGGGTACCAGTTCCTGATGTCCGACCTCAGCGTGACCGCCGACCCGGAGCTGTTCCGGGCCGACGCGGTCCCCACCGACGTCGAGATGCACACCGTGTGCCGGGACGTCGTGCGCCGCGGCCGCAGCCTGCGCGAGATGCGCTACGACGTCACCGTCCGGCGCGGCGACGAGGTGCGGGCGACCGCCTCGGCCGCCTTCCGGTGCATGAGCCCCGACGTGTACAGACGGTTACGCGGAGAGCGCCCCACGGTCTGCCACCGCACACCCCCGCCGGCGCTCGACCCCGCCGCCGTGCGCCACGGCAACCCCTGGCACGTCCTGCTGGGCGAACCGTCGCCGGCCACGCCGGGCCGCTGGGAACTGCGGGTCGACACGGCCCACCCGACCTACTTCGACCACCCGACCGACCACATCCCCGGCATGGTCCTGCTGGAGGCCGCCCGACAGGCCGCCCACGCGGTCACCGGGCTCCCCTGCGCCGTGCTCTCGGGCGTGCGGGCCGACTTCGCGCGCTACGCGGAGTTCGACTCCCCGTGCTGGGTCACGGCCACCGTCGAGGGGGACGGCGCGGGGGGCGAGCTGCCGGTGCGGGTGCGCGGCAGCCAGGAGGGCGAGACGGTCTTCACCGCCGACCTCGTCCTGCGGCCCCGCGTCAGCTGACCCGGCCCGTCCCCCTGGGAGAGTGCCCCGTGCTCACCGTACTGATCACCGGCGGGTCCGGGTTCGTGGGACGACACGTCGTCCGCGAGGCCGAACGGCGGCGGGCCGACGTCAGGCTGCTGTCGCACCGGCGTCCCGTCCCCCGGTCCGCCGCACGCTGCGTACGGGGCGACCTGACCGATCCCGGGACCCTGCGCGGCGTCTGCGACGGCGTCGACGTACTCATCCACTGCGCGGCGCAGATAGGCGGTGGCGAGGCGGCCAACGAGGCGGTGAACGCGCACGGCACGGCGGCGCTGGTCGCGGAGGCACGGCGGGCCGGGGTCCGCCGTGTCGTGCAGCTCAGCACCGCCTCGGTCTACGGCCGCGGTACCTACCGGCGCCAGCGGCCCGAGGAACTCGTCCGGAATCCGGGGTCCTGGACGTCCCGCACCCGCGCCGCCGCCGAGGACGCCGTGCTCTCGGCCGGCGGGGTCGTCCTCCGCCCCCACCTGGTGTACGGGGCGGGGGACGCCTGGGTCGGGCCGGGCATGGCCCGGGTGCTGCGCGTGCTGCCGGGCACGGTGGCGGGCTGGTCCGCGCGGATGTCGATGATCGCCGTACCGGATCTGGCCCGGGCCCTGGTGGGTGCCGCGTTCGCGCCCGACTCGGCGCTGTCCGCGTCCGTCTACCACGCGGCGCACCCGGAACCGGTCGCCGTGTGCGGGGCCCTGCGCGCCGTCGCCGCCTGCGCCGGGATCTCCTGGCCACGGGGGGATCTCTCGGTCGGGCGGGCGCGGTGTCTGTTGGCCGGGGACGACGTCCTGTCGGGCGTGGTCGATCTGCTGACGACCGACCACCTCTTCGAGTCCGACAGCCTCTGGTCGGACCTCCGGGCGGCGCCCGGCGACCCGTTCGTCACCGGGTTCCGGCGCGCCGAACCCTGGTACCGCTCGACGCTGTCGCCCGCCGGACGCCCGTGACCGGCCAGGCCCCCCGACGGTCGTGCGACCGTCGGGGGGCCTGGGAGTCGGGCGGCGGGCAGTTGCCGCCGTCGCGCGGTGTCAGGACTCGCGCTGCCACAGCGCCGGCACGTTCGGCGGCTCCCAGCCCGTCATCGCGGAGTGCGCCTGGAGGCACCGGTAGGACCGTCCGCCGTACGTCACGCGGTCGCCGGCGCGGTAGGCGTGGCCGCTCGTCCAGGTGCCGCCCGGCGGGTCGGTGGGCGGGTCGGTGGGCGGGTCCGTGGGGCCGGTGCCGCCGTCCACGTCCAGGACGAAGTCGAAGGTGCCCTCCTTGCCGTTGCCGGCGCCGCGGACGTTCATCAGCAGGGCCGGGTCGAAGATCGTGTCCGTGCTGTTGCGGGGCTCGCCGGGGAAGTAGAGCTGGGTGGTGAGCACGGGCTCGCCGGGGGCCTGCGCCTTGACGTGGATGTGCCGGGTGCGGCCGGGGTAGAGGCCGGGCACGATCGTCCGCAGGGCGAATGCGCCGGTGGCGTCGGTGAACTGGTGGCCGCGGAAGGTGAAGCCGGCCATGTCGTAGTCGCCGTTGACGTCGGCCTGCCAGAAGTCGAGGAGCACGCCGGACAGGGGCACGCAGTTCCGGCCGAAGACGTAGCCGCTGACGGTCAGGAGGGTGCCGGGGGTGCCGGGCGTGACCAGGCTGGTGCGCAGCGGCGAGTTCGGCTTGAAGTACGGGCCCTCCATCTGGTCGGGCGTCAGGTCGTCGCCGTCGTCGCAGTACGGCGTCGGTGTCAGCGTCCGGCCGTCGGAGGAGCGGGCGGCGTCCCGGGCCAGGGCGATACCGCCGGTGGCGAGCAGCGGGACGGTGGCGCCGGCGGCGACGGCAGCCCTGAGCAGCGTCTTGCGGCTGATGCCGCGCTCGGCGCCGGGGCCCGGGCGGGGACCGGTCCCGGGCCCGGGCTCGGGTTCTTCGGGGGTGGCGGGGGTGTGGGAGGTCATGGCGGTTCCTCGGTCTCCTCGGTGGGTGGTCCCTGGGGAAGCTGGACGGGACGTGCGACATCCGGGACGTCGGGGACAGGGAGCGCGCCCGCCGGCGCGGGGCAGGCTGCTGTGGTTGCTTCGACGGGCGCGCTCCGTGGTGATCGCAGGCCACGGTAGGCGCGCCGCGGGGGGCTCGGGCACCTCCTGCTTCGCCCCCTGCCCGGCGTTATGCGGGCGGCGGGCCGGGGCCCGTGTACGGGCGGCGCGGGCGGGAGTACGGTCGTGGCGCGTCGGAGCCGACGGCGGCGCCGGGCGGGCCGGCGGGCGGGTCCGCGGACCGGGCCCGCGTGTGGTGCGCGGGCGCGGGACGCAGGCACGACGCGGTGGCAGGGACGAGTACGGGAGGGCGGCCGGGATGACCGGGGCGACGGCGGGGGCGGGCACGGAGGCGGCGGCCGGGGCGGTGCCGACGGCGCGTACGGGTGCGGGCGCGGGTACGGAGTCGACGCGCGGCACGGAGGGGGACCGGGCGGCGGAAGGTGCCGTGCGGCTGCCGGTCGTCCCCGGGTTCGCGCGGTGGCCCGGGGCGGGCTCGCCGAAGGCGGAGGGCAAGGCGCTGCGTACGCGTGTGCCGAGGTCCGCGCACGCGGCCCTCGACCCGGACGCCGCCCGGCCGGACGCGGTGAGCGCGGTCGAGGAGTCCCACCGCGGCCGGATACCGGGGCTCACCCCGATCCGGGCCGGGCGGATGGCGGCCACGCCGTTCGCCTTCCTGCGCGGGTCGGCGGGCCTGATGGCGTTCGACCTGGCGCGCACGCCGGTGACCGGGATCGGCGCGCAGATCTGCGGCGACGCGCATGCCGCCAACTTCGGCCTCTACGGGGACGCCCGCGGCGGCCTGGTCATCGACCTGAACGACTTCGACGAGACCGTGCACGGCCCCTGGGAGTGGGACCTCAAGCGGCTCGCGGCCTCGCTCGTGCTCGCGGGCCGCGAGGCCGGCGCCGACGAGGACACCTGCCGCACGGCCGCCCACGACGCGGCCCGCGCCTACCGGCGCACCATGCGGCTGCTGGCCAAGCTGCCCGCGCTGGACGCCTGGAACGCCATCGCCGACGAGGAACTCGTCTCGCACACCGACGCCCACGACCTGCTCGGCACGCTGGAACGGGTGTCGGAGAAGGCGCGGGCCAACACCAGCGGGCGCTTCGCGGCGAAGTCGACCGAGGCCACCGAGGACGGCGGGCGGCGCTTCGTGGACGCGGCGCCGGTGCTGCGCCGGGTGACGGACGCCGAGGCGGCGGCGGTCGCGGGCGCCCTGGAGGCGTACCTGGCCACGCTCTCCGAGGACCGGCTGCCGCTGCTGGCCCGGTACGCGGTGCACGACGTGGCCTTCCGGGTCGTCGGCACCGGCAGCGTGGGCACGCGGTCGTACGTCGTGCTGCTCCTGGACCACCGGGGCGAGCCGCTCGTGCTCCAGGTCAAGGAGGCCAGGCCCTCCGCGCTGCTGCCCCATCTGGCGACCGCCGGTTTCGACGCCCCCGAGGCCCTGCACGAGGGACGCCGGGTCGTCATGGGCCAGAAGCGGATGCAGGTGGTCAGCGACAACCTGCTCGGCTGGACGTCCGTCGACGGGCGGCCCTTCCAGGTACGGCAGTTCCGCAATCGCAAGGGGAGCGTCGACCCGGCGGCGCTGGCCGCCGACCAGCTGGACGACTACGGCCGGATGACCGGCGCCCTGCTGGCCAGGGCCCACGCGCACAGCGCCGACCCGCGGCTGATCGCGGGCTACTGCGGCAAGAACGGCGAGCTGGACGAGGCGGTGGCCGCCTTCTCCGTCGCCTACGCCGACCGCACCGAGGCGGACCACGCGGAGCTGGTGGCCGCGGTGCGTTCGGGGCGCGTCGCGGCGGAGCTGGGGGTGTGACGGGGAGCGGCGGGGATCCGCGCGGGCGGCTCCCCTTGCCCGCACCCCCTAGGCTGGTCGGGTGACGACGCCGGAAGCTGAGCCCGAGCAGGAGGGTGCCCCGCGTCCCGAGGAACGGCTGGAACGGGCCGTACGGGCCGCCGAGCAGGCACTCATCGAGTACGAGATCGCGCTGGAGACCTTCCGCGTGGAGGTCGAGAACTTCTCGCGGCTGCACGAACAGCGGCTCGGCCCGGTGTACGCGCGCCTGGAGGAGCTGGAGGCGCAGATCCTGGAGGCCAGGGCGGCCCGTACGGGCGACGCCGACGACGTGCGCCGGGCCGACGAGGCGCGGGCCCGGCTGATGCCGATCCCCGGGGTCGAGGAGCTGCTGAACGGCTGGATGGACGGGGACGGGCTGTTCCCGGAGGCCACGGCGATGCTGACGGACCGGGCGGTCAGGCCCCCGCAGCGGGTCCGGCCGAGCGAGGAGGCCCGCCGCCTCTACCGGGACCTGGCCCGCAAGGCCCACCCCGACCTGGCGCAGGAGGAGGACGAGCGGGTCAGGCGCGAGGCGTTCATCACCCGCGTCAACGCCGCCTACGCCCGCGGCGACGAGGCGGAGCTGCGCGAGCTGGCCGAGGAGTGGGCCGCCGGGCCGGTGCCCGAGCGGCGCCCGAGCCGCGGCGAGGAGCTGTACGCCCGGCTCGAATGGCTCGACCGGCGCAAGGAGATGCTCACGCTGCTCGCCAAGGAGCTGGAGGAGAGCGCGATCGGCGCCATGCTCAGGCTGGCCCCGGACGACCCCGACCGGCTGCTGGAGGAGATCGCCGGGCAACTGGCGACCCAGGTGCGCGAGCGGGAGGCGGAGCTGGCGGGGATGCTCGGGCGGGACTGAGCCGGGTGGCGGCTCCGGTAGCGTCTGGGGCATGAGTTTCGGAGCTGGTGTGCCCACGGTCGGGGTCGGCGACCTCAAGGACGGCGACTTCCTGCTGGACGTCCGCGAGGACGACGAGTGGCAGGCGGGTCATGCCGCCGGGGCGCTGCACATTCCCCTCAGCGAGTTCGTGGCCCGGTACGGGGAGCTGGCCGAGGCCGCGCCGCAGGACGGCC
The DNA here is from genome assembly GCF_044455745.1 of Streptomyces sp. NPDC051136. Lineage (NCBI taxonomy): Bacteria > Bacillati > Actinomycetota > Actinomycetes > Kitasatosporales > Streptomycetaceae > Streptomyces > Streptomyces sp. NPDC051136. The sequence continues at coordinate 409,876 of NZ_JBITFE010000003.1, read as the reverse complement.
GGGTGCACGTGCTCTGCCGTGTCGGCGGCCGCTCGGCGCAGGTGACCATGTACCTCGTGCAGCAGGGCGTCGACGCGGTGAACGTCGACGGCGGCATGCAGGAGTGGGCCGCGGCCGGGCGTCCCGTGGTGGACGACAAGGGCGAGCCGGGACACGTGCTCTGAGCCTCCCCGCCGGACCCGGGTCCCGCGGGGTGTGGTGACGCCCACGGCGTGACCGGTCCGCCGGGGGCTGTGCGGGCGGCCGGTCCTGAGTACCGTTCCCGTTCGAACGTCGCCGAGCGGCCGCGCGGGTGGCGCCCGGGCGTCCCGTGACGGGGCGGGCGGATGGACGGATCGGGACCGAACGGGGCGGAATGGACGCGTACGACAAGGGCTCGGCCGCCCGGCAGGGGCAGAACGGGCCGGACGGGCCGGACGGGCCGGACGGCGGGGTGGACGCGGACGCGGAGGAGACCGGCGGTTCCGACGCATCCGCCGGGTCCGAAGAGCCCGCTCGGTCCGCCGGGTCTGACGGGTCCGACGTGTCCATTGGGTCCGCCGGGTCCACCGAGTCCGCTGGGTCTGACGTGTCTACTACTGGGTCTGACGGGCCTGACGTGTTCCTTGGGTCCGACGGGTCGGCCGGGTCCGCCGGGTCTGACGTGTCCACTGGGCTCGACGGGTCTACGGCGTCCGACGCGTCCGCCCGGTCCGCCGGGCCCGTGGCTCCCGTCGCGGGGTCGGAGGTGTCGGCGGGTTCCTCGGACGGGGCCGGGGCGTCCGGGTGCCCCGCCGTCGTGCCGGAACAAGCCGGTGCCCCGCGTCCCGCGCCGCCTCCCGAACCCCGTGTCGGTGTCGCCGCGCTCTCCCTGCGCTACCAGGTCGGTGCCGTGGTCGCCCTCGCGGTGGTCGCGGTCGCCGTCTGCGCCCACATGGGCCTGGTGTTCCTGCACGTGGCCCCGTCCAACACGCTCACGAAGCAGCACGGCGCCGCGGTGGACGAGTGGGTGTTCCCGGAGTTCGAGCAGAACTGGAAGCTCTTCGCCCCCAACCCGCTCCAGCAGAACGTCTCCGTCCAGGTCCGTGCCGAGGTCTCCGCGGCGGACGGCGGGATACGGACGACCGGCTGGTACGACCTGTCCGCCGAGGACGGCCGGGCCATCGACGGCAATCCGCTGCCCAGCCACACCCAGCAGAACGAACTGCGCCGGGCCTGGGACTTCTTCGTGGCCAGCCACGACTCCGAGAACCGTCCGGTGGGCCTGCGGGGCGCCCTCGCCGAGACGTACCTGCGGCGCATCGCCGTGCTGCGTCTGGAGCGGTCGGGCGCGCCGGGATCCGGCGACGTCGTCGAGCGGGTCCAGTACCGTTCCCGGACCACGAACGTGGAGCCGCCCTCGTGGAGCGGGGAGAAGGTCTCCAGCCGTCCGTCCGTCCGCGAGCTGCCCTGGTGGTCCGTGGCCGCGGAGACCGCGGGCGCGAGGTCCGGGGCGGCGGGGGGTGCCGCATGAACGGCGTCGCCCTCTCGGTCTCCCGCGGCGTCGCCCGCGTCACCGGTGCCGCGCTCGGCCCGTACCAGACCGCCGTGGTCCGCATCGGCTTCAGCGCCACCTGGCTGCTCTTCCTGCTGCGCGAACTGCCCCACCGGGGCGAGCTGTACGGACCCGACGGGCCCTGGAGCCACGAACTCGCCGAGCAGATGATCGCGGACAACGGCGCCTTCACGGTGCTGATGTGGTCGGACGGACGGGTCTGGTTCGAGATCGTCTACGCGCTGGCCGTGCTGAGCAGTGTGCTGCTCCTGCTGGGCTGGCGCACCAGGACCGTGTCCGTGCTGTTCATGGTCGGCGTGCTCTCGCTCCAGAACCGCAGCGTGTTCATGGGGGATGGCGGCGACAACGTCGTGCACCTGATGAGCATCTACCTGGTCCTCACCCGGTGCGGCCGGGTGTGGTCGCTGGACGCGCGTCGTGCCGCGCGGGCGGCGGCGGCACGCGCGCGCGGTGAGCGGGCCGTGGACCGGGTCGGGCCGGTGCTGTGGTGCGTCTTCGGGTTTCTGCTGGTCACGGTGACGGCGGCGGGCCTCCTCGGCGGCGACTGGTTCGTCCCGGCCCTGCTGTGGGCGGTGTGGGGTGCGCTGGGGCTGTGGTGGGCCGTGGGGCGGGGTGCGGAGGACAGCCAGCCGCGGATCCTGCTGGACGTGGTGACCAACACCGTGCACAACGGCGCGCTGCTCGTGATCATGGCCGAGGCGTGTCTCATCTACGCGACGGCCGGCTGGTACAAGATCCAGGGTTCGCGCTGGCAGGACGGCACGGCCGTGTACTACCCGCTGCACCTGGACTACTTCTCGCCGTGGCCCGCGCTCTCCGACGCGCTGGCGGCCAACGGCACGCTGGTCATGCTCATCACGTACGGCACGGTCGCGGTGCAGGTCGCCTTCCCGTTCACGCTGCTCAACCGGCGGGTCAAGAACGTGCTGCTGGCGGCGATGATGCTGGAGCACGCGGTGATCGCGGTGACGCTCGGGCTGCCGTTCTTCTCGCTGGCGATGATCGCCGCCGACGCGGTCTTCCTGCCGGCCTCGTTCCTGCGCCGGCTGGGCGGCCTGGCGGCACGCGCGCGGGCCCGCCTGACCGGCCGGGAGCCCACCACGGGACCTGCGGGACCGGCGGGAGCGACGGGCGGGCCCGGGGGCGGCGGTACGGCGAGGGTGCCGGGGCCCAGGACCCGGGAGGGCGCCGGGGCGGGCACGGCGGACGGCGGCGGACAGAGCGGCAAGGACGAGATCGGCGAGCAGGGCGGGGAGGGTCCCGGTCACCCGCACGTAGGCTTCCGGGCATGAGCGATCCCGCCCCCGGCCCGCCGGCCGCCTGGCACCTGCACGCCGACCGGTGCGTGCTGCTGGACGGCTTCCACGCCCTCAAGCACGCGCTGCGCTTCGGCGCCGAGGTGCCGGTGGCCGTGACCAGTGACCGGGCGGCAGCTTTGGCCCTCGCCGACGAGCTGGCGCCGGACGTGCGCGGGACGCTGGCGGGGCTGCTGACGGAGGTGTCGCGGGAGGCGTACGCGTCGCTCGTCACGCGGCCGCACCCCACGGCGGTGGCCGCCCTGGCCGTCCGGCCCTCGCGCGCGGCGGGCCGGGAAGCACTGGCGCACACGCCGCGCCGCACCCCCGTCGTCGTCCTCGACCAGCCGCGCAACCTCGGCAACGCGGGGGCCGTGATCCGGCTGGCCGCCGGGTTCGGGGCGACCGGCGTGGTCACCACCGGCACGCTCGACCCCTGGCACCCCACGGTGGTGCGCGGCGGGGCGGGGCTGCACTTCGCGACCGTCGTGGAGCGGCTGGAGGTCGCGGAGCTGCCGGCCGGGCCGGTGTTCGCGCTGGACCCGGAGGGCGAGGACATCAGGGGCATGCGGCTGCCGGACGACGCGCTGCTCGCGTTCGGCTCCGAGCGCAGCGGGCTCACACGGGAGCTGCGGGCGCGGGCCGATCACCTGGTGGCGCTGCCGATGCGCCCCCAGGTCTCCAGCTACAACCTCGCGACCAGTGTGGCCATGACGCTGTACCACTGGAGCGCCGGCGGGGGCGCACCGCGCGGGCCCGGCGCGGCCTAGGCCGGCCGGCGGACCTCCACCACCCGGAAGCGGTTCGCGACGAACGCGCCGTCGCACAGGGCCGCGTTGGCCGCCGGGTTGCCGCCGGAACCGTGGAAGTCGGAGAAGGCGGCCGTCTGGTTGACGTACACCCCGCCGGTGAGGTTCAGGGAGAGCTGGGCCGCCTCGTCCAGGCAGACCTCCTGCACGGCCTCCTCGACCTCCGGGTCGGTCGTGTACGCGCCGACCGTCATCGCGCCCTTCTCGCGGATGCTGCGGCGCAGCAGCTGCACGGCACGGTCGGCGGAGTCGACGGCGACGGCGAAGGAGACGGGGCCGAAGCACTCGCTGGTGTAGGCGGCCTCGTCCTCGGGCTTGGCGGCGTCGAGCTTGACGATCACCGGGGTGCGCACCACCGCTCCCGGGAACTCCGGGTTGGTGATCTCGCGGGAGGCGAGGGCGACCTCGCCGAGGCCCGCGGCGGCCTCCAGGCGGGCCTTGACGTCCGGGTTGACGATCGCGCCGAGCAGGGCGTTCGCACGGGCGTCGTCGCCGAGGAGGCCGTCGACGGCGCGGGCGAGGTCGGCGGTGACCTCGTCGTAGGTCTTGGCGCCCTGGTCGGTGCGGATGCCGTCACGGGGGATCAGCAGGTTCTGCGGGGTGGTGCACATCTGGCCGCTGTACAAGGAGAGCGAGAAGGCGAGGTTGGCGAGCATGCCCTGGTAGTCGTCGGTGGACTCCACGAGGACCGTGTTGACGCCGGCCTTCTCCGTGTACACCTGCGCCTGGGGGGCGTGGGACTCCAGCCAGTCGCCGAAGGAGCTGGAGCCGGTGTAGTCGATGATCCGGATCTCGGGGCGGGTCGCCAGGGTCTTGGCGATGCCCTCGCCGGGGCGCTCGGCGGCGAGCGCGACCAGGTTCGGGTCGAAGCCCGCCTCGGTGAGGACGCCGCGGGCGACCCGGACGGTGAGGGCGAGCGGCAGGACCGCGCGCGGGTGGGGCTTGACCAGCACCGCGTTGCCCGTGGCCAGGGAGGCGAACAGGCCCGGGTAGCCGTTCCACGTCGGGAAGGTGTTGCAGCCGATGACCAGGCCGATGCCGCGCGGGACCGGCGTGAACCGCTTGGTCATCGCGAGCGGGTCGCGCTTGCCCTGCGGCTTGGTCCACTCCGCGGTCTCCGGGGTGCGGGACTGCTCCACGTACGCGTACGCCACGGCTTCCAGGCCGCGGTCCTGGGCGTGCGGGCCGCCCGCCTGGAAGGCCATCATGAAGGCCTGTCCGGAGGTGTGCATGACCGCGTGGGCGAACTCCGTCGTCCGGTCGGCGATCCGGCGCAGGATCTCCAGGCAGACCATCGCGCGCAGCTCCGCGCCCGCGTCCCGCCACGCCTTCTGCCCCGCCTTCATGGCGGGCAGCAGCACGTCGAGGTCCGCGTGCGGGTACTCCACGCCCAGCTCCACGCCGTACGGGGAGACCTCGCCGCCGACCCAGCCGTCGGTGCCGGGCTGGCCGAGGTCGAGGCGGGTGCCGAGCAGGGCGTCGAAGGCGGCCTTGCCCGCGGCCGCGTCCAGGCTGCCGTTCTCCCCGTAGGCCTTGGGGTTCTCGGGGTGGGGGGACCAGTACGCGCGCGTGCGGATCGTCTCCAGCGCCAGGTCCAGGGTCGGCCGGTGCTGGGCGATCAGCTGGTGTGCGGTGAGTTCGGCGGCCATGCGGGACCAACTCCTCGTCTCTCACGGACCGGCCGGCGCGCCGTCGACGCTCCGTCGACGGTCGGACGAGTCCGTGGACCTGGGGGAAACCTGGGCAGAATCAGGCGGACACGGCTAGAGTAACCGAACGATCGGTCGGGACAAGGGGGTCCGCCGCATCTGTGGAAAACCCCGTGCGGGAGGATCGCGCACATGACAGCACTCGACCTCAGCAGCCCCGTGGCCGTCGTCGGCACCGGCACCATGGGCCAGGGCATCGCCCAGGTGGCGCTGGTCGCGGGCCACCCCGTCCGGCTGTACGACGCCGTCCCGGGGCGGGCCGGGGAAGCGGCCGACGCGATCGGCGCCCGGCTCGACCGGCTCGTCGAGAAGGGCCGCCTCACCGACGCCGAACGGGTCGCCGCCCGGGCCCGGCTCGTGCCCGCCGGGGCCCTGGACGCCCTCGCCGACTGCGCGCTGGTCGTCGAGGCGGTCGTGGAACGGCTGGACGTCAAGCAGGAGCTGTTCCGCGCGCTGGAGGACGTCGTCGGTGACGACTGCCTGCTCGCCACCAACACCTCCTCCCTCTCCGTCACCGCCGTCGCCGGCGCGCTGCGCGGGCCCGGCCGCTTCGTCGGCCTGCACTTCTTCAACCCCGCACCGCTGATGCCGCTGGTGGAGGTGGTCTCCGGGTTCGCCACCGACCCCGCGTCGGCCACGCGCGCGTACGAGACGGCCCGCGCCTGGGGCAAGACCCCGGTCGCCTGCGCCGACACCCCCGGCTTCATCGTCAACCGCGTCGCCCGCCCCTTCTACGCCGAGGCCCTCACGGTTTTCGAGGAGCAGGGCGCGGACCCGGCCACCGTCGACGCCGTGCTGCGCGAGTCGGGGGGCTTCCGGATGGGCGCCTTCGAGCTGACCGACCTCATCGGGCAGGACGTCAACGAGTCGGTCACGCACTCCGTGTGGACCTCCTTCTTCCAGGACGTGCGCTTCGCCCCGTCCCTGGCCCAGCGCCGGCTGGTGGAGTCCGGCCGGCTCGGCCGCAAGAGCGGCCAGGGCTGGTACGACTACCGCGACGGCGCCGTGCGGCCCGAGCCGCGCACCGCCGGACCGGCCGAGGCACCCGCGTACGTCGTCGTCGAGGGCGGCCTGGGACCGGCCGCCGCACTCCCCGGGCTGATCCGCGAGGCGGGCGTCGAGGTCCGCGAGAAGGACTCCGGCGGCGTCGGGCGGCTCGTCCTGCCCGGCGGCGGCCGGCTCCTGCTCGCCGACGGCCGCAGCACCGCGGAGCTGGGCGACACCGTCCACTTCGACCTCGCCCTCGACTACGGCCGCGCTACCCGCGTCGCCCTGTCCGCCGCTCCCGGCACACCGCGCGCGACGCTCGACGGGGCCACGGGGCTCTTCCAGGCGCTCGGCAAGCGGGTCAGCGTCATCGGTGACGTCCCGGGCATGATCGTCGCCCGGACCGTCGCACGGATCGTCGACCTGGCGCACGACGCCGTCGCCAAGGGCGTCGCCACCGAGGAGGACGTCGACACCGCGATGCGTCTGGGTGTCAACTACCCGCTGGGCCCCATCGAGTGGGGCCGTGCGCTCGGCCCCGCGTGGGCGTACGCGCTCCTCGCCGAGCTGCACCGGCGTGACGTCGCGGGCCGCTGCGCCCCCTCCCTCGCGCTGTTCCGCCACGCGCACGCCGTCGACGCCACCGGAGGCAGCCGCCCATGACCACCGCCAAGCGGGACACGTACACGCCCGAGACGCTGCTGTCCGTCGCCGTGCAGGTCTTCATCGAGCGCGGCTACGACGGCACCTCCATGGAGCACCTGTCCAAGGCGGCGGGGATCTCCAAGTCGTCGATATACCACCACGTCACCGGCAAGGAGGAGCTGCTGCGCCGGGCCGTGAGCCGGGCGCTGGACGAGCTCTTCGGGATCCTCGACGAGGAGCACGCGCGCGTGGGGTCCGCCGCCGAGCGCCTGGAGTACGTCGTGCGGCGCATGGTCGAGGTGCTGATGGCCGAGCTGCCCTACGTCACGCTGCTGCTGCGGGTGCGCGGCAACACCGGCACCGAGCGGTGGGCGCTGGAGCGGCGGCGCGAGTTCGACCACCGGGTCGCCGCCCTGCTGAAGGACGCGGCGGCCGAGGGGGACGTGCGCGCCGACGTGGAGGTGCGGCTCGCCACCCGCCTCGTCTTCGGCATGATCAACTCGATCGTCGAGTGGTACCGGCCCGACGGTCCCGACGGCCGGGGCGGCACCGGCGAGCGCGAGGTGGCCGACGCGGTGGCGCGGCTGGTGTTCGGCGGGCTGCGCGGGGCCACCTGAGCCGCGCGGGGCAGCTGAGCCGCGCCGGGCCCCTCGGCCTGCGCAGGGCCTCTGGAACCGGACCGGACGGCTCTGGCCGCACCCGGCCGGCCCGCGGATCAGCTCTGCGGTTCGAGGTCCTCGGTCTCGAAGACCAGCAGGGTGCGGGTGCTGAGCACCTCCGGGATGGCCTGGAGGCGGCTGAGCACCAGCTCGCGCAGGGCCCGGTTGTCCGGGGTGTGCACCAGCAGCAGGACGTCGAAGTCGCCGCCCACCAGGGCGATGTGCGAGGCCCCGGGGAGTTTGCGCAGTTCTGCGCGCACCGTGCGCCAGGAGTTCTGGACGATCTTCAGGGTGATGTACGCCGAGGTGCCGTGCCCGGCGCGCTCGTGGTCGACGCGGGCGCCGAAACCGCGGATGACGCCGTCCTCGACCAGGCGGTTGATGCGCGCGTAGGCGTTCGCGCGCGAGACGTGCACCCGCTCCGCGACCGACCGTATGGAGGCGCGGCCGTCCGCTTGGAGCATGCGCAGGATGTCCTGGTCGATGGAGTCCAGCGGGCGCGCGGGCGGCGCGGTGCCCGCCTCGTCCGGGCCGCCGCCCCCGTCGGGGCGATCGGCCATTTGTTCAGATGCCACGTGCCCCCGCCTTCCCCTGATGGACGTCCTGCGTCCATCTCAGGCTGTGGAGAACCGTTTGTCCACAGCCTGGGGCCGCCTGTAGCCAAAATGTGCCGACGACCGAACAATCGGTAGGTGAGGCCCGTCACACACCCGTGGCGAGCCCGGAGCCACTCCCACGAGGAGGTGCCGTCATGACGGTCATGGAGCAGCGGGGCGCGTACCGGCCCACACCGCCGCCCGCCTGGCAGCCCCGTACCGACCCCGCGCCGCTGCTCCCCGACGCGGAGCCGTACCGCGTCCTCGGCACGAAGGCCGCGGACCGCGTCGACCCCGGGCTGCTGCGCACGCTGTACGCCCGGCTGGTGCGCGGCCGCCGTTACAACGCGCAGGCCACGGCGCTCACCAAGCAGGGCCGGCTGGCCGTCTACCCCTCCAGCACCGGCCAGGAGGCGTGCGAGATCGCCGCCGCGCTGGCCCTGGAGGAGCGGGACTGGCTCTTCCCCAGCTACCGCGACACCCTCGCCGTCGTCTCGCGCGGCGTCGACCCCGTCGAGGCCCTCACCCTGCTGCGGGGTGACTGGCACACCGGCTACGACCCCTACGAGCACCGGGTCGCCCCGCTGTCCACGCCGCTGGCCACCCAGCTGCCGCACGCCGTGGGCCTCGCCCACGCCGCCCGGCTCAAGGGCGACGACGTGGTCGCGCTGGCCATGGTCGGCGATGGCGGCACCAGCGAGGGCGACTTCCACGAGGCGCTGAACTTCGCCGCCGTCTGGCAGGCCCCCGTCGTCTTCCTCGTGCAGAACAACGGCTTCGCGATCTCCGTCCCGCTCGACAAGCAGACCGCCGCCCCGTCGCTGGCCCACAAGGCCGTCGGCTACGGGATGCCGGGCCGCCTGGTCGACGGCAACGACGCGGCGGCGGTGCACGAGGTCCTCTCCGACGCCGTACGGCACGCGCGCGCGGGCGGCGGCCCCACGCTGGTGGAGGCGGTGACGTACCGCCTCGACGCGCACACGAACGCCGACGACGCCACGCGCTACCGGGGCGACGCCGAGGTGGAGGCCTGGCGCGGGCACGACCCGGTCGCGTTGCTGGAGCGGGAGCTGACCGAGCGCGGCCTGCTCGACGAGGACGGCATCCGCGGCGCCCGCGAGGAGGCCGAGGCCATGGCCGCCGACCTGCGCGCCCGGATGAACGCGGACCCGGAGCTGGACCCGCTGGAGCTGTTCGCCCACGTCTACGCCGAACCCACACCGCAGCTGCGCGAGCAGCAGGCCCAGCTGCGCGCCGAACTGGAGGCGGAGGCCGAGGCGGATTCCGCGGCCGCTCCGCAGGGGGGACACCGATGACCACCGTCGCCGCCAAGCCGGCCACCATGGCGCAGGCCCTCACGCGCGCGCTGCGCGACGCCATGGCCGCCGACCCGGGCGTGCACGTCCTGGGCGAGGACGTGGGCACCCTCGGCGGTGTCTTCCGCGTCACCGACGGACTCGCCGCGGAGTTCGGCGCGGACCGCTGCACGGACACCCCGCTCGCCGAGGCCGGCATCCTCGGCACGGCCGTCGGCATGGCGATGTACGGGCTGCGCCCGGTCGTCGAGATGCAGTTCGACGCCTTCGCCTACCCGGCGTTCGAGCAGGTCGTCAGCCACGTCGCCAAGATGCGCAACCGCACCCGCGGCACGATGCCCCTGCCGCTGACCATCCGCGTCCCCTACGGCGGCGGGATCGGCGGCGTCGAGCACCACAGCGACTCGTCCGAGGCGTACTACATGGCGACTCCGGGGCTCCATGTCGTCACGCCCGCGACGGTCGCCGACGCCTACGGACTGCTGCGCCGCTCCATCGCCTCCGACGACCCGGTGGTCTTCCTCGAACCCAAGAGGCTCTACTGGTCGAAGGACAGCTGGAACCCGGCGGAGCCGGCGCCCGTCGAACCGGTGGGCCGCGCGGTGGTGCGGCGCTCCGGCCGGAGCGCCACGCTCATCACGTACGGGCCGTCGCTGGCCGTCTGCATGGAGGCGGCCGAGGCGGCCCGGGCGGAGGGGTGGGACCTCGAAGTCGTCGATCTGCGCTCCCTGGTGCCGTTCGACGACGAGACGGTGTGCGCCTCGGTGCGGCGGACGGGACGCGCGGTCGTGGTCCACGAGTCGGGTTCCTTCGGGGGCCCGGGCGGGGAGATCGCGGCCCGGGTCACCGAGCGCTGCTTCCACCACCTGGAGGCGCCGGTGCTGCGGGTGGCCGGTTTCGACATCCCGTATCCTCCGCCGATGCTGGAGCGTCACCACCTGCCCGGTGTGGACCGCATCCTGGACGCCGTGGGGCGCCTGCAGTGGGAGGCAGAGAGCTGATGGCACACGCTTCTGACGGGCACAGCCTGGAGTTCAAGCTGCCCGACCTCGGTGAGGGGCTCACCGAGGCGGAGATCGTCCGCTGGCTGGTCGAGGTCGGTGACGTGGTCGTCGTCGACCAGCCGGTCGTCGAGGTCGAGACCGCAAAGGCGATGGTCGAGGTGCCCTGCCCCTACGGCGGTGTGGTCACCGCCCGCTTCGGCGAGGAGGGCACGGAGCTGCCCGTCGGGGCGCCGCTGGTGACCGTGGCGGTGGACGGGGCCGGGGCGGCCGCAGCCGGGGGACCGGCGCGGGAGTCCGGCAGGGGGGCCGCCGGGTCACCGGCCGCCGAGCCGCCGGGGACCGCGGAGAAGGCGGACGGCAAGGCGGAGGGCTCCGGCAACGTCCTGGTCGGCTACGGCACCTCCGAGGCGCCCGCGCGGCGGCGCAGGGTGCGGCCCGGCCGGCCGGCGGCCACCGGCCCGTCCGGGCGGGCGAACGGCCGGGCCCTTCCGGCGGAGCCGGCGGGCGGACAGGTCCGCACGACCGAGCCGGCGGGCGGCCAGATCCGCACGGACGAGCCGGCGGGCGGCCAGATCCGCACGGACGAGCCGGCGGGCGGCCAGATCCGCACGGACGAGCCGGTGGAAGGACCGGTGCCGGTCATCTCCCCGCTGGTGCGCAGGCTGGCCCGGCAGAACGACCTGGACCTGCGCGAGCTGACCGGTTCCGGGCCGGAGGGGCTGATCCTGCGGGCGGACGTGGAGTACGCGCTGCGCGCCGCCGCCGCACAGGGCGGTCGTACGGCGGACCGGGCGGCGAGGACGAGCGGGGAGCAGGTCGCCGCATCCGTCACCTCGGCCCCTTCCGCCACCTCCGCCTCTCCCGGCACCCGCGTCCCCCTCAAAGGCGTGCGCGGCGCCGTCGCCGACAAGCTCTCCCGCAGCCGGCGCGAGATCCCGGACGCCACCTGCTGGGTGGACGCCGACGCGACCGAGCTGATGCGTGCGCGCACGGCGATGAACGCGTCCGGCGGGCCGAAGATCTCCCTGGTCGCCCTGCTGGCCCGGATCTGCACCGCCGCCCTGGCCCGTTTCCCCGAGCTGAACTCGACGGTCGACACCGAGGCCCGGGAGATCGTCCGGCTCGACGGGGTCCACCTCGGCTTCGCCGCGCAGACGGACCGCGGGCTGGTCGTGCCGGTGGTCCGGGACGCGCACGCGCGGGACGCCGAGTCGCTCACCGCGGAGTTCGCCCGGCTCACCGAGGCGGCCCGCGCGGGCCGGCTGACGCCGGGGGAGCTGACCGGCGGCACCTTCACGCTGAACAACTACGGCGTCTTCGGCGTCGACGGCTCCACACCGATCATCAACCACCCCGAGGCGGCCATGCTCGGCGTCGGCCGCATCGTCCCCAAGCCGTGGGTGCACGAGGGCGAGTTGGCGGTGCGTCAGGTCGTGCAGCTCTCGCTCACCTTCGACCACCGGGTGTGCGACGGCGGCACGGCGGGTGGTTTCCTGCGGTACGTGGCGGACTGCGTGGAACAGCCGGCGGTGCTGCTGCGGACCCTGTGACGGAAGCGACGGCCCGCCCCCGGCGGCGACCCGCTCGCGGCCCCGGAATCGCGCGGGCTCCCTCACATTCCCTGTGATCGCACCGGGCCCCATACTCGTGGGGTGAGTGCGAACGAGCCCGTCGGCGCCCCGGGTGCCGGCCGTGACCCCGCGCCGGAATCCGATGCCGGGCCGGGCCGGAACCCCGAGCCGGGTCCCGGCCCCGCCGGGTACGACGCCGTGGTGCTCGCGGGCGGTGCCGCCCGGAGGCTGGGCGGCGCGGACAAACCGGGGCTGCGGGTGGGCGGGCGCGCGCTCCTTGACCGGGTGCTCGCCGCCTGCGACGGAGCGCGGAGCACCGTCGTCGTCGCCGATCCCCGGCCCACCGCGCGTCCCGTGACCTGGGCGCGCGAGGACCCGCCCGGCGGCGGACCGCTCGCCGCCCTCGCCGCCGGGCTGCGCCACACCGCGGCCGAGCACGTCGTGGTGCTCTCCGCCGACCTGCCGTTCCTCGCCGGGCCGACCGTGGGGCGGCTGCTGTCGGCCCTCGCCGCGGGCGACGCCGACGGCGTGCTGCTCACCGACGTCGACGGCCGCGACCAGCCCCTCGTCGCCGCCTACCGCGCGCCCGCACTCCGCCGCGAACTGGCCGCGCTCGCCCGCGAGCGGGCGGAACGGGCAGCCGGGCCGGACCTCACCGGGCTGCCGCTGCGCCGCCTGACCGGCGCGCTGCGCCTCACTCGACTCCCGGACGCCGTCGCGTCCTTCGACTGCGACACCTGGGACGACATCGCCACCGCAAGGGCACGCATCAGGGAGCATGGTCACGTGTTGGATGAATGGATTTCCGCAGCCAAGGACGAGTTGGGCATCGACCTGGACGTCGACACCAAGGTCCTGCTCGATCTCGCCCGCGACGCCGCCCACGGGGTGGCCAGGCCGGCGGCCCCGCTGACCACCTTCCTCGTCGGTTACGCGGTCGGCCGGGCGGGCGGCGGTCCCGAGGCCGTCGCCGAGAGCGCCCGCAAGGCCGCGGCGCTCGCGCTGCGCTGGGCCGAGGAGGCGGCGGGTCCCGCGCCCGCCCCCGCGCAGGACCGGCCCGACCCGGCACCCGACGCCACCCCCGACGCCCGCCCGGACGCGTGATGACCTCCCCCGGCACGCGGGCCGACGAGGAAGCGGACGACCTCGGAGTCGAGGAGGCGCTCGCCCTCGTGCAGGAGAATCCCGGCCCCGCCCACCGCGAGCCCCGCGGCCAGGGTGCCCCCGTCCCGCGGCACCAGGACGATCAGCGGCGCGGGCGGGCGGACCACCACCGCGCGATCCCGTGGCCCGAGGCCCGGACGACCGCCGAGCGGGCGGCCCGCGCCGCCGCCCGTGCCGTCCGCCGCACCCCGGTCTCCGTGCCGCTCGACGCGGCCCTCGGCCTCACCCTGGCCGCGCCGCTGGCGGCCCTCACCGACCTGCCCTCCTTCGACAGCTCGGCGATGGACGGCTGGGCCGTCGCGGGGCCGGGCCCCTGGGCGGTGCGCGACGAGGGCGTCCTCGCCGGACACGCGGAACCCGAGCCCCTCACCGACGGCGAGGCCGTCCGCATCGCCACCGGTGCACGGATCCCCCCGGACACCACCGCCGTACTGCGCACCGAGCACGGACGCAGCGACGAACGCGGCCGGCTGCACCCCGTCCGCGAGGTCGTGCACGGCCAGGACATCCGCCCGCGCGGCCAGGAGTGCCGCGGCGGCGAGCAGTTGCTGCCCGTCGGCACCCTGGCGACCCCGGCGGTCCTGGGCCTCGCGGCGGCCGCCGGGTACGACACCCTCACCGCGGTCCCCCGGCCCCGCGTCGACGTCCTCGTCCTCGGTGACGAACTGCTCACCGCGGGCCTCCCGCACGACGGACTGATCCGGGACGCGCTCGGCCCGATGCTGCCGCCCTGGCTGCGCGCACTGGGCGCCGAGGTCCGCACCGTCCGCCGGATCGGCGACGACGCCGAGGCGCTGCACCGCGCCGTCACGACCTCCGACGCCGACCTGATCGTCACGACCGGCGGCACCGCCGCGGGCCCCGTCGACCACGTCCACCCGACCCTGCGCCGGATCGGCGCCGAACTCCTCGTGGACGGCGTCAAGGTGCGCCCCGGCCACCCCATGCTGCTGGCCCGCCTCAAGGACGACCAGCACCTCGTCGGACTGCCCGGCAACCCCCTCGCCGCCGTCTCCGGACTGCTCACCCTCGCCGAACCGCTGCTGCGCACCCTCGCCGCCCGCCCGGCACCCGAGCCGTACACGCTGCCGCTGCGGGACGCGGTGCACGGGCATCCGTACGACACCCGGCTCGTGCCCGTCGTCCTGCGCGGTGAGGGGGCCGTGCCGCTGCGCTACAACGGCCCGGCGATGCTGCGCGGTGTCGCGGCCGCCGACGCCCTGGCCGTCGTGGCGCCGGGCGGTGCGCGACCGGGGCAGGAGACCGAGCTGCTCGACCTGCCCTGGGCGACCGGTGGGATCGGGGTGTGTTTCACGTGAAACTTCCGGGCCAGGACGCGATCGCCCGCCAGGCGGACGAACATCTGGTGCCTCACAAGGTGAAGCTCCCCAGGAAACTGGTGGAGCACCCGTTCCGGCAGGTCGCCAAGCGGCTGTCCGTCGCCCTGGTGGTCCTCGTGGTGACGGCCGTCGTCGTGTACGTCGACCGCGACGGCTACACCGACAACTCCGACGGTTCCCTGGACCTCCTCGACGCCTTCTACTACGCCACCGTCACCCTCTCCACCACCGGGTACGGCGACATCACGCCCGTCAGCGACTCCGCCCGGCTGACCAACATCTTCGTCATCACGCCCCTGCGCGTGCTGTTCCTGATCATCCTGGTCGGCACCACGCTGGAAGCCCTCACCGAGCGCACTCGGGAGGAGTGGCGCCTGAACCGCTGGAGGTCCGCCTTGCGCGATCACACCGTCGTCGTCGGCTTCGGAACCAAGGGACGGTCGGCGATCCAGACCGTCTGCGCGACCGGGCTGCGCAAGGACCAGGTGGTCGTGGTCGACCCCAGCGGGAAGGCCATCGAGGCCGCGACGGCCCACGGCTACGCGGGTGTGGTCGGTGACGCGACCCGCAGCGACGTGCTCAACCGGGCCGAGGCCTACCGGGCGAAGCAGATCATCATCGCCACCCAGCGCGACGACACCGCCGTGCTGGTCACGCTGACGGCCCGGCAGCTCAACCGCGGCGCGAAGATCGTGGTCGCGGTCCGCGAGGAGGAGAACGCGCCGCTGCTGAAGCAGTCCGGCGCCGACGCCGTGATCACCAGCGCCAGCGCAGCGGGGCGGCTGCTCGGGCTCTCCGTGCTCAGCCCCGCCGCCGGCATGGTCATGGAGGACCTGATCAGCCAGGGCAGCGGACTCGACCTCATCGAACGGCCCGTCATAAAGGCCGAGGTGGGCAAGAGCCCGCGGGAGGTGGACGACCTCGTGGTGAGCGTGATCCGCGGCCACCGGGTCCTGGGCTACGACGACTCGGCCCTCGGCGGGCTGGAGTTGACGGACCGCCTGATCACGATCGTACGGGCGACGCCGGCCACCCATGTGGCACCCGACGCCCGCCCGCTTCCCCGCGACTGAGCCGCTCCCCGGGCCCCGCTACTTGCGGTTGTAGAGCCGCATCGTGACCGGGCCGAAGACCAGCACGAACAGGCCCGCCCAACCCAGCGTCCAGGCGATCTCGGCGCCGGGCCAGCCGCCCGCCATCAGGCCGCGCACCGCGGACGCCAGGTGGGTGATGGGGCTGTTGTTCACGAAGGCCTGAAGCCAGCCCGGCATGGTCTTCGGGTCGACGAAGACGTTGGACAGGAAGGTGAGCGGGAAGATCACCATCATGCTGACGCTCATCACCGACTTCTCGGTGCGCAGCATCAGACCGAACATCGTCCAGATCCACGAGAAGGCGAACGAGAAGAGCAGCAGGAGCGCGATCCCGGCGACCACGCCGACGAACCCGCCGTCGGGCCGGTAGCCGAGCAGCAGCCCGACGGAGAGCATGACGACGGACGCGATGGTGTAGCGCAGCGCGTCGCCGAGGAGATAGCCGATCATCGCCGAGGGCCGCCAGATGGGCAGCGAGCGGATGCGGTCGAAGACGCCCTTCTCGATGTCGATGTTCACCGAGACCCCGGTGTACATGGTGATCATCACGACCGACATCACGAGGATGCCCGGCAGCACGAACTGGATGTAGTCACCGGGCGAACCGGCCAGCGCACCGCCGAAGAGGTACGTGAACATCAACAGGTTCATGATCGGGAAGGCGGTGACGTCGAAGAGCTGCTCGGGCACGTGCTTGATCTTGAGGATCGCGCGCCAGCCGAACGTCAGCGACGTGGACAGGGCGCCGGGCCGCGGCGGCCGCTCCCTGGTGACCAGCAGGGCCGCCAGGGACTCGGCGCTGACCGGGGTGAGTTCCTTGTTCTCGGTGCTCGTGGCCGTGCTCATGCCGCCACCTCGCCCTTCGTGTCGGTGCCGGAGCCGGCGTCGGTGCGCCGGCCGGTGTCGTGTCCGGTCAGCGCCAGGAAGACCTCGTCGAGGCTCGGCTGCCCCAGGGAGAAGCTGTCGACGGTGATGCCAGCCCGGGCCAGCTCACCGAGTGCCTTGGCGGCCTGGTCGGCGGCGGTGTCGCCGGCCGCCGCCGCGAGGCGCGCGGTCACCGCCACCGGGTCCGGCTCCAGCTGCACCTCGGCGACCAGCAGGTTCCGCAGGAGCCGCTCGGCCTCGGGCCGCTCCTCCGCGTCCCGCAGCCGCAGATGGACGGAGCCGGCGCCGACGGAGGCCTTCAGCTCGCCCTTGGTGCCCTCGGCGATCACCCGGCCCTTGTCGATGACGGCGATCCGGGACGCCAGCTGGTCGGCCTCGTCCAGGTACTGGGTGGTCAGCAGCACCGTCGTGCCCTGGGCGACGACCGCGCGCACGATGTCCCACACCTGGTTGCGGCTGCGCGGGTCGAGGCCGGTGGTCGGTTCGTCGAGGAAGAGCAGGTCCGGGGTGTTGAGGATGGAGGCGGCGATGTCGATGCGCCGCCGCATGCCGCCGGAGTAGTGCTTGACCTGCTTCGCCGCGGCGTCCGTCAGTCCGAAGGCGGCCAGCAGCTGCTCGCCCCGCTCGCGGGCCGCGGCCTTCCCGTGCCCGAGGAGGCGGCCCAGCAGGACCAGGTTCTCGGTGCCGGTGAGGTCCTCGTCCACGGACGCGTACTGCCCGGTGAGGCTCACCCGGCCGCGGACCTCGTCCGCCTCGCGCACGACGTCGTGGCCGAAGACGCGCGCCTGGCCGTCGTCCGGGCGCAGCAGGGTGGCGAGCATCTTCACCGTGGTGGTCTTGCCGGCGCCGTTCGGTCCGAGGACGCCGTAGACCGTGCCGGCCGGCACCGCGAGGTCCACCCCGTCCACGGCCCGGGTCTCACCGAACGTCTTCACCAGTCCCGAGGTCTCGATGGCGAGGCCGGTCGTGTGCGTGCTCATGCTGTGGGTCCTTCCGCGGGCCGGAGTACGCGTTCTTGGGCTACGCATGGGGAGACCTTTACCGTCGCGCAAACTCATCGGCGGCGCACCGGCTTTTTCCGGCGGCGGGCCACGAGGGGGCACAGGAGTAGCGTCGGCCTCATGCATGCGATCACGATTTCCGAACCCGGAGGCCCCGAGGCGCTGGTGTGGGCCGAGGTGCCCGACCCGCGGCCCGGCGAGGGCGAGGTCCTGGTGGAGGTGACGGCCAGCGCCGTCAACCGCGCCGACATCATGCAGCGCCAGGGCTTCTACGACCCCCCGCCCGGCGCTTCCGCCCACCCCGGCCTGGAGTGCTCCGGGCGGGTCGCCGAGATCGGCCCCGGGGTGTCCGGCTGGTCCGTCGGCGACGAGGTGTGCGCGCTGCTCGCGGGCGGCGGTTACGCCGAGAAGGTCGTCGTCCCGGCGGGGCAGCTGCTGCCGCTGCCGCAGGGCGTGGACCTGAAGGCGGCGGCGGCGCTGCCCGAGGTGGTGTGCACGGTCTGGTCGAACGTCTTCATGGTCGCCCACCTGCGTCCCGGTGAGACGCTGCTCGTGCACGGCGGCTCCAGCGGCATCGGCACCATGGCGATCCAGCTCGCCAAGGCCGTCGGTGCCAAGGTCGCGGTGACGGCGGGGACCAAGGAGAAGCTGGAGCGCTGCGCCGAACTGGGCGCGGACATCCTGATCAACTACCGGGAGCAGGACTTCGTCGCCGAGGTGAAGGAGGCGACGGGCGGCGCGGGCGCCGACGTCATCCTGGACAACATGGGCGCGAAGTACCTCGACCGCAACGTCGAGGCCCTCGCCGTGAACGGCCGGCTCGCGATCATCGGCATGCAGGGCGGCCGCAAGGGCGAGCTGAACATCGGCACGCTCCTCGCCAAGCGCGCCGCCGTCAGCGCGACCTCGCTGCGGGCCCGGCCCCTGGAGGAGAAGGCGGCCATCGTGGCGGCCGTACGGGAGCACGTCTGGCCGCTGTTCGACGGGGGGCACATCCGCCCGGTCGTCGACCGCGAGATGCCGATGAGCGAGGCCGCGGAGGGCCATCGGGTGGTGGAGGAGAGCGGGCACATCGGCAAGGTGCTGCTGGTCACCACGTAGGGACGGCCCTTCGGCGCCGCGCGGCCGGGTACGCGCGGCGGCCGCCCTACCCCCGGCGCAGGCGCAGCCCGACGAGGCCCAGGGCCAGACCGAGGCCGACCAGGACCAGCCCGCTGCCCAGCGGGAGGACCCGCAGCATCGGCTCGGCGGCCGCCTGCCGGGGGTGCGTGCCGGTCGCCGACCGGGCCGGGGACGGGGCGGCCGAGGGCGCCACGGCGGTCTCGCTCCGCGCGGGCGGGACGGCGGCGGCCTCTTCCTCCGGGGCGTCGTCGCCGTCGTCGCGGTGCCGGCCGGTGTGCTCGTCCCCGCCGTCCCGCTCCCGTTCCCCGGCGTGACCGGGCCGGCCGCGCCCCTCGCCCGGCAGGCCGCCGGGCCGGGAGTGCTCGGGGTCGGCGCCGCCGCGGGACGCCGAGGGCCTGGGGGACGAGGGGGAGGACGTGGCGGACGCGTGCCCCGCACTGCCCGCGGGGCCGGAATCCGCGGCGGGCCGGGAGGCGGGCCCCGCGTCGGGACGCTCCGGGTGCTCCGGGCGGCCGGGACCGTCGGGGTGCCGGGGGCGGTCGTGGCCGCCCCGTCCGTCATGGGTGGCGGATCCGCCCGGGCCGGTCGGCGCCCCGGGAGCCGAGGCGTGCCCCGGGGCGGAGTCCTCGGGGGACGGCGCCGCCACCGTGACCGGCCTCGTCGCGGCCACCGCCGGGTACCCGGCACCGTGGGCCGCCCCCGCCCCGAACGGCGCCACCACCGCGCCGACCCCCAGGGCGCCCGCCAGCCCCGTCGCCCGCAGTGTGCGCAGCCATGGAGTCACGGCCGTGACCCCCTCCCGGTGTAGCCCGTCGTGGAAGCGTCGTGAAACGACGGAACAAGCCTCACACCGGCCGCCGATCCCGGCATTCCGGACGCCGCCGAACGCGTGGCGCCCGTTTTCCCGGGGGCAGCCCCCGTGTGCGGCACCCGGGTGGGAGACAATGGCGGCATGGAAATGCCGAGGAACGACAGGTCGCCGGAGAACCCCCAGATCCTGGTCGTCGGCCAGGACGGAATGGCGCTCAGCGGCGGCGGGGACGACGACTCCCGGGAGATTCCGGTGACCGAGCAGGTGGAGCAGCCCGCCAAGGTCATGCGGATCGGCAGCATGATCAAGCAGCTGCTGGAGGAGGTGCGGGTCGCGCCCCTGGACGAGGCGAGCCGGGTGCGGCTCAAGGAGATCCACGCCAGTTCGGTGAAGGAGCTGGAGGACGGCCTGGCGCCGGAGCTGGTGGAGGAGCTGGAGCGGCTCTCCCTGCCGTTCACGGACGACGGCACCCCGACCGACGCCGAGCTGCGGATCGCCCAGGCACAGCTGGTCGGCTGGCTGGAGGGCCTCTTCCACGGGATCCAGACCACGCTGTTCGCCCAGCAGATGGCCGCGCGGGCCCAGCTGGAGCAGATGCGCCGCGCGCTGCCGCCCGGTGTCGCCCCGGAGGGCGAGGAGCCCCCGCACCCGGGCGGCCGGTCCGGTGGCCCTTACCTGTAGGGACGGCCCCCACCGGCGGGGACGGCGTCCACCACCCGTACACACGGCTCGGGCCGGCAGCGCGAAGGGCCCGGCAGCGGATGCTGCCGGGCCCTTCGTCGTCGGCCGTCCGTCACGGGGGCGGCGTCACGGGGTCACTCGGAGGCCGGGTTGCCCGTCGAGACCTTGAGCTGGATCGTCGGCATGTTCTCCGGGTCGACGTCCGTGCCCGCGACGGGGAACTGGTCGCGGACCGATCCCTGGCCGTAGGTGTTCTCGTCGACGTCGACGACCTTCATCTGCCAGCCGGCGGCGTTGAAGCACTCCTTGACCGAGCCGATGTACTTGAAGGTGAAGTCCGGCACCTTGATCTTGTCGGGGTCGTTGTACGACTCCTCGGGCTCGGTGCACTTGTCCTTCTCGATCGTCCGCGTCGTGTCCGGCCCGCGGTACCCCGCCGCCTTCGAGGGCGACGCGGACACGCTCGAGGAACCGCCACCGCCCTCCGGGTCCTCGCCCCCGCCGCTGTTCATCAGCAGCGCGGCGACCAGTCCGCCGACGGCCACGACGGCGACCACGATCGAGCCGATGATCACCGGCTTGTTGTTCTTGCCGCCGCCGGAGGGCCCGGAGCCCTGGGCCGACGGCGTCAGGTTGTACGGCGGCGGCGTGGAGGTCTGCTGCTGGGCGTACGGCGAAGGGCCCGGCGTCGGGTAGCCGGGCTGCTGCGGATAGCCGTAGGCGGGCGAGTGCGCCGCCGGGGCCGGGCCGCCGTACGGGTTCGGGCCGTGGGCCGGCGTCGGCTGGTACGGCGTCTGCACGGGGCCGGTGGGCGCCGGGGTGTTCTGGTCGACCGGCGGGAAGACCGCGGAGCCGACGCCCGCGCCGCTCGACGTCTGGGCGCCGGGCACGATGCTGGGCGGCGCCGCCTGGAAGGACGCCGCCACCCGCAGGCACTCGTCGCGCATGGCCTCGGCGCTGGGGAAGCGTTCGTTGGGGTTCTTCTTCAGCGCGCGGGCCACCAGCGCGTCCACCGCCGGGGGCAGGGCGCGGTTCACGGCGGAGGGGGCCACCGGCTCCTCCTGCACGTGCGCGTACGCGATCGCCAGCGGCGAGTCGGCGTCGAACGGCAGGCGCCCGGTGACCAGTTGGAACAGCATGATGCCGACCGAGTACAGGTCGGAGCGGGCGTCGACGCCGCGGCCGAGGGCCTGCTCGGGCGAGAGGTACTGCGGGGTGCCGACGACCATGCCGGTCTGCGTCATCGAGGTCACGCCGGACTGCATGGCGCGGGCGATGCCGAAGTCCATGACCTTGACCACGCCGCGCTTGGTCATCATCACGTTGCCCGGCTTGATGTCCCGGTGGACCAGGCCCATCTCGTGGCTGATCTCCAGGGCGGCCAGCACGTCCGCGGTGATCTTCAGCGCCTTGTCGGCGGGCATCGCGCCCTGCTGCCGCACGTCCTCGTCGAGCACCGAGCCCAGCGGCCGGCCCTCGACGTACTCCATGACGATGTACGGAGTGGTCAGGCCGCCCAGCTCGTCCTCGCCGGTGTCGAAGACCGAGACGATGTTGGTGTGCGTGAGCTTCGCCACGGCCTGTGCCTCACGGCGGAAGCGCTCACGGAAGGCCTGCTCGCGGCCCAGCTCGGTGTGCAGCGTCTTGATCGCGACCTGACGGTCGAGGACCGAGTCGTACGCCAGGTGCACGGAGGCCATGCCGCCCTCGCCGAGCAAGTCGCGCAGCTGGTAACGGCCGCCGGCGAGTGCCCGCCCCGCGTACCGTCCCTGTCCGGCGTCCTGGCTCATGTCTCTGCGTCCCCCATAGACGGCGGGCGCCGGTGGCAGCGGCACGCGCGCTCGTGATCGAAAGTGCTATTCCCGGCCAAGTCTGCCCCAGGGCACTGACACGTCAAGCGCGGTGCCCGTTCCGTGACCGTACGCGAAAGAAGCGTCGCGGAAGCGTTACAGCGGGCGTACCGCCGGTCCACGGAATTTGCACGAGAGTACGGAGCCAGGGTTTCATGACCGGTCCGGCTCAGGTCCGGTCCCGGCGTCCATCCCGGACCGCAGGCCCCCGCGAAGGCTGTAGCGTGGCCGACGGAGACCGTAACAACACCGCGCGTACCGCGGGCAGAAACGACGGCGAGGACTGATGGCACAGCAGCAGCGCGCCCAGGGCCCGTCCGAACCCGAGGCATCTGGCGGCGGTATGTCTGACGCGCCGGAGAACTGGGGCAACGGCGGCCTGGTCGGCGACGGCCGGTACCGGCTGACCCGCAGGCTCGGGCGGGGCGGCATGGCCGAGGTGTTCGCCGCGGAGGACGTCCGGCTCGGGCGCACCGTGGCCGTCAAGCTGCTGCGCGCGGACCTCGCCGAGGACCCGGTCTCCAAGGCGCGCTTCACGCGCGAGGCGCAGTCGGTGGCGGGCCTCAACCACCACGCCATCGTCGCCGTGTACGACTCGGGCGAGGACGTCGTCGGCGGCCAGTCCGTGCCGTACATCGTGATGGAGATCGTCGAGGGCCGCACCATCCGCGACCTCCTGCTCAACGCGGAGGCGCCCGGTCCCGAGCAGGCCCTGATCATCGTCTCCGGTGTCCTGGAGGCGCTCGCCTACTCGCACCAGCACGGCATCGTGCATCGCGACATCAAGCCCGCGAACGTCATCATCACCAACGCCGGCGCGGTGAAGGTGATGGACTTCGGCATCGCGCGCGCCCTGCACGGCGCCCAGTCGACGATGACCCAGACCGGCATGGTCATGGGCACCCCGCAGTACCTCTCCCCCGAGCAGGCGCTCGGCAAGGCCGTCGACCACCGCTCCGACCTGTACGCGACCGGCTGCCTGCTCTACGAACTCCTCGCGCTGCGCCCGCCGTTCACCGGCGAGACCCCGCTGTCGGTGGTCTACCAGCACGTGCAGGACATCCCGACGCCCCCCTCCGAGGTCTCCGACGCCACCCCGCCGGAGCTGGACGGCCTGGTGATGCGCTCGCTGGCCAAGGAGCCCGACGACCGCTTCCAGACCGCCGAGGAGATGCGCGGCCTGGTCCAGTACGGGCTCCAGATGCTGTACGAGCAGGGCGGCCACACCGGCACCTGGAACACCGGCCCGGTCGCCGCGCACGACGGCCGGCACACCCCCTCGGCCGGTCTCGCGGGCACGACGGTGCTGCCGCATCCCGACCACGGTGCGTCGGGCACACAGCAGATCCCCCAGCCGATCCTGCCGAACGGCTACGGCGGGGGCGACGACGGCGGCTTCGAGGGCAGCGGGAACAAGGGCAGCGGCCGCGGCAAGCTGTGGATACTGGCCGTCCTCGCGGTGATCGCCATCGCGGCCGGCGTCGCGCTGGCGCTGAACAACGGCGGTGGCGGCAAGGGCGGCACCGAGACGGACAAGAGCCCGTCGGCGACCACGTCCAAGAGCACCGACGAGAAGACGCCCAGCTCCTCGCCCAGTGACAAGGAGACGCAGGAGAGCACCGACCCGGGCACCGAGCAGGGCTCCGGCGGGGACGGCAACGGCAGCGGGGGCTGGAACGATCCGTACACCCCGTCGTACACGCCGTCGGAGACCGCCTCGGGCAACCCGTCCGGCGACCCGACCGGCGGTGGCGAGCCGACCGGCGGCGGTGAGCCGACCGGCGGCGGTGAGCCGACGGGCGGCGGCGACCCCACCGGCGGCGGTGAGCCGACCGGCGGCGGCGAGACCCCGCCGGCCGGCGGCGACACCGAGGGCGGAGCCGGAGGCGCGGGCGGCGCCAGCGACCCCGCCGGCGAGTGACCCACCCACGACCCTCGCTCGACGCGCGCGTGCGGCCCGGACACGGGCTCCACGCGCGCGTCGCGTTCGCCTAGGCGGGTCCCGCCTCCCCGTCCGTGAAGTGCACGGTGCCGAACTGCGGGTCGACGCGCAGATAGGCGGCCTCGAACGGCTCGCCGTCCACCCGGCTCGGTGCGGGACCGAACCGCTCCAGCTCGGCGGCGCTCGGCTCGTGGGCCTCGCACCGGCCCACCACCTGCACGGTCCACAGGCTCTCGCCGGGCCGCGCGGAGGTCAGGTTGTCCGCCCCGTAGGCGACGACGCTCCCGGCGCACACCCGGTGGTACCCCCAGCTCCGGGGCATGCGCAGCAGGACCCGGCCGTCGGTCACGATGTGGCGCGCGGGGGCCAGGACGGGCAGGGCGCGCAGGGTGGTGGCCGCCCGGCCGTAGGCGGTACGGCCGAGCAGGCCGACGGCGAGCTGTTCGTCGGAGGGCATGGCCTCACTGTGCGCCGACGGCGGGGCGCCGGACCAGAGTCGCCCGCCCCGACCCGGGGGGCCGTAAGTCCCGAGTGAGCCCGAAGGGCCCGCGGCCGGGACGCCGGGAGCGGAGCCGTCAGCGGTTCTCGGACTCCAGGCGGGCCACGAAGGCGGCCGCCTGGGAGCGCCGCTGCATGCCGAGCTTGCCCAGCAGGCTCGACACGTAGTTCTTGATCGTCTTTTCCGCCAGGTGCAGGCGTTCGCCGATCGCCCGGTTGGTCAGGCCCTCGCCGACCAGCTCCAGAATGCGGCGCTCCTGCTCGGTGAGCCGGGCCAGCCGGTCGTCGGGCTTCGTCCCGCCGTCGCGCAGCCGCTCCAGCACGCGCGCGGTGGCCGCCGGGTCGAGCAGCGACTTGCCGGCCGCCACCTCCCGTACGGCACCGAGCAGCTCGGCGCCGCGGATGTCCTTCAGGACGTAGCCGGAGGCGCCCGCCATGATCGCGTCGAAGAGGGCCTCGTCGTCGGCGAAGGAGGTCAGCATCAGGCAGCGGACGGAGTCGTCCCGGGAGCGGATGTCGCGGCAGACCTCCACACCGCTGCCGTCGGGAAGCCGCACGTCCAGCACCGCGACGTCCGGGCGGGTGGCCGCGACCCGGGCCTGCGCCTCGGCGGCCGTACCGGCCTCGCCCACCACCTCGATGTCGGCCTCGCCGGAGAGCAGATCGTGCACCCCGCGGCGGACCACCTCGTGATCGTCGAGGAGGAATACCCGGATTTTTCCGTCTTCGCGCACGCGGTCAGTGTCACACACCGGCTCTTCCCGTGCCCGGGGTGCCCGGGATAACGTGCCGTTGTTCCGGCCCCCTGCAAGGCTGTGACCAGTAAAACTTCCCTCCTTCACCGATTTACTTGGAAATCCGAGTAAAAATGCAGGTCAGGAGGGGTTTCACAGAAATGTGGAGCACTGGGTAACGTGCTGTTCGCAGGGCGCTCGCCGGGGCACCTGTCACGCCTGTTCCCGATCGGGCCGCACCCACCCTTGTGCGTCCGCCGGGCCGCAGGTGAGCCGCACTGGCTTCCGGCGAACCCGGGGGCCGGACCGACGGAGGAGCACACGTGACCGAGAGCACTGCCGCGCGCAAGCCGCGACGCAGCGCCGGAAGCAAGGCGGCCGGCACCACCGGCACCAAGGCGGCCGGCACCACCGGCACCAAGGCCGGCACCGGCAAGCGCACCACTCGCACCACCAGCACCACCCGTACCGCTGCCGAGAAGGGCTCCGAGACGGAGCTGGTGCAGCTGCTGACGCCCGAGGGCGAGCGGATCGAGACGGCGGCGGACTCCGCCTACGCCGAGTACGCCCGGTACGTCGCCGACATCACCCCCGACGAGCTGCGCGGCCTGTACCGCGACATGGTGCTCACCCGGCGCTTCGACGCCGAGGCCACCGCCCTGCAGCGCCAGGGCGAGCTGGGCCTGTGGGCCTCCCTGCTCGGCCAGGAGGCCGCTCAGATCGGTTCCGGGCGGGCCACCCGCGAGGACGACTACGTCTTCCCGACCTACCGCGAGCACGGCGTCGCCTGGTGCCGCGGGGTGGACCCGACCAACCTGCTCGGCATGTTCCGCGGCGTGAACAACGGCGGCTGGGACCCCAACAGCAACAACTTCCACCTGTACACCATCGTGATCGGCTCGCAGGCGCTGCACGCCACGGGCTACGCGATGGGCGTGGCCAAGGACGGCGCCGACTCCGGCGTGATCGCGTACTTCGGCGACGGCGCCTCCAGCCAGGGCGACGTCAGCGAGGCGTTCAACTTCGCCGCCGTCTACAACGCCCCCGTGGTGTTCTTCTGCCAGAACAACCAGTGGGCGATCTCCGAGTCCAACGAGAAGCAGACCCGGGTGCCGCTCTACCAGCGCGCCCAGGGCTTCGGCTTCCCCGGCGTGCGCGTCGACGGCAACGACGTCCTGGCCTCCCTCGCGGTCACCCGCTGGGCCCTGGACCGCGCCCGGCGCGGCGAGGGCCCGGCCCTGATCGAGGCGTACACGTACCGCATGGGCGCCCACACCACGTCGGACGACCCCTCCCGCTACCGGCACGACGACGAGCGGGCCGCCTGGGAGGCGAAGGACCCGATCCTGCGCCTGCGCCGCTTCCTGGAGGCCGCACACCACGCGGACGAGGGATTTTTCGCGGAACTGGATGCGGAGAGCGAGACGTTGGGCAAACGAGTGCGCGAAGTGGTCCGTGCCATGCCGGACCCGGACCGGTTCGCCATCTTCGAGAACGCGTACGCGGACGGACACGCGCTCGTGGACGAGGAGCGGGCGCAGTTCGCCGCGTACCAGGCATCGTTCGCCGATGCAGAGGGGGTCTGACATGGCAGCGGAAAAGATGGCGCTGGCGAAGGCGATCAACGAGTCGCTGCGCCGCGCACTGGAGTCGGACCCCAAGGTCCTGATCATGGGCGAGGACGTCGGCAAGCTCGGCGGTGTCTTCCGGGTCACCGACGGTCTGCAGAAGGACTTCGGCGAGGAGCGGGTCATCGACACCCCGCTGGCCGAGTCCGGCATCGTCGGCACCGCCATCGGCCTGGCCCTGCGCGGGTACCGCCCGGTGGTGGAGATCCAGTTCGACGGCTTCGTCTTCCCGGCCTACGACCAGATCGTCACCCAGCTGGCGAAGATGCACGCCCGCTCGCTGGGCAAGGTCAAGATGCCCGTCGTCATCCGCATCCCCTACGGCGGCGGCATCGGCGCGGTCGAGCACCACTCCGAGTCCCCGGAGGCCCTGTTCGCGCACGTGGCGGGCCTGAAGGTGGTCAGCCCCTCCAACGCGGGGGACGCGTACTGGATGATGCAGCAGGCCATCCAGAGCGACGACCCGGTGATCTACTTCGAGCCCAAGCGCCGCTACTGGGACAAGGCCGAGGTCGACAAGGAGGCCATCCCCGGCCCGCTGCACGCCGCGCGCGTGGTGCGCGAGGGCACCGACCTGACGCTGGCCGCCTACGGTCCGATGGTGAAGCTCTGCCAGGAGGTCGCCGACGCGGCCGCCGAGGAGGGCCGCTCCCTGGAGGTGGTGGACCTGCGGTCCATCTCCCCGCTGGACTTCGACACGGTCCAGGCGTCGGTGGAGAAGACCCGCCGCCTGGTCGTGGTCCACGAGGCGCCGGTGTTCCTGGGCTCGGGCGCGGAGATCGCGGCCCGGATCACGGAACGCTGCTTCTACCACCTGGAGGCTCCGGTGCTCAGGGTCGGCGGCTACCACGCCCCGTACCCGCCGGCCCGCCTGGAGGAGGAGTACCTGCCCGACCTGGACCGGGTGCTGGATGCCGTCGACCGCTCGCTGGCGTACTGAGGAGGGGAGCGTGACGACGATGACGGACAGCTCCGTGCGTGAGTTCAAGATGCCCGACGTGGGTGAGGGCCTCACCGAGGCCGAGATCCTCAAGTGGTACGTCCAGCCCGGTGACACGGTCACCGACGGGCAGGTGGTGTGCGAGGTCGAGACGGCCAAGGCCGCCGTCGAACTGCCCATCCCCTACGACGGTGTGGTGCGCGAGCTGCACTTCCCCGAGGGCACCACGGTCGACGTCGGTACGTCGATCATCGCGGTGGCCGTCGGTGACGGTGCGGCGGCCGCCGCCGAGCCGGTGCAGGAGGCCGTGGCGGACACCCCCGCCGCCGAGGAGGAGGCCAAGCCCGCGGCCCGCCAGCCGGTCCTGGTGGGTTACGGCGTGTCCACGTCCTCGACCAGGCGCCGTCCCCGCAAGGGCGCTCAGGCCCCGGCCGCCGCGCAGGCCGCGTCGGCGGCGGTCCAGGCCGAGATGAACGGCCACGGACCGGCGGCGCCCGCGGCGCCCGAGGCCCCGGCCGCGCCGGCCGGCGGCGACCGCCCGCTGGCCAAGCCGCCGGTGCGCAAGCTGGCCAAGGACCTCGGCGTCGACCTGGCGACCGTGGTGCCCTCCGGCCCGGACGGCGTCATCACCCGCGAGGACGTCCACGCGGCCGTCGCGGCCGCCACCCCGGCGGCGGCACCGGAGCCGGCCCCCGCCGCCGTGTCCGCCCCGTCCCCGGCGGCGGCACCGGCGTCCCGCGACACGGCGCGCGAGACCCGCGTCCCGGTCAAGGGGGTCCGCAAGGCGACGGCGGCCGCGATGGTCGGCTCGGCCTTCACGGCACCGCACGTCACCGAGTTCGTGACGGTCGACGTGACGCGCACGATGAAGCTGGTCGAGGAGCTGAAGCAGGACAAGGAGTACACGGGCCTGCGGGTGAACCCGCTGCTCCTGATCGCCAAGGCCCTGCTCGTCGCGATCAAGCGCAACCCGGACGTCAACGCGTCCTGGGACGAGGCCGCCCAGGAGATCGTGGTCAAGCACTACGTCAACCTGGGCATCGCCGCCGCCACCCCGCGGGGGCTGATCGTCCCGAACATCAAGGACGCCCACGCCCAGACGCTGCCGCAGCTGGCGGGGTCCCTCGGCGAGCTGGTGACGACGGCCAGGGAGGGCAAGACGTCCCCGTCCGCCATGCAGGGCGGCACGGTGACCATCACCAACGTCGGCGTCTTCGGCGTCGACACCGGTACGCCGATCCTGAACCCGGGCGAGTCCGCCATCCTCGCGGTCGGCGCGATCAAGCTCCAGCCGTGGGTCCACAAGGGCAAGGTGAAGCCGCGTCAGGTGACCACCCTCGCCCTGAGCTTCGACCACCGCCTGGTCGACGGCGAGCTCGGCTCCAAGGTCCTCGCCGACGTGGCGGCGGTCCTGGAGCAGCCGAAGCGGTTGATCAGCTGGGCGTGAGAGCCGAGTACCGGGTAACGTCATGACGGAGGGGCGCCGCAAGTTCGAGTTGCGACGCCCCTCCTGCCCGTCCGGGCTCAGACGTGGTGCAGCACGTACACCGGCGTCCCGTCCTCGGCACCGCCCCGTGAGCGGATGCAGGCGTGGGTCCGCAGCAGCCGCAGGCATTCGTTGACCCGCCGCACGGTAAGCCCCGTACGTACGGCGATCGACTCCAGCGGCTCGCGCAGCTCGCCCTTCTCGACGAGCACCGGAGCGATGATCACGGCGACCGTCCACACGTCCTCGGTCACGGACAGCCGCCGACGCCAGTCGGCCAGCACCGACTCCGTGGTGGGCACCGGGGCGAGAGGGCCGCGGGGCACCGCCTGGGACACGACCAGGGCGTCGAACCGGTCCGCGATGCGTTCCAGTGCCCGGACCATGGCCTGTTGCACGGCGAGCCCCGCCTGCTGCGTGGCGAGGGTGGCCTGCTGGGTGGCCAGCATCTCCCTTTGCAACGCGATCGACGTCCGCTGCCCCTCGGCCAGTTCCTCGTCCAGCCGGAGGTTGTGCGCCTCCAGCCGGACGATGGCCTCGGCGACCTGGTCCGGCATGGCGTAGGCGACGGGCGCGCCGGGTCCGGCGGGCTGCACCTCGGCCTCGTCGAGGGAGTACGAACCTTCGCGCTGCACGGTCTCGACGACTTCGGCGACCCACTGCTTGAAGGGGGCGCAGGCCGGTTTGGTGCAGGCGTTGACGAGGAGGATGAGACCTTGGAGAGAAAGGACATGCAAGTCTCGGCGCCACCCCCTGCCTGCGGGAACGCCGAGACCGTAACTTCTGGTTACGGTCTCGAGCATCTCTCGGTGCTCGGCGGGCACGTGATCCGCGAGCGCCTTCCGAGAGTTGGTGTGACCGAGTTCCTTGCAGACGTCGACTGCCGGAAACCAGTGGCTGCCGTCCGGCATCGTCAGCCTCCGCACCCGGGCGCCGGTCGCCGCGTAGACGAAGTCGCTGACGTCGATCGCTTCGTGCTGTTCGGCAGAGTTCTGCCGTTTGCTGGGTTCCTTCATGTGAACCACCTCCGTCGCGGAACGTAGGGCGGAGCTGGGGGCATATGCCAGTCAGATCGGTGATGTTCACGACTGCGAGCGAAGATGAGCGAAAACTGTGCGGTGGCCGACGAGTTGCGTGTAAGACGGCTGCTCGGTCGTGTGCAGGACGGCTTCGGGGCCGTGGCCCTCAGTCCCGGGCCCCCTCCGTGCGCAGCGCGTTGAGCAGGGCCGCCCCCCGCTCGGCGTCGTCGACGCTCACCGCGAAGTCGCTCCGGCGGCCACGAGGCCGTATGACCAGGCACTCGCCGGCGCGCAGCATCACCGTGGTGCCGAGGCCGCTGATGCGGTAGCCCCAGCCACCGACCTGGGCGGGACGGCGGACCTCCATCCGCGCCGTGTCGATGTCACCGGGTGCCCAGCGGCGTCCGGGCCAGCCGAGCGGGCCGAACGAGACCTCCAGGCCCCGCTCGGAGACGCTGGCCCGGACCGAGGAGAAGACCGCGCAGGCCAGGGACCCGGCGGCGCAGCCGGCGAACAGCGCCCACAGGGTGCCCGGGGCGGCCACGCCACCGGCCAGCGCGACGAGTGCGCCCAAGGCCACCAGGCCGATCGCGGCCGCGATCAGCTGGAGCCAGGGGTTGGCGGTGCGGGCGAACCAGACCAGCCGCCGGCCCTCGGGGATGTCCAGCGCGGGGGCGCCCTCGCCGGACGCCGAGCCGGCGTCCGCGGTGCCGCGCCGACGGGTGACGATCAGCCACCCGGCCACTCCCGCGAGTACCGCCGCGACCAGGATCGCGACGACCCAGGCGGTGGGCTGACGGGCCTCGTGCCAGTCCGCACGGTCCAGGTTGGAGCGGATGACCGCGGCCTGCGCGCCGGTGAGGACGATGCCCATGGGGAGCAGGGTCACGGAGGTCAAGGGGCGGCCCGGCGGGCCCGCCCGCGTCAGGGGGACGGTGACCGCGGCCGCCGTCACCAGCCAGATCAGCGCGGGGACGAGGGACGCCGCCCACAGGGGCATCGAGCCGTCGGGTGCTTCGCCGTTCAGGCCCCAGTGGGTTGCCAGCCGGTCCGGCAGCCGGTCCCGCGCCAGCAGGGGCATCGCGGCGAGCACCGCTGTGACCCCGACCGTCCAGACGGCCGCCGTCGCACGCCGCGTCGCTGTCCCGTCCCTCATGGCATCCCCCTGATCATGTCGATGAGATCGGTCCTGCTGTAACCCAGCCGAGCCGCCTCGACGAGCAGCTCGCCGACCCGGATCTGCAACTCGGAGCGGGGTCCGGCGCCCTCGGCCACCGTCACCCCCCGGCCCCGGCGGAACTCCAGCAGGCCCTCGTCCCGCAGGCCGCGCAGTGCGCGCAGCACGGTGTTGACGTTGACGTCCAGGGCCTCGGAGAGGTCGCGGGCCGAGGGCAGGCGGTCCCTCGGGGCGCACTCGCCCTCGGCGATGGCGCGCCGGACGGCGCCGGCGACCTGTTCGTGCAGGGGGCGGGTGTCGGTCTTGTCCAGACTCAGCAGCATGGTGCCAATGAAACTATCACCATGCGTTCCATCGGCCCAGAGGGCCGGCTCAGGGCGACCGGTACGACGAGAAGGGCCCGTCGCGTCGGCGACGGGCCCTTCTCGATGGTGTGTGCGGGTCAGGACTACTTCGCGAAGGCGTAGTTCATGAGCTTCGTGGCGTCCGTGGCGCGCTGGGTGGACGACGAGGACGCCAGGACCGTGCCGATGACGGTCTTGCCCTTGCGCGTCGCGGCGAAGACCAGGCAGTACTTGGCCTCCGCGCCCGACCCGGTCTTCACGCCGATCGCGCCGCTGTAACTGCTGAGCAGCGTGTTGGTGTTGGTCCAGGCGGCCATCGTGCGGGTGCCGCCCTTCTTGGTCTTCGTCTTCGCCGTGTACTTCTTGGTCTTCACGATCGTGCGGAAGGTGGAGTTCTTCATCGCGCTGCTCGCGAGTTTCGTGAGGTCGCGCGGCGTGGAGTAGTTCTTGCCGTTGCCGATGCCGTCGAACGAGTCGAAGTGCGTGTTCTTCAGGCCGAGGCTCTTGGCGCTCGCGTTCATCTTGCCGATGAAGGACTTCACGCGCGCCGCCCGCGTCTTGCCCGAGCCGAACTTGTCGGCCAGCGCGTACGCGGCGTCGCAGCCGGACGGCAGCATCAGCCCGTAGAGCAGCTGGCGCACCGTCACCTGGTCGCCGACGATCAGGCGGGCGGAGGAGGCGTTCTTCGACACGATGTAGTCGCTGTACGCCATCTGGATCGTGACCTTGGCGTCCAGGTTCAGCTTCGGCTGGGCGAGCACGACCTTGGCGGTCATGATCTTGGTCGTGGAGCCGGTCGAGCGCTTGGTGTCGGCGGCCTTGGTGTAGAGGGACGTGCCGGTCGCGTTGTTCATCACGAAGCCGCCCTTGGCGGCGATCGAGGGCGCGGCGACGGCGGTCCGCGCGGGACCGGTGCGGACGCGATCGGGTGCGTTGAGGACGCGCTCCGGCGCGGTGAGGGCGCGCCCGGGCGCGGCGGCCTGCGCGGGCGCGGTGGCGAGGGCTCCGGTGGCGAGGACGGCGCCGCCGGTCAGGGCGACGGCGAGGGCCCGGTGAAGGCGGGCGCCGGAAATGGTGTTCATTGAGTCGATTACCCCGATTGTGGTGAATTCCCCAGGAATACGGCCGAGTTGTGGTCGACAGCGCTGTGGCCGTGTCAGTGCGACCCCTGAGGGGGGCAAAAGGTTGCGCGGGGGGAACCGGGGAATGCCGGATACCCCCGTACGGGTGAGCCGGCGTCCGGATGCTGGACCGGATCCCTCTTGCGTCCCTGTTGTATCTATCCTGTCGGCATGACCACGGCAGTGAAGCAGCCCCCCGCGGCGGACCGCGTCTACACCCACGTCAAGCAGGGCGTCCTCGAGCGCCGCTACGAGGGCGGGACGCTGCTCACCGAGGGCGAGCTGGCCGAGGCCGTGGGCGTCTCCCGCACCCCGGTGCGCGAGGCGCTGCTGCGGCTGGAGGCCGAGGGGCTGATCCGGCTCTACCCCAAGAAGGGCGCGCTGGTCCTGCCCGTCTCCGCGCAGGAGATCGCGGACGTGGTGGAGACCCGCCTGCTGGTCGAGGAGCACGCGGCCAGGAAGGCCGTACCCGCCCCGCCCGGACTGGTCGAGCGGCTGGAGGAGCTGCTCGCCC
The DNA here is from genome assembly GCF_044455745.1 of Streptomyces sp. NPDC051136. NCBI lineage: Bacteria > Bacillati > Actinomycetota > Actinomycetes > Kitasatosporales > Streptomycetaceae > Streptomyces > Streptomyces sp. NPDC051136. The sequence continues at coordinate 376,400 of NZ_JBITFE010000003.1, read as the reverse complement.
GGCAGAAGGAGCAGGCGTCCGCCGGTGACTTCGCCGCCGCCTCCGTCACCGACCGCTGTTTCCACGCCGAGATCGTCCGCAGCGGCGGCAACGAGATCCTCTCCCGTCTCTACGACCAGCTCCGCGACCGGCAGCTGCGCATGGGCGTCGCCGTGATGCACTCCCACCCCGACCGGATCGCCAAGACCCTCGCCGAGCACGAGGAGCTCCTCGACGCGCTGCGCGCCGGGGACGCGGAGGCGGCCGTCGGCGTGGTGGGCCGGCACGTGGGCTGGTTCTCGCACCTGGCACGGGGGGAGGTCCGATGAGCGCGGCCACCTCGGCCGGCCGGGTCCTGCCCGGTGACCCGCCGGGCGGGCGGCGCGCGATCGCCGTGTGGGGCATCGGCGTGTCCGTCTACTTCGTCGCCGTCATCTTCCGTACGTCGCTGGGGGTCGCCGGCCTGGACGCCGCCGACCGGTTCCACGTCAACGCCTCGGCGCTGTCCACCTTCTCGATCCTCCAGCTGCTGGTCTACGCCGGCATGCAGATACCCGTCGGCCTGCTGGTCGACCGGCTCGGCACGAAGAAGGTGCTGGGCATCGGCGTCGTGCTCTTCACGGCCGGGCAGCTGGGCTTCGCCTTCTCCCCCTCGTACGGCATGGCGCTGGCCTCGCGGGCGCTGCTGGGCTGCGGCGACGCGATGACGTTCATCAGCGTGCTGCGGCTGGGCACCCGCTGGTTCCCGGCCCGGCGCGGGCCGATGGTCGCCCAGCTGGCCGGTCTCGTCGGCATGGCGGGCAACCTGGTCTCCACCCTCGTCCTGGCCCGGCTGCTGCACGGCATCGGCTGGACGGCGGCCTTCGCGGGCAGCGCGCTGGCGGGCGTCGTCGTCTTCGTCCTGCTGCTCCTCTTCCTCAAGGACCACCCCGAGGGGCACGAGCCGGAGCCGCTGCCGCACCAGGGAGCGGCGTACGTGCGGCGGCAGATCGCCCTGTCCTGGCGCGAGCCGGGGACGCGGCTGGGGCTGTGGGTGCACTTCACCACCCAGTTCCCGGCGATGGTGTTCCTGCTGCTGTGGGGGATGCCGTTCCTGGTCGAGGCGCAGGGGCTGTCCCGGGCGACGGCCGGGGACCTGCTCACCCTGGTCGTGCTGTCCAACATGGCGGTCGGCCTGGTCTACGGCCAGATCATCGCCCGGCACCACGCGGCGCGGCTGCCGCTGGCGCTCGGCACGGTGGGCACGACGGCCGCGCTGTGGGCGGCGACGCTGGCCTGCCCGGGCCCGCACGCGCCGATGTGGCTGCTGGTGGTGCTGTGCACGGTGCTGGGTGCGTGCGGGCCGGCGTCGATGATCGGCTTCGACTTCGCGCGGCCGGCGAATCCGCCGGAGCGGCAGGGCACGGCGTCCGGGATCACGAACATGGGCGGCTTCGTGGCGTCGATGACCACGTTGTTCGCGGTGGGGGTGCTGCTGGACGCGACGGGGGACGACTACACCGTGGCGTTCTCGTCGGTGTTCGTGCTGCAGGCGCTCGGGATCACGCAGATCCTGCGGTTGCGCAAGCGGGCCGCGCTGCGGGAGCGGGAGCGGCTGGTCGCCAGCCGGGTGGAGACGGTGCACGTGCCGGTGTAGGCACCCGGCGCGGGTGCGGGCCGGGCCGGAGGCTGCCGCCCCCGGGCCCCCGCTCCGGCCTGAACGGCCTCGTCCTCAAACGCCGGACGGGCTCGCGCTGGAGATACTCACCGGCATCTACTGCGTCACCGTGAAGTTGCGCAGGATCGCCTCCGCCAGGTCCTGATCGCCCTCCGTCTTGATGCGGTCGGCCGCCGCCTGCGGGGTCACGCGGCCGCAGGCGAGGCGGACGTACGTCTCCCAGTCGAGGCTGAGGGTGGCGGCGGGGCCGAGAGCCGGGGACGATTCCAGGGTGCCGCGGCCCTGGATGTCGACGCGGACGGTGCGCAGGAACTCCACCGGGCCGTGGACGTCGAAGACGACGGCCGAGCTGCGCGGCGCGTCCGCGCGGTCGGCGACGACGGCGGGCAGCTCGCCGAGCAGCACGTCACGCGCGACGTGCGCGCCGGGGGAGTCGAGGTTGCCGGGACGGCCGAGGGCCGTGCGCAGGTCCTGTTCGTGCGCCCACACGGCGAAGGCGTGCCGGCGCATCGCCTCTTCGAGGGTCAGCTCGGTGCCGAGCGGGCCGCGCACCTTCGTGCCGGGGTCCCGCGACTCGTTCCGCAGCTGGCGGTTGCGCCGGATGACCATGTACTCCAGCTCGGACGTCATCTCCGGCGCCGTGTGGTGGCGGCGGACGTCGACCTGCATCTCCATGTAGCGCTGGTGGTCGTTGGTGACGTGGTAGAGGTCGCGCGGGAGCGTGTGGATGGGCCGCGGGTCGCCGAGCATCTCGGAGTCCAGGCCCATCACGTGCGACACGATGTCGCGCACCGACCAGCCCGGGCAGGGGGTCCGGCGGTTCCACTCCGCCTCCACAAGCGGCTGCACCAGCTCGGATATCGCTTCGATGGAGTGAGTCCAGGCGTCGGCGTAGGGCTGGAGAGTGGGATGCAGACTCACGGAACGGGACCCCTCGGCGGTCGGTACACGGGCGGTTGGTGGCGGCGGTGCCAGTGGCGGCGGGTGTCTTGGGAGGCTAAGTTACGCTGCTGTGCGGCACCCCGGCAGTGCTTTCGTGTGACGATCGTAGGCCCGTGTGGACGGCTCGAATGCCAGGACGGTGGTAGTGTGCGCGCCTCTCTGATCCAAATCGCCGTGAACGAGGACGAACCGGTCGAAGCGCGTCGTCTGCGGGCGGCGGCTCTGGTACGGGAGCAGGCGGGCGCCGATCTCGTCGTCCTGCCGGAGCTGTGGACCACGGGCGCGTTCGCCTTCGAGGAGTTCGACGCGGCGGCCGAGCCGCTGCGCGGCCCGACGTACGAGGCCATGGCGAAGGCGGCGAGCGACGCGGGCGTGTGGCTGCACGCGGGGTCGGTCCCCGAGCGCGCCGCGGACGGGCGGCTCTACAACACCTCGCTCGTCCTGTCCCCCTCCGGCGAGCTGGCCGCCTCGTACCGCAAGATCCACCGCTTCGGTTTCGACCAGGGCGAGGCCGTGCTGATGGGGGCGGGGCGCGAGCCGGTGACGGTCCCGCTCGCGGACACCACCGTCGGCGTCGCGACCTGCTACGACCTGCGCTTCCCCGAACTCTTCCGCTCCCTCGTCGACGCCGGTGCCGAGCTGCTCGTCGTCCCGGCGGGCTGGCCGGAGCGCCGCCGGTCCCACTGGACGCTCCTGGCCCAGGCGCGGGCGGTGGAGAACCAGGCCTTCGTCCTCGCCTGCGGAACGGCCGGGACGCACGCCGGGGTCCCGCAGGCCGGTCACTCGATCGTGGTCGATCCGTGGGGAGAGGTACTCGCCGAGGCGGGTGCGGACGAGGAGGTCCTCACGGTGGAGTTCGACCCGGCGAAGGTGGCGCGGACCAGGGAGCAGTTCCCGGCCCTGAAGGACCGGGTGCTCGGCCTGGAGGCGCCGCGCCGCTGACGCCGCGTCATGACGTGTCGACGCGAGGTCGTGGCCGGTTGACGCCGCGTGTTTGACGCGCGTCCGTGCCGCCCAGACATCCGGGTATGGCACACACCGGTACCCCAGCCGTTCGCCGCGTCCGGGTGGACCCCGCGGGCGCCCACTTCGCGTCGGCGTTCGCCCTCCCGGCCGCCGGACTTCCCCGGCTGACGCCCGAGGAATGGGTGCGCGCCAGCTTCGAGGACGTCCCGGTGGTCCTGCGTGAGCTGTTCCGCACGGGCTGGGCGGGCGTGCTGGGGCTGCGGCTGGGGCCGCGGGGCTCGCGCCAGCACCTGGTGGGCTGGCGCGTGCTGGAGAGCGGGCCGGTCAGGATCGCCCTGGAGGCCCGCGCGCCGTCGCTGACCGTGCGCAACGTCGTGACCCTGGACGACGCGCGGCTGCTCTGGGCGACGTACGTGTTCCACGAGCGCCGGACCGGCCGGGCGCTGTGGTCCCTCGCCTCGCCCGTGCACCACCTCGCGGTGCCGTCGCTCCTCGGCCGCGCCGTCCGCCGCACGGCGTGAGGCGCCGCCGGGCCGCGGGTCCTCAGTCGTCCTCCCGCTCCTTCTCCGCCAGGTGGATCACGCACACGGTGAGCGCGATGAGCAGCGCCGGGTCCGCGTCCTCCCGTACGACGTCCACGCCGTAGGTGTCGCGGAGGGTCAGCCACCGCCGGGAGATCACGGCCAGCAGCTCCCCGTCGTACTCGACGGCGAACTCCCGGTCGAGGATCTTGCCGCTGACGTCCAGTTCGGTGCCGTCGGCCAGGGTGACGCGGTAGTGGTTGCGCAGCAGGGAGAGGCGTTTGCGCTTGATGCGCGCCAGGGGCTCGCCGGCCCGCTCGATCACCATCGTGTCGCGCAGGGCGAACATCTTCTGGTGGATGTCGATGAGCACGCGTCCCTGGGCGTCCTTCAGCTCCCAGGTGTCCCGCAGCCGCATCGCCTTGCCGTCGACGAGGAAGACCTTGTTGCCGTTGACGTCCTCGATCCAGTAGTCGTCACCGATGCCGAGGAGCCGGTCGTACACGAGGAATCTCATGTCCTGACCGCTTCCCCGCCGGCCGCCGCGGGACGCGGGCGGTAGGCCGACAGGACGAGTGCCGCGTACGTCCGGCCGGCTCAGGCGCCGTAGCCGTTGTGGTAGCCGTCCTGCGTGTGGGGGCGGTCCTCGACGACCGGGGTCGTCGGCGGCATCATGACGCGGCGGCGCCGGGCGATGCTGCTGAACGTCGCGACGCCGATCAGGCCGACGACCATGAAGATCACACCGACCAGGTCGAGGTTGACGCCCTGCATGTCCCAGTCGGTCGCGAACGTGAGGATGGCTCCCACGGCGATGAGGATGATGCACCCGCCGAGGCCCATGAGTGTTGCCTCCCTGTCAGAGCCGGTCGGTTCCGGGAATCCGGTCGATCCGGTTCCGTGCGGGTACCCCGGGTGTCAACCCTCATGCCGTGGGGCGGCGTTCACCTTCCGGGGCTACGGCTGGAGGAACGCCACCAGGGCGTTCGCCAGCAGGTGCGGGTCCTCGGCGCCGCACAACTCCCGGACGCTGTGCATCGACAGGATGGCCACGCCGATGTCGACGGTGCTGATGCCGTGCCGGGCCGCGGTGATGGGGCCGATGGTGGTGCCGCACGGCATGGAGTTGTTGGAGACGAAGGTCTGGAAGGGGACGTCCGCCTTCTCGCAGGCCGCGGCGAACACCGCGCGTCCCGAACCGTCGGTGGCGTAGCGGTTGTTGACGTTGACCTTGAGGATCGGGCCGCCGTTGACGCGCGGGTGGTGCGTCGGGTCGTGCCGTTCCGCGTAGTTGGGGTGGACGGCGTGGCCCGTGTCGGAGGACAGGCAGACGGTGCCGGCGAAGGCGCGCGCCCGGTCCTCGTAGGATCCGCCGCGGGCGAAGACCGAGCGCTCCAGGACGGTGCCGAGCAGCGGGCCGTCGGCGCCGGTGTCCGACTGCGAGCCGGTCTCCTCGTGGTCGAAGGCCGCCAGCACCGGGATGTACGGCAGTTCGGCACCGGAGGCGGCGACCGCGGCCAGCGCGGCCGTCCCGGCGTGCACGGACAGCAGGTTGTCCATCCGCGGGCCGGCCACCAGCTCCCGGTCGCGGCCCAGGTACGCCGGGGGCTCCACGGAGTGCGTCATCAGGTCCCAGCCGGTGACCTCGCCGCGGGACAGGCCCGCCTCGTCCTCCAGGAAGGCGATCAGGTCGCCGTCGCGCACCGTGTCGCCCAGGCCCCAGACGGGCTGGAGGTGGCGCTGCTTGTCGAGCTTGAGGCCGTCCGCGGTGACGTTGCGGTCCATGTGGATGGCGAGTTGGGGGACGCGCAGCAGCGGGCGGTCGACGTCGACCAGGCGGGTGGTGCCGTCGCGCAGCGAGAGACGGCCGGCCAGACCGAGGTCGCGGTCGAGCCAGGAGTTCATCAGCGGGCCGCCGTAGATCTCCACGGCGACCTGGCGCCAGCCGTGGCCCCCGCTGTCCGGGCGGGGCTTGACGCGCAGGTTGGGGGAGTCGGTGTGGGCGCCGACGATGCGGAAGGGGGTGTGCGCCGCGGCGCCCTCGGGGACGTACCAGGCCACGATCGCGCCGCCACGCAGCACGTACTTGCCGCCGCTCGTCGCCTCCCAGGCGTCGGTCTCCGCGACCTGGCGGAACCCGGCCTTCTCCAGCCGCTCGGCGGCGTTCGCCACGGCGTGGTACGGAGTCGGGCTCGCCGACAGGAAGGTCATCAGATCGTCGGTGTGGCCGCGGTCGAAGCGGGAGGGTGCGCTCATGGGGTTCACCTTAACGACGTACGAGGGCCCGTCTCCCGTCCGGCGGGAGCGGGCCCTCGTGGGGGCGGGACGGACGAGTCCTAGAAGGCCGCCTCGTCCAGCTCCATCAGGTCGAGCTCGACGCCCTGGGCGATCTTGCGGGCCAGGGTGAGGCCGGGCAGGACGTTGGCCGCGAAGAACTTCGCCGCGGCGATCTTGCCGGTGTAGAAGGCCTTGTCCTTGGCGGACGCGGTCGGCAGCTTCTCGACGGCGATGGCGGCGCCCTTGAGGAGCAGGTAGCCGACGATCACGTCACCGGAGGCCTGGAGCAGGCGGGTGGTGTTGAGGCCGACCTTGTAGATGTTCTTGACGTCCTGCTCGGTGGCCGCGAGGTCGGTGAGCATCAGGCCGACGATGGCCTCCAGCTCGACGGCGGCCTTGGCCAGGTGCTCGCGGGCGCCGGACAGCTCCTCGCCGCCGGTGGCGAGCGCCAGGAACTTCTTGATGTCCTCGGCGAGCGAGTTCAGCGCGGCGCCCTGGTTGCGGACGATCTTCCGGAAGAAGTAGTCCTGGCCCTGGATCGCCGTGGTGCCCTCGTACAGGGTGTCGATCTTGGCGTCCCGGATGTACTGCTCGATCGGGTACTCCTGGAGGAAGCCGGAGCCGCCGAAGGTCTGGAGCGACTGGGCGAGCTGCTCGTAGGCCTTCTCGGAGCCGTAGCCCTTGACGACCGGCAGGAGCAGGTCGTTGAGGGCGTGCTCGGCCGAGGCGTCCTCGCCGCCCGCCTCCTTGACCTGGATCTCGTCCTGCACCGAGGCGGTGTACATGACCAGGGCGCGCATGCCCTCCGCGTACGCCTTCTGCGTCATCAGGGAGCGGCGCACGTCCGGGTGGTGCGTGATGGTGACCTTGGGGGCCGTCTTGTCCATGAAGTTGGCCAGGTCGGGGCCCTGGACGCGCTCCTTGGCGTACTCCAGGGCGTTGAGGTAGCCCGTGGAGAGGGTGGAGATCGCCTTCGTGCCGACCATCATGCGGGCGAACTCGATGATGCGGAACATCTGGCGGATGCCGTCGTGCTTGTCGCCGATCAGCCAGCCCTTGGCGGGGTGGCGGTCGCCGAAGGTCATCTCGCAGGTGTTGGACGCCTTCAGGCCCATCTTGTGCTCGACGTTGGTGGCGTAGACGCCGTTGCGCTCGCCCAGCTCACCGGTCTCGAAGTCGAACTCGTACTTCGGGACGAGGAAGAGGGACAGGCCCTTGGTGCCGGGTCCGGCGCCCTCGGGGCGGGCGAGGACGTAGTGGAGGATGTTCTCCGACATGTCGTGCTCGCCGGAGGTGATGAAGCGCTTCACGCCCTCGATGTGCCAGGAGCCGTCCTCCTGCTGCACGGCCTTGGTGCGGCCGGCGCCGACGTCCGAGCCGGCGTCCGGCTCGGTGAGCACCATGGTGGAGCCCCACTGCTTCTCGACGGCGATCGAGGCGATGTGCTTCTGGACCTCGTTGCCCTCCTCGAAGAGGATGCCGGCGAACGCCGGGCCGGAGGAGTACATCCACACGGCCGGGTTGGCACCGAGGATCAGCTCCGCGTACGCCCAGATCAGGGAGCGCGGCGAGGTGGTGCCGCCGATCTCCTCGGGCAGGCCGAGGCGCCAGTACTCGGAGTCCATGAAGGCCTGGTAGCTCTTCTTGAAGGACGCCGGGACCGGAGCGGTGTTGGTCTCCGGGTCGAAGACCGGCGGGTTGCGGTCGGCGTCGGCGAAGGACTCGGCCAGCTCGTTCTCGGAGAGGCGGGTCAGCTCCTCCAGGACGCTCCTGGCGGTGTCCGTGTCCATCTCCGCGAACGGGCCGGTGCCGTACACCTTGTCACGGCCGAGCACCTCGAAGAGGTTGAACTCGATGTCCCGGAGATTCGGCTTGTAGTGCCCCATGGCGACGGCTCCGTTGAGAGATCGGCGAGGCACTCGCTCCTCGCATCCGTACACGTACCAACTAGTAGCTCCGATGATGCTACCCGTCGGTAATAAGAAGCAACCCCGAGCCGTCCATCTGTGACTCGTTACTCGTTACTCTGTGCTGCATGTACGGCTACGACCAGACCGCGGGCCAACAGCAGCAGCAGTACGCCCCGCCCCCGCAGCAGCCGATGGCCGGCGGGTACGGGCAGCAGCCGCCGCTGTACCCCGAGCCGTCCCCGCCCTCGCTCGCGGACGCGGTGCGCGCCTTCACCACCGGCCAGATGTCCGCCGAGGACTTCCAGCAGATCTTCGCGACGTCGAAGGTCTACTGCCCCCGCGGCGACAATCCCGGCTTCCTCGCGCTGCACAACACCCAGCAGCCGGTGATCCCGATGTTCACCGGGCTGAAGGAGCTGCGGCGGTACGCGGGCAAGGAGTCCAAGTACTTCGTGATCGCCGGCGCGGAGGTGATCGACCTGCTGCCGACCGGCTACGGCTTCGTCCTGGACATGGAGGGTGAGCACCGGATGGTGTTCGACGCGAAGGCGGTCGAACAGATGGTCGATTTCGCCATGCGCCGCATGTACGGCTGACCCGTCGCGTCGCCGTCGCCGTCGCGTCGCCGTCGCGTCGCCGTCGCTGCCGTGAGCCCGGAGGGAATGCCCTCCGGGCTTTCGTGGTTCGGGGTGGCAAGAAGTTCAACGCTCAACTAAAGTGGTCGCACACCGCCCGAGGAGGTCGACATGCCCGCCGTGACCGTCGAGAACCCGTTGACGCTGCCCCGCGTCTCCGCACCCGCCGACGCCGTCGCACGCCCCGTGCTCACCGTCACGACCGCGCCCAGCGGATTCGAGGGTGAGGGCTTCCCGGTGCGCCGCGCGTTCGCCGGGATCAACTACCGCCACCTCGACCCGTTCATCATGATGGACCAGATGGGAGAGGTGGAGTACGCGCCCGGCGAGCCCAAGGGCACCCCGTGGCACCCCCACCGCGGCTTCGAGACCGTCACCTACATCGTCGACGGGATCTTCGACCACCAGGACTCCAACGGCGGTGGCGGCACCATCACCAACGGCGACACCCAGTGGATGACGGCGGGCTCGGGCCTGCTGCACATCGAGGCGCCGCCGGAGCAGTTGGTGATGTCGGGCGGGCTGTTCCACGGACTCCAGCTGTGGGTGAACCTGCCGGCCAAGGACAAGATGATGGCCCCCAGGTACCAGGACATCCGCAGCGGCAGCGTCCAGCTGCTCACCTCCCCCGACGGCGGCGCCCTGCTGCGCGTCATCGCCGGTGAGCTGGGCGGGCACGAGGGCCCCGGGATCACGCACACGCCGATCACGATGGTCCACGCGACGCTGGCGCCGGGCGCCGAGGTCACTCTGCCCTGGCGGGAGGACTTCAACGGCCTGGCGTACGTGATGGCCGGGCGCGGGTCGGTGGGCGCCGAACGGCGTCCGGTGCACCTCGGGCAGACCGCCGTCTTCGGCGCCGGGGGCTCGCTGACCGTCCGCGCGGACGAGAAGCAGGACTCCCGCACGCCGGACCTGGAGGTCGTCCTCCTCGGCGGCCGGCCCATCCGTGAGCCCATGGCGCACTACGGGCCGTTCGTGATGAACACCCGCGACGAACTCCAGCAGGCCTTCGAGGACTTCCAGAAGGGCCGGCTCGGCACGGTCCCGGCGGTCCACGGGATGTCCGCCGAGGGTCCCGGGGCCTGACCGTCCGTCACCCGGGCGGGCCGTCCGCGCAGGACAGCCCGCCCGGTGCGTGATCGGGTGGAAGCGTGTCCCTGCTCCCCGGCCCGGTCCGTCGCTTCGCCGCCTGGTGCGCCGTCGTCCTGCTCGCCAGCGGTGTGGCCTACGTCGCGATCCGGCTCTGCGTGGAGCTCCGCACCGCGGTGACGCCGGCGCTGCTCGCGCTGCTCGGCACCGCCCTGCTCCGACCGCTGCACCGGCGGCTGGTGAAGGCTCACGTGCAGCGGTCGCTGGCCGCCGGGCTGACCTGCGCGGCCGTGCTGGCCGTGGTCGGCGGCGCCGTGTACATCGTGGTGTCCGCGCTCGTGGAGACCGGCGACCAGATCGTCGCCTCGCTGCGGGACGCGGCCAAGGGCATCGCCGAGCACTTCGGTGCGGCCGGCACCTCGCTGGACGACGTCGCCTCCAACGCCCGTGAACTGCTGGGCAAGTTCGGCGGCACCGCCGCCTCGGGGGTGGTGACCGGCATCAGCGTCGTCGGCGAGATGCTGGCCATGGCCGTGCTGGCCCTGCTGCTCGTCTTCTTCTTCCTGCGCGACTCCGACCGGGCCACCGGCACGGTGCGCGCCCTCGCCCCGCCGGGCGCCGCCGACACGGTCGAGGCCATGGCCCGGCGGGCGTTCGGGGCCGTCGAGGGCTTCATGCGGGGCACCACCCTGATCGCCCTCATCGACGCGGTCTGCATCACCGTCGGGCTGCTCGTGCTGCGCGTCCCCGGCGCGGTCGGGCTCGGGGCGCTGGTCTTCGTCGGTGCCTACATCCCCTATCTCGGCGCGTTCATCTCGGGTGCCGTCGCGGTGCTGGTGGCGCTCGCCGACCGGGGGTTCGTCATCGCGCTGTGGGCCCTCGGCGTGGTGCTGGCCGTGCAGGTGCTGGAGGGCCACGTGCTCCAGCCGATGGTCCAGAGCCGCACCGTCCAGATGCACCCGGCCGTCGTGCTGCTGGCGCTCACCGCGGGCGCCTCGGTGGCGGGCATCCTGGGGATGCTCCTCGCCGTGCCGCTGACCGCCGCGGCCTTCGGGATCGTGCACGAACTCCAGGGGCGTTACGAGGCCGCCGGCACCTCCGGGCGGGCCGCGGGGCCGGAGTCGTCGTCGGGGTCGGCGGACTCGTAGAGCTCGTACCAGATGCTCTTGCCCTCGCCGCGCGGGGCGACGCCCCAGGCGTCCGCGAGCAGCTCGATCAGCATCAGTCCGCGCCCGGAGGACGCCATCTCCCCCGGCCTGCGCTTGTGCGGCAGGTCGTCGCCGTGGTCGGTGACCTCCACGCGGATCCGCCGCTCACCCGGCTCCCCCACCACCTCGGCGACGAGCAGGGCGTCGGTGTCGGTGTGGACCAGGACGTTCGTCAGCATCTCGGAGAGCAGCAGCACCGCCGCGTCCCGCTGCTCCTCACCGGGCCAGTCGTGCAGCAGGTCGCGCAGGTGCTGCCGGGCCGTGGCGATCCGGGCCGGCTCGGCCTGGGCGATCGTCAGCATCGTGCGCCGGACCGGTGCCCGGGCCGCGGTGGACTCGCCGCAGCCGCAGCCCTCGCCCTGCCGGCACAGCAGCAGCAGCGCGATGTCGTCCTCCCGGCGGTCGGCGAGCGGCCCGGTGGTGTGGTGCGAGGAGGGGCCGTGCACGGCCTGGACCAGCGCGTCGGCCAGCTCCTCCAGGCCCCCGGTGTGCTCCTCCAGGATCACGCGCAGGCGGTGCCAGCCGCTCTGCAGATCGTGGCCGCCGGTCTCGACCAGGCCGTCCGTGCACAGCATCAGCGTGTCCCCGGGCGCCAGGGCGAGCCGCGTCGTCGGGTAGTCCGAGTCCGGGTCGATGCCCAGCGGCAGCCCGCCCGCCGTGGCGAGGATCAGCGCCGTGCCGTCGGCCATCCGCACCACCGGGTCGAGGTGCCCGGCGCGGGCACTCTCCACGGTGCCGGTCGCGGGGTCGACCTCGGCGTAGTAGCAGGTCGCGAAGCGCAGGTCGCCCGGGTCGTCCTCGGACGTGGCGAGGCCGTGGAAGAAGTGCGAGGCGCGGGCGAGCACCGCGTCGGGCCGGTGGCCCTCGGAGGCGTAGGCGCGCAGGGCGATGCGCAGCTGGCCCATCAGCCCGGCCGCCCGCACGTCATGGCCCTGGACGTCGCCGATCACCAGGGCGAAGCGCCCCCCGGGCAGCGGGATCATGTCGTACCAGTCGCCGCCGACCTGGAGGCCGCCGCCGGTGGGGACGTAGCGGGCGGCGACGTCCATGCCGGGGATCTCCGGGCCGAGCATGGGCAGCATGGAGCGTTGCAGCCCTTCGGCCAGCTCCCGCTGGGTCTCGGCGGCGCCCGCCCGGGACAGGGCCTGCGCCAGCATCCGCGCCACCGTGGTGAGCACGGAGCGCTCGTCGGGCGTGAAGGCGACGGGGTAGGTGAAGGCCGCCATCCAGGCGCCCATGGTGCGACCCGCCACCGTCAGCGGCAGGAAGGCCCAGGAGTGGCGGCCGAAGCGCTCGGCGAGGGGCCAGGTGAGGGGGTAGCGGTGCCGGTACTGCCCGGGGGAGGAGAGATAGACGGCCCGGCCGGTGCGCACCACCTCGGCAGCCGGGTAGTCCGTCTCCAGCGGCATGTCGATGAACGGGTTCATGTCCCGCTGGGGCTGCCCGTGGTGGCCGATGACGGTGAGCCGGTCGCCCGAGACCCCGAAGACCGCGAGGCCGTCCGGGGAGAACCCCGGCATCGACAGCCCGGCCGCGACCCGCAGCACCTCCTCGGTGGACCGCGCCTCGGCCAGCGCCCGGCCCGCGTCCAGCAGGAAGGCCTCCCGCGAGCGGCGCCACTCGCCGGTGACCGCGCTGCGGCCGGCGGGGGTGCCCGGCCTCGGCTCGGGGACCTCCTGGAGGGTGCCGGTCAGCTCGTACGCCTTGCGCACGGGGTCGAACGAGGGCTTGGAGCGGCTGCGGACGACCCGGACGATGCGCCCGTGCTCGTCCATGATCCGGATCCGGACCTCGGCGAGGGTGTTCTCGGCGACGGCGAGCTGGACCACCCCGGTGATCTCGTTCCAGTCCACCGGGTGCAGCCGGGCCCGCACCTGCGCCTCCGTGAGGCACGCCCGTTCCGCCGGCAGACCGAGCAGGCGGGCGGTCTCCGCGTCTACCGTCACCTCTCCGGTGGCGGTGTCCCAGTGCCACAGTCCGGTCGCGAGGGCGACAAGGACGTCCTCCACCTCGGGCAGGGGCTCACCAGTGCGCATTGCCCCACTTTAAGAAGAGGTGATCGGACGCTGCCACCGGTCGCCGCGGCCCCGGACCGGCTCCGTGGCGCGTCCGGGGCGGGACTATGGGGAGGAAGGCAGCCGTGGCTGCCCGGTACGCTGGGGTTGTTTCACGTGAAACGCGAAACGCATCCCCGACCCGCGAAGGCTGGATGAACGACGATGCATCGGTACAGGTCCCACACCTGCGGCGAGCTCCGCTCCTCTGACGTCGGCACCGACGTCCGACTGAGTGGCTGGCTGCACAATCGGCGCGACCTGGGCGGCATCCTCTTCATCGATCTGCGCGATCACTACGGCATCACGCAGCTCGTCGCCCGTCCGGGCACCGAGGCCTACGAGGCGCTGGACAAGCTCACCAAGGAATCGACCGTTCGGGTCGACGGCAAGGTCGTCTCCCGCGGCTCCGAGAACATCAACCCCGACCTGCCCACCGGCGAGATCGAGGTCGAGGTCGGCGAGGTCGAGCTGCTCGGCGCCGCCCAGCCGCTGCCCTTCACCATCAACACCGAGGACGGGGTCAACGAGGAGCGGCGCCTGGAGTACCGCTTCCTGGATCTGCGCCGCGAGCGCATGCACCGCAACATCATGCTGCGCACGTCGGTCATCTCCTCGATCCGCAGCAAGATGGTGGCCCTGGGCTTCAACGAGATGGCGACGCCCATCCTCACCGCCACCTCCCCCGAGGGCGCCCGCGACTTCGTGGTGCCCTCCCGCCTGCACGCGGGCCGCTTCTACGCGCTGCCGCAGGCGCCGCAGCAGTTCAAGCAGCTGCTGATGATCTCCGGCTTCGACCGGTACTTCCAGATCGCGCCCTGCTTCCGCGACGAGGACGCCCGCGCCGACCGCTCGCCGGGCGAGTTCTACCAGCTCGACGTCGAGATGAGCTTCGTCGAGCAGGAGGACGTCTTCCAGCCGGTCGAGCGGCTGATGACGGAGCTGTTCGAGGAGTTCGGCAACGGCCGCCATGTGACCTCGCCGTTCCCGCGCATCCCGTTCCGCGAGGCGATGCTGAAGTACGGCTCCGACAAGCCGGACCTGCGCGCCCAGCTGGAGCTGGTCGACATCACCGACGTCTTCGAGGGCTCGGAGTTCAAGGCCTTCGCCGGCAAGCACGTGCGCGCGCTGCCCGTCCCGGACGTCGCCGCCCAGCCCCGCAAGTTCTTCGACCAGCTCGGTGACTACGCCGTCTCGCAGGGCGCCAAGGGCCTGGCCTGGGTCCGCGTCGGTGAGGACGGCAAGCTGGCCGGCCCGATCGCGAAGTTCCTCACCGAGGAGAACGTCGCGGAGCTGACCAAGCGGCTCTCGCTGGCCGCCGGCCACGCGGTGTTCTTCGGCGCGGGCGAGTTCGACGAGGTCTCGAAGATCATGGGCGCGGTGCGCGTCGAGGCCGCCCGGCGCGCCGGGCACTTCGAGGAGAACGTCTTCCGGTTCTGCTGGATCGTCGACTTCCCGATGTACGAGAAGGACGAGGAGACGGGGAAGATCGACTTCTCCCACAACCCCTTCTCGATGCCGCAGGGCGGCATGGACGCCCTGGAGAACCAGGACCCGCTGGACATCCTGGCCTGGCAGTACGACATCGTCTGCAACGGCGTGGAGCTGTCCTCCGGCGCGATCCGGAACCACGAGCCGGAGATCATGCTCAAGGCCTTCGAGATCGCGGGCTACGACGCGGAGACCGTCGAGCGCGAGTTCGCCGGCATGCTGCGCGCGTTCCGCTTCGGCGCCCCGCCGCACGGCGGCATCGCCCCCGGCGTCGACCGCATCGTCATGCTGCTGGCCGACGAACCCAACATCCGCGAGACCATCGCCTTCCCGCTCAACGGCAACGCCCAGGACCTGATGATGGGCGCCCCGACCGAGCTGGACGAGTCCCGGCTGAGGGAGCTGCACCTGACGGTGCGCAAGCCGCAGCCGAAGTAGCAGTCCGCGGTACGAGAAGGGCCCCGCACCGGGGATCACCCGGTGCGGGGCCCTTCCCGCTTTCCCGTGCGGTCAGGCCGCCGGACGCCGGGACACGGGGGTGTCCGCGTCCGGGTCCCGGCGGTGGTGGGCGGCCGAGTCGCCGCGGGTGTCCCTGAGGGTCTGGCACACCATGCCGACCGCGCCCAGGAGGACGACGAATCCGGTGAGGACCAGCGCCACCACCACGTCCCGGGTACGGGGCAGCTGCCCGTAGCCGTAGGCGGCGGTGAAGGCGGCGATGGCGGTCATCGCCGTCCAGAAGCCGGGCGTGCGCAGCCGTCGGCGGACGTGTGCCGGGAGCACCGGCACGGGGATGTTGAGCTTGCGGACCCAGTGCGGCTGCTGGACCCGTTGCGGCAGCGGGGTGACGTTGTCGTCGGTGGGGTTCATGCGACGTTCCTTCGCACAGGTGGGGACGGTGGGGGTGCTGCGGCCCGCCCGCCGGTGACGTCCGAGGAGGCGGCGCGGCGCCGGCGGGCGGAGGTCAGCGGGCGGCAAGCGGGACCCGGCCGAGGTGCTGGGCGAGGTTCTTGGCGTTGATCTCGTACCGTCCCAGCACCAGCCCGGGGATGTCGGCTCCTCGGGCCAGCGAGGAGGCCAGCAGCCCGGTGCACCGCCAGGGCGCGAGGACGGTGCCGCCCTCGGTGAGGGGCCGGACGAAGAAGCCGTGTGCGGCGGCCACGAGCACCACGGCCGACTCCAGGACGTGTCCGCCGTGGTAGACCGCCAGCGGGATCTGGCCGCCGATCAGGGCCTCGGTGATGGCCGAGGCGGTGTCGTCGACGAACTGGACGTGGGCGCAGAGCTGTTCGGGCAGGGGCGAGGGAAGGGTGCGGAACTCCTTGGGCAGGATGGCGTATCCGGGTGCCACGGGGTGGCGGACGTCGTCCTCGGTGCGCAGCTTCCACTCGCCCTCGGGCAGCAGCAACCGGTAGGCGTCGGAGCAGTCGGCGGCCATGGCCTGACGGGCGGTGGCGACGGCCGCCGCGATCGGCTCACCCGGGACCTTGGCCAGGACGGACAGGGAGGCGGCCCAGGGGTGGCTGGTGACCAGCAGGTCCTGGAGCGAACCGCACAGGGCGACCGACACGAAGGCCCGGTCCTCCGCGATGCACCTGCGGACCTGTTCGAGGCGCCGGGCCGGGTCCCCGTGCGGACCGATGATCTCCAGTGCGTCGGTGTCGAGGTCCGTGCGCTCCCACAGCATTCCGCGGACGCCGGAGGAGATGTCGGTGAGCACGCCCACGGTCCTCTCCCGCCAGAACGCACGGGCTCGTGGCACCCCGGCGACCGGAGGGGCGGCCCGGAGGGGAGCCGGGTCGTGGAGGAGGGCGAGCTTCTCCTCGGGGGACTCCGGCTCGGGCAGGACGTGGCGCGACTGGTCGACGTCGAGGTCGCGGACGAGGTCGGAGGACCCGCCGGCGATGGCCCGCACCGCCTCTTCGGCGGTGGCGCGCGCCAGCTCCGCCGAAATCCTGGGCGTCGACGGTACGCCGCCGCTCTCAGAACCGCCGTGAGACTTCACCGGTACCTCCTGGCTCTCAGCTTCCGGGGTCTGTTCGTCAGACTACACGCGGCACGAACGACAGAGAGGTGACACGTCCGGTAGTTCTCAAGTTATTACTACGAGAGCACTGATTGCGTCTGACGAGGGAGGACTCGAGGTCGTGAGGCGGTGAGGGGTCGCCGGGCCGTTTCCGGAAGGCGCGCGGGTCGTTTGACGAGTCGGGACTTCGGGGAGTTACTCAGTCGACACGGCTTGCTGTGAGAGTGAGGTAACTACGAGATACCCGCACTACAGCACTACAGAACGACTAGTGTGGACCGCCGGAGTTCGTTCCGTTCCCTGGCACTTCTGTGCCCGGGTGCGACAGTAACCGGCGTGCCGTCGTCCGTCTGGTCGGCGGCGGCATGCCCTCGTCGGAAAGAGGGTTCCATGACCGAACACACCCGGAAGACAGCTCGTCAAGGGGACAAGGAGCGGCAGATCGTCGTCTCCGTGCGGTTTCCCGAACCACTGTTGCAGAAGGTGAACGCCTACGCCGATGTGGTGGATGCCAGCGCGAACGCCGTCATTCGTGAGGCCGTGGAAGAGCACATCCGGGCCCAGGTCCGTACACCGGAGTTCCAGCGCAGGAGCAAGGAGTACCTGAGGCGGGCCCAGGAACAGATCGCCGTCCTGGAGGACGAGGAGCCGACCGCCCTTGTCTCCTGAGCGACCACGCGGCGGGGAGCTGGTGCCGGCGGGGATGGCACGAGCGGCGGGCCGCTTCGGCACGGAAAACGGCGGACGGGGTGCCGGACCCCGCGGGTCCGGCACCCCGTGCGATGCCGCATGCCGGGATCACCCGGTCTCGCGGGGGGACGGCTAGCGCGCCACGAACTGGGTCAGGATCGCCTGGACCTCGTAGATGTCGACGCCCTTGGTGAAGGTCTTCTGGATGGGCGCCTGGGAACCGGACAGCCAGATCTTCAGCTCGGCGTCCAGGTCGAGGTGGCCGGCCGTCTCCACCGCGAAGTGCGTGATGCTGCGGTACGGGATCGAGTGGTACTCGGTCTTCTTGCCGGTGATGCCCTGCTTGTCGACCAGGAGCAGCCGACGGTCGGTGAACATGATGGTGTCGCGTATCAGCAGGTAGGCGGCGTGCACCTGCTCGCCGTGGCCGAGCAGACGGGCGTACTCCTGCTGGGCCTGGCCCGGGTCGATGCTGTGCGCGTTGCCGAACAGTGCCATGGAAAGTCCCCCCACGTGGAATGGCTGTCGTTCGATCTTCGCAAACGCGGAGGGCCCGGGAGAAGCCTCTGCCTCTCCCGGGCCCCTGCTGTAGCGAGCGCGTTACGCGGCCGGCTTCTCCTCAAGACGCGGGAAGAGCACCGCGCCCTTGGTGACGGTGGCACCGGCGGACAGCCGGCCCCAGTCCGCCGCGTCCTGGACCCGCTGGTCGGCGAGGGCTCCCAGGGAGGCCTCGGCGCCGAGGGAGTCCCAGAGCTTCTGGGAGGTGTCCGGCATGACCGGGTTGAGCAGGACCGCCACCGCGCGCAGGGACTCCGCGGCCGTGTAGAGGATCGTCGCCAGGCGGGCCCTGCCCTCCGGCGAGTCGTCCTTGGCGACCTTCCACGGCTCCTGCTCCGTGATGTAGCCGTTGACCTGCTTCACGAAGTCGAAGACCGCCAGGATGCCGCCCTGGAAGTCAAGCTCCTCGCCGATCTTCCGGTCGGCCTCGGTGACCGCCCTGGTCAGGCCGTCGTGGATCGCCTTCTCCGCGTCCCCGTCGGCCGTCGCGGCCGGCAGCTCGCCGCCGAAGTACTTGTTGACCATGGCCGCCACGCGGGAGGCGAGGTTGCCGTAGTCGTTGGCCAGCTCGCTGGTGTAGCGGGCGGAGAAGTCCTCCCAGGAGAACGAGCCGTCCTGGCCGAACGCGATCGCGCGCAGGAAGTACCAGCGGTACGCGTCCACGCCGAAGTGCGAGGTCAGGTCCTGCGGCTTGATGCCGGTCAGGTTGGACTTGCTCATCTTCTCGCCGCCGACCATCAGCCAGCCGTTCGCGGCGATCTTCCCGGGCAGCGGCAGGCCCTGCGCCATCAGCATGGCCGGCCAGATGATCGCGTGGAAGCGCAGGATGTCCTTGCCGACCAGGTGCACGTCGGCGGGGAACGTCGACGCGAACTTCTCCGGGTTCTCGTTGTAGCCGACCGCCGTGGCGTAGTTCAGCAGGGCGTCGACCCACACGTAGATGACGTGCTTGTCGTCCCAGGGGACCGGCACGCCCCAGTCGAAGGTCGAGCGGGAGATGGAGAGGTCCTGGAGGCCCTGGCGGACGAAATTCACGACCTCGTTGCGCGCGGACTCGGGCTGGATGAATCCCGGGTTGGCCTCGTAGTGGGCGAGCAGCTTCTCGCTGTACGCGCTCAGCTTGAAGAAGTAGTTCTCCTCGCTGAGGATCTCCACCGGCTTCTTGTGGATCGGGCACAGCTTCTGGCCCGCGTACTCGCCCTCGCCGTCGAGCAGCTCGCCGGGGAGCTTGTACTCCTCGCAGCCCACGCAGTACGGGCCCTCGTAGCCGCCCTTGTAGATCTCGTCCCTGTCGTACAGGTCCTGCACGAACTCCTGGACGCGGTCGGTGTGCCGCCTCTGCGTGGTGCGGATGAAGTCGTCGTTCGCGATCTCCAGGTGCTCCCACAGGGGCTTCCATGCCTCCGTGACGAGCTTGTCGGCCCAGGCCTGCGGGGTGACCCCGTTCGCCTCGGCCGTACGCATGATCTTCTGACCGTGCTCGTCCGTGCCGGTGAGGTACCACACCTTCTCACCGCGCTGGCGGTGCCAGCGGGTGAGCACGTCGCCTGCGACGGTCGTATAGGCGTGGCCCAGGTGAGGAGCGTCGTTGACGTAGTAGATGGGGGTCGAGACGTAGTACGCCTTCGCCCCCTGCTTCTCGGTTCCAGTGGCCGCCATGGTCGAAATCCTACTGGTCCGGCCGGGCTCGCCTCACACGCGTTTCGGGGGGTGGACGGGGGTTCCCCGTCCACCCCCCGAG
The DNA here is from genome assembly GCF_044455745.1 of Streptomyces sp. NPDC051136. Classification (NCBI taxonomy): domain Bacteria; kingdom Bacillati; phylum Actinomycetota; class Actinomycetes; order Kitasatosporales; family Streptomycetaceae; genus Streptomyces; species Streptomyces sp. NPDC051136. Next base: position 356,653 of record NZ_JBITFE010000003.1, on the reverse strand, counting down.
GGCGGCTCCGGCGCGCGCCGGCGGGCCCTACGGGCGCCAGGCGGCCAGGACGCCCTCGTAGAGCTCCTTGTCGGTGAGCTCCTTGGGCGTCTCGCCGGCCAGGAAGTGGGAGGCGTTGCCCGTCTTCAGCTTGCGGAGGTAGTCGAAGGCCTTGTTCTCCGGGTCGCCGAACGCCACGAAGGCGAAGTGGACGTGCGGGTGGTTCGCCGCGGCGTCCGTCAGGGCCTGGGTGGCGGGGGTCTTGGCGTCGGGGGCGCCGTCGGTCTGGAAGACCACCAGGGCGGGGGTGCCGGGGGCGGCCTCCTTGTCGTGGTGGGCGAGGACGGCCTCGACGGCGGCGTGGTAGCTGGTGCGGCCCATGCGGCCGAGCGCCGCGTGCAGCTCGTCGATCTTGTTCTCGTGGTCGGTGAGGGTCAGCTCGCCGGTGCCGTCCAGCTCGGTCGAGAAGAACGTGACGTGGACCGTGGCCTCGGGGTCGAGGTGCGCCGCGAGGGCGAGGGTCTGCTCGGCGAGGGCCTGGGCGGAGCCGTCCTTGTAGTACGGGCGCATGGACGCGGAGCGGTCGAGGACGAGGTGGACCTTGGCGCGGGCGCCGGTGAGGTCGTGCTTCTTGAGGGCGGTGCCGGCTGCTTTGTAGGCGGCGGCGAGGCCGGGGGCGGTGGAGCGGAGGCGGGTGGCGGGGGTGGCGGGCTTTGCCTCCGGCTGGGGGGTCGACGGGGACGCCTCGGCTTCGCCCTCGGCGTTCCGGCTCCCACCCGCACCACCCGTGGCGGATGCGTCGTCGGGTGCGGGTGGCCCCTGTGGGGTGTCCTCGCCGTCGGCGGGTGCGGGGTGCGTGGGCGCGGGATCGGCCTCGGCTGCCTTCGGCTTCGGCTTGGCGGCTTTGGCCTCCGGCTTGGCCTTGGCCTCGGGCTTGGGCTTGGCCTTGGCCTCGGGCTTGGCCTCGGGCTTGGCCTCGGGCTTGGCTTTGGCCTCGGGCTTGGCCTCGGGCTTGGCCTCGGGCTTGGCCTCGGGCTTGGCTTTGGCCTCGGGCTTGGCTTCCGGCGTCGCCTTGGCCTCGGGCTCGGGCTTGGCTTCCGGCTCGGCCTTCGCTTCCGGCTCGGGCTTGGCTTCGGGCGTGGCCTTCGGCTTCGGTGCCGGCTGGGTTTCCGGCTCGGTCTCGACCTTCGGCTCGGTCTTCGCTTCCTCGGGCTCCGGCTTGGCTTCCGGTTCTGCCTTCGGCTTCGCCTTGGCCTCTGGCGTTGCCTTGGCCTCCGGCTCGGGCTCGGCTTCCGGGGCTGCCTTCGGCTTCGCCTCGGCTGCCTCGGGCTTCGGCTCCGGCTCGGCTGCCTCTGGAGCCGCCTCCGCTTCCGGCGCTGCCTTCGGCTCCGGCTCGGCTGCCTCGGGCTTCGGCTTCGATTCCGGCTCCGGCTTGGCTGTCTTCGGCTCGGGGGCCGCTTCCGCCTCCGGGGGCGCTTCCGCTGCCGGGGTGGGTGTCGGGTCCGTCGGCTTGGGGACCGTGACGTTGGTGAAGGCGGCCTTGACGAGGTCGTGCTCGTCGGGGGTGGGTTCCGAGCGGGGCTCGGGGATCTGGGAGGACTCCGGCTGGGCCGGGGTCTCGGCCGGTTCCGGGGGCGCGGTGGGCTGGGACGGGAGCTTCGGCTCCGGCGCGGTGACCGGCGGTGCCGTCTCCTGCGTCGCACCCTCCGCCTGGGCGGCCCGTTCTTTGCGTGACCGGCCGAACGCGTTCCGCAGGAGAGTGAGAATGCCCATGTGCGCAACCCTTCGGGTGAGTTGATGCCGTCAATCCCTGGCCAGGACGGACACGTAAGGTTAGCGGTCCCGGCTTGTGATCTTGTGCAGGGTCTGGCATGCGGGCGGCGACGCGTCAAGGCCGGATCGAGACGTCGCCGTCGGGCCCCACCGATTCCCACGGATTCCCGCGGATTCCCCGGGTTCACCCGGCGTTCACCGCGACGCCCGGTCCCCGCACGTATGTGCGCCTACGGTCGCGCTGACACCAGGGCATACAGGGATTCCCAAGGGGAGAACACAGTGCGCAAGCTCCTGCCGTTGATCGGAACGCCGTCCGGTTCGCACCCCGGCGGCCGGTCGGCGATGACCTGCCGTTTCCGGTGCGGCGACGCCTGTTTCCACGAGGTGCCGAACACCAGCGGCAACGAGTACGTCGGTGACGTCATCGCCGGTGCGCTCAGCCGCCGTTCCGTGATGCGTGCCGCCGCCGTCGTCACCGTCGCGGCGGCGGGTGCCGGGGCGGTGGGCGTGGCGGGGGCGCCGTCCGCGCAGGCCGCGCCCGCGGCCGGAAAGGGACACGGGAACGGGAAGCCGTCCGGGGGGCAGGGAGCGCGCGGGCTGCGGTTCACCCCCGTCGCGCCCAACACCGACGACACCGTGACCGTTCCGCAGGGGTACCGGCAGGACGTCGTCATCCGATGGGGTGAGCCCATTCTGCGCGGGGCGCCCGCCTTCGATCCGGAGAAGCAGAGCGCGCGGGCGCAGGCCGGGCAGTTCGGGTACAACAACGACTTCCTGGCGCTGCTGCCGCTGCGGGGCGAGCACGGCCGTCAGCTTCTCGTCGCGAACCACGAGTACACCGACGAGGTACTCATGTTCCGCGGCTACGACCCCGCGAACCCGACGCGCGAGCAGGTCGAGATCGCCTGGGCCGCGCACGGGCTGTCCGTCGTCGCCGTGGAGGAGGAGCGCGGGAGCGGCCGGCTGACGCCCGTCACGCGGCACCGGCTGAACCGGCGGGTCACCGCCACCACCGAGTTCCGGCTGACCGGACCCGCCGCCGGGTCCGACCTGGTGAAGACCTCCGCCGACCGCACCGGCCGCAAGGTGCTCGGCACCCTCAACAACTGCTCCGGCGGCACCACCCCGTGGGGCACGACGCTGCACGGCGAGGAGAACTTCAACCAGTACTTCGCCAACGCCTCCAGCCCCACCGACAAGCGGTACGGCATCGGGACCGGCGCCACCGAGCGCAAGTGGGAGCGGTTCGACAAGCGGTTCGACGTGGCGCGGGAGCCGAACGAGGTGCACCGCTTCGGGTACGTCGTCGAACTCGACCCGTACGACCCGGACTCCACCCCGCGCAAGCACACGCTGCTCGGCCGGTTCAAGCACGAGGCGGCGACCGTACGCCTGACGCACGACGGCCGGCCGGTCGTCTACACCGGCGACGACGAGCGGTTCGACTACTTCTACAAGTTCGTCGGCAGCAAGCGGATGCGGCACGGGACCTCCCGCGGGGCGCGCGAGCACAACCTGTCGCTGCTCGACGAGGGCACCCTGTACGTCGCCAGGCTCGACGGCGACTCCCCGGCGATCGAGGTCGACGGGACGGGCACGCTGCCGCGCGACGGCGAGTTCGACGGCGGCGGCACGTGGATCCCGCTGGTCACCGCCACGGAGCGCGGTGCCGTCTCGCACGTCGAGGGGATGAGCGCCGAAGAGGTGTGCGTCTTCACGCGGCTCGCCGGGGACAAGGTCGGCGCGACCAAGATGGACCGGCCCGAGGACATCGAGCCGTCGCCGACCACCGGCAAGGTGTACGTCGCCCTCACCAACAACACCAACCGCGGCAAGGCCGGTTACGCGGGACCCGACGAGGCCAACCCGCGCAACGCCAACAAGCACGGTCACGTCCTGGAGCTGACCGAGCACCGCGGCCGGGCCGACGCCACCCGGTTCGGCTGGTCGCTGTTCCTCGTCGCCGGCGACCCGGAGGACCCGGCGACCTACTTCGCGGGCTTCCCCAAGGACCGGGTCAGCCCGATCTCCTGCCCGGACAACGTCGCCTTCGACGACCACGGCAACCTGTGGATCTCCACCGACGGTAACGCCCTCGGCACCCACGACGGGCTCTTCGGCGTGGCGACCAAGGGCGACCGGCGCGGCGAGCTGAAGCAGTTCCTGACCGTGCCGACCGGCGCGGAGACCTGCGGTCCGCTCGTCCAGGACCGGCGGGTCCTGGTCGCCGTGCAGCACCCCGGCGAGGTCGACGGCGCCTCCGTGGAGCGGCCGGCCAGCAACTGGCCCGACGGACCGGGGAAGATCGTGCGCCCGGCCGTCGTGGCGGTGTGGCGCGCGGACGGCCGCGACATCGGCGTCTGAGCCGCCCTCCCCGACCGGCGTCGCCCCGGACCGCGACTCCCGCACGGACTCCGGGTTCAGAGCCCGGTGCGCGTCGGCCGGGGCGGTGACGGTTCGGCGGCCCGCGGCGCCCGGGGGCGGCGGTGCCGCCGGTGTCCGTAGCGGTCCGTGAGCCAGGAGACCAGGGCGACCGTCAGGCCGAGGGCGACCAGGAGCCAGGAGGCGGTGCGCAGGGTCTCGGTGAGGGCGTCGTAGACGGCGCCCGCGGCGGGGCCGTCCACCGGGCCGGGGAGTTCGGCGACGGTCAGCCGGCGGCCGACCACGACGGTGAGCGCGAGCAGCGCCCCGCCGAGGGCGGTGCCGATCCCGGCGGCGGTGACGGCGCGGCGGCGGCGGGCGGCGAGGGCGATGCCGGTGAGCGCGAAGACGACGGCCGCCAGCGGCAGCCAGACGGCGGCGACGTCGAGCACGTGGTAGCCCTTCCTGAGCCGGTCCGTCTCGTGGGCCGGGAGCACGGTGACCGCGGTGTGCCGGACCGGGATGCGCCGGGCGAAGGGCACGTGGTCCTCGGCGAGCCGGTCCCGCACGCGTTCGGTGACGGGGGCCAGGTCGACGGTGACCGGGCGCCCGGCCGCCCCGTCGTCGCGCAGGGCGCGCAGGACGGCGGCGTGGACGGTGCGGTTGGCGGCGTCCCAGCCCTCGCGGAAGGCCGCGGTACGGGTGAACGAGCGGGCCGCGTCCCGCACGAAGAGCCGCACGCTGCCGCTCACGGGGCCGGCCGTGACCTCGTCGACGAGCCCGGTGAAGCCGTCGCCCAGCGTGTCGGCCGCCGCCTCCCTGACGTCGGGATCGTCGGCGAGCGGCGCGACGGCCGCGACGTAGCGGTCGGTGTCGGCCGGACCGTGCACCGCCCAGCCCGCCAGCGTGGCGCACGGCGCGAGCAGGCAGGCGAGGGCGAGCAGGACGGCCGACAGGACGCCCCGGAGGCGTGGGAGCACCCTTCGAGACAAACCCCCGCGGGCCCGCCGGGCGACCGGCGTGACTGCAAATGGCCCCCGGCGACGCGCCGGTCAGGTGGTGCGGGCCTCCCGGACCGCCGTCCGGGCGTCGTGGGCCTTCCCGGCCTCGCGGGCCTCCCAGGCCGCGCGGGTGTCCGCCGCGTCCCGGCGGGTGTAGTAGTGGTAGATCAGCGTGGCCGTCACCGCCGCCGCGAGCAGCAGGGAGGCGAGGATGCAGGTGAACATGGCGACGCCGCTGCCGGAGTACAGGAAGCCCAGCGCGCTGCCCGCGAACGCTCCCCACAGGGCCGCGTGGGCCTCGCGCGGCAGTCGGCGGGAGACGGCGCGGACCGCGAAGTAGAGGACGGCGAACACGAGCACCGACAGGAAGCCGATCAGCAGGTTCCAGCCGGTGATGGGGCCGCCGTGGCGGCGGACGGACGCGACCCAGTAGCCGTAGACCAGGGCGGTCACGACGGGCATCGCCCACTTCATCAGGAGGTGGGTCCTCCTGCCGAAGACGTCGGGTGTCGTGCGCCCCGGGGGGCCGGGGTCCGGGCCGGTGCGGGTGCCGGTGGCCGTCGTGTGTGCGGGTATCGCGTGAGCCATGGGCGCACTCCTCTCGCCTCGCCCCGTCTGCCCCCGTCTACCAGGGCACACCTGGGCGCCGGGACTGGCAAGTCCGGATGCGGGCCCGGCGGGGGCGTGTTTGGCTGTGCCGTGTGAGGGGACACGTGCGAGACCCGGTGCGTGGCGGACGGAAGGTGCTCGGCGGACTGTCCTGGGCCGTCGGACGGACCGCCGCCGAGTCCCGGCACGCGTTGCTCAGCGTGCACGGCCACAGCGTCGCCTGGCTGGTCCCGTTCCTGATGCTCACGGCCATCGCGGTGGCCGACGTGACCACCAACGTGTTCCAGATCGTGGCCTGGACCGTCCTGGTCCCCGGCGTCGCCGCCGCGCTCTGCGGGGTGCGCGGCACCGCCGTGTTCGCGGTGCTGTCCCTGGGCGTCTACATCCTCGCCGACAGCGTCTGGAGACACCGGGACGAGACCGGGCTGCCCGGGCTGATGCTCGTCGTCATCGGTGGGCTCGTCGCCGTGGTGGCCGCCGCCTTCCGGGTCGCGGGCGAGCGGCGCATGCTGCACATGCGGGACATCGCGGAGACCACGCAGCGCACGGTGCTGCGGCCGCTGCCGGTGGGCTTCGGCGGCCTGGAGCACGCCGCCGTGTATCTCGCCGCGGACAGCGAGGCGCGGGTGGGCGGCGACTTCTACGACATCCAGCCGGGCCCGCACGGCACCCGCGTCCTCCTCGGCGACGTGCAGGGCAAGGGGCTCGGCGCGGTGGATGCGGCCGCGGCCCTGCTCGGCACCTTCCGCGAGGCCGCCTACCACGAGGCGGACCTCGCCGTGGTCGCCGGACACCTGGAGATCCGCATGCTCCGCCACCGCGCGCACACCGCGGCCCTCGGCGGGGCCGACGGGGACCGCTTCGCCACCGCCGTCCTGGTGGGGTTCCGCATCGACCAGCCGGACGCCGTGGAGATCGTGAACTTCGGCCACGAGCCGCCGCTCGCGGTCGGTCCCGGCGGAGTCCGTCCGCTGCCGGTCACCGGCGGTCTGCCGCTGGGCATGAGCGAGCTCACGCCGGGTTCCGTCCTCCCGGTCGCCCGCACCGGGCTCGCCGCGGACGAGACGCTGCTGCTGGTCACCGACGGGGTCACCGAGGCCCGCGATCCCGACGGGGCCTTCTACCCGCACAGCGAGGCGGTCGTCGCGGCCGTCGCGGGCGACCCGTCGGACACCTCGCCGCAGCGGCTGGTGAACGTCGTGCGCGACGGCACGCTGCGGCACTGCCTGGGGCGGCTGGGGGACGACACCACGGTCTTCGCGGTACGGCGGGCGGGGCGCCCGCCGGTATGGCCGTAGGAGCCCGAGCCGCGGCACGTACGGGGCGGGGCACGTGCGGGGCGGTGCAGTACGGGGCGGGGCAGTACGGGGCGGGGCACGTACGGGCGGGAGACGCTCGGGCTGCGGCACGCGCGGGCGGGGCAGCGCGCACGTGCGCACGCGCGGGTGCCGGGCGTCCGGAGGCACCGGGCGGCGGGGGGCGTCCGCGGGTGTGGCCGTGGGGGTCCGGGCCGGGGCACGTACGGGGCGCGGCACGCACGGGGCGGGGCGCGCACGGGGCGGAGCACGTACGAGGGGCCGGGAGACGCGCCCGGGCCGCGGCACGCACGGGCGGGGCGGCGCGTCGCGCGGGTGCCGGACGCCCGGAGGCACCGCAGCGCGGTCGCAGCGGCTACGGTGCTGCCGTACGTGATCGACGCGGAACGACAGGGAACGACAGGGGGCGGGGACATGCCCGGGACCGTGCTGCTGCTCGCGGCGGCGCCCGTGGGCCGCGGGTGCCTGGTGGACGCCGCCTCGGTGCTCCCCGTGCTCGCGGCCGTGCCGCCCGCCGTGCTCTCCGGCACGGACACGGCGAACGTCGTCGAACTCGCCGACCCGCTGGAGCCGCAGGCCGTCCTGACCCGGCTGCGGGCCGCCGCGGCGGCCCCCGGACCGCTCACCGTCTACGTCGCCGGGCAGCTCCAGCTGGACCGGCGCCAGCGCCTGCCGCACCTGGCGCTGGCCCGCACGACCCCGGCGACCGTCCGCTACACCGCCCTGCCCTGGCACTGGATCCGCGAGGAGCTGCGGCTGCGGCCGAGCGGCGCGACGACGCTGCTGCTCGACCTGCACGCCGACCACGAGACCTGGCAGTGGCTGCGCGCCAACCCGCTCGACTGCGGACGCAACAACGCCGTCTACGGCCGCGTCGCGCCGCCGCCCGCGCGGCGGACGGTGGCCGTACCGGCGTACATGCGGGGCGTCGCGACGATCCTGCGCAGCGGGCACCGGCCGCCGCCGGACGTGCTGCACCAGCAGGCGCTGGCCCGGGCGGCCGCCGACGCCGCGGCCGCCGATCCCGCGGGCGGCGGCGCGGTGGCCTCGACGGACCTGGTGCTGACGGCGCCGGGACCGGTGGCGGGCGACCCGCACGCCGTCATCGCCGCCGCGGTGCGCTCCGGGCGGCACGGGGACGCCGACGCGCTCGCCGCCCGGCACGAGCGGGCCGCGGCCCACGCGTACGGGCCCGCCTCGGAGGACGCGCTGCACTGGGCCGAGGTCCGGGCCGACCTGGCGATGTTCGCGGGGGACCCGGTGCGCAGTTGCCGGGCCTGGCTGGCGGTGGCCGAGACCCGGCTCGGCGCCGGGCAGCCCCCGCAGGCGCCCTCCGTGGAGGCGGCCGCCGACCGGGCCCACCACCAGTGGGGGCGGATCCGCGACGCGGTGCGGGCCCGCGAACTGGGCCCGCCGCTGGCCGCGTTGCGCGGTCGCGTGCCGGGCAGCCGCGAGGGCGCGCTGGACCACGTGCAGCGCGAACTGAGCCGCCTGCAGACCCAGGGCTGAGCGCCGCCCCCGCCGCCGACGGTCCGCCCGGTGCCTCTCCCGGGGTGCCCCCGGGTGCCGGACACAGGCGCCCGGGGCAGGCCCCGCTAGCCGACCGCCGAGGCCGGCTCCCGGACGGGCGGGGCGCCGTCGGGCTCCGGCGCCGGTACCGGTGCCGACGGCGAGGTGCGGGGTGCCGTGTCGGCGGGGACCGCGTTCGCGGCCAGCAGCAGGCAGGCCACGGCGGCGACGGCGGCGGCGAGGGCCCTGGCGTAACGTTCGGCGGTGCGGGTGCGTCCGGGCACGGTGTCCTCTGCGGGATCAGCGGGTGTGTCAAGCACGGTTAAGCGCACTTAATACGCGGTTTAACCTAGAGCCGTCCGAGTCGAACGGCAAGAGCCACAGGGGGAGTCGGCAGTGGGTGACCGTGACGACCGGAACGCCGTCGGGCGCCGGGTGCAGCGACTGCGGGCCGAGCGCGGACTGACCCAGCGCCAGCTGGCGGAACCGGCCTACACGCCCGCCTACATCTCCACCCTGGAGGCCGGCCGCGTCCGCCCCTCCGACGACGCGCTGCGCCACCTCGCCGAGCGGCTCGGCGTCGGCTACGAGGAGCTGGCCACCGGACGCCCCGCCCACCTCGCCACCGACCTGCGCCTCAGGCTCACCGAGGCGCAGCGCACCCTCGCCACCGGGGGTGCCGAGGAGGCGGCCGGCCAGTACGCCGGGCTGCTCGCCGAGGCGGAGGAGCACGAACTGGCCGAGGAACGGGCCGCCGCGCTGCTCGGGCTCGGGGAGTGCGCCGTGGAGACGGGTGAACTGACCGTCGGACGGGAGTACTTCGAGCGGGCCGAGCAGTGCCTCGCCGAGGCCGGCGCCCCGCTGCCCGCCCGCGTGCCCGCCGTGCGCGGACGCGCCCTCGCCCACTACCTCGCCGGTGAACTGCGGTACGCCGTCTACCTCCTGGAATCCACCCTCGACGAGCTGAACCGCGGTGGCCTGCACGACCCCGACGCGCTGCTGCTGCTCTACGCCAGCGCGATCGGCCCGTACATGGACATGGGCGCCCACGCGCGCGCCGCCCAGGCCGCCGAACTCGCCCTCTCCCTCGCCCCCACCGCCGGTGACCCGGCGCTGGTGGCCCGCATGCACCGGTCCGTCGCCCGCACCCTGCTCGCCGAGGGCCGCCTCGCCGACGCCGATGCCTCGCTCGCCAAGGCGGCCGAGCTGTACCGCACGCTGCAACTGCGCACGGAGCTGGCCAACTGCCACTGGATGCGCGGCTACGTCCTCGCCCAGAACGGCGAACTCCCGCGCGCGGAGGAGGAGATGCGCGAGGCCCTCGGGATGCTGTCGGCCAACCGCGCCACCCTCTACAGCAGCCAGGTCGCCGTCGAACTGGCCGACGTGCTGCACCGGCGCGGCAAGTCGGCCGAGGCCGCCGAACTGCTGCACGGCGTCCTGGACGACCTCTCCTCCGAGCGCGGCGCGGTGCACTCAGCGGGCGCGCACCGGCTGCTCGGCATCATCGCCGAGGACGCCCGGGACACCGAGACCGCCGAGGAGCACTACGTCCGTGCGCTGAGCCTCCTGGAGCGGGCCGGCGCGGCCGGCGACCTGGCCGACCTGTGCCGGCTCCTCGGCGACCTGCTGCGCCGCACCGGCCGCGTGGAGGCGGCCCTGGACGCGTACCGCACCGGCCTCGGACACCGCACCGCGCCCGGCACGACCACCCTGGGCCCGGCACCCGCACAGCCGCCCCTCTGACCCGCCCGCGGCACCCCGGCGCCCCACCAGGGCCCGGCCCCGCCGCCGGGACCGTGCCGGGCGGGCGGCCACGCCCCGGCGGACGCGCGAGCGGGTCGCCGGGGCCGGCCTCACCGGCCCGTCACAGGCCCAGCCACACCGTCGTGTCGGGGCCCAGCCGCCCGTCCTCCAGCGGTGCGCTGCTCAGCAGGACCTCACCGGCCGGCAGGTCGACCGTCCGGTCGGAGAGGTTGGCCACGCAGCGCCAGCCGTCCGAGCGGTCGAACCGCAGCACACCGGCCGGCACGTCGTCCGACCAGGTCAGCGCCTCGCCGTCGAGCAGCTTGCGGCGCAGGCGCAGGGCCGTGCGGTACAGCTCCAGCGTCGAGCCCGCCACCCCGTCCTGGGCCTGGACGGCGTACCGGGCGAAGTGCGGCGGCTGCGGCAGCCACGCGCCGCCGGCGCCGAAGCCGTACGACGGTCCGTCCGTCGTCCACGGCAGCGGCACCCGGCAGCCGTCGCGGCCCTTGCGGACGTGCCCGGTCTGTTCCCAGATCGGGTCCTGGAGGACCTCGGTGGGCAGGTCGGCCACCTCGGGCAGCCCCAGCTCCTCGCCCTGGTAGACGTACGCCGATCCGGGCAGCGCCAGCATCAGCAGCGTCGCCGCGCGGGCCCGGCGCAGTCCGGCCGCCGTGTCGACGGAGGGTGCGCTGCCGCCGGACAGCAGCCAGGCGTCGGGGTCCGTGCCCGGCGGCAGGACGAGGCGGGTGGCGTGCCGGACGACGTCGTGGTTGGACAGCACCCAGGTCGCCGAGGCCCCGGCGGCCCGCGCGTCGGCCAGCGACCCGGCGATGACCTCGCGCAGCTCGGCGGCGTCCCAGCCGGTCTGGAGGTACTCGAAGTTGAAGGCCTGGCCGAGTTCGTCCGGGCGGGCGTAGAGCACGCGCCGGGCGCCCGGGACCCAGGCCTCGGCGACGGCCGTGCGGGGCGGGGAGTAGGCGTCGAGGATCTTGCGCCAGTCCCGGTAGACCTCGTGGACGTCGTCCCGGTCGTAGAAGGGGTGGGTTCCCGGGGCGAACTCGGCGAGGGCCGCCTCGCCGCTCAGCTCGGGGGCGCCGAGGTCGCGCAGCGGCTCGGAGAGGTCCTTGACCAGCGCGTGCGCCACGTCGACCCGGAAGCCGTCGACGCCCCGGTCGCACCAGAACCGCAGGGTGGTGCGGAAGTCGGCGCGGACCTGCTCGTTCTCCCAGTTCAGGTCGGGCTGCTGGGGTGCGAAGAGGTGCAGGTACCACTGTCCGTCGGGCACCCGCTGCCAGGCGCTGCCGCCGAAGACGGACTGCCAGTCGGTGGGCGGCAGTTCGCCGTGCTCGCCGCGGCCGTCCCGGAAGACGTACCGGTCGCGGGCCGCGGAACCGGGCCCCGCCCGCAGGGCCTCGCGGAACCACGCGTGGCGGTGCGAGGTGTGGTTGGGCACCAGGTCGACGATCACCTTGAGGCCCAGCCGGTGGGCCTCGGCGGTCATCGCGTCGAAGTCGTCCAGGGTGCCCAGGCGCGGGTCGACGTCGCGGTGGTCGTCGACGTCGTAGCCGCCGTCGGCCAGTTCGGAGGGGTAGAAGGGGCTGAGCCACAGGGCGTCCACGCCGAGCGCGGCCAGGTGGGTCAGGCGCTGGGTGATGCCGCGCAGGTCCCCGAGCCCGTCGCCGTCGGCGTCGGCGAAGCTGCGGGGGTAGACCTGGTAGATGACGGCCTGCCGCCACCAGTTGGGGTCCTGGGACGACAGGTCGGGGGTGCCGGCGGTGCTGCGTACGGTCACGCGGCCTCCTTCGCGGTGCGTGCGGGCGGCACGAGCTGATCTGTTACGTCTGTCCAGATCACCCGAAAAGCGAACCCGCGCGCCCGCGACGCGCCGGTGACTACGCCTCCGTGCGCTCGACCGCCCCGAGGTACAGCCGCACGTACCGGGCCACGTCCACGTCCAGCGCCACGTCCACCAGCGGCTGTTCGCGCATGCCGTCGTGGAGTTCGGACTCGCCGACACGTGCGCGGCGGTCGACGAGCGTCTGGCCGCGGGCGGGGCCGGGGGCGAGGGACACCTCGACGGGCAGCCGCCGCGTGGTCAGGCCCTCCGGGTCGATCACCGCGCAGACCGCGCCCGCGTCGCCGAGCCCGCCGCCGGGGTCGGTGGCGTCGGTGGCCGGACCGCGGTGGGCGAGCAGCTCGCCGGCCAGCCGGGTGCCGGGCTCGGCGCTCGCCCGCAGCCGCCGCACGTCGGCGCCGGGCACGATCACCCGCTCGAACACGTCCAGGCCGTACATGGTGATCGGCACCCCGGCGGTGAGCAGGATCGCGGCGGCCTCCGGGTCGTGCCAGACGTTGAACTCGGCGACCGGCGTCGCGTTGCCGGTGGCCACCGCGCCGCCCATGAACACGATGCGCTCGATGTTGCCGGTGACCTCCGGGTGGGTGCGCAGCAGCAGCGCGATGTTGGTCAGCGGCGCGGTGGGGATCAGCGTGACCGGGCGCGGGGCGGCGAGGATCTCCCGGCGCAGCAGCGTCACCGCGTCCACGTCGGCGGGGGCGCGGGTGGGGGCGGGCAGGCCGAGGTCGCCCATGCCGTCGGCGCCGTGCACGTGCCGGGCGGTGCGCACGCCCTCGATCAGCGGCCGCTCGGCACCCCGGGCGACCGGGACGTCCGGGGCGCCGGCGTGCTCCAGCACGGTCAGCGTGTTCCGTACGACCCCCGCCACGTCCGTGTTCCCGGCGACACAGGTGACCGCGCGCAGGTCCAGGCGCGGGTGGCGGACCGCCAGCAGCAGGGCCAGGGCGTCGTCGATGCCGGTGTCGCAGTCGATGATCACCGGAACGGGCTGCTGCTGGTCGGCGGGGGTCGTCACGGCGAGGCTCCTTACGGTGCGTGCGGGGCGCCGGTGACCCTACGCGGCCTCAGGCCGATTCCCACAGCTCGGGGCCGCGTGCCCCGACCCGGTCGGCGATCCGGCGCAGCAGCTCGGTGCCGGACAGCCGGCCGGGGTGGCGGCCGTCCCGCAGGCGTACGCCGACCAGATCGCCGTCCCGGGCCTCCCGCGCGCCGATCACCGCCTGGGCCCGCGCCGATGGCGGGGTCGGTGTCGAACAGCGCAAGTTCGCGGCCGAGGCGCCGGTGGTCGTGGGCGTGGGCAGGGTCGTGGGCGTCGGCGTGGGCAGGGTGCCGGCCGGGTTGGGGGTGCCGGTCCTGGTCGGGCACGGTGGTCTCCTCGGGACGGTCCAGGACGAGCACCACACGACGAAGCCCCGGGGCACTCGCCCCGGGGCTTCGGACTTGGGTCAGCAGTCAGCGCGCCGGGACGTTCCCGGCGTCGTCATCGAGGACGCACTGGCGCGCTTCATGGAGCCGACGGCAGCGGGGGCTCGGGCGCGGACACGAGCGGTTTTCCGACCGCTCGGCCGTGCCGCACCCCTCGTCGGCGGAGGGGGCCGGGAGGGTGTCCCGGCCGCTGTGTCGTGCGGGCGGTTCAGACGTGCCCCGGCCCGCCGCTGCCGAAGGACCCGCTGGAGCCCGGCAGCCAGCGGCGCCGGCTCTGGTCCTCGCCGCGGCGGCTGCCCGAGTGGTGCAGCTCGTAGGGCATCAGCCGAGGGCTTCCGTCCTCGCTCAGTGGGATCTCGTCGGGTTCGCGCATCTCCCGCTCCTCGCGGACGGCGCCCGTGGCGGGGAGGTGCGGCTGTTCGTCGGCGCGGGGGCGGTCGGGTTCCCGGTCCATGACCCGCATGCCCGTGCGTACGGCCCAGATCAGCGCGCCGGCTACCACCAGCCCGATGATGAAGACCACCGCGACCCTCAGCCCGCCCGAGGGCGCGGCCAGCAGTACATACGTTGCCGTACTCATGTTCTGATTATGTACCCCCGAATGAGATAAAGCGCCCGATATGTCCGCTACGGGGTCCGCAGGGCGTCCACCGCGATCCGGGCGGCGGTGCCGATCACCGCGTCCGCCGCCGGGAGCACGGCCGCGGTGTGGGCGGTGCGGGTGAAGACTGCCACGGCGTAGCGGCCGCCGTCGGGGTACTCGACGACGCCGACCTCGTTGCGCAGGGTCGGCAGGCTGCCGGTCTTGCCCGCCACGTGCACGTCGTCGAAGGGGAATCCCGAGGCCAGGCGGTGCGGCCACACCTGGAGCCCCATGATCCGGCGCATCGCGGCGCCGTACTCGGGCGGGCAGGCCTCGTCCCGCCACACCGCGCCGAGCAGGCGGGTCATGTCCCGGGGGGTGCTGCGGTTGGTGCGGGCCGGGTCCAGGGCACGCAGCCGGGTGATGACACGCGGGTCGGTCAGCGCCCGGGCACCGTCGGGCCCGGCGTCCTCGCGCATGGTGCCCAGCATCTCGCCGAAGCCGTGCACCGCCCGGGTCCTGGTGAGGCCGAGCCGCGCGGTGGTGCGGTTCACGGCGTCCAGACCGACCCGGCGCACCAGCAGGTCGGCGGCGGTGTTGTCGCTGACCGACATCATCAGGAAGGCGGCGTCGCGCAGCGACAGCTGGACCGGGTCGAGCATGGCCGCGAGCCCGGTGGGCCCCGGCGTGCGTCCGGCCGGCGGGCACTCGATCCGCTCCGTGAGGTCCAGCGCCCCGGCCGCCGCCAGTTCGTGCAGCGCCACCAGTACGCACAGCTTGTGGACGCTGGCCGTGCAGACCGGCTGATCGGCCCCGGTCCCGGCCTGTGCCCCCGAGTCGATGTCCACGGCGTGCAGCCACCCGGTGACCCCGGCGTCGGCGAAGGCGGCGTTCAGCCGGGCGGCGGTGGCGGTGTCGGTCATGCCCGGACCTCCGATGCCGGGCGGGTGCCCAGCAGCCGGCTCGCTGCGGCGGGCGTGGCGGTCCCGGGAGCGGCGGTCGGCGGGTGGTTCGGCGGGCGGACGGTGGTGGTCGCGGGGTGCGCCTGTGGAGGGCCGGCGGCGGTGGTGGTCGTACGGCGTGCCTGCGGGCGGCCGGAGGCGGTGGTGGTCGGCGGGCGGCCCGAGGTGGCGGCGGTCCAGCGGGGCGCGGGCAGGCGGCCGTAGGGCGTGGCGGTGGTGGTCGAACGGCGTGCCTGCGGGCGGCCGGCGGCAGTGGCCGTCGGACGGTGTGCGGGCGGGCAGCCGATGGCGGCGGTGTCGGTCACAGCCAGAACTCCGATGCCGGGCGGAGGTGCAGGGGCCGGGCGGGTGCCTCGGAGTGGGCGTCGGCCGTGGTGCGCAGGGCGTGGGTCGCCGCGTCCGCGAAGGCGCCCACGGCGGCGTCGCCGCGCCCCTTGGGCCAGGCCGCGGAGTGCCGCCAGACGGGCGGGGCCCCGGCCAGCGGGCGCCAGACCAGGTCCTGGTCGCCGGGGATCACGAGCCGGGTGTCGCGGGGCCCGAGGGCGACGGCCCCGGACGACAGGACCAGGCCCCGGACGAAACTCGCCCCCTGGCCGTGCCGCACGGTGGCCGGCGTCCAGCCGCCCCGGGCACAGGAGGTGAGCAGGTCGTCGTAGACCGCGGGGGCGTCGGCGCGCGGGAAGAGGACCAGGTCGTACCCGGTGAGGGCGGCGAGCGGCACCTCGTCCAGCTCCGTCTGCGGGGCGCCCCGCGGCAGCAGGACGCCGAGGTCGCGGCGGAGCACCGGGCCCAGCTCCAGGCCGGTGACGTCGCAGGGGTGGTGGATGAGGCCGACGTCCAGCTCGTGGGCGGCGAAACCGGCGAGTTGCTGGGCGGTGGTCAGTTCGTGCAGCTCCAGGCGGAGTCCCGCGTGCCGGCGCCGGAAGTCCGCCAGCAGCGCGGCGACGGTCTCGCCGGAGATGTCGGGGGACAGTGCGGCGCGCAGCATGCCGCTCTCGCCGTCCCGGATGCGGCGGGCGGCACTGCGCAGGGACTCGGCGCGGGCCAGCAGCTCACGGGCCTCGGTGAGCAGCAGCGTGCCCGCCTCGGTGATCGTCACCTGACGGCTGGTGCGCTCGAAGAGACGGACGCCCAGCTCCTTCTCCAGCCGCTGGATGCGCTGCGACAGGGGCGGCTGGGCCATGCCGAGCCGGGCCGCGGCACGCCCGAAGTGTGACTCTTCTGCAACAGCCACGAAGCACTCCAGGTGCCGCACCAGGTCCACGACCAGTAATCATATCGGGGATTGATCGACCGGACATCCATATCGGTCTTGGACAGGGGCTCCGCGGGGTTGCTCTCCTCGGGCCATGCGCTCCTTCCGTGACCGTTCCCGCCGGTGGCCCGGTGTGCTCGCCCTCTCCGTCGTCCTGCCGCTGTCCGGCTGCGCCGCCGACTCCGACCGGCCGGACGCGGCGCCGCCGTCGGGTGTCCCGTCCGGCCCGTCCGCCCCGGCCGGCGGCACGGGAGGCGGCGCCGGGACGGCCACCCCGGGGCCCGAGGTCCGCGGGCGGCTCCGCGTGGACGGTGACGTCCGCCGCTACCTCCTGCACCGGCCCGTACCCGCCCCCGGTGCCGACGGTTCGCGGCCCCTCGTGGTCGCCTTCCACGGCCGTGGCGCCGACGCCGCCGAGCTGCGCGCCAGGACCCGGCTGGAGCGGGCAGCCGCCGTGCGCGGCATGCTCGTCGCCTTCCCCGAGGGTCTCGGCCACGGCTGGGGCGCGGGCACCCGGGCCACGAGGCAGCGCCCGGACCCCGGCCGGGACGTGCGGTTCACCGAGGCGCTGATCGCGCACCTGGTCCGCACCGAGCGGGCCGACCCCGGCCGGGTCTACGTCGCCGGGTTCTCCAACGGCGGCTCGATGGCCCTGCGGATGGCCGCCGAACGCCCCGGGCTGGTCGCCGGCGCGGCCTCGGTCTCCGGTCAACTGCCCACCGGCGACGCCGCCGTGGAGCCCACCGGGCCGGTCCCCGTCATGGTCGTCCACGGCGCCGCCGACCCCGTCCGGCCCCTCGCCGGGCTGCCCTCCCCGCCGCCGGACCCCGGGGAACCGGTCCTGCCGACCCGGTCGGCCCGGGACACCGCGGCGGTCTTCGCGGCGGCCGGGGACGCGGGCGAACCGGTCACGCGGCAGGAGAAGGGCTACGAGCGGACGGTGTGGCGGCTCGGGAGCGGCGCCCGGCACGGCGGCACCGTGCGCCTCCTCGTCGTCCACGGCGCCGGTCACACCTGGCCGGGCTCGACCGTCCCCCCGCCCGAGGGGTTCGGCCCCGTCAGCAAGGCCCTGGACGCGACCGACACGATCCTCGACTTCTTCACCGACCCCGGCCCCGGCCGCTGACCGACAAGGACTTCCCGATGTCCGACTCCTCGCACTCCTCCTACCCCGCCGGCTCCCCCCGCTCCGCCCCTCCCCGCGGTCGCGGGCCCCGCAACGGTGTGCGGGCCGTCGCCGCCGTGGCGCTCGTGCTCGCGATCGCCGCGGGCGGCTCGTACGCCGCCGGGTTCGGCCCCTTCGCACGCGGCGACGACGGACCCGACCCGGCCGCGCTGCGGCAGGCGCGTGCCTTCCTCGCCGACTGGGCGGCCGGGCGCCTGCCGGACGCCGCCGGCCGCACCACCGACCCGGCGAAGGCGCAGGAGGTGCTGCAGAGCTTCACCGCGGGGCTCGACATCGAGAAACCGAAGCTGACGGCGGCGGCCGGCGCGGCGAAGGAGGACGAGGACGGCACCCTCGGCGTCCCGTTCACCGCCCGGATGCCGGTCAGCGGCCTGGGCACCTGGACGTACGAGTCGCGGCTGCCGCTGCGCGAGCAGGAGGGCGGCGGCTGGAAGGTGGACTGGCGGCTGTCCCTGGTGCACCCGCGGCTGAGCGACACGCAGAAGTTCCGCCTCGAACGCGAGGAGAGCACCCCGCCGGAGGTCACCGACCGCGAGGGGGTCTCGCTCGTGGACGGCGCGTACCCGTCCCTGGCCCCGCTGCTGGGCCGGCTCGCCGGTGACGCGGGCGGCGGCGGTCCGCGCGGTGCGATCGAGCTGGTCGACCGGGCCGACGGCGAGACCGTACGTACCGAGGCGTCCTTCGGGAAGAAGCCCGACCCGGCGACCGCGGACCGGCCCGCGCGCACCACCCTCGACGCGACCTGGCAGGCCGCCGCGGAGAAGGCCCTCGGTAAGGCCGGCGGCAAGAACGCCTCCCTCGTCGCCCTGCGCGTCGACGACGGCGAGGTCCTCGCCCTCGCCAACTCCCCCTCCACCGGCTTCAACCGCGCCGCCTCCGGCACCTACGCGCCCGGCTCCACCTGGAAGATCGTCACCAGCAGCGCCCTGCTGCTCAAGGACGCGGTCGCGCCCGACGACGTCGTGGACTGTCCCAAGTACCTGACGGTGGGCAAGGAGTTCCACAACGTCGAGACGTCGGAGCATCCGGGCGCCACCTTCCGCAAGGACTTCACCGAGTCCTGCAACACCGCCTTCATCGGCCTGCGCGGCAAGCTGGACGACGGCGAGCTGGGCAAGGTCGCGCGCACCTACTTCGGGTTCGGTCAGGAGTGGCACGTCGGCATCCCGACGTACGACGGCTCGGTGCCGGAGCCCAAGGACGAGACGGAGAAGGCGGCGTCGATGATCGGGCAGGGCCGCGTCCAGGCCAACCCGCTGATCATGGCGTCGGTGACGGCCACCGCGGTCTCCGGCGAGTTCCACCAGCCGTCCGTCACCGCGGGCCACGAGGACGGGACCCGCACCGAGCCGCTCCCCGGCAAGGTCGTCACGCAGCTGCGCGAGCTGATGCGGGCCACCGTCACCGACGGCACGGCACGCGTCCTGGCCGATCTGCCCGGCGAGGTCGGCGCCAAGACCGGTACCGCGGAGGTCTCCGACGACCAGGACAACAACGGCTGGCTCGTCGCCCACCGGGGCAACGTGGCCGTCGCCGTCGTGGTCGAGGAGGGCGTCACCGGCGGCGGTTCCGCGGGCCCGATCGTGCACAGCCTGCTGTCGGCGGTGCCGGAGGACCCGTCCTGACCCCGCCCGCCGGTACGCCGGTCAGGCCCGGTGCGTGTCCTGGGCGCCGGTGCCGGGGTCGTCCTCGCGCCGGACCGCCTCCCCCTGGATGACGCGCGGAGTCCCCGGTTCGTCCGCGTCCCTCGTCGCGCGGGCCTCGGACTTGAGGATGCGGGCCGACCTGCCCGCCGAGCGGGTCAGCTCGGGGAGCTTCTTGAAGGCGAGGACGACGGCGACGACGACGAGGACGAGCGCGATCTCGCTGAGTCCGAACACGGTGCTCCCCTGGTGGACGTGCGGTGCGGGCCCGCGGCGCGGGCCCGCCCACGGAATCTACGGCACCGCCGGCGGGCCCGGCGGCGCGGCCTCAAGGCTCAGAGGTCGAACTCGTGCGGCGGCAGGTCGAGGGCGTAGCACGCCTCGCGGACCACGGCGCGCTCGTTCTTGTCGAAGTCCCCGTCGGCGCCGCCGATCACGATGCCGATCTGCACCACGGCGCGTGCCTCGGCGGGCTTCTTCTTCGCCTTGGCGATCTCCTGGAGGATGCCGACCTTGCCGAAGGCGAAGTCGGCGGTCAGCTTGTCCAGGTTGCCCTCGAACCGGCGGCGCAGGTCGTCGGCGGGGAAGTTCTGCAGCACCTCGTTGGTCGAGATCAGCTGGGCGACCCGCTGCCGCTCGGCGGGGTCGACGGTGCCGTCGGCCGCCGCCACCAGGGCGCACATCGCCATGCTGGCGTCGCGGAAGGCGCCGCTCTTGAGGTCGTTCTTCTTCGCGACGAGCTGCGTCTGCATCTGCGACGCGGACTCCTTGAAGCGGTCCCACAGGGCCATGAGAACTCCGTACTCCGTACCGGGCGGACGGGAAGGGGGTGATCGGGGGCGAGCCCGACCTCTACAGCACTGTAGAAGTTATCAGTCCTCGGCGGCGTACCCGTCGCCCTCGCCGTCCTCGCCCTCGGCGGCGTCCTCGAAGAAGTCCCCCACCTCGTCGACGACTTCGGCCGCCACCATGCCCCCGGCGATCCCCGCGGCTCCGGCCGCGAGGGCGGCCCCGGCCCCGGCCCCGCCGCCCGAGTGGCCCGGCTCGTGGCCGCCGTAGCCGGAGTCGTGGCCGTACACCGCGTGGGAGCCGTACGACGCCCGGTGCTCGACCAGCTCCCGGATCCAGCCGTCGACGAGAGTGCTCCAGTCCTGCGGGCCGGCGGGACCCTCGTGCGGGACGGTGAAGCGGCTGAGCGCGTCGTGGCCGTCGGAGAACGGGCCGCCGCGCTTGTCCGCCTCCAGCACCACTTCGAGGGCGTCCGGCACGGCCAGGAAGGTCAGCTCGATCTCGGTGGCCTGGTGGGCGTAGCGCGGGGGCGGGGTCAGCTCGATCTCCTGGTAGAAGGGCAGCTTCTGCCCGGTGCCGCCGATGCGGCCCAGCTCCAGGTCGGCGGAGCGGAAGCCGAAGCCGAGCTGCCCGAGGGCCTCCAGGACCGCCTCCTGGGCCGGGAGCGGCGCCACGGTCAGCGGGTCGAGGTCGCCCTTGTCCCGGGCGCCGGCGACCGCCAGCTCGGTGCGTACGCCGAGCGCGATGCCCAGGGGCTGCCCGTGCAGCTCGGTGACCGGGGTCTCCCAGGGCAGCGTCACCGTGAACGGGAGGCTCGTCTCCTCGCCCGCCGCGAGCCGGAAGGCCCCGGCGACGACCTGCCGGCCGAAGGCGAGGACGCCTTCGCCCTCGCCCCCCGGGCCGTCCCCCTCGTGCTCGGTCTCCACACGGGCCACCAGCTCCAGCGCGACGTGCTCGACGTCGTGGTCGGCGGTGCCGCCGACCAGGTGGACCCGGCCCGACACCGTGCCTCCCGGCCGGGCGGCGCCCGGGTCGAGGACCGTGTCCACCGTGGGTCCGCCCACGCCGAGGGAACCGAGCAGCCGCTTGAACACCATCGAGGCGTTCACTCCTTCACGTTTCGTGCGGGGAACAACCGGAACGGCCCGGCCGTTCTCTACAGGCGAGTAGAAGCATAGGGGTCTCAGGACTCCCGCTCTCTTTGCTCGTCCTTTACCATGAGGGAGAACCCTCGGGCGCCCGGCTGGTACCGGCGCCCGCCGACCCCGTTAAGGAGTCCCGTTCCGTAATGGAGCCCCCCAGTACCGGCCGCGCCTCGGCCGGCCCGTCCGTTCCCCCGTCTGTGCGTGAGGGAAGCGGGGTGGCACGGTGACCGAGGTCCTGCTGCTCCTGCTGGCCCTCCTGCTCACCCTCGCCTGCGCGGTCTTCGTCGCGGCCGAGTTCTCCCTCACCACCGTCGAGCGCGGTGACCTGGAGCGGGCCGCCGAGTCCGGTGAGCGCGGCGCCGACGGCGCCCTGAAGGCCGTACGCTCCCTGACCCTCCAGCTGTCCGGCGCCCAGCTCGGCATCACCGTGACCTCCCTGGTCATCGGCATGCTGGCCGAGCCGTCGATCGCGGCGCTGCTGCGCGGCCCGCTGACGGCGATCGGCCTGGGCTCAGCCGCCTCGACGGTGGCGACCCTGCTCGGCGTGGTCCTCTCCACCGTCGTCCTCATGGTCGTCGGCGAGCTGGTCCCCAAGAACTGGGCGATCTCCCGCCCGCTGGCCGTCGCGAAGGTCGTCGCGGGCCCGCAGCGCGGCTTCACCACCGCCTTCGGCCCCTTCATCCGGCACCTGAACAACACGGCGAACCGCTTCGTGCGCCGCTTCGGCCTGGAGCCGGCCGAGGAGCTGGCGTCCGCCCGCAGCGCCGAGGAGCTGGTCGCCCTCGCCCAGCACTCGGCGGCGGAGGGCGCCCTGGAGGCGGACTCGGCCGAGCTGTTCGTGCGCACCCTGCACCTGAGCGAGCTGACCGCGGAGAACGTCATGACCCCGCGCGTGGACGTCAAGGCCCTGGAGGCGCACGCCACCGCCGCCGACGCCGCGAACCTCTCGCACGCCACCGGCCTGTCCCGCTTCCCGGTCTACCGCGACAGCCTGGACGAGGTCGTCGGCACCGTCCACATCCGCGACGTGCTGGCCCTGGAGCCGGAGCGGCGCCGGTCCACCCCCGTCACCGAGCTGGCCACCGCGCCCCTCCTGGTGCCGGACAGCCTGCCCGCCGACCGCCTCCTGGAACGCATGCGAGCCACCCGCACCATGGCCGTCGTCATCGACGAGTACGGCGGTACGGCGGGCGTGGCGACCGTCGAGGACATCGTCGAGGAGGTCGTCGGCGAGGTGCGCGACGAGCACGACCCGGTCGAGACGCCGGACCTGCTGCCCGCCCCCGCCGGGTCGGACGGCCGCGCGGCCTGGGACGCCGACGGCTCGCTGCGCCTCGACCACCTGGCGCGCATCGGCCTGACCGCGCCGGAGGGACCGTACGAGACCCTGGCCGGCCTGGTCGCCACCCACCTGACGCGCATCCCCGCCAAGGGCGACGTGGTCGTCCTCGACGGCTGGCGCATCGACGTCCTCGACGTCGACCACCACCGCGCCGACCGCCTCCGCGTCACGGCCCCCGTGCCCGACGGTGCCGCGCCGGCACCCGACCACGCGCCGGACGGTGCCGCGCCGGCGCACGGACCCGCGTCGCACGAACCGTCGGCGCACGCTGAGCGGGAGCTGGCCCGATGACCGTCGTACAGCTCCTCGTCGGCGCGCTGACGCTGCTGACCAACGCGTTCTTCGTGGGCGCCGAGTTCGCCATGATCTCGGTGCGCCGCAGCCAGATCGAACCGCGCGCGAAGACGGGCGACAAGCGCGCCCGGATGACCCTGTGGGGCCTCCAGCACATCTCCCAGATGATGGCCACGGCCCAGCTGGGCATCACCGTCTCCTCCCTGGTGCTCGGCGCGGTCGCGGAGCCGGCCATCGCGCACCTGATGGAGCCGGTGTTCGAGGCGGTGCACATGCCGCACGCGCTGGTCCACCCGGTCGCCTTCGCCATCGCCCTGACCCTGGCGACGTACCTGCACATGCTGATCGGCGAGATGATCCCGAAGAACATCGCGCTGGCCGCCCCGGCGACCACCGCGCTGGTCCTCGGCCCGCCGCTGGTCGCCCTCACCCGCGCCCTCAAGCCGGTCGTCTTCGGCATCAACGCCTTCGCCAACACGCTCCTCAAGCTGCTGCGGGTGGAGCCGAAGGACGAGGTCGAGGCCGTCTTCACCGACGACCAGCTGGCCCGCATGGTGGTCGACGCCAGCGAGGCCGGCCTGCTCACCCCGGCCGACGGCGAGCGCCTGCGCGACGCGCTGGAGCTGGGCACCCGCCCGGTCGGCGAGATCCTGGTCCCGGCCCAGAAGATGCGCACGGTCCCGCACACGGTCACCCCGGCCCAGCTGGAACGCACGGCCGCCGACGCGGGCTACTCCCGCTTCCCGGTCACCGGCCCCGGCGGCACCGTCCTCGGCTACCTGCACATCAAGGACACCCTCGGCCTGACCGACCGCGAGCGCCCCTTCCCGCGCACCGCCCTGCACCGCGTCACCCGCGTCCGCATCGACACCCCCCTGGACGACACCCTCACCGCCCTGCGCACCGAGGACAGCCACCTGGCCGCGGTCACCGGCGAGACGGGCGCGGTCCTGGGCTTCGTGACGATGGAGGACGTCCTGACGGAACTGGTGGGCCCGACGACGCCGGTGGCGTCGTAAGCAGAACCCACCCACGGTTCGGTCCCGGTGGGGGCGGTCCAGCCGGAGTCCCCGACCCCCTACCGGAGTCCCCGACCCCCTACCGGAGTCCCCGACCCCCTACCGGAGTCCCCGACCCCCTACCGGAGTATCACCTCGGCTTGGCTCTGCGGGGGGGACGGCACGGGCGCGCCGGGCACCTAGGGTGGTGCGCATGACCGCAGTGGAGGAGGAGCGCCCCCGCCCGCTGCTCGCGGGGGCCTCGCGGCGGTGGGTGCGGGTGCTGCCGTGGGCCGTGGCGTTCGTGCTGAGCGTCGCCCTGCTGCCCTCCACCATCGTGGTCCTCACCGCCGACTACGGCCTGAACGGCGGCGTGGCGAGCGCCCTGGCCGTCGCGCAGGCGGCCCCGCTGCTGCTCGCCGTGGTCCGTCCGCTGCACGCCTGGTACGTGGTCTTCGCCGCGGACGTGGCCGGTGCGCTGGCGCTGCTCACCGTGGACTTCCCGGAGCGGCTGCTGTGGCCGTTCCCGCCCATGGAGCTGGTCGGGTACGTCGGCCTCTGCCTCGCCCTCGGCCTGCGCGAGCGGCGCCGGACGCTGCTGCCGGTGTGGCTGGCGACGGCGGGTGCGAACGTCGGCCTGGTGTTCGTCGCGCCCCACGGCGCCGGCGCCGGGGAGTTGCTGCTCACCATCCTCGGCGGCATCGCGCTCCTGCTGGGCGGCGCCCTGCGCGAGCGCCACGAGGTGCGGCGCAGGCTGGCCGAACAGGAGACGATCAGCGAGGCCGAGCGCGGCCGGCGGACGCTGCTGGAGGAGCGGGCCCGCATCGCGCGGGAGCTGCACGACGTGGTGGCGCACCACATGTCCGTCATCACCGTGCAGGCGGACACCGCGGAGTACCGCCTGACGGCGCTGCCGCCGGACGTCCGCGAGGAGTTCACGTCCATCGCGGCGACCGCCCGGGAGTCGCTCGGCGAGATGCGACGGCTCCTCGGCGTCCTGCGCAACGAGGAGTCGCACGGCGAGCTGGCCCCCCAGCCGGGCCTCGCGCGGATCGGGCAGCTGGTGGAGGCGACGGCGAGGACGGGCGCGCCGGTGGACTTCACCCCCTGCGACCCTCCGCACGGGGCCGAGGTGCCCGACGCGGTGGGGCTCTCGGCGTACCGGATCGTCCAGGAGGCCCTCGCGAACGTCGTACGCCACGCGCCGGGTGCCCGGACGCGGGTGTCGCTGTCGGTGGCGGCGCCCGCCGGCGCCCCCGGCCGCGACCGGCTCACCGTCCTCGTCGTCAACGACCCGCCGCCCGGACCGCCCGCCACGCCGCTCGAAGCGGGCGGCACCGGGCACGGACTCGTCGGCATGCGCGAGCGGGTGCGGCTCGTCGGCGGCACCCTCGACGCCGGACCGCTGCCCGGCGGCGGCTTCCGGGTCGCAGCCCACCTTCCGCTGACCGAAGAGGACTTCACGTGACGACGCGCGTCATCATCGTCGACGACCAGGCCATGGTGCGGGCCGGATTCGCCGCGCTGCTGGCCGCCCAGAGCGACATCGACGTGGTGGGCGAG
Organism: Streptomyces sp. NPDC051136; assembly: GCF_044455745.1. NCBI lineage: Bacteria > Bacillati > Actinomycetota > Actinomycetes > Kitasatosporales > Streptomycetaceae > Streptomyces > Streptomyces sp. NPDC051136. The sequence continues at coordinate 331,313 of NZ_JBITFE010000003.1, read as the reverse complement.
GCCCCCGACGGTGCGCAGGGCGTCGAGCTGAGCCGGCGTACCCATCCCGACGTCGTGCTGATGGACGTGCGGATGCCCGAGATGGACGGTCTGGAGGCGGCGCGACGGCTGCTGTCGCCGCCACGGGGGGTGACCCACCGGCCGCGGGTGCTGATGCTGACCACGTTCGACGTCGACGACTACGTGTACGAGGCGCTGCGGGCCGGCGCCAGCGGTTTCCTGCTGAAGGACGCGCCGCCGGCCGACCTCATCGCGGCGGTCCGGATCGTGGCCGCCGGCGACGCGCTGCTCGCGCCCTCCGTGACGCGCCGCCTGATCGCCGACTTCGCCCGGCAGCGCCCCCCGGCCCGGGGCAGGCCCGCGCAGCGGCTCAAGGGCCTGACGGAACGCGAGACCGAGGTCCTCGCCCTGGTCGCCCGCGGCCGGTCCAACGGGGAGATCGCCGAGCACCTGGTGCTGGCCGAGCAGACGGTGAAGACGCACGTGAGCCGCGTCCTCACCAAGCTCGACCTGCGCGACCGCGCCCAGGCGGTCGTCTTCGCCTACGAGTCGGGGCTGGTGGCCCCGGGGGAGCAGTAGTCCGGCCACCCCCTACCGGGGTACCGGTCCCCCATTGGCTCCCGGGTATGACGCCCGGCGGGCGGCCGTCCCCGCACTCTTCCCCCCGTCAGCAGGACGCACCTGTGCACGGATGAGGAGACGGGGACCATGAGGCTACGCAAGGACAGGCGGCAGGAGGCCGGGCAGCTGCCGGGAGCGGACGAGAGCCCCGGGGCGCCGGCCGCCACGCCCGGTCTCGCCGTCGAACTGCGCGGGGTCCGGCGGCGGTACGGCCGCGGCGCGGGCGCCGTGCACGCGCTCGCGGGCGTCGACCTGGCCCTCCCGCGCGGCACCTTCACCGCCGTCATGGGGCCGTCCGGATCCGGCAAGTCCACCTTCCTGCAGTGCGCCGCCGGGCTGGACCGGCCGTCGGCCGGATCGGTGCGGCTCGGCGGTACGGAGATCACCGGCATGAGCGAGAACGCGCTCACCGAGCTGCGCCGCAGCCGCCTCGGCTTCGTCTTCCAGGCGTTCAACCTGCTGCCGTCGCTGACCGTGGAGCAGAACGTCCTGCTGCCGATGCGCCTGGCCGGGCAGCGCCAGGACCGGGGCCGGGCCGCCGAGGTGCTCGCGCGGGTCGGGCTGGCCGACAAGGCGCGGCGCCGGCCGGGGGAGCTGTCCGGCGGCCAGCAGCAGCGGGTGGCCGTCGCCCGTGCCCTGGTCACCGCCCCCGACGTGATCTTCGCGGACGAGCCCACCGGCGCCCTGGACACCGGCACCGCCGCCGAGGTCCTCGGGCTGCTGCGGCACGCGGTGGACACCCTCGGCGCCACCGTCGTCATGGTCACCCACGACCCGGCCGCGGCCGCCTGGGCCGACCGTGTCCTGTTCCTCGCCGACGGAGCCTTCGCCGACCACCTCGAACGGGGCTCGGCGGAGCGGATCGCGGCACGCATGGCTGCGCTCACCGGCCGTACGGGGGCCGCGGCGGGGGCCGTCGCCGGGGCGGGGGTGGCGGCGTGAGTCTCAAGCCCAACGGTCTCGCCCGTTCCGCCGTCCGCTTCAAGCCCGCCTCGTTCGCTGGCACGTTCGTCGCGCTGATGATGTCCGCGCTGATCGTCGCGGCCTGCGGTGTCCTGCTGGAGACCGGCATCCGCGCCTCCGTGCCGGCCGAGCGGTACGCGGGCGCGCCGGTCGTCGCGGCGGCCGACCAGTCCGCGCGGGTCGTCGCCGACACCGTCGACGGCCCCGAGGAGACCGCGTACCCGCTGCCGGACACCGCCCGCGTGGACGCGGGACTGGCGGCGAAGGCCGCCCGGGCGCCGGGCGCGGCCGCCGCCGTAGCGGACCTCACCTTCCCCGTGCACGGCGGCGCCGCCCCGTCCGGCGCGCTCACCGGCCACGGCTGGGGCTCGCACGTCTTCACCGGCACCGCGTTGACCGAGGGCGCCGCGCCGCACGTCGGCGAGGTCGTCCTCGACGCCGGAGCGGCCCGTGCCGCCGGGGCCGGTGTGGGCGACACCGTCGCGCTGGAGACGGCCGACGGCCGCGCCGGCTTCCGGGTGTCGGGCCTCGCCTCCCCCGGAGCCGGCGACATCACCGGGGAGGGGCCGGACGGGGGCGCCGTGGCCTGGTTCGCCGACGCCGAGGCGTCCGTGCTGGCGGGGCACCCGGGCCGGGCCGACGCCATCGCCGTCATGGCCCGGGACGGCGTCGACCCGGGCGACCTCGCGGCCGCCGTCGGCAAGGCCCTGGCCGGCTCCGGCGCGCAGGTGCTCACCGGCGACGGCCGCGGCGAGGTCGAGGACCACGGGCTGGCGTACGCCAAGGAGACGCTCTTCGCGGTCGGCGGCTCCTTCGGCGGGATCGCCACCCTGGTCGCGGTCTTCACCGCGGCCGGCACGGTCGCCCTCTCCGTCGGCCAGCGCACCCGGGAGTTCGCCCTGCTGCGCGCCGTGGGCGCCACCCCGCGGCAGATCCGCCGCGCGGTCGCGTCCGAGGCCCTGCTCGTCGCCCCGCTCGCCGGACTGCTCGGCTGTCTGCCGGGCATCGGGCTCGCCCACTGGTGGTTCGGGCAGATGCAGGACCGCGGGGCCGTACCGGAGGCGGTCGACCTGCACGTATCGGGGTTCCCGCTGCTCGCCGCCACCGGTCTCGGGCTGCTCACGGCGCTCGGCGCCGGCTGGGCGGCGGGGCGCAGGCCCGCGAGGACCAAGCCGGGGCAGGCGCTCGCCGAGGCCTCGGTGGAGCGGCTGCGGCCGGGCGTCGTGCGGACCGTCCTCGGGCTGGCCGCGGTCGTCGGCGGCTCGGTGCTCGCCGGGGTGGCGGCCTCCGCCGCCGGGGCCGACGCGGCCAACGCCTCGCTCGGCGTCGTCATGCTCTTCATGCTGGCCGTCGCCCTGCTCGGGCCGGTCCTGGCGCGGGTGTGCGCGGCGCTCTTCGGCCTGCTGCTGCGCGGGGGCGGCGCGTCCGCCTCGCTGGCCGCGGCCAACTCCCGCGCCAACTCGCGCCGCCTGGCCTCCGCGATCACCCCGATCGTGCTGGCGATGGCCTTCGCCTCGACGCTGGTCTTCATGCACACCAGCGAGAGCCACGTCGCCGCCGAGCAGCTCCGCGACGGCATCACGGCCGACCACGTCGTCACCGGCCCGGCGGGTCTGCCGGCCGACGCCGCCGACCGGGCCGCCCGCGCCCCCGGTGTGGACGCGGCCGTGAGCCTGCTGGACACGCAGGTCCTGGTGCCCGTCCGGGGCGGCGGCGAGACGTCGTTGCAGGGGACGGCGACCCAGGGCGTCTCGGGATCCGGCGCGCAGCTCGCGAAGGTGCAGGACCTGGACGTGCGCGACGGCAGCCTGGACCGGGTGGGCGAGGGCCGTATCGCCATCGACCGAACCCTCGCCGACGCCACGGACGTGGGACTCGGCGACAGGCTGCCGCTCTACCTCCCCGACGGCACGAGGGCCGCCCCCGAGGTCGTCGCGGTCTACGGCCGTGGCCTGGGCCTGCCCGCGGTGACCATGGACCGCGCGTCCCTGGACGGCCACGTCACGTCGGCGTTCGCCGACACGCTGCTGGTCAGCGGCGGCGACCCCGGGCCGCTCCGCGCGCTCGGCGAGGTCACCGACGCCTCCGGCTACGCCCTCGCGCGGAACGTGGACCGCGAGTTCGGGGCCTGGGCCAACTACGTGATGGCCGGCGTCCTGGGCGGTTTCGCCGCCGTCGCCGCGGTCAACACCCTGGTGATGACGGTCCTGGACCGCCGCCGCGAACTGACCACGCTCCGCCTCGTCGGCTCCACCCGGCGGCAGGTGCTGCGCATGCTGGGCTGGGAGAGCCTGCTGGTGTCGGCGGCGGGCGTGGCCCTGGGCACCGCCATCGCCGTGATCACGCTGACTCCGATGATGCGCGGCCTGACCGGCGAGTATCCGCACGTGCCCCCGCTCCTGTACGCCGCGTTCGCCGCCACCGCGACGGCTCTCGCCCTCGCCGCCGTGACCCTGCCGGCCCGCACGGCACTGCGCGACCGGAGGCCGGCCTGAGGCCGACGGTGGGCGCGGCTCCCGCGGGGGCCTCGGTTCCGGCCCCGCGGCGGGCTCCGTCCGTCCGGTGGCCCGCGGGTCCCGCGCCCGGGGCGGGCCTGCGGGGCCCGCGGACCGTCCCGCGGGCCCGCACGGCACTGCGCGACCGGAGGCCGGCCTGAGGCCGACGGTGGGCGCGGCTCCCGCGGGGGCCTCGGTTCCGGCCCCGCGGCCGGCTCCGTCCGTCCGGACCCGCGGGTCCCGTCGTCCGAGGCGGGCCCCCGTCCGGCGCCCCGGACCCGGTCGGGTGCCGGCGTCGGGCCCTCCGGTGGCGTGGGGACGGACCGGTCGGCGTGCGACGCCTCCCCCTGTCCGCCTCCGGGCGGCGGCGCCGCGAGCCCGGGGTCACCCCGTGCGCAGTCCCTCCGCCGGAGGGGTGCGCAGGGCGTGGCGGGTGGGGAGTTCGATCGTGAGGTACGAGGTCGCCACGACCGTCGCCGCCACCGCCGGGAGGAGCCAGACGGGGCCCGCCGGCCAGGGGTGGCCGAGGAAGCCCTGGCCGAGGAGGGCCAGCGGGACGGCGGCCAGCAGGAGGCCGCAGGCCAGGGCCGCGGCGGCGACGACGGCGGCCTCACGGCGCATCATCGCGCGGATCTGCCGCGGGGTCGTGCCGACCAGACGCAGCGCGGCGATCTCGGTCCGGCGCTGGGCGGTGGCGGCGACCAGCTTGTTGGCGATGCTCAGCAGCAGGTAGCCGAGGAGCACCACGACCACCGCCAGGTTGATCCACACCTCGGGCGGCGCGTCCGCGCCCGCGGCGTCCGGGGCGGTGCCCGCGACGGTGAGGCCGGGGCGTCCTGCGGCCAGCGCGGTGAGGCCCTTCCCCGCTTCCTCCGTGCCGTCGGTGCGGACCAGCACCCGCTGGTCGAGGCCGGTCGTGGTGTGCCCGGCGGCCAGCCGGCGGGAGAGGACGACCGGGCCGAAGCCCAGGCCCCGGTCGTAGACGGCGACGACCCGGGCGTCGACGCGGGCCCCGTCGCCGAGCACCAGGCGCACCCGTTTGCCGAGCCCGGCGCCGCGCGTGCGGGCGGCCTCGCCGCTCACGGCGACCGTGGCCCCGGTCAGCCGGTCCAGGCTGCCGCCGGTCACCCCGAGGTCGAGGACGCCCCGGGCGTCCGGCGTGAGGACCGTCGCCGAGGCGGACTCGGCCGCGGGTTCGCCCAGTTCCTCGTACTCCCACACCACCGTGGTCGTCCTGGCCGGTGCCGCGGCCCGTACGCCGGGCACGTCCCGTACGGCGGACAGGGTGCCGTCGGGCAGCCCGCCCAGCGCCGGCGCCGTCAGTTCGTACTGGGCGAGGGTGCCTGCCCGGGTGTCGTCGGAGGTGGCGGCCAGCACCGTCGTCTGGGTGAGGGTGTACGTCAGGACGAAGACGATGCCCATGGCCAGCGGACTGACCACGCCCGACAGGCGCAGGGCGTAGGCCCGTACGTTGGACAGCGCCAGCCACGTCGGGGCGGCGGCGCCGGGGCCGAGTCGCCGGACGGCGGCCTCGCCCGCCCGCTTGACCAGCGCCGGGCCGGACAGCGCCAGGCCGATCGCGGCGACGATGCCCGCGATGGAGGTGACCGAGGCTCCGAGGACCGTCCGGGACAGCAGCGGTACCACCGAGAGCGCCGAGGCGCCGAGGATCAGCAGCAGCCCCGCACCGGTCCGCGTCCGCGACGGCGTGCGCGGTTCGCTGCGGGACTCGGCGACCGCCTCGGTGGCCGGCAGCCGAGAGGTGCGCCAGGCCGCGCAGCGGGCGGAGAGCTGTACGGCCGCCACCACCAGGAGCAGCGCGGCGAGCGCGGGCAAGGGGCTGAGGGTGAGGGGGAGTTCGGGCGGGAGGACGTCGTGGCCGGCCAGCAGGTCCCGGAAGCGGCCCGCCAGCAGGTAGCCGGCGGCCACGCCCGGTACCAGCGCCACCATCGCGACGACCGTCGCCTGCGCGGCGGCCAGGCGGCGGATCTGCTTCGGCGTCGCGCCGACGGCCCGCATCAGCGCCAGGTCGCGTCGCTGCCCGGCGATGGCCACGCCCAGCGCGCCCGCGACGACGAACCCGGTGATCAGCAGCACGATCCCGCCGAGCGAACCGGCGAGCAGGATCAGCAGCGAGCGCGCCGACCCGGCGCCGGGCGCCACCGCGTCGCCCCGGTCCGCGCCGGTGCGCACCTCCAGGCCCGTGCCCGCCACCTCCTCGCGGACGGCGGCGGCGACCCGGTCCCGGGCACCGGCGTCGGTGCGCAGCCCGATCAGGTCCACGGTCCCCGCGCGCGGGCCTTCACTCCCGGCGTCGCGCGCGGCCAGCCCGGCGGCCGTCCCGTCCGCGAACCAGACGCCACCGTCCGGGGCGTCGACGAGGGCGGAGACGCGGTAGGCGGCAGCGGGACGCCCGTTCGCCACCACCTCGACGCGCTCGCCGACCGCCAGGCCCGTGCGCGCGTCCACGGCGACCTCGTCCGCGCCGGACGGCGCCCGGCCCCGCACCCGCGCGTCCGCCAGCAACGCGGTCGAGGACCAGCCGTGCCCCGCCGTCCCCGGGTCCTCGGCGACGGGGGTGATGCCGCCCCGGGCGTCGACCAGCGCGGCCGGGAAGCCGATGTCGCCGACGGCCGCGGTGACACCCGGCAGGGCGGCCAGCCGCTCGACGAGCCGGGCCGGGACCGTGGCCCGCTCGGGCAGCGCGACGGGCAGGTCCCCGCTCGGGTGGAACTCCTGGTCGGCGGCGACCACGACGTCCGCGCCGCCGAGCCGCCCGGGCGGCAGCTGCGAACGCAGCCCGGACTCGGCGAGCACGCCGGTGGTGGTGATCAGCGCGGCGCCGCCCAGGACCGCGCAGGCCACGGCGAGCAGTGCGGTGATCCGGTGTGCGGCCGTGCGCAGGGCGAGGTGCAGCACGGCTACCGCTCCCCCAACGCGACGAGACGGTCCGCCAGGTGCGGCGCCGTCGGGTGTTCCAGGGCCTCGACCACCCGGCCGTCGGCCATCACCAGGGCGCGGTGGGCGCGGGCCGCGGCGGCGGGGTCGTGGGTGACCATGACCACCGTCTGACCGAGGTCGTCGACGAGTGCCCGCAGCAGGTCGAGGACCTGGTGGGCGCTGCGCAGGTCCAGCGCGCCGGTCGGTTCGTCGGCGAAGACGACGGCGGGCTTCGCGGCCAGCGCCCGTACCACGGCGGCCCGTTGCTGCTGGCCGCCGGACAGCTCGGCCGGCCGGTGTGCGAGCCGGTCGGCCAGCCCCACCCGCTCGGTCAGCGTGCGCAGCCAGTCCCGGTCCGGGCGGCGCCCGGCCAGGCGCAGCGGCAGGGTGATGTTGTCCTCGACGCTGAGCGAGGGGATGAGGTTGTACGCCTGGAACACGAACCCGACGCGTTCGCGGCGCAGTTCGGTGCGGCGGGTCTCGTTCAGTCCGGAGATCTCCCGCCCGTCGACGCGGACGCTGCCGGACGTGGGGGAGTCCAGCCCGGCGGCGCAGTGCATCAGGGTGCTCTTGCCGGAGCCCGAGGGCCCCATCACGGCGAGGAACGTGCCGTGTCCGACGGTCAGCGTCACGTCGTCCAGGGCCCGGACGCCGCCCGGGTAGGTCCTGGTCACGCCCTCCAGCGCGATGGCGGGCGCCCGGCGCGCGGTGACGGACGCGGGGGCGGCGGCGGTGCTCATCGCCGCCCCCGCAGGGCGCGTACGACGAGGGTGCCGGCGGCGAGGACGGTGACCAGACCGCTGGCCAGGTGGAGCGGGGTGGCGGCACCGGCGAAGGAGAGGGCCATGTTGGCGACCGCGCTGAGCACCACCACCGTCCACAGCAGCGTGCGCAGGAGGTCCCCGCGGGAGACGGCGCCCGGGCCGTCGCCGTCGGCGGGTGCGGCCTGGGGTGTGCCCAGGCGGTAGGGGTCCTGATGGTCCTGGTGGGTCATGGCTGCGGCCTCCGTCGGCGTCGCTTGCGGTCGTTCTCGACGCTAGGGAGCGGGACCCCCCGCCGCCGATCCCGTGGGCCGCCGGGTCCGGGGTACAGCAGGCTGTACTTTCCGGCTCCGCACCCGCCGCCGGCCGCTCCCGCGGCATAGGGTCGGCCCCGTCGAGCCCGCCGGAGGCGGTACGTACGGCCCGGAGGGAGGCAGGCGGATGACGGTCCCGGTCACGTCCGTGCGGGAGACCGCCGTACGGTCCCTGCGCGCCGCCGGTACGGCGACGGGGCAGCTCGTCGGCGGACTCGGTACGGCGGTGCGGGGGCTGGGCGTGCTGGTGCTGCTGGCCCTGGCGGCGGTGACCGCGCCGGTCGGGGCCGGGCTGCTGCTCGCGCCCCTCGCGCTGCGCGCCCTGCACGCACTCGCCCGCCGGGAACGCGAGCGCCTCTCCCGCCGGGGTGTCGAGATCGTCCCGCCCGATCCGCCGCCCACCCGGCTGCGGTCCGCGTGGGGCGACCCGGCGACCCGGCGTGAGCTGGCCTGGCTGGTGCGGCACAGCACGCTGGGGCTGCTGCTGGGTCTGCTCGGTCTCCTGCTGCCGGTGTGCGCCTTCCGGGACACCACCTTTCCCCTGTGGTGGCCCCTGATCCCCGAGGACGCGACGACCACGTCCATCGGTGTCGGCACCGCCCACAGCTGGCTGGACGCGTTCACGGCGACGCTGCTGGGCGTGGGCTGGACGGCGATCCTCCTGGGCCTCGGCCCGGGCATGGCACGGCTCCAGGCCGCCCCGGCCCGGCGGCTTCTGGCGGCGGGACCGGACACGGACCTGTCCCTGCGGGTGGCCGAACTGACCGCGACCCGGGCCGCGGCGCTGGACGCCCACGCCACGGAACTGCGCCGCATCGAACGCTCCCTGCACGACGGCGCGCAGAACCGGCTGGTGTCGGTCACCGTGCTGCTGGGAGCCGCGCGGCGGATGGCGGCACGGGACCCGGCCGGGGCCGACGAACTGCTGGAGCGGGCCCAGTCCGCGGCGGAACAGGCACTGGCGGAGCTGCGTTCGGTGGCGCGGGGCATCCTGCCGCCGGTGCTGGCCGACCGGGGGCTGGCGGGAGCGCTGTCCGGGCTCGCGGCGGACTGCGCGGTGCCGTGCCGCGTCGAGACGGACGTGCCGCACCGGTGTGCGGCGGCGGTGGAGGCGACGGCCTACTTCGTGGTCGCCGAAGCCCTGACGAACATCGCGAAGCACAGCGGCGCCGGGCGGGCCTCGGTCACCGTCCGGGGCCGGGGCGGCCGGCTGCGGCTGCTGGTCGAGGACGACGGCTGGGGCGGCGCCGACGAGGACGGGGGCTCGGGCCTGACCGGCATCCGCCGCCGCGTCGCGGCGCTCGACGGCACCTTCCGCCTGACCAGCCCGCCCGGCGGCCCGACCACCCTCGAAGTGGAGCTGCGCTGCGAGGGCTGACCGGCGCGGAGGGCGGTGCACCGTGGCCGAAGCGTGAGCACCTCCCCCCTTTCCGTCCTCGCGGGGCTCGTCTGAGCGCCCCGAGGACGGATGCGGGCCGACTGCTCACGCTTTTCCCCTACCAGCCCGTCGCCAGCAGGTGGTTGAGGAGAAGCGCCAGCACCGTCTGCGCCGCCAGCCAGGCGCGGGGGCGGCGGAGGAACGCGCAGGACGGCAGCAGCCACAGGGCGAAGGGGAGCCAGATGCGTTCCGTCTCCGCCTTGCTCATACCGGACACGTCGGCGGCCAGCAGCGCGAGCAGCGCGGCGGCCACGAGGAACGCCAGACGGATCTCCTCCCCGCGGGCGTCCGCCACCGCTCCGCCCCCGGCCCGCACGCCCCCGCCGTGCCACCGGACCAGCACGCCCCCGGCCCGGCGCAGGCCCGCCGCCGTCGCCAGGCCCGTGATGAGCACCGTGCAGGCGAGATTGGCCCACACCCAGTAGCCGTAGGGACGGACGCCGGCCGCGCCCTCGTAGTAGCGGGTCACCAGCAGGCGGTACGCCTCCCACCAGTCGAAGCCCACCGCCGTGAAGGCCGCAGGCACCACCGCCGCACCCGCCAGCAGCGGCACGAGGAGCACCGGCCGCCTGCGCACCCCGCGCCGCCCCAGCAGCAGGACGGCCGCCGCGACCACCGCCAGCAGCGTGAGGCCGTAGGAGAGGAAACAGGTCAGGCCGAAGAGCAGGCCCGAACCCGCCGACCACCACAGGGACCGGCCGGTGACGGCGAGGGCCAGCAGCGCCACCGCCCAGGCGGCGACCGCGGCGAAGTAGCCGTCGGCGGACGTGCCGCACCACACGGCCGCCGGTGCCGACACCAGGAAGGGCGCCGCCCGCCGGGCGAGCCGCTCCCCGGCCAGGGCGCGCACCGTCACCAGGACCGCCACGCAGCCGGTGGCGCCCACGGTGATGCACCAGACCCCGGCCCAGCCCCCGCCGCCCAGCCCGATCCGGTCGAGCAGCACGAAGGTGAGCGTGGCCGCCGGCGGGTGCCCGGCGACGTGGGCGGGCCAGTTGTCGGGGGAGTGGATCAGGATGTGCGCGGTGAAGTCGCGCAGGACCGCCGGGATGTCCTGCCAGCGGTCGATCACCGTGAGGTACTCGTGGCGGGTGGTGAGCCGGCCCGCGACGCCCGTCCGCCAGCCGTCGACCAGGGCCAGCGACCAGATCCACGCCATCGACGCCCCCCAGGCCGCGGGCAGCAGCGCACGCCACGGCAGGCGGGCGGCGACGGCCGGGCCGTACACCACCGTCGCCGCCGCCACCAGGACCGCGGCCGGGGTGCCGGGGCCCACGTGCGGGTCCCAGCGGCCCAGCAGCGGCGGCCAGCCGACGATCAGGTCGTCGTACGTGTAGACGTACCGGCCGACCAGGACGGCGGCCGCCACGAGCAGCGCGGCGGCCACCGCCGCGTACAGGTCGCGGGGGACGGAGCGGAGGCGGTTCACCTCGGCACCGTAGGCCGGGGGACCGCCCGCGCGGTGGTGCGCGGGGTGGACGTCAGCGTTTCGTCATGGGTCGGGGACCGTTCCGGGGCCCCGTCCCGGCCTACGGTCGGGACATGCGCGACCTCGCCCCACGGCTTCCGTCCTCGCCGGGTTTCTGGCGCAGCCCGCTGCGCGGGCCCTGGTTCACCTCGGTGCTCGGCCTCGTCCTGCTGGCCGGCATCACCGTCCTGTTCGTGACGGGACTGCTCTCGTACGCCGCCTACAACCCGGACCTGTCCCCGGTCAACGACAAGACCCCGGACAAGGGGATCCTCGGTTTCTACCTCTTCGCCTGGCCGACCGACCCGCCCTGGCTGTACCGCCTCACGCAGGGCGTCCACGTCACCCTCGGGCTGGTGCTGATCCCGGTGCTGCTGGCCAAGCTGTGGTCGGTGGTGCCGAGGCTGTTCACGCTGCCTCCGGCGCGGTCGCTCGCCCACGCGCTGGAGCGGGTGTCGCTGCTGCTGCTGGTGGGCGGCGCGCTCTTCGAGTTCGTCACCGGGGTGCTCAACATCCAGCTGGACTACCTCTTCCCCGGTTCCTTCTATCCGCTGCACTTCTACGGCGCCTGGGTCTTCTTCGCCGCGTTCGTCGCGCACGCGGTGCTGAAGGCGCCGGCCGCCCTGCGCAACGTACGGCGCAGGCGCGCGCGGGCCGGCCGGGATCCGGACGGCACGCCGGCCGGCCGGGAGCCGGACGACGGCCTGCGGTCGCCGCGGCCCGACCCGCCGACGGTGTCGCGGCGCGGGGCGCTGTGGACCGTCGGCGGGGGTTCGCTGCTGCTCCTGGCCACCAGCGCCGGGCGTTCCTTCGACGGGCCGGCCCGGGCCACCGCCCTGCTCGCGCCGCACGGCGGTGCCGAACCGGGCGGCGGCCCGAACGGCTTCCAGATCAACAAGACCGCCGCCTACGCGGGCATCGACGCGGCCGAGACCCGCGAGGACGCCTGGCGGCTCACCGTGGTGGGGCGCACCGGCACGGTCCGCCTCAGCCGCGCCGACCTGCTCCGGCTGCCGCAGCACAGGGCCGCGCTGCCCATCGCCTGCGTCGAGGGGTGGTCGACCTCCGACCAGTGGTGGCACGGAGTGCGGCTGCGGGACCTCGCGGCGCTGGCCGGTTTCGACGACGGTCCGCCGGATCTGCTCGTGGAGTCCCTCCAGCGGCGCGGCGCCTTCCGCAGCGGGGCGCTGCGCGCCAACCAGGTGGCCGACCCGCGCTCCCTGCTCGCCCTGTCCGTGAACGGCGAGACGCTGAGCGCGGACCACGGCTATCCGGCGCGGATCATCGTGCCCGCCGCGCCCGGCGTGCTGAACACCAAGTGGGTGGCCCGGATGACGTTCGGAGAACTGGCATGAACCTCGCACGCAGGCCGCGGCCGCCGTCGCGGGCCGTGATCGGCAGCCCGCTCCACATCCTGCTGCTGTGCTGCTCGTTCGCGCTCGCGGGCTACGCGGGGGTGCGGCTGCTCGACGGCGACCCGGTCGGTGTCGCCCTGTGGTTCGTGGGGGCGGCGCTGCTGCACGACCTGGTGCTGCTGCCGCTGTACGCGGTGGCCGACCGGGCCCTCGTACGCGGGCTCGGCGCGGTGCACCGCCGTGCGTGGGTGCCGTACGTACGCGTCCCGGCCGCGTTCTCCGGGCTGCTCCTGCTGGTGTGGTTCCCGCTGATCAGCGGGCGGGTGGACGCGCGCTACCGGTCGGCGGCCGGGCTGTCGCCGGACGGCTTCCTCGCCCGCTGGCTGCTGATCACGGCCGCGCTGTTCGGCTGCTCGGCGCTGCTGCTCGCCCTGCGGCCGCTGCGCAGCGCGACGAAGCGGCGTTCCCCCGACGTCCACTGAGCGGCGCCGTGCCAGCCGGCGGCGCCGGCGCGGCGCAGCAGGGCACCGGTGCCGACCCGTGCCCACGGGAAGGGACTGCCGGCCGCTCGCCCGTCGGTGACGTCGACGACCTGCACGTGGGCGCGTTCGTCGACCTCGACCGGTGCCGTCTCGGCGATCAGGAGGCCGCCGGGTGCGAGCAGGGCGGCGACGCGGGTGAGCAGGGCGCGGGGGTCGCCGCCGATGCCGACGTTGCCGTCCATGAGCAGGACGGTGTCCCAGCGTCCCTCGCCGGGCAGCGGCTCGAACACGGAGCGCCGCAGCGACCGGCCCCCGGTCCGTAGGGTGCGGGCCACGGCGGCCTCGCTGACGTCGATGCCGAGGGCGGTGCGGCCCCGCGCGGCGAGTTCCGCCACCAGCCGTCCCGGTCCGCAGCCCACGTCGAGGACGGCGCCCTCGCAGCGGTCGAGGACCTCCAGGTCGACCGCGTCGGCCCCGGCGCACCAGCGCTCCACGTCCAGCGGCAGCAGCCAGCCGTCGGTGCGGCGCAGGAACAGCGGCCCGTGTCCGGACCGCAGGGCGGCGGCGTACGGGTCCGAGGCCTCCCACGCGGGGGTGGCGGCCGGCGGGCCGGGGGCGAGGCGCGCGGCCGCCTTCACCGGCTCGCCCGCCGGTCCCCGGCCGGTGCGCACGCCGCCAGCCGGGCGGCGAACCGGCCGTGCGGGGCCAGTGCGGCGACGGCGCGGGCGTCGGCGGCGGTGTCGACGTCGCGCAGGGGCGGCAGGTCCCGTACCCGCAGCCCGGCCGCGAGGAGCCGCTCGCGCTGTACGGCACCCGTCACCGGCGTCGACATGGGTACGCCGCGCAGCAGGGCCGGTTCGGGCCGGGCCATGCCCAGCGCCCAGAAGCCGCCGTCCTCGGCGGGACCGAAGCAGGCGTCGCAGTCGCCGAAGTCCGCGGTGAGCAGCGCAGGCGTCACCTGCGGGGTGTCCATACCGATCAGCAGGGCGGGACCCGTGCACCCGGCGAACGCGTCGGCGAGCCGCTCGTCGAGGCCGCCGGCGCACTGCGGTACGACGTCGAAACCGGGCGGCAGCCAGGGGCCGGGTGCGCCGTCGAGCACCAGGACCCGGCGCCGCGCGGGCGCCGCGGCCACGGCGGCCAGGGTGTCCCGGAGCGCCGCCTCGGCCAGCGCGGCCGCCTCGACGGGGGTGAAGGGCGGGGTGAGCCGGGTCTTGACCCGGCCGGGACGCGGCTCCTTGGCGATGACGAGGAGGGTGGTCGTGGCGGTCACCTGACCCCGCTCCCCTCGCCCGCTCCGGCGCGGACGGCCGGTGCCTCGGCCAGCACGCGGCGCATGTCCCGTACCGCGTGCCAGGTGCCGCGCCAGGTCCCCGTCACCTTGGAGGCGCCGGTGCGGGGCAGGTACGGGACGTCGTGCTCGGTGACCCGCCAGCCGGCGTCGGCGGCCCGCACCACCATCTGGAGCGGGTAGCCGCTGCGCCGGTCGGTGAGCCCGAGGGCGAGCAGCCGCTCGCGACGGGCGGCGCGCAGCGGGCCGAGGTCGCGCAGGCGGAGGCCGGTGCGGCGGCGCAGCAGCCGGGCCAGGGCGAGGTTGCCGGCCCGGGCGTGCGCGGGCCAGACGCCCCTGGCCTGCGGCCGCCGGCGGCCGAGCACCAGGTCGGAGGCGCCGGCTCGGACCTCGGCCACGAAGGGGGACAGCAGGGACGGGTCCAGGGAGGCGTCGCAGTCGCAGAAGCAGACGATGTCGGCGGTGGCGGCGGTCAGCCCGGCGTGGCAGGCGGCACCGAAACCGCGGCGCGGCTCGGTCACGACCGTGGCGCCGAGCGAGCGGGCGAGGTCCGCCGAGCCGTCGGTGGAGCCGTTGTCGACGACGAGCGCACGCCAGCCGGCCGGGATGCGGGCCAGGACCCAGGGGAGGGCCTCGGCCTCGTCCAGGCAGGGCAGTACGACGTCGACGTCCGGAGGGGGCGAGGTGGTCACGGCCTTCACCCTACGAACCGGAACCGGACGAATCGGGCTTTCACTCCTTACGAAACACGGACGTCGCGGCGCCGGCCCCGCCAGGGAAGGACACGGGCGAGCGGCCGGTGCGAGGCTGGCCCCATGCAGCCCACCGAGCCTGCCCCGCAGGCCGCGCCCCCCGGCGGGCCCGCGCCCGCGCCCACGGGGCCCCCGGCACAGGCCCGCACCACACGGCCGACGACGGACCCCCCGGCCGAACACCCGCCGGCCCCTGCTCCGGCGCCCACGCCTCAGGCCGGGCCCCCGGCGCCGCTCTCCGGCGGACCGGCCCGGGTCCTCGTCGTCGACGACGACCCCACCGTCGCGGAGGTCGTGGCCGGGTACCTGGACCGTGCCGGATACCGCGTCGACCGGGCAGGCGACGGTCCGGCCGCGCTCGCCCGGGCCGCCGCGCACCGGCCCGACCTGGTGGTGCTCGACCTGATGCTGCCCGGTATGGACGGCCTGGAGGTGTGCCGGCGGCTGCGTGGTCAGGGGCCCGTGCCGGTCGTCATGCTGACCGCCCGGGGCGACGAGGACGACCGCATCCTCGGCCTGGAGGTCGGCGCCGACGACTACGTGACCAAGCCGTTCAGCCCGCGGGAGCTGGTGCTGCGGGTGGAGTCCGTGCTGCGCCGCGCCCGGCCCGCCCCGGCACGGGCGCAGCGCCCGCCGTCTGCGGCCGGCCTGACGGTCGATCCGGCCGCCCGCAGGGCCACCAAGGACGGCACCGAACTGGCGTTGACCCTGCGCGAGTTCGACCTCCTCACGTTCTTCCTGCGGCATCCGGGCCGGGCGTTCGCCCGGGAGGAGCTGATGCGTGAGGTGTGGGGCTGGGACTTCGGCGACCTCTCCACCGTCACCGTCCACGTACGGCGGCTGCGTGGCAAGGTCGAGGACGATCCGGCCCGGCCCCGGCTCATCCAGACGGTGTGGGGCGTGGGCTACCGCTTCGAGGCCACCGGCCGGGAGGCGGACTGACCGTGCACGCCACCCTCCTCATCGCCCTCTACGCCTTCGCCGGCGCAGCCGCCACCGGCCTGGCCGGCGCGGCCGTGCTGCGGCTGATCCGGCGGCGCTCGCTGACGGCGTCGCTCGCCGTGGTGGCGGCGGTCGCCGTCCTCGCGATGCTCGCGGGCACGCTGGCCGTCGCCTGGGCGATGTTCCTCTCCCCGCACGACCTGTCCGTGGTCACGACCGTCGTGGCGATGGCGGCCGTCGTCTCCCTGGCCACCGCTCTGCTGCTGGGCCGCTGGGTGGTCGCCCGCAGCCGCGAACTGGCCGCCGCGGCACGCTCGTTCGGCGTCGACGGCGGTTACGCGGCTCCCAGCACACCGGCGACCGCCGAACTGGACGCGCTCAGCCGCGAACTGGCGGCGACCAGCGCCCGGCTCGCCCGGTCCAGGGAGCGGGAGCGCGCCCTCGAGGCGTCACGGCGCGAGCTGGTCGCCTGGATCTCGCACGACCTGCGCACCCCGCTGGCCGGTCTGCGCGCCATGGCCGAGGCGCTGGAGGACGGCGTCGCCGCCGACCCCGACCGCTACCTGCGGCAGATCCGCTCCGAGGTGGAACGCCTCAACGACATGGTCGGCGACCTCTTCGAACTCTCCCGCATCCACGCCGGCACACTCGTCCTGGCCCCGGCCCGCATCTCGCTCTACGACCTGGTCGGCGACGCCCTCGCGGGCGCGGACCCGCTCGCGCGCGAGCAGGGCGTGCGGCTGGTCGGCGACGCCGTGACGGCCGTACCGGTCGAGGTGGACGGCAGGGAGATGAGCCGGGTGCTGGGCAACCTGCTGGTCAACGCGATCCGCCGGACCCCCGCCGACGGCACGGTCGCGGTGGCCGCGGAGCGTCTCGCCGACGGCGTGGTGGTCTCGGTGACCGACGGCTGCGGCGGCATCCCCGAGGAGGACCTGCCGCGGGTCTTCGACACCGGCTGGCGCGGCACCCACGCGCGTACGCCCCCGGCCGGCGCCGGCCTGGGTCTCGCGATCGTCCGCGGCATCGTCGAGGCCCACCGGGGCCGCGCCACGGTCCGCAACGTCCCCGGCGGCTGCCGCTTCGAGGTGACCCTGCCCCTGGCGGAGGCCTGAGCCCCAAGGTCACGCCCCGCGCAGACCGGCCCGCGCGAACTCCCGCATGCCCTCCGGGAATCCCACCCGGGGCCGCCAGCCCAGTTCGGTGCGCAGACGGGCGGAGTCGGCGGTGATGTGCCGGACGTCGCCGAGACGGTACTCGCCGGTGACGACGGGCTCGGGACCGCCGTGGGCGGCGGCCAGGGCGGCGGCCATCTCGCCCACGGTGTGCGGCTCACCACTGCCGGTGTTGTACGCGCTCAGGGCGCCCTGCGGCGGCCGGGCGGACTCCAGCGCGGCCACGTTCGCCGCCGCCACGTCCCGCACGTGCACGAAGTCCCGGCGCTGGCGGCCGTCCTCGAAGACGCGCGGGGCCTCGCCGCGGGCCAGCGCGGACCGGAAGAAGGAGGCGACCCCGGCGTACGGGGTGTCGCGGGGCATCCGCGGGCCGTACACGTTGTGGTAGCGCAGCGACACCGCCGTCGCGCCGGCCGTCCGGGCCCAGGCGGCGGCCAGGTGCTCCTGGGCCAGCTTGGTCGTGGCGTACACGTTGCGCGGGTCGGCCGGGGCGTCCTCGCCGACCGGACCCGGGGACAGGTCCGCGCCGCACTCGGGGCACAGCGGCTCGAAGCGGCCCGCGTCCAGGTCCGCGACGGCACGCGGCCCCGGCCGCACCACCCCGTGCGCGGGGCAGGCGTAGCGCCCCTCCCCGTACACGACCATCGAGCCCGCGAGCACCAGCCGCCGGACGTCCGCGGCGGCCATCGCGGCGAGCAGTACGGCGGTGCCCAGGTCGTTGCGCGAGACGTACTCCGCCGCGTCGGCGAACCCGCTGCCGAGGCCGACCATCGCCGCCTGGTGGCACACGGCGTCCACACCGGCCAGCGCCCGCGCGAGGGCCGCCGGGTCGCGCACGTCGGCGCCGGGGTCCTCGCGGACGTCGTAGCCGACGGGCTCGTGCCCCTGTTCCCGCAGGGCCTCCACCACGTGGGACCCGATGAAACCGGCACTGCCGGTGACCAGTACGCGCATGCGTCTCACGCTAGGCCCGCGCAGGCGCCGGACCGGGCGCCCCGGCCGGCACGTCACCGCTTCGTAAGGGCCGGGCGGCGGCATCCGGGAAGCGACTTTGCCATCCCTTTGCAACCCGGTCTCCCGCTGCCTCGTCTCTCCGTCCGATCCGCCCCGCACCGCACCCACGCGGTGCGCCGGGGCGCCGACGACGAGAGAGAGCGACCCGATGCGCCGAACCATCCTCAGTGCCGTGGCCCTGGCCTGCGCCGCCGTCCTGGCGGGCACGACGCCCGCCCTCGCCGACGGCCCCACGGCGACCCCCTCCGCCGCCGCCGAGAGCGCCCCGGGCACCGGTACCGAGCCCACCGAGGCCGCCACGCCGAGTGCCAGCGTCCCGCCGGCCGAACCGACCCGGGCGCCGGCCCCGGCGCCCGCCGACGGCCAGGTCTCCGCCGTACCGGAAGGCGCGGCCGACACCGGGGTGGCGACGTCCGCGGACGGCGCGGGGGCGGACGGGGGACTGATCGGCGCGGGTGCCGGCGGAGTGCTCCTCGCGGGCGGCGCGGTCGTCTTCGCCGTACGCCGCCGGCGGGCGGGAGCGACCGGCGCATGATCCCGCGTCCCGGCCACGCCCTGGCCGCCGTCGCGCTGACCGTACTGCTCGCGGGCTGCGGCGGCGGCCGGGGTGACGGTGACGCCGCCCGCCCGGCGACGGAGGCGGCCGCGACACCGCCCGCCTCGGCGCCGGTGCGGCCGCTGGCGCGTTCGGTTCCGGTGGAGCTGCGCATCCCGGCCATCGGCGTCGACACCCCGGTGATGGGCCTCGGGCTGGCGTCGGACGGCACGGTGGAGGTCCCGCCCGTCACCGACGACGACCGCGCCGGCTGGTACCGGCACTCGCCCACTCCGGGCCAGGTGGGGCCGTCGGTCCTCCTCGGCCACGTCACGGTGGGCCGGTACGGGGACGGGGTCTTCCGGCATCTCGCGCGGCTGCACCGCGGCGACCGGATCGAGGCCCGCCTGGAGAACGGCTCGACGGCCGGGTTCACGGTCACGGCCCTGCGCACGGTCGCCAAGGCCGACTTCCCGACGGACGACGTGTACGGGGACGTGGCCGGGCCGGAGTTGCGGCTCATCACCTGCGGCGGCCCGCGCGACGGCGAGGAGTACCGGGACAACGTCATCGTCTTCGCCCGGCTGAGCGCCACCGGCTGAGCGCCACCGAGGGCGCGCGGCGCCCGCGCACCCCCGCAATACCCTCACGACCATGGAGAGCGTTGAAACGGTCCCGTGACAGGGCGGCGTCCGAGCTGTTCGCCGCCCTGTATCCGCGCCTCGCCGGCTGGTGCCGCCGGCTCGTCGACGACGACGGGACGGCCCACGAGATCGCCTCGGAGGCGTTCACCCGGCTGTGGGCCCGCTGGACGACCGTGGAGGAACCCCGCGGTTTCCTCTACGTCACCGCGGCCAACCTCGTCCGGGACCACTGGCGCAGACTGGAGCGCGAGCGCCGGGCGGTGCGCCGGGTCACCGCGGAGGTCGCGGTGCGCCCGCACCCCGAACAGGCCGATCCCTCGGTGCGGTTGCTCGTACAGTCCCTGCCGGAGCGGCTGCGGGTGCCGATCCTGCTCCACTACTACGCCGACATGCCGATCCGGGAGGTGTCCGTGCTGACCGGACGCAAGGAAGGAACCGTCAAGGCCGACCTGCACGCGGCCCGCGAACTGCTCCGCGTCCACTTGAGGAGAAGCCTTGACCACACGCCTTGAGGACGGACCGGACGACCGCGACGAGCCGGGGCCCGGATGCACCGACGACGATCCGCTGCTGGTCCTGCTGCGCCCGGGCGCCGACTTCCTGGGCCCGCCCCCGGGCCGTTACGAGGCGATCCGCCGGGCGGCGTCCCGCCGGCGTCTCCTGCGCGCCGCCGCCGGTGCCGCCGCGACCGCTGCCGCCGCCGCCCTGATCGCGCTCCCGCTGCACGGGGCGGCCCCCGCCCCGCCCACGCGCCCGGCGCCGCCGCTGGCCCCGGCCCCGGTCGCTCCCGCACCGGACGCCGTACCGAATCCGGTCCCGTCCCGCGGTTCCACGGCGGTGCCCGGCCCGAGCCCGGCGCGGCCCACCGAGACCCCCGGGCCGACCGCCACCAGGCCGTCGGCCGCGCCGAGCGACCCGCCGGCGGGGCAGACCCCGACGAGAGCGCCCGGCTCCGTGGTGCCCACGCCGTCGGCCCCCGGTCCGGGAGAGCGGCGCGGCACGGCTGCTACAACAGGACGATGATCTACCACGTGGTGCCGCTGGCCGACTGGGACGCCGACCCGGGCCGGCCGTACGTGCCCGCCTCCCTCACGAAGGACGGGTTCGTCCACTGCTCGCCGGACGAGGAGACCACCCTCGCCGTCGTCAACGCGTTCTACCGGGACGCGCCCCGGCCCCTGGTGGCGCTGGTCCTCGACGAGGACCGGCTCACCGCGCGGTGCGTGTGGGAACCGGCCGACCCGGCCCCACCGCCGGGCGTCGCCGACGGCACTCTGTTCCCGCACGTGTTCGGCCCCGTCGACCGCACGGCCGTCCGGCGCGTGCTGGAGGTCCGGTGGGACGACGAGGGCCGGGCCACGGGCCTGTCCTGACCTCAGTGCTCCTGGGGCGCGGTGGGGCCGCCGAGCAGCGCGGACGCCGTCTCGACCGGTGTCGCGGCGGGCGAGGCCGGCGCCGGTTCGGCACCCGGGGCGGGGTGGCAGGTGAAGCCCAGGCGGGTCATGGCCCGGGTGACCTCGCCGCCGGAGAAGTCGCGGCGGTCCTGCCGGGTGACGACCTCGCCCACCTGCTTGACGGGGTAGCGGCGGCGGCCGATCGTCACGGACTCACCCGTGACGGGCTCGGGCGTGACGCCCTTCATCGAGTCCACCACCCCGCCCTTGGTGAGGTCGAACGGGTACCGGGCGATGACACAGCGCATGATGCCTCCACGAGGGGACGGGGCGGGTGGATCCGGTCGGACCTGACGGTCCTGGGAGGACCTGAAGGTCCCGGGGGACCACCCGGTCCCGGGGGGGGCCGGGTGGTCCAGGCCTGACGGTCCTGGAGCGGGGTGGTCCAGGCTCGGTCCCGGCAGGGACTAGGCCGCCGTACCGGTCGAGCCGGCCGAACCGCCGGCGGACTGGCGGCGCGGCCTGCGGCGCGGGGCCTCACCGGCGGGACGGCCCTGGCCGGTACGCGGCTGTGCGGCGCCCGTACGGCTCGCCGTGCCGGTGCCCTGCGCGCCCCCGCGCCCCTGAGAGGAACGGCCGCGGCGGCCGCGGGACGAGGAGCCCGAGCCGGAGGCGGCGCGCCGGGGGCGCTCCACCACCGGTGCGGCGATGACGACGGGGACGCCGGAAGGGGTCTGCGCACCGGTGATGCGGGCCAGCTCGGCCTCGCCCGAGCGGACCGGCGTGACCTGCGGGGTGATCCCGGCCAGGGACATCAGGCGGGTCATGTCGCGCCGCTGGTCCGGCGTCACCAGGGTGACGACGCTGCCGGACTCGCCGGCCCGGGCCGTACGGCCGCCGCGGTGCAGGTAGTCCTTGTGGTCGCCGGGCGGGTCCACGTTGACGACCAGGTCGAGGTTGTCGACGTGGATGCCGCGGGCCGCGACGTTGGTCGCCACCAGCGCCGTCACCTGCCCGTCCTTGAACTGGGACAGGGTGCGGGTGCGCTGCGGCTGGGACTTGCCGCCGTGCAGGCCGGCCGCGCGCACGCCGCTCTTCAGCAGCTGCTTCACCAGCCGGTCCACCCGGTGCTTGGTGTCCAGGAACATGATGACCCGGCCGTCGCGCGCCGCGATCTCGACGGTCGTGCGCTGCTTGTCCTCGTCCTGCACGTGCAGGACGTGGTGCTCCATCGTGGTGACGGCACCGGCCGAGGGGTCGACGGAGTGGACCACGGGGTCCGTCAGGTAGCGGCGGACCAGGCGGTCGACGTTGCGGTCCAGGGTGGCCGAGAACAGCATCCGCTGCCCGTCCGGCTGCACCTGGTCGAGCAGGGCGGTGACCTGCGGCATGAAGCCCATGTCGGTCATCTGGTCGGCCTCGTCCAGGACCGTGATGGTGACGTCGCCGAGGGCGCAGTCGCCGCGGTCGATGAGGTCCTTGAGCCGTCCGGGTGTGGCGACGACGACCTCGGCGCCGGACCGCAGCGCGCCGGCCTGCCGGCCGATCGACATGCCGCCGACCACGGTGGCCGTCCTGAGGCCCACGGCGCGGGCGTACGGGGTGAGCGCGTCGGTGACCTGCTGGGCCAGCTCACGGGTGGGGACGAGGACCAGGCCGAGCGGGCGGCGCGGCTCGGCGCGCTTGCCGGCCGTGCGGGCCAGCAGGGCCAGACCGAAGGCGAGCGTCTTGCCCGAGCCGGTACGGCCGCGGCCGAGCACGTCCCGTCCGGCCAGGGAGTTCGGCAGGGTCGCCGCCTGGATCGGGAACGGGACGCTGACGCCCTGGTCGCCGAGGGCGGACAGCATGCGGGCCGGCAGGTCGAGCTCGGCGAAGGTCTCGACGGCGGGCAGCGCCGGGGTGATCGTCTTCGGCAGCGCGAACTCGCCCCCCTGTGGGGCGGCGGCCGGCCGGCGGCCGGAGTTCTGCGGGCGGCCGCCCGAGCGGGAGCGGCGGGGACCGTCGCCGGAGCGTCGGCGGTCGTTGGTGCGTACGCGGTTCATGGGGAACCTTCCTTGTTACGGCACGTAGCAAGGGAGACCCGCAGCGGAAGAGCGGCGCAGGGAATCGCAAGAACGAGCCGGTCCGGTCGGTTTCGGCGCGGAGGGCCGAGGGGACCGGGAGAATTGGTGAAATCAGGAGACGCGGTGAGCGCGGTGAGCGCGCTGGACGCGAAAGCGCGGGGGAGGAATCCGTGACCCCCGCGGGGCGCTGCGCGCCCGGAAACGCGGCGAGCTGGGGCCCGCACCCCAAGGTGCGGGCCCCAGCTGCGGAGTGTGCGAGAGCGTCAGGCCGGGGTGATGTTCTCGGCCGTCGGGCCCTTCTGGCCCTGCGCGATGTCGAAGGTCACCTTCTGGCCCTCGAGCAGCTCGCGGAAGCCCTGAGCGTTGATGTTCGAGTAGTGGGCGAAGACGTCGGGGCCGCCGCCGTCCTGCTCGATGAAGCCGAAGCCCTTTTCGGCGTTGAACCACTTCACGGTGCCGGAAGCCATGTTTTCTCCTTCGGTACGGTGCTCGGAGTTCACCCTGTGTGCACTCCGGTCGCCGCGATGATCACCCCGTCGGAAAAACCTTCAGGCAACCACAACTGCAACTTCCATCGACAGTAGCACGCCGTGATCGGGCGGGTGCCGGTGATAATCCCGGCCCGGTCGGACGTCCGGGAATATTCCCCGTCCGGCGGCCCATTTCCTCCCGCCGGCCCGGCGGGTCTCGCCGGTACGGGCCGCGGATCAGCCCCTGTGGAGACAAAGGACACGTCGGCCCGAGCGGCCGGGGCGGCCCGGCGGAACGGTTCGGCATGCGGCTGCGTCGTCCTCTTCCGGGGCGCGGCGGCCGTGCCCCGGGGAGGGGCGGCGCAGTGGGTACGGACGGGTTCGCCCGGTGGACACGGCGGTTCGAGGACGAGCGGGAGCGCAGAGCGGCCCTGGGCGATCCGGACTGGGCGCGGGGCGCCGTGCTGCACCGGGCGGTGTGGGCGGGCATCCAGCGTTTCCAGGTCGGCGAGGACGGGGACGGCGCGAACCTGGTCGCGAAGGCCGAGGAGGCGGGCGACGCCGACTACGCGCGGGCGGTGCGGCTCTTCGTCGCCGAGGAGCAGAACCACGCCCGGCTCCTCGCCCGGCTGCTGGCCGCGGGCGGCCGGCCGACGCTGAGCGGCCACTGGAGCGACACCGTCTTCGTGCGGCTGCGGCGGCTGCTGGGCCTGCGCACCGAACTGCTGGTGCTGATGATCGCCGAGGTCGTGGCGCTGCGTTACTACCGGGCCCTCAGGGACGGCACCGACGACGCGCTCACCTCGGAGGTGGCGGGCCGCATCCTGGCCGACGAGCGGCGCCACGTCCCGTTCCACTGCGAGCGGCTGCACGACTCGCTGGCCGGACTGCCCGCGGTGGCGCGCCGCCCCGTGATGGCCCTGTGGCGGCTGCTGCTCCTCGCGGTCACCGCCGTGGTCGCCGCCGACCACGGCGCGGGGCTGCGCAGGCTCGGCGTCGGCCGCCGCCGCTTCACGGCCGACGTCATGGCCTCCTCCGCCGAGGTGGTCCGCGCGGTCCTGGCCCCGGGCCCGGACGCGTGGACCGGCGCCGGCGAGGGGGCGGGCGAGCCCGGGTGAGGGGACCGGCGCCGGCGAGGGGTGAGCGCCGGGCGCCGTCCGCGGGCCCGTGCCCGGCGGGGCGCCGCCGCGCACCCCGTCCCGAGCTACTTGCTGACGGCGAAGCGCATCAGCGCGTGCTCGTCGCCCTGCTTGATCTTGCCCGTCTCGTTGACGACCTCCAGCTTCCAACTGCCGCCGACCCGCACGGCCTTGGCCACGGCGCAGCCGTTGTCCTGGCTGAGCAGGCTGGGCCAGATGTCGGCGACCTGCTCCGAGCTGCCCCCGGTCGCGTCGTAGACCTTGAAGCTGATGTTGCGCGCCTTCTGGAAGGAGCTGCCCTTCTTGTAGGCGGCGGCGACGAACACGATCGACGTGATGACGTCGGGAAGCCGCGCGAACTCGACGGTCACCGTCTCGTCGTCGCCGTCCCCGTGGCCGGTCTGGTTGTCGCCGCTGTGCAGCAGCGAACCGTTGCCCATCGGGTCGAGCGAGTCGAGTCCGGCGAGTCGTACCGGGTCGCCGCCCTGGAGGGCGACGGCGATCAGGTCGAGGTCGGTGCCGGTCTTGCGCCGCAGCTTGCCGAGCACTCCGCCGCTGCTGCCGGCGGTGGGGTCCCAGGAGACGCCGATGGACAGGTGGGTCACTCCGTCCAGGTCCGCGGGGCCGCCTTCCTTGGTGAGCGTGATCATGTGTGGGTCATCCTCCGTCGTGGTGCCTGTGACGCCGAGTCTGCCTGGCGCCCGGAGGTTTCGGCAGGGCGGGGCGGCCGGTCAGTTTTCGAGAAGCACCCCGGGCCCTGCCGCCCCTACCGTCGAAGACATGAACTCCATCGACTCCGTCACCCTCGAGGTGGCCGACACCGAGGCCGCCGCCCGCTTCTACGCCGACGCCTTCGGGCTCGACGCCTCGCGGGTGCGGCTGCGCGCCTCCGACTCCCCGACGAGCGGCTTCCGCGGCTTCACGCTGTCGCTCGTGACGGCCCAGCCCGGCAACGTCGACGCGCTCTTCACCGCCGCCGTCGACGCCGGCGCCACCGTCCTCAAGCCCGCCGCGAAGTCGCTGTGGGGCTACGGCGGGGTCGTGCAGGCCCCGGACGGCACGGTCTGGCAGATCGCGACCTCGGCGAAGAAGGACACCGCCCCGGTCTCCCGCGACGTGGACGAGATCGTGCTGCTCCTGGGCGTGGAGGACGTCAAGGCCACCAAGCGGTTCTACGTGGAGCAGGGCCTCACCGTGGGCAAGAGCTTCGGCGGGAAGTACGTCGAGTTCGCCACCGGCCCGGGTACCGTCAAGCTCTCCCTGTACAAGCGTCGCGCCCTCGCCAAGGTCGCGGGCGTCCCGGACGAGGGCACCGGCTCGCACCGTCTCGTCGTGACCGGCGGCACCCGCGCGTTCGCCGACCCCGACGGCTTCACCTGGCAGCCGGAACTCAGCCACTGATCCGCTAGTTTCCTGTGCATGTCATCACGGGAAACTCCGCGAATACCCGGGCGCCGGTCGCGGGCGAGACTCTGGGCCGTGGCCGGTGCGACGACCCTCGCGTTCCTCATCGCGCTGGAGGTGGCCGCGCGCCACTACGGCCTGCCGGGGCCGATGACCAACCAGGCGAAGGAGCTGGTGTTCGCCCCCGCGTCGGGCCCCCTGCTCTACGCGGGCCTGGCGCTCACGATGGTGGTCCTGACCTGGCGGGAGCGCCGCATCGCGCTGGCCGCCGCGGTCGGCATCGACCTCGTCGTCGCCCTGGTGCGGTGGGCGGCGGACGCCACCGTGACCGGCAGCCACTGCTTCGGCAACGGCGCGCTGTGGGTGGTCCTGGGCTGCGGGGTCGTCGCCGTGACCCGACGCACCGGACCGCAGCGGGTGCTCCTGCTGAAGGGCGCCGGCCTCGGTCTGCTGCTGGTGGCCGGCCGCAAGACCGGCGACGCCTGGCTGCTGATCACCTCGAAGACCCGCCCCGCGGTGCTCGACCCGTACGTGGCGACCGCCGACCACGCGCTGGGAAACCCGTCCTGGCTGGTGGGCCGGGCCGTCGAGGCCACCGGCCCGGTCGGTGAGCACCTGCTGGACTGGGTCTACGTCCAGCTCGCGGTGGCTGCGGTCGTCGTCGCGCTGTACCAGCTGCGCAAGGTGGCGGCCGAGCGCCGGTTCCCGCGCCACCACCTGGTCCGCACCTTCCTGCTGATCGGCCTGCTCGGGCCGGCCGTCTACATGGTCTTCCCGGTCGTCGGACCGGTCTTCGCCTACGGCACCGGCGCCTTCGGCACCGGCGGCGAGGAGTGGGCGATCGCCAATCTGTGGCCGCACACGCCGCCCCCGATCAGCGCGCCGCACCCGTTCACGTACGACGGGGTCACCCCCCGCAACTGCATGCCCAGCCTGCACACGGCGTGGGCCACCGTGATCTTCATCCACTCCCGCACGGGCCCGCGCGTCCTGCGCTGGGCGGGAGCGTTCTGGCTGGTCGCCACGCTCACCGCGACGCTGGGATTCGGTTACCACTACGCCATCGACCTCGTCGCCGGCGTGGTCTTCGCGGTCACCGTCGAGGCGGGACTGCGCGCGCTGGACCGCGGCTGGGACCGGTCGGGGAGCCTGCTGGTCGCGCACGGGGCGGTGGTCTTCACCGCGATCCTGTTGTCGACGCGCTACCTGCCCCTGGAGATGGCCCGGCACCCGTGGCTCTTCGGCCCGCTCCTGCTGCTGGCGATGGCCTCGGTGATCCACGGCTACATACGCACTACAAGGACCTGGGAACCGGTGGTGGCGGTACCCCCGGCCCGGCCGGAACCACGCCTCGAGGCGGCCTGAGGCGTCCCGCCCCGCGCACGTCGTCGGGGAGGTGCCGAAGGCGTACGCGCCGCCATGTCCGGCCCGGTGACCGGCCGTGCCGGCCGGGCGCCGAGGCGCGGCCCCGGGAGTGGTTATGATCCGGGCCATGGCCCTGACCGTGAGCGACGTGGAACGGTTCGAGGCCTCCAGGCCGCGTCTGGAGGCCATCGCCTACCGTCTCCTCGGCTCGGCGAGCGAGGCCGAGGACGCCGTGCAGGAGACGTTCCTGCGCTGGCAGGCGGCCGAGGTGGAGCGCGTCGAGGTCCCCGAGGCCTGGCTGACCAAGGTCCTCACCAACCTCTGTCTCAACCAGCTCACTTCGGCCCGCGCACGGCGTGAGACCTACGTGGGCCAGTGGCTGCCCGAGCCGCTGCTCACCGGCGACCCCATGCTCGGCCCGGCGGAGACGGCCGAGCAGCGCGAGTCGGTCTCCCTCGCGGTGCTCGCGCTGCTGGAGCGGCTCTCACCGGGTGAGCGGGCGGTGTACGTGCTGCGCGAGGCGTTCCAGTACACGCACCGGGAGATCGCGGAGATCCTCGACATCAGCGAGGACGCCAGTCAGCAGACCCTGCACCGCGCCCGGAAGCACGTCGCGCAGGGCAGGGCCCGCACGGAGATCGACGAGGCCGCGGCCCGGCGGATCGTCGACGAGTTCCTCACGGCGGCCACCAGCGGCCGGACCGAACCGCTGGTCCGTCTGCTCACCCAGGACGCCGTGTCGATCGGCGACGGGGGCGGGAAGGTCCCGGCCCGCGCCAAGGCGTTCGAGGGTGCCCGTGCGGTGGCGACGTTCCTGCGGGGCCTGTTCAAGCCGGGCAAGGCCAAGCGCGACCTGGTCGGCGGCACCGCGGAGATTCACGCCGCCACTGCCAACGGCGACCCCGCCGTGGTGGCCGTCGTGCAGGGCCGGGTCGTCGGGATCATGTGCCTGGAGGTCACCACCGAGGGCATCGCGGGCTTCCGCAACCAGGTCAACCCCGACAAGCTCGAACGCGCCACGCGGCGGTGGGCGGCCACCGACCACGGAGAACCCCTGTTCCGGGCCTTCTGACCCCCTCCGCCGCCCTTCCCGCAGCGGCCCGTGCCGCCCTTTTCGGAGCGGCCTGCGCCGTCCTCCGGCCGCCCTCCGGCCAGTGAGTGACGCACGTCACGTCCGGCGGCTGTCAGGAATCGGCGGGCCGCCCGGTTCAAGGGGCGAGTCCCGCTGGAGAGCCTCAGCGGCCGAGACAAGGGAGCCCGTCATGCAGCACGCCACCCAGCACCGCATCGTCGTCCTGGGCGCCGGATACGCCGGGGCCGTCGCCGCCGGGCGGCTCGCCCGGCGCCTGCGCCGCACCGACGCGGCCATCACCCTCGTCAACGCCGAGCCCCACTTCGTCGAGCGGGTCCGGATGCACCAGCTCGCGGCCGGCCAGGACGTCGAGCCCCGGCCCCTCGCCGAGATGTTCGCGGGCACCGGCGTCGACCTGCGGATCGCGACGGTCACCGGTGTGGACGTCGACCGCAAGGCCGTGGCCGTCACCGATCAGGACGGCGCCGGTGAACTGGCGTATGACACCCTCGTCTACGCCCTCGGCAGCGCCTGGAACCACCAGGACGTGCCGGGCGTGGTGGAGCACGCCCACGAGATCGCCGGCCGGGCGGGCGCGCTGCGGCTGCGGGCCCGGCTGGCCGCTCTGGAGGCGGGCCGGTCCGTGGTGGTGGTCGGCGGCGGCCTCACCGGCCTGGAGGCCGCGTCCGAGGTCGCCGAGGCCCGGCCGGACCTGGACGTGACGCTCACGGCCGGTGGCGGCCTCGGCGACTGGCTCTCGCCCAGGGGCCGCCGCCACCTGCGGAAGGTCTTCACCGGCCTCGGCATCACGGTGCGCGAGAACGCCACCGTCACCTCGGTCGGCGCCGACCGCGTCGTCACCGCCGACGGCACGAGCGTCCCGGCCGACGTCACGGTGTGGACCACCGGGTTCGCCGTCGACCCCATGACGAAGGCCACCACGCTGGACGTCACGGACACGGGCCGGATCGTGGTCGACGCGACGATGCGCTCGGTGTCCCACCCGGACGTGTACGCCGTCGGCGACGCGGCCCTGGCGGCGGGCCCCGGCGGCAAGCCCCTGCGGATGTCGTGCGCCTCGGGCGTCCCCAGCGCCTGGCAGGCGGCCGACGCCGTCGCGGCCCGCCTGACCGGCCGGAAGCTGCCGGAGGTGACGCCCCGCTACTTCAACCAGTGCATCTCCCTGGGCCGCAGGCAGGGCCTGATCCAGTACGTCACGGCCGACGACCGCGCGGTGAGCGCGGCCCTGACCGGACGGCTCGCCGCCGTCTACAAGGAACTGGTCTGCCGGTCGGCGGCCTGGGGCGTCGCCAACCCGACCCTCGGCGTCCCGAGCCGCCGCCGCCCGGTCGCGCCCAGGAGTCCGGAGCCGGCCCCGGCGGTCTGAGCGGCAGCCGTACTCAGCGCACCGGGAAGCCGAAGGCGTAGCCCTGCTCCTGGAGCCGGGGCAGGACCCGCCGCAGCGCTTCGACGGTCTGGGCGCGGTCGCCCCCGGCGTCGTGGAAGAGGATCGTCGGCCCGTTCGGCAGCTCGCGCTGCACGGTGGTGACGATGGCGTCCGTGCCCGGCCGCTCGAAGTCCTTGGTGTCCACGTTCCAGCCCAGCGGACGCATGCCCCGGGAGGCGGCCAGCTTGCGGCTGTAGGGGGTGAACGCCCCGCCGGGCGCCCGGTAGTACATCGGCCGTACGCCCCCGGACGCCTCGGTGATCATGCGCTCGGCGTCGAGGATCTCCTTGGACTGGTAGGCCTCGGACTTCCGGTCCATGGCGGTGTCGTGCGACACCGAGTGGTCGCACAGCCGGTGCCCGGCCGCGACGACGTCCTTCACCAGCTCCGGGTGGGCCTGCGCCTGAAGGCCCGTCATGCAGAAGGTCGCCTTCACTCCGTACGCGTCGAGCAGGTCGAGCACCTGGGGCGTCCACGCCGGGTCGGGGCCGTCGTCGACGGTGATGTTGACGCCCCGCGGTCCCGCGTCCGAGGCGTGGGCGATGCCGGTGCCGACGGGCTCGACGCCCTTGCCCGAAGCGGTCGACGCGGACACCCGGGGCGCGGGGTCGCCGCCCACGGAGTCGGCCTGCGCGGTCCACATCGAGGCGGCGCCGGCGAGCAGCGTCACGCCGAGCGCCGCCCCGACCACCTTGCCGTACCAGCCCCGTCCACCACCGTGCCGCGCCATGTCCGCCGCCCCGCCTTCGCGTAGTACCTCGCCGCCGGCCCCGTTCACGCCGGGGACCACATGACAGGACGGGAGAAAGCGGCCGCGGGCTCCGTCCGTTACCAAGCACGGACATTTCGCGGGAGACTGCCCGGTCCGTCCGGTCCGCCCGGTCCGCCCGGTCCGCCCGGTCCGCCCGGTCCGCCCGGTCCGCCCGGTCCGGTGACGGTCCCGCCCTGCGCGGGGGCGGACCCCGTCAGTCGCGGTAGGCGTGGGTCTGGGTGGCCTTCACCGTGGCCCAGACGACCGCGCCCGGATGCAGGCCGAGTTCGGCGGCGGCGAGCGTGGTCAGGTCGGCGGCGAGGGGGAGTTCGCCGGTGAGGTCGGCGCGGATCCGGTCGCCGTGGGTCTCCAGGCCGGCCACCTCGCAGCGCCACACGTTGCGGGCGCTGGAGCCGGTGGGGCGGTCCCGGTGCAGGGTGACGGCGCTGGGCGCGAACGCGACGAAGGCGGGCCCGGTCAGCTCCTCGGTGGTCGTGATCGCGGGCCCGTCGTCGAGCCGTACCGTGTGGCCCTCGGCCCGCCCCCGGTAGAGGTTGAGCCCGACCAGGTGGGCGATGTAGTCGGTGCGCGGGTGGCGGGCGATGTGCGAGGGAGTGCCCTCCTGGACGACGTGGCCGTCCTCGACGACGACGAGGTGGTCGGCGAGGACCATCGCGTCCAGCGGGTCGTGCGTGACGAGTACGGCGACGGCCTCGAAGTCCGCCAGGTGGCGCCGGAGTTGCGCGCGGACGTCGAGGCGGGTGCGGGCGTCGAGGGCGGCGAGCGGCTCGTCCAGCAGCAGCAGCCGGGGGTGGGTGGCCAGGGCCCGGGCGAGGGCGACGCGCTGGGCCTGGCCGCCGGAGAGCCGGCGCGGCCGGACGCCGGCGTGTCCGGCGAGGCCCAGGCGCTCCAGCCAGGCGGCGGCCTGCGCCCGGGCCTCGGCCTTGGTCGCGCCCCGGCAGCGCGGTCCGAAGGCGACGTTGTCGAGCGCGGTCAGGTGGGGGAAGAGCAGGTAGTCCTGGAAGACGACCCCGACCGGCCGGGACTCGGGCGGCGTACGGTCCAGCTCCACGCCGTCGAGGCGCAGACGGCCGTCCGAGAGCGGGACGAGACCGGCGAGGGCGCGCAGGGCGGTGGTCTTCCCGGCGCCGTTGGGCCCGAGCAGCGCGACGACGTCGCCGGGTGCCGCCGTCAGAGCCACGTCGAGGCGGAAGGCGCCCCGCTCGACGACGAGACGGGCGTCGAGCCCCTGGGCCCCGGCGTCCGTGCCCTCGGTGGTCTGCTCCGTGCCGGTCATGAGGCGGTCATCCAGCGGTCGCGCAGTCCGGCGAGTACGGCGATGGACACGGCCAGCAGGACCAGGCTGAGGGCGATGGCGGCCTCCGGGTCGCTCTGCAGGGCGAGGTAGACCGCCAGCGGCATGGTCTGGGTGCGGCCGGGGAAGTTCCCGGCGAAGGTGATCGTCGCCCCGAACTCGCCGAGCGCCCGCGCCCAGGCCAGCACGGCGCCGGCGGCGATGCCGGGCGCGATCAGCGGCAGCGTGACCCGGCGGAACGCGGTGAAGCGGGAGGCGCCCAGGGTGGTGGCCGCCTCCTCGTAGCGGGGGTCGGCGGCGCGCAGGGTGCCCTCGACGCTGATGACGAGGAACGGCATCGCCACGAACGCCTCCGCGAGGATCACGCCGGTGGTGGTGAACGGCAGCGTGATCCCGAACCAGGAGTCCAGCCACTGCCCGACGACCCCGTTGCGGCCCAGGGCCATGAGCAGGGCGACACCGCCCACCACCGGCGGCAGCACCAGCGGCAGCGTCACCAGGGCCCGGACCAGGCCGCGTCCCGGGAACTCCACCCGGGCCAGCAGCCAGGCCAGCGGCACGCCGATCACCATGCTCACCGCGGTCGCCGCCGTGGCGCAGATCAGCGACAGGCGCAGCGCCTGCCACACCTCGGTACTGGTCAGCAGCTCGGGCATGCTCGCCCAGGGCGCCCGGATCAGCAGCGCGACCAGCGGGAGGACCAGGAAGGCCAGGCCGATCAGCGCGGGCACGAGCAGCGGCAGGGGAGCCGCGCCACCGCGCCCCCGGCCCCCCGGCCGGACACGGCGGCGCCGCGGCCCACCCGGACGGGGATCGGCCGCGGCACCTGACTCGAGCGGAGCGGTCACGGGGCGGTGAACCCGGCCCCGGTCAGCACCTTCTGCCCCTCGGCGGACCGCACCAGCGCGATGAACGCCTTGCCGGCCGCCGTGTTGGGGGCGTCCTTGAGCAGGGTGATCGGATAGTCGTTGACGGCCTCGGCCGACTCGGGGAACTCCACGCCCTCCACCTTGTCACCGGCCGCCCGCACATCCGTCTTGTAGACGACGGCGGCGTCGGCCTCCTTGAGGACCACCTTGTTGAGCGCCGACTTCACGTCCTCCTCGTAGGAGACCGGGGTGAGCTTGAGGTCCGCGGCGGTCAGCGCCTTCTGGGCGGCCGCGCCGCAGGGAACCGTCTTGTCGCACAGGACGACCTTGAGATCGTCCCCGGTGAGGTCCTTCAGGGAGGCGACCTTGTCCGGGTTGCCGGGCAGGGTGGCGATCTCCAGCCGGTTGCGGACGAAGGTGGCCGGCGTCCCGGCGGCGGCGTCCGCGTCGGTGACGACCTTCATGGTCTTGGGGCTGGCGGAGGCGAACACGTCGGCCGGGGCCCCGTTGGTGATGCCCGCGGCGAGCGAGTCGCTGCCGCCGAAGTTGAAGACCACCTTGGTGCCGGGGTGCTGCTTCTCGAACTCCTTGCCCAGCTCGGTGAAGCTCTCCGTCAGCGAGGCCGCGGCGAAGACGTTCACGGTCCCGGACAGCTTGTCCGAACCACCGGCCTCCGCGTCGGAGCCGGAGCCGGAGCCGGAGCCGGCATCGGAATCGGAGGACGAGCAGGCGCTCAGGGCCAGCAGCGCGGCGGCACCTGCGCCGGCCACCTGAAGCATCCGGCGGGTCCGACGCGCGGAACGGGTCATCACGGGTCCACTCCCTCAAGTTCCTGACCAGAACATACGCCGAGCATACTGCCGCAGATGCGAGCCGTAAGTCTCCTGTCGCTTCGCATGAGCAGGCCCTATGAACCCTTGCCCTGGCATGTGCGTTCGTACGGGGCGTTTGTGCGGCGGGGTCGGCCGGGTACGTAGACGGCGGGAGGTGGTAGCCCGTGAGTCAGTCCCTCGCAGCCGCCGGTACGGCACCCGGCCCCCCGGCCGAGATCGTCCTCACCGGGGACCTGGCCCGGCCGGCCCGGCTGACGGTGTCCGACCTGCTTGCCCGGCCCCAGCACACCGCGCAGGTCGCCTTCGAGTGCGCCACCAGCGGCATCCGCCACCACCGCTTCACCGGACCGCTCCTGCACGACGTCCTCAGCGACAGCGCCCCGGCCTTCGACCCCGCCCGCCGCAAGGACCGGCTGCGCTTCCTGATCTCCGTGCACGGCGCCGACGGCCACCGGGCGCTGCTGTCCTGGGCGGAGATCGACCCGGACTTCGGCCGCGCCCCCGTGCTGCTCGCCGTCACCCTGGACGGCACCCCGCTCGACCGCGTCGGCCCGCAGCTGGTGCTGCCCCAGGACCGCTGCGGCGGCCGCCACATCAGCGCCGTCGACACGATCCGCGTCGACGGCGGCTACCCCACGGCACGCGCGACCCGGTGAGACGTCCCCGGACACCGCGGCCCGCCCGCGACCACCGGCGCAGGCCACGGACCACCGGCGCCGGCCACCGGATCGGATCAGACCCGATCGACGTGCACGTTCGTCGACTTCACCCGGGCGGTGGCCTCCACGCCGACCTCCAGACCCAACTCCTCCACGGCCTCCCGCGTGAGCAGCGAGACCAGCCGGTGCGGCCCGGCCTGGATCTCCACCTGGGCCGCCACGTCCCCCAGCTTGATCGCGGTGACGATGCCGGGAAAGGCGTTGCGCACCGACGTGTAGGAGGTGCCTTCCTCCCCGCTGCCGCCCTGTGCGAGCTCCACGGAGAACGCCGCCAGGTCCTTCCCGTCGATGAGCCGCTTCCCGCCCTCGTCGCGGTGGGTCGCCACCCGTCCCGCGTCCGCCCACCGCCGCGCGGTGTCCGGACTGACGCCGAGCAGCCGGGCCGCCTGGCCGATCGTGTATGCCTGCATGGCCGCCAAGATAGAACAGCGGCGGAAGCGACCGCCCGGCCGCGCGGGCTCACTCCGCGGCCGTCGGCCGGCCGTGCTCCCTGATCGACGTTTCGATCACCCGCGCGCACCCGGTGAACACGTCGACCTGCTCAGGAGTCAGGTCCCGCACCGAGATCCGCTCCAGGGTGCGCCACATGTCGGCGATGGGTTCCCGCAGCGCGCGCCCGGCATCGGTGAGACGGACCACCATGACCCGCCGGTCGTGGGGGGCGGGCTCCCGGGTGAGCAGCCCCGCCTCCTGCATGCGGCGCAGCGACTTGGAGACCGTCGAGTGGTCGAGGCCCACCTGCTCCAGCAGTTCGGCCTGGGTCTGACCGTCCCGGTCGAAGAGCTGCATCAGCAGCAGCTCCTGCCCCGGGTGCAAATTCATGGCACGCAGCATGGCGGCGGCATGGCCGCGGTGGGCGCGGGCGAGCTGGAAGACGGCGTAGCTCAACCGTCCCTCGCTCGCCGCCGACGGCGGCTGGGACGACGTGGAACCGGACATGGCTGCTCCCTCGGCCACCGCGGTGGCAGTGGTCGTTCAGTTGACGGTGAGGACGATCTTGCCCCGGTTGTGGCCCGCGTCGCTGGCCTGCTGCGCCTGGGCGGCCTGCGCCAGCGGGTAGGTGGCGCCGACCGTGGTGACCAGTGTGCCGTCCGCCGCCTGCCGGGCGATCTCGGCGAGACGGACCGCGGAACGGCGCTGGGGCCCCTCGGCGAAGACCACGCCGAGTTCGCGGGCGCGGAAGTCGGCGGTGGTGACGATCCGGTCGGTGCCGCCGCGCAGGATGATGGAGTCCTCCAACGCGCCCTTGCCGGCCGCGTCGAAGACCGCGTCCACTCCTTCGGGAGCGAGCGCGCGGACCCGCTCGACGAGGCCGTCCCCGTAGACCAGCGCGGTGGCGCCGAGCGAGGTGACGTAGTCCTGGTTGCCCGGCCCCGCGGTGCCGATGACCCGGGCGCCGCGGGCGACGGCGAGCTGGACGGCGACGGTGCCGAGGGCGCCCGAGGCCCCGTGGATCAGCAGCGTCTCGCCCGCACCGACGCCCAGCAGGTCCAGCACGCGTTCGGCGCCGTCGCTCGCCACGGGCAGCGCGGCGGCGTGGGTCCAGTCCAGGCCGGCCGGCTTGGGGGCGAGGACCGAGGCCGGGGCGAGGGCGTACTGGGCGTAGGAGCCGGTGTCGGACCAGCCCAGCACCTCGTCGCCCACCTTCAGGTGATCGACGTCCGCCCCGACCGCGTCGACCACGCCCGCGATCTCCCCGCCGGGCACGGCGGGCAGGGTGGTGGGGAATACGGCCTCCATGCTCCCCGAACGGATCTTGCCGTCCACCGGGTTCACCCCGACGGCGCGGACCCGCACGCGGACCTGGCCGGGTCCGGGCTCGGGGACCGCGATCTCCGCCTCGTGCAGGACCTCGGTACCGCCGAACGCATCGAAAACGATGGCCTTCATGACTGCTCTCCTGACGTGGGGTCCGTTGCGCCCACCACTTCTGTGGCCAGCCACATAAAAGTAGCACCGATTACGTGGCTAGCCAACTATTCGCTCGCGGTGCAGAGCGGCGCTCGGGGCCCGCGACGCGGTTCGCGCCGCGGGCCGCAGTCATCAGTGCGGGTACGGGCGTGGATACGGGCGTTGGTGCGGACGTCGGTGGGCGCGCCTACCGGAGGACGAGGTCGCGGCCGGGCCCGCCTTCCACGGTGTCCTGCCCCGGGCCGCCGCAGACCAGGTCGTCGCCGCCCTCGCCGTCCAGGGTGTCGTCGCCGGGGCCGCCGAGGACGACGTCCCGGCCGTCCCCGCCCATGGCGTGGTCGTCGCCGGTGCCGGCGTACACGGTGTCGTCACCGCCGTAGCCCTCGATCATGTCGTCGCCCGGACCGCCCCACATCCGCTGGTCGCCGTCGTCGCCCATCAGGTGGTCCATGCCCTCGCCGCCGTTCAGGGTGGCGGGTCCCATGAGCATGTCGTCCCCCGCGTCGCCCAGCACCGTGCGGGCGGTGTGGGCGTGCAGTTCGTCGTCGCCGGGGCCGCCGCGGACGGTGCCGACCCCGGGGTCGAAGGCGGCGATCGTGTCGTCGCCGTCGCCGAGGAGGACGTCGATCCTGTCGGGCCGGGAGCTCTCGGCCGGCAGCTCGCAGACGACGGACGTGGTGTCCTCGGCTCTGGAGTACGCGCAGTGGTCGCCCGGTTGGAGCGGGACCACGTCGGTGAAGCCGATCCGCCGGATCCCGTCACTGGTGTACATGGAGAAGATGTTGACGTCGTTGGCCTGCCCCGCGGCCGCGGTGAAGACGATCGACTGGCTTGCCCAGTCGGCTCCGACGTGTGCCTTCGCCTCGGTGGCGGTGGCGGTGGCGGTGGCGGTGCTTGTGCCTGTGGTCGCGGCCGGGGTGGCGGCGGCTGCCGGACCGGCGGCGAGTCCGGCGGTGAACAGGATCACGGCGGCCGCGCCGACGGCGGCTCGGTTCCGGGTCATGGGACCTCATCTCGGTGGGGTGGAGGCGGGCCGACCTGTCGACGGCCCCCTCCGGATGCGCTGGTCGGGTTTCCTCGGCCAGTCATGTTCCCGGTGTCACCGTGGCCCGTCGAGACCGACCCGGGTGCGGGAAGGCGTCCCACCAAGCCCTGAGATCAAGCGAGTTGAGGATTCGTGCAGGTCCACGCGGCCTCCTCGTGCGGCCCGTGATCGACTTTGTTTGTTGCATTGACATTTCACTCGGAGGTCCTACCGTTGGGAGCGCTCCCACTACAGCCTTGCCACTGGAAGGAGTTCCCCCCACATGCGCACACAGAGTCCGTTAACCGGGCCTTCGCGGTCGTCGCTCCGCCGGCCTCTCCAGGCGCTCGTCATGCTGTTCGCCGTGGTCGCCGGCGCACTGACCTGGTCGGCCCCCGCCCAGGCCCACGGCACCATCGTCGGCCCCGCCTCCCGCGCGTACCAGTGCTGGAAGAACTGGGGCAGCAACCACACGAACCCGGCGATGCAGACCGAAGACCCCATGTGCTGGCAGGCGTTCCAGGCCAACGCCGACACCATGTGGAACTGGATGAGCGCACTCCGCGACGGCCTCGGCGGCCAGTTCCAGGCGAAGACGCCCGACGGCACGCTCTGCAGCAACAACCTCTCGAGGAACGCCAGTCTGAACAAGCCCGGGGCGTGGAAGACCACCACCGTCGGCAACAACTTCTCGGTCCACCTGTACGACCAGGCGTCCCACGGTGCCGACTACTTCAAGGTCTACGTGAGCAAGCAGGGCTTCGACCCGAAGACCCAGACCCTGGGCTGGGGAAACCTCGACTTCATCACGCAGACCGGCCGCTACGCCCCCGCGCAGGACATCACGTTCCCCGTCCAGACCTCCGGCTACACCGGACACCACGTCCTGTTCGTGATCTGGCAGGCCTCGCACCTCGACCAGGCCTACATGTGGTGCAGTGACGTGAACTTCGGCTGAGCCGGCGAGCGCCGCACACGTCCCCGGCCTCGGCCCGTGCGGCGCCCGCTCACCGGCCTGACGGCAGAGAACCCCCCGGGTCGACGACCCGGGGGGTTCGAGCGCGGAGCGGAAACCGCCACGGCGCTCACGGCTGGGGGAGGGAAAGTCCCGACGGCTGGGTCAGAAATAGTGCTTTCGACCGCCGACGGCACGCCCGGTGGCGCCGAGGATCCACAGAACCGCACCAACCGCTATCAAGATCCCGCCTATCGTCGTCAGGAGGGATATTCCTGCCAGGATTCCGATGATCAGTAGGATGAGGCCAATGACGATCATTGCGATTCTTTCCTCTCGAGTTTTCCAGTACGCGTAGGCGTATGAGTGGATCTCGACCGTTGGTTCCGCCAGGCATACGCCTCGACCGGTCACTGCTGAGGTGCTGGTATCCGTATTCGGTAGTGCCGAGTTTTCCTCTGCGGACCACCGAATACCCTGCTTCCGACGGTGTACGCCGCCCTTTGCCACCGACCTCGGTCAGGCCCGGGTCAGTCGATCCTCTTGATCACCCGGGCGGGCACTCCCGCGACCATGGTGCCGGCCGGAACATCATGCGTGACCACCGCACCGGCAGCGATCACCGAACCGGCGCCGAGGGTCACTCCCTGCGTGATCACGGCGGCCGTCCCGATCCAGACGTCGTCCTCGATGACGATCGGGGCGAAGGAGAGGTGCTCGCGACGCTCGGCCAGGGGCAGCGGATGGCCCCCGGTGATGAGGCTGACCTTCGGGGCCATCATGACGCCGTTTCCGATACGGATGCCTCCTTTGTCCATGAAGGTGCATCCCTGATTGACGAAGGCCTTTCCCTCGAACGTCGTGTTGAGCCCGTGCTCGGTGTAGAACGGCGGGTAGATGACCACCGACTCCGGCAGCGGTCCACCGAAGACGACGGAAAGAAGCTCCGCGCGGCCTCCGGTGTCGCTGAACGGAAGGACGTTCAGCCGAGAGGTCGCATCGGTCACCTCCGCCACCCTCTCCGCATAGCGGGCGAACTCGGGCGTCCGGATGTACATGACCTGCTCTGTGCGGGTAGACATGCGCCGATCCCACCACCGCGCGGAACACCGGATCAAACAACGCCGCCTCCCATCCGCCACAACCAACAGTTGTGGACTCCAGGTCGAGGCGTGGACGTCACGGCGCCGCGAACGTCCATGGCGGTCGCGGAGACCGGCCGGTTCCGTCCGCCGGACGCACCGCTGCGCGCGGAGCGGCCCCTCTGACTGCCCCGCGGCCGGTTCAGATCCGACCGAGGTCGACCTCCGCCGCGAAGGGAGCGGTGATCTTCAGGACGCCGACGTACACGTCCCCCTCGCGGTACCTCCTCGTCGCGGGATCGAGCAGATACGTGTAGACCAGCGGCGCGCCCGTCGCGGCCTGCTCGATCCGCCAGTAGAAGCCGATCCCGGCCTTGGCGTACTGGTCCACCTTCACGATCCGGTCGGTGGTCTCCGAGCCCGGCGACACCACCTCGGCCACGAGCAGTACGTGCTCCGGGCGGGTGGGGCTGATGTCGATCGTGTCCGCACGGTAGACGACGACGTCGGGACGACGATTGGTCAGCGGGACGTCCTGCAGCCGGACGTCGAACTCCGTGTCGGCGTTCCAGTCGGGGCCGGCCGCGACGTCCAAGGCGTTCGCCAGGATCCGGGCCAGCCGATGGTGCCGCTTGGAGGCGCTGGGGCTCACGACGACCATTCCGTCCACGATCTCGATGCCGGCGCACTGCTCCTCGGACCACGACTCGTACTGCTCGGCCGTGATCTGCTGGTGCATCCACGCCGGGGCCACCATCTCGGCAGTCATGACATGCCTCCCGGAGACTGTGCGGCGGGCCCGATCCCGCTTCGCTCAGCGTACTGACTCCCGAGCGCCGGGGTGGTCACGCCATTGACGCCATGCTGTGCGCGACCGCCCTGCAGCATCCCGGCAGGGTGACGATCCTGACGTCGGGTAGAAGGGTGCTGCTTCCGGGCGCACCTCCGTCGATCGGAAGCGGCGTCATGCACGCGCGACCAAGGCCACGATGGTCAGCGGGATCGAGTCCTCCGGGCTCGGGCGGAGGCTGCCCAGGACGACCGACGAGCTTTCCTGCACGCGACGAGTGATCGCCAAGGGCAGCAAAAAAGGCCCAGGTCTCTGACCTGGGCCTCAGTCACGGAGCGGGTGACGAGAATCGAACTCGCGCTCTCAGCTTGGGAAGCTGATGTTCTACCATTAAACTACACCCGCGTAAGACGCCGACCACAGCCGGTGTCCGGACGCCCGCTCACTCTACCCCATGCCCGGCCCCCGGTGTTCGCGCCGTGGGGCCGGTGGCCGTTTTCCGGGGTGTCGACGCGGCTGCGGGGGGCACCAGTTGGGGCGTACGGTGGGGGCCCCGGAGAGGGTCCGCGCGAGGGCGGAGTGCCGCCTGGAGAGTCGTCTCTTTCATCCCGTACTGTGGCTTTTGTCGTCAGGGCAGTACGTCAGACGCGGCTCTTGGGGAAGGGACTTGAAGGACTTGATGGAGCACACCGTCGTCCGCTGTGCCGATGGGCACGTGTTCACCGCCACCTCGTTCCCGATGCAGAAGGCCGAGCGGCTCGGCCCCGGTCGGCTCGTCCGATGTCCGCGGTGTGCGCGGCTGCGGAGTGCCGTGCCGGTGGGTGCGGAGAGGCGGTAGCGCGGGAGCGGCAGAGCGGGAGCAGCACAGCGGTACAGAGTAGGTCCGGGCGCGCGGCGCGGCGGCGGTTGTCGCTGCTCCGCGCGCCTTGCGTATCCTCGGTGCGTGCTTCTCTCAGACAAGGACATCCGGGCCGAGATCGACAACGGTCGGGTGCGGATCGATCCGTTCGACGACTCCATGGTGCAGCCGTCGAGCATCGACGTGCGCCTCGACCGCTATTTCCGGGTGTTCGAGAATCACCGGTACCCGCACATCGACCCCTCCGTCGAGCAGGTGGATCTGACCCGGCTCGTGGAGCCGGAGGGCGACGAGCCGTTCATCCTGCACCCCGGCGAGTTCGTGCTGGCCAGCACGTACGAGGTCATCACGCTGCCGGACGATCTCGCCTCCCGGCTCGAAGGCAAGAGCTCGCTCGGGCGGCTCGGGCTGGTCACGCACTCCACCGCCGGGTTCATCGACCCGGGCTTCTCGGGGCACGTGACGCTGGAGCTGAGCAATCTCGCGACCCTGCCGATCAAACTGTGGCCGGGGATGAAGATCGGGCAGCTGTGCATGTTCCGGCTCACGTCGCCGGCCGAGCACCCGTACGGGAGCGAGCGTTACGGGTCCCGTTACCAGGGCCAGCGGGGGCCGACCGCCTCCCGGTCCTTCCTCAATTTCCATCGGACCCAGGTATGAACCCAGTGATGAGCAGGACGCGCGCATGAGTGATGTTCGGGAGAATCTGACCTACGAGCAGTTCGGCGTCGCCGTGCGCGAGCTGGCGCAGGCCGTCGCGGACGACGGGTACGAGCCGGACATAGTGCTCTCCATCGCCCGCGGTGGCGTCTTCGTCGCCGGCGGGCTCGCGTACGCGCTCGACTGCAAGAACATCCACCTGGTGAACGTGGAGTTCTACACCGGCGTGGGGACCACCCTCGACATGCCCGTCATGCTCGCGCCCGTCCCGAACGTCATCGACTTCTCCGACAAGAAGGTCCTGATCACCGACGACGTCGCCGACACCGGCAAGACGCTCAAGCTGGTGCGGGACTTCTGCCTCGACACGGTCGCCGAGGTCCGCAGCGCGGTGATCTACGAGAAGTCGCACTCCCTCGTCCAGTGCGAGTACGTGTGGAAGCGCACCGACGAGTGGATCAACTTCCCGTGGAGCGTCTTGCCTCCAGTAGTGCGGCGCGACGGCCAGGTGCTCGACGCCTGACGGTGACGGAAGAGGGCCCCCGGTGCGATGTCGTCGCGCCGGGGGCCCCTCGTTCGTGTGCGGGCCGGGTGGGATCAGTACAGCCCCTTGAAGGTGTTCCAGCCGCCCGTGCCGACCAGGACCCGGCCGGCGTACGTGCCGGCTCCCGTGGACGCGTACCGCCACAGCTTCCCGGTGGTGTCGCGGGCCAGCAGATCCGCGCGGCCGTCGCCGGTCAGGTCGCCGGTGCCGACCAGGGCGGAGTAGACGTTCCAGCCGCCGCCGATCCGTTCCCGCTTGGTCACGCCGCCGGCCGCGGTGCCGTAGTACCGCCACAGGACACCGGCGGAGTCCTGGCCGAGCAGGTCACCGCGCCCGTCGCCGTTCAGGTCCCCGGCGCCGGTGATCCACTTGTACAGCTTCCAGTCGGTCTGGATCCGCACCCGGGACTTCAGGTGGTGGTCCGCTGTGCCCGCGTAGAAGTAGATGTCGCCGGTGCTCTTCTGGCGGGCGATCAGGTCGGTGAAGCCGTCCCCGTTCAGGTCGCCCGGCGAGGTCAGCTGGTCGTACTGGGCCCAGCCCTTGCCGATCGGCGTGTACGGCGAGGAGGCGCCGACGATCTTGCCGCAGCCCGGGCGGTAGGCCCGCAGCTCGTCGCCGACCCGCGCCAGCACGTCGGCGCAGCGGTCGCCGTCCACGTCGCCGACGGGCACGAGCACCGAGCCGGTGGGGAGCGCGCCGCCGGTTCCGGCGAGGCGGGACGACACTCCGCCGGTCCCGGTGCCCCGGTACATCGACACGGCGCCGGCGGCGTCCGTCGTCAGGAGGTCGCCGAAGCCGTCGTCGCCGGCCATGTCCCGCCACACGGCGGTGCCGCCGGTGACCGGCACGGTGCCGGAGACGGACAGGCCGGCCCCGACGCCGTCGGCGGGCTTCGCGGTCAGGGTCCAGGTGTGGGCGCCGTTCGCGACGTACTTCCCGGCGGCGTCCTTGCCGTCCCAGGAGGCCGAGACCAGGCCGCGGGCCTCACCGCCGGACACGGTGCGCACGGTCTTGCCGCTCGCCTTGTTCTTCAGCGTCAGCGTCCAGGAGGCCGCCGGCTTCGACAGCCACCAGCGGGACGTCCACGGCGCCCCGGCCCGGATGTCCAGGGCCGGTGAGGTCTCCGCGTCGATGACGCTGATCCCGGAGGCGGGGACGCCCGACGGGACGATCCGCACCCGGCGGTCCTCGCCCGTGTAGGCGACGTGGCCGCCGAAGCGGTCCACGGTCCAGCCGGCCCGGGGGACGGTCCGGTCGCCCAGCTCGGCGGCGGTGACGATCACGTGCCGCGGCAGGTCCGCCTCCGTGCCGCCGGCCGGGAGGCCGCCGTGCAGGTCGACGAGGGTCAGGCCGGTCGTGTCCGACTGGCGGACCAGGTAGCCGTCGCCGAGGAGGGCCTTGCCGGTGCCGAGCCGCAGGGAGCGCTTGGTCTGCCGGTCGTAGACGCCGCCGCCCGGGTAGTTGGGCCAGGAGTCGTCGCACTGCCAGTACACCCAGCGGCCGACGGCCTGGAGGTCGCGCGGGACGCATCCCGCGTCGAAGGTCTCGCCGGCGGCACCCGTCGACAGGTTCTTCGCGGTCACCGTGGTCGGCAGTTCCAGTGCGGGGTCGTCCCAGCTGCCGGTGGCGCTCCAGAGCGTGTTGCCCCAGACGGAGGCCGCGGTGATCTCCCGCTTCTCCAGGACGTTCCCGGTGTCGCCGTCCTTGAAGCGGAGGACGGCCTGCGTGCCGCCCGAGGCCTCGTTGGCGATGCCGTACCGGCCGGAGAGGCCGATCAGCTCGGGGCTGTAGAAGCCCGAGGTCACCCGCGGTCCCCAGGCGGAGTCGCCGTTGCGGTAGAGCATGGTGACGCCCTGCTCGGTCGCGGCCTCGCGTCCGTGGTGGCCGTCGCCGCTCGCGAACATGGTGACGCAGTAGCCGTTCTCGGAGTCGCCGCAGTCGTCGTCACGGCCGCTCACGAGACCGTCGACGGTGGAGTTCAGCTCCTCCGGGCGGCCGGAGGTCTTCAGCCAGGTGCTGCGGTAGGCGCCGACGTAGGTGCCCGGCATGTAGAGCTTGGAGTCGTCGGCCGTGGTGAGGATGCCGCTGCCCAGCGAGATGCCGTACGGCTCGGCCTCCCGGTCCTCGATGTCGGCGACGCGCTTGCGGGTGACGGTGCCGTCGGCGGCGGGGGTGAGGAGGTAGTACCCCCAGTCCAGCGGACCGTAGTCGGTGGCCTTCACCGCGCCGGTCACCAGCAGCGAGCCGTCGGGCGTGCGGTGCAGCGGGGGGGAGGCGACGGTCAGCAGGGTCTTCGCGCTGCGGCCCTCGGCGTCCCTCAGGGTGAGCGCGTTGCCGCGGTACTCGTTGTTGCCGCCGTTGGGCGGGGACACGGTGGCGAAGCCGCCGGCGAAGGGCACGATCGTGTCGCCGTAGGCCACCTCCCGCAGGTCGAGGG
Organism: Streptomyces sp. NPDC051136; assembly: GCF_044455745.1. NCBI lineage: Bacteria > Bacillati > Actinomycetota > Actinomycetes > Kitasatosporales > Streptomycetaceae > Streptomyces > Streptomyces sp. NPDC051136. The sequence goes on along the minus strand of NZ_JBITFE010000003.1, from coordinate 287,020 downwards.
TGGTCGGCTCGGCGTTCAGGTCGTCCCGCCGGTACACCTGGGCGGCGTAGGACTCGGGGGCGCCGAGGTGGAAGACGGTGTCGCGGTCGAAGGCGACGCTCTCGCCGTGCGTGGACAGCGTCTTCAGCGACCCGGTGGCGAGGTCGACGACCCACCACCCCTGTGACATCCGGGAGTCCTCCCACTTGATCGCGCGGACGGCCACGGACCGGGTGTCGCCCGAGCTGATGCTGAGGTGCCAGCCCTCCGGCAGCCCTTCCAGCTTCCGGTCCCGCACCGAGCCGTTCTCCTGGCGCAGCAGGTGCAGGCCGGTCGCGGCGTCCTCGGTTCCGGTGCGGGTGATGACGGTGTCGCCGTAGGTGGCGACGTACGTCTGGCCCTCCGGGATCGGGACGGTGACCTTCGGTCCTTCGCTGCCGGCCCGCTGCTGGAGCGTCACGTGCGGGGACGGGGACGGTGCGTAGAGGGCGACGGTGTCGGAGCCGTGGCCGAAGTCCCCGGGGTACTCGGCGAAGCGGAAGTCGTCCACGTCGTAGGCGAGCGGCTCGGGCAGCCGGTGGTCGAGGACGGTCGTCGCGCCGGTGGCGTAGTCGATCCAGCGCAGGCGGTCGTCGCCCTCCTGCGCGGTGAGGAAGCCGGTCTCGCCGGAGTTCAGGACGACGGTGGCGCGGGGCACGAAGCGTGCGCCCGGGCTGACGACGACGGGGTCGGCGGACGCGGCGGTGGTCCCGGCGGCCGCCACGGCGGGAGTGCCGACGGTCGCGGTGCCGATGCCGGCGGTCACGGCGAGCGTGACGGTGAGAGCGGTACGGCCGAGCGCACGCCGACGGCGCACGGCCCGCTTGTGCAGCGGACGAATCACGAAAGAGGTCCCTCCCCAGGGCGGTCGCGCAGGGGGGCGTTTCACGATGCCGCCGCTCGTCCTGCGCGAGCAGGGCGACAGTAGCACCTGGTGATCGCCGCGCGGCAGGGAAAAGGCCCCCGGTGTGCGTCACACCGGGGGCCTTCGTGCGGCCGGCTGTCAGAAGGTGCCGAGCTTCACGATCGACAGCAGGGCGATCAGCTGGATCGCGGACGCGCCGAGCGCCTTGGGCCAGGGCAGGTCGTGGGAGCGGCCGACCATGAGGGTGAACAGGGCGCCGGCCGCGACCCAGGTGGCCCAGCCGAGGATCTGGACGAAGGGCGCGTCGCCGCCGGCGAACATCGCGACGACCAGGCGCGGTGCGTCCGTGAGGGACATGATCAGCATGGAGAGGCCGACCGTGGGCTGCCAGGCGCCGTCGCCGCCGAGCTGGCGGGCCAGGGTGTGGGTGACCACGCCCAGGACGAAGGCGCTGAGCACCAGCGCGACCGCCGTGGTCAGGACGATCGGGATCGCGTTGGACAGGGTGGCGTTGATCGCCTCCTCGCGGGCGCCGTCGAAGCCGAAGACGGCCAGCAGCCCGTAGAGGAAGGTGACGATGAGCGCCGGGGCCCACATCGCGTAGTCGCGCATCTGGAGGAAGGTCTGTCCGGGCGCGAGGACGACGCCCTTCAGCAGGTCCTTCCAGTGCAGGCGGGGGCCGACGGGGCCGGGCGCCGGGGCGGAACCGGCGCGGTAGGTGTCGCCCTGGCTGTAGGGGTCGTCGACGGTGAACGCCTGGGTGTGGCCCGGGTTGTTGGCCGCGTACGGGTCGTACGGGGCCTGCGGGGGCTGTCCGCCGTGGCCGTAGCCGCCGTCGCCGAAGTACTCCGGTTCACCGTGGCCGCCGCCGTGTGCCTGGGGCCATGGTGATCCGCCGGGAGCCGGGCCGGGGCCGCCACCTCCGTAGGGCGGCTGCGGGTACGGCTGCTGGGGCGTCGCCGGGCCGCCGTACGACGGTCCCTGGGGCGCCTGCTGTCCGTACGGGGGGCGTTGCGGTCGCGTGTGTGGAGCGCCGTTGTCCCGGCCGCGTCCGATCCTGAATCCAGCCACGCCTTCGAACGTACCTGGTCCCGGAGAGTGACGTGCGGGGCCCGGCCGTTCGGGGGGTCCTTTGCGGCCGAGCTGTGACATCCCCTACGGGTGGTCCCCGAGGCGTCCCCGAGGCCCCGCCGACGGGTCGCGCGCGTGTTCCGTCGTGCCTCAGGGCGTCAGGAACTGCGAGGTCGAGAAGGTGACCGCGGGCTCCGCCGTCACCGTGCCCTTCGCCGTGCCCCGGTGGACCTCGACGGTGTCCTTCGTGTCGCCCCGGGCCGTGCACACCACCAGGTCGGCCAGGCCGTCGCCGTCGAAGTCGCCGACCGTCAGCACCCGCGTCGTGCCCGTCGTCGCCGACCGCACCGTGACCGCGCCCCGTGTCGTGGGGCCCGTCCGGCTGCCGGGGTACACGCGTACGCCGGAGCCGCCGGTGACCAGCTCGCTCAGGCCGTCGCCGTCGAAGTCGGCGGCGTCGAGCGTCGAGCCGGGGGTGTCGAGGGTGCCTCGTGCGGCGGTGGGCAGGTCGTAGCGCAGCGCGGTGGCGTCCCCGGTGCCCACGGCCGCGTCCAGGGCCTCGCCCCTGCCGAAGGCGCCGAGGGCGACGTCGACGCCGGCGGGCAGGGTGACCCCGGGGCGGGTCGGGCCGTCCGGGCCGCCCAGGACGACGGCCGCCTGGCCGGGGCCCGTGGAGGTGCGGACGACCAGGTCGTCGTACCCGTCGCGGTTCACGTCGGCGGCGGGGCCGGTCGGCGCCTCGCCGGGGGAGGGGACGGGGGCGCCGGTGCGGGCGGGGGCGCCCTTGCGGGTGAAGGGGCCGCGCAGGTAGCTGAGGCGGCCGGCGGAGGCGTGGACGACCAGGTCCTCGGCGCCGTCGCCGTCGAAGTCGCCGCACACCGGGCGCTCGGGCCAGTCGTTGCCGTAGCGGGCCCGGGCGGGGACGGTGAGCGGGACGGCGCGGACCGGTCCCGAGGGGGAGCCGAAGAGGATCTGGAGGGGGACCGGGGGGCGGCCCCGGCCGTCGTAGGGCGGGTCGGTGGTGACCACCAGGTCGGTGAAGCCGTCGCCGTCGAGGTCGCAGCTCGCCTCGGCCTCGAACACGGCCGGCACCTGGCCGTCGGTCGGTGCCGCGTGCCGCTTCGGGGTGAGCAGCTGCCGGGCCCCGGGCACCGGTCCGCGGGGCGAGCCGTAGACGATGCCGATGCCCGCGTCGTCCGCGTGGCTCTCCGCCGTGACCAGGTCGTCGAGGACCAGGTCGCGGTGGCCGTCGCCGTTGAAGTCGTCGGGGACCTCGCTGCCCCGGCCGCGCGGGACGGGGAGCAGGGCGGGGGCCTCGGCGGCGCGCACCGGGGTGGGTCCGGCGTCCTCGGCGGCGGGCGCCGTGTCGTGGCCGCAGGCGGTGAGCAGCAGCAGACAGCCGGCGGCGGCCGTGCCGGTCAGCGTGTGTCTTCGCAGGCGCACCGTTCACCTCGTCCGTATCAACCCGTATCAGCGACAACGACCGGTTCATGATGCACGCGTTCGGGATACGGCGACACCCCCGGGTCCGCTCGGGACTCGGGGGTGTCGGCGCAGGAGGCGGACGCGGGCGGCTACTTCACCGGCTCCGGCGTCGGCTCGTTCTCCGGCTCGGGTTCGCCGGCCGGGTCGGCCGGGGTCTTGACGGAGTCCAGCAGGAGCTGGGCGACGTCGACGACCTGGATGGACTCCTTGGCCTTGCCCTCGTTCTTCTTGCCGTTGACCGAGTCGGTCAGCATGACGAGGCAGAACGGGCAGGCGGTGGAGACGATGTCGGGGTTGACGGAGAGGGCCTCGTCGACGCGCTCGTTGTTGATGCGCTTGCCGATCCGCTCCTCCATCCACATCCGCGCGCCGCCGGCGCCGCAGCAGAAGCCGCGCTCCTTGTGGCGGTGCATCTCCTCGTTGCGGACGCCCGGGACGGCGGCGATGATCTCGCGCGGGGGCGTGTAGATCTTGTTGTGCCGGCCCAGGTAGCAGGGGTCGTGGTAGGTGATGATGCCCTCGACCGGGGTGACCGGGAGCAGCTTGCCCTCGTCGACGAGGTGCTGGAGCAGCTGGGTGTGGTGGATGACCTCGTAGTCGCCGCCGAGCTGCGGGTACTCGTTGCCGAGGGTGTTGAGGCAGTGCGGGCAGGTGGCGACGATCTTCTTCGCCGACCTGGGCTTCGCCGACTCGGGCGTCACCTTGCCGTCGTCGTCCATCTCCTCGCCGAAGGCGGCGTTGAGGGACATGACGTTCTCCATGCCGAGCTCCTGGAACAGGGGCTCGTTGCCGAGGCGGCGGGCGGAGTCACCGGTGCACTTCTCGTCGCCGCCCATGATCGCGAACTTGACGCCCGCGATGTGCAGCAGCTCGGCGAAGGCCTTGGTGGTCTTCTTGGCGCGGTCCTCCAGGGCGCCGGCGCAGCCGACCCAGTAGAGGTACTCGACCTCGGTGAGGTCCTCGATGTCCTTGCCGACGACCGGGACCTCGAAGTCCAGCTCCTTGAGCCATTCCAGGCGCTGCTTCTTGGCCAGGCCCCAGGGGTTGCCCTTCTTCTCCAGGTTCTTGAGCATCGTGCCCGCCTCGGACGGGAACGCGGACTCGATCATGACCTGGTAGCGACGCATGTCGACGATGTGGTCGACGTGCTCGATGTCGACGGGGCACTGCTCGACGCAGGCGCCGCAGGTGGTGCAGGACCACAGGACGTCCGGGTCGATGACGCCGTTCTCTTCGAGGGTGCCGATCAGCGGGCGCTCGGCCTCGGCCAGAGCGGCCGCCGGGACACCGGCGAGCTGCTCCTCGCTCGCCTTCTCCTCGCCCTCCATCGTCTTGCCGCCGCCGGCCAGCAGGTAGGGGGCCTTGGCGTGCGCGTGGTCGCGCAGGGACATGATCAGGAGCTTGGGGGAGAGCGGCTTGCCGGTGTTCCAGGCGGGGCACTGCGACTGGCAGCGGCCGCACTCGGTGCAGGTGGAGAAGTCCAGCAGGCCCTTCCAGGAGAACTGCTCGACCTGGGAGACGCCGAAGACGTCGTCGTCGCCGGGGTCGGTGAAGTCGATCGGCTTGCCGCCCGAGGTCATCGGGAGCAGCGCGCCGAGCGAGGTGCCGCCCTTCGCGTCCCGCTTGAACCAGATGTTCGGGAAGGCCAGGAAGCGGTGCCAGGCCACGCCCATGTCGGTCTTCAGCGCGACCGTGATCATCCAGATGAAGGAGGTAGCGATCTTCAGGCCGGCGAAGAAGTAGACGAGGTTCTGCAGCGTGCCGAGGTCCGCGTCCCGCAGCGCGGAGACGACCGGGTACGAGATGAAGAACGACGCCTCGTAGCCGTCCACGTGGTGGAGGGCGCCCTCCAGCGCGTGCAGCATGAAGATGCAGACGCCGACGATGAGGATGACGGCCTCGACGAAGTACGCCTGGCCGAAGTTGGAGCCGGCGAAGCGGGACTTGCGGCCCGGCCGGTTCGGCTTGCTCACCTGGCGGATCGCGATCAGGACCAGGATGCCGAGCACCGTCATCGTGCCGATGAACTCGACGAAGACGTTGTACGGCGCCCAGTCGCCGATGACCGGCAGGATCCAGTCGGCCTCGAAGAGCTGGCCGACGGCGTTGACGATGGTCAGCAGCAGGGAGAAGAAGCCCACCGCGACGAACCAGTGCGCCACCCCGACGATGCCCCAGCGGTTCATCCGGGTGTGGCCGAGGAACTCCCTGACCACGGTGACGGTGCGGTCCACGGGGTCGTTGGTCCGCGTTCCGGCCGGCACCGGCTGGCCCAGCCGCATGTAGTTGAAGATCTGCAGGACGGCGCGGCCGAACAGTGCGACGCCGACCACGATCAGGACCAGCGACACGATGATCGCGGCGAGTTGCATTTGGGGGCTCCTCGGGCCTGCGAGGTTACGAGGGGGCGGTATTACTAAGCGGTAACTTATTCAGTCCGTCTGAGACTACCCCCATCCTCCGCCGCACTGTAGTCGGACGTGCGGTGATCTGCGTCGCTGAGGCAACCCTGACCCCGCCGGCCCCGTACGTCCGGGTGAGCCGGGCGGCGCGCGCGGGTCCGCTCACCGCCCGGGGTCGCCGTCCGCCGGGCGCGGGGGGAGTCGGCGCCGCCTCACGGGGCAACCGGAGCCCCGGGCGACGCCTCTTCCGCGTGGCGTTTTTTCCGGTTCGTCAGGCCGGGTGTGCCGGGAAAGCGCAGGTCAGAACGCTGTTGCGTGTAAGGAACGGATAAGAGTTGAGCCTGCCCGGCTCACGTCTGTTGACCCATCGCCGGGCGTCATGCACACTTGAGCCTGTTCCACTCAAGTCAGCTGGAGGTTATTCACCATGGCACGTGCGGTCGGCATCGACCTGGGCACGACTAACTCCGTCGTCAGCGTTCTGGAGGGCGGCGAGCCCACCGTCATCACCAACGCCGAGGGCGCCAGGACCACGCCGTCCGTCGTCGCCTTCGCCAAGAACGGCGAGGTGCTCGTCGGCGAGGTGGCCAAGCGCCAGGCGGTCACGAACGTCGACAGGACCATCCGCTCGGTCAAGCGCCACATGGGCACCGACTGGAAGGTCAACCTGGACGGCAAGGACTTCAACCCGCAGCAGATCAGCGCCTTCGTGCTGCAGAAGCTGAAGCGGGACGCCGAGTCCTACCTGGGCGAGAAGGTGACCGACGCGGTCATCACCGTCCCGGCGTACTTCAACGACGCCGAGCGCCAGGCCACCAAGGAGGCCGGTGAGATCGCGGGCCTCAACGTCCTGCGCATCGTCAACGAGCCGACCGCCGCCGCGCTGGCGTACGGCCTGGACAAGGACGAGCAGGTCATCCTGGTCTTCGACCTCGGTGGCGGTACGTTCGACGTCTCGCTGCTGGAGATCGGCGACGGTGTCGTCGAGGTGAAGGCCACCAACGGTGACAACAACCTCGGTGGTGACGACTGGGACCAGCGCGTCGTCGACTACCTGGTCAAGCAGTTCCAGTCCGGCCACGGCGTGGACCTGGCCAAGGACAAGATGGCCCTCCAGCGTCTGCGCGAGGCCGCCGAGAAGGCCAAGATCGAGCTGTCCTCGTCCACCGAGACGACGATCAACCTGCCCTACATCACGGCGTCCGCCGAGGGCCCGCTGCACCTGGACGAGAAGCTCACCCGGGCCCAGTTCCAGCAGCTGACCTCCGACCTGCTGGAGCGCTGCAAGACGCCGTTCCACAACGTCATCAAGGACGCCGGCATCCAGCTGTCCGAGATCGACCACGTCGTTCTCGTCGGTGGCTCCACCCGCATGCCCGCCGTCGCGGAGCTCGTCAAGGAGCTGACCGGCGGCAAGGACGCCAACAAGGGCGTCAACCCGGACGAGGTCGTCGCCATCGGCGCCGCCCTGCAGGCCGGTGTCCTCAAGGGTGAGGTCAAGGACGTCCTGCTGCTCGACGTCACCCCGCTGTCCCTCGGCATCGAGACCAAGGGCGGCATCATGACCAAGCTGATCGAGCGGAACACGACGATCCCGACCAAGCGCTCGGAGATCTTCACCACCGCCGAGGACAACCAGCCCTCCGTGCAGATCCAGGTCTACCAGGGCGAGCGCGAGATCGCGGCGTACAACAAGAAGCTCGGGATGTTCGAGCTGACCGGTCTGCCGCCGGCGCCCCGCGGCGTGCCGCAGATCGAGGTCGCCTTCGACATCGACGCCAACGGCATCATGCACGTGACCGCGAAGGACCTGGGCACGGGCAAGGAGCAGAAGATGACCGTCACCGGCGGCTCCTCGCTGCCGAAGGACGAGGTCGACCGCATGCGCCAGGAGGCGGAGAAGTACGCGGAGGAGGACCACGCCCGCCGCGAGGCCGCCGAGTCCCGCAACCAGGGCGAGCAGCTCGTCTACCAGACGGAGAAGTTCCTCAAGGACAACGAGGACAAGGTCCCCGGCGAGGTGAAGACCGAGGTCGAGTCCGCCGTCGCCGAGCTGAAGGAGAAGCTCAAGGGCGAGGACACCGCCGAGATCCGCACCGCCACCGAGAAGGTCGCCGCCGTCTCGCAGAAGCTGGGCCAGGCCATGTACGCCGACGCCCAGGCCGCGCAGGCCGCCGGCGGCGAGGCCCCGGGCGCCGACGCGGGTGCCGCCTCCGGTGACAAGGCCGACGACGACGTCGTCGACGCCGAGATCGTGGACGACGAGCGCAAGGACGGTGCCGCGTGACGGAGGAGACCCCGGGTTTCGACGAGAAGCCCGACGTCCCCTCCGGCGCCACCCCTGACGACGCCGAGCCGAAGGCCGCCTCCGAAGAGGGGGCGGCCCCGGCCGGGGACGCGAGCGAGAACGCGGGCCTGGTGGCCCAGCTGGACCAGGTGCGCACCGCGCTGAACGAGCGCACGGCGGACCTCCAGCGGCTCCAGGCCGAGTACCAGAACTACCGCCGCCGGGTGGAGCGGGACCGCGTCGCGGTCAAGGAGGTCGCCGTCGCGAACCTCCTGTCCGAGCTGCTTCCCGTGCTCGACGACGTCGGGCGCGCCCGGGAGCACGGCGAGCTGGTCGGCGGCTTCAAGTCCGTCGCGGAGTCGCTGGAGACCACGGTCGCCAAGCTGGGCCTCCAGCAGTTCGGCAAGGAGGGCGAGCCCTTCGACCCGACGATCCACGAGGCCCTGATGCACTCCTACGCACCGGACGTCACCGAGACGACCTGCGTGGCGATCCTGCAGCCCGGGTACCGGATCGGCGAACGCACCATCCGCCCCGCGCGGGTGGCGGTCGCCGAGCCCCAGCCGGGCGCCCAGACGGTCAAGCCGGCCGAGGACGCCACCGACGCGCAGGACGCCTCCGGCCCGGAGGACGGCGCCGGGAACCCCGGAGGCTCCGGGACCGCCGGGTCCGCCGGGAACAAGGAGAGCGGTGGCCCGGACGAGGGCTGAGCTCGAGGTGACGACGGGTAAGGCGCGAGAGGAGGGACGTCGGGGATGAGCACGAAGGACTTCATCGAGAAGGACTACTACAAGGTTCTCGGCGTCCCCAAGGACGCCACCGAGGCCGAGATCAAGAAGGCGTACCGGAAGCTCGCCCGCGAGAACCACCCGGACGCCAACAAGGGAAACGTCAAGGCGGAGGAGCGCTTCAAGGAGATCTCCGAGGCCAACGACATCCTCGGTGACCCCAAGAAGCGCAAGGAGTACGACGAGGCCCGCTCCCTCTTCGGCAACGGAGGCTTCCGTCCGGGGCCGGGCGCGGGCGGCGGCGGCACCTTCAACTTCGACCTGGGCGACCTCTTCGGAGGCGGCGCCCAGGGCGGGGGCCAGGGCGCCGGCGGCTTCGGCGGCGGCCTCGGGGACGTCTTCGGCGGCCTGTTCAACCGCACCGGCGGCTCACCGGGCGGCGGCACCCGCACCCAGCCGCGGCGCGGGCAGGACATCGAGTCCGAGGTCACCCTCAGCTTCACCGAGGCCATCGAGGGCGCGACCGTGCCGCTGCGGATGTCCTCGCAGGCGCCCTGCAAGGCCTGTTCGGGCACCGGCGACAAGAACGGCACGCCGCGCGTGTGCCCGACCTGCGTCGGCACCGGGCAGGTCGCGCGGGGCTCGGGCGGCGGCTTCTCGCTGACCGACCCGTGCCCGGACTGCAAGGGCCGCGGCCTGATCGCCGAGGACCCCTGCGACGTGTGCAAGGGCTCCGGGCGCGCCAAGTCCTCGCGGACGATGCAGGTCCGTATCCCCGCCGGGGTGTCGGACGGGCAGCGCATCCGGCTGCGCGGCAAGGGCACGCCCGGCGAGCGGGGCGGCCCGGCGGGCGACCTGTACGTGGTCGTGCACGTCAAGGAGCACCCGGTCTTCGGACGCCGGGGCGACAACCTCACCGTCACCGTCCCGGTCACCTACACCGAGGCGGCCCTCGGCGGTGAGATCCGGGTCCCCACCCTGGGCGGGCCGCCCGTCACGCTGAAGCTGCCGGCCGGTACGCCGGGCGGTCGTACGATGCGGGCGCGGGGCAAGGGCGCGGTACGCAAGGACGGCACCCGCGGCGACCTTCTGGTCACCGTGGAGGTGAGTGTTCCGAAGGACCTGACGGGGAAGGCTCGTGACGCGCTGGAGGCGTATCGCGAGGCGACCGCGGACGAGGATCCGCGGGCGGAGTTGTTCCAGGCCGCGAAGGGAGCTTGACGGGAATGGACGGTCGGCGACGCAATCCGTACGAACTGACCGAGGACACCCCGGTCTACGTCATCTCGGTGGCGGCCCAGCTCTCCGGACTGCACCCGCAGACCCTGCGCCAGTACGACCGCCTCGGCCTGGTCTCCCCGGACCGCACCGCGGGCCGCGGCCGTCGGTACTCGGCCCGTGACATCGAACTGCTCCGTCAGGTCCAGCAGTTGTCGCAGGACGAAGGCATCAACCTGGCCGGAATCAAGCGCATCATCGAACTGGAGAACCAGGTCGCCGCGCTCCAGGCCCGGGCCGCCGAGCTGGCCGACGCACTCGACGGCGCGGCCACCGCGATGCGTCAGCGCGAGGCCGCGGTACACGCGTCGTACCGCCGTGACCTGGTCCCTTACCAAGAGGTACAGCAGACCAGCGCGTTGGTGGTCTGGCGGCCCAAGCGCCACGGGCAGTCCCCGGACTGACCGGACCGGCAGGCGGCGCAACGGAAACGGCACGGCGAGCCCCGGAGGACCCACCCGTCCTCCGGGGCTTGTTCGCAACGGTGCTGTCTCATTGGTCTAGTACTTCTTGACGATTTGGTGAAGACAGCGTTGGCTTCCTTCACCAAGGGTCGCCGGGGCCACCCGAGTCGCCCCCGGCCCCCGGTTCACCACCCACACCCGTGTGTCGGAAGGCAAAGCGCAGTGAGTAGCCGTGCCCGTCGTATCGCCATATCCGTGGCCGCGTCCCTGCTGACGTTCCCGCTGGCCTCCTGCGGCGTGCTGGGCGCGTCGGGGGGCAGCGACGACGCGAGCCCGACCAAGGGCAACGACATCACCGTCGGGTTGCTTCTCCCGGAGAAGGAGAACACGCGCTACGAGCAGTTCGACTACCCCTTCTTCAAGGCGAAGGTCGGTGACCTCACGCGCGACGAGGGCAACGTCAAGTACGCCAACGCCGAGGCCAGCGCCGCCAAGCAGGCCCAGCAGATGCAGCAGATGGTCGACGAAGAGGTCGACGTGATCGTGCTGGACGCGGTCGACGCGCACGCCATCGGGGACAGCGTCCAGAAGGCCAAGGACGCCGGCATCCCCGTCATCGCCTACGACCGGCTGGCCGAGGGCCCGATCGACGCCTACATCTCCTTCGACAACGAGCTGGTCGGCGAGGTCCAGGGCCGCTCGCTCATCGAGGCGCTCGGCGGCGACCCGAGCAGCTCCGACAAGATCGTCATGATGAACGGCTCGTCCACCGACCCGAACGCGAAGCAGTTCAAGGCGGGCGCGCTGTCCGAGCTGAACGGCAAGCTGACGATCGCCCAGTCCTTCGACACCAAGGACTGGAAGCCGGAGAACGCCGAGGCGAACATGACCGAGGCGATCGGGAAGATCGGCAAGAAGAACATCGCGGGCGTCTACTCCGCCAACGACGGCATGGCCGGCGGCATCATCAAGGCCCTGGAGGACGCGGGCGTCACCGACCTGCCCCCGATCACCGGCCAGGACGCGGAGCTCGCGGCGGTGCAGCGCATCGTCACCGGCGAGCAGTACATGAGCGTGTACAAGTCCTACCCGCAGGAGGCGGAGAACGCCGCGGAGATGGCCGTGGCGCGGGTCCAGGGCCGCGACATCCAGTTCGAGGCGCTCGCCCGCGACAAGGTCGACAGCCCCACCCACAAGGGCATCCCCGCCCAGCTCGTGCCCGTCGTCGCCCTCACCAAGGACAACATCGAGGACACGGTGCTCGCGGAGGGCTTCTACAAGGTCACCGACATCTGCACCGCCAAGTTCGAGGCCGCGTGCAAGGAGGCGGGGCTGTAGCGGTCCTCGTGTCGCCCCGGTTCTCCGGCCCGGACATTTCGGTCGCGACCGGCGCCCCGCGCGTTCCGCTGCGCGCGGACCCGTGTTGCGGTGGCCGGTGCGAGCCGCGCATAGTTGCGCTGCGGAGGAGCCGGAACCGGGGGTGGGATGGGCGATGACCGGGCACGGGGCTCAGGAGCACCCGCACGGGGCCGACCGGCTGTGCGCGACCGGCGACCGCGTGTACTCCCGGGCCGTACGGCGCGGCCGGGTGCGTCGCCGGGACGCCGAGCCGGTTCCCTGCCTCCTCGAACTGGCCCTGCTGCACCCCGACCCCGACGACATGGACTGGCTGGTGCCGACCTCCCCGCAGGAGGTCATGACACGGCTGCTGCGCGGGGTCCACGACGAGGTCAGCGCCAGTCAGCGGCGAGTGGGCTCGGCCGTGGAGGCCTTCGAGTGGTACGCGAGCCTCGGCCGGCTGTTCCAGGCCCCGGCCGGCCCGGAGAGCACGGCGATCCGGGTCCTCGACGGGCTGTCCCGTATCCAGGCCGCGATGGACGAGGCGACGGCGGCCTGCACGACGGAGGTGCTCACCGTGCAGCCCGGCGGCATCCGGCGCGAGCACGAGCTGTCGGAGGGGCTGCACCGGGCGCTGGCGCTGCGCGGGCGCGGGGTGCGGATGCGGGACCTGTACACGCACGTGGCCCGGCACGGGCAGGGTCTGCTCAACTACCTGGAGCTGATGGGTGACGCGGTGGAGGCCCGCACCCTGGACGAGGTCATCGACCGCCTCATCCTCTTCGACCGCACGGTCGCCTTCATCCCCGCCAACACCGACCGCACGGTGGCCCTCGAACTGCGTCACCCGGCCCTGATCGCCTACCTGGTCACGGTCTTCGAGCGGCTGTGGCGCCTGGCGATCCCGTTGACGGCGCCCCTGCCCGACACCGGCATCGAGGGCATCTCCCATCGCGAGCAGTCCATCGCGGCGCTCCTCGCCGAGGGCCACCAGGACGCGGTGATCGCGGAGCGCCTCGGCATCAGCGTCCGCACGGCCCGCGCGCACATCGCGCGCCTCTCGGAGACCCTGGGCGCGACCAGCCGCACCCAGCTGGGCGTGCGCATCGCCCAGGCCGGCCTGGACGGCTCCCCCCGCAGCGCCCCGGCCCCCGTCATCCTTCCCGGTCGAGAATCCCCGACCGCCCGATGAGGTACCCGAGCTGAGCCCGGCTCTCGCTGCCGAGGGTGGCGGCGAGCTTGGCGATGTGGACCCGGGCGGTGCGCACGTTCATGCCGAGGCGGTCGGCGATGTCCGAATCGGTGTAACCCTCGATGAGGAGGGCGGCTATGGCGCGCTGGCGGGGAGGGATGCCGTTGAGGGTGGGCTGGTGGACGGCCTGGGGATACATGGGAGTGGCGAGGCGCCACAGGCGGTCGAAGGTGTTGACGAAGTAGGCGATGAGGGCGGGGTGGCGCACTTCCAGGGCGAGCGAGCGGTCGGCGCTGGCGGGGATGAAGGCGACGGCACGGTCGACGACGATCAGGCGTTCGGTGATCTCGTCGAGGGTGCGGGCCTCCACGTCGCCGGTCAACTGCTCGTAGCGGGCGCGCGCGTAGGGGGCGTGGCGCATGGTGTGCTGGTACAGGGCCCGGATGCGGGCGCCGCGGTCGAGGAAGGCCTGGTCCCGTTTCAGGGCGCCTTCGAGGATGTCGGGGCGCTTGGTGACGTGTGCGTCGTGCGGCTGGATCGCGAGGAGCTCCTGCGTGCCCTCGGCCATCGCCTCCTCGATGGCCTGTCCCGTGCGTCTCTTGCTGCTCAGGATCCTGAGCGCCGGGGTGTCCTCGTGGGCGAGGTCACGGCCGCCCATGCGGATGAGGGGCTCGAAGGCGTCGGCCATGCGCTGGCCGCGGCGTCTCTCGTCGGCGATGCGGTCCTCGGAGGAGCGGAGGAGGCGTTGCAGCGCCACCGTGGGCGGGACGGGTTCCAGTCGCTCCAGGTCGTCGACGGCGGGGTGCAGGAAGCCGAGGTCGACCAGGCACGGAGCGGTCGACACCTCGTCACTGCTCACGTGGCTCTCACGCAGAGCACGGGCGTAGAGAGCGAGCCCCGTCTCGCACAGTTCGTCGCCGCGGTGCTCGTGCGTCCCGCCCGTCATCGGTGGGCCTCCCCTCCCGGATTCTGGTTCCCCTGTTCAAGGATCCCAGACTGGGCTATGAGGTAACCGAGTTGGGCGCGGCTGCCGCTGCCCAGTGCCGTCGCCAGCTTGGCGATGTGCGCCCGGCAGGTGCGTACGTTCATGCCGAGGCGCCGGGCGATGGCCTCGTCGACGTGGCCCTCCACGAGGAGCTTGGCTATGGAGTGCTGGATGTCGGTGAGGCCGTCGGGGGCCGTCTCGTAGGGGGCGCCGGCGGTGAGCGGGACCGCTCGGCTCCAGATGAACTCGAACACCTTGATCAGGTAACCCACCAGGCCCGGGTGGCGGATCTCCAGAGCCACCTGTCGATCGTCGCGGACGGGAATGAACGCCACGGTCTCGTCGCAGATGATCAGGCGTTCCACCAGTTCGTCGATGGTGCGGTACTCGGCCTTGCCGCTGGAGAAGCGGTCCACGTAGGCGAGCCGCTCGGGACTGTAGCGTGCTGTGTGCTGGTACAGCGTCCGGATCCGCACTCCGCGCTCGGTCAGGGTCCTGTCGCGCTCCAGACCCTCGATGACCCTCCGCTCCGGATGGCGTGCGCTGGGCTGGATGCTCAGGACCTCGTTCGTGCACTGGTTCGTCGCCAGGTCGAGGGCGGCGTTGATGCGGTCGAGGCCCTCCAGCACGGTGATCGAGTGGGTGGAGGTCACGCCTTGCGCACTGAGGGCCATGAACGGCTCCAGGGCTTCGGCCAGCTCGACGGATGCCCGCCTGCGTTCGGCGATCTCCCGCTCGATCGGATTGAGACGCTGGGCCAGGGCGACCGCGGGGGACACCGGACGCAGCAGGTCGGCATCGTCGGGGTCGGGATGCAGGAGGGCCAACTCCACGAGGCACGGCGCGGGTTGCGCGTCGGCGCGGGTGATGTATCCGGTACGCAGGGCGTTCGCGTACAGACGCCCTCCTTCCCTGCACAGTTCAGCAAGGGTATGGGGATGTGTCCCGTTGGTCCGATTCGTTGTC
Organism: Streptomyces sp. NPDC051136; assembly: GCF_044455745.1. Classification (NCBI taxonomy): domain Bacteria; kingdom Bacillati; phylum Actinomycetota; class Actinomycetes; order Kitasatosporales; family Streptomycetaceae; genus Streptomyces; species Streptomyces sp. NPDC051136. The sequence continues at coordinate 272,001 of NZ_JBITFE010000003.1, read as the reverse complement.
AAATCTCCACCCCCCAGGGTCCTGAACATGCAGGAACATGATGCACCGATTGTGTGGCCATGACGTGCCTGAATGAGCCATCGTCTTATCCGACGGGGGAAGAGGGGACCTTTAAATGAGGACGAAGCCGACTATGTCAAAGAGAATGCTTCGCTCGGTGCTTGTCGCCGCCTTCTCCGCCGTCGTGGCCTTCGGGGCTCTGAATGGCCTCGGTACCGCGCAGGGTGAAGGACGAGTGAGTAGCGTGGAGTCAGTGGCGGCGGTGCCCGCTGCGTCCGTCAGTGCGAACGCCGAAGCCACTACGAGTGACACCATTTGGTCGTGACATGACTACTCCACCTGACGACCGCTCCTTCCGGCGGGAGATGGCCACCGCCTACCGCTCCGGCTGGCACTTCATCGACCTGGTCACCGCGATCCCGCACGCCGGGGACTCCCTGATGGTGACCGTCTTCGGCGAGCCGGTCGTCGTCACGCTGGACGAGGACGGCGACGTGCGGGCGTACCGGTGTCTGCGGCGGCCTCGGGGGGCGCCGCAACCCGTGCGGTGTGCCATCCGGTACGGAATGATCTTTGTGAACCTGGACCAGCGGGACCACCGGCTCGATCAGCCGGAGAGTCCCGAAGTGCGGTCCATCTCGGCCACCCCCCGCAGTGCCTGACGCGATTCCCCCGTCGTAACAAATCGCTCAGGTGCTTCCCCCCGGCAGCGGCGTCACCGTGACCTGAACACGGTGACGCCGCTGTCGCATGTGCGGACATCTCGCGACACCCGCCGGCCCGCGGCGTGGCCGAAAAGGCCCTCGTGCGATGCGCACCGGCCCCGGTGGGTACACCGTTCTCCCGTGCCGTCCCGGCGAACCCGGCTCCGGGAACACGCGTCCGGCTCCCCTTGAGTGGAATAGACTCAACTTTGTGTAGGCTTTAAGAGGCAGCACAGGGAGACCGGAGACAGGCCGGACCGCCGACGGCCGACGCGAGGAGGAGAGCAAGAACGTGGACGCCGAGCTGACCAACCGGAGCCGGGACGCGATCAACGCGGCCAGCAACCGGGCCGTGACCGAGGGGAACGCCGACCTCACCCCCGCCCACCTGCTCCTCGCACTGCTCCAGGGGCAGGACAACGAGAACATCACCGACCTGCTGGCCGCCGTCGAGGCCGACCTCGCCGCCGTGCGCTCCGGCGCCGAGCGCATCGTCGCCGGGCTGCCCAGCGTGACGGGGTCCACCGTCGCGCCCCCGCAGCCCAGCCGTGAGATGCTCGCCGTGGTCGCCGACGCCCAGGCCCGCGCCAAGGAACTCGGGGACGAGTACCTCTCCACCGAGCACCTGCTCCTCGGCATCGCCGCGAAGGGCGGCGCGGCCGGTGAGGTACTGGAGGGGCAGGGAGCGAGTGCGAAGAAGCTGCAGGAGGCCTTCCGCAAGGCGAGGGGAGGGCGCCGGGTGACCACTCCCGACCCCGAGGGCCAGTACAAGGCCCTGGAGAAGTTCGGCACCGACCTCACCGCCGCGGCCCGGGACGGCAAGCTCGACCCCGTCATCGGGCGCGACCAGGAGATCCGGCGGGTGGTCCAGGTGCTCAGCCGGCGGACCAAGAACAACCCCGTCCTCATCGGCGAGCCCGGCGTCGGCAAGACCGCCGTGGTCGAGGGACTCGCCCAGCGGATCGTCAAGGGGGACGTGCCCGAGTCGCTGAAGGACAAGCGGCTGGTGGCGCTGGACCTCGGCGCCATGGTCGCCGGCGCCAAGTACCGCGGCGAGTTCGAGGAGCGGCTGAAGACCGTGCTCGCCGAGATCAAGGACTCCGACGGCCAGGTCGTCACCTTCATCGACGAGCTGCACACCGTCGTCGGGGCCGGCGCCGGCGGGGACTCCGCCATGGACGCCGGGAACATGCTCAAGCCGATGCTGGCCCGCGGTGAGCTGCGCATGGTGGGCGCGACCACGCTCGACGAGTACCGGGAGCGGATCGAGAAGGACCCCGCCCTGGAGCGGCGCTTCCAGCAGGTGCTGGTCGCCGAGCCGTCCGTCGAGGACTCCATCGCGATCCTGCGCGGCCTCAAGGGCCGCTACGAGGCCCACCACAAGGTGCAGATCGCGGACAGCGCGCTGGTGGCCGCCGCGAGTCTCTCCGACCGGTACATCACCTCCCGGTTCCTGCCCGACAAGGCCATCGACCTCGTCGACGAGGCCGCCTCGCGGCTGCGCATGGAGATCGACTCCTCGCCCGTCGAGATCGACGAACTCCAGCGCGCCGTCGACCGGCTGAAGATGGAGGAGCTGGCGATCGGCAAGGAGACCGACGCCGCCTCGCTGGAGCGTCTGGAGCGGCTGCGGCGCGACCTCGCCGACAAGGAGGAGGAGCTGCGCGGCCTCAACGCCCGCTGGGACAAGGAGAAGCAGTCCCTCAACCGGGTCGGCGAGCTGAAGGAGAAGCTCGACGAGCTGCGCGGCCAGGCCGAACGCGCCCAGCGCGACGGCGACTTCGACACCGCCAGCAAGCTGCTGTACGGCGAGATCCCCACCCTGGAGCGGGATCTGGAGGCCGCCTCCGAGGCCGAGGAGGAGGTGGCAAGGGACACCATGGTCAAGGAGGAGGTCGGCGCCGACGACATCGCGGACGTCGTCGCCTCCTGGACCGGCATCCCCGCCGGGCGCCTCCTGGAGGGCGAGACGCAGAAGCTGCTGCGCATGGAGGACGAGCTGGGCAGGCGGCTGATCGGGCAGACCGAGGCCGTACGGGCCGTCTCCGACGCCGTGCGCCGCTCCCGCGCCGGGATCGCCGACCCCGACCGGCCCACCGGGTCGTTCCTCTTCCTCGGTCCGACCGGTGTGGGCAAGACCGAGCTGGCCAAGGCACTCGCCGACTTCCTCTTCGACGACGAGCGGGCGATGGTCCGCATCGACATGTCGGAGTACAGCGAGAAGCACAGCGTCGCGCGGCTGGTCGGCGCCCCGCCCGGGTACGTCGGCTACGAGGAGGGCGGCCAGCTCACCGAGGCGGTGCGGCGCCGGCCGTACACCGTCGTGCTCCTCGACGAGGTGGAGAAGGCGCACCCCGAGGTCTTCGACATCCTGCTCCAGGTGCTGGACGACGGCCGTCTCACCGACGGACAGGGCCGCACCGTCGACTTCCGCAACACCATCCTGGTGCTCACCTCCAACCTGGGCAGCCAGTACCTGGTCGACCCGCTGACCGGGGAGGCGGAGAAGAAGGAGCAGGTCCTGGAGGTGGTCCGGGCGTCGTTCAAGCCGGAGTTCCTCAACCGGCTCGACGACCTCGTGGTCTTCTCGGCCCTGAGCAAGGACGAGCTGAGCCGGATCGCGCGGCTCCAGATCGAGGCGCTCGCCCGGCGGCTCGCCGAGCGCCGCCTCACCCTGGACGTCACCGACGACGCCCTGGCCTGGCTGGCCGTCGAGGGCATGGACCCGGCCTACGGCGCCCGCCCCCTGCGCCGCCTCGTGCAGACCGCGATCGGCGACCGGCTCGCCCGGGAGATCCTCTCCGGCGAGATCAAGGACGGCGACACGGTCCGCGTGGACCGCTTCGGCGACGACCTGATCGTGGGACCGGCCACCGGAAAGACGCTGTGACCGGACGCCCCGGCGACCCGCCCGTCGGGTTGCCGGGGCCCTCGGCGGGTACTCGACCGTCCGGATCGAGTCAGCCCAGGGCTGACAGGCGCCCGGCGGCTTGCCAGGCCCCTCCCCGCATGGTGGAGGATGGCCAGATCCGTACGAAGGGAAATTCACGGTGAGCATCGACCCGTCCTCGATTCCGAACTTCGGGGGCAAGCAGCCCGAGCCGCAGCCCCAAGGACCGGCGGGCCCCGTCGTCCCGGATCAGGATCTTGTGAAGCAGCTCCTCGAACAGATGGAGCTGAAGTACGTCGTCGACGACGAGGGCGACCTCGCGGCGCCGTGGGAGCAGTTCCGCACGTACTTCATGTTCCGCGGCGAGGGCGACCAGCAGGTCTTCTCGGTGCGGACGTTCTACGACCGGCCCCACCAGATCGACGAGAAGCCGCAGCTGCTCGAGTCGGTCGACGACTGGAACCGGCGCACCCTGTGGCCCAAGGTGTACTCCCACACCCACGACGACGGCACGGTCCGCCTGATCGGCGAGGCGCAGATGCTGATCGGCATGGGCGTCAGCCTGGAGCACTTCGTCTCCTCGACGGTCAGCTGGGTGCGGGCCGCCATCGAGTTCGACCGGTGGCTCGTGGAGCAGCTCGGCCTGGAGCAGGAAGTCAACGAGTCGGAGAAGCCGACCGACGAGGACGGCGAGTAGTCCGCCCTCGCGGCCGCACCGAGGAGAGCCCGGCCCCCCGCAGTCGCGGGGCGCCGGGCTCTCGTCGTCCGCGCGGGCTCACCCCGCCAGCGTCTCCAGCCGCCGCACCGCTTCCTCCAGCACCTCGGGCCGCTTGCAGAACGCGAAGCGCACGAAGGGCGCGCCCTCCTCGCGGTGGTCGTAGAAGACCGCGTTGGGGACGGCTACGACACCGGCCCGCTCGGGCAGCGAACGGCAGAAGGCGAAGCCGTCGCTCTCGCCCAGCGGACGGATGTCGGTGGTGACGAAGTACGTCCCGGCGGGCCGGTACACGCCGAAACCCGCCCGGGCCAGCCCCGCCGCCAGCAGGTCCCGCTTGGCGACCATGTCCTGCCGGTAGGCGGCGAAGTACGACTCCGGCAGCGCCAGGGCCTCGGCGACGGCGTACTGGAAGGGGCCCGAGGCCACGTACGTCAGGTACTGCTTGGCCGAGCGGACCGCCGTGACCAGGGCGGGAGCGGCGGTCACCCAGCCGACCTTCCAGCCGGTGAAGGAGAACGTCTTGCCCGCCGAACCGATGGTCACCGTGCGCTCCCGCATCCCCGGGAAGGACGCCAGCGGGATGTGCTCGGCGGCGTCGAAGACCAGGTGCTCGTACACCTCGTCCGTCACCACCAGCAGGTCCCGCTCCACCGCCAGCTCGGCGATCGCCGTCAGCTCCTGGCGGGTGAGGACCGTGCCGGTCGGGTTGTGCGGGGTGTTCAGCAGCAGCAGACGGGTGCGGTCGGTGACCGCGTCGCGCAGCTCGTCCAGGTCCAGCCGGAACGCTCCCTCGTGCGGGCGCAGGGTGACGGGCACCCGCGTACCGCCCGCCATCGCGATGCAGGCCGCGTACGAGTCGTAGTACGGCTCCAGCGCGACGACCTCGTCACCGGGCTCCAGCAGGGCCAGCAGGGCGGCGGCGATGGCCTCCGTGGCGCCCGCGGTGACCAGGACCTCCGTGTCGGGGTCGTAGGACAGGCCGTAGCGGCGGCGCTGGTGGTCGGTGACCGCGGCGCGCAGCTCGGGCACTCCGGGGCCCGGCGGGTACTGGTTGCCGCGCCCGTCGCGCAGCGCCCTCACGGCGGCCTCGCGGATCTCCTCCGGGCCCTCGGTGTCGGGGAAACCCTGACCGAGGTTGATGGCGCCGGTCCGCACCGCCAGGGCGGACATCTCGGCGAAGATCGTCGTCCCGAACTCCGCGAGCCGGCGGTTCAGGAGGGGACGGGCGCTGGAGCTCATCGAGGTCATGGCGGTCATCCTGCGCCGAAGCTCTGGACTTCCTCAACTCTGCTTTGGGCCGTGGCGGCGAAGGGCATCTCCCGTTCACGCAACGAGCTGGACGCAACGAGCTGGTCGCGAAGAGCCGCAAGCGAAGAGCTGGACGCGAAGAGCTTCACGACGTGATCGACACGCGGCGAGGCATCCGACGGGGGATTGCTTCGGGGGACTTCCGGGCGCGGGCCCGGATACGGAAGGAGGGTGGAGCCGTGTTCACAGGCATCATCCTGATCGTGGTCGCAGCCCTGCTGGTCAAGCTGTTCATGGGGGCGCGGCGCAGTTCGCACACCGTCCGGCCGAGGGGCGGCAGGAGTTCGCGCCGGTCGGGCACGGGCGGGGACGGCGGCAACAGCTGGTGGGTCGGTGACGGGGGCGGTTCGTCCTCGGACGGGCACCACTCGGGCAACTCCTGCGGGAACGGTTCTTCCTGCGGCGGCGGCTCGTCCTGCGGAGGCGGGTCGTCCTGCGGGGGAGGGGGCGGCGGCGGATGCGGCGGAGGCAGCTGACACGGGGCAGCTGAGCTCCGACAGGGGGAACCGCATCCCTGCCACGGGGCCCCTTCCTGGGACCGGGCCCCGCGTCCCCACACGGAGCGCCCGCCGGGCCGTCTGCCCGGCGGGCGCTTCCGCGCACCGGCGCACTCCGTACGGGCGGGGTGTGCGCTGTGGTTGAACAGTTGAGCTGTTGAGCCCCCTGAGGGATGGAAACGCCACGAAGTTGGGTAAAAACGCTGTGACGGTGCCATCGTTCATGATTCGCTTCCCCTCATCAACGCAGCTCCTCGGACGACCTGTTGACCCCCCTCCTGACCGGCCGACTGGGCTGAGCGGGCCGCATCCCCGGCAGCGCCCCGGATGCGCAGGCCCCCCACCTTCCTCTCCTTGTGTGCTTGCGGAGCCGATCCATGCTCACGACCCTGACAACCGCCTACACCGACACGCGCGCCGCCGACCTGGCCTGGGCGCTGGGACGCGAGCCGCTGCCCGCACTCGCCCGTCTCGATATCGAACTCACGGGCGCGAAACTGCAGTTGAGACTCCTCGGCGCCTCCCACCAGGTCCTGCTCGAAGAGGAGCGGGGCACCTGCTCCGAGACGGTGGCCTGCCTGGCCGGCAGCAGCACCCCCCTGCCCCTGGGCGTGGCCAAGCGGGTGGGCGACTGGGAGTACGAGTTCGCCGCCCGCGTGGAGGTGATGACGCCGGGCTCCTTCGCCGCCCGCGCCCAGGAGCTGCTCGCCCTCGTCTCCGACCACCCGCACGGTCTGGCCGGCGTCTTCCCGGGCAGTCCGCACGCCTTCACCGCGCTGCTGGCCCGTCGGCACGAGGGCCAGGTGCACTGGCGGACCTGGCACGCCTACCCGCAGGAGGGCCGCCTGGTGGCGACCCGCACCCGGGTGGGCGTGCCCGTGCCGACCTCGCGGCTCAGCCCGTCCCCGGTGTGAACGGGCGGCCGCCGACCGCCGACCGCGGGCGGGTCACGGCCGACGGCCGAGCGGGTGGGTGACGGCCGACGGCATGAGCGGGTGGGGGCCGGATAAACCCGTGATGCCCGAAGGGATCCGAGTTTCACACGTGTGGGTGACGAAGCGCAGTGAGGGTGTGACGTAACGTCACTCCGTGATCGAACCGCACGCGCCCGCCCCGCCCGGCTCCCCGCCGTCCTGGGACGGCCCCCGCGGTCCCCGCGGCCCCGAGGCGCCCGCGCGGCTGCCCGTCCGTCCGGCCGTCGGCCGGTTCCTGGTGCTGGCGGGCGTGTTCGTGTGCGCGGCCTGCGGGCTCGTCTACGAACTCGAACTCGTCGCGCTCGCCTCGTACCTGATGGGCGACTCGGTCACCCAGGCGTCCGTGGTCCTGTCGGTCATGGTCTTCGCCATGGGCCTCGGCTCGCTCGCCGCCAAACGGCTGCGCGGCCTCGCGGCGGCCGGCTTCGGCGCGCTCGAGGCCGTCCTCGCCCTCGTCGGCGGCTCCAGCGCGATGGTGCTGTACGCCGCCTTCGCCTGGACCGGCGGCTGGGGCGGCCTGTGGGGCGACGGACCGCGCGTCCTGCTGGTCACCTTCTCCCTGGCCATCGGGGTGCTGATCGGCGCCGAGGTGCCGCTGCTCATGGAGCTGATCCAGCGGGTGCGCAGGCAGGACCCCGGCGGCGCCGTCGCCGACCTGTTCGCCGCGGACTACGTCGGCGCGCTGGTCGGCGGCCTCGCCTTCCCCTTCGTCCTGCTGCCCTTCCTCGGCCAGCTCACCGGCGCGCTGCTGACCGGCACGGTCAACGCCGTCGTCGGCGCCGCCCTCGTCCTCGGCCTGTTCCGGCGGGACCTGACCCGCCGGTCGCGCTGGCTGCTGCTGACCGCCAACGCGGTCGTCCTCGCCCTGCTCGCCACGGCGACCGTCCTCGCCGACGACTTCGAACGCGCCGCCCGGCAGGCCGTGTACGGCCAGGACGTCCGCGTGGCCGTGCGGACCGACGTGCAGGAGGTCGTCCTCACCGGCGACACCGACGGGCGGCCCCTCGACCTCTTTCTCGACGGCCGGCTGCGGGTGCGGGACGGCGACGAACGGCGCTACCACGAGGCGCTGGTGCTCCCCGCCATGAACGGCCCCCACGCGCGCGTGCTCGTCCTCGGCGGCGGCGACGGCCTCGCCGCGCGGGAGATCCTGCGTCACCCCGGCGTGCGCCGCCTCGACGTCGTCGAACTCGACCCCCAGCTCGCCCGGCTGGCCCGGCAGGACCCCGGCCTGTCCGCCCTCAACGAGCACGCCTACGGCGACGCGCGCGTCCACGTCGTCACGGGGGACGCCTTCCACCGGCTGCGCGCGACGCCGTCCGCGACGTACGACGTGGTGATCTCGGACCTGCCCGACCCGTCCGCCACGGCGAGCACGAAGCTGTACTCGCAGGAGTTCTACGGGCTGCTGCGGCGGGTGCTCGCGCCCGACGGGCGGCTGGCGGTCCACGCGGGCCCGCCGGTCGCGCGCCCCCGCGCCTTCTGGACGGTGGACGCCACCCTCCGCGCGGCCGGCCTGCCGGCCGTCGCCTACCGCGTCGGCGCCCGCCACCCCGGCTCGGCGGCAGGCCCCGGGCGCACCACCGCGGCCCTGCGCGCCCCGCGCGGCTGGGGCTTCCTCCTCGCCGCCCGTACGCCCCCCGCCCTGCGCCTCGGCCCGGCGGCGCCCCGCCCGCACACCCTCACCCCCGAGTCCCTGGCCCGGGACGCCCGCGACGCGGCGCGCACCCGGCTCCCCGGGCTGCCGCCCTCCACGCTGGTGCACCCGCGGTACTGAGTCCGGCGGGCGGCCGATCGGCCCGACGGCGCGATGACCCCGGCCAACCACCCCGGCCGACCACGCCGGGAGCGGTAGGCTGCGCTGCCATGGAGCATGAGGTGTTCGTTCCGGTTCCGGCCGAGCGGCTCAGGGACGTGCTGGCCGACCCCCTCCGGGTCGCCCGGGCGGTCCCGGGGCTCCAGCAGGACGCCGGCGCCGAGCCTGTCGCGGGCCGGCTGAAGGTGCGCATCGGCAGTCACTCCATCACCTACCGCGGGTCCCTGCGCCTGTCCGGGCCCGAGGACGGCGCGTACGCCGTCGAGGGCGAGGCCACCGAGTCGCGTGGCACCGGCGAGGTCACGCTGGCGCTGACCCTCCGCGTGGACGACGCCGACGGCGGCAGCACCCTCGCGTTCACCGGGACGGCCACGGCGGACGGGCGTGTCACGGAGCTGCCGCCGGAGTCGGTCACGTCGGCCGCGGCCCGGCTGCTCACCCGGTTCGCGGAGAACCTCGGTACGGCGGCGCAGGCACCCCCCGCCGCGGCACCGGAGCCCGCACCGGAGGCGGAGCCCGAAGCGCGCCCCGGCTCCGTCTCCGACACCGAGGTCCCCCCGCCGTCCCTGGCGGACACCGACGGCACCGACGACACCGCGGCCGCGAGCGGGCACGACGCCGGGACCGACGGGCACGACTCCGGGGACGGTGGAGGAGCGCCGGAGGAGGCCCGCGCCGAGCCCGCCGTCCAGCCTCCCGCCGAGGCCGCGCACGCGCGCCGCACGATGATCGGCCGCAGCGCCGAGGAGGTGGACCACGCCCCGCCGCGCGGCCGCTACGCCCCCGTGCCCGCGCCGCAGGCGAACGCGGTCGGCGCCCCCCTGCGCTGGGCCGCCCCCGCGGCGGCGCTGGTCGTGGCGTCGGCGATCGTGGTGGGCCGGGCGCTGCGCCGCCGCCGCTGAACCGCTTCCTCGAACCGCTCCCCGACAGGCCGCGGGGGCGGCGACCGAGTGGGGCGCCCTTGATCGCCCCAGTAGGGTCATGGCGTGAGCAACGAACCCATCACGCTGACCGCGGGTGACGCGGAGGCGACCGTGCTGCCGGGCAACGGCGGCCGGATCGGCGGGCTCCGCGTCGGCGGCACGGAACTGCTCCGCCAGGGCGAGCGCTACGGCTGCTTCCCGATGGTCCCCTGGTGCGGACGCATCCGCGACGGCCGCTTCAGCGACGGCGCCGCGGTCCACCGGATGCCCCTGAACTCCCCGCCGCACGCCATCCACGGCACCGCGCGCGACGCCGCCTGGCGCACCGCCCGCGTCACCGCGGACGAGGCCGTCCTCACCTACGACCTCGGGGATCCCTGGCCCTACTCCGGCCGCGTCACGCAGGTGATCGGGCTCGGCGAGGACGCGCTGACGCTGACGATGTCCGTGGAGACGTACGAGTCGTCCTTCCCGGCGCAGATCGGCTGGCACCCCTGGTTCAACCGGACCCTCGACGGCGCCGGCGCGCAGATCGCCTTCGACCCCGCCTGGCAGGAGGAGCGCGGCGACGACCACCTCCCCACCGGCAACCGCGTCGAGCCGAAGCCCGGCCCCTGGGACGACTGCTTCGGCATGCCGGACGGCGTCGACGTCACGCTGACCTGGCCGGGGCGGCTGGAGCTGAAGGTGACCAGCCCCGAGCCGTGGGTCGTGGTGTACGACGAGCAGGAGGCCGCCGTCTGCGTGGAGCCGCAGACCGGGCCGCCCAACGGGCTGAACACCCTTCCCCGCCTGGTCACGCCCCTGGAGCCGCTGGAGGCCACGACGACCTGGGCCTGGCGGCGCCTTTAAGCTGGCGTACATGACGGACGTCAACGAAGCAGTGCCGCAAGGCGCACGCGGCGCGCTGCTGCAGCAGATCAAGGACAAGGCCGTGGTGCACGGCAAGGTGACCCTCTCCTCGGGCCTGGAGGCCGACTACTACGTCGACCTGCGCCGCATCACCCTGGACGGCGAGGCCGCGCCGCTGGTCGGGCAGGTGCTGCTCGACCTGACCGCCGACCTGGAGTTCGACGCGGTGGGCGGGCTGACCATGGGCGCCGACCCGGTCGCCGCGAGCATGCTGCACGCCGCCGCCGCGCGCGGCCGCAGGCTGGACGCGTTCGTCGTCCGCAAGGCCGCCAAGGCGCACGGGCTGCAGCGCCGCGTCGAGGGCCCGGACATCAAGGGCCGCCGCGTCCTGGTCGTCGAGGACACCTCCACGACCGGCGGTTCCCCGCTCACCGCCGTCGAGGCCGTGCGCGAGGCGGGTGCGGAGGTGGTCGCGGTCGCGACGATCGTGGACCGGGCGACCGGCGCCGCCGAGAAGATCCAGGACGGCGCGGGCGTGCCGTACCGGTACGCGTACGACAAGGACGAGCTGGGCCTGGACTGAGACCGGGGGCCGAGACGGGGCCGGGGTCCGCTCGGGTATTCCCGTCCGGTCTGGAAGGATGGGGCCGACGATGACGTCGCCCCCCAGTCCTAGGTCAGGGCCATAAGCAACAACACGCCCACCCGCACATACAAGGAGCGGACAGATGCCCATCGCAACTCCCGAGGTCTACAACGAGATGCTGGACCGGGCGAAGGCAGGAAAGTTCGCCTACCCCGCCATCAACGTGACCTCTTCCCAGACGCTGCACGCGGCCCTGCGCGGATTCGCGGAGGCGGAGAGCGACGGCATCGTCCAGATCTCCACCGGCGGCGCCGAGTTCCTGGGCGGCCAGCACAACAAGGACATGGTGACCGGCGCCGTCGCCCTCGCCGAGTTCGCGCACATCGTCGCCGAGAAGTACGACGTCACCGTCGCCCTGCACACGGACCACTGCCCGAAGGACAAGCTCGACGGGTACGTCCGTCCGCTGCTTGCGGTCTCCGAGGAGCGCGTGAAGGCGGGCCGCAACCCGCTCTTCCAGTCGCACATGTGGGACGGCTCGGCCGAGACCCTGGCCGACAACCTCTCCATCGCCCAGGAGCTGCTGGAGCGCGCCCGCGCCGCCAAGATCATCCTTGAGGTCGAGATCACCCCGACCGGCGGCGAGGAGGACGGCGTCTCCCACGAGATCAACGACTCCCTCTACACCACGGTCGACGACGCGGTCCGCACCGTCGAGGCCCTGGGCCTGGGCGAGAAGGGCCGCTACCTGCTCGCCGCGTCCTTCGGCAACGTGCACGGGGTGTACAAGCCGGGCAACGTCGTGCTCCGCCCCGAGCTGCTCAAGGAGCTGAACGAGGGCATCGCGTCGAAGTACGGCCAGCCGGCCGGCAGCAAGCCGTTCAACTTCGTCTTCCACGGCGGCTCCGGCTCCTCCGCCGAGGAGATCGCCACCGCCCTGGAGAACGGCGTGGTCAAGATGAACATCGACACGGACACCCAGTACGCCTTCACGCGTCCGGTCGTCGACCACGTGTTCCGCAACTACGACGGCGTCCTCAAGGTCGACGGCGAGGTCGGCAACAAGAAGACCTACGACCCGCGCACCTGGGGCAAGCTGGCCGAGGCCGGCATGGCCGCGCGCGTCGTGGAGGCCTGCGGCCACCTGCGTTCGGCGGGCCAGAAGATCAAGTAACTCCCGGTCGACACGACCGTACGCACGAGCCCGGCGCCCTTCGCGCCGGGCTCGCTGTATACCTGGGGCATGCCCGACGTCCGGCTCGCCTCACCGCAGGGCAAGTGGATCCTGCTCACCACCGTCCTCGGGTCCAGCATGGCCCTGCTGGACTCGACCGTCGTCAACGTCGCGCTGCCCCACATCGGGCGCGACCTCGGCGCGGACCTCGCCGCGCTGCAGTGGACCGTCAACGCGTACATGGTCACGCTGGCCGGTCTGATCCTGCTCGGCGGCGCCCTCGGCGACCGCTTCGGCCGCCGCCGGATCTTCGTGCTCGGCGTGCTGTGGTTCGCCGCCGCGTCCTTGCTGTGCGGCCTCGCGCCGAACGCCGGTGTGCTGATCGCCGCCCGCGCTCTCCAGGGGGTCGGCGGGGCGCTGCTCACGCCGGGCTCCCTCGCCCTGATCCAGGCCTCCTTCCACGCCGACGACCGGGGCCGCGCCGTCGGCCTGTGGTCGGGGTTCGGGGGCGTCGGCGCGGCGGTGGGGCCGTTCCTCGGCGGCTGGCTGGTGGACGGCCCGGGCTGGCGCTGGGTGTTCCTGCTCAACGTCCCGCTGGCGCTGCTGTGCGCGCCGGTCGCGCTGCGGCACGTGCCGGAGTCCTCGGACCAGCGCGCCCACACCCGCTTCGACGTGCTCGGTGCCGCCCTGTGCGCGGCGGCCCTCGCGCTGCTCACCTACGCGCTGATCGAGGCCCGTACGGCGTCCTGGGCGGTGGCGGTCAGCGCGGTGGCCGGGGTGGTGGCCGCCGTGGCCTTCGTCCTCGTCGAACGGCGCGGCAAGGACCCGATGATGCCGCTCGACGTCTTCTCCTCCCGCCAGTTCACGGCGGTCAACCTGGTCACGCTGTGCGTGTACGCGGCCTTCGGCGGCTTCTTCTTCCTGGCCGCGCTGCAGCTCCAGGTCGTCGTCGGCTGGTCCGCGCTGGCCGCCGGCACCGCCCTGCTGCCGACCACCGTCCTGATGCTGCTGCTCTCCGCCCGCTCCGGCGAACTCGCCGAGCGCCTCGGCCCGCGCCTCCAGCTCACCGCCGGTCCGCTGCTGTGCGCGGCCGGGATGCTGCTGATGCTGCGGGTCGGCCCCGGCGCCTCCTACCTCGCCGACGTGCTGCCCGCCCTGCTGGTGCTCGGCCTCGGCATGGTCACGCTGGTCGCGCCGCTGACGGCGAGCGTGCTGGCCGCGGTGGACACCGCGCGCGCCGGTCTGGCCAGCGGCATCAACAACGCGGCGGCCCGCGCGGCGGGGCTCGTCGCGGTCGCCGCGCTGCCGCTGCTCACCGGCATGGGGGAGGAGGCCTACCGGTCGCCCGCGGCGTTCGACGACGCGTTCGGCCCGGCGATGCTGATCTGCGCGGGCGTCCTGGTGGCGGGCTCCGTCATCGCCTTCGCGACGGTGCGCCGCCCCGCGCCGGACTGCGTCCGCCCCGAGTGCCGCACCCACGGATCGGTGCTGACGCCGCCGCTGGAGCGGGAGCGCGGCGCCTAGCCGCGCGGGGTGCACCGGGTGCCTTTCCGGCCGAGGGCCGGGCCGTGCCGATGCCGCCGGGGGCGCGGGGAACCGCGCGACCAGCCACGGCGCACCCGCGGCCGGCGACGGAACCGGACGCACCGGCGGACCCGTCCCGCGGACCCGTCCGGCCGACCCCGGCGCATGCCGCAGACTTGTCCCATGGCCATTCACGAGAACCTCCTCGGGGGACCGCCCCCGACCCACCTCCCCGACGACCCCGGGCCGCGCGAGCTGCTGGCCGGCGGCACCTCCCCCGCCGACGTCGCCGCGAAGTACCCGACGTCCTCGCTCGCCTGGGCCCGGCTGGCCGACGAGGCGTTCGAGCGGGGCAGCGTCGTGGAGTCGTACGCGTACGCCCGTACGGGCTACCACCGCGGCCTCGATGCCCTGCGCCGCAGCGGCTGGAAGGGCCACGGCCCGGTGCCCTGGGAGCACGAGCCGAACCGCGGCTTCCTGCGCGCCCTGCACGCCCTCGCCCGCGCCGCACAGGCGATCGGCGAGAAGGAGGAGTACGAGCGCTGCAGCCAGTTCCTGAAGGACTCCTCGCCGGAGGCGGCCGAGGTGCTCGGCTGAGTCCGCGCAGGCGGGAGGGGGCCCGCCCGCCCGTGGTGGGCGGGCGGCCCTTGCGGTTTCCTGCGACCATTGCGGAGGATGCCGTGTGGGGACCGGGGCCCCGTGCCGGTAACGGCAGGGCGGACCGCTACCCGTAGTGCCATCAGGAGACAGCGATGTCCCACGACGCCCCGAATCTCGACTTCGAGGGCAGCACGCCGTACGAGGACTACGTCAAGGCGGACGTGCTCACCCACCTCCAGCACACCCTCTCCGACGATCCCGGAGAGATGGTCTTCCTGGTCACGACCCAGGTCATGGAGCTGTGGTTCACCGTCATCGTCCACGAGTGGGAGACCGCGGCCCGCGCCCTGCGCGAGGACCGGATCCCGGTGGCGACCGACGCGCTCAAGCGCTCGGTGCGGGAGCTGGAGGCGCTGAACGCCTCCTGGACGCCGCTCGCGGGTCTCACGCCCGCCCAGTTCAACTCCTACCGGTCCGCCCTCGGCGAGGGTTCCGGCTTCCAGTCGGCGATGTACCGCCGCCTGGAGTTCCTCCTCGGCGACAAGTCCGCGTCCATGCTCGTCCCGCACCGCGGCGCCCCGCGCGTCCACGCGGAACTGGAGAAGGCGCTGCACGAGCCGAGCCTGTACGACGAGGTGGTCCGGCTGCTCGCCCGGCGCGGCCACGCCATCCCCGACGCCGTGCTCCAGCGTGACGTCACCCGGAAGTACGAGGCCGCCCCCGAGGTGGAGGCCGCCTGGACGGCCGTCTACTCCGGCGACCAGAACGGCGAGCTGGCCCGCCTCGGCGAGGCCCTCACCGACGTCGCGGAGCTGGTGTGGCGCTGGCGCAACGACCACCTGGTCGCCACCCGCCGCGCGATGGGCTCCAAGACCGGCACGGGCGGCTCCGCCGGGGTGGCCTGGCTGGAGAAGCGGGCCCGCAACAACGTGTTCCCCGAGCTGTGGACGGCGCGGTCCTATGTCTGAACCGCTCGACCTCAAGAACGCGGCCGAAGCACTCGACGCCGCCGACCCGCTGGCCGCACTGCGCGCGCGGTTCGTCCTCGACGACGTCACGTATCTCGACGGCAACTCCCTCGGCGCCCTTCCCGCGCACGTCCCCGCGCGCGTGGCGGACGTCGTACGGCGCCAGTGGGGCGAGTTGCGCATCCGGTCCTGGGAGGAGAGCGGCTGGTGGACCGCGCCCGAGCGGATCGGCGACCGCATCGCCCCGCTGGTCGGCGCGGCCGCCGGGCAGGTCGTCGTCGGCGACTCGACGAGCGTCAACGTCTTCAAGGCGCTCGTCGCCGCGGTGCGCATGGCACAGGCGGACGGTGCGACCGGCGGGACGGGCACGGGCGGTGACGGGACCGGCGACCGGACCGGCGACCGGACCGGCGGGGGCGGCGACCGGACCGGTGGGGGCGGGCCGGTCCGGGACGAGATCCTGGTCGACGCCAGCACCTTCCCCACGGACGGGTACATCGCCGAGTCGGCGGCGCGGATGACGGGGTGCACCCTGCGGCCGCTCACCCCGGCCGAGGTGCCGTCGGTGCTGGCGGACCGGGGCGATCGCGTCGCCGCCGTGCTGCTCAACCACGTCGACTACCGCACGGGCCGGCTGCACGACCTGCCCGCGCTCACGGCCGCGGTGCGCGCGGCGGGGGCGTACGTCGTCTGGGACCTGTGCCACAGTGCGGGCGCGCTGCCGGTCGGGCTCGACGAGCACGGCGTCGACCTGGCGGTCGGCTGCACCTACAAGTACCTCAACGGCGGCCCCGGCTCGCCCGCGTTCCTGTATGTGCGCCGCGACCTCCAGGCCCGTTTCGACTCCCCGCTGCCGGGCTGGAACTCGCACGCCGAGCCGTTCGGCATGCGGTCCGCCTACGCGCCGGCCTCGGGCGCGGCGCGCGGCAGGGTCGGTACGCCGGACATCCTCTCCCTGCTCGCCCTGGAGGCGGCGCTGGACGTGTGGGACGAGGCCGGGGTCTCGGTGGCGGCGGTGCGGACCAAGTCACTCGCGCTGACGGACTTCTTCCTGCGCTGTGTCGAGGCGTACGTCCCGGACGGCCGGGTGGAGTCCGTGACCCCACGGGCGCACGCCGAGCGGGGCAGCCAGGTCGCGCTGCGCTGCGACGACGCGGGCGACGTGATGAAGCGGCTGATCGAACGCGGGGTGGTCGGTGACTACCGCGCTCCCGATGTACTGCGCTTCGGCTTCACCCCGCTGTACGTCGGCTTCGCGGACGTGGAGCGGGCGGCGCGCGTACTGGCCCGGGCGCTGGCGGACTGAGCCGGGCACCGGCGGGGTTGAGCCGTGCGGGCGGGTCCCGGGGGTGCGCCGTGGGACTCGGTCCCGGGATGGGCCGCGGGGCCGGGTCCCGGGGTGGCTGAGCGGTGGACGGTGCCCGGCGCGGCGCGGCGGGGCTCGGTCCGGGGTGAGCCGTGGACGGCCCCCCCCGGGATCCGCCGCGGGAGGGGCCCGGGGCGAGCCGCGGGGTGGGGGCCGGACGCGTGCTCGTCCGGTCCTCACCCAGCGTCACATCCCCGTGTCCGCGCACGTCACCGGCCTGATAACGTCCCGCCAACGGCCGATTCCCCACTCGCGGTCCGCCAACACCGTTTCGTCGCTGAGAGGTTGAGCATGCCGGACGCCGCCGCAGAACCGGGCACCGCTGCAGCGAGGAACGCCGCGGAGGAGAAATCGGCCCTCTCCCACCCGGCCGTCGCGCCCGACTCCACCGCCGGCTACGGCGATCACCCCGACCAGGTGATCGACTTCTACGTGCCGCGCGGCGAAGCCGGACCGGGCGCGGCCGCTCCCGTGGTGGTGGTCCTGCACGGCGGTTCGTGGCGCGCTCCGTACGACCGGCACCACATCAGCCCGTTCGCCGGTTTCCTGGCCGGGCGGGGCTTCGCCGTGGCCAGCGTCGAGTACCGTCGCGGGGCCGAGGGTCCCGACGCCGGGGGCTCCGGAGGCCCTGTGGCCGGGCGCTGGCCCGACACGTTCGACGACGTGGCCGCAGCGCTGGACGCGCTGCCGGAGCTGGTCCGACGGCACCTGCCGGGGGCCGACGTCCGCCGTACGGTGCTCACCGGCCACTCCGCCGGCGGTCACCTCGCCCTGTGGGCGGCCGCCCGGCATCTGCTGCCGGCGGACGCCCCGTGGCGGACCGGCCGCCCGGCCCCCCTGCGGGGCGTGGTGGCCCTCGCCCCGATCGCCGACTTTGAGGTCGCCGACAAGCTCGGCGTGTGCGGTGGCGCGGCGCGGCAACTGCTCGGCGGCGGCGAGCTGTTCGCCGAGCGGCGGCCGTACGCCGATCCCGCCCTGCTGCTGCCCACCGGGATCGCGACGACCCTCGTGCAGGGCCGTGCCGACGTGGACGTGCCGCAGGCGGTGGCCGAGGCGTACGCCGACGCGGCGGCGCAGGCCGGCGAGGTGGTGGGGGTGACGCTGCTGGAGGACGTGGGCCACTACCCGCTGATCGACCCGGTGGCGGACGCGTGCGCGGTGGTGGCGGAGGAGATCGCGCAGCTCGCCTGGTGAGCGGGAGCGGGGAGGGTGTGTGCCGCGAAGAACGTGAACACGTCCGCCGGGAGTGTCCTCGACCCGCTCGAACGAGCGGAAGGCGGGTGCCGTCGTACCCGTAATACCTGAGAGCTACCTCGCAGGTGAGTTCCCTGGCGGGACGCGGGTTACCCGGCCCGATTCATAACTTCCCTCTCAGACGCGCCCGATGGACGGGCGTGGCGGAGGGGAGAGGCCATGAGGCCGGGGACGACGGTACGTTGGCGGCGGCGGGTGGACAGATGGCGCCGCGCCGGTTGCGCCGCCCTGATCACCGGTGCCGTGGTGCTCCCCCTCTCCGCCGCCGCGCGGCCCGAGATCCCCGCCCCGGCCCCCGCCTCGACGGCGGCCCCGACGGCCGGCACGCTGGACAAGATCTACGCCGTCCACCGGGCCGACGCGGCCCGGGCGTCCCGGATGGCCGCCGACCACGGCGACCGGCACCGCGCAGCGGCGGACCGTGCGATGGCGGACCCTTCCCGCCACCTCCTCGCCTTCGACGGCCGGGGCGCCGGGCTGGCCACCGAGGTCTTCGGCGACCTCGCGCGGGCCGACCGCGTCGCCGTGCTGGTGCCGGGTTCCGACACCGGTCTCGACACCTACGGCCGGTTCCGGGCCGCCGCCCTCGCCCTGCACCGGCAGCTCGGCGCCGAGGCTCCCGCGGGGACCCGTACCGCCGTCGTGGCCTGGCTGGGCTACGAGACGCCGGGCACCGTCAGCACCGCCGTCGCCACGACCGCACGCGCCGACCGCGCCGCACCCGCGCTGCGCGACCTGGTGGACGACCTGCACCGGATCACCGGTCCGGCCACCCGTCTCGCCCTCCTCTGCCACTCCTACGGCTCGGTGGTCTGCGCCCGCGCCGCCGGCGGCCTGGACGTCGCCGACATCGCCCTGGTGGGCAGCCCCGGCACCGGCGCCGACACCGCCGCCGGCCTGCACACCGACGCCCGGATATGGGCGGGCCGGGGCGCCGACGACTGGGTGGAGCACGTCCCGCACGTCAGCGCCCGCCTGTTCGGCAGCACGGTCGGCTTCGGCACCGACCCGGTCTCCCGGGACTTCGGCGCCCGGGTCTTCGACGCCGGAGACGGCGGCCACAGCGACTACTTCGACACCGGCTCCCGTTCCCTGACGAACCTGGCCCGGATCGCCCTGGGCGAGCCCGCGGAGGTGACCCATGGCTGACCCGGCCCCGGTGCTCTCCCGCCGCGCCCTGCGCCGCGCCGCCGCCCGCCTCGACGCGGCCACCCCCGAGGGCCGGGACCGCGCCGTCGACGCCCTGCGAGCCTTCGCCATCCTCGGAGTGGTCCTCGGGCACTGGCTGGTGACCGCCCTGGTCGCCGACGGCCCCGACCTGCACGCGGCCAGCCCCCTCCAGGACATGCCCTGGCTGGCCCCGGTCTCCTGGACCTTCCAGACCCTCGCCGTCTTCTTCCTCGTCGGCGGCCACGTCGCCACCCGCGGGTACGCGTCGGCCCGGGCCCGCGGCGACTCCTACGGCCGCTGGTTGACCGCCCGGCTGTCCCGGCTCTTCCGGCCGGTCGCGGCCGTCCTCGGTCTGTGGGCGGTGACGGCGGTGCTGCTGCTCCTGACGGGCGCGGAGTTCGTGACCGTCCACACGCTGGTGAAGCTGGCGCTGTCCCCGATGTGGTTCCTGCTGGTCTTCGCCGCGCTGACGGCGGCGACGCCGCTGCTGACCCGGCTGCATCCGCTGTGGCCGCTCGTCGTCGTCCTCCACGTGGACCTGCTGCGCTTCGGGTTCGGCGCCCCGTCCTGGCTGGGGTGGGTCAACCTCGCGGCCGGCTGGCTCGTCCCCTACACCCTCGGCGCCGCCTGGACCCGCGGCGAGCTGGACCGGCGCCATGCGGGCCGGATCCTGCTCGTCGGCGGCGCGGCGGCGACCGCGGCGCTCGTCGCCTGGGCGGGCTACCCGGCGTCGATGGTCGGTGTCCCCGGCGCGCCGGTGTCGAACCTCAACCCACCGACCCTGGCCGCCGTCACCTTCGGCCTGGCCCAGTGCGGCCTCGCCCTGCTGCTGCGCGAGCGGCTGCGCCGTGCGATGCGGCGCCCCGCGGCATGGGCGGCGGTCGCGCTGGTGAACCTGTCCGCGATGACGATCTTCCTCTGGCACCAGACGGCGTTGATGGCGACGACGGCCCTGGGTCTGCCGGCGGGCCGCCTGCCCGGCCTGCACACGCGTCCCGACGGTCTGGACTGGGTCGCGGCCCGGCTGGCCTGGCTGCCGGTGTTCGCGCTGGTCCTGGCGGGTTGCTGGGCCACCTTCCGCACCTGTGAGCGCGGCACGGGCCGCCGGCGTTCGACGGTCGTGCGTACGCATCGCCCCCATAGCCGCCCGAGGACGCCAGGGGTGCGCCATGTCTAGGGTGGGGCCCGTGACGCGATGGGGGAGACGGCAGTGGGACCGGTCACGTGTCCGCGCCGGGCGCGCGTGGGGCGTGCTGCACGACGACCTGTGGACCTGGCGGACGGACCCGCTGCCGCCATCGGTGTGGCTGCGCTGGTTCCCGCACGGGGTGGTGTGTCTGGCCGCCTTCGGGGTGCTGCTCGGCGACGCCGCCCAGCTCAACGATCACAGCAAGCTGGCGCCGGAGTTCGCGTTCGTGATCGCTCTGGGGCAGGCGTCCGCGATGGTGCTCGCACTGTGGCGGCCGCTCCCCGCCTGGTGGCTGTCGACGGCGGCCGCCGTGGTCGGGGCCCTCGCGGTGCGGCTGGACGCCGAGGACTACAAGTTCACCTGGCCATGGACCGCGGCCGGGCTCATCGCTCACATGTTCGTGTTGCTGCTGCTCGCTCTGCGGGTCCGCACCCGGGTGGCTGTAGAGGCCTTCGCCCTGAGCGCGCTGGTCACCTACATCCTCGAGGGACTGATAGGCGCGCGGAACTACCAGCCCACCGGCTGGCTGGCGGTCGCACTGTTCACGGTCGTGGTCCTTCTGGGCAGCGCCCTGCGCGGCCGCAGGGAAGCCCGCAGGCAGTTGGCGCAGCAGACGTCGCTGACCGCCGAGGAGCGGGCCCGGCGCACGCTGCTGGAGGAGCGTGGCCGCATCGCGCGCGAGCTGCACGACGTGGTCGCCCACCACATGTCGGTGATCTCCATCCAGGCCCAGGTCGCGCCCCTCCTCGTCGAGGACCCACCGGACGAGCTGAAGGAGAACCTCGCCGGCATCCGGCAGAACGCGCTGGAGGCCCTCACCGAGCTGCGCCGGGTGCTGGGCGTGTTGCGCTCCGAGCACCCGGACGCGCTGGAGACGCCGACGGGAGACGACGCCGCCCCGCACGCCCCGCAGCCCACCCTCGACCGGCTCGACGCCCTGGTGGAGAACACCCGGGCCGCCGGGCTGACCGTCACCACCGGTGCGAGCGGGACCCGCAGACCGCTGCCGCCCGGCGTGGAGCTGTCGGCGTACCGGATCGTGCAGGAGGCGCTCAGCAACGTGCTGCGGCACGCGCCCGGGGCGAGTGCCCGGGTCCACCTCACCCACCTCCCGATCGGACTGCGCGTGGAGGTCTCCAACACCCGGCCTAAGCACGCACCGCCACCGTCGCAGGGAGCCGGGCACGGGCTGCTCGGCATGCGCGAGCGGGTGGCGATGCTCGACGGCACGCTGACGGCTCACCCCATGCCGGGCGGCGGCTACCAGGTGGCGGCCTTCCTGCCGGTCGACGACCTCGCCCCGGGTCCCGACCTCGCCCGCGGCCCCGACCTCCCCTCTCCTGCCGACCCCGCCTCCGCCTCCGACCGCACGCCTCCCCCCGGCCGTCCCGCGGTCCCTCACCCCACCCCCATCCCTCCGACCGAGGACGACACCAGATGACGACGACGACCAGCCGCGACGGCCGCCTGATCCGCGTGCTGATCGCCGACGACCAGCAGATGGTCCGGCAGGGCTTCTCCGTACTGCTCAACACGCAGCCCGACATCGACGTGATCGGGCAGGCGGTGGACGGCCTGGACGCCGTGGCCAAGGTCGCCGAGCTGGCCCCGGAGGTGGTGCTGATGGACATCCGCATGCCCGAGCTGGGCGGTATCGAGGCCACCCGGCGCATCACCGCGGCGACCCCCGAGGTCAGGGTGCTCGTGCTGACCACCTTCGACCTCGACGAGTACGTGTACGAGGCACTGCGTGCGGGGGCCTCCGGGTTCCTGCTCAAGGACGCCTCCGCCGACCAGCTCGCCGAGGCCGTCCGGGTGGTGGCCGCCGGTGACGCCTTGCTCGCGCCGGGGATCACGCGGCGGCTGATCTCCGAGTTCGCCCGGCTGGACGACCGGCCGCCCGCCCCGCTGAAGGCCCGTGTCGGCGAGCTGACCGAGCGGGAGACGGAGGTGCTCGCCCTCATCGCGCAGGGCCTGTCGAACGCGGAGATCGCCCAGCGTCTGGTCGTCGCCGAGCAGACGGTGAAGACGCACGTGGGCAGGATCCTGGTGAAGCTGGGCCTGCGGGACCGCACGCAGGCGGCGGTGTTCGCGTACGAGTCGGGCTTGGTGCGCCCGTCGGGGTACTGACGTCTCGGTCTGGGGTTCTGAGCCTTTGGTCGCGGTGCCGCGGTGCCGCGGTGCCGCGGTGCTGTGGTGCTGTGGTGCCGAGCCGTGTGGGTGGGCAGGCGGGCTGTCCGTCCTCACCCCCGTAGTACCTGAGACGGATGCGTCAGGACCCCTCTCACTGGTGACGACGCCGTACCCGTGCTGCGCCTACCGTTGCCAACGTGACCGAGACGACCCAGATGCGGACCCCGCCCCCCGGAGAGGGGAGCCGATCGCGCAGCCCCGAGTACCGGCTGGCGGAGAATGCCCTCAGCGGGCTGCGCGAGGACCTGTTCCACGACGCCTTCGCCTACCGGCCGTTGCCCCGCGCCGGCACGGACGGTCCGGTGTTCCGCCGTCTGCCGGCCAGGCTGAAGCCCCACGCGGCGCGCCTCCCGCACGCCGTGGTGGCCGCCCTCGCCCTGCTGTGTTTCTACGCCGGGGCGGTCGAGGGGGCGACCGACGGCCCGTTGGCCCTGCTGAGCGGGCTGGTGTGCGCGGCGCCGGTGCTGGCCACCCTGGTCCGGCCGGTCGGTGCCTTCTGGATGTCGATGGCGGCGACCCCCGTGGTCGCGCTGCTCGGCAGCAGCTGGGGGGAGTGGCCGTGGCTGCCCGGCGCCTTCCTGTGCCACACGGTGGTCCTGGTGATCGTGGCGATACGCACCCGGCCCCGGACGGCCGCGTGGATGTGGACCTTGACCGCGGCGTACGGATTCCTCAACGACTCCTTCTGGGGCGCCGGGCACTACGGGAGCAACTCCACCCCGCTGCTGGTCCTCACCGCCTTCGCGCTGCTGTTCATATCGGTCTGGCACATCCGGCGCGACGCCCGGCAGCAGGTGACCGCCGAGCAGACGGTCACCGCGCACGAGCGTTCCCGGCGGACCCTGCTGGAGGAGCGCACCACCATCGCCCGCGAGCTGCACGACGTGGTCGCGCACCACATGTCGGTGGTCGCCATCCAGGCGGAGGCCGCGCCCTACCGGGTGGAGAATCCGCCGGAGGAGCTGGAGCGCGCCTTCGCGACCATCCGGGAGAACGCGGTGGCGGCCCTCACCGAGCTGCGCCGTGTCCTGGGAGTCGTCCGCGCCGAGGACTACGAGGCCCCGGACGCCCCGCAGCCCACGCTCGCGGACCTGGACGCCCTGCTGGCCAACGTGCGCGATGCGGGTCTGGCCGTCGACAAGGCGGTGACCGGAGCGGTGCGCGAGCTGCCGCCCGGCGTGGAGCTCTCGGCGTACCGGATCGTGCAGGAGGCGTTGAGCAACAGCCTGCGCCACGCGCCGGGCGCGACGGCCCGGGTCGAGGTCTCCTACGTCCTGGGCGGCCTGGGCCTGCGGGTGGTCAACACCGCCGTCCCGCAGAACACCCTGGTCAAGCCGTCACCGGGGGCGGGGCACGGCATCACGGGGATGCGTGAGCGCGTCTCCATGCTGAATGGTGAGATGACGGCGGGACCGACGGACGACGGAGGGTACGAGGTGGCGGTGTTCCTGCCGGTCCCCGCTCAGGCCGAGGGTGACGCATGACGATCCGGGTGCTGATCGCCGACGATCAGATGATGGTGCGGGAGGGCTTCTCGGTCCTGTTGAACGCGATGCCGGACATCGAGGTCGCCGGTGAGGCGGTCAACGGCCGGGAGGCGGTGGCGAAGGTCCGCGAGCTCGCTCCGGACGTCGTGCTGATGGACATCCGTATGCCCGAGTTGAACGGTATCGAGGCGACGCGGGAGATCGTCGCGGCGGACGGCACGTCGAAGGTGCTGGTCCTCACCACCTTCGACCTCGACGAGTACGTGTACCAGGCGTTGCGCGCGGGCGCGTCCGGTTTCCTGCTCAAGGACGCCTCGGCCCGGCAGCTCGCGGACGGTGTCCGGGTGGTGGCGGCCGGCGAGGCCCTGCTCGCCCCGTCGATCACCAAGCGCCTGATCACCGAGTTCTCCAAGCTCTCCGAGACCCCGCGCCTGATGCCCTCGGCCCAGGCGGCCTACGGCGACCTGACGGAGCGCGAGACGGAGGTGCTGGTGCTGATCGCGCAGGGCCTGTCCAACGCGGAGATCGCCGAGCGTCTCGTGGTCGCCGAGTCGACGATCAAGACCCACGTCAGCCGCATCCTGGTGAAGCTGGGCCTGCGCGACCGCACCCAGGCGGCGGTCTTCGCCTACGAGGCCCGCCTGGTGACCCCGGGCTGACCGGACCCGCCGGTGACCCGGGCTGACCGGCACCGGCCTCGCACCACACACACGTGTGTCTGCCCCTGCTTGTGCCCCCATGGCCGAACCGGGACAGGCGACGAGGGCCCGGCGCTCCTCCGGCCGTGTCCGTCCCCTTCCGCGGGCGGCTCCTCGTTTCCTATGGTCCGTCCATGACGGCTGCAACCGATGAGTCCGACCTCGCGTTCGACCCGTGGGACCCGGCGTTCCTCGCCGACCCGTACCCCGCCTTCGCGGAGCTGCGGGCGCGGGGGCGCGTGCTCTACTACGAGCCGAGCGACCAGTGGCTGGTGCCGCACCACGCGGACGTCTCGGCGCTGCTGCGCGACCGCCGCCTCGGCCGGACCTACCGGCACCGTTTCTCGGACGAGGACTTCGGCCGCACCGCGCCCCCGCCGGAGCAGGAGCCCTTCCACACGCTCAACGACCACGGGATGCTCGACCTGGAGCCGCCGGACCACACCCGCATCCGGCGTCTGGTGTCGAAGGCGTTCACGCCGCGCACGGTGGAGCGGCTGAAGCCGTACGTGCACGGGCTGGCGGACGACCTGGTGTCCCGGCTGGTCGCGGCGGGCGGCGGCGACCTGCTCACCGACGTGGCCGAGCCGCTGCCGGTCGCCGTGATCGCCGAGATGCTGGGCATCCCGGAGTCCGAGCGTGCCCCGCTGCGCCCCTGGTCGGCAGACATCTGCGGGATGTACGAGCTGAACCCGTCCGAGGAGACGGCGGCGAAGGCGGTGCGCGCGTCGCTCGACTTCTCGGAGTACCTGCGCTCACTGATCGCGGCGCGTCGCAAGGAGCCCGGCGACGACCTCATCTCGGGTCTGATCGCGGCGCACGACGAGGACGACGACCGGCTCACCGAGCAGGAGATGATCTCGACCTGCGTCCTGCTCCTGAACGCCGGCCACGAGGCCACGGTGAACGCCACCACCAACGGCTGGCTGGCGCTCTTCCGCCACCCGGGCCAGCTGGCCGCCCTGCGCGCCGACCCCTCCCTCGTCCCGTCCGCCGTGGAGGAGCTGATGCGTTACGACACCCCGCTGCAGCTCTTCGAGCGCTGGGTCCTCGACGAGATCGAGATCGACGGCACGGTCCTCCCGCGCGGCGCCGAGGTGGCGATGCTGTTCGGTTCGGCCAACCACGACCCGGCGGTCTTCGACGCCCCGGACCGCCTCGACCTCACCCGCCGGGACAACCCGCACATCTCCTTCAGCGCCGGCATCCACTACTGCATCGGCGCCCCGCTGGCCCGCATCGAACTGGCGGCGTCCATGGCGTCCCTGCTGGAGCACGCCCCCACGCTGCGCCTGGCGGCGGAACCGGAACGCAGGCCGAACTTCGTGATGCGCGGACTGACGGGGCTACGCGTGGAACTGTGACGAGCGCGGGCGCCGGCGCCGCCCCAGCAGCCAGGCGCCGAGCCCCCAGAGCACGGCGGGCACGACGGCCCCGGCGAGGAAGACCAGCGGCAGCTCGGTGAGGACGGCGCCGAAGTCCTGCCCGTTGTTCTCGAACCCGTTGCCCAGGTGCCGCTGGGTCCGCGAGGTCCGCCCCCAGACGACCACCGCACCCACGGCCCCGGCGATCGAGACCGCACACCCACCGCCCGCCACCGCATCCCGACCCATACCTGCCCCGACGCTCCCACCCGCCCGGGCGGTTCTCCCCCCGCCCGGGCGGTTGCGCCCGCCTCCCGAGCCGGCGTCACACGTCGTCAGGTCCCCGCCGTCGGAACACGTCATCAGGCCCCGCCGTCACCTCACGTCGTCAGGTCGCGCCGTCGGAGGCCGGCCAGACCCGCCCCCACCAGCACCACCGCGAGCGACGTGAGCACCAGCACCGGCGGCCAGTCCATCCGCCCTCCCGGCAGCTTCGGCAGGTGGCCGTAGGGGGACAGGTCGAGGACGGCCGGCGGTACGTCCAGGGCCGGTCCGACCCAGCCGAGGAGCAGTACCGCGCCCGCGACGGCCCACGCGGCCGGCGCCGCCCGGGGAAGCAGGCCGTGCAGCAGGACCGCGGCCCCGCCGATCACCCACACCGCGGGCAGCTGCACCAGGCACGCGCCGATGATCGCCCCGGAGTCCCGCCCGTACCCGGCGGCGAAGCCGAGCCCGGCGAGCAGCATGAGCAGCACCGCACCGCCGAAGGCGATCACCAGGTGCCCCGCGGCCCAGCGCAGCCGGCCCACCGCGCCCGCGAGCACCGGTTCCGCGCGCCCGGAGGTCTCCTCGCCGCTGAGCCGCAGCACCGAGGCGACCACGTACAGCGCGGCGACCAGTCCGAGCATGCCGACCATCGCCGACACGAACGCGTCGGTGAGCCCGGCCTGTCCGCCCATCCGCTCGATGACGCCGCGGGCCTGCTCGTTGTCCCCGACGAGGTCGGCCGCGCCCTCCGTCACCCCGCCGTAGACGAGACCGGCGAGGAGGAAGCCGACGCTCCAGCCGAGGACGCCGCCGCGCTGGAGTCGCCAGGCCAGCGCACCGGCCGTCCGCAGGCGCCCGGCGGCCGGTCCCGGGCGGGTCGGCAGGAAGCTCATGCCGAGGTCCCGGCGCCCGGCGAGCCCGTAGGCCACCGCCGCCTGCGCCACCGCGGCGCCCACGATCAGGAGCAGCACCCACCATCGTTCACCGGCGAAGGCCCGCAGGTTCGACAGCCAGCCCAGCGGCGACACCCACGTCCATACCGACGACCCGTCGTCCGTTCCCGAGTCGCCCGCCGCGCGCAGGACGAAGGCCAGACCCAGCACCGCCGCCGTGAGTCCCCGGGCGAGCCGTGCGCTCTCGGTCAGTTGGGCGACGATCGCCGCCGTGGTCGCGAAGAGCATGCCGACGCCCGCGATGCCCAGGCCGAGGGCGGCCGCGCCGGCCGACCCCTGCCCGGCCAGGCCCGCGGTGATCAGCAGGGCCAGGGCGGCGTTGGCGACCGCCGCCGTGAGCAGCGCCGCCGTCAGCGGGGCCCGGCGGCCGACCGCCGCGGAGACGACGATCTCCTGCCGCCCGCTCTCCTCCTCGTCCCGGGTGTGCCGTACGACGATCAGCAGGCTCGTCACGGCGGCGAGCGCGCCGGCGTACAGGCCGACGCGCCAGGCGGTGAGCGCGCCGAGACCGTCGCCGAAGACGGGGCCGACCAGGGCCCGCAGGGAGGAGTTGGTCCGCATCTGCCGCAGCAGGTCGGCGCGTTCGGCGGCGGTGCCGTACAGGCCGTCGAGGGTGCTCGGCATGGAGAGCACCATGAGGGCGTTCACCGCGACCCAGACGGGGATCAGTACGCGGTCGCGGCGCAGGGCGAAGCGCAGCAGGGTGCCGGTGCCGGCCAGTTGCCGCGAGCTTTTGCGCCGGGTGGTCGTCAAGGCCGGGGTGGTGGCGCCGGCGGTGGCGGTCATCGTGCCGTCACCTCCGCACCGGACACCGCGTCCCCGGCCTGGTAGTGCCGCAGGAACAGCTCCTCCAGCGTCGGCGGCGTGGACGTCAGCGACCGCACGCCCGTCTCGCTCAGCGACCTGAGCACGGCGTCCAGCTCGCCGGTGTCCACCTGGAGCCGGACCCGGTGCCCCCGGACATCGACGTCGTGCACGCCCGGAAGCTGCGCCAGCCCGTTCGGGGCGGCCGCGAGTTCGGCGGTGACACTGGTCCGGGTGAGGTGGCGCAGGTCGGCGAGCGAGCCGCTCTCGACGGTCTGCCCCTTGCGGATGATGCTGACCCGGTCGCACAGCTCCTCGACCTCGCTGAGGATGTGCGAGGAGAGCAGCACCGTCCGCCCGCGTTCGCGTTCCTCCTCCACGCAGCGCCGGAAGACCTCCTCCATCAGCGGGTCGAGTCCGGAGGTGGGCTCGTCGAGGATCAGCAGGTCGACGTCGGAGGCGAAGGCGGCCACCAGGGCCACCTTCTGCCGGTTGCCCTTCGAGTACGTGCGGCCCTTCTTGGTCGGGTCGAGTTCGAAGCGCTCGACCAGGTCCGCGCGGCGGCGGGGGTCCAGTCCGCCGCGCAGCCGGCCGTAGAGGTCGATGACCTCGCCGCCGGAGAGGTTGCGCCACAGCGTCACGTCGCCCGGGACGTACGCGATCCGGCGGTGTGCCTGGACCGCGCCCGCCCACGGGTCGCGGCCGAGCACCTGCGCGGCGCCGCGGTCGGCGCGCAGCAGGCCGAGCAGGACGCGGATGGTGGTGGACTTGCCGGCTCCGTTGGGGCCGAGGAACCCGTGCACCTCGCCGGTCTCGACCTCCAGGTCGAGCCCGTCCAGCGCGCGGGTGCGTCCGAACGACTTGTGGAGTCCGGAGACGCTGATTGCCTTCGTCATGGTTCGGAAAGTACGCTTCTTTCAGAAATTTGTGAAGTTAAGAAACAGTCAAGAGGGTGAGGGATGATCGGAGGATGAGGCAGTCAGCGGAGCAGGCGGAACCGGGGCGCGACCCCGAAGCGGTGTCGAAGTTCGTGGAGGGCTTCGCGGCCCAGCTCGTGGAGGCCGGGATGCAGCGCATGCCGGCCCGGGTCTTCGCCGCGCTGCTGGCCTCCGACTCGGGCTCCCTGACCTCGGCGGAACTCGGCGAGAGCCTGCGGGTCAGCCCGGCTGCCGTCTCCGGCGCCGTGCGGTACCTCGCGCAGCAGCACATGGTCGCGCGCGAGCGCGAACCCGGCTCACGCCGGGAGCGCTACCGGGTGCACAGCAACCAGTGGTACGAGGCGCTCACCAACCGTGAGGCCGTCCTCAAGCGCTGGGAGAGCGCCCTGCGCGAGGGCGTCACCAGCCTCGGCGCCGACACTCCGGCGGGCCGGCGCATGGCCGAGACGCTCGCCTTCTTCGAGTTCGTCGACGGTGAGATCGCGGCCATGATGGAACGCTGGCGCGTGCATCGGGAGAAGACCTTCGGGCAGGGGTGAGACCGCCGCCGCCCGCCGCCCGCCGCCCGCCGCCCGGCCCCGCCGCTCAGGTCGCCGGCAGCGTCAGCCCCCACGCCCCCTCGCGCGCCACCCACGTCCGGGTGCCCACCGGCCCGCACACCACCGCGTCGGCCCGGTACCGGAAGTGCGCCCCCGACACGGTCACCGTCCGCCCGCTCACCGTCAGCGGCGACGCCTGGGCGCCCACCGACAGCGGCCGTACCTCCACCACGGCCGCCCCCGCCGCGCCCGGCGTCACCGACACCCCCTCGACCGGCTGGTCCAGGTCGACCAGCGTCGAGCCGTCCACCTCCACCCGCAGCCGCGCCGGACCGGCCGCCCCCGGCGCGAGAGCGGTGCGGGCCGGACGCGAGGACGCCAGCGTCCGGACGAGCGACTGGCAGGTCCGCAGCCAGGGACGGAGCGACGCCGGTCCTCCCGGGCCGGCGACCGGGTCCTCCCGTCCCGGTACCCGTCCCGGGAGCGGCACCGGGAGCGGCGGAATCGCCACCGTCCCGAGCACCACCCCGTCCCTGTCGTCGACGAGCAGGTCGAGGCGCCGTTCCGCGCCGTCGAGGACGGTCCGCGCCGCCGCCACGGCGCCCGTCGGCAGCCCCAGCGAGCGGGCGAGGCCGAGCGCCGGGCCCACCGGCACCATCGACAGCGCGCACTCCGCCAGCTCCCGCTGCCGGTGCAGCAGGGCGACGGCCCGCAGCAGGGTGCTGTCGTCCCCCACCACCACGGGGCGCCGCGAACCGCGTCGCCCGAGCGCCCGCGCGAACTCCTCCGGACCGTCGGGCAGACACACCTTCGTGTGCGACGCACCCGCGCTGAGCACGTCTTTCGCGATCCGGACGGACTCCCCGTCCGTCCGTCGGGCGACCGGATCGACGACCACCAGAAGCGGATCGGACCTCGCGGATGAGTTCGCGGAAGAGCTCGCGGAAGTCGCCACCTCGGCCATGCCTCGCTTCCTCGGGTAGCATCTTGGTGCAAGAGCCCCTTGCGCTGTTGCGCCAGGGGCTTCGTCTATTCCGGGGCACCCGGTCCGACGGTTGGCGGCCAACGACGGTCGCGGTGTACGTGGCGGAAATCCGTCGCATACGCCCTCGACCATGGACATGCCCCGCCCGGAAGGGGTGTACGCGCGTGCCCGCACTTGTGCTGCTCGGTGCTCAGTGGGGTGACGAAGGCAAGGGAAAGGCGACGGACCTGCTCGGTGGTTCCGTCGACTATGTGGTGCGCTACCAGGGCGGCAACAACGCCGGCCACACGGTAGTCGTGGGCGACCAGAAGTACGCCCTGCACCTGCTCCCTTCCGGGATTCTCTCCCCCGGCTGCACGCCGGTCATCGGCAACGGCGTCGTCGTCGACCCGTCGGTCCTGTTCTCCGAGCTGAGCGGGCTGAACGAGCGCGGCGTCGACACGTCCAAGCTCCTGATCAGCGGCAACGCTCACATCATCACGCCGTACAACGTCACCGTCGACAAGGTGACGGAACGCTTCCTCGGCAAGCGCAAGATCGGTACCACCGGTCGCGGCATCGGTCCCACCTACGCCGACAAGATCAACCGCGTCGGCATCCGGGTCCAGGACCTCTACGACGAGTCGATCCTCACCCAGAAGGTCGAGGCGGCGCTCGACGTCAAGAACCAGATGCTCACCAAGCTCTACAACCGCCGTGCCATCGCCACCGGCCAGGTCGTCGAGGAGCTGCTGGGCTACGCGGACAAGCTCGCCCCGTACGTCGCCGACACCGTCCTGGTCCTCAACCAGGCCCTCGACGACGACAAGGTGGTCCTCTTCGAGGGCGGCCAGGGCACGCTCCTGGACATCGACCACGGCACGTACCCCTTCGTCACCTCG
Organism: Streptomyces sp. NPDC051136; assembly: GCF_044455745.1. Classification (NCBI taxonomy): domain Bacteria; kingdom Bacillati; phylum Actinomycetota; class Actinomycetes; order Kitasatosporales; family Streptomycetaceae; genus Streptomyces; species Streptomyces sp. NPDC051136. Next base: position 240,379 of record NZ_JBITFE010000003.1, on the reverse strand, counting down.
TCGAACCCGACCGCGGGCGGCGCCTGCACCGGCGCCGGCGTGGGCCCGACGAAGATCAGCCGGGTCATCGGCATCCTCAAGGCGTACACGACCCGCGTGGGCGCGGGACCGTTCCCGACGGAGCTGTTCGACGAGGACGGCGAGGCCCTGCGCCGCATCGGCGGCGAGCGCGGCGTCACCACCGGCCGTGACCGGCGCTGCGGCTGGTTCGACGCGGTGATCGCCCGTTACGCCACCCGCGTCAACGGTCTCACCGACTTCTTCCTCACCAAGCTCGACGTCCTCACCGGCTGGGAGCAGATCCCGGTCTGCGTGGCGTACGAGATCGACGGCAAGCGCGTCGAGGAGCTGCCGTACTCGCAGTCCGACTTCCACCACGCGAAGCCGGTGTACGAGACGCTGCCCGGCTGGAGCGAGGACATCACCAAGGCGAAGTCGTTCTCCGACCTGCCGAAGAACGCCCAGGCGTACGTCAAGGCCCTGGAGGAGATGTCCGGCGCCCCGATCTCCGCGATCGGCGTCGGTCCGGGCCGGGACGAGACGATCGAGATCAACTCGTTCCTCTAGACCGCCCGCGCACCGCGCTCGCGCACCGACGGCCGGGACCCCGCACGGGGTCCCGGCCGTCGGCGTGCGGACGGCGGATACGCTGGCCGGACCGGCAGGAGCCGGACAACACGGACGGGCCACGGCCACCACGGCCACCACGGCCACCACGGCCACCACGGACGGCACGGCCACCAGAGCCACCGGGCCACCAGGGCCGCCTCGGCCACCACCGACAGCACGGAGCGAGCGGAACATGCGGAAGCCCACCACCCGGACGTGGATCTGGCTGGCCGTGGCGGCCGTCGCCGTGACGGGCGGCGCCTTCTACGTCGACGGCCACCGCGTCTCCGCGGCCCCGCACGCCGACGACCCCAAGTGCGACAAGGTGGTCTCCCGCCTCCCGGACGGCATACCCGGCGCCTCGCGCGACTGGGCCCTCGGCAACGGCGTCGCGTCCTGGGGCGGCCAGAAGGCGGTGTTCCGCTGCGGCGCCGAGGAACTCCAGCCGAACGTCAACCTCTGCGTCACCGCGGACGGCGTCGACTGGGTCCTGGACGAGGCCCGGCTCAAGCGCGACGGCGTGAGCGTACTGCGCACGTACGGCCGCTCACCGGCCGTGGAGTTCACGTACTCCGGTCCGCGCGAGGAGGTGGGCGGCATCCTCGCCGCCCTGGACCCCGCCGTGAAGTGGCTCCCGCAGGAGCGCAAGTGCATCGGCCTCGACGACGCCGACACCACGCTGTAGCCCTTCGTTCGGCCCCCTCCGCCGGGCGGCGGCGCGTGCGGTGGTGTCGGATCGGGGCATGACCGACCGTGACCGCGCCGCTGTCTGCCAGGGCCCGTACGGCGGCGAGACCGGGCCCGGCGACTGCGGCGACCCCGCCCGTTTCGAGGTCGCCCGGCACCTGCGGGCGCCGCTGCGGGTGTGCCCCGTCCACCTGGGACCGTCGCTGCTGCTGGCCGACGGGGTGCTGTGGCCGCCGGGGATCACCCTGGTGCGGTGACGGAGCCACGTCGCTCGGCCGGAGCTGCTGAGCGGGCCGCACCCCGCGGGCATAGGCTGGAGCCGAGGCTTCACGCGTCGCGTCGGTGTAAGAAGGTGAGTGCGATGCGCATGCTGCTCAAGGCGACGATGGACACGGAGACGTCGAACGACCTGGTCCGCAGCGGCAGAATGCCGGACCTCATGAAGAAGATGCTCGACGACATCAAGCCGGAGGCCGCCTACTTCGGCGCCCTCGGTGGGCGCCGGACGGCCCTGCTGGTCTTCGACATGCAGGACAACTCGGACATGCCCCGGGTCGGTGAGCCGTTCTTCACCGAGTTGAACGCCGAGGTCGAGGTCTGCCCGATCATGAACCGCGAGGACCTGGCCAAGGGCCTCGACGGACTGCGGTGACCCGCGGGCTCAGCTGAAGACGATCATCGACCCCTGCGCCAGGCTCCGCGTCGCCGCGGCGTGCAGGCCCAGCCACACATGGCGCTCCCGGGCGAACGGGCTGGAGTCGTACGGCGCGGGAACGGCCGGTTCCTCCAACTCCGTCGGGGCGAGCGGCGGCTGCGGCGGGGCCGGGGGGTTGGCCGGGTCGATGCCGAGGGCCGGGGCGACGGCCTCCAGTTCCCGCAGCAGGGTGTGCGCGGAGCCCAGCGGGCCGCCGCCGGCGAGGAGTTCGTCGTCGGCGAGCGGGTGCGGGAAGTCGACCGGGACGTAGGCGCCGGCGTGGTCGTAGTGCCAGACGAGGTGGGACTGCTGGGCCGTCGACTCGAACATTTCCAGCAACTGCTCGTAGTCGCCGCCGAGTTCGTCCACCGGGGTCACCGGAAGGCCGCACACCTGAAGGAGGTACGCCCGGCGCAGGAAATGCAGTGCGTCGTAGTCGAAACCGGCCACCGGCGCGACCTCGCCGGACAGACCCGGCATGTACTGGTACACGGGCACCGGCGGCAGCCCGGCCTCGGCCAGCACCTTGTCGTATTGCGCGAGTTCCTCGGCGAACGGGTTGTCCGGCGTGTGGCACAAGACGTCGACGAGCGGTACCAGCCACAGGTCACAGGCCAAAAGAGGGCTCCTCACACAGCACGGTGGTCAGGGCAGCGTAGTAGGTGCGCGTTGCGTGCAGGTCCCATACCCATCTGGGGCCGGAGCACGACACGTCCGGCGTTGGTCATCCGGCCGTGAGGCTCTCGATGAGGGCGAGCGAGTGGCCGTTGTACGCGTCGACCAGCGCGCGGGCGCCGGGGACGTCACGGCGGGCGAGGGCGTCGACCAGTTCGGTGTGCCCGGACCACAGCGCGCCGCGCAGCTCGCTGAGCCGGCGCAGGTGCTGCACCGTGCACACCCAGCTCTGCACGCGCAGCCGGTGCAGGAAGTCGGCGAGGTAGGGGTTGCCGAAGAGGGCGGCCAGCTCGCGCCAGTAGCGCAGGTCGTAGCCGATCAGGACGGTCAGGTCCCCGGCCGCGGCGGCGCGCTGGGCCTCCTCGCCGCGTCGGCGGACCCCGGCGAGGGAGGCGGCGATGCGCGGGTCGGCCGGGTCGGGCAGGTCGGCGGCGAGGGCGAGGAACATCCCGTCGGTCACCAGGCTGCGGGCCTCGATCATGCCGCGGAAGTCGTCCACCGAGTACTCGTGGACGCGGAAGCCGCGGTGGTGGTCGGCGTCGAGGAGCCCCTGCGCGGACAGGTCGACCAGGGCCTCGCGCACCGGCGTCGCGGACACCCCGTACTGCTCGGCGATCTCCTTGACCGTGAACTCCTGCCCCGGCTGGAGCCGCCCGGCCAGCACCTCGTCGCGAAGCGCGTCGGCGATCTGCCGCCGCAGGGTGCTGCGCGTGACGGCACCGGTGGCGCTGGGGCCGGGCATGGGCGGGCGTCTCCTCGTCGGGTCCGGGGCGCCGGCCGGAGCGTCGTGGGGGAGGTGACGCGTCCGGGAGCGGCGTTCGGGGGCGTGCTCGTACACATGTCTACCGCGTACGAGCACGCAACCCTACGCGCTCGGACCCCTCGCCCCGTCCCGCCTACTCCGTGTACTCGTCCGCCACGGACAGTGCCGTGTCGAGGGCCGTGAGGCCCTCCTTCAGCTCCGCCTCGGTGATGTTGCACGGCGGGACCACGTGGGTGCGGTTCATGTTCACGAACGGCCACAGGCCGTGGGCCTTGGCGGAGGCGGCGAACGCGGACATGGGGGCGGCCGCCTGGCCGGTCGCGTTGTAGGGCACCAGCGGCTCCCGGGTCTCCCGGTTCCGCACCAGTTCCAGCGCCCAGAACATGCCGGTCCCGCGCACCTCGCCCACGCTCGGGTGGCGCTCGGCCAGCTCCCGCAGCGCCGGTCCGACGACCTCGGCGCCGAGCCGGGCGGCGTGCTCGACCACACCCTCCTGCGCCATCACGTCGATCGTGGCGACGGCGGCGGCGCAGGCCAGCGGATGCCCGGAGTAGGTCAGACCGCCCGGGTAGGGCCGCTCGGCGAAGGTCGCGGCGATCTCACCGGAGATCGCGACGCCGCCCAGGGGCACGTACCCCGAGTTCACGCCCTTGGCGAAGGTCATCAGGTCGGGCACGACGTCGTACAGGTCGGCCGCGAACCAGGTGCCGGTGCGTCCGAAACCGGCCATGACCTCGTCCAGCACGAAGACGATGCCGTACTTGTCGCAGATCTCGCGCACCCCGGCCAGGTAGCCGGCCGGCGGCATCATGATCCCCGCGGTGCCCGGGACCGTCTCCAGCACGATCGCGGCGACCGTCCCCGGGCCCTCGAAGGCGATCGTCGTCTCCAGGTGCTCCAGCGCCCGCGCGCACTCCTGCTCCTCCGTCTCGGCGTAGAAGCGCGAGCGGTACAGGAACGGCGCCCAGAAGTGCACGACCCCGGCCGTGCCGGTGTCGGAGGCCCAGCGGCGCGGGTCACCGGTGAGGTTCACCGCCTGCTGGGTGCCGCCGTGGTACGAGCGGTACGCGGAGAGCACCTTGGGGCGGCCGGTGTGCAGCCGGGCCATGCGCAGGGCGTGCTCAACGGCGTCGGCGCCGCCGTTGGTGAAGAAGATCTTGTCCAGGTCGCCGGGCGTCCGCTCGGCGATCAGCCGGGCCGCCTCCGAGCGCGCCTCGACGGCGAAGGCGGGAGCGAACGTCGTCATCTTCGCCGCCTGCTCCTGGATCGCGGCGACGACCTTGGGGTGCTGGTAGCCGATGTTGGTGTAGACGAGTCCGCTGGAGAAGTCGAGGTAGCGCTTGCCTTCGTAGTCCCAGAAGTACGACCCCTCGGCGCCGGCGACGGCGAGCGGGTCGATCAGCTCTTGCGCTGACCAGGAGTGGAAGACGTGCGCACGGTCCGCGGCCTTCACGGCGGCGCCGGCCTGGGGGGAGGGCTGAGGGGTCATGCGGCCGAGGGTAGATGTCCGCGATGCGGAAACGGAATCGGCGTCCTGTCTGCGGTCGGGAGCTTTCCACGACAGGTTGTCGACGCGCCGGCGACGCGTGGTCGGCGCACGGCGGCGCTCCGTTACGGAACCGTGGACATCGCCCGCGCTCCGCGGGCCCGCACCCGCACTATCCTCGCTCTGTTGCTCACGTTCGGGGGAAGGCGGCGCAGCATGCGGGCACTGGGGGACGGGGACCCACTGGGGGTCTCCCCGGGCGGTAGGTACTGGGGGAACATCGGGGCCTACCGGCTGCTGGGGCGGCTGGGGGCGGGCGGCATGGGCCACGTCTACCTGGCCCGTTCGGACCGCGGGCGCACCGTCGCCGTGAAGCTGGTGCGCGAGGAGCTGGCGGCGCTCGACGAGTTCCGCGAGCGGTTCCGGCAGGAGGTGGAGTCCGCGCGCCGGGTCGGCGGGTACTGGACGGCTCCCGTACTGGACGCGGACACCGAGGCCGCGGTGCCGTGGGTGGCCACCGGTTACGTCGCGGGGCCCAGCCTCCAGCAGGTCGTCGGGCACGACCACGGGGCGCTGCCGGAACGCTCGGTCCGCACGCTGGGCGCCGGTCTGGCCCACGCGCTCCAGGACATCCACGCCGCCGGGATCGTCCACCGCGACCTCAAGCCGTCCAACGTCCTGGTCACCATCGACGGCCCCCGCGTCATCGACTTCGGTATCGCGCGGGCCCTGGAGACGGTGACCGACGGCGGCCTCACCCGCACCGGCGCGCTCGTCGGCTCGCCCGGCTTCATGGCGCCCGAGCAGGTGCGCGGTGACCGGATCACGCCCGCGTGCGACGTGTTCTGCCTCGGCTCGGTCCTCGCCTACGCCGCGACGGGCCGGCTGCCCTTCGGCACCGCGAACAGCGGCGTGCACGCGCTGATGTTCCGCATCGCGCAGGAGGAGCCCGTCCTGGAGGGGGTGCCCGAGGGCATCGCCGACCTCGTACGCGACTGCCTGAAGAAGGATCCCGCCGCCCGGCCGGGCCTCGCCGAGGTCCTGGAGCGCACCGGCGCCCAGGACACGGTCTCCGACGGCCGCTCCCGTGACCCGTGGCTGCCCAGCGCGCTGGTGGCCCAGCTCGGCCGGCACGCGGTACGGCTCCTGGACACGGAGAACCCCGAAGACCCCGGACCCGCCGGGAGCCACGGACACGCCGGCGCCCCCGGGACGCCGGCCGCGGGTGCGGCAGCGGTGCGCGGGGGTGCGGGGCCGGGAGACGCGGGGCCCGGCGGTGCGGAGCACGGCGGGGTGACGCCCGGTGGTGCGCGCCCCGGCGGCGTGGCGCCTGGTGACGCGCGCCCCGGCGGTGCGGAGCACGGTGGCGTGGCGTCCGGTGGTGCGGGGAGCGGCAGTGCGGGGACCGGTGGCGTGTCCGGTGGCGCGCGCCCCGGTGGCGTGGCGCCCGGTGGTGCGGAGCACGATGGCGTGACGCCCGATGGTGCACGCCCCGGTGCCGAGGTGCCCCACGGCGCGGCGCCCCACGGCGAGACGTCGAACGCCGGGACCCCCGGCGTCGCGCACCCGTCCGGCACGGCGCCGGACGGCACGGCGTCGGACGGTCCGACGCGGGTGGGGCCGCCGCCCCCGCGTGAGCCGGGCAGCGGCGTCACTCCGCTGAACCACCTCCCGACGATGGTCGCGGGCCAGGCCCCGCCCACGCCTCCGCCCACCGCCCACGGCCACCCCCAGCCGCCCGTGCCGGGATACGCCCCTGCCCCGGTGTGGCAGGCGTCCCAGCCCGGGTACCAGCCGCCGTACGGCGCCGGAGGCGGCCTCGGCCCTACCCCGCCCCAGGGGCCCCTGCCCCCAGGGCTCCCGCCCCAGGGGCCCCTGCCCCCAGGGCTCCCGCCCCAGGGGCCCGCTCCCTACGCCACCCCGCCCTACGCCACCCCGCCCTACGGGCCCCCGCCCTACGGCCCCCCGCGCGATCCCGCCCGGAACGCCCGCTCCACCGCGCTGCTGATCGTCGTCGCCCTGGTCGTCGCGCTGGGCGCCGGCGGCACGGTCTACGCGCTGATGCGCGGGGACGGTGAACAGCAGGCGGACGGCGGCCCCGCCCCCACCCGGTCCACCGGCGCGCCGCGGGACCCGAGCACCGACTCGTCCGGCACGTCCGGCACGACCGGGGACGGATCACCGTCGACCGGTTCGACCGCCCCGGCGGCCGACGAGGGCACGGTCCCGGCCGCCTACGTGGGTGACTGGACGACCACCATCGACAACACGTCCGGCACGCACCCCCGGAAGCTGAGCATCGTGCAGGGCGAGGTCGGCGACACGGTGCTGACCCTCGTGGCGGACGGCCCGACGGACACCGGCACGTACCACTGCGTGTTCGAGGCCCCCCTCGCCGCCGATCCGGGCGGTGACGGGCCGCTGCGGCTCGGCCCCTCCCGGGTCACGACCGGGCCGTCCGGCAGCTGCGCTCCGGGCGGGGCGAGCACGGTCACCCTGCTGCCGGGCGGCGGGCTGGAGCGCACCAACGACGACACGGGCGAGTCCCTGGTCTACACCCGCGACCCGGCGTACTGACCCGGCCGGTGCCCCGCCCGCCGCAGGGGCCCGGTCACCGCGGCTCCGGCGGGCGCTGGCGCGGCATGTTCGGCCGGGAGCCGTTCTGCGGCGGGACCGCGAAGCGCCCGGTGCCCCCCGCGCCCCCACCCTCGGGGCGCGGTCCGTCCGCCGCCCCGGCGGGCGGACCCAGCCGTGCCGGCCCCGGACGGAAGCTCACCATCCAGTCCGCCGTCTCCGCCCGCACCAGCTCCGACACGTCCTCCGAGAACCGCCGCAGCACCGACAGGCACCGCTCCGCCGCCTCGCTCGCCGTGCCCTCCGCCGGCCCCAGCACCTCCCGCACGCTCTCCGACGCCCAGTCGAACTGGAGCGCCTGGAGCCGGCGCTGCACCGCCTGCGCCGTGGCCACGTCCCGCATCCACCCGGACGTGACCCCGAAATACCGGTCACCCGCCACGCAGGCCACCGCCCACAGCAGCGCCAGATACCCCCAGCGTGCGGCGCCGCCCACCGCGCCGGACAGGTCGAGCAGCGGCAGCGCCGCCCCGGCGACCGCGCCCGCCGCGGCCCCGGCCCGCAGCAGCACGGCGCCGCGCCGCTTCCACACCCGGTCCGCGAGGTACCAGGCCGCCGCGTCCAGCGCGCCCCGCTCCACCCACCGGTACAGCTCGTCCAGCCGCTCCGCGGGCAGGGCCCAGTCCCCGAGGGGGAACGGCCGCCCGGTCAGGTCGCCCGGCCGCGGTCCGGCCGCCTCCTTGCCGTCCCGCCCGTACTGCGCCGGCCCCTCGGGCTGCATCTCCGGCTGACCCACCCGGCACTCCCTACCTGCTCGCCGTACCGCTCGCCGTCCGCGAGGACTCATGCGCCGGAATCCTGCGCCGGAACACTGTGCCGGAACCCTTCCTACCGCCCAATGGGTGGCGAAGAGCCGGGTTACGCCGCTTTTCCGCCCGGAAGAGGGCGTTGATCAGGTATAGGGCTGCGGCGGCATCACTCGAAAGAGTGCTGGGGCGAGGGCCGCCCGGACCACGTAGGCTCGTGCCGAACGGCAAAACCGTCGTGACCCGACGTGATGGGAGCTGAACGTGATTCCCGGTGGTGGCCAGCCCAACATGCAGCAGCTGCTCCAGCAGGCCCAGAAGATGCAGCAGGACCTGGCGAAGGCCCAGGAGGAACTGGCACAGACCGAGGTCGACGGCCAGTCGGGCGGCGGCCTCGTGAAGGCCACGGTCACCGGCTCCGGTGAGCTGCGCGGCCTGAAGATCGACCCTAAGGCGGTGGACCCGGAGGACACCGAGACCCTCGCCGACCTGATCCTCGCGGCCGTCCAGGCGGCCAACGAGAACGCGCAGACCCTCCAGCAGCAGAAGCTCGGCCCGCTCGCCGAGGGACTGGGCGGCGGCGGCAGCGGCATTCCCGGTCTGCCCTTCTGACCGCGCCTTTTCCCGGTTCGCCTTTCTCAGACCGGCCCCAGCCATCTACCGTACGTAGTGCAGCAACCTCAGGAAGGACGGCAGTCCGTTGTACGAAGGCGTGGTCCAGGACCTCATCGACGAACTCGGGCGGCTGCCCGGCGTCGGTCCCAAGAGCGCGCAGCGGATCGCCTTCCACATCCTCCAGGCGGAGCCCACCGACGTACGGCGGCTCGCCCAGGCCCTCATGGAAGTGAAGGCCAAGGTCCGCTTCTGCGCGACCTGCGGAAACGTCGCGCAGGAGGAGCAGTGCAACATCTGCCGCGACGCCCGGCGTGATCCCTCCGTCATCTGCGTGGTGGAGGAACCGAAGGACGTCGTCGCCATCGAGCGCACCCGCGAGTTCCGCGGCCGCTACCACGTGCTCGGCGGCGCGATCAGCCCGATCGACGGGGTCGGCCCCGACGACCTCCGCATCCGTGAGCTGCTGGCCCGCCTGGCGGACGGCACGGTCACGGAACTGATCCTGGCCACGGACCCGAATCTGGAGGGCGAGGCCACGGCCACGTACCTCGCCCGCATGATCAAGCCCATGGGCCTCAAGGTCACCCGCCTGGCCAGCGGCCTCCCGGTGGGCGGCGACCTGGAGTACGCGGACGAGGTGACCCTCGGCCGCGCCTTCGAGGGGAGACGACTCCTAGATGTCTGACGCCACGCTGCACGCGACGAACCAGAACCCGGACGACTTCGCGGTCCAGATCGCCGACCAGATCGAGAGCTTCCTGGTGGCCGTCACCGAGGTCGCGAAGGGCGACGAGCCCGCCTCGGCCGTCCCCTTCCTCCTCCTGGAGGTCTCCCAGCTGATGCTGGCCGGGGGCCGCCTCGGAGCCCACGAGGACATCGTCCCCGACGAGCGTTACGAGCCCGACCCCGGACCGGAGCTGGACGTGGACGAGATCCGCGAGAACCTGGCCCGCATCCTCGACCCGATCGACGTGTACTCCGAGGTCTTCGACCCCTACGAGCCGCGGAAGGCCCCGGTCCCGGCCCGTATCTCGGACGACCTCACCGACGTCATCACCGACCTCCGCCACGGCATGGTCCACTACAAGGCCGGCCGCACCACGGAGGCCCTGTGGTGGTGGCAGTTCTCCTACTTCTCCAACTGGGGCTCCACGGCCTCCGCGACCCTGCGCGCGCTCCAGTCGGTCGTGGCCCACGTCCGCCTGAACCAGCCCTTGGAGGAGCTGGACGGCCTCGACACCGACCAGGACCTCGGCGACGACGCCCTGGAGTCCGAGGCGGGCCGCGTCATGGTGCGGGAGATCGCGGGCCCGCTGGGGCTGCGCCCGGTGAAGTAGGTCACGCAAGTGGCTCCGCTCGCCTACGCTCGGTAGCCAACGAGCAGTCGGAGGTGGGCGCCGTGCCGAACCCCAACCACAACTCCCAGCCGCCCGCGGCCTGGTGCTACAGCGGCAACCAGATCAAACGCTGGCGCACCCTGGCCAACGTCAGCCGCGAGGCCCTGGCCACCGCCGCCAACTACGCCCCCGAGACCATCTCGTCCATGGAGCGCGGCGTACGGATGCCGTCGCCCCGCCTCCTCGACATCGCGGACGAGCTGTGCGGCGCACAGGGGATGCTGAGCGCGGCGAAAGAGTACGTCCGCAGGGAGCGGTACTCCGCCCGGGCCGTCGACTTCATCGAGCGGGAGCGGGAGGCGACGAGCCTGTGGACGTACGAAGTCGCGCTCGTCCCTGGCCTGTTGCAGACACGGGCCTACGCTCAGGCGCTCATCGACAACCGCATCCCACCCCTGGACGAGGAGACGGTGGAGGAGCGGGTCGCGGCCCGGATGGAGCGACAGGCGATCCTTACCGAACGAAAGCCTCCGGTGGGCTTGAGTTTCGTTCTGTACGAGGCGGTGCTGCGCAGCCCGTTGGTGGACGAGGAGCAGTTGGATCGCTTGCTGGACGTCTCCCGGCTGCGCAACGTCGCGTTGCAGGTTCTCCCCTTCGGACAGGCTTTCAGCGATGCGCTGATGGGGCCCATGGTGTTGGTTGAGGGGCAGGACCATGAGCGATTCGCCTTCATGGAGGGTGCGTTCGCCAGCGAGCTTTCGGCCGAACCAGGTGTTGTCAGCCGCGTGACCGAGCGGCTAAGCATGATCCGCACGCGGGCGCTCGATCCCGATGAGTCGGCCCGTTTCATCGAGCGGATGGGCGAACAGTCGTGAGCGACCAGTTGAAGTGGGTCAAGTCGAGCTACAGCGACAACGAGGGCGGCAACTGCGTAGAGGTCGCGCGCTGCGGTGCAATACACATCCGCGACTCCAAGTCCGCTCCGTCAGGGCCTGAGTTCCAGGTCTCGGCCCCCGCCTGGTCGGCGTTTATCGCCGCAGTTCAGCCCGGAGCTTGAGCCTCGGGATCCGAGCTCTTCCTTTGGTTTTCTGGTCTGGTTGAAATACCCAACCAACCAAGTCTGAACGTGAGTTGAGGCGCCGTACCTCGTTAGGGTGACGTTCCGTGATCAGCTTGCGTCGCTACGTCAAGCCGCTCTAGGTTCGCGGCATATGACCGACAAATGAGTCGGCCCCGGCGGTGCGCCAACACCAATCCGGGACCTAACCGACGCATCGACGAACAGGTAATTTCGATGGTGGCTTACGCCAAGCCTAGTCCCGCCCTGCCCTCCCCGTCCCACCCCATGGCCAATCCGGGCTACGGAAAACGCCCTGCGGGCGACGAAGACCCGTACGCCGACCCGGACTTCGCACATCTGTCCCCGCGTGAGGCCGAGGTCGCCGTCTTCGTCGACCACCTCGGTGACGGTCAGGCGATGGGCCACAAGGTGCTCGCGGCGGAGCACCCGCGTTACGGCCAGCAGGCGATCCGCACGTCCCTCAACCGCATCAGCGAGGCCGGCCACCTGCGCTGGATCAGGGAGCACCTCACCGTCGAGGACAACACCATGCGGTGGGTCACGCGGACGTACTGGTCGCGTACCCGCAGGTCACCGCAGTGGTGGGCGGAGTTCGCGCGGCGGCGGGGCGGCCGGATCGTGCCCGGCGACCTTCGCCCCGGCCTGGCCCGCACCGACGAGCCCGAGCTGCCCGAACCGGAGCCGGAGCCCGAGCCGCGTTCCGACGCCGGGGCGGACCCGGAGGCCAGGATCTCGTACCTCGCCCTCGCCGCGATCCGCGAGGCGGAGCCCCGTATGCGCCTGTCCGAGGCCGACTGCCGTTCCCTCGCGGCTCTGGCCGAGGAATGGCTGACCCGCGGCGCCACACCCCAGGACATCACCCGCGCGGTGACCGACGGCCTTCCCGCGACCGTGAACAACCCGGGCGGTCTCGCCCGCAACCGACTGGAGAACAGGATGCCCCCGAAGAAGGCGAAGATCCGCCAGAAGGCCGCCCCGCGCCGGGCCCGCGTGACCCGTGCGGTCATGGCCTGCATGGACTGCGACGCGGACGAGCGGACGGTGGAGATCAAGGACGGCATGTGCCCCGACTGCCACGCCGAGTTCAAGGCGGCCGAGGCCGCCGAGGCGGCCGGTCTGCTGGACGTCGGGTACGTGCCGGACACGTTCCTGGCCGCCCCCGACACGGTGTACGAGATCGTGGACGTCCCCCGCCGCGCGGCCGAGGTACGCGCGGCGGCCGGCTTGCGCCCCGGGCCGGAGCGGGCGCTGTGAGCGTGCGGCAGGCGCCGGCCAGGGCACCATGGTGTCGAGGAGGCGACGCCATGACCCCCAGGACCGAGCACCGGCCCGATATGTCCGTCGAGGAGTTCGAGGAGCTCGACCGCCGTGCACCAGAGCTGGTGCGGCTGGAGTTCATCAGGGGAAAGGTCGCGGTCAAGCCCATGCCGGACGGCAACCACAGTGAGATCGTCGCTTGGCTGCAAAGGCTCTGTATGCAGCACCGCCCCGATCTCTGGCTGCACGCGGAGCGTGGTCTCAAGACGGAGGCGTACCGCAACGGGCGGGCGCGAGCGGACGGGGTGCTGGTTCCCCCGGGTGCCTTCAAGGGGCACGGTGAGTGGTCGCCGCCCGACGGCGCTCTGATGGCTGTGGAAGTCACCTCGTGGGACGCGGATGCCGCGCGGCGGGACCGTGTGGACAAGCCCGACGGGTACGCGGCTGCCGGGATCCCGGTCTACCTCCTCATCGACCGGGAAAGCTGCTCCGTCGTCGTGTTCAACCAACCGAAGAACGGCAGCTACCAGCACGAGGAGAGGCTGCCGTTCGGCGCGACCGTCCACCTCCCCGCTCCCGTCGACATCACCCTCGACACCGAGTTCCTCAAGGAGCTGGCCGACTGAGCCCGGCCCGGGTCTGCGCGCCCCCGGGCCGGGGTCTGCCGCTCAGAGCACCGCCGTGTAGGCCGCATTCCAGACCGGGAGTTCTGCCGGCTGACTGGTGTTGAAGGGGGCGTGCCAGTTTCCTGTGCCCGGATAGTAGTTGGTCCCGTAGTCCGTGTAGGCGAGCAGATCGGGGTGTCCGTCCTGGTTCGCGTCGCCGATGCCGACGGTGTGCCGGTACATGTCCCAGCCGCGGCCGATCTTGGTACGGGTGGCGAAGGTGCCGTCGCCCTTGCCGAGGTAGAGCCAGAGCACGCCGGCCTTGTCGCGGGCTACCAGGTCGCCGCTCGCGGCGCCGCCGATGTCACCGGTCGCGGTGAGCTGGTCGTAGACGTTCCAGCCGCCGCCGACGCGGGTGCGTGCGGCGTAGGGGGCGCGCCAGTCGCCGGTGCCCTTGTACAGCCACAGGACGCCGCTCTTGTCGGTGGCCAGGAGGTCGGCCCTGCCGTCGTTGGTGAGGTCGCTGCCGGCGGCGATCTGGTCGTAGACGCCCCAGCCGCCACCGATCCGGCTGCGGGTGGCGAAGGTGCCGTCGCCCTTGCCGAGATAGAGCCAGAGCACGCCGCTCTTGTCACGGGCGACCAGATCGCCCGTCGCGGCACCGCCGACGTTCCCGGTCGCCTCGATCCGGTCGTACGCGTTCCAGCCACCGCCGACCAGGTTGGTCTTCCCCGCGTAGCCCGCGGCGAGCCAGTCCGAGCGCCACAGACGGCCGGAGGCGTCACGCGCGAGGAGGTCGGGGGTCCCGTTGTCGTTGAAGTCGTGCGGAGCGTCGGACGACCTGACGACCTTGAAGGTGCCGGAGGCGGTCATGTCGGGGCCGATGCCGTTGAGCGGGCTTGCGGACATCTCCCACTCGTAGTCGCCGTTGTACGCGGTGAGTTGTGAGTCCTCCAGGTCGCCGCTCCAGTGGGCGGTGAACTGCGGTGAGGTCTGTGGTGGCGGGCCCGGGGTGTAGAACTGCAGCCTCACCGTCTTCCCGGTGCGAACGTGGCGCAAGGTGGCCGACATGACCGCGTTGCTCCGCGAGAGGGTCCAGGTCAGCTTCCGTCCGCTGCGGCTGAGATCGATCACGTCCGGGACGTCGTGGCCGACCAGGGCCAGGCTCGTCGGCTCGCCCGTGCTCGCGACCAGGGACGCGCTCGGAGCCCCGCCGTCGGTGCCCGCATCGACGCGGTAGAGGCCCTCGCCGTGGGCGACGGTGCCGCCGCGGGCGTGGAAGACACCGTCGGGCGAGACCGCGGACGAGGTGAAATGGTCCAGGAGCGTGGTCCTGGAGCCCGTCGTCAGGTCGTAGGCCGTCAGGGCGAAGCGCTCGTCGGGGGCCCTGGCGGTCAGGCCACCGGGAAGGCCGTAGAGCAGGTGGTCGCCCTGGAGGCCGATCTTCGGGGTGCCCCACCGGTCCGTCAAGAGGATCCGGCGCGTCTCTCCGGTGGCGCGCGTACGGACCACCGCACTGGTCTCCGTATCGCCGTACTCGACCCACGCGAGGTGGGTCGGCGAGACGGCCATGTTGTCGGCGGTGACGTTCTTGCGGGTGCCGGTTTCCGTGAGGGTGCCGGTGGCGAGGTCGATCAGGGCCCAGTGCTCGTCGGAGCCGGGTTCGTTGTCGGACCAGTAGGTGAGCACGGCGTGTGCGGACGTGCCCGGGGTGACGGAGAAGCCGTGGAACTCACGGGGAAAGCTGGACACCGTCGAGGTCACGTCGCCCTCGGTGTGCATGCGCAGGTCGACGCCCCCCTCGGGCCTGGCCGCCGTGCTGAACAGCGCCCGCCCGGCGGCGCCCTTGTAGGCGCCGGTGCCTCCGCCTTCCTTGAACCGGACCTTGAAGAGCTGTGCACCGCTGGGTGCGTCCTGGAGCCAGGCCTCGGAGCCGGTGTTCATCGCCAGCAGGTCGCCTGCACCGGTGGGCGACACGGACGGGCCGTCCGGCAGCGCGGTCACGGCTGCGTCCGACGCCCGGACCCAGGTGCGTGCTGCCGAGGCCCCAGCGCTCTTGGTCAGGTAGCCCGATTCGGTCACCCCCTCGATCTTGTGGCCGACCGGGAACGCGGCGACGGACTCGGCCCCCGCCTCGCGGGCCGTCGACACGGCTGGGGCCGCGGGCGCGGCCTGGACCGGACCGGTCGGGCCGGTCGGGCCGGTCAGACCGGCCGTGACGGCGAGAACGATGGTGACGGCGGCCGCGAACCGGCGGCCGGGTGGGCGTGCGTGAGACAAGGCGGTGGTCCTCCCCAGGACGTGGCGCACCGCGCGCCACAGCCCTCAGACTCACCACCGGCCCCAAGGGTTGCCCGTTCCGCGAGCCCTTTTCACGCGGCCGGGAGACACTTGTGAACGTGTGACACGCCGCACTTTCCCGAGTGACCCGCGTGGCCCTGGGCATGAGCCAACCGGAGCGAGTACCCGGGTCTCACCATGCGATACCGCAGTGGCGGGATCCGGACGCTCGGTAAAATGAGCCGACCGCGGTACATGTACGTACCTGCGGAAAGAGACGGATTGAGCGAGGAGCGCACGTGGGCCTTGTCGTGCAGAAGTACGGAGGCTCCTCCGTAGCCGATGCCGAGGGCATCAAGCGCGTCGCCAAGCGGATCGTGGAAGCGAAGAAGAACGGCAACCAGGTGGTCGCCGTCGTTTCCGCGATGGGCGACACGACGGACGAGCTGATCGATCTCGCCGAGCAGGTTTCCCCGATCCCTGCCGGACGGGAACTCGACATGCTGCTGACCGCCGGAGAGCGTATCTCCATGGCGCTGCTGGCCATGGCGATCAAAAACCTGGGCCACGAGGCCCAGTCGTTCACCGGCAGCCAGGCCGGAGTCATCACCGACTCGGTCCACAACAAGGCCCGGATCATCGACGTCACGCCGGGGCGCATCCGCACCTCGGTGGACGAGGGCAACGTCGCCATCGTGGCCGGCTTCCAGGGCGTCAGCCAGGACAGCAAGGACATCACCACGCTGGGCCGCGGCGGCTCCGACACCACGGCCGTCGCGCTCGCCGCCGCGCTCGACGCGGACGTCTGCGAGATCTACACGGACGTCGACGGCGTGTTCACCGCCGACCCGCGCGTGGTGCCGAAGGCGAAGAAGATCGACTGGATCTCCTTCGAGGACATGCTGGAGCTCGCTGCCTCCGGCTCGAAGGTGCTCCTCCACCGTTGCGTGGAGTACGCCCGCCGGTACAACATTCCGATCCACGTGAGGTCCAGCTTCAGCGGACTGCAGGGCACGTGGGTCAGCAGCGAGCCGATCAAGCAAGGGGAAAAGCACGTGGAGCAGGCCCTCATCTCCGGAGTCGCGCACGACACCTCCGAGGCCAAGGTCACGGTCGTCGGGGTGCCCGACAAGCCGGGCGAGGCGGCCGCGATCTTCCGCGCCATTGCCGACGCCCAGGTCAACATCGACATGGTCGTCCAGAACGTCTCCGCCGCGTCCACGGGCCTGACGGACATCTCCTTCACGCTGCCCAAGGCCGAGGGCCGCAAGGCCATCGACGCGCTGGAGAAGAACCGGCCCGGCATCGGCTTCGACTCGCTGCGCTACGACGACCAGATCGGCAAGATCTCCCTGGTCGGCGCGGGGATGAAGAGCAACCCGGGCGTCACCGCCGACTTCTTCACCGCGCTCTCCGACGCCGGTGTGAACATCGAGCTGATCTCGACCTCCGAGATCCGCATCTCGGTCGTCACCCGCAAGGACGACGTGAACGAGGCCGTGCGCGCCGTGCACACCGCCTTCGGGCTCGACTCCGACCGCGACGAGGCCGTGGTCTACGGAGGCACCGGACGCTGATGTCCGCCGCGCAGGGCAACGGCCGTGACGGCCGTACCGGCAGGCCCACACTCGCCGTCGTGGGCGCGACCGGTGCCGTCGGCTCGGTCATCCTCCAGATCCTGTCCCAGCACGCGGACGTCTGGGGCGAGATCCGCCTGATCGCCTCCCCGCGCTCGGCCGGCCGCAAGCTGACCGTGCGCGGGGAGGAGGTCGAGGTCGTCGCGCTGAGCGAGGAGGCTCTCGACGGGGTCGACGTCGCCATGTTCGACGTACCCGACGAGGTCTCCGCGCAGTGGGCCCCCGTCGCCGCCGCCAAGGGCGTGGTGGTGGTCGACAACTCCGGCGCGTTCCGGATGGACCCGGACGTGCCGCTCGTCGTGCCCGAGGTCAACCCGCACACGCTGCGGATGCGGCCGCGCGGCATCGTCGCCAACCCGAACTGCACGACGCTGTCCATGATCGTGGCGCTGGGTGCGCTGCACGCCGAGTTCGGCCTGCGCGAGCTGGTCGTCTCCTCGTACCAGGCGGTCAGCGGGGCCGGGCGGGACGGCGTGGACACCCTGCGCCGGCAGCTGTCCCTGGTGGCCGGGACGGAGCTGGGGACCCACCCCGGCGACGTACGGCGGGCCGTCGGCGACGACACCGGGCCGTTCCCGGAGCCGGTCGCGCTGAACGTCGTGCCGTGGGCCGGGTCGCTGCGCGAGGACGGCTGGTCGTCGGAGGAGATGAAGGTGCGGGACGAGTCCCGCAAGATCCTCGGGCTGCCGCAGCTGCCGGTCGCCGTGACGTGCGTTCGGGTCCCCGTGGTCACCACCCACTCCCTGACCGTGCACGCCCGCTTCGAGGGCGAGGTCAGCGTCGAGGGAGCCCGGGAGATCCTCGCCACCGCGCCCGGTGTCGTCCTGTTCGACAACCCGGCCGCGGGGGAGTTCCCCACCCCCGCCGACGCGGTCGGCACCGACCCGACGTGGGTCGGCCGGGTGCGCCGGGCCCTGGACGACCCGACCGCCCTCGAACTCTTCGTGTGCGGGGACAACCTCCGCAAGGGCTCCGCGCTGAACACCGCGCAGATCGCGGAACTGGTGGCGGCCGAGTTCGGCTGACCCGCGGTCAGAAACGGATCAGTAGGGCAAAAGCCCTGGCCATCGTGGGCGTCGTTTGTAGGATCCATGGACGAGATGTGATCCGGAAGTTGGTCCGGACTACTTGTACCGGACACCCGAGCCGTCAGAGGATTTCCTCCCCGCCCTCCGCAACCGCGCGAGCGGCGGGGAGCGTCTTTGCGGTCACCCATTCAGGGCGCGGAGACGCGTGGGTCGGCGTGGGGACGCCGAGCACGGGCGTGGGGACGCTCGTGCCCATGGGACATAGGGGAAGAGCGGGACGATGAGGGCCTATGACGCACCGTCAGGAGAGCGGCCGCCCGGAAGACCGTCCGGACGGCTGTCCGGCGGACACCGGAACGTGACGTCCGGCACGTACAACCCTCTCGGGGGTGAGCGTGTCCAACTGGCGTGGCAGAGGTTCTCGAATTCACCGCAGGGGCACGGGGAGCGGCACTGCGCCCGCCCGTCCCGCCCGTCCGGTCCGTCCGTCCCCGTGTGGCCGGCCCGGCCGGTGGCATGCCGGTGATCGCGCCCATGCCCGCAGCGCGGCCGGCCCGCATACCGAACCAGCGCGACGGCGCCGAGGACGTGGCGGCGGGAACCACCGTCGACCACCTCACCGAGACCTACCGGGCGCACTACCGCTCGCTGCTCGGCCTCGCCGCCCTCCTCCTCGACGACACCGCCTCCTGCGAGGACGTGGTCCAGGAAGCCTTCATCCGCGTCCACTCGGCGCGCAAACGCGTCCGTGACCCGGAGAAGACCCTGGCGTACCTGCGTCAGACCGTCGTCAACCTGTCGCGCTCGGCGCTGCGCCGCCGCATCCTCGGACTCAAGCTCCTGTCCAAGCCCATGCCGGACATGGCGAGCGCGGAGGAGGGGGCCTACGACCAGCTGGAGCGGGACTCCCTGATCAAGGCGATGAAGGGACTGCAACGCCGGCAGCGCGAGGTGCTGGTCCTGCGCTACTTCGCGGACATGACGGAGGCCCAGGTAGCCGAGACGCTCGGCATATCCCTGGGCTCGGTCAAGGCGTACGGTTCGCGCGGGATCGCGGCGCTCAGGGTGGCCATGGAGGCGCCGGCATGAGCGACGGCAACGACGCCCGACCGCACGACCCCGAGGGGCCCGTGCCCTCCGGGCCGGACGGGCGAGATCAGCACAGGCACACGCACGCTGGGAACGGAAACGTGAACCACGGCCCCGACGAGCAGGGTCCCGACGAGCCCGGCGAGCCTGCCGAGCAGGGTGTCGACCAGCCCGGCGAGCAGGGTTCCGACGGTCTGAACCCTGATGAGCAGGGTGCGGATGTGCTGGGGCCGGAGGGCGTGAGGGCCGGTGGGCAGGTTCCCGAGAGGCTGAGCCCGGAGGGGCTGAACCCCGGTGAGCAGGGACCGTACGGCCTGGGCCCCGACGCTCCGGGGGCCGACGCTCCCGGGGCCGAGGGACCGGTCACCGGCGAGGCCGCCCTGCGCGCGATGATGCGGCGCGCGGTCGGCGAGATGGAGCCGAGCGACGGCACCCTGGACCACCTGCGGCGTGCCGTGCCCGCCCGGCGGGCCCGCAAGCGGCAGGCCTTCGTCGGCGCGGCCGCCGCCGTCCTCTTCCTGGGCACGGCGGTCCCGGCCCTGGTGCACGTCTCCAACTCCACCGGCGCCGGCGCCGACCCGTCCGTCGCGGGCAACGCCTCGCAGGCCCAGGGCGGCGCCTCCCAGGGCAAGGACCCGGCCGGCGGCCAGAGCGGTATCGCGGGCACCGGGGACACCGACGAGGGCAAGGACAAGGCCGACCCCGAGGAGACGCCCGGCGGCAAGGAGAGCGGCGCCGCGGCGGGATCGTCCCCCTCGGGCGCCCCCAGCACCAGCACCCCCGCCGACGTCCCCGCGTGTGCGCCGGGCTCGCTCGGCCCGGCCGTGGCGAGCAGCGCCGCGCCCGACTCCACCGGCGTGGTCTACGGCTCCTTCCGGGTCACCAACGTCTCGCCGGCCGGCTGTACCGTCACGGGCCCCGGCAGCGTCGTCACCGCCGCGCTGGGCGCCGCGGACGCCTCCCGGATCGGCACCGCGCGGCACGCCGCCGGGGACGCCGCGGCCGGTCTGCCGGACCCGTCGCTGGAGGCCGCCGCGCTGACCCTGGCGCCCGGGGCCGCGTACGAGGTGCAGTTCGCCTGGGTGCCCTCGGAGACCTGTCCCACTCCCGGCGGTACCACGGGGGGCGGCACGGGCGGGCCCTCGCCCGAGCCCTCGCCCACCGGGGACACCACCGCCGCGGGGGGCAGCTCCGCGGGGGGCGGCGGCGAGGCCGGTCCCACGGCGCAGCTGCTCACCGAGGACGGCCCGGCCGAGGGAAGCGTGTCGGTGACGTACAGCCCCGAGGGCGGCTCCGGCTCGGCGACGGCCACGGTGACCGACGCGTGCGTGGGGACCGTGTACTGGACGGGGCTGCTGGCGGACCAGGGGGCGTGACCCCGGGGTCACGCTGGGCGGGTCAGGAGACGAGGCCCGCCTTGGCCCCGTCGGCCCCGTCGGTCTCGTCCCGCTGGTCCCGCCCGCCCTGCCGCTCCTGCTCGCTCTGCCGGTCCTGCGCGCTCTGCTCGTCCTCCGTGACCAGGCCGAGCTCCGCGTCGCGGGCGAGTTCGACCTCGCGGCGCAGCAGCCGGAACCACATGAAGATCACGAAGCCGACGAAGGCGAACCACTCGGCGGTGTAGCCGAGGTTCTGGAAGGCCTTCAGGTCGAGCCCCGTGTTCTGCGGCGCGCTCACGGGCACGGTCCGCATCCCGGAGTCGCCCTCGTTCAGCGTGACCCACGCGTCGTACACGTCGTACGGCACGAGGTTCAGCAACGTCGCCGCGCTGATCGCGCCGGTCTGCCCGGCGGGCCAGCCGGAGCGGCCGCTGACACCGTTGCTGCCGGGGGACTCGGCGGCCTGGAGCGCCCCGGTCACGGTGACCTCGCCGGCCGGCGGGGCCGGGGCCTTCGCCGGGTCGGGCTCGCCCGGCAGCCAGCCGCGCACGACGGGCAGGGCCTCGCCGTCGTCGGTGCGCAGGAGGGTGAGGACGTAGAAACCCTCCCGGTCGTCCAGCTTGCGCTCCGGGACCAGCAGCTGATCGTCGTACCGGCCGGTGACGGTGGTCTGCTCGCCGACCGTCGCCTTGTCCACGGGCAGCATGTCGCTCAGCGGGCGCGCCGCTTCCCGGCGGGCCGAGTCCTGCTGCGTGGAGGCGGTCTCGTGGTCCTGCACCCGGTCCTCGAACCGGCCGAGCTGCCAGGACCCCATGAAGATGCAGAACGGGATGGCCAGGACGACGAAGACGTTGATCCCCCACCAGCGGGGCGTCAGCAGAAACCGGTACACGCCCTCCACGGTACGGTGCGCGACCCGGCGCCCCTGCCTCGGGGCTGTGGAAAACGTGGGGGAGAGGGGAGGGGCGGGGGAGGTTGTCCACAGGCTGGGGATCTCTTCTGCGCGTGGTCGCCCGGTCGGGGCAGTATGGGGCCATGACTGAGAGCAACGGGTCCGTACCGCCGGACAGGGACGTGGACGCGGACGAGCGGGGCGCGGACGAGCGGCGGACGCGGGACGGGCAGCTGCCCGACTGGGAGAAGCGGTTCCGCGCGCCGAGGGTGTCGCTGCCCGACTGGGCCGAGGACGCCCCGGACCGCTCCCTGTTCGTGTCGAACGCGACGGGGACGTACGAGCTGTACGCGTGGGACCGCGCCGGCGGTGAGCAGCGCCAGGTCACGGACCGTCCCAACGGCACGACGGACGGAGTGCTCGCGCCCGACGGGCAGTGGATCTGGTGGTTCGACGACAAGGACGGCGACGAGTTCGGCGTCTGGCGCCGCCAGCCCTTCGCGGGCGGCGAGGACGAGCTCGCCGTGCCGGGCCTCGACCCCTCCTACCCGGCGGGTCTCGCCCTCGGCCGGGACGGGCGCACGGCGGTGATCGGCCGTTCCACGGACGAGGACGGCACGACGATCCACCTCGCGTACGCGGGCGGGCCCCCGGCGGAGATCTACCGGCACCGCGAGTCCGCGGGCGTCGGCGACCTCTCCCACGACGGCTCCCTCATCGCGATCGAGCACACCGAGCACGGCGACGCCATGCACTCGGCGCTGCGCGTCCTGCGTCCCGACGGGAGCAAGGTCGCCGAGCTGGACGACACCCGGGGCGGCGAGGAGGAGCTGGGCCTGGAGGTCCTGGGCTTCGCGCCGGTCGACGGCGACACCCGTCTGCTCATCGGCCACCAGCGCCGGGGCCGCTGGGAGCCCCTGGTGTGGGACGTGGCGACGGGGGAGCAGACCGACCTCGCCCTGGAGCTGCCGGGCGACGTGAGCGCGGAGTGGTATCCGGACGGCTCCGGGCTGCTGATCGTGCACGGCTTCGAGGCCCGCAGCGAGCTGTTCCGGTACGACTTCGCCGAGCGCGGGCTGACGGAGATCGAGACCCCGCCCGGCACCGTCTCCGGCGCCACGGCCCGCCCCGACGGCAGCGTGGAGTACCTGTGGTCCTCGGCCGCCGAGCCGCCGGCCGTCCGCTCCACCACCGGGCGCGTCGTCCTGGACCCGCCCGGCATGAAGTCGCCCCGCTCGGTCCCGGTGGAGGACGTGTGGGTGGACGGGCCCGGAGGCCGCATCCACGCCCTGGTCCAGAAGCCGGCCGGGGCGGCCGGTCCGCTCCCGACGGTCTTCGACATCCACGGCGGTCCGACCTGGCACGACAGCGACGCCTTCGCCGCGGGCCCGGCCGCGTGGGTCGACCACGGATACGCCGTCGTCCGCGTCAACTACCGGGGTTCCACCGGGTACGGCCGCGCGTGGACCGACGCCCTCAAGCACCGGGTGGGCCTCATCGAGCTGGAGGACATCGCGGCGGTGCGGGAATGGGCGGTCGCCTCGGGCCTCGCCGACCCCGAGCGCCTGATCCTCACCGGCGGCTCCTGGGGCGGGTACCTCACCCTGCTCGGCATCGGCACCCAGCCCGAGGCGTGGGCGCTGGGCATCGCGGCGGTGCCGGTCGCCGACTACGTCACCGCGTACCACGACGAGATGGAGGGCCTCAAAGCTCTCGACCGCACCCTGCTGGGCGGCACCCCCGAGGAGGTCCCCGAGCGCTTCGAGGCGTCCTCCCCGCTGACCTACGTCGACGCGGTCAAGGCCCCGGTGTACATCTCCGCCGGGGTCAACGACCCGCGCTGCCCGATCCGCCAGGTCGAGAACTACGTCAAGCGCCTGGAGGCCAGGGACGCCGTCCACGAGGTCTACCGCTACGACGCGGGCCACGGCTCCCTGGTCGTCGACGAACGCATCAAGCAGGTCTCCCTGGAACTCGACTTCGCCAGGAGGCACTTGCCGTAACGCCGGTTCCTCGGCCGACCGAGTCGGGTGGCGGGTGGGCACGGGCCGGCGGTCGTGGGGGAGGTGCCCCTGGCGGGGGTGAAGCAACGGTTCCCCCCGGCCGGGTCGAAGGGGCGGATCCTCCTGGCGGGGTCCTAGTGCCGGATCCCCCTGGCGGACGTGTAGGGGCGGGTGCCCCTACACGTCCGCCCCCCGCCGCGCCCGCCGCCCCAGCAACTCCGCCAGCCCTCGCCGCGTGGCCGCCAGCACCACCCGGTCCGAGCCCCGCAGGACATACGTGTCGGGCAGCTCCCACACCAACCGCGACCCCCGCCCCGCCGCCCCCTCGGGAGCGGCGCCTCCCGCCCGCTCCCCGTCCAGGACACCGTCGGAGACCTCGAGCGCCAGCACCCGCCACGCCCCCGCCCGGAACGCCTCCCCGACCGTCTTCCCCTCCAGCTGCGGATGCCCCGCCACCCTCAACGCGGCGAACAGCAGCACCCGCCGCTCGACGGGGATCGCCCCCAGGATCTGGCGGCCCATCATCGCCCCGGCGAACGACGGCGCCGCCAGGTGCGTCACGCTGCGGCTCCGGGTGAGCGCGAAGGGGTGCGCGGCCCGCAGGGTGCGGTACACGGCGGTCGCGAAGTCGTCGTCGTACAGCCGCAGCACCACCCGCAGCCGCGACCGTACGGACCGTGCGTACAGCACCGCCTCCAGGTTCGTCGTGTCCACGCTGGTCAGGGCGAGCAGGGAGTGCGCGCGGTGGATCTTGGCGGCCTCCAGGACGCCCTCCTGGGTGACGTCCCCGAGCACCACCGGCACCCGCAGCCGTCGCGCGGTCGCCATGCCCCGCGCCTCGGGGTCGGCCTCGACGCACACCACGGGGATGTTCATCTCCCGCAGCCGGGTCAGGACCCGCGTGCCGATCTTGCCGAGACCCAGCAGCACGACGTGCCCGCCGAGCCCGCGCGGGGGCTTGCGCAGGGCCGAGGCGCTGCGGAAGGTGCCGAGGGCCTCCAGCACGGCCGCCAGCAGGACGGGCAGCAGCAGGAGCCCGACGAACCCGGAGAGGAGCTGGAGGATCTGACGGCCGGAGTCCTTGTTGTGGGCGGGCTCGTTGATGGAGAACAGGTCGAGCAGCGTCACATAGGTGGCGTGCAGGGGATGGTCCCCGGTGACCACCATCAGCGCCACGGCGAGCGCGACCACGCACGCGCCCAGACCGGCCAGCGACCACCGCAGCCGCCGCGAGAACAGTTCGCCGAAGGCGGGCACCCCGGCCCGCCCGGCGGACAGCGAAGGACCGGAGTACGACACCTGCTCCAGGACGACGGTCCCGCGTCCGGTGGCCGCCCTCACCGCCGCCGCATCGGGCAGCAGTTGCGGCCCCTGCGCGCCGCTGTTCTCCGAACCGTCCGCGCCGGCCGGGTCGTTGCTCGTCGCGGACAGCAGCGCGAGGGTGCACAGTCCCGGGTCGGCCACCTCGCCCGGGCGGGGCGGGTCGCGTTCGACGGCGCGCAGCAGGATGCCGTCCGTATCGACGACCTTGCTGGTCCCGACGAGGGCGGTGGCCGCCAGCGCGGGCGCGGCGGTGTCGGCGTCGGACAGCACGGTCGTCGACCCCTCGCCGCCACCGGGTCGGCCACCGGGAGGGGAACCCGGTGCGGTACCGTCACCGGACGCCAACGCGGCCGTCTGGTCGAGGAGTTCCTCGATGTGCTGGCCCAGTCGCCGGTTGTACAGGCGCAGGACCAGCCGCAGCCGGGGGTTGAGCCGCCGCGCGGTCAGGGCGGCGCGGATGTTGGTCTCGTCGTCGTCGTACACGAGGGCCAGCGCGGTGGCCCGCTCCACACCGGCCTCGGCGAGCACGTCCTCGGTCGGCTCGGTGGCCTCCACCTCGCGGCCCGGGCCGACCGGATCGCCGTTGCCCGTCCGGTTGACGGCCGCGCTGACCCGGTCGAGGAGCGCCGCCGAGGCGGCGCGGGCCCGTCCGACCACCGGCTGCCGCACCCGGCGTACGGAGGGCGGGACGACGAGGGTGACCTGTTCGCGGTAGACGCCGCGCAGTTCGGCGGCCAGCCGGTGCGCCAGCCCGTCGTCGCCGCACACCACCATGTGCGCGTAACCGTCGGCCTGCGGAAGCTGGTTCGGAACGTTCCCCGTATGAGTCCCCATTGGGGCAAGGACAGCACAGGCACCCGGTGCGGTTCCAGGGGGCGGCGGAAGAGAGCGAAGGCGGCATCGAAGACGCCCGAAGGCTGCCGGAACCCGGCAGTGACGCGCTGCCGCGCCCCGTGTGACGATCCCTCTCACCGAAGCTCAGCGACGGGCGGGCGGGGGACGGCACGCAGGGCCCGGCTTCTCGGACCGGGCCGCACGGGGGGCGTGCCGCCCGCCCTGTCGCTGGACTTCGGCGGACCGCGCCGGTGGGCGCCCGACGGCGTTGTGCCGGGGGCGAAGGGTGCCGGGGGCGAAGGGGGACTGCCGGGGGGGCTACAGCTCCTGCGCGGGCCACTGGAGCAGACGGGCTCCGATGACCGCGGTCTGCAGCGTGTAGCGGTGCACCGGGTCGGACGGGTTCGCCCCGGTCAGCTGGTGGATGCGGTCCAGCCGGTAGGTCAGCGCCCGCACGCTGAGCGCGAGCCGCCGGGCGGCCTCGGCCGCGGTGCAGCCGGCGTCGAAGTACACCTCCAGGGTCCGCAGCAGCGGCTCCGCACCGCCGCGGGCCCCGCGCAGCGGACCCAGCGCGCTCAGCACCAGGTCGGCCATCGCCTGCCGGTCCCGGGCCAGGACCGGGTAGACCAGCATGTCCGCGGCGCGCACCACGGGCTCGTCCAGGCTCAGCCGGCCGGCGAGTTCGAGGGTGCTGAGCGCCTCCTCGTAGCTGTGCACCACGCCGCCCGCACCGCTCCGGGGGCGCCCGATGGCCACCCTGCTGCCGTCCGTGGCGGCGAAGGCCTGCTTGGCGAAGAAGGACAGGACGTCGTCCTGGTCGCCGGGCGCGATGCAGATCAACTGCCCGTTCTTGGTGGTGATCAGCACCCGCCGGTCACCGAACCGGGAGATGAGCGCGGCCTCCACGATCCGGGTCACCGGAGCGGTGTCGTCGTACGCCTCGGGGCCCTCGGCCACCGCGACGGCGTGGGCACGGGAGAGGACGAGCCCGAAACGCTCGGCCCGTTCGGCGAGACGGCCCAGATCGCTGCGCCCGTAGAGCAGGTCGTCGATGAACTCCCGCCGCGCGGCCTCTTCCTGGCGCACGGCGAGCCGCTGCGCGCGTTCGTACCCGTCGGCGAAGGCGTCCACGGCCTGGGCGACGGCGGCGAGCACGGTGCCGGTGCCGTCCTGGCCGGAGGCCGCCGGGCCGACGCGGGGCCAGGAGGTGCGCGTGGCGTCGAGGTGGAGCCGTACGAGACTGCGCAGACTGTGCCCCGCCTCCGCCGCCCGCTCGCCGAGGAGCCGCCGCTCCTCCAGCTCGTCGCGGGTCGGCCGGCGGCCCGTGTCGGCCACCCCCGCGAGGATCTCGGCGTACCCGGTCAGATACGCCTCCGGCTCGTCCGTCCGCAGGTCCGTCACCCCGCACCTCCCCTGCCGCTCACGCCCGGTGCGCGGTGTCACGACGGTGCGAGGGTAGTCAGCGCTGCCGGAAACGGGCAACGCTGCCGGAAGGCGGCAACGCGCACCTCGGGCGGCAGCCGCCGGGCCCGCCGCCCCGCGACTCGGCCCGCGTGCTCACGGCCGCTGGTACGGCTGCTGCCCCGACGGCCCGTACGCCTGGCCGCCGGACCCCGGGAAGCCGCCCTGGCCGCCGGTCTCCTGCGCCTGGAGCTGCTCCGCCTGCTCCTTGGTCACCTGCTGCTCGACACCGCAGAAGGTGCACTGCATCGCGTACTTCGTGGAGAAGGGGAACAGCGGCACGAAGAACAGCGTGAACTTCGTGACGCGCTTCCTGAGCGTGTGCGCGGAGGGGTTGCCGCACCGGCCGCACACCAGCGTCAGTATCGCGAGCTGGTAGAGATATCCCTTGGTGCCGAAAATGATCATGAGCTGGGTCCTTCCCGGTCGGCCCCCCGCGAGCGCGCAGGACACGTAGATCCTCTCCCAGATTGCGCCGGAAGGGACCACGAGGGCCACCCGCGGGACCACTCACCGGCCGTCCCGCCCTCCTGGCCGCCGCCCAGCCGTCCGCCGCCCAGACGTCCGCCGTGCCGCCCGCCGGTCGTCCCACTCGCCCGGTCGCCCGCTGTCCCGCCCGCCTCGGCCGGTATGACGACGAGGCCGATGAGGTGGCGGGTCACGGCGGCCGGTCTCAGGTCGACGGCTGTGCGAAGCCCGCGAGGCTCACCAGTCGACCGCGGCCGCGACCGGCAGGTGGTCGCTGCCGGTGGCGGGCAGCACCCACGAACCGGCCGGTTCCACCCCGCGCACCAGGATCTGGTCGATCCGCGCCACCGGGAACTTCGCCGGCCAGCTGAAGCCGAAGCCGTCCCCGGCCGCCTCCTGGGCCGAGCGCAGCCGTGAGGTGATGCCGCCCAGCGCGCGGTCGTCCGGGGTGCCGTTCAGGTCGCCGAGCAGCACCACGCGCTCGCTCCGGTCCGCGGCGAGGACCTCGCCGAGGGCCTGTGCGTTCCGGTCGCGCGAGCCCGTCCAGAACCCGGACCTGGGGTTCAGCCGCACGGAGCCCAGGTGGACCACGTACACCGCCAGCGGCCCCCGCTCCGTCGCCACCGTGGTGCGCAGCGCCCGGTCCCCGGCCGCCCTGACGTCGGCCGGTTTCGTGGCGGCCAGCGGTCCGACGTCCGTCGCGATGTCGACCGGCCGCGTGTCCGACAGCGGCAGCCTGCTCCACACCCCGACCGTGCCCCGCACCGCGTGGTACGGGTACGCCTCCGCCAGCTCCGTCTCGTACACGCCCCGGTCCTCAGCGGTGATCTCCTCCAGGGCCAGCACGTCCGCGCCGGACGCGGCCAGGTCGCGGGCGGTGCCGGCCGGGTCCGGATTGCCGGCGCCGACGTTGTGGCTCACCAGGGTGAGGTCGCCGCCCGGGTGGGACTTGTCGACGAGCAGCCCGCCGAACAGGCTCAGCCACACCGTGACCGGCAGCACCAGCGCGAGTACCGCGGCGGGCGCCCGGCGCCACACCGCCCCCGCCGCCAGCGC
The DNA here is from genome assembly GCF_044455745.1 of Streptomyces sp. NPDC051136. Lineage (NCBI taxonomy): Bacteria > Bacillati > Actinomycetota > Actinomycetes > Kitasatosporales > Streptomycetaceae > Streptomyces > Streptomyces sp. NPDC051136. The sequence continues at coordinate 211,743 of NZ_JBITFE010000003.1, read as the reverse complement.
CGGGACGAACAGCCCGAACCACGGCAGGAAGGTCTCGACCAGGCTGCCGACGTTCCCCCACCGGTTCGGGACGTACGCGTGCAGCAGCATGACCAGGCCCAGCGCCAGCGCCGCCCCGGTGAGCACCGGCGCACGCTTCCAGAGCCCGGAGCGGCCGGCCCCGCGCAGCACCCGCCGCGGCAGCGCACGGAGCAGGGACGCCCGTGCCGGTGCCGGTGCCGGCCCAGGCGCGGGGGCCGGGAGAGGGGCTGGTGCAGGGGCGGACGCCGGCGGCGTGGAGGTCGGTCGTGTCACAGACATACCGCCAGTGAAGGCAAGGCCCCGTTGCACCGGCGTATGCGCTTTTCGATACGCCGACGACAGGTGCCGGCTCGTAACCTCGACGGCATGCGTGTGCTGATCGTCGAGGACGAGCCCTACCTGGCGGAGGCCATCCGCGACGGCCTGCGCCTGGAGGCGATCGCGGCGGACATCGCGGGCGACGGCGACACGGCCCTGCACCTCCTGGGGGTCAACGCCTACGACATCGCCGTCCTCGACCGCGACATCCCCGGCCCGTCCGGTGACGAGATCGCCCGTCGCATCGTCGCCTCCGGCAGCGGCATGCCGATCCTCATGCTCACCGCGGCCGACCGCCTCGACGACAAGGCCTCCGGCTTCGGACTCGGTGCGGACGACTACCTGACCAAGCCTTTCGACCTGCGGGAACTCGCCCTGCGACTCCGTGCGCTCGACCGCAGGCGCGCCCACAGCAGACCCCCCGTACGGGAGATCGCCGGTCTGCGCGTCGACCCGTTCCGCAGGGAGGTCTACCGGGACGGCCGCTACGTCGCCCTGACCAGGAAGCAGTTCGCGGTGCTCGACGTGCTGGTCGCCGCCGAGGGCGGCGTCGTCAGCGCCGAGGAACTCCTGGAGCGCGCGTGGGACGAGCACGCCGACCCGTTCACCAACGCCGTCCGCATCACCGTGTCGGCCCTGCGCAAGCGCCTCGGCGAACCCTGGATCATCGCCACCGTGCCGGGCGTCGGCTACCGCATCGACACCCCGCCCGCCGACGGGCACGACGGCGGCGACCGTGCCTAGACCCTCCGGCATGAGCGTCCGCCTCAAACTCACCCTCAGCTACGCGGGCTTCCTCATGCTCGCGGGCGCCCTGCTGCTCGCGGCCGTGGGAGTGTTCCTCGTACGGCAGGGGTGGCTGATCACCAACGAACGGGGGGCGGTGAGAGCGACCCCGGGCACGGTCTTCCTCCGCAGCTTCGCCCCGACGGCAGTCGCGGTCATGGCGTTCCTGCTGGTCTTCGGCCTGCTGGGCGGATGGTTCCTCGCCGGACGGATGCTCGCCCCCCTGGACCGCATCACCCACGCCACCCGCACGGCGCAGACCGGATCGCTCTCCCACCGGATCCGGATGCCGGGCCGCAGGGACGAGTTCCGGGAACTGGCCGACGCCTTCGACACCATGCTCGACCGCCTGGAAGCCCACGTGGCCGCACAGCAGCGCTTCGCGGCCAACGCCTCGCACGAACTGCGCACCCCGCTGGCCGTCTCCAGGACGCTCCTCGACGTGGCCCGCACCGACCCCGACCAGGACACCGGCGAGATCATCGAGCGCCTGCACGCCGTCAACACCCGGGCGATCGACCTCACCGAGTCCCTGCTCCTGCTCAGCCGCGCGGGACAGCGCGCCTTCACCCGGGAGCACGTCGACCTGTCCCTCCTCGCGGAAGAGGCCGCCGAGACCCTGCTCCCCCTGGCGGAGCGGAACGGCATCACCCTCGAAACCGCCGGTGACGTGACCCCCGCCCTGGGCTCACCGGCCCTCCTTCTGCAACTGACCGCGAACCTCGTCCACAACGCGATCGTCCACAACCTCCCCGAACGGGGCTGGGTCCGGATCCACACCGCCCCGGGCCCCCGCACCGCGCTGCTCACCGTCGAGAACACCGGCGACCCGATCAGCCCCGCCCAGGCGGCGACCCTCACCGAACCGTTCCAGCGCGGCACGGAACGCGTCCACACCGACCATGCGGGCACCGGCCTGGGCCTGGCCATCGTCGCCACCATCACCGAGGCCCACGACGGCACCCTCACCGTCGCCCCCCGCCCCGAGGGCGGCCTCCGCGTCACGGTGGCACTGCCGACGGGCCCGGAGAGTCCCGCGGGTGGTCAGGGGACGGGAAGGATCTCCGCCTAGCGGCAGTCCCGCGGGCTGCCCGGGACATGGCCGACGGCGGGACCCGCAGAGCGGTACGAGGGCCGTCGCCGGGCGGGCGGCCACGGACGCGCCGTCACTCCTGCGGGCGTTCGGCGGGCGCCGAGAGGGACGGGTACGGGGCTCCGGCCAGCGGAGTGCGGCTCAGGCTGCCCCAGTTGCTGGCGTCCTGGCTCAGCGTCGCGTCGAGCAGTTCCATGGCTTCCCGGGCGATGAGCTGCCGGTCGTCGCCCGCCGCTTCCCGGCGCTCGACGTTCCGGATGATGCGCTGGAGCTCCGCGAGTATCAGACTCCGCTGCTGCCACAGCTCGTGGTGGCGCATGAGACCGCTCCACGCCGAGATGACACCGACGACCCCCGCGACGCCGGTGCTCGCCAGCCCGAGCCAGGGGGCGTAGGACCTCCAGGCCGCGACGGCCACACCGAGCACGGCGATCAGTCCGTTCAGGGCCGCGATCCCCACGGTGGCCCGGCGGGCCTTCTTCTTCATCAGCTCGCGCGTGCGGGTGTACTCCTTCCTGAAATGCGTCAGGTAGTGGGTCGTCACCCCGAGCGCGTCCGACCCGGTCGGCGGCGGCTCCATCGGCCGCATACCGGTGAACTTCTGCGCCGCATCCGCCTGTTGCTCCGCCCCGCCCCGCTGTCCCATACCGCCGAGCCTAGGGCGTGCCCTCCGGGAGGGCAGCGCCGGCAGCCGCATTCCGAACCCGGCGCCCGTAAGGGCACCCGGTCAGGGATCCTCGGCAGCGCCCGCCGTCACCCCGGGCGGACGCATCATGAAGACATCGATCGGATCCTGGGACTCCACGACGAAACCGTGGCGCTCGTAGAGCCGACGGGCGGCACTGCCCTGAAGGACGTTCAGGCCCACGGTCACGCCCTGCGCGTCCGTTCGCTCCAGTACGGAGCGCAGCACGGCGGACCCCAGCCCCCGGCCCTGCCGTTCCGGGGCGAGGTAGAAGTGCTCCAGCCACTGCCTGCCCCCGACGGGCCGGACCGTGACGCAACCGGCCGGCTCACCGTCGATCACGACGATCGAGGTGTGCGCCGGGGAAAAGGAGTCCCGAAGCCGCTGCCGTACCCGCTGGGCGTCGTAACGCCCGAGGCGCTCCAGATCGGCCCGCAACACCGTGGCCCGCAACTCCGCGATCACCTCGACGTCCGCGGCCACCGCCGCCCGCAGCCCCCAGTCCACACCGCCCGCCGACGCGGTCGACGCACGCGCCGCCCCACCCGACCGCGTACCGCCGCTCCCTGTCCCCCCAGCACCCATGGCCGAAGTATCCCAGCCCACCGGTCCGATGATCGTCTCGCGACGGCTGCCTGAGCCATGCAGTGATCGCGCAGACAGACACGCACACCAAACAGGTCAGGCTCCTACTGAATTCAGTAGGAGCCTGACCTGTTACTTCACCGTCGGGGTGGCGGGATTTGAACCCACGACCTCTTCGTCCCGAACTCTCGGCTGGGTGGTCATTGAGGTCCAGCGAGCTGGTCAGTCGGCCGCTGACGGCTCTTGGCGGTCGGCTGCGGTCGTGGTGGTTGCTGTACTTCGCTGCTGTACCGCAGCGCTCATAGCAGCCGTTCCGCCTGGTCGTACTCGGCTGCCCTGAGCGTGGGCCAATACGTGATCTGGGGCTGGGTTCGCTCGATCATTGCCAGGAGCGCCTCTCCGTGCAGGATTCGCACGCCGACGTCTGTCCCGTCGGGGCCCGCAAGGTTGTCGACCACATAGACGTAGTAGCGCTCGGGGTTCGCCTTGGCTGCCTCGACCTGCCGGTGTTCCAGCGGCAGCGCTTCACTGCGCGCCGAGCGGCTGAAGGCCTTCACCTCGATCATGCGAGGCGAACTCTCCACGTCGTACGGGAGACCCGAGGTGCGGACGTCCTTCGGATCGCGGCCGGCGGCTCGCTCCAAGGCCATCACATGCGTGACCGCGGCCTGCTCCGTCTCCTTGTTCCCCACGACGCCCCCTGGAGTCAGCGGACCTATGGTGCCGCGAAGACCCACAGCTTGGGAAGCTGCGGTCATTTCGAGCCGGCTCGGGCATTGACCTGGGCGGACGGATGGGCTGCGGCCTCGTCGGCGTCGATGGTTTCACTGTGGTTCCCCGTTCGATCTGGTGCGCTTGTGGTGCAGTGGCGTTGTCAGCGCTCGCCCGTACGCTACGAAGCGTTGGGTCGGTCTGCTGCCGCTGTACGGCGAAAGCGCGACCAAGGGGGGTGGCTCAGAAGAGGCCCCAGAGCCACGTTGGTCCGGGACTTCGTGAAGCTCCGACACCACTCCCCTCCCAAGCCCCTGAGGACGTGCACGATTTCCAACTGTGTGTGTGGGGCGTGGGGGTGCGTGCCGGGGCGTACACCTGCGTTCACGGGCGGTCGGTTAGCGGGGCTGGGGCGGCTCCAGGTCGTGTCTGAACGGCCGTGAACGGCGCTTAATGAGACGGAAACTGAGATGGTCAGCTCGCGCCGCGACGACGGCTTCCGCGCAGAGACAGCAGTCGGCGGGGGCTTCTGCCCGCCGCGCGTCGTAGTTCCGCGTACCGAGTCACCGAGTCGGGACTCGCAGTCCGCACCCACACAGGAGCCCCGATCAAAATGCGGTCTGCGCCCCGCCTGTTGTCGCGGAAGTCCCAACGGGTCTGGGTCAACTCGACATCAGTGTAGATTTGAGCGAACCACTCACAGTCGTGTGCGTGCGCGAGAGTGAGCCCCCGGGTCCAAGGTTCTTCATGATCGATCCCAGGATGTTCACTCCCTTGGTTCAGAGCTATGTGCAGCGCCTCGACGGAAAGAGATTCGGGGTCGTCCCACTGAGACGTGTTTCGAGTACCACGGCTCTCCAGCAGCTCTGCAATGGCATACCAGGCAGAGGAGAACCAACCGGCTGCTGGGGCGTCTGAGGGTCGAAAGGGGTGGCCAGGGAAGCTGTCCAGGCTACCGAAGAGGACCAGATCGACTTGTCGGCCATCGACACTACTTGTTCTGACATGGAGCACTGCGCCCTTGTCTCGCTCCGGCCCACCGATGAACCGTGCGATGCGAACCTGACCGACGCCTTTGGCAAAGCGAGCGGGAGGCGGTGCGTTGAAAGCGGAGACGGCCTGGTCCCCAATGACCCTTTCGATTTTGCGAGCCTTTTCGCGGCGAGTGAGACCCGCCCGCTCTCGGTTCCCGACCTCTGCCCCGACGCCTTGCGGGGCGGCCTTGAGGGTCCAGCTCAGCTGACTGTCCCAGGTGACGCCATTGTCGGACGCGATCTCGTCAACGCGGCGCTCTGACCAGTACAGGTAGCTACCGGCGTCGGCTTCCCTTACCACTACTTACACATCTCCAATCAAACGGTTGCCGTGGATCTTGGCCGCTCGCTTCCAGCCACAGGCCGAGCAACGCTCCAGGTAGGCGTACGGAGACGCGTCCATGGCGTCGATCTCCGACATGACCTTGAAGTTTTGACGGTTATGCACTCGTCCGCAGGGCGCATCAGCTGAGTGATAGACCGTCAGTTCAGGGCCAGGTGTGATGCGCACGAGACAGGGAAGCCTCGCGCTCGTATCGCCCAGCTCGCTGATCTCTCGGTCGATCTCCGACAGCTCAGAGTTGAGGGCGCGCTGCAGTTTCTGAATCCTCCTGTTGTGGTCGTCCAGGATCTTGAGCTTGCGGAGCCGAAGTGCATGCACTCGGTCAGCGAACGTCATGCCTCCCCCTAAGAGGTGCTAAGCGAGATGAACACTTCCTACTGGCCAGACGCGGGTCGCGTCCCCTGATCGAGCGCCTCTGAGGGAACTTTCATGGTTTCAGCACACCGCTACGGAAAGATGTGCTAAGTGCGCGCCGGCGGACGGTGCTCGGGAGTCATCGTGGGAAATGGAGGTGATCCACTACTTGTTGGTCTGCTGATCTGGGCTGGTAGTGCTGCTGGCGCCTGACTGCTTTCTGGGCTTCTGCCCGATGTTCTCCGTACGCTCCGTCGGGCGTCGGGCGTCGGGCGTCGGGCGTCGGGCGTCAGGCGTCAGGCGTCTGGCACGGGCGCGGCCATCTGGCCTGTGTGCGCCTGCCATACGTGCCAGGAGCTGCTCGTGGGGCACACGCGAACACGATGCAAGACCAGAGGAGCAGGGATAGATAACGTCAGGCGTGACACATCACAGAGGGCGTACGGTGACCAAATGAACGCGCCCGCAAACGGCCTGGAGGACTTCACCTACCTCGCTCCGCTCTTCAACGCTGCCGACGCCTACCGAGGGGACGATCACTTCCGGTTGTTGCCTGACGTGGCGGAACGCAGCAGTCTGGCAAAGGACGACGAACCCTTGGGACCGTGGGGTACCGCCAAGTTCGTCCAGTCTTCCTTCTCTGCTGGCCTCATGCATGTCGAGGCCTTCAAGCAGCTCGTCAGCGTCGCGCAACAGGTTGACCTGCACAGCCCTTGGACCTTGCTGCGCGGAGCCCTTGAGAACTTCGCTACCGCCGCGTGGCTCCTGGTCGGCAAGAATCGCGAGGAGCGTCGCCACCGGGTGCTCTGCCTGTGGGCCGAAGACTTCCGCAACCGAGCCCAGCACGAGAGAGACACAAACCACGTCCCGCGGCCGGGCGGCAAGACTGGAACGGAGCGCCGGGAAGAGGTCAAGCAACTGGCTCAGACTCTTGGCCTGCCCAACCTGACGAAGCCAGAGGCCACGAGCATTATTTACGAGGCTGCCGCAGGCGCTGGGCTTGCACCTACCCCAACCCAAGCACTGTGGCGTGTGGCCTCCGGCTTTGCCCACGGTCGCTTCTGGCCCAGTCTCCGAGCCGCGAAGGTCCGCAGCGCGGTACCCATCTCAAACGGTGGTGTCCTTGTGGACTTTGCTGTTGATGACGACCAGTTGGAAGAAATGGCGGAGGCATGCCGAAAGCTCCTCGAACACACTGCCAGCCGGTACAAGGCGCGTAGTAGCGCTCCATGACACTGCTGCGCATGCAGACGGTCCTCTGCACGTCGCAGGGCTGAGGGCGGGCTGGACTGTGCGCGAAACGCTCTCGGCGATACTGACCACCTGCCCGAGGGCTCGCAGGGGGCCTAGGCCGTGAAACGCCCCCGCTCCGCGCCATTCACGCAGGTCGAGGGTGTGATCACATCAATCTACTTCTTCTTGCCCTGGGTCTTGCCGGGGATCTTGGTAACCTGCGTTTTCGCTGCTCAAGAGCGGTGGGCCCGTGCGTCTGGTGGTCGACGTTGGTCGTCATTGGCCACTGTTGAGCGACCTCGGACGGCCCAGAGACGGCCCAGTTTTGTCTCGCTCGGCCGACGGGCGGCACTTTCGATGCGCCCTGTCTGGACCTCAGCCGACGACAGTCCGCCACGACGGCGGGTGCGCCAACCGATCACGCACGCGTGTGCCTCACTGCACCCCCACCGGCCTCAACCATGCTGCCTGTGCCGTCGACAGGAGCAGGTACCGACGGCCAGCGCCTGACGACGGCGGCCGGCCGAGCCCTCAGCTTGGGAAGCTGCGATCACGGGGGCCGAATCAGCCCCTGAACTGGCCGAACGGCTGAATCGCGGCCTTGGTGGTAATACCTGGATTCACCGTGATTTACCGCCGTTCCCCGCCCATTCTGGTGCGGCTGTGGTGCGGGGCTGACCGGCCACAACTACTCGGCGACACCCAGATCGGCGCGCATGGACTGCTTCAGTGCCCCCAGATAAGGCCAGACCTCGTCGTGGAATTCACCTTCCAGCGTCGCCAGTTCCTCTACGTATGTGGCGGGTGCCGCTCCGTACTTCTTGAGCTTGCCGTACGCGGAGTTCAAACGCTTCTTCGCCGTGCCGGAGGAACGCAACACCGCGTCCGGAACAACCATCTGGGATTCCGCGTAGCTGTCCCGATAGGCCAGCCTGCACGCCTCCAGATCCTTCAGGGACGTGTCGACGTCCTCGCCACGTTGAAGTGCGTAGAGATAGTTGGTCATCGCCGTCAGGTACTGGCGTGAGGCAGTGTTCAGGGTGATGTAGCAGGTACGCCGCCGTTCAAGGCTCTCTCGCTGCCCTTGTCTGGCCTGCTCCGCCCGGAGCAACTCCTTGGCATGACCGCGCTCCTCGCGCCGCTGTTCAGCGGCGGCCTGGAGCTCCATACGCTTGGTGCGGTCCGCGCGGTTCTGTGTCAGCAGCGCGGCCCCCAGTGTGCCCGCCACGCCCACCACGGCGATTAACAACCCTGCCCAATTGGCACCCATGATGACCCTTCGTGAAGCCGGGAGAAGTCGCCCCACGGCAGGTACTCCCCCCGTGCTCCTCGGCGGAACCCTCGGACTTTTCTGGACTGTCGCCGGGATCCCTGAAGCAAGGCCTCGCCTCCCTGCTGTCCGACCGTGGCGTCCCGTGGAAGTGATCTCCCGGCTCGTCGAGCACTCCGAGACGGCGGTGACCGAGGAGGTCTACCGGAAGCAGATCCGGCCCGGGATCTAGACGGGAGCCGTGGTCATGGACGGGATCTTCGGCGCTGGTCCGCGGCGGCCGTGGACACGCGGGAACCGGTAGTCACGCAGAGGGCCGTATCACAACACTGGTTGTGCAGTGCATAGGCGGTACCTCGATGGATGTGACAGATCCCGGCGATGCCAGCGGCTGCACGGCGGTGCACTGGTGGCTGGCATAGGCGTACGGCGGCTGGGCAACTCATCACCGCTTTAGGAGAGAGGCTGGGTGACCTGTGGGCTGAGCTGCGGCTTTGCCGGCCGAGGAAGCGGGTGGCTACTCGACTGCGGGGTACTGGTGTTGACCGTGACTGACTCCTGCATCTGGCACGGTTGTGGCACGAACCTCAGCCGACGACAGTGAGCCACGATGGCCGGTGCGCCGACCGACCAGGCGCGCGTGTGCCTCGCTGTACCCCCACCGGCCTCAGCCACGCTACCTCCACGTCGATCGTTGAGACCCGACGAGCTGGGCAGTTGACCGATGAGGCCGGGTTGGCGCTTGGTTTTAGTCGCGATGAGGTACATGACCTGACGACCGACGCGGCCAAGCAGTTGGCCGACGCGTAAACTGCCACTGGGCGCAAGCGTAGGGGGAACTACCGTGTCAGGCTCAGTTGTGGATACTCCGTTGCCCGAGGACGGTCCGGATCGATCGGTTGCTGCCGACTTGTCTGTCTCCTCCATCTTCAGCGACATCTATCGTGGACTCGCGATTTCTGCTTCTGCTTCGGGCGGTTGTACGGCTGATTCCGCAGGTGCGGTTCGTCTCCTATGGCTCAGGCACATAGATCGTGATGGAACGATCGCCGAACCAGATGAGAACACCGTCTGGCGCTCCGATATCCCGGACCGAAATCGTCTCCGAGCCGGTGACCTTCTTCTCTCGGAAATTGTGTCAGGACGCCCCAAGGCAGCCGTTGTGCGAGAGCGGGACCTCCCAGCCGCTGCTGTAGGCAGTATCCTCGTTCTTCGACCGGCTTCCGTCCTATCTCCTGAACATACGCGTCTGATTCTGGCATTTCTGCGCTCATCTGCTGTCGCGTCCCGGGCTCGGGGTGGCTTCGGCCGTATGCGTGTGAGTAAGAGTGACCTTGTGTCATTGATTTTGCCAGAAGCTGATGAGGCTCTCTCCGCCGCCCTCGATGAGCTAGAGACAGCACGAAATCAGATGATTGGCTGGGGTACGGAGGCTGCTTCTCTCGCAGAATCAGTCTTTGACGGAGGTGCGAATACTGCAGTAGCTAGGCAGTCGATTATTGAGATAGGGCAGTTGACGCGCCTCCGTGCTGAGGCCGCTGCGCAACTGGATGACTTCGGATATATCGTCCGCACCCGTTTTCCGTACCCCGTTGCCTTGCGATGGAGAGAGGCTGAGGCTCGGGAGAGCACTGACGACCTGGCGCGGGCCTATGCTTCAGTCCTCGAAGCAGGCGAAATTCTTTTGTGTTATAGCGCATTGCTTGCTGCGGCGCTTGCGCACAGCGAGTCGATCGAACTCTCCTCAGTGGCTGGGCTGCGCGCGAAACTTGCTGGGAACCGGGGTGGGCCGGGACTGGGAGAGTGGACCGCAGTGCTACAAGAGATCGCTGGAACGAAAAAGCGCCGATCATTGAGCCAGGACCATCCTCTTCACGAGCTAGGCAGTCTACTCAGCGACGATGCAGCCAGAAGCGCTCGCAAACGTATCGCCGGTCGACGAAATGCCGAAGCACACCTCCGACCGGTCGACCCTGTCGATCTTCCCGTTGCCTTGCGCGAGACTTTCGACGATTTGAGGATTCTTGCGGATCGTGCTCGATTTCTCGCTGACTGGTCCCTCATCCAGGTGACGTCCGTAGATTGGGACGCTTTCCAAGGGAGAGCAACACTCAGCTTTCGGCGGCTTGCGGGTGACCACCCTGTGGTACCTACGTCAACGTTGTCGTACGCAAGCAGCGAAGTGGAGAAAGGCAGTCTCTACCTGGTAGATCGCGACCATCGCTTGTATCTCCTTCGCCCCTTTCTCACGGGTCAGGTGTGCCCGGTCTGTAGAACCTGGTCTACCTTCCACGTCGATCTGGTTGACGGTGAACTCGTGTTGAAGAGCCTTGAACACGGCCACTGCCTTCCGTACAGCGCTGATGTCGGGGCACTCCAGCAGGCTGGCCTGCTTTGAGTCCGGTGGTTGCCCTGCGCGAGCTTGTTGTCGGTGCCGCTCCGCTACTCCATTGCGACAGCGCGGCCAGCATCGTGACTTATGAAGCTACATGGGCGCATCCTCCGTGGGGGATGCGATGAGTTCTGGGGTGGCCGTGCTGGTGTAGAGCAGGTCAGCTGCCTCGGACGCCTGAATCTGCTGCAAAACGGGTGCCTCCAGCCTGTGTAGCGCGCACAATGGCAGGATGATCAGCCGCGACGAGATCAAGGAGATGGGTGCTGCGCTCGGCGTCAACGCCGCCGATGTCCAGCGTGACTACGTCTTTGGATGGCTCCTTGCCGGCCTGTACGGCGAGAGCCAGTTTGCTGACAGTCTCGTTCTCAAAGGTGGAAACGCTTTCCGTAAGGGGTACTTCAGCGGAACGCGCTTCTCCGGTGACCTAGACTTCGCTACCCCCGGTGCCATAGCCCCCGATCAGTTGCTTGCCGCCCTGAACGACGTCTGCCGTCTAGTCCAGGCGCGCACCGGGGTCAGCTTTGACCTTGAGCGTAACCGCCAGGCTGCCAGCCATAGCATCGGTAACGAAAAGACGGTTTACAAGTACACATTGTACTTTACGGACTTCTATGGAAATCGGAATAACGTGACGATCGGCTTACGGATGGACGTAACCGAGTTTGGTCGTCTCTACCAACCTCCGCAGAAACGTCGGCTCATCCATCCTTACTCGGACCGGCATGATTGCGCTGTCCCTATTCAAGTCGTCAGTTTGGAAGAAGGGTTGGCGGACAAGCTCAAGTGCCTGTTGCAGCGACGCTCCTCATTTGATCTATTTGACCTGGTGTACTCCATTTTCGTAAACGATGATATCGAAGTGGACAAGCGTGTCATTATCACTACCTTCCTGAAGAAGACAATCTTCATGCCCAGCCCCAAGGCCGCACTCTCACTTCTTCTGGCCGTGCCGTTCGACACCATGCGCCACTATTGGGAGAATAAGATCATCTGCGCTCGGGAAAGCCTGCTGGACTTCACTACAGCCGTTGAACGCTTCAAGGAAGAACTCGGTTCGCTATTTTCTACTTTCCGGTACGGCGACGACGGAGAGCTGGCATTCTTTCCGGCCGAAATTCGCACGCCGATCATGGAAGCTGGGGCGAACCGCACTCTGCTGCGTATGACATACGAAGGCACCGAACGTCTCGTGGAGCCCTACTCATTGCGATTCAAGAGGCGCACAGACGGAGTAGGGCAGGAATACCTCTACGCATGGGACCAGACCGGCGGGCGATCTGGACCTGGCCTCAAGTCCTTGTTGAACTACAAGATTAGCGACGTTGCCGTCACTGACCTCGCCTTCGAGCCTCGCTATGACATTGAGCTCACTAACGCAGGCGAGCTCGGTGACCGTACGACCTTCTCTAGCGCCCTCCGCCGACGGGCGGTCGTTCGACGCGGATCGGCGGCAGGACGCTATCGCATGCAATGCGCGTACTGTGGACAGACGTTCACATTCACCAGTCCTACGGCGAGGCTGAACGCTCACAAGGATCGTTACGGCAACGCTTGTTACGGGCGCAGTGGCCGCCGAGTGTGAGACGTGCACTCGCTCCTGCGTCATCCGGATTGAGCGCCAGGGGCGGCACATCTCCGAAGCCTCCTGGAGGGGAACCGAGCGTCGGCAGTGCTGTACACCTGCGTCAGTGCCTGCTCGACAGCCTTGGGAGGTATCAGGACCTGGCCCAGCGGCCACCCAGTCGACCCAGGTGTGCCCGGCAAGGCCTGAGTGTTAGTAGAGTGCGGGGTTCGGGAACTGCGAAGATCAACTGTCGTCGTGTGGCACGACGACATGGCGAGCGGATGGTGGCTGCCTTGAGTATGGAAGAGCTTGCCCAGAAGGGATATCTGACCCCCGCAGGTGTACAGGGTAAGCGCTTTGGCGACTATGAGGTCCTAGATATCGGCGCCACCTCAGTTGCTCGTCTCGCTAAAGCTGGTCTGGACTTCACGCCGGCCAGCTCCATCCCCTTCTCCTGCGAGCGCTACAAGGCTCCAAAGAACGCCAACCTTTGTAAGCCGGACAGTGTCTATGTGGAGCGTGTGGCAGGACGCTTGGTTCCGATCGCGGTTGCTGAATGGAAGGACAAAGCGAAGCTAAAGAGGGATGACGATATTCTTGCGGCTGCGGAGCAGGCTGTTGTCGGAGCGCTCGCTATGGGCGTTCGATTGGCTCTAACCACCGATGGGGAGCGATACCGCTACATCGATGCGGCAGCCTCAGCCGACGCTGGGAAGATCATCGAGATTTCCGAAAGTAGAGACTTCAACCCGTCGGTCCTGTCAGATCTTCATCGCGGTGAGTCTGATGTGGAGCGGGATCCTCGCCCGCTTTCCGAAACCGTGTGGCAAATTATCTGGCATGCCACGAAGGCCGAGCCAAAAGACTGTTTGCTCACCTTCGTCGAGATTTTCATGTTGAAGTTTCTGTCCGATAATCTCCCCCTCTCTGCATTTCCAAAAGATTACCGGTTTGATGTACTGCTTAAGAACCCTGACGAGTTCAAGCTCGATAAAGGGATCTCTCAAATTGAATACTATGTCCGCATCATTCGTCCGCGAATCAAGGAGATCTTCGCTGAACGGCTTGTAGTGGATGATGACAAGGTGCGAGAGTTGTTCGGGATGGCCACCATCACTTCGCACACTTCGATTATCAATGGTTTCGCATTCTTGAAATCGTCTCCCACGACGACGATCTCCTCGTATAATCGTGTATTCTGCGAGATTCTGGAAGAGTTCCAAGAATATGGATCTCTGACAAACATCGACAAGGAGTTCAAGCTTCGCCTCTACGAGACCTTCCTGAAGCGGTCAGCACGGCAGCAGCGTTTGGGTCAGTTCTTCACGCCCAGGAACATCGTGAAGCCCATGGTGAAGATGGCGCAACTTAATGCGCTTCCTGAAGACGCTGTCGTACTGGATCCTGCCGCCGGCGTGGGAGGGTTCCTCTTGGAACCGCTATTGTTCCCTGATGCTCTCCCTGGGAATGTGACGTTTGATGATGGCAAGCCTAAGCAGCGTGTGAAGCTGGTTGGCGTCGATGTGGATGCGTCTACTAACATACTGGCTAAGGCGAACATGCTCTTGCATCTGGCCGAGTCGGTGCGAGATTCGCAGACAACTCCTGAAGCCCTCAACCAGACCCTTACTAACACGTTCCTTTTGATGAACGAGAATGAGACACTGGGGAGTCTTCTCTATCCGCCTCAAAAATCTGTAGACGTCATCCTTACGAATCCGCCCTATGTGACGCAAGGGTCGGCGATCTACCGTAAGGAGCTCGAGCACCTTAAGGGAAAAAGGAATGGCACGTACCTTGAATCCTATTATGACACGGGTGGTCTTGGCGTCGAAGCCCTCTTCCTTCGTTACATTTCTGGAGCGTTGAAGCCTGGGGGGCGAGCTTTCGTTATCGTTCCGTTGGGGCTCCTGAATCGAACTGCCCAAAGGATGAAGAAAGAGCTGCTCCGTGAATGCAATATTCTTGCCAGCTTGCAGCTCCCGCGGAATGCGTTCTTTAATACGGCTCAGCCGACATACATCCTGGTCCTCGAGAAGCGCAGAGTGGAAAGGCAATCCCGTCCGCCTGTGTTCTGCGGGATTGCGCGCAGTATTGGTGAGACTCTGGATCACGAAAGAGTGCCGACGCCTGGCGACAATGACTTGGCAATGTTGGCTGATCTCTTCGTCCGTTACTCAAATAGTGGCGCTGGAGGTTCAGTAACTCGGCCTACAACCTATGCGGATTGCCTTTTTGCCAAGCTCGTACCCGCGAGCGAGTTTGCGCCGGATGAGCGCTGGGATGTGATTCGCCATTGGACGGACTCCGAGCACGTTGAGTTGGGTGAGCGATCTGAGACGATTGACCGTTCTGACTTCATCGATCTAGCAACGGAGACCCTTCAGGAGCTAATCGATGACCTTCGAGCAGCCAAGGAAGAGCTCGCAGAACTACAGACAGGGCCCAATAGGACTTTCTCTCTTGCCGACTCGAGCAGGTTTCAAGTGCGGTCCGGGATCAGGATTCGTAATGTCGACCTCCGGGAAAACCCGGGTGACGTGCCGGTCTATTCAGTATTCACCCGACCCGAAACAGTGAAGGGCTACATCAGTCGAGAGTGGTTGCTGGAGCGAGGAGTTGAACCAGAGCCTTATCCGTCTGTGACGGTAATGGCCACTGGCGCTTCTGCCGTCGGCACAGTCTTTTACCGTGAAGCGAACTGTGTGATGACAGACGATGTCGTAATTGTTCAGTCGTGGCCAAAGGCAGACAGCGATCTACAGCTGACCTTTGAGAATAACGCGCAGGATATCGCAGAGCCTGTCGGTGACAAGATTCCGGAACACGAGATTGACTTGGCCTACCTGGCCGTGGCCTTGTCTCAAACGATTGCTCAGGGTGGCTATCTCTATGAGGCCAAGCTCTATACGAAGCGTGTCGCTCAATTGTCAGTTGAGGTTCCGGTGGATGCAGATGGAAATCCGGATATCGACCGGCAGAAGCAGATTGCTGCCGTAGCCAAACGGCTGGATCAAATCCGGTCTAAGCTTCAGGAGACAGGGGCGTGGAGTAAGAGTGTGCGCCTAGCCTAATCTGGTTTGGCAACACTGTTGAATCGGCTGCCCCCAGCCACGACCTATCCCTTCTCCGTGTCACGCGGCTGATAGCTACGGGCGCGGCACGGGCGCCGGCCGGGCTGGAGCGGGGCGGAGACAGGAGCGCAGGCCCGGCCGGGGGCGGGCCGCGCGCGGTGAGCGGAGCGAGCCGCCTTGAACCAGTAGAGAGACTTTGAATCACGCTCATACTGACCGTCGCTGATGCTGCTCTTGCACCTGGTGGCTATCGGCTCGTGGTGTAGAACCCTGAGTATGGGGAGTGAACGGCGCGAGCGGATGAGGGTGCTTGGGGCACGTCTTCGGGCTCTGCGTGCGGAGGCTGGTCTGACGGGTGCTGCTCTGGCTCAGCGGGCCGGCGTTGGTCAGCCGACGGTCTCCAAGGTGGAAACCGGGCGCATGGTCCCCAGCGTCGATGTGCTGGACCGGCTGTGCCGAGCACTCAACCTCGATGAGTCGGCGGCCGGGGAAGTCCATGAACTGCTCGGCGCCGTTGAGGCTGCGATCGCCACCGATTCCGAACCTGCGGGGCTGCCCGCTGGGCTCGTCGTTGATGACGCGGTCCGCGGTGCTCGGTTGGTGCGGTCGTTCCAGTGTGTCGTTCTGCCGTCGCTGCTCCAGAGCGCGGAGTACGCCAGTCACGTCTTCGAGAGCGCACCGGACTCGACCCCTGAGGCGGTCGGTCGGGCTGTCGCTGCCCGTGTGGAGCGGCAGAGCGTGTTGTACGAGCCTGGGCGCGAGTCGGTGTTCGTGTCAAATGTGGCGGGACTACCTGTACCCGGCGTACGTCCTGATCCTCGTTCTCGGCCTGCGGAAGGGGGAGGTCCTCGGCCTCACCTGGGCGGACGTGAACCTGGACTCGGGGGAGTTGCAGATCCGCCACCAGTTGCAGCGCGTCCGCCGACGTCTCCTGCACACCGACACGGCCAAGACGGAGGCGTCGGAGGCCGTGCTCCCCCTGCCGGACGTCTGCCTGGCTGCCCTCCGGCTCCGGCAGAAGGAACAGCAGGCAGCCAAGGAACGGGCCGGGGACCTCTGGACAGAGTCCGACCTCGTCTTCACCACGCGCTATGGCACCCCGGTCGAGCCGAGGAACTTCACCCGTGAGTTCGACCGCCGCTGCCAGCGCGCCGGCGTCCGACGCATTCGCGTGCACGACACCCGCCACACCTGCGCCTCGCTCCTCGCGGCCATGGACGTGCATCCGCGCATCGCGATGCAGATCCTGAGGCACTCCGAGATCGCGGTCACCATGGAGGTCTACACGCACGTGCTCTCCGCCGACACCCGCCGGGCGCTCCGCAAGCTCGGTGAGGCACTGGGCCGCGGCTCTCAGAAGAAGGGCGAGAAGAGCCAGCAGGAGGGGGAGGACATGGACGGTCGTCCAGAGTCATAGCGGTTGCTGTACTCCGCTGCTGTACGCACGACAAAGGCCACTTACGGAATTCCGTAAGTGGCCTTTGACCAGCGTCGGGGTGGCGGGATTTGAACCCACGACCTCTTCGTCCCGAACGAAGCGCGCTACCAAGCTGCGCCACACCCCGATCGTCGCTGCTCGTCGCGGCGACGTCGTTTACTTTAGCCCACCGGTGGCCGGAGACGAAATCGCGTTTAGCGGGGGCGACGGAGCGGGCTCGGGCGGAGGTGGTCCAGGGCCACGAGGAGTACGGCCAGGGCGTAGAGGGCGAGGCCGACGAGGAGGGCGTTGCCGAGGACGGCCTTGTAGCCGTGCCGGGCGACGTCGAGGAAGGGATAGAGGTAGCGGTCCTGGGAGCCAGGGCTGAGCAGCTCGCCGCGGGCCAGGGAGAAGGCCAGGTAGGCCAGGGGGTACAGGAGCCACACGGGGGCGTGGCGCAGGTGCAGGCGGCCGGGGGCGGTGAAGAGGAGCCAGTCCAGGGCCGCGGCCACCGGTACCGCCGTGTGGAGGAGGTGGGTCGCGGCGGTCTGCCAGGCCGGGCCGGCCCCGCCCGACGCCGCGAACAGGGGCGACGCGCCGGCCGGGAGTACGTGCTGGACCAGGCCCGCGGCGGCGACGTAGAAGAGGGCCGCGCCCGTGAGGGCACCCGGCAGGGGATGCTGGGCGGACCAGGCGCACCGGGCGGAGACGAGCATGACCAGCGCCAGCAGGATGCCGCTCTGGACCGTGAAGCTGCTCAGGACCGCCGTGACGGGGTCGCCGCCGGTGAGCAGCTCGATCGTCACGCCGGCCAGGGCCAGCAGGGCGACCGCGACGCGGAAGACGGCGACCGGGCGACGGCGGGCCGGGATCAGCACGGCCCGGGCCGGGACGACGGTGGGCGGCAGGACGACATGGCCCGGGATCGGGGGGAGGTCCGGGATGTCCCTGGGTATCGGGGCTGTCATGGCCCCAACGTAGACAGACCGGACATAGCGGGCTATGCGGGTGGGCCGAGTGGGTTAACGCAAGCCGTGGACGACCCGGCCGCCGGACGATCCCGGATGATCCCCCCACGCTTCCCGGGACCGCTCAGCCGGACGATCCCCGCCCCCGGGACCGCTCAGCCGGACGATCCCCGCCCCCGGGATCGCTCAGCGCTCCCGTCCCACCAGCGTCAGCAAGGTCGCCTCCGGCGGGCAGGCGAAGCGGAACGGGGTGTAGCGGTTGGCGCCGCAGCCGGCCGAGACGTGCAGGTAGGACGTGCGGCCCTCGGCGATGTGGGTGGACAGGCCCTTCACGCGGTCGGTGTCCAGGTCGCAGTTGGTGACCAGGGCGCCGTAGAAGGGGATGCACAGCTGGCCGCCGTGGGTGTGGCCGGCCACGATCAGGGGGTAGCCGTCCGCCGCGTAGGCGTCCAGCACGCGCAGGTACGGGGCGTGGACCACGCCCATCGAGAAGTCCGCCGCGCTCGACGGGCCGCCCGCCACCTCCGGGTACCGGTCCCGCTTGATGTGCGGGTCGTCCAGTCCCGTCAGCTCGACCGAGACCCCCTCGATCTTGAGCAGGCCCCGGGTGTTCGTGAGGTCCTGCCAGCCCGCGGCGTCGAAACCGTCGCGCAGTTCCTCCCACGGGTTGTGGACGGCGCCGACGACCGGCGGGTTGCCGTTGAGGCCGTGGCGGCCCTGGACCTTCTCGAGCAGGTACCGGGCGGGGTTGCGCGGCCGGGGCCCGTAGTAGTCGTTGGAGCCGAAGACGTAGGCGCCCGGGAACTCCATCAGGGGGCCCAGGGCGTCCAGGACCTCGGGGACGCCCTCCGGGTCGGAGAGGTTGTCGCCGGTGTTGAGCACGAAGTCGGGACGCAGTCCGGCCAGCGAGCGCAGCCAGCGCTGCTTCGCCCGCTGTCCGCCGACCATGTGGATGTCGGAGACCTGGAGCACGCGCAGGGGACGCATCCCGGACGGCAGGACGGGGACCGTCACCCGTCGCAGGCGGAAGGAGCGGGGCTCGATCCCGGTCGCGTAGATCAGACCGGCGGCACCAACCGCCGTGATTCCCAGGGGTACTCCGTATCGCGCGCGCATACCTCCATCGTGTCAGAAGCGGTGGCGAAGCGGAGATGCGAGGCGGCCCGCTCCCGGACGCGCCCAGGGCGCGTAAATGGGCGGGCGCCGGTCCTCGCGCACCTGCGACAATCAGGTCCATGACCACGCTCAAGTCGAAGCTGCACGACGACCTCAACTCCGCGATCAAGGAGCGCGACGAGCTCCGCTCCTCGACGCTCCGGCTGACGCTCGCCGCGATCACCAAGGAGGAGGTCGCGGGGAAGGAGAAGCGGGAGCTCTCCGACGACGAGGTGCAGAAGGTGATCACCCGCGAGGCGAAGAAGCGCCGTGAGGCCGCCGAGGCCTTCGCCCAGGGCGGCCGCGCCGAGAGCGCCGAGCGGGAGAAGGCGGAGGGCGAGGTGCTCGCCGCGTACCTGCCGAAGCAGCTCTCCGACGACGAGCTGAACGCGATCGTCGCGCAGGCCGTCGAGGAGGCGAAGGCGGGCGGTGCCGAGGGGCCGCGGGCCATGGGCGCCGTGATGAAGATCGTGAACCCGAAGGTGGCCGGACAGGCCGAGGGCGGCCGGGTCGCGGCCGCGGTCAAGAAGCTCCTGGCGGGCTGAGTACGTACGGCGACCGACGGCCGGGAGGCATCCGCGTCCCGGCCGTCCGGTGTTTCCCGGGCCGGCGGCAGAACAGCCGAAAGCCGGATTTCGACCCTTCCGTGACGCGGGCTTGGAAAGCGTAGAAGAAACCGCTTGCGGCGCAGTGTTCTTTCCCTGGACCCTTTGCGTCGGTCTGGTCACGGCGAAATTCGGCCTTCGTGTTTCCGCGCTGTCCGAGTGCTTTTCGTGGCCGCCCCGATGATCTAGGTTCCTACTGGTCAAGAGCAGTCCTGAGGGCTGCTGGGGTGGGAAATGTCGTTCTCGGGGGCGAATCAGGGCATGCCCGACCCCATGAATGCCGCGATGACGGTGACGCGGTGTGCGCCGACCTCTTCCGCCCCGCCTTCGAATTCCGGCGGCAGGAAGGGACCCCATGGCTGACGAGATGGTGCTCCGCGCCCAGAGATTCATCAACACCACATACGGGAACGGCGCCACCCTCGGCATTTCCAAACTGGAGGAGAACGGTCGCACCGGCTGGACCGTGATGTATGCCCTGACTCGGGCACTGCAGTACGAGATGGGTATCCCGTCACTGTCGGACAACTTCGGTCCGACCACCCTCGCCACCATCGCCGAGAAGTACGGCAAGCTCGACGAGACCACCATCCCGTCGGCGAACTTCTGCCGGATCATCCAGTCGGCGCTCTACTGCAAGGGCTACGACGGCGGTGACATCGACGGAACCTACAACGACCGCGTCAAGGCGGCCGTGGCGAAGCTGAACGCGAACATGGGCGTCGGCGGCACCTATCCCGGCAGTTCCCTGTGGCCGAAGGTGGTCAAGGGACTGATGAACATGGACGCCTACGTCACCGTCAACGACGGGTCGGAGACCATCCGGTCCATCCAGCAGTGGCTCAACGGCCGGTACGTGCTCCGCAAGGACTTCTACATCATTCCCTGCGACGGCCATCACTCCCGTGACGTCGCCAAGTCGATGCTCTTCGCCATTCAGTACGAACTGGGCATGGCCGACGGCGTCGCGAACGGAGTCTTCGGTCCCGGAACGCAGTCCGGCCTGAAGAGCCACACGGTGTCCACCGGCTCCTCCGGGGTCTGGGTGCAGCTGTTCACCGGGGCGATGGTCCTCAACAAGCGTCCGGTGTCCTTCACGAGTTCGTACACGTCCTCGCTGGCCTCCAGCGTCAGCACGTTCCAGTCGTTCATGAAGCTCGCCGTGAACGGCCAGGGAGATTTCGAGACCTGGGCCGCGCTGCTCGTCTCCTACGGCGACCAGAGCCGGGCGGGCGAGGCGTGCGACGGCGTCACGAAGATCACCGCCGCCCGGGCCCAGGCCCTGAAGGCCGCCGGCTACAAGTACGTCGGGCGGTACCTCTACAACCCGTCCACCACGTCGCTCCCGGAGAAGGAGATCCAGCCGGGCGAGCTCGCGACCATCAAGGAGTACGGGCTGCGCTGCTTCCCCATCTACCAGACGTGGGCGCGCTCGGTCGACTACTACAGCGTCGAGCAGGGCGTCACCGACTGCATGACGGCCTCGTACAAGGCGGAGGAGCACGGGTTCAAGCCCGGCACGCGCATCTACTTCGCCGTCGACTACGACGCGGTGGACGAAGAGGTGACCGCGTACATCCTGCCGTACTTCCGAAGCGTCAGGGACGAGATGAACCGGCTGGGCAGTCCCTACAAGATCGGGGTCTACGGCCCGCGCAACGCCTGTTCCCGGATATCCGCGGCAGGTTACGCGGACGCCAGTTTCGTGTCGGACATGTCGTCCGGCTTCTCCGGCAACCTCGGATATCCGATGCCCGAGAACTGGTCCTTCGACCAGATCGTCACCAAGACGGTCGGTTCCGGCAGCGGCCAGATCGAGATCGACAACAACATCGCCTCGGGCCGCGACACCGGGCAGGGCGACTTCTACCCCACACCCTCCGAGAAGCTCGACATCGGCTTCGACATCGATCTCCTGCCCGCCCTGCTGCAGGAGATCCAGACCTACATGGCGAGCATCGGCAAGCCCGGCGGGGAGCGCATCTACACCCTGCAGGAGTGCCTCGAAACGATCATCAGCCACGACGCGGCGATCACCTCGGGGGCCCGCAGGTACCGGATGCGCAAGGCGCTCATCCAGACCTCGGCGTTCTGGGAGTTCTGCCACTACAGCATCAAGGACCTCACCGAGGACGCCGGTGTGACGCTCTACCACACCGGGATCATCCCCGACTGGGCCAAGGACCTCCCCAAGATCGAGCAACTGGTCGACAGCAGCACCGGCATCGCCAAGATCTCCGGCCGCACCTGCATCCTGGCGCGCAACAACTCGATCCGCGCGGGGCTGCTGGAAGGCACCATCCTCGACTCGACCGACGACGACGACCGCTGGGCCATGTGGCAGAAGGTCAACCAGGACAACGTGTTCAACCTGAGCACCGTGCCGCACATGCACATCTGGGGCGCCGACGGAAAGGCGGGCGATCACGCCGAGACCCCGATCCGACGCCCCGCGCTCGACTACACCGAGACCGAGATCTACGAGGTGCTGCGCCGCTACCAGGGCTTCGGCACCGAGGCGGAGGCCCACGCGCAGGAACGCATGCCGCTCTACGCGATCTTCGAGAAGTACAACCTCGCCATCCGCGGGGTCTGACGCGCGTGGTCACGGCAGCCGATCCCTGGCAGGGCCACGACGACACCGTTCTCTTCACGGTGCTCCTCACGGCGACACCGACGCTGATCGCCCTCCTGGCGTATCTGTGCTCCCGGTTCACCGCGCGGGCCCGCCTGCACCGCACTGCGGCCGGGGTGACGCGGGACGTCTCCCTGACGGCGGTCGCGGCGGGCCTCGCCGTCTACCTGTGGGGCCTGCTCGGCCTGCTGTTCCTGGGGGACCAGGAGCAGGCGCAGGAGTGCGAGCGGCAGCGACCCGAAGGGGCGGTCCTGGTGGGCCGCAGAGGGGACTTCGTCCCGCTGCGGCTCGTCTGCGAGGTCTCGGACGGCCGTGACTACTCCGTCGTCGTCCCCGGCTACGTCAATCCGACCCTCACCGTTCTGCTGGTGCTCGCGCTCCTCGGTGCCGCGGTCTCCGCCTTCCTGCACCACCAGCAGCGCACGCCGACACAGAAGAAAGGATGAGCCGTTGAACAACTCCGGTATTCCCCGCCGCACCACCCTCCTCGCCGCCGCCGGTGTCACCGCCGCCGCGAGCCTCACCACCACCGGCCTGCTCGCCTCCCCGGCCGTCGCCGCCGGGCCGCAGCCGGTCAGGAACGACGCGTTGAAGGAGGCGCTGCGCCGCGCGAAAGCGCGTCATCGCCGACTGCGCACGGGCCGGCCGTCGGCCAACGGGTGGGAGATGCAGAACGCCGTCGACGCCGACGGTGCCGTCGTCACCTGCCCGGTGCCGGGCACCGGGCAGACCGTCCGGTTGCGCATGGGTGACACGCAGACGGTGCTGGTCCATGTGATCCGCCGCTTCCACTACGAGGTGGACGCCCTGGGTGCCGGTACGGGGCCCGGGGCCCTGGAGGGGTGGACCGCGCCCTCGACGGTGCGCGACGCCCGGCGGCCCGAGTCGAACCTGGCGTCCGGTACCGCCGTCGTGATCAGGCCGGGTTCCTACCCGGCGGGTGTGCGGGACGGTTTCACCGCTGCCCAGGTGCTGACTCTCCGGGACATCCTCGCCGACACCGAGGGCGTCGTCCGGTGGGGCGGCGACGACCGTCACCCGTACGAAGGGCTGTTCTACCTCGACGTACCGCCGGACGACGCCCGGCTGGGACGCGTCGCCGCGAAGATCCGCTCGTGGAACGAGGTCCCGGGCGCGGGTGCGGGCGTGGTGCCCGACGTGACGGAACCCTCCCGTCGCCGCCGGGCCGAGCGCTACCGCTGACCGGCCGGCCGGCCCGTCACGGGTTGCGGGAGGGTGTCCGCTCCAGCGGATGCCCTCCCGTTTCGTACGGCGGCCGCATGGCGCGGAGCAGGCCCAGCTCCTGGGCCCGCGCTCCCAGGGCCACGCGTCCGTTGGCCCGCAGCTGCTCCATGAGCCGCTGCACCCTGCGCTGTACCGTGCGGTGACCTACGCCGAGCCGCCGGGCGATCGAGGCGTCGCTGAAGCCGGCATACAAAAGATGCAGAATTTTTCGGTCGTCGTCGCCGACGGCGGAAAGGTCGACGCAATTCTCCGGTCTGGCGGTCAAAAGAACCCCGATGTGATGTGCGGCGGTTATGCGCGATCCATTTTAAATGAACTTTCCCGCACGGGGAAGACGGATAAATGAAAGATGAGCGACAAAAGGGCGGAACGATGGAATTCCATCGTTCCGCCCTGCGGCTGCGGCACCGTCGTCACGGCCGCCGCGGGCCGGCTCAGTACCAGGGGGTGCAGCTCTGGTCGCCCGACGGGTCCTCCACGCAGGCCCGCATCATGTGGGTCGACGGGTTGTGGTACATCGGGGTGCGCGTCCAGTAGTAGTTCGTCCCGCCGGGAATCTTGCCGGTCCAGCCCGAGGCGCCGCCCTTCTTCAGGCCGAGCCGCCAGTAGCACTCGGACTGGTCCTTGGTGCAGCGCTGGACGTACACGCTCCAGTCACCCTCGTTGGAGCCGCTGATGTAGTGCAGCCGCGCCCAGCTGTACTGGTCGCCGTCGGTCTTGCCCCACCGCAGCTCGTACAGGAAGGAGCCGCCGAGCTGGTACGGCCCGTACGGGCTGACCGGACCGCTCTGCCACGACTGGATGTTCGGGTCGTGGCCGTCGCAGCCGAACCCGGAGCACGCCTGGGCGCTCGCCTGCGCCGAGCCCGGGAGCATGAGGACCAGGGTGAGAGCGCTGATCAGTGCGCCGAACGTCGCGCCGATCCGTGTACGAAGTTTCATTTCCCCTCCGTGGTGCAGCAATCAAAGGCACCCGGTGGCGGGGCCAGACGCGACTATGTCACGGCATCGTGCCCACGGAATGGCTCTCTCGACGGCTGGCGTAATCACGTCGAATAGGTTTGGAAACAAGGCGAACGGTCCCTCCCCCGTTCAGGAGAAGGGACCGTTTCGTTCTGGCCGTACGGGTGCCGGTGGGGCGGGTCAGCGCCGCCCGCCCGGCCCGTTGCCCGGCCCCTGGATCAGATTGCCCGGGAAGCCGCCGTCCGAGCCGCCGTTGCCGTTGCCGCCGTCGACCAGACCGCCGATGAAGCCGTCGTCGCCGCCGTCGTTCCCGTCGTCGCCGTTGTTCCCGTCGTCGGGCTTCCCCTTGTCGCGGTCCTTGTTCTTGTCCTTGTCCTTGTTCTTGTCCTCGTCCGGGATGTCGACGAGGTTGAACGAGGGGGAGTCCTTGCCCGCCAGGGCGCCGGTCATGGCGTCCTTCCAGATGGGACCCGGGACCGCGCCACCGAAGACCAGCTCGTGGTACTGCCCGCCGATCGTGATGTTCTTCATCTTGACCTGCTGCGAGGCGCTGCCCACCCAGACGGCGCCGGACAGGTTCGGGGTGTAGCCGACGAACCAGGCGTTCTTGCGCTCGTCGGTCGTACCGGTCTTGCCCGCGTTGTCACGGTCCGTGAGCCCGGCCGCCTTGCCCGTGCCGGAGTCGACCACACCCTGCAGCAGGGTGCTGACCGTGTCCGCGGTCTTCTCACTCATCGCACGCGAGCACGTCGACTTCGGGACGTCGAGCGACTGCTGCTTGTTGCCGATCTTCTGGGCGATCGACTCGATCACGATCGGCGTGCAGTACATGCCCCGGGAGGCGAAAGCGGCGTAGGCGCTCGCCATCGTCAGCGGGGACACGCCCTTGGACCCGAGGGAGATGGCGGGCATTTCCGGGAGCTTCTCGCCGCTGCCCTGCACGACGTGCAGCGCGTCCGTCATCTTCATCACCGGGCACAGCCCGATGTCGGCCACCATCTGGACGAAGTAGGTGTTGACCGAGAGGGCCATCGCCTTCTTCAGCCGGTACGGGCCGACCTCCGACTCGCTCTCGTTGGGGACCTTCTCGCCGGCCGTGTTGAGCCACGGCTTCCCACTGCACGTCTGCACGGGCTCGGGGTAGGGCATCTCGTACGGGGACGAGTACTCCTGCGTGGGCGGACGCCCCTCCTCGAGCGCGGCCGCCGCGACGAAGGGCTTGAACGTGGAACCGGTCGGGAAGCCGAAGTTGGAGCCGCCCGCGGCGTGGTCGACCGAGTAGTTGATCTCGGTCTCGTTCTTGCCGTAGCCGTAGGGCTTCGTCTGGCCCATCGCGAGGACCTTGCCGGTGCCCGGTTCGACCAGCGTGCTCGCCGCGGCGACCGAGTCCGACTTGTTGACGTGGTCCTTGAGCGACTGCTGGACCGACTCCTGCGCCTGCGGGTCGAGGGTCGTGCGGATGGTCAGTCCGCCCTGGTTCCAGACCTTGGCCCGGTCCTTGCGGGTCTTGCCGAAGACCGGTTCGCTCAGGAACACCTCGCGCACGTAGTCGCAGAAGAAGCTCGCGTCGTCCACGGCCGTGATGCAGCCGTTCTTCGGCTTGCTGACCTTCAGCCCGAGCGGTGCCTTCTTCGCCTTCTCCGCCTCGGCGGTGGAGATGTCGCCGACCTGGGCCATGCGGTTCAGCACGACGTTGCGCCGCTTGGTGGCCTCGGCCTCGTCGTTGACCGGGTCGTACCGGCTGGGCGACTGGACGATGCCGGCCAGGAGGGCGGCCTCCTGCACGGTCAGGTCCTTGGCGTGCTTGGAGAAGTAGCGCTGGGAGGCCGCCTCGACGCCGTAGGCCTGCTGGCCGAAGAAGGTGATGTTCAGGTAGTTCTCGAGGATCTTCTTCTTGCCCAGCTCCTCCTCGACCTGGATCGCGAGCTTCAGCTCCTGGATCTTGCGGCCGATCGTCTGCTGGGTGGCCTGGGCGACCTTCGTCGGGTCGTCGCCGGCCTCCTCCACGAAGACGTTCTTGACGTACTGCTGCGTGAGCGTGGAGGCGCCCTCGGAGACCTCGCCGCTGCGCGCGTTCTTGTTCAGGGCGCGCAGGACGCCCTTGAGGTCGATCGCGCCGTGCTCGTAGAAGCGGGAGTCCTCGATCGCGACGATCGCCTTCTGCATGTACGGCGAGATGTCCTTGAGGTCGACCACGGTCCGGTCGCGCGAGTACACCGTGGCGATGGTGCCGCCCTCGGCGTCGAGGATGTTGGTGCGCTGGCTCAGCGGAGGAGTCTTCAGGTTGGTCGGGAGGGCGTCGAAGCCCTCCACCGACCCCTTGGCCGCCAGCCCCAGCGCGCCCACTGCGGGCAACGCGATGCCGGCCAGCACTGCTCCCGCGAGCACACTGACACCGAGGAACTTGGCGGCCTGCTGCGTTGGCGACAGACCACCGCCCGAGCGCTTCTTTGGCATGGAGGCAGCCTACGTTCTCATTCGCCGGACACGCGTATATGCCTTGGCCTAAGCTGCACTCAACTGTCACAGCAGTGAGGCCACGTATCAATACGTCCGGAGACCCCGAATCGTTCCGGATCCGCTCGAATTTTTTCCGAGGGGCCCCGCTGGGGGGCGTGTTGGTGTGTGCCGGCGCGTGCCAAGGCGTGAGGGGTGCGTGTCCGAATCCGCCTCGTGTGTCAATCGGTGTCCGTTGTGACGTACCAGGGATGACCTGAATGTCGGGATCGTCGCGCATGTCGCCAGCTCACTCCCCCGGGTGATCTGCCGCTTACCCATAGTCCGTTCGGGCCATTCAAGATTGGGCCCGAAGGGGGTGTTGCGCTGTGCCCACCTTCCGTAACGTCCTCAACTGGCGGCGGTGAATATGCCGCTGCCGCCGTGGGGGAGCCTCGATTCGGGAGAGGACGGCGCCGGTATGGGCTGGGTAACCGACTGGAGTGCGCAGGCCGCCTGCCGCACTACCGATCCGGACGAACTGTTCGTTCAGGGAGCAGCGCAGAACAGGGCCAAGGCGGTGTGCACCGGATGTCCGGTGCGGACCGAGTGCCTGGCCGACGCGCTCGACAACCGCGTCGAGTTCGGCGTGTGGGGAGGCATGACGGAGCGGGAGCGCCGCGCGCTGCTGCGCAGGCGGCCCACCGTGACCTCCTGGCGCCGCCTGCTCGAGACGGCGCGGACGGAGTACGAGCGGGGGGCCGGCATCGTGCCCCTCGATGACGACGAGGTGTACGAGAACTTCGCGGCCGTGGTCTGAGCCCGCCAGGGCTCGGCAGGGACGGATCAGGCGTCCGGCTCGGGAAGCTCGGGCCGGCCGGTCGCCAGACGCTCCCCGATGTCCCGCAGCCCCGCGAGGTCGTGCACGTCGCCGGGCAGCGCGGCCACCTCGGTGACCGCGACCTCGGGATGACGCGCGGTGAAGCGGTCACGCGTGCGCTGCTCCCGCGCGAGCAGGTGCATGCGCTCGGCGTGCAGCCGCAGCAGGCCCGCGGTGAGCGCGTCGACGGACTGCTCCGGTGTGCCGGGGGCCCCGGCGGAGGTGCCGGGATCCTCGGGGGAGGTGCCGGAGGCCGAGTCGTCGGGGACGGAGTCGGCCGGTCCTGAACTGCCGTGTGCATCGGGAGAGTTGCCGGGGGAGGTACGAAGTCCAGCTTTCCCGTCGCCCTGATCCACAATGCGGGCGTCCTCAAGATTTTCCGCGGCGGCGAGCGCCCGCTCGGCCGACAGCCCGTCGGCGCCGCTGCCGTGGACCCGGTTGAGCACCAGACCGGCGAGCGGCATGTCCTCGGCCGCCAGCCGCTCGACGAAGTACGCGGCCTCGCGCAGTGCGTCCCGCTCCGGGGCCGCGACCACCAGGAACGCCGTGCCGGGCGCCTGGAGCAGCTTGTACGTCGCGTCCGCGCGGGTACGGAAACCGCCGAACATCGAGTCCATGGCGGCGACGAAGGTCTGCACGTCCTTGAGGAACGGCCCGCCCAGCACCTTGCCCAGGACGCCGGTCATCATCGACATGCCGACGTTCAGGAACTTCATGCCCGCCCGGCCGCCGACCTTGGCCGGGGCCAGCAGCAGACGGATCAGCTTCCCGTCGAGGAACGAACCGAGTCGCTTGGGGGCGTCCAGGAAGTCCAGCGCCGAGCGGGACGGCGGGGTGTCGACGACGATGAGGTCCCACTCGTCCTTCGCCCGCAGCTGCCCCAGCTTCTCCATCGCCATGTACTCCTGCGTGCCCGCGAAGCCCGCCGAGAGCGACTGGTAGAACGGGTTGCCCAGGATCGCCGCGGCGCGCTCGGGGTCCGCGTGGGACTCGACGACCTCGTCGAAGGTCCGCTTCATGTCGAGCATCATGGCGTGCAGCTCACCGCCCGCCGCGTCGTCGACGCCCTTCACCCGGCGCGGGGTGTTGTCCAGCGAGTCGATGCCCATGGACTGCGCGAGCCGCCGGGCCGGGTCGATGGTGAGGACGACCACCTTGCGGCCGCGCTCGGCCGCGCGCAGGCCCAGGGCCGCCGCCGTGGTCGTCTTGCCGACGCCGCCCGAACCGCAGCAGACCACGATGCGGGTCCGCGGGTTCTCCAGCAGACGGTCCACGTCGAGCACGCGCGCGTGGGTCAGGCGCCGCGCGCTCTCCTGGTGGCGGGCCGGGTCCTGTGGACTCATGCGATCCCCTGCTTCCGCAGCTCGGTGGCCAGTTCGTACAGGCCCGCCAGGTCCATGCCCTCCGCGAGCAGCGGCAGTTCCAGCGTCGGCAGGCCCAGCTCGCCGAGGACCGCCCGCTGCTCCTGCTCCAGCGCATACCGCTCGGCGTACTCCCCGGCCTGCGCGAGGAGCGGGTCGACCAGCCGCTCGGCGTGCCCGCCCCGCCGCGCCCCGCCGAGCCCCGCCCCGGACAGGGACCGGGCCAGCGCCGTACGCGGGGTGTCCCGGACGAGCTCCAGGCCGGTGTCGTCCAGGACCTGGGGCCGGACCATGTTGACCACGACCCGCCCCACCGGGAGCCGCGCCGTGCGCAGCTCGGCGATGCCGTCCACGGTCTCCTGGACCGGCATCTCCTCCAGCAGCGTCACCAGGTGCACGGCGGTCTCGCGCGACTTCAGCACCCGCATGACGGCCTGCGCCTGATTGTGTATGGGGCCGACCTTCGCCAGGCCGGCCACCTCGTCGTTCACGTTGAGGAAGCGCGTGATGCGGCCGGTCGGCGGGGCGTCCATGACGACGTAGTCGTAGACGAATCGTCCCTGCTTGTCCTTGCGCCGGACCGCCTCGCACGCCTTGCCGGTCAGCAGGACGTCCCTGACCCCCGGCGCGATGGTGGTCGCGAAATCTATCGCGCCGAGCTTCTTCAGGGCCCGTCCGGCACTGCCGAGCTTGTAGAACATCTGGAGGTAGTCCAGAAGCGCCAGTTCGGCGTCGATGGCGAGGGCGTACACCTCCCCGCCCCCGGGAGCGACGGCGATCTTCCGCTCCTCATAAGGCAGCGCCTCCGTTTCGAAGAGCTGCGCGATGCCCTGGCGACCCTCGACCTCGACGAGAAGCGCGCGCTTCCCCTCGGTGGCCAGGGCCAGCGCGAGGGATGCGGCCACCGTGGTCTTGCCGGTACCGCCCTTGCCACTGACGACCTGGAGCCTGCTCACGTATTCGAGCGTAACCAGTTCGCGCACCGAGTACGCGGGAGGCTGTGGACAAGGTGGCCCCGGTCGGCCCGCGAAGGTGTGTCGGGCAACGGCTAGAGTCGGCCGCATGACCAAGTGGGAATACGCAACCGTGCCGCTGCTCGTCCATGCCACGAAGCAGATTCTGGACACCTGGGGCGAGGACGGCTGGGAGCTCGTCCAGGTCGTGCCCGGGCCGAACAACCCCGAGCAGCTCGTCGCCTACCTGAAGCGGGAGAAGCAGGCATGAGCGCGGTGGAGGCGAAGCTCGCCGAGCTGGGCCTGGCGCTGCCCGAGGTCGTCCCGCCGCTGGCCGCCTACCAGCCGGCCGTGCAGTCCGGCCCGTACGTCTACACCTCGGGCCAGCTGCCGATGCTGGGGGGCAAGCTCCCGGTGACCGGCAAGGTCGGCGCCGAGGTCACCCCGGACGAGGCCAAGGAGCTGGCCCGCACCTGCGCGCTGAACGCCCTGGCCGCCGTGAAGTCCGTCGCCGGCGACCTCGACCGGATCGCCCGGGTCGTCAAGGTGGTCGGGTTCGTCGCCTCCGCGAGCGACTTCACCGGCCAGCCCGGGGTGGTCAACGGCGCCAGCGAACTCCTCGGCGAGGTCCTCGGCGACAAGGGCGTGCACGCCCGCAGCGCGGTCGGCGTGGCGGTCCTCCCGCTGGACGCGCCGGTGGAGGTCGAGATCCAGGTGGAGCTGGTCCAGCCGTAAGGCCTGCCGTCCGGCCGTACCTCGTCCGGCCGTACCTCGTCCGGCCGTACTTCGTCCGGCCGTCACCGCGTCCGGCTCGCGGGGCCGGGTGCGTGGCCGGGTGGCCGGGTGCGTTGCCGGGTCGGCAACAAACCTCGCTCACGGGGCCGCGGCCCCGCAGGATGCGGTGCAGGTGCCCCGTACGGGCGCGGGAACCGGCCCCGGCCGGCGGTCCCGGTCCGTCCGGGGGCCGTACCGATCCCGTGGACCTACGCGCCAGGAGGAGCCGTGCCGCAGCCGCAGCCGTCCGTGACCGACCAGCCGCCCCACCGGCCCGAACAGCCGTCCGGCCGGTCCGGCCGGCCCGTGCACCGGCTGGTGCCGTCGCCCGCCGGGCGGATCCACCTGGCGGAGCAGGGGAGCGGGCCGCTGGTCCTGCTCGTGCACGGCTTCCCCGAGTCCTGGTACTCCTGGCGGCACCAGCTGCCCGCGCTTGCCGCCGCCGGGTTCCGCGCCGCCGCCGTCGACGTGCGCGGCTACGGGCGCTCCTCACGGCCGGACGCCGTCGACGCGTACCGGATGCTCGACCTGGTGGCGGACGGCGTCGCCGTGGTGGAGGCCCTGGGGGAGCGTACGGCCGTGATCGTCGGCCACGACTGGGGTGCGAACATCGCCGCGCACTCCGCCCTGCTGCGGCCCGACGTGTTCCGCGCGGTCGGCCTGCTGAGCGTGCCGTACACCCCGCCGGGCGGCCCGAGGCCGAGCGAGGCCTTCGCCGCCATGAGCGATCCGGCCGGACCCTTCGCGGGGCAGGAGTTCTACGTCTCCTACTTCCAGGAGCCCGGCCGCGCCGAGGCGGAGATCGAGCCCGACGTACGCGGCTGGCTCGCCGGTCTCTACGCCGCCCTGTCCGCCGACACCATGCCCGGCCCCCAGGAGCCCGACCCGCACTTCGTCGCCCCCGGCGGCAGGATGCGCGACCGGTTCCCGGGCCCCGGCCGGCTGCCCTCCTGGCTGACCGAGGAGGTGCTGGACGTCTACGCCGGGGAGTTCGAGCGCACCGGTACGACCGGCGCCCTCAACCGCTACCGCTGCATGGACCGCGACTGGGCCGACCTGGCCGCGCACGAGGGCGCCCCGATCACCCAGCCGTCCCTGTTCCTCGGCGGCGCCCTGGACGCCTCCACCACCTGGCTGTCCGACGCGATCGAGGCGTTCCCGGACACCCTGCCCGGCCTGAGCGCCTCCCACGTCCTCGACGGCTGCGGCCACTGGCTCCAGCAGGAGCGCCCCGAGGAGACGAACCGGCTGCTCACCGAGTGGCTGACCGGCCTGCCCTCCTGACGGCTCCGGGGCCCCGGGGGCCACTCGAACATCCGCCCGTCACCGGATAGCCTCCGGCCATGGCGAATGGTCAGTGGTACCCCCCGGAGTGGCCGGAACGCATCCGCGCGCTGGCGGCCGACACCCTCACCCCGGTCACCCCGAAGCGCGCGGCCACCGTCATGCTCCTCAAGGACACCGGTTCCGGCCCCGTCGTGCACATGCTGCGCCGCCGCACCTCCATGGCGTTCGCCGGCGGCGCGTACGCCTACCCGGGCGGCGGGGTCGACCCGCGCGACGACGACCGCGCCGTGGGCTGGGCGGGCCCCACGCGCGCGTGGTGGGCCGAGCGGCTCGGCGTCGACGAGGCGGGCGCCCAGGCGATCGTCTGCGCGGCCGTGCGGGAGACCTACGAGGAGGCCGGCGTCCTGCTCGCGGGTCCGACCGGTGACTCGGTGGTCGGCGACACGACCGGCGCCGACTGGGAGGCCGACCGGGCCGCCCTGGTCGCGCGCGAGCTGTCCTTCGCGGAGTTCCTGGACCGCAGGGGCCTCGTCCTGCGCTCCGACCTGCTCGGCGCCTGGGCGCGCTGGATCACGCCGGAGTTCGAGTCCCGGCGCTACGACACGTGGTTCTTCGTGGCCGCGCTCCCCGAGGGGCAGCGCACCCGCAACGCCTCCACGGAGGCCGACCGCACGGTGTGGATCACTCCGGCGGACGCGACCGCCGGGTACGACAAGGGTGAGCTGCTGATGATGCCGCCCACCGTCGCGACCCTGCGCGGCCTGGCCGAGTGCGGTACGGCGGCCGAGGCGCTGGCGTCGGCCCCGGGCCGCGACATGACGCCCGTGCTGGCCCGCGCGCGGCTCTCGGGCGACGAGGTCGTCCTGTCCTGGCCGGGACACGACGAGTTCACGAAGCACGTGCCGAGCACGAACACGCTCACGTCCGCGCACCCGGCGCCGGCGACGCCTTCCGACCCGACCGGGGGAGCCCCCGCATGACGGACGCAGCAGCACTGCCCGGACAGCCGCGCGGCGGTGTCCTGTCGGGCCCGGCCACCGCGCGCGCGGTGAACGTCCTCGCCCCCAACGCCTCGGCGATGACCCTGGACGGCACGAACACCTGGATCCTCGCCGAACCCGACTCCGACCTGGCCGTCGTCGTCGACCCGGGTCCGCTGGACGACGCCCACCTGCGGCGCGTCGTCGACACGGCCGAGCGGGCCGGCAAGCGGGTCGCGCTGACCCTCCTGACGCACGGTCACCCGGACCACGCGGAGGGCGCCGCGCGCTTCGCCGAGCTGACGCGCACGAACGTACGGGCACTGGACCCGGCGCTGCGGCTGGGCGACGAGGGGCTGGCCGCGGGGGACGTGATCGGCGTGGGCGGGCTGGAGCTGAGGGTCGTACCGACCCCGGGGCACACCGCCGACTCGCTGTGCTTCCATCTCCCGGCCGACCGGGCGGTCCTGACGGGCGACACCGTCCTGGGGCGCGGCACGACGGTGGTGGCCCACCCCGACGGCCGCCTCGGCGACTACCTGGACTCGCTGCGCAGGCTCAGGTCGCTCACGGCCGACGACGGGGTGCACACGGTGCTGCCGGGGCACGGGCCCGTCCTGGAGGACGCCCAGGGCGTCGTGGAGTACTACCTCGCCCATCGCGCCCACCGCCTCGCCCAGGTCGAGACGGCGGTGGAGGACGGCCACCGCACGCCCGGCGCGGTCGTCGCCCACGTCTACGCGGACGTCGACCGCTCCCTGTGGCCCGCGGCGGAGCTGTCGGTGCGGGCGCAGCTGGAGTACCTCGGCGAGCACGGGCTGATCCAGCTGTCCGACTAGGCCCCCCTGGGGGGGGGGGGGGGGGCGAGGGCCGGGGGACCTGGAGACGTGGGGTCAGCGGGAGCGCTTGGCCAGCCGCTCGACGTCCAGCAGGATCACCGCGCGTGCCTCCAGACGGAGCCAGCCGCGCTGGGCGAAGTCCGCCAGCGCCTTGTTGACCGTCTCGCGGGACGCGCCGACCAGCTGGGCCAGCTCCTCCTGCGTCAGGTCGTGCACCACGTGGATGCCCTCCTCCGACTGCACGCCGAAGCGGCGCGAGAGGTCGAGCAGGGCGCGGGCGACACGGCCGGGCACGTCCGAGAAGACCAGGTCCGACATGGCGTCGTTGGTCTTGCGCAGGCGACGGGCGACGGCGCGCAGCAGCGCGGTGGCCACCTCGGGGCGGACGTTCAGCCAGGGCTGGAGGTCACCGTGGCCGAGGGCGAGCAGCTTGACCTCGGTCAGCGCCGTGCCGGTCGCCGTGCGCGGGCCCGGGTCGAAGAGCGACAGCTCGCCGATCAGCTCGCTGGGACCGACGACGGCCAGCATGTTCTCGCGCCCGTCGGGGGACGTGCGGTGGAGCTTGACCTTGCCTTCCGTGACCACGTAGAGGCGGTCTCCGGGGTCGCCCTCGTGGAACAGGGTGTCGCCGCGAGCGAGGGTCACCTCACTCATGGAGGCGCGGAGTTCCGCGGATTGCTCGTCGTCGAGCGCCGCGAAGAGCGGGTTGCGCCGCAGAACGTCGTCCACGAGTTCTCTCCTTGTCGACCGGCTCAGAGGATCTTGTTCCCCCGGTGTACCAGGGGTCCGTGGTGCCCATTTTGCCGGACAGTCCAAACAGTGTGATCTGTCACAAGGATGCCGCACTGATGTCCCGGGGTACGCGGCAGGGGTCCAATTGGACGCCGATCTTCGAGGTCCGGGGCGGATGACGGTACCGGGTCGTAGGCTGGCCGGGTGTCCAAATCGCCGGTGGGAGCACAGGCCTGGGGGTTGCGCGGGTGGGTGTACGTCGTGATTCCGCTGTGGGCGAACGGGCTCCCGATGGCGGTAGGAAATCGGCAAAAGCGACAAAGAGGTCAGCACCTGCCAAGAGGGTGAGTGCGGAGAAGGGTGCCGTGAAGAAGAGCGCCGCGAGCGAGCAGACGGACTCGGTCGAGAAGACCCCGGCGAGCAAGAGAACCGCCGCGGGCAAGAAGGCCGCCGCAACCAAGAAGGCCGCCGCGGGCGAGAAGAGCACGGCGGGCGCGAAGACGGCCGCCGCGAAGAAGACGGCCCCGAAGAAGACCGCAGCTGAGAAGACCGCCACGAAGAAGACGGCAGTCAAGAAGACGGCAGTCAAGAAGACGGCAGTCAAGAAGACGGCAGTCAAGAAGACGGCAGTCAAGAAGACCGCGCCCCTCAAGCGGCAGGCGCCCGCCAAGAAGCCCGCCGTCGTCCCGAAGAAGGCCGCGGCCGCCGTCAAGGGCGTCGCCCCGGCGAAGACCGTCGCCGCCGAGCCGCCGGGCGGCGAGTCCCGCACCGCGCTGGTCCGCCGCGCCCGCCGTATCGACCGCGAGCTGGCCGAGGTCTATCCGTACGCCCACCCGGAGCTGGACTTCGAGAACCCGTTCCAGCTGGTCGTGGCCACGGTGCTGTCCGCCCAGACCACCGACCTGAGGGTCAACCAGACGACGCCCGCGCTCTTCGCCAAGTACCCCACCCCCGAGGACCTGGCCGCCGCGGTTCCCGAGGAGGTCGAGGAGATCCTGCGCCCGACCGGCTTCTTCCGGGCCAAGACCAGGTCCGTCATAGGGCTGTCCAAGGCGCTGGCGGAGGACTTCGGCGGCGAGGTCCCCGGACGCCTCGAAGACCTCGTCAAGCTGCCCGGCGTGGGCCGCAAGACCGCGTTCGTCGTGCTGGGCAACGCGTTCGGCCGCCCCGGCATCACCGTGGACACGCACTTCCAGCGCCTGGTGCGCCGCTGGCGGTGGACCGCGGAGACCGACCCGGACAAGATCGAGGCCGCCGTCGGCGCGCTCTTCCCGAAGAGCGACTGGACCGACCTCTCCCACCACGTGATCTGGCACGGCCGCCGCATCTGCCACGCCCGCAAGCCCGCCTGCGGTGCGTGCCCCATCGCCCCGCTGTGCCCGGCGTACGGCGAGGGCGAGACGGACCCGGAGAAGGCGAAGAAGCTGCTCAAGTACGAGAAGGGCGGCTTCCCGGGGCAGCGGCTGAAGCCCCCGCAGGCGTACCTGGACGCGGGCGGCAAGCCGGCGCCGCCGCTGGGGGCCGGGTGACGGAACGATCTCGGGGGTGCCGGGCGTTGGACTCTGCAGGGCGGGGGTGGAGATGACACGAGTGAGCGACACGCATGACCCCACGCGGGATCACGCTCGGGGGGCGATCCTCGGCAAGGACGGGCTGCCGGACTGGCTTGACCCGGTGGTGCGGGCCGTCGAGACGGTCCGGCCGACCCAGCTGAGCCGGTTCCTGCCGCCCGCCGACGGCGCCGGCCGCCAGTCCGCCGTCCTGATCCTCTTCGGCGACGGCTCCCGTGCGGGCGAGGTCGGCGAGGCGGGCGGGCGCGGGCCCGAGCTGCTGCTGATGGAGCGGGCCGGTTCCCTGCGTTCCCATCCCGGCCAGCCCGCCTTCCCCGGCGGCGCCCTCGACCCCGAGGACGGGGATCCGCGCGGTGACGGACCGCTGCGGGCCGCCCTGCGCGAGGCCGAGGAGGAGACCGGGCTCGACCCGGCCGGCGTCCAGCTCTTCGGCGTGCTGCCCAAGCTCTACATCCCGGTGAGCGGCTTCGTCGTCACCCCGGTGCTGGGCTGGTGGCGCGATCCCAGCCCGGTCGGCGTCGTCGACCCGGCCGAGACCGCGCGCGTCTTCACGGTCCCCGTGGCGGATCTCACGGATCCCGCCAACCGGGTGACGGCCGTCCACCCCCGAGGTCACCGGGGCCCCGCATTCCTGGTCGAATCGGCGCTCGTGTGGGGCTTCACCGCCGGACTCATCGACCGGCTGCTGCACTTCGCCGGCTGGGAGCGGCCCTGGGACCGGGACAAGCAGGTCCCGCTGGACTGGCACGCATGACAGGGTGGCCTGCGTACCGCAGACGACAAGGCGAGGCCTGAATCAGTGAACGTGCTGGACATCCTGTTGCTGCTGGCCGCCGTCTGGTTCGCGATCGTCGGCTTCCGCCAGGGCTTCGTCGTCGGCATCCTGTCGGTCATCGGCTTCCTCGGCGGCGGTCTCGTCGCCGTCTACCTGCTGCCGGTGGTCTGGGACGCGCTGACGGACGACGCGGAGGTGAGCACCACCGCCGCCGTCGTCGCGGTCGTCGTCGTCATCGTGTGCGCCTCCGTGGGCCAGGCCCTGACGACCCATCTGGGCAACAAGCTGCGCCGCTACATCACGTGGTCCCCGGCCCGCGCCCTGGACGCCACCGGCGGCGCCCTGGTCAACGTCGTCGCCATGCTCCTGGTCGCCTGGCTGCTCGGCTCCGCCCTCGCGCGGACCACGATGCCGACGGTCGGCAAGGAGGTGCGCCAGTCCACGGTGCTCGCGGGAGTGCAGGAGGTGCTGCCCGCGGGCGCCGACAACTGGTTCGACAGCTTCACCTCGGTCCTCGACAAGAACGGCTTCCCCCAGGTCTTCAGCCCGTTCGCCAACGAGTCGATCCCCAACACGCAGCCGCCCGACCCGGCGCTGGCGAACAGCCCGGTCGCGGTCCGCGCCAAGCGCTCCATCGTCAAGGTCATGGGCACCGCTCCCGACTGCGGCAAGGTCCTCGAAGGCACCGGTTTCGTCTTCGCCGACCGCCGCGTCATGACCAACGCCCACGTGGTGGGCGGCGTCGACGAACCCACCGTGCAGATAGGCGGCGAGGGCCGCAAGTACGACGCGACGGTCGTCCTCTACGACTGGCGGCGCGACATCGCCGTACTGGACGTGCCCGAACTCGACGCGCCCGCGCTGCGGTTCACCGGCGAGGACGAGGACGCGCAGGGCGACGACGGCGCGATCGTCGCGGGCTTCCCGGAGAACGGGGCGTACGACGTCCGCGCCGCACGCGTGCGCGGGCGCATCACCGCCAACGGGCCGGACATCTACCACCGCGACACCGTGCGCCGGGACGTCTACTCGCTGTACGCGACCGTCCGTCAGGGCAACTCCGGCGGCCCGCTGCTGACCCCGCGCGGCGAGGTGTACGGCGTGGTCTTCGCCAAGTCCCTGGACGACCCCGACACCGGGTACGCGCTCACCGCGGACGAGATCCGCGAGGACATCAGCGAGGGCCGCACCGCCACCCAGCAGGTGGACAGCGACAGCTGCGCGCTCTAGCCCGGTCGGACAGCACGCGCGGGAGCGCCGAGGCGTACCGGGCACCGAGGCGTCCCGGGAGCGGGACCCGGAAGCGGAGGCCCGGTGCGTCAGGCCCGGTGCGTCAGGTCCGGGTGCGTCAGGTCCGCGGATGGCGCAGGCGGACGGAGACCCAGCGGGCCCGGCGGCGCAGGATGCGCGGAATGCCCACCCGCAGGTCCGCACCCGCGAGTTGCGGGGTGCTGCCGCGTCGGTGGGTACTGCTCACGCCGCTCGTGGAGCGGCCGTCGCGTGCTACGTCACTGTAGTCGTGCGTCCAGCCCATACCGGGACGTCTGCCCCCGCCCCAAGGTCGATAACCTCTCCCCGGGCCCCCAATTGGCCTATGCGCCGGGCAAGTGGCCGTTCACAGGACAGGCGTTCCGGTTCGGATACCGGGCGCGTCCGTTCGGTGACCGTACGGCAGCGGTTCGGTCACCGATCGGGTTCGGGATCCTTCAGCCAATTGATCAGTTCGGTGGAGAAGGCGACCGGATCCTCTTCGTGCGGGAAGTGCCCGAGCCCGTCGAACAACCGCCAGCGATAGGGCGCTTCGACGTACCGGCCCGATCCGGCGGCGCTCCGCGTGCGCATCACCGGGTCCAGCGAGCCGTGCAGATGCAGTGTCGGCACCCGTACCGGCCGCTTCATCCGGCGGTAGAACTGGATGCCGTCCGGACGGGCCAGCGACCGCACCAGCCAGCGGTACGGCTCGACCGAGCAGTGCGCCGTGGACGGGATGCACATGGCACGGCGGTACGCCGCCACCGCCTCGTCGTCCAGCAGCCGCGGCCCGGACCAGTCGTGCAGCAGCCGGCCGACGAGGGCGCCGTCGTCCGCGGTCAGTTGACGCTCCGGCACCCAGGGGCGCTGGAAACCCCAGATGTAGGAGCCCGCCCGGCTCTGGCGGACGTCCCCGAGCATGGCCGAGCGCCAGCGCCGGGGATGCGGCATCGAGGACACCGCGAGCCGCCGCACCAGCTTGGGCCGCATCGCGGCGGCCGTCCACGCCAGGTAACCGCCGAGGTCGTGACCGACCAGCGCGGCGTCCGGCTCGCCCAGTGAGCGGACCACGCCGGTGATGTCGAGGGCGAGACCCGCCGGGTCGTAACCGCGCGGGGTGCGGTCGCTGCCGCCGACGCCGCGCAGGTCCATGGCGACCGCGCGGAAACCGGCGTCGGCGAGCGCCGCCAACTGGTGCCGCCAGGTCCACCAGAACTGCGGGAAACCGTGCAGCAGCAGTACCAGCGGCCCGTCACCCAGCTCGGCGATGTGGAACCGGGCACCGTTGGCCGCGACGTCCCGGTGGGTCACCTCGCGCCCGCCCGGGATTCCGAGCCGTACGACCGACGTGGGGTGCTGCGCCGAGGAGGATTGCCCCGAAGGGGTGGTGGAGCCCGTCATGAGGTCGAGCGTGCCACAGCCTCGATCGCTTCGGGGGACCGGTCCGCGGGCAGTTCCGGACGCGGGTGCGGCTTGGCGTTCTGCAGCACGCCCGCCGACTGCTTCATCGAGGCGGCGACCTTCTGCGGACCGCGGCCCTTCTTGGCCTTCTTGGCGAACACGACGCCGATCAGCGCGAGGAGGCCGGCGATCAGGACGTTGGCCGCGAAGGACAGCAGGAAGCAGACCGCGAGGTTCCAGTGGCTCCAGGTCCGGATGCCGTAGGCCAGCGCGAAGCTCAGCATCGGCAGCGAGAACACCAGGAGCAGACCCGCGGCGGAGAACGCGCCGCCGCTCGTCGCCCCGCGCTTCACGTCCTGCCTCAGCTGCGCCTTCGCCAGCGCGATCTCGTCGTGCACGAGCGCCGACATTTCGGTGGTCGCCGAGGCGAACAGCTGGCCGATGCTGCGTTCGGTGCCGACCGGGCTGCCGTCGGGTGCGCTCATCGCGGTCTCCCTCTTCTGCTGGCTCATCTGCGTACGGTTCCGTGGCGTCGGGTCGTCCCCGGGCCGCCCTGCTCCGGCCTGCCCGTGTCCGCTCCGACTGCTGACGGTCCCGTCTTTTGTACCGTCTCGTCAGATCATGCCGGACCGTCGCCCTCATCGCCTGCCCCGCCCGCGACTTCGGCAAGCCGCGCCGACTCCATCTCCTGGGCGATCCGGCGGTGCTCGGCGGCCTTCTTCTCGTAGACGGCGGCCACCCGCAGGTGATACGCGGGGTCGTCCTCCTCGTAGATGTCCGGTACGCCGCTGAGGTCGTCGTCGCGCTCCTCCTCGGCGACCATCCCCCGGTACTTCGCGTTCCGTATCTTCAGCAGCACCGTCGCCAGAACCGCCGCGATGAGCGAGCCGATGAGGACGGCGGCCTTGACCTGGTCGGTCAGCGCCGTGTCGCCCTCGAAGGCCAGCTCGTCGATCAGGAGCGAGACGGTGAAGCCGATGCCGGCCAGGGTTGCCACCGCGAACACGTCGGCCCACTCCAGGTCGTCACTGAGCGACGCCCTGGTGAAGCGCGAGGTCAGCCAGGTGCCGCCGAAGACGCCCAGCGTCTTGCCGACGACGAGCCCGAGCACCACGCCGAGGGTCTCCGGCTGGGTGAACACCTCGGCCAGGGCCCCGCCGGAGACGGCCACACCCGCGCTGAACAGCGCGAACAGCGGCACGGCCAGCCCTGCCGACAGCGGGCGCACCAGGTGCTCGATGCGCTCGCCGGGGGAGTGCTCCTCGCCCTCGCGCGTGTGGCAGCGCAGCATCAGGCCCATCGCGACGCCGGCGATGGTGGCGTGGATGCCGCTGTTGTACATCAGGCCCCAGATCACGAGGCCGAGCGGAACGTACACGTACCAGCCGCGCACACCCTTGCGCAGCAGCAGCCAGAAGACGGCGAGGCCGGCGACCGCGCCGCCCAGCGCGGCGAAGTTCAGGGTGTCGGTGAAGAAGACGGCGATGATCAGGATGGCGAACAGGTCGTCGACGACGGCGAGCGTCAGCAGGAAGGCGCGCAGGGCGCTCGGCAGCGACGTGCCGATGACGGCGAGCACGGCGAGTGCGAAGGCGATGTCGGTGGCGGTCGGCACGGCCCAGCCCGCCAGTGAACCGCCGCCGGCGGAGGTGGTGACGGTGTAGACGACCGCCGGTACGACCATGCCGCACAGTGCCGCCACCACCGGGAGGGCGGCGGCCTTGGGGTCCT
Organism: Streptomyces sp. NPDC051136; assembly: GCF_044455745.1. NCBI lineage: Bacteria > Bacillati > Actinomycetota > Actinomycetes > Kitasatosporales > Streptomycetaceae > Streptomyces > Streptomyces sp. NPDC051136. Next base: position 170,319 of record NZ_JBITFE010000003.1, on the reverse strand, counting down.
TGAGGTCACCGGCGACCAGCTCGCGCTTGAGCTCGATGCCGGCGACGAAGAAGAAGACGGCGAGGAGTCCGTCGGCGGCCCAGTGCGCGACCGACAGGTTCAGGCCGAGGGCCTCGGGGCCGAAGTGGAAGTGGCCGACGCTCTCGTAGCTGTCGCGCAGCGCCGGGACGTTCGCCCAGACCAGGGCGGCGACGGCGGCGACGAGCAGCAGGACGCCACCCACGGTTTCGGTGCGCAGCGCGTCCGCGAGGTAGTTCCGCTCCGGAAGGGACAACCGTCCGAAGACCTTGCGGGGAGTGCGGGGCGCGGTCACGAGGAGAACCTCCGGTCGGTGGGCAGCACGGAACACGTGCCGACCAGACTTCCCGGCGCACCATGAGGATCTTGATGGGTCTCTAACGTCCTCCTCAGCTTACCCGGGCCCAGGCGCTCCCACAGGGCGAGGGCACCCGGCACGTGTGCGGTGCCGGGTGCCCTCGGTGTCCGTGGCTCAGTCCTCGTCCGGGGCTCAGTCCTCGCTGGAGGCAGCCGGGAGCTTCGACTGGATGAGGTCCATGACCGTCGAGTCCGTCAGGGTCGTGACGTCTCCGAGCTGGCGGTTCTCCGCGACGTCGCGCAGCAGACGGCGCATGATCTTGCCGGAGCGGGTCTTCGGCAGCTCCGCCACCGGCAGGATCCGCTTGGGCTTGGCGATCGGGCCGAGCGTGGCGCCGACGTGGTTGCGCAGCTCGGTGACCAGGTCCTCGCTCTCCGCCGCCGCGCCGCGCAGGATCACGAAGGCCACGATGGCCTGGCCGGTGGTCTCGTCCGCCGCGCCGACCACGGCCGCCTCGGCGACCGACGGGTGCGAGACGAGGGCCGACTCGACCTCGGTGGTGGAGATGTTGTGGCCGGAGACGAGCATCACGTCGTCGACCCGGCCGAGGAGCCAGATGTCGCCGTCGTCGTCCTTCTTGGCACCGTCGCCCGCGAAGTACTTGCCCTCGAAACGCGACCAGTACGTGTCGATGAACCGCTGGTCGTCGCCCCAGATGGTGCGCAGCATCGACGGCCACGGCTCGGTGAGGACCAGGTACCCGCCGCCACCGTTCGGCACCTCGTTGGCCTCGTCGTCGACGACGGTCGCGGAGATGCCGGGGAGCGCGCGCTGGGCGGAGCCCGGCTTGGCCTCGGTGACGCCCGGCAGCGGCGTGATCATCATCGCGCCGGTCTCGGTCTGCCACCAGGTGTCCACGACCGGGGTCGCGTCCGCGCCGATGTTCTTGCGGTACCACACCCACGCCTCGGGGTTGATCGGCTCGCCGACCGAACCGAGGACCCGCAGGGACGACAGGTCGAACTTCGCGGGGATGTCGTCGCCCCACTTCATGAACGTCCGGATCGCGGTGGGCGCGGTGTAGAGGATGGAGACCTTGTACTTCTGGACGATCTCCCAGAACCGGCCCTGGTGCGGGGTGTCCGGGGTGCCCTCGTACATGACCTGCGTCGCGCCGTTGGCGAGCGGGCCGTAGACGATGTACGAGTGACCGGTGACCCAGCCGACGTCGGCGGTGCACCAGAAGACGTCGGTCTCCGGCTTGAGGTCGAAGACGGCCCAGTGCGTGTACGCCGCCTGCGTCAGGTAGCCGCCGGAGGTGTGCAGGATGCCCTTGGGCTTACCCGTCGTACCGGACGTGTACAGGATGAACAGCGGGTGCTCCGCGTCGAACGCCTCGGGCGTGTGCTCGGCGGACTGCCCGTCGACGGTCTCGTGCCACCACTTGTCGCGGGAGGCGTCCCAGTCGACGTCCTGGCCGGTGCGGCGGACGACGAGCACGTGCTCGACGATCCCGGCGCGCTCGACGGCCTCGTCGACGGCGGGCTTGAGCGCGGACGGCTTGCCGCGCCGGTAACCGCCGTCGGCGGTGATGACGACGCGGGCGTCGGCGTCCTGGATGCGGGTGGCCAGCGCGTCCGAGGAGAAGCCGCCGAAGACCACCGAGTGCGCGGCGCCGATGCGGGCGCATGCCAGCATCGCGATCGCGGTCTCGGGAATCATCGGCATGTAGATCGCGACCCGGTCGCCCTTCCGCACACCCAGCTCCAGCAGGGCGTTGGCGGCCTTGGAGACCTCGTCCTTGAGCTGCGCGTAGGTGAGGGCGCGGCTGTCGCCGGACTCGCCCTCGAAGTGGATGGCGACGCGGTCGCCGTTGCCTGCCTCCACGTGCCGGTCCACGCAGTTGTAGGCGACGTTCAGCGTGCCGTCCGCGAACCACTTGGCGAACGGCGGGTTCGACCAGTCGAGCGTCTCGGTCGGCTCCTTCGCCCAGGTCAGCCTGCGGGCCTGCTCGGCCCAGAAGCCGAGCCTGTCAGCCTTGGCCTGTTCGTACGCCTCTGCCGTGACGTTGGCGTTCGCGGCCAGGCCGGCGGGGGGCGCGAACCTGCGTTCTTCCTTGAGCAGGTTGGCCAAGGATTCGTTGCTCACGACATCTCCCTTTCTCAGGGTTGTCCGTTGTGTCCCAGGCCACAGCTCATCAGACCCGGGGGGCCGATGACAAGGGTCGACGGGCAAATGGTTTAGACCTGTCCGGCGGTCCTGCGCGCCGCATGCCCTTCCTGTGTCCTCGCGTGTCCTTCGCGGTCAGTGGTCATCCGTACCCACGGACGCCGACGGCGCGGGGTTCAGTGTGTGTAACGCCGCTCACACCGGCCCGCGCCTCGGCTCTCCGGGACCGCCCGGACGCTCGGGGGGTCAGGCGGTCAGGTCCGTCTCCAGCACGAGCTGGAACACGCCGCCTTCCTCGTCCTCGGACAGCAGGTACGACTGGGCCTCGCCGACGTGGAAGTACATGCCGTGCAGCTCCAGGTCTCCGGCGCCCAGGGCCCGGGCCACCGACTCGTGGGCGCGCAGGTGCTCCAGTTGCTGGACCACGTTGGCCAGGCACAGCCGCTCGGCGGCGTCGGCGGGCTCGCGTCCGGCCAGCCGGGGCGACCGACGGCGGCCGGTCCCGACACCGTCGGCGTCCTTGCCCCCGTCCGCGTCTTCGCTCGTGGACACGTGCTCAAGGCTCGGGAGGCCGTGCCGCAGCCAGCGCTGGAGGGGCGTCCGCGCACCCCCGGGCTCGGCACCGAGCAGTGCCTGCATGGCTCCGCACCCGGAGTGCCCGCACACGGTGACGGACCGCACCTTCAGCACGTCCACGGCGTACTCGATCGCGGCGGCCACCGAGTCGTCACCGCTCTCCTCGCCGGGCAGCGGCACGAGGTTGCCGACGTTGCGCACAACGAAGAGGTCGCCGGGGCCACTGGAGGTGATCATCGACGTGACGACCCGGGAGTCGGCGCACGTCAGGAACAGCTGGGAAGGCTGCTGCCCCTCCCGCGCCAGCCGGGCCAGCTCGTGGCGCATCAGCGGGGCGGTGTTGCGGTGGAACGCGCTGATGCCACGGGCGAGTTCACCCTTGGTGGGTCTCGCGGAGCGGGTGGGACCGACGGACGCGGTGGGGCTGGTGGACGTGGTGCGGACGGTTGAACCGTCGGGCGTGCCGGGTGCGTCTGGTCTGGCGGCCGGGCCGGTGGCCTGAGCGGCGGCTCCCGGTGTCGCTCCGGTCGCCGTGCCGGGGGCGCCGGCCGGGTGCCCGCCGGGGGGTCTGCCGGTGGTGGCCTGCCGGTCCGTGCCGGGTGACGGTGCCGACGGCGGTCGTTCGCACTGGTGGTTGCGCCACGGGGTCCAGGGGCGGCAGCGGCAGCCGTCGGCCTCGGCCGGCTCGGAGATGCGGGTGCCGGGCCGGCGGCCGGTGATGTCGACGGCGCCGCCCTGTGCGGTGTGCGTCTTCTGCCAGTCCTGCAGCGCCTCGTAGGCCGCGTGGTCCATGAACGACCCGTCCAGCTCCACCACCGCGTCCGCTCCGTTCGGCACCTGGTGCAGGACGCGGCTGAGCCTGGGCACGGCGAGGAACGTCAACTGGCCCCGCACGTGAACGTGATGGACTCCCTGCGCGTCGTCGTGGGTGATCCGGGTGCGGGTGAGGCGGTGCAGGGCTACCCCGACGGCGACGGCGATGCCCAGCGCGACGCCCTCCAGGACGCCGAGGAACACCACGCCGCAGGTGGTGACCGCGTAGACCAGCACCTCACGGTGGCGGGTCACCGTGCGGATGTGGTTGAGCGAGACCATCTTGAGGCCGACGGCCATGACCAGGGAGGCGAGCGAGGCCAGCGGGATGAGCTCCAGGGCCGGGACCATCAGCAGTGCCGCGATCACCACGAGAACGCCGTGCAGCATCGTGGAGTTCCGGCTGACGGCGCCAGCCGCCACGTTCGCCGAACTGCGCACGGCCACACCGGCGATGGGCAGCCCTCCGAGCGACCCCGAGACGATGTTGGCGGCACCTTGCCCGAGCAGTTCGCGGTCGAGGTCGGAGCGCTTGACGTGACCGGTCGACACGGGCCGGGCGGCCACCAGTTTGTCCACGGCGACCGCGCCGAGCAGGGACTGCACGCTGCACACCAGCGTGGTGGTGAGGACGGCGGCGACGAGGCCGAGCACCGGACCGTCGGGCAGCGTGGCCAGGGCGTGGCTGCTCCAGGACGGCAGGTCGACCTTGGGCAGGCTCAGCCCGGCGAGGGCGGCGACCGCGGTGGCCCCGGCGACGGCGATCAGCGCGGCGGGGAGCTTGCCCAGCAGCTGTCCGGCGCGGCCGGGGATGCGGGGCCAGAGCAGCAGCAGGGACAGGGTCAGCACGCTCACGGCCAGGTCGGCGGGGTGCAGGTCGGCCAGCTGGGCGGGCAGGGCGACCAGGTTGTCGGGGACGGAGCTCTGCGGGGTGCCGCCGAGGACGATGTGCAGCTGCGCGACGGCGATGGTGACGCCGATGCCGGCCAGCATGCCGTGCACGATCGCGGGGCTCACGGCGAGCGCCGAGCGCGCCACGCGCAGGCAGCCGAGGCCCAGTTGGGCGAGCCCGGCGAGCACGGTGATGGCGCAGGTCGTACGCCATCCGTAGCGCTGGATGAGGTCGGCGGTGACCACGGTGAGTCCGGCTGCCGGGCCGCTGACCTGGAGCGGACAGCCGCCGATCCGCCCGGCGACGATCCCGCCCACCGCTGCGGCGACGAGGCCCGCCTGGAGGGGGGCGCCGGTGGCGAGGGCGATGCCCAGGGAGAGGGGGAGAGCGATGAGGAAGACCGCGATCGCGGCCGAGACGTCGGCGCCCGCGACGCGGAAGCGCCGGGAGCCGCCGGGCGGAGGACTGTGGGGTGGGTGAACGTGTTCGGTCCGGGCCGAGTCGGCGCGGGCGGGGACGCAGGCTGACATGTGTCCGACTCCTGAGCTCGTTCGATTACAGCGAGTAAACAAAGAGTAATTCAGAGTAAAGAAGAGGCATAGTTTTTTAGCGCGAATGGAGTAGTGCCCCGCGTATTCGGGTGAATCAGTTATTTCATCGGCTTGTCGTACTAATTCCTTCTCATTTCCGTGTCACCTTGACGGCGCTGACGGAACGGCCCGGCTCAGCACCCGACATCGCCTCGTCGGCGTTGGCCCGAGAGAAGGAAGAAGGTGGGCGGACATGGCCGCCACCCGCAGGATGGCTTCCCACAGGATGGCCGCGCGCGCCGTGGTCGCCGCGGTCTGCGCCGCGTCGCTCGCCGGTTGCGCGATCGACAGCGGCAACGGCTCCGAAGGGACGCGAGGTTCGGAGAAGGAGAAGGGGAAAGCGGCACCGGCGCCCAAGAACGCCGTGCGGCTGATCGGCGACGGTTCCACCGCGTACACCGGGGCCCAGCCGCACCTGCCCCGGCCCGAACGCCTCAAGCCCGGTCAGAAACCCCCGCAGTTCGTGGTGTTCTCGTGGGACGGCGCGGGTGAGGACAGCCAGAAGCTGTTCTCCCACTTCCGCGAAGTGGCCAAGGAGAACAACGCCACGATGACGTATTTCCTGAGCGGCGTGTACATGCTGCCGACGGAGAAGCGGGACCTGTACAACCCTCCGCAGCACTCCCCGGGCCGTTCCGACATCGGCTTCAACGACGAGCAGGGCATCACCGACACCGTCAAGCAGCTGCGGCTGGCCTGGCAGGAGGGCAACGAGATCGGCACCCACTTCAACGGCCACTTCTGCGGCGCCGGCGGCGGCGTCGGCGAGTGGTCGGTCGAGGAGTGGAAGGAGGAGATCACGCAGGCCAAGCAGTTCGTGAAGACCTGGAAGACCAACACCGGGACGAAGAACGCGGCGCCGCTCCCCTTCGACTACGACAAGGAGCTGATCGGCGCCCGCACCCCGTGCCTGGAGGGCCAGAAGAACTTCACGAAGGCCGCGAGCCAGATGGGCTTCCGGTACGACAGCAGCGGCGTGAACAACCAGGTCTGGCCGTCGAAGAAGGAGGGCCTGTGGGACCTGTCGATGCAGCTCGTGCCGTTCCCCGGCCACTCCTACGAGCAGCTGACCATGGACTACAACTACATGGTCAACCAGTCGGGCACCGCCACCCAGGGGGACCCCGCCAAGCGCGAGGGGTGGGGTGACCAGATGCGGGACAGCCTCCTCCAGGGCTTCGAGCGGGCCTACGACGGCAACCGGGCGCCCCTCGTCATCGGCAACCACTTCGAGTCCTGGAACGGCGGCACCTACATGCGCGCCGTCGAGGAGGTCGTGGAGACGGTGTGCACCAAGGAGGAAGTGCGCTGTGTCTCCTTCCGGCAACTCGCGGACTGGCTCGACGCCCAGGACCCGAAGGTCCTGAAGAAGCTGCGCACCCTCGGCGTCGGGGAGGCCCCCGAGAAGGGCTGGGCGTCCTTCCTGTCGGCCGCGCCCGCACCGGCGCCGAAGGGCGTGCCCGGGGCACCGGCCGCCAAGCAGTAGCGCCCCCTGCCCGGAGCAGGCACGAGTGCGGTCGCGCGAGGAGGTCTCACGTGGCAGGTCACGCGGGTGCGGTGACCTCCTCGCCGAGCCCGAAGTCGGGGTCGACCTGCGCCGCCAGGTCCTCCCCGGTGCGCTCGTTGCCCCAACTGCGGGCGTTCCGCAGGTGGAAGTGGACCATCTGCTCGGTGTAACGCGCCCAGTCCCGCAGCTCGTACGTCGCGTCGACGGCCGTGTGCAGCGCGCGCAGCGCCCGGCCGTTGGCCTCCTCCAGGAGCTCGAACCGGGGCGGGCGGCCCTTCTCCATGGCACGCACCCAGTCCGAGTGGCCGACGGTGACCAGGAGGTCCTCCCCGACCTCGTCGCGCAGGAAGTCGAGGTCGTCCTGGCCCTGGACCTTGTTGCCGACGACCTTCAGGGTGACGCCGAAGTCGCGGGCGTACTCCTTGTACTGGCGGTAGACGGAGACCCCCTTCCGGGTCGGCTCGGCGACGAGGAACGTGATGTCGAAACGGGTGAACATGCCGGAGGCGAACGAGTCCGAGCCGGCGGTCATGTCCACCACGACGTACTCGTCACGGCCGTCGACGAGGTGGTTCAGGCACAGCTCCACCGCTCCGGTCTTGGAGTGGTAGCAGGCGACTCCCAGGTCGGCGTCCGTGAAAGGGCCGGTGACCATCAGACGGACGGCCCCGCCGTCGAGTTCCACCGGCCGGGCGCAGGCGTCGTAGACCGGGTTGTCCTCGCGCACCCGCAGCAGGCGCGAGCCCTCGCCGGGCGGTGTCGTCTTGATCATCGTGTCGGCGGAGGGGAGGCGCGGGTTCGTGCCGCGCAGGTACTCCTTGATCAGCGGAAGGCGCTCGCCCATCGCGGGCAGCGTGGCCGCGTCCGCCTCGTCGAGGCCCAGTGCGGCCCCCAGGTGCTGATTGATGTCGGCGTCGATCGCGACGACGGGTGCGCCGGTGGCGGCGAGATGGCGGACGAACAGGGAGGACAGGGTGGTCTTGCCGCTGCCGCCCTTCCCGACGAAAGCAATTTTCATGTTCACCAACGGTAGTGTCTCGATAGCTGTACGTGGCACTGGAGGCTGGTGAGGGGTGAAGAAGACCACTCGTTCGTGGGGCGCGGCGCGGGTTTGCGTAGGGTCTTACCCATGAGTACGACAGGCGCGAACGCCGATCCGCTCGCGGCCCTGGGTGCCCTGCCCGGGGTGTCCGAGTCCGTGGAGTCCGTACGCAAGGCCGTGGACCGTGTCTACGGCCACCGGATCATGCGACGCCGCAGCAACGAGATCACCTCCGAGGCGGCACTGCGCGGCGCCCGGGGTTCGGCGGCGCTGTCCGGCGCGGACTGGGCCCTGGAGGAGGTGCGCCGGCGCAGCGACTTCAGCGGCGACGACGAGGCGCGCGCGGTGGGCGCCGCGCTGCGGCTCACCGCCGAGGCGGGACAGCTGCTGTCCATCTGGCGCCAGTCGCCGCTGCGGGTGCTGGCCCGGCTGCACCTGGTGGCGGCCGCGACCCAGGCCGACGAGGTGGGCCGGCCGCGTCGGCGGGGCGAACCGGTGGACGAACCGATGGTGGAGCTGCCACTGCCCGACGCAGGGGAGGCGCACGGCCGTCTGGACGGCCTGGCCGAGCTGATCGCGGCCGGTGGTTCGGCTCCGGCGCTGGTGACGGCAGCCGTGGTGCACGGGGAAATCCTGGCGCTGCGCCCCTTCGCCTCCCACAACGGACTGGTCGCGCGGGCGGCCGAGCGCATCGTCCTGGTCGGCAGCGGCCTGGACCCCAAGTCGGTCTGCCCGGCCGAGGTCGGCCACGCCGAGCTGGGCCGCGCGGCCTACCTGGCGGCGCTCGACGGGTACGTGTCCGGGACGCCGGAGGGCATGGCCGCCTGGATCGGCCACTGCGGCGAGGCGGTGGCGCTGGGCGCCCGCGAGTCGACGGCGGTGTGCGAGGCGCTCCAGCGCGGGGCGGCATAACGCGCACGGCGCGCTGTCCGTGGGGCCGGTACAGAAATGCGGCGGTACGAGTGCTCGTACCGCCGCTGGCATGACCACCGGGTTACCAAGCGTCCTCGGATGTGCCCATCAGGTCGGGAACTTCGCCCGTCACCTGGTGCGGCTGGCCCGTAATCGACGGGTCGACGTCGCGTGGGTGCCCGGTGTCCATGCTCGGTCCGTGGGGCCAAATGCGTGTTTAAGGTAATCCTTTCGGATGTCCTTGGTCTCGCGGGCCGTTGATTCCTTTGTACTCCTGGGCCGGAGCAAGCGGAAGTGTTCGTCGCACTTCTTTACTTTTGCGCTCATACGCGGGTGAAACGGCTGATCGGGCGGTTCGGCAGGCAGGGAGCCGGCCCGGCGGGCGACGAGGGGACCGAGTCAGGCCGCCGGGGAGCGGCGTCGGCTCGCGTACCAGACGAGGCCGGCGGTGGCCGCCGCGGCGCCTATCGCCGCAGCGACGACGAGCGCGGGCCGCGGTGGCACGGAGAACCGCCCGAACCGCTGCTTCAGCCGCACCGGACGGTGGAAGTCGAGAATCGGCCACTCGCGCGCGAGGGCCTCCTTGCGCAGTGCCCGGTCGGGGTTGACGGCGTGCGGGTGGCCCACGGCCTCCAGCATCGGGACATCGGTCGCCGAGTCGCTGTAGGCGTAGCAGCGGGACAGGTCGTATCCCTCGGACCCGGCCAGCTCCCGGATCGCCTCCGCCTTCGTCGGGCCGTACGCGTAGTACTCCACCTCTCCGGTGAAACAGCCGTCCTCACCCACGACCATGCGCGTCGCCACCACCCGGTCGGCGCCGAGCAGCTCACCGATCGGCTCGACGACCTCGGCGCCCGAGGTGGACACGATCACGACGTCGCGGCCGGCGGTGTGGTGCTCCTCGATCAGGGAGGCCGCCTCGTCGTAGATGATCGGGTCGATCAGGTCGTGCAGGGTCTCGGCGACCAGTTCCTTGACCAGCTGGACGTTCCATCCGCGGCACAGCGCCGAAAGGTACGCGCGCATCCGCTCCATCTGGTCGTGGTCGGCTCCACCGGCGAGGAAGACGAACTGGGCATACGCGGTACGCAACACAGCCCGGCGGTTGATCAGGCCGCCTTGGTAGAACGACTTGCTGAACGTGAGTGTGCTCGACTTCGCAATGACCGTCTTGTCCAGGTCGAAGAAGGCCGCCGCGCGAGGCATGGAGTGCGGCGCGGAGTGGGGCGAGGAGTGGTTTTCCACGACCCTGAGCATAGGCGCAGCCCATTCGGCGTAAGGTGGGGCGTGTGGGTTTGCCTGAGAAGGCTCTCGGGTACACCATGGAAGTCACGGATCGTTCGCGACCGTGCTAACCCGGTCCGACTCCTCCCCCCCCGAGTCGGCCGTGGAGACGACCCCCGCTCTCCCCCCCGGCGGGGGTCGTCGCATGTCCGGGTGGGTTTTTCGCTCTTTCCTCGATCTGGGCCCCGAGCCGTTGCGGCGCGGGGGCCCAGACGCCGTCATGGACGTCGTTGACTACTGAGCGTAGTTAACGGACTGCTCTACGGAAGTCGCACGAGGGGCGGAGCGAGGTCGGACGGGGCTCACCGGTTCGAGTGAGTCGATATTCACAATCGTCGAGTTGTCCACAGTTTTCGACCAAGATCCACACGATTTTCCAGATCGCTGCACCGTGATTCCCACGCGTTCGGGCCGCGCCGAGTTCTACGGCCGGATCTCCTTTGCCGGACGCGTGATGTCGGCCGCTCGTGCGGGACCGGATTCCGGTCCTTCACACGGCCGCCGATCGCGGGGCCGCGGGGGCTGCGCGAGAGACCACGAGACACCGACGCGACCGCGGGTGCCGCGCGCAGAGGGAGCAGCCATGACCGGAACCATCACGCACGACCCGCCGCCCGCCTCCGGAGGCCGGCAGAGCGGACCCCTGATCGTCACGGAGGACCCGGACCTCCTCGACGACCTGCTGCGCCTGTGCGCGGCCGCGGGCGCCACACCGGAGGTCCACCACTCGGTGCCCGGATCGCGCTCCTCGCCGTCCTGGGCGCTCACGACGGCAGCGCCCGTGACGTCCTCGGCGTCCGCGGCGTCGGCTTCCGCGTGGCCGGCCGGCTGGGAGGCCGCGCCACTGGTCCTCGTCGGGGACGACGCGGCGCGACGCGTCCGCGGAGCCGTGCGCAGGCGCGGGGTCGTCCTCGTGGGCCGCGACCAGGACGACTCGGGGATCTGGCAGCGGGCGGTCGAGATCGGTGCCGACCACGTCCTGATGCTGCCGGACGGCGAGCAATGGCTGGTCGACCGTATCGCCGACGTCGCCGAGGGGGTGGGCCGTCCGGCCCTCACCGTCGGGGTCATCGGAGGCCGGGGCGGCGCCGGGGCGTCCACGCTGGCCTGCGCGCTCGCCGTCACCTCCGCGCGGGAAGGGCTGCGCACTCTGCTGGTGGACGCCGATCCGATGGGCGGCGGCCTCGACGTCCTCCTGGGCGGTGAGACCGCCGACGGCCTGAGGTGGCCGGCGTTCGCGGCCTCCCGCGGGCGGGTCGGCGGCGGCGCCCTGGAGGAATCGCTGCCCGAGCTGCATGCGCTGCGGGTGCTCAGCTGGGACCGCGGGGACTGCGTCTCCGTGCCGCCGCAGGCCGTACGCGCTGTGCTGGCCGCGGCCCGGCGAAGGGGCGGCACGGTCGTCGTCGACCTGCCGCGCCGGATCGACGACGGCGTCGCCGAGGTCCTCGCGCAGCTCGACGTCGGGGTCCTCGTCGTCCCCGCCGAGCTGCGGGCCGTGGCGGCGGCCGGCCGGGTGGCCGCCGCGGTCGGCATGGTCCTGCGCGACCTCCGGGTCGCGGTGCGCGGACCCTACGCCTCCGGACTCGACGACCGTGAGGTGGCCCGGCTGCTCGGCCTCCCCCTCGTCGGTGAGGTGCCCGTCGAGTCCGGCCTCCTGCGCGCCACCGAGAGCAGACGCCCCCCTGGCACCCCCGCCCGGGGCCCGCTGGCGCGCTTCTGCCGCGAGTTCTGGGAGATGGCGCTGGCGGAGACGGACGGCCGGGTCGGGAGCGGTTCGTGAGGGACGGGGCCGGATCGGTGATGAGCGGAGGAAGGCGGGGCGAGATGGACGTGACGACTGCGGGGCTGTCGGACGGGACCTGGGGCGAGATGGATGTGATGACTGCGGCGCGGTCGGGCGGGAGGCCAGGGACGACCGTGGCGCATGTCCCGGCGGCGGAGAGGGGGGCGGGCTCGCGCAGGACGGGGGCGTCCGAGGCGCCGGGACGGGCCTCTCGACAGAGCGATCGGCCCCCTGCGGGAGGGACCGGGCGCCACGCTTCCGGACCGTTGACGGGACCGGCACTTGCCGGAGGTCCGGCAACGGCGGTCGGACGGCCGCACGGGCAGGAGCGGGTTCCCGTACGGGCGCCGGGGGCGGCACCGCGGGGCGGGCCGGGTGCCGCACACGGGATGCCGACCGCGCCCGGGATGCTCGACGGTGTACGGCGCAGGCTGGCCGAGAGCGGGGCGGAGCCGACGCCCGCACGGGTGGCGCAAGCCCTCCGGGAGCAGGGCCGGGTGCTGGGAGACGCCGAGATCCTCGGAGCCGCCGAGCAGCTCAGGTCGGAGCTGGTCGGCAGCGGACCGCTGGAGCCGCTGCTCGCCGACCCGTCGGTGACGGACGTACTGGTGTCCGCTCCTGACCGGGTGTGGGTGGACCGGGGCGGCGGTCTCGAACTGGCACCGGTCGCCTTCCCGGACGCGGGCGCCGTACGGCGGCTCGCGCAGCGCCTCGCCACCGTCGCCGGACGACGGCTCGACGACGCGCGGCCCTGGGTCGACGCAAGGCTGCCCGACGGCACCCGGCTGCACGCGGTGCTGCCGCCGGTCGCCGTCGGCTGCACCTGTCTGTCGCTGCGGGTGGTACGGCCGCATGCCTTCACGCTCGACGAGTTGGCGGCGGCGGGCACCGTGCCACCCGGCGGGGACCGCGTGCTGCGCGCCCTGATGCGGGCCCGGCTGTCCTTCCTCGTCAGCGGCGGGACGGGCAGCGGCAAGACGACGCTGCTCAGCGCCCTGCTCGGGCTCGTCGGGCCGGACGAACGCCTTGTGCTGGCGGAGGACTCCGCGGAGCTGCGGCCCGACCACCCGCACGTCGTCCGTCTGGAGACCCGGCCGGCGAACCAGGAGGCCGCGGGCCTGGTCACCCTGGAGGACCTGGTGCGCCAGGCGCTGCGCATGCGGCCGGACCGGCTGGTGGTGGGGGAGGTGCGCGGTCCCGAGGTGGTCCATCTCCTGGCCGCGTTGAACACGGGACACGAGGGCGGATGCGGTGTATTGACCGAACTAACTCAGGTGTTTTCGCAGGTCAGAGGGTGTTTCTGTTAAGTTCCGGCAGTGCGTGAAGCAAGGACACTTGAACGAAATCTGAAGACCTTCGTGCTGCCCGAGATCGGACGGTTGCAAGCGACAGGAGACGCCTGGGAGCCGTACCGACTGATCGACCCGGAAGGCCGACCCGTCGAACCCGTTGCGGTCTACTTCAAGGACCTGCTCGCCGCAGACAGCCCTGCCACCACGCTCTACTCGTACGGCAACGACCTGCTCCGCTGGTGGCGATTCCTGTGGGCTCACGGCATCGAGTGGGACCGCGCCGTACGTGAGGACGCCCGCGACTTCACCCTGTGGATGCAGCTCGCCGACAAACCGGTACGCGTGCACTGGCGACACCGCAGCAAGAACCCTGCCGAGATACCCCGGCGCAAGCCCCCGACCTTCGCGCCGGGAACGCCGAACCCCGTGACCGGAAAGCCGACGGTCGGCAAGAAGTACGCACCCAGCACCCGTGCTCACTGCGAGACCGTGCTGCGGACGTTCTACGACTTCCACCTCGACCTCAACAGCGGCCAGTTGCTGGTCAACCCGTTCCCCTTGGACCGCAACCGCCGCAAGGGGCGGCCCCATGCCCACCACAACCCGGCGGACGAGTTCAAGAACGAGCGGACCGGCCGCTACCGGCCGACCGTCCCAGAACGGATCCCCCGTCGAATTCCGGACGACAAGTACACCGAGGTCTTCGCCGGCCTGCGCTCGCACCGCGACCGCGCACTGCTCGCCTTCTGGGTCTCCAGCGCCGCCCGATCGGAAGAGTTGCTGACAGCGACCGAACGCGACGCCCTGCCCGGCCAGCAGCTCATCGGCGTAATCCGCAAAGGCACCCGCGACTACCAGCAACTCCCCGCGTCCCCAGACGCGTTCATCTGGCTCCGGCTCTACCAGGAAGAAGCCTGGAAGAAGGGCGTCCCCCGAGGCCGCACACAACCGTTGTGGTGGACCTTGCGGCGCCCCTGGCGACCTCTCGAATACGACGCAGCCCGGATGATGTTCAACCGCGCCAACGAGCTCCTGGGCGCCAACTGGACACTCCATGACCTGCGGCACACCGCCACCTACCGCATGACCGAAGACCCCGAAATGTCGCTGGTCTACGTCCAGCACATCCTCGGCCACAAGGACCAGCGCACGCTGCAGAAGTACATCCGACCGAGCCGGGACGAGGTCATCTCAGCCGGGCTGGCACACCACGCCCGGCAGGAGGCGAAGAAGAACAACCCGCCGCCGGCTCCCGCAGCACCCGCCTACAACGAGGACTCGCTGAACACCCTCTTCGGGGGGCTCGTCGCATGACCACCGCAACGCTCACGGCGCCACCGCAGACTCCGCGCAAGCTCGCCGGCGCCGAGGCCGCCACGCTTCTGCAGAAGTTCCCACCCCGCCAGAACCCCGAAGCCTGGCCCATGACCGAAGCCGACACCGACTACATCCTGGAGTCCCTCGGCCGCCGGCCTCTCCGCGCCGACGGCAGGAGCGCACAGTCCACGCGCATGGTCGGTGCCCGCGCGATCCTGGGCTGGCTGACGAGCTTCCCCGGCTCGACATGGCAGGCCAGTTGGGACGCGAGCCCAGCCGCCCTCTCACCCGGCGGCTGGCACAGCACGGTCCTCGACTGGGCCATCCCCACAGTCGGCCGACGTCCCACCTCGTCCTGCTTGGCCTCCGGCGCACTGGCCTTGATCTGCGCGGACGTCATCCGCCCGTCCCCGGCATGGCTGGCGGCCAGCTCCTCGAATGCCCTGCGCCCAGCCATGGCCGCAGCCCGCGATCCCGAAGGATTCGCTCGCCTGGAGGCCGCGTTCCCCGCGGACATCCGGTCCACCCGGCATGCCTCCGGAGCTCTCAAGGCGGTCGCTCGCATCCTGGCGGCCTTCGGGGGCCGCGTCGAAGACATCGTCGTCGGCGACCTTCTCGCCCTCCTCCAGGTGACCAGCCACGACGGCGCCCGCGGCACTCGCATCGCATACTCCGCCTTGCGTGACCTTGGCCAGTTTCCGCCAGACGCCCCGGCAACGCTGCTGCGGCTTCACACCCGCACCGGGCAGGTGACCCCGGCGGAGCTCGTGGACCGCTACGAACTGCGCTGTCGTCCCGTCCGCGACCTCCTTGTCGACTACCTCACCGAACGCCAGCCCTCGCTCGACCACAACTCTCTGATCACCCTCTCGGCGTCCCTGGTCAGTAACTTCTGGAGCGACCTAGAGCGTCACCACGAGGGCATCGATTCCCTCCACCTGGCCCCTGACGTCGCGGCCGCTTGGAAGGCCAGGGTCAACACGGTCACCCGCCGCCGTCGCATGCCGGGCGGCCAGGTCATCGAGGTCACTGAACCGCGCAGCAGCGCACCCGCGATCAAGACTCTCGTCCGGTCCTTCTACCTCGACATCGCCCAGTGGGCCCTGGACGAGCCGGCCCGATGGGGTCCTTGGGCAGCACCTTGCCCCATCACCGAAGCTGACTGCTCGGACAAGAAGGTCAAACAACAGCAGAAGACCACCTCGGACCAGCGGACGCGTGAGCGACTCCCCGTCCTGCCCGCGCTCATCCGCGTCGCCGACCGCCAGCTCAGGGAAGCCCGCGCTCGCCTGGACGCACTCCACACCGCCCCGCTCGGCACTCAGTTCACCGTCCTCGGCGAGGACTTCACCACACCGAAGAGCACTTCCCGGGCCGGTCTCACGGGCCAGGCATACGACTCCTCAGGCCGTCGACGCGACCTCGAGGCCGAAGAAAAGCGGGCCTTCTGGGGCTGGGCCACCATCGAAATCCTGCGGCACACCGGCATCCGCATCGAGGAGCTACTGGAGCTCGGACACCACAGCATCATCCGTTACAAGCTCCCCACCACCGGGGAGGTCGTTCCACTTCTTCAAATCGCACCGTCGAAAACCGACCAAGAACGTCTACTACTGGTCACGCCCGAACTGGCCGACGTCCTAAGCGCGGTGGTCACCCGAGTCCGCGGCGCCAACGGGGCAATTCCATCCGTCCATAGCTACGACATTCACGAGAAGGTCTGGAACGAACCAATGCCGCTTCTCTACCAGTGGAACGTCGCTGGCGACAGACGGCCCATCTCGTCCAACACCGTCCGCGATGCCCTTAACGACGTGCTCCTGGCAACCGGGCTGACCGACGCCACCGGAAAACCATTGAAGTTCCAACCCCACGACTTCAGAAGGATCTTCATCACCGACGCGATCCTCAACGGGCTACCCCCGCACATCGCTCAAGTAATCGCAGGTCACAGCAATATCAACACGACCATGGGTTACAACGCCGTCTATCCCGCCCAGGCCATCGAGGCCCACAGGTCGTTCATCGCCCGCCGTCGCAACCTTCGGCCCAACGACGAATACCGAGCTGTCACATCCGAGGAATGGAAGGAGTTCCTGAACCACTTCGAGCGGCGCAAGCTGGCATTGGGATCATGCGGACGAGCTTTCGGAACCGACTGCATCCACGAGCACGCTTGCGTTCGCTGCCCAGTCCTCATCGTGGATCCCAACGAACGAGGGCGACTTGTCGAAATTCGCGACAACCTAAACGACAGGATCGCCGAAGCCGAACGAGAAGGCTGGCTCGGGGAAGTCGAGGGTCTCTCAGTGAGCCGGGACGCCGCGGAAGAGAAGATCGCTCAGCTTGACGCAAGACAGAAGAAGAAGGAATCGCCAGTGTTCATGGGGATTCCGAGCTTCAACCAGATTGCCGTTCGCACCAGCTCTGCAACCAACGAAGCCTGAGTGTCCCCGATCCGCCCCCGTGTCTCAGGGCCCGGGGGCGGTCGCATGTTCGTTAGTTCGGAGAAGGAACCGTGCACGCCAACGCCGCCGCTGATGTCCCGGCCCGGCTGGAGGCACTCGGCACGGCCGCGGGCCTGGACCGCGCGGCCCTGCACAGTCAACTCGCGGCGGCTCTCTCGGTGGTTGTCCACTTGGTCCGTGACCGCGCCGGGCGACGCCGGATCGCCGAGGTGCACGTACTGGAACGGGATCCCTCGGGGCTGGTGCGGACGGTACCGGCGCTGCGATGGGGAGCGGATGCCTTCGTCGCCGAGCGCGGCTGGCAGCGGCTGCGGGAGCTGCTGCGCGGTGCCGGGTCCGAGGAGCGGGCCGTCGGACGGGAGGCGCGGCGATGACGGCCATGACGGGCGTGAGCCTGGGCGCGGGCATGCCGGGAGCGGGCGAGGCGTCGACGGGCATGGCCCTGGTGTGCCTGGGAGCGGCCGCCTGGCTGGCCGGTGGGTGGCACTCCGGCGTACGGCGGGCGCGGCTGGTGCTTGCCGGAGGCCGGACCGGTCCGGCGGGTGGGACGGGTCGGACAGGCGTGGCCGAGGAATCGGACGGAACGGGCCTGACCGGTGGCTCGGGGCCGCCCCCGGCGCGGCGAGTGACGGACGGCCTGCGGGGTGTCCTGGCCGGGCTGAGGCCCGAGTGGTGGTCACTGGCCGCCGGGCTGGTGCTGGCGCTCCTGGGTGACTCGGTGCTGCCGACCGTCGCGGGGGCTGCCGGAGTACCGATGCTGCGGCGGGCGCGGTTGGCCGGCCGACAGCGACGGGCCAGGGAGCACCGGCAGGACGCGGTGATCGCACTGTGCGGAACGCTCGCCGGTGAGGTGCGGGCGGGGCGTCAGCCCGGCGAGGCGCTGCTGTGCGCCGCGCACGACGGGTCCGCGCACGACGGGTCCGCGCACGACTCCGGCGGACTCGGTGACGCCCGGTCGACGGTGCTGGCGGCCGCCCGGTTCGGCGGAGACGTCCCCGCGGCGCTCACGGTGGCGGCCGGGCAACCGGGCGCCGAGGGACTGCGGGGCCTGGCGGCGTGCTGGCGGGTCGCAGTCGATCAGGGCGCGGGGCTCGCGGCCGGACTCGACCGGCTGGAGGGTGCGCTGCGCGCCGAGCGGGACCAGCGCTCCGACCTGCGCGCCCAACTGGCGGGCGCGAGAGCCACGGCCGTGATGCTCGCCGGTCTGCCGGTCCTCGGCCTCCTGCTCGGCGTCGCCATCGGGTCCGACCCCCTGCGCGTGCTGCTGCACACCGGGGCCGGGCTGGGCTGCCTGCTGGCGGGCGGGGTGCTGGAGAGCGTGGGCGTGTGGTGGGTGACGCGGATCGTGCGCGGAGCGGAGGCGGCGTCGTGAACGGCGACCTCGTCCACAGGCTGGGGGCAGTGGTGGGGGCGGCGCTGGCCGTCAGCTGGCCGGCGCACGCGCTGGGAGCCGTGCGGCGGAAGCGGACGCTGCGCAGGCGGCTCACCGGCCTGCTGGGCCCGCAACCCGCCCGCCCGGCCCCGCGCCGTGCCGAGGTGCTGAGCACGGTCCGTCCATGGTTGCCACTGGTCAGCACGGTGGGCGCCGGCTGGGCCCTGATCGGTGGGGTGGCCGGGGTTCTGGTGGGGCTGGTGGGGGCCGTCGCGCTGCGGCGCTGGAGTGCCCGACGCACGGTCGCCGGGGCGTCGGCGTCGGAGGCCGCCGCCGTGGCGGCAGCCCGTCAACTCCCCTTGGCGGCCGATCTGCTGGCTGCCTGCATCACGGCGGGCGCGGGCCCGGTCACGGCCGCGAGGGCGGTCGGCGAAGCCCTGGGCGGACCGGTCGGAGACGCCCTGGGGCGCGGCGCCGCGGAGGTGCGTCTCGGCGGTGAACCGGACGGTGCCTGGCGTGGGTTGGCCGCCGTCCCGGGGGCTGTCCCTCTCGCGCGGTTGCTGGAGCGGTCCGAGGTGTCGGGTCTGCCCGCGGCGGGTCCCGCCGCCCGGTTGGCCGCCCAGGCCCGCGCCGACTGGGCCCGCACCACGACCGCCCGGGCCCGGCGAGCGGCCGTCATGGTCACCGCGCCGGTGGGGCTGTGCTTCCTGCCCGCCTTCATCGCGGTGGGCGTGCTGCCGGTGGTCATCGGACTGGCCGGCGGGGTGCTGGGCCACGGGGGAGGTGGCTGACGGGCCGACACGTACCTGTGACGGAGCCGACGGGCCGAGGCCCGGCGGACGGACGACGACCAAGCACGAACGAGCAGTGACGGACGAGCGAGCAGAGCGAGCAGAACGAGCAGTGGTCGACGAGCGAGCAGAACAAGCAACGACGAATGGGCGAGCAATGAACGAGCGAGTGAACTACGCATCGAGCACATGGGGGTTGCGATGAGCCGGATGGTGCGGGCGCGGGTGCGTGCCCTGGTCTGCGGAGTCGGCACGACGCTGCGGCGGCGGGCGGTGCGGGGAGCCCTACGGCGGGACGCGGGCATGGTCACGTCCGAGTACGCGATGGGGATCGTCGCGGCGGTGGCCTTCGCGGTGGTCCTCTACAAGGTCGTGACGAGCGGCGCGGTCAGCGCGGAGTTGCAGGGGGTCGTGAAGGGGGCCCTCGATGCGCGGATGTGAGCAGGCACCGAGGACGGGGAGGGGGACGGGGACGGGGGCGAGGGCGCGAGGCTGCGACGAGGAGAGGCGGGGGTCGGACGGTGGCTTCGTGACGGCGGAGACGGCCGTGGTGCTTCCCGTGCTGGTGGTGTTCGCGATGGCGTTGGTGTGGGGGTTGCTCGTGGTGGCCGCCCAGATCCAGTGCGTGGACGCGGCCCGGACGGGCGCCCGCGCGGCGGCGCGGGACGACCCTTCCGACGCGGTCGTGCAGGTCGCCCGCGAAGCGGCCCCGAGCGGGGCGCGGGTCACCGTCGACCGGGAGGGGGGCCAGGTCCGTGTGGTCGTGACGGCCGACCCGCCGGCCCTGCACGGGCTGCCCTTCGAGGTACGGGAGGAAGCCGTGGCCTCGGTGGAGCAGTCAGTGGCGCAGCCGGCGGGAGCGGAACCGGTGGGAGCCGAGCCGTGACGCGCAGGGGGAGCGGAGCCGTGAGGCGCAAGGGCGTGCGCACCGCTCCCGACCAGGGTTCGGCGACCGTCTGGAGCGTGGGCGCCATCGCCGTTCTGTGTCTGGTGTTCGGCATCGTGCTTGCCCTGGGACAGGCGGTCGTGGCTCGTCACCGCGCGGCCGGTGGCGCCGATCTGGCGGCGCTCGCGGCGGCGGACCACTGGGCGGAGGGCGGTACGGCCGCGTGCGAGAGGGCGGACCGTGTCGCGCGGGCCCAGCGGACGCGGCTGGTGCGATGCGCGC
Organism: Streptomyces sp. NPDC051136; assembly: GCF_044455745.1. Classification (NCBI taxonomy): domain Bacteria; kingdom Bacillati; phylum Actinomycetota; class Actinomycetes; order Kitasatosporales; family Streptomycetaceae; genus Streptomyces; species Streptomyces sp. NPDC051136. The sequence goes on along the minus strand of NZ_JBITFE010000003.1, from coordinate 150,027 downwards.
TCACCGGGCAGGTCTCGGACGTGACGGCGGCGTCGGGCAGGGGACCTTTCACGGCGGAGATCCGGGCGAGAGCGGGGCCGGGCTCGCCCGTGTCCCCCGCGCCGGGTTCGCCCCGAGCCTCCGCGCCGGGATCGTCCGAGGTCTCCGGGATGGAGCCGCTCACGGCACCCGCGCCGGCCCCGCTCACGGCACCCGCATCGGTCTCGCTCACGGCACCCGGGCCGGTCTCGCTCACGGCACCTGCCCGGCCCCGCTGATGGCACCCGAGGCGCCCCTCGCGGCGCCCACCCCGCCTCCGCGGGCCGTGCGGCCCACCCCGCCTCCGTGGGCCGTGCGGCCTACCCCGCCTCCGCGGCGCCGTGCAGCAGCACCGTGAGGAGCCGTAGCGCTCCCCGCTTGTGCAGCGGATCGTTGCCGTTGCCGCACTTGGGGGACTGGATGCACGACGGGCAGCCGGCCTCGCACTCGCAGGACGCGATCGCCTCCCGGGTGGCCGTCAGCCAGTCGCGGGCCGTGTGGAAGGCGCGCTCGGCGAAACCCGCGCCGCCGGGGTGGCCGTCGTACACGAAGACCGTCGGCAGCAGGGTGTCCGGGTGCAGGGGGACCGACACGCCGCCGATGTCCCAGCGGTCGCAGGTGGCGAACAGCGGCAGCATGCCGATCGAGGCGTGTTCGGCGGCGTGCAGGGCACCGCCGAGGATCTCCGGGTTGATCCGGGCCGCGTCCAGTTGGTCCTCGGTGACCGTCCACCACACCGCCCGTGTGCGCAGCGTCCGGGGAGGGAGGTCGAGCTTCGTCTCCCCCAGGACCTCGCCGGTGATCAGGCGCCGGCGCAGGAAGGAGACCACTTGGTTGGTGACCTCGACCGAGCCGTAGCAGAGCCGCCCGTCGCCCCAGGGGACCTCCAGGTCCGTCTCCAGGACGGAGATCGCCGTCGTGTCGCGGGCGACCGTCGAGTAGGCGGGGGTGGCCTGCTCGACCAGCGCGACGGAGTCCTCCAGGTCGAGGGTGCGCACGAGATAGGTGCGCCCCTGGTGGAGGTGGACGGCGCCCTCGTGGACGGTCGTGTGGGCGGCACCGGCGTCCACCGTGCCCAGCAGCCGGCCCGTACCGGACTCGACGACCTGGACCGGACGCCCGCCCTCCCCGCGGATGTCCGTCAGGTCGGCGGCCCGCTCACGGCGGGTCCAGTGCCAGGCCCGGGTCCGCCGGCGCAGCAGCTTCGCCGCCTCCAGCTGGGGCAGCAGCTCCTCGCAGGCGGGACCGAAGAGCTTCAGGTCTTCCTCCGTCAGGGGCAGTTCGGCAGCCGCCGCGCACAGGTGGGGGGCGAGGACGTAAGGGTTGTCGGGGTCGAGGACCGTGGATTCCACCGGCCGGTCGAACAGGGCCTCCGGGTGGTGGACGAGGAAGGTGTCCAGGGGGTCGTCCCGGGCGACCAGCACGGCCAGCGCCCCCTGACCGGCCCGGCCCGCCCGGCCCGCCTGCTGCCACAGGGACGCCCGTGTGCCCGGATAACCCGCGATCACCACGGCGTCCAGGCCGGAGATGTCGAGGCCGAGCTCCAGGGCGTTCGTCGCCGCGAGACCGAGGAGGTCGCCGGAGTGCAGGGCGCGTTCCAGGGCGCGGCGCTCCTCGGGGAGGTAGCCGCCGTGATAGGCGGCCACGCGTCCGGCCAGGGAGCGGTCGACCTCGGCCAGTCGTTCCTTGGCGATCACCGAGATCAGTTCGGCGCCGCGCCGGGAGCGTACGAAGGTGATCGAACGCATGCCCTGCACGGTGAGGTCGGTGAGCAGGTCGGCGGCCTCGGCGGTGGCCGTGCGGCGGACCGGTGCGCCCTTCTCGCCCTCCAGCTCGGTCAGCGGCGGCTCCCACAGGGCGAACACCAGTTCGCCGCGCGGTGACGCGTCGTCGGCGACCTCGACCACCGGGAGCCCGGTGAGCCGGCGGGCCGCCACCGACGGCTCGGCGGCGGTGGCGGAGGCGAGCAGGAACACGGGCGACGCGCCGTAGCGGGCACACAGTCTGCGCAGTCTGCGCAGCACCTGGGCGACGTGGGAGCCGAAGACGCCGCGGTAGGTGTGGCACTCGTCGATGACGACGTACTTCAGTGCCTTGAGGAACGACGACCAGCGGGGGTGGGAGGGCAGGATGCCGCGGTGCAGCATGTCCGGGTTGGTCAGGACGTACGTCCCGTACTGGCGGATCCACTCGCGTTCCTCGAACGGCGTGTCGCCGTCGTAGACCGCGGCCCGGACAGATGTGCCAAGGGGGTGTGAAAATTCCTTCACCGCCCGGCACTGGTCGGCGGCCAGCGCCTTGGTGGGAGCCAGGTAGAGGGCGGTGGCGCCGCGCCCGTTCGGAGCCTCGGAGCCGTCCACGAGGGTCGACAGGACCGGCACCAGATAGGCCAGGGACTTGCCGGAGGCGGTACCCGTGGCGACGACCACCGAGTCGCCGTCCAGGGCGTGCTCGGCCACGCGTGCCTGGTGGGCCCAGGGGTGCTCGATGCCCGCGGCCCGCACCGCCGCCAGGACCTCCGGTCGAATCCGGTCCGGCCAGCGGGCATGACGGCCCGGACGTGGGGGCAAGTGCTCCGTATGAGTGATGCGCGCAGCCCGGCTCGGTCCCGCGGCGAGCCGGTTCAGGAGCATGCCCGGTTCCGGCCGGGAGCCGGGCTCCGCCGGGGATCGATCGGGTCGGTGATTCTTGGCCATCGGCACCGAGTCTGTCACTGGCGTGACGGACAATGGGACCAAGGCGTCGTGCACGCCTGCCGGTAAGTGATTGAATGCCATCGCGGCTGGCGAACCGTCCTGGGGGCTTCAAGCCGAGGTGTCCCGAGGGACGACCGCTCGATAGCAAGGTGCTGGAGGATCCGTGGACCTGTCCCTGTCGACCCGTACCGTCGGCGATCGTACGGTCGTCGAGGTCGGTGGCGAAATTGACGTATACACCGCGCCCAAGCTGCGTGAGCAGCTGGTCGAGCTCGTGAACGACGGGAGTTTCCACCTCGTCGTCGACATGGAGGGCGTGGACTTCCTCGACTCCACAGGGCTCGGCGTGCTGGTGGGTGGACTGAAGCGTGTGCGTGCCCATGAGGGCTCGCTGCGGCTGGTCTGCAACCAGGAGCGCATTCTCAAGATCTTCCGTATCACCGGCCTCACCAAGGTGTTCCCCATTCACACCTCGGTCGAGGAAGCGGTGGCGGCCACCGACTGACGACCGGCTCCGGGCCTGTGGGGCCCGGAGCGGCAAGTACAACGAGGGGGGTCCGGGCTGTCGGCGGCCCGGACCCTCGAAAGCACGCCCGTAGTTCCGAGGGGGATGCATGGCCACCGTCGAGCTCCGCTTCAGCGCGCTGCCCGAGCACGTCCGGACCGCCCGTCTGGTGGCGGCAGCGGTGGCGCGCAGGGCCGGAGTGGACGAGGCCGTCCTCGACGAGGTCAGGCTCGCCGTGGGCGAGGCCTGCACCCGGGCCGTGGGCCTGCATCAGCACGTCGGCATCACGGCGCCGGTCAAGGTGTCGCTGATCGAGGAGGAGAAGCAGTTCTCCATCGAGGTCGGTGACGAGGCGCCGCACGCCGTCCCCGGGGTCAAGACCTCGGGGGATGCCGCCGACGAGCTGGAGGCCGAGGAGGACGAGATGGGCCTCGCGGTCATCAGCGGACTCGTCGACGACGTGGAGGTCTCGGCGGACGAGGACGGCGGGCTGATCCGCATGACCTGGCCGACCGCGCCGGCGGTACTGCCGCCGGTCTGACCCCCGCTGCCCCCGGCTGCACCACCCCCGTCCCACCCGCATCACCCGAAGGGCCCCACCTGGTGGGGCCCTTCGCCATGCGCGGACATACATTGGCGTCGTGCGGATGTTAAGTGAATTCATTCACGATCAATCACGTGACATCCCATAGCCGAGCAGATCACGGATCGGATCATTAACGGGATCACGGAAACGGATCACGGAAACGGATCACGTATCGGATCACATTAATGGCGGAGGGGCATTACTACTTCCGGCGTCCGTGTGGTTGACAGGTCAATTCCTTTTGTCGTGCACTGTTTTGATCAGCTTCCGGTACCTACAATCCCGTCCACATCTTGAGCTCAGCCCAAGCGTCAAGGAGGACGAATGGCGGAGCTTTCCACCTCTCATCAGTTGGGCCACCATCAACTGGGTGATCCCTCCCACCTCGCGGCCGCCGTGCTGACCGACGGAAACCGCGCCCTGGTGGCGGTCATCGCGGTCGTCGCACTGGCCGCACTGGTCCTCGCGGGCGTCCTGGTGCGCCAGGTGCTCGCGGCGGGCGAGGGAACCGACAGCATGAAGAAGATCGCGGCGGCCGTGCAGGAAGGTGCGAACGCCTACCTGGCACGACAACTGCGCACGCTCGGTGTATTCGCCGTCGTGGTGTTCTTCCTGCTCATGCTGCTGCCCGCGGACGACTGGAATCAACGGGCCGGACGTTCGATCTTCTTCCTGATCGGCGCGGCGTTCTCGGCGGCCACCGGATATATCGGCATGTGGCTCGCCGTACGCAGCAACGTGCGCGTCGCCGCAGCGGCCCGGGAAGCGACACCGGCGCCCGGAGAACCGGAAAAGGATCTCACTCTCGTCTCGCACAAAGCGACGAAGATCGCGTTCCGTACGGGCGGCGTCGTCGGCATGTTCACGGTGGGGCTCGGCCTGCTGGGCGCCTGCTGCGTGGTGCTGGTGTACGCGGCCGACGCGCCGAAGGTCCTGGAGGGATTCGGCCTCGGTGCCGCGCTGATCGCGATGTTCATGCGGGTCGGCGGCGGCATCTTCACCAAGGCCGCCGACGTCGGCGCCGACCTGGTCGGCAAGGTCGAGCAGGGCATCCCGGAGGACGATCCGCGCAATGCCGCGACCATCGCGGACAACGTGGGCGACAACGTCGGCGACTGCGCGGGCATGGCGGCCGACCTCTTCGAGTCCTACGCCGTCACCCTGGTGGCCGCGCTGATCCTCGGCAAGGTGGCCTTCGGCGACTCCGGGCTGGCGTTCCCGCTGCTGGTCCCGGCGATCGGCGTGCTCACCGCCATGATCGGCATCTTCGCGGTGGCGCCCCGGCGCTCCGACCGCAGCGGCATGAGCGCGATCAACCGGGGCTTCTTCATCTCCGCGGTGATCTCGCTGGTGCTGGTGGCGGTCGCCGTCTTCGTCTACCTGCCCGGCTCGTACGCCGACCTGGACGGTGTCACGGACGCCGCCATCGCGGGCAAGAGCGGCGACCCGCGGATCCTGGCGCTGGTCGCGGTGGCGATCGGCATCGTGCTCGCCGCCCTGATCCAGCAGCTCACCGGCTACTTCACCGAGACCACCAGGCGTCCCGTCAGGGACATCGGCAAGACCTCGCTCACCGGCCCCGCCACCGTCGTCCTCGCCGGTATCTCGCTCGGTCTCGAATCGGCCGTCTACACCGCCCTGTTGATCGGCCTCGGCGTCTACGGGGCCTTCCTGCTCGGCGGAACGTCGATCATGCTGGCGCTGTTCGCGGTGGCGCTGGCCGGCACCGGCCTACTCACCACGGTCGGCGTGATCGTCGCCATGGACACCTTCGGGCCGGTCTCCGACAACGCGCAGGGCATCGCCGAGATGTCCGGCGACGTCGAGGGCGCCGGCGCGCAGGTGCTCACGGACCTGGACGCGGTCGGCAACACCACCAAGGCCATCACCAAGGGCATCGCCATCGCCACCGCGGTCCTCGCGGCGGCGGCCCTGTTCGGGTCGTACCGCGACGCCATCACCACCGGCGCGGCGGACGTGGGCGAGAAACTCAGCGGCGAGGGCGCGCCGATGAACCTGATGATGGACATCTCGCAGCCCAACAACCTCGTCGGGCTCATCGCCGGGGCGGCGGTCGTCTTCCTCTTCTCGGGGCTGGCGATCAACGCGGTGTCCCGGTCGGCGGGCGCGGTGGTCTTCGAGGTGCGCCGGCAGTTCCGGGAGCGGCCCGGAATCATGGACTACAGCGAGAAACCCGAGTACGGCAAGGTCGTCGACATCTGCACCAGGGACGCCCTGCGGGAACTCGCCACGCCCGGGCTGCTCGCCGTGATGGCGCCCATCTTCATCGGGTTCACGCTCGGCGTCGGAGCGCTCGGCGCGTTCCTGGCGGGCGCGATCGGCGCGGGCACGCTGATGGCGGTCTTCCTCGCGAACTCCGGCGGCTCCTGGGACAACGCCAAGAAGCTCGTCGAGGACGGGCACCACGGCGGCAAGGGCAGCGAGGCCCACGCCGCCACCGTCATCGGCGACACGGTCGGCGACCCCTTCAAGGACACCGCGGGACCGGCCATCAACCCGCTGCTGAAGGTCATGAACCTGGTGGCGCTGCTCATCGCTCCCGCGGTCATCAAGTTCTCCTACGGAGCCGACAAGAGCATCGGCGTACGGGTGCTGATCGCCGTCGTCGCGTTCCTGGTCATCGCGGCGGCGGTCTACGTGTCCAAACGGCGCGGCATCGCGATGGGCGACGACGGTGACGCCGACCAGGAGCCCAAGTCGGCTGATCCGGCGGTGGTTTCGTAGACCCGGTCCGGGCACCCACCGCCGGGCCCGGCTCGGGAGGCGGCGCAAGGTGCGGGCGGGCGGCGCGTGTTGGCGCGCTGCCCGCCCGTCCCGCGTGTACGCACCCTGCCCACCGTGAGCCTTCTCTCCCTTGCTCAGCCTTGGTGCAAATGGCTTCAATACGGTCTTAACGGATGTTCGTCGGGTGGATGTAACCCATCCGGCGTGTATGTTCCGGGGCCGAGAGCCATGGAAGGGACCGATCCGGTGAACAAGAAGCTCGGGGTCGCACTGTCCGGCGGTGCGGTACTGGTACTGGCGCTGACGGGATGCGGCGGCAGCGACGACAACGAGAAGCTGGACTCCTGGGCCAAGGAGGTCTGCGAGGGTGTCCAGCCGCAGGCCAAGAAGATCGAGGCGGCCAACGCGGCGATCCAGAAGGAGACCTCGGACAACAGCACTCCGGCCGAGGTCCAGAAGACCGACGCGAAGGCGTTCCAGGACATGTCCGACGCCTACAAGGCGATGGGTGCCACCGTCCAGAAGGCCGGTCCCCCGGACGTCGACGACGGTGAGAAGAAGCAGAAGGACGCCGTCACCGAGCTGAACGGCCTCTCCTCCTCCTATGCCTCCCTGCGCAAGCAGGTGGAGGACCTCAACACCAAGGACCAGGCCGAGTTCGCCGACGGCCTCAAGGACATCGCCACCGAGCTGAACAAGCTCAGCAAGAGCGGCAGCGACGCGCTGAAGACCCTGGAGGAGGGCGACGTCGGCAAGGCGATGGCCAAGCAGGCCAGCTGCAAGTCGGCCTCGGTGACGCCCTCGGCCACCGAGGGCTGACGGAGGCCGGGGCCGACAGGCCCGACGACCGACGCCCTACGCGGACACGGGGCGGGGCGCGGACCGCCGGGCCACAATGGGGGTGTGAGTAACGCCAGCCTGTCCCCCCTGCCCTCCGCCGACCGCCCCGACGTCACCGCCCGGTTGCGGGACGCCCTGCTGGGGGCGTCCTTCACCGCCGACGGACTGCTGGAGCTGCTCGGCGCGCCCGCCTACGCGGCGCTGTCGCGCAGCGAGACCGTGCCCGCGCTCCGGGCGACCCGCGGCGACACGCCGCTCGAACTGCTCGTGCGGCTGTTCCTGCTCCAGCAACCCGCCTCCTACGCGCGCGTGGCGGACGTGCTGCCCGTCGACGCCTGCCTAGAGAGCGGATGGCTCGACCGCGCGGGCGACGACGAGGTGGCGGCGACCGTGGACGTACGGCCCTACGGCGGGCCCGGCGGCGAGGACTGGTTCATCGTCTCCGACCTCGGCTGCGCGGTCGGCGGCGCCGGCGGCATCGGCAAGCACGCCGAGGGCGTCGTCCTGGGAGTCGGTGGCGCCTCCACCACCCTGGCGGGCCTCACCGTGCGTACGCCCGTCTCCGCCGCCCTCGACCTCGGCACCGGCTCCGGCATCCAGGCGCTGCACGCCGCCGCGCACGCCACGCGCGTGACGGCCACCGACGTCAATCCGCGCGCGCTGCACATCACCGCGCTCACCCTGGCCCTGTCCGGAGCCCCGGCCGCCGACCTGCGCGAGGGCTCCCTCTACGAGCCCGTCGCCGACGACGAGACGTACGACCTGATCGTCTCCAACCCGCCGTTCGTGATCTCACCGGGCGCCCGTCTCACCTACCGCGACGGCGGGATGGGCGGGGACGATCTGTGCCGCTCGCTCGTTCAGCAGACGGGGGAGCGTCTGAACGCGGGCGGGTTCGCGCACTTCCTCGCCAACTGGCAGCACGTGGAGGGGGAGGAGTGGACGGACCGGCTGCGTTCCTGGGTGCCGCGCGGCTGCGACGCCTGGATCGTGCAGCGTGAGGTGCAGGACGTCACCCAGTACGCCGAGCTGTGGCTGCGGGACGCGGGCGACCACCGCGGGGACCCGGCCGACTACCAGGCGCGCTACGACGCGTGGCTGGACGAGTTCGAGGCCCGCAAGGTCAAGGCCGTCGGCTTCGGCTGGATCACGCTGCGCGGGACCGGGGCCGCCGAGCCCTCGGTCGTCGCCGAGGAGTGGCCGCACCCGATCGAGCAGCCGCTCGGCGAGACCGTGCGCGCCCACTTCGACCGCGTCGACTACCTGCGCTCCCACGACGACGCCGCCCTGCTGGAGGCACACTTCGCGCTCGCCGGCGAGGTCGTCCAGGAACAGGTCGGGCTGCCCGGCGCCGAGGACCCGGAGCACGTCGTCCTGCGCCAGAACCGCGGCATGCGCCGGGCCACCAGGGTCGACACCGTGGGCGCCGGCTTCGCGGGCGTCTGCGACGGCACCATGAGCGCCGGCCGCATCCTGGACGCCATCGCCCAGCTGGTCGGCGAGGATCCGGTGGCCCTGCGCGACCGCACGCCCGCGCAGATCCGCCTGCTGGTGGAGCAGGGCTTCCTCGAACCGGCGTAGCGGAGGACGCGTCTCCGGCGTGGGTGCGCCCACCCATTTCTTTTTCCCCGGCCGCCACGCCGCCCACGCCGGCCAGGTCGGCCACCCAGGCCGCCCACGCCGTCCGCCCGCACCGCACGCCCCGCCGACGGACGGCGAACCGGCCACGGCCGACGACGCCCGGCGGGCCGTCGGCTCCCCGTTCACCTCGGGTTCGCCTGTCCGCCGCCCGCGCGTGACAGCCTCCCCGAGGCTGGATGCGGGCGGGCGGGAGAAAAGGGGAACGGGGCCATGGAGAGCGGACCGGCGATCTTCGCGGGACTGGTGTTCGCCCTGTTCGGGGCCGGACTGCTGGTGTGGATCACGGCACGGGTGCGGCACGGCCGGCCCGTCGCGCTCGGTGTGAGCCCCGTCGCATCGGCGACCGTCGCGAGCGTCGCCGCCGTGGTCGCGCTGGCCCTCGGGGCCTGGTGCCTGGCACAGGTGTGAGAGGCCGGATCCCGGCCCCCGCCGCGGTGCCGCCCGGGTAACCGGGAGATCGCGCTCCGGATACACCGGCCGGGGCAGGTGGGCACTCCGGGCGGCAGGAACACGGTTCGTCGGGTTACCGTTCGAGTGGCCGTTGCGGGCTTTTCCCGTTTGACACGGGGGCGGGAGGTACCGTCACACTCCGCAGCGTCACGATCGAAACACCGCACGACCCGACCCGGGACCACGCCCTGGGAAGGCCCCAGCGTCGACCGGAGAGAAGAGCGAAGTTGTCCCCGACCAGCGAGACCGCGAACGGCGGCCGCCGACTCGTCATCGTCGAGTCGCCTGCCAAGGCGAAGACGATCAAGGGCTATCTCGGCCCTGGCTACGTCGTCGAGGCGAGCGTCGGGCACATCCGTGACCTTCCGAGCGGCGCGGCGGAGGTGCCGGAGAAGTACACCGGCGAGGTCCGCCGCCTCGGTGTGGACGTCGACCACGACTTCCAGCCCATCTATGTGGTCAACGCGGACAAGAAGTCGCAGGTCAAGAAGCTCAAGGACCTGCTGAAGGAGTCCGACGAGCTCTTCCTCGCCACCGATGAGGACCGCGAGGGCGAGGCCATCGCCTGGCACCTCCAGGAAGTCCTCAAGCCGAAGATCCCGGTCAAGCGCATGGTGTTCCACGAGATCACCAAGGACGCGATCCGCGCCGCCGTCGCCAACCCGCGCGAGCTGAACCAGAAGCTCGTCGACGCCCAGGAGACCCGCCGCATCCTCGACCGCCTCTACGGCTACGAGGTCTCGCCGGTCCTGTGGAAGAAGGTCATGCCGCGCCTGTCGGCCGGCCGCGTCCAGTCCGTCGCCACCCGCCTCGTCGTCGAGCGGGAACGCGAGCGCATCGCGTTCCGCTCCGCCGAGTACTGGGACCTCACCGGCACCTTCGCGACCGGCCGCGCGGGGGACGCCTCGGACCCGTCGTCGCTGGTCGCCCGCCTCCAGACGGTCGACGGACGGCGTGTCGCACAGGGCCGCGACTTCGACTCCCTGGGGCAGCTCAAGAGCGCGAACACCCTCCACCTCGACGAGGCGAACGCCCGCGCGCTCGCCGCCGCGCTGGAGAACACCCGCTTCGCCGTCCGCTCCGTCGAGTCCAAGCCGTACCGCCGCTCGCCGTACGCCCCGTTCCGTACGACGACCATGCAGCAGGAGGCGAGCCGCAAGCTCGGCTTCGGCGCCAAGGCGACGATGCAGATCGCCCAGAAGCTGTACGAGAACGGCTACATCACCTACATGCGTACGGACTCGACGACCCTGAGCGACACGGCGGTCCGTGCCGCCCGCGCCCAGGTCACGCAGCTGTACGGCGCCGACTACCTGCCGCCCCAGCCGCGGACGTACGCCGGCAAGGTCAAGAACGCCCAGGAGGCGCACGAGGCGATCCGTCCCTCGGGTGACCGTTTCCGCACGCCCGCCGAGACGGGGCTGACCGGCGACCAGTTCAAGCTGTACGAGCTGATCTGGAAGCGGACCGTCGCCTCCCAGATGAAGGACGCGACCGGCAACAGCGTCACCGTGAAGATCGGCGGCGCCGCCTCCGACGGCCGGGACGTCGAGTTCAGCGCCTCCGGCAAGACCATCACCTTCCACGGCTTCCTCAAGGCCTACGTCGAGGGCGCCGACGACCCGAACGCCGAGCTGGACGACCGCGAGCGCCGGCTGCCGCAGGTCGCCGAGGGCGACGCGCTGACGGCCGAGGAGATCACGGTCGACGGCCACGCCACCAAGCCCCCGGCCCGCTACACCGAGGCGTCGCTGGTCAAGGAGCTGGAAGAGCGCGAGATCGGCCGCCCGTCGACGTACGCGTCGATCATCGGCACCATCCTGGACCGCGGCTACGTCTTCAAGAAGGGCACCGCCCTCGTCCCGTCCTTCCTCTCCTTCGCCGTGGTCAACCTCCTGGAGAAGCACTTCGGGCGACTCGTCGACTACGACTTCACCGCCAAGATGGAGGACGACCTCGACGCCATCGCCCGTGGCGAGGCCCAGTCGGTGCCGTGGCTGCGGCGCTTCTACTTCGGCGAGGGCGACGGCGCGGGAGGCGGCGGCGCGGCCGACGCGGGCAACGGCGACGGCGACCACCTCGGCGGCCTCAAGGAACTGGTCACCGACCTCGGCGCGATCGACGCGCGCGAGGTGTCGTCCTTCCCCGTCGGCAACGACATCGTGCTGCGCGTCGGACGCTACGGCCCCTACGTCGAGCGCGGCGAGAAGGACGCCGAGAACCACCAGCGCGCCGACGTCCCCGAGGACCTGGCCCCGGACGAGCTGTCCGTGGAGCTGGCCGAGGAGCTGCTGGCCAAGCCCAGCGGCGACTTCGAGCTGGGCACCGACCCGGCCACCGGCCACGCCATCGTCGCCAAGGACGGCCGCTACGGCCCGTACGTCACCGAGGTGCTCCCCGAGGGCACCCCGAAGACCGGCAAGAACGCCGTGAAGCCGCGCACCGCGTCGCTGTTCAAGTCGATGTCCCTGGACACGGTGACGCTCGACGACGCCCTGCGGCTGATGTCGCTGCCGCGCGTCGTCGGCACCGACGCGGAGGGCGTCGAGATCACCGCGCAGAACGGCCGCTACGGCCCGTACCTGAAGAAGGGCACGGACTCGCGGTCCCTCCAGACCGAGGAGCAGCTCTTCGACATCACGCTGGAGGAGGCGCTGGCGATCTACGCCCAGCCCAAGCAGCGTGGCCGGGCCGCGGCCAAGCCGCCGCTGAAGGAGCTGGGCACCGACCCGGTCAGCGAGAAGCCGGTCGTGGTCAAGGACGGCCGCTTCGGCCCGTACGTCACCGACGGCGAGACCAACGCGACCCTGCGCTCCGGCGACAGCGTCGAGGAGATCACGCCCGAGCGGGGCTACGAGCTGCTCGCGGAGAAGCGCGCCAAGGGGCCCGCCAAGAAGACGGCGAAGAAGGCCGTGAAGAAGACGGCCGCCAAGAAGGCCCCGGCCAAGAAGGCGACGGCGACCAAGAAGACGGCCGCCGCCAAGACCACCACGGCCAAGAAGACCGCCGCCAAGAGCACGGCGAAGAAGACGGCGGCCAAGAAGGCGACCGCTTCGAAGACGTCGGAGGACTGAGCCCCGCTCAGAAACGGGGCGCGGCCGAGCACCGCGCCCCCTCCACCGCTTCACGCGTTCTTCGCGAAACGAACGTCCCGGCATCAATTCGGTGTCGGGGCGTGCGTACGTTCGGCCGGGCATCCCGGACTGTCGGCGGCGACCGATAGGCTGAACGCATGACGCGAGCCGAGCAGCCAACGGCCCCTCACTCCGCCCCGGACGACGCCCTGGTCGCGGACTCCCGCGAGCGCGCCGTCCGCGCCCTGCTGCGCCGCCCGCAGCTGAGGCGTTTGTGGAGCGCACAGCTCGTGGGGGGTGTCGGCGACATTCTCGCCCTGCTGGTGCTGGTGCTCCTCGCCGTGCAGGCCGCGATCGGCGCGGGCTCGTTCGGCGGGGGTTACCGGGGCGTGGCGTTCGCAGTGGCGACCGTTTTCGGCGTACGCATCCTCGCGACGCTGCTCTTCGGCGCCGTCCTGCTCGGACCCCTGACCTCGCTCACCTCGCAGGACGGTCCGCTCGACCGGCGCTGGACCATGGTCGGCGCCGACGGGCTGCGGGCCGCGCTGCTGATCGTGGCGCCGCTGTGGATCGACTGGACGCCCGACGACGCGCTCGCCGTCCTGCTGGTGACCGCCTTCGTCACCGGCGTCGCCGAGCGCTTCTGGACGGTGTGCCGCGAGAGCGCCGCTCCCGCGCTGCTGCCCGCCCCGCCCCTGGAGGGCGCGACGGTACGTCCGCTGCCCGACCACATGGACGCGCTGCGCCGTCTGTCGCTGCGCACGAGCTTCGTGGCCATCCCCCTCGCGGCCGCCGTGCTGGTCGTCGCGGGGCTCCTGAACAACCTGCTGGGCGCAGGCGTCGACTGGTTCGCCGAGCACCAGGCGGCGCTCGGTTCCTACGTGGCGGCCGGACTCTTCGCCGCGTCCCTGTCCGTGGTGACCTTCCTGGAGCTGCCCGCGATGCGCACCCCGCGCGCGCGGTCGCCGCTGGAGGGCCTGCGCCGTCCCAAGAGCGGCACCGCCGTCGACAAGGGCCGCACCGGAGTGCTGCCGCTACTGGTGTTCGCCTGCGCCGCGCTCGCCGCCGTGGTGGCCGCCACGGTCGCCGTCGCGGTGCTGCACGCCAAGGACCTGGGCGGCGGCCCCGTGCTGTACGGCCTGACGGTGGCCGCGCTGACCGGCGGTGTCGTGGCCGGCATCCGCACGGCCCCCGCCCTGCTGCCCTCCCTGTCCCGGCGGCGGCTGCTCGCCCTGGCGATCGCCTTCGCCGGCGTCGCCCTGCTGGCCGCCGGACTCGTCCCGGACGACACGACCGTGCTGCTCCTCCTGGCGCTGGCCGGGATCGGCGCGGGCGTGGCCGCCAACACCGGGCACGCGCTGCTCGACCAGGAGACCGAGGACCACCGCCGGGCACGGACCACCGAGCACCTGCACGCGGTCGTCCGGGTCTGCGTGGCGCTCGGCGCGGTCGTCGGACCCGTGCTGGCCGCGGCGATCGGACCGCACCGGCTGGAGAACGGCAAGTTCGTCTTCGCCCACGGCGGCGCCGCCTTCGTCCTGATGCTGCTCGGCGCGCTGCTGCTGCCGCTGGCCGTGCTGGTGCTGGCCAAGGTCGACGACCGCTCCGGCGTGCCGCTGCGGCACGACCTGCGGGACGCGCTGCTCGGCGGCGACGACCCGGTGCCGACGGCCGCCGCGACCGGGTTCTTCATCGCCCTGGAAGGCGGTGACGGCGCCGGGAAGTCCACCCAGGCCGAGGCCCTCGCCGAGTGGATCCGCGGCAAGGGGCACGAGGTCGTGCTCACCCGCGAGCCCGGTGCGACCCCGGTCGGCAAGCGCCTGCGCTCCATCCTGCTGGACGTCTCCAGCGCCGGACTGTCGCACCGCGCGGAGGCCCTGCTGTACGCCGCCGACCGCGCGGAGCACGTCGACACCGTGGTGCGGCCCGCCCTGGAGCGCGGTGCCGTGGTCATCTCCGACCGGTACATCGACTCCTCGGTCGCTTACCAGGGCGCCGGCCGCGACCTGTCGCCGACCGAGATCGCCCGCATCAACCGGTGGGCCACCAACGGGCTCGTCCCGCACCTGACCGTCCTGCTGGACGTGGCGCCGGAAGCCGCCCGCGAGCGGTTCACCGAGGCCCCGGACCGGCTGGAGTCCGAGCCCGCCGAGTTTCACGCGCGCGTGCGCTCCGGGTTCCTCACCCTGGCCGCCGCCGACCCCGGGCGCTACCTGGTGGTGGACGCCGGCCAGGAGCCCGAGGCCGTCACCACCGCCGTACGCCACCGGCTCGACCAGGTGCTGCCGCTGTCCGAGGCCGAGATCGAGGCCCGGGAGGAGGCGCGCCGCAAGGCCGAGGAGGAGGCCCGCCGCAAGGCCGAGGAAGAGGCCGCGCGCAAGGCCGAGGAAGAGCGCCTGGAGCGCGAGCGCCTCGCGGAGGAGGCGCGGGTGCGCGCCGAGGAGGAGGAGCGCAAGCGGCGCGAGCTGGAGGAGGCGCAGCGGCGCGAGGCCGAGCGGCAGGCCGAGGAGGCCAGGCAGCGGGCCGAGGAAGCCCGCCGCAAGGCCGAGGAGGAGCGTGCCCGGCTCCTCGCGGAGGAGAAGGCGCGCGCCGAGGAGGAAGCGCGACTGCGGGCCGAGCAGGAGCGGCGCCGCAAGCAGGCCGAGGAGGAGGAGCGGTTGCGGGCCGAGGCCGAGGCCCGGCGCCTGGAGAAGCAGCGCAAGGCCGAGGAGGCCCTGCTGCGGGCGGAAGCGGCACGCCGGGCGGCGGAGCAGGCGGCGGCAGCGGCCGCCGCCGGTCCGAAGCCGGCCGCCCCGGCGGCCGCGGACGCACCCCGTGCCAAGCCGGACACCTCCGTCCCCACGGACGCGACGACCGTGCCGACCCCGGTGGTGACCCCGACCAACGCCTCCGGCGGGCCGGTGGAGGACACGGCGGTCCTGCGGCCGGTGCGGGACACGCCCGGCGACGACCGGGCCGACGACGCCGAGGGCGACGGCCGGGCATCCGGCGAGTCCGGCGAGTCCGCGTCCGAGGTGACGGCCGAGCTGCCCAAGCCGGAGGTGACGACCGAGCTGCCCAAGCCGCCGGCGCCGCCCACGGCGGCGGACGAGACGGCCGTGCTGCCGGCGGTGGAGCCGCGGGACGCCGAGGAGACGGCGGTCCTGCCGCCCGTGACGCCGGGAGCCGCCGACGAGACGGCCGTCCTGCCCCCCGTGCGCGGCGACGACCCCGCCGACCGGGTCCCGCCGGGCTACTTCCGGGAGGACGGCCCCGCCGAGGACGCCCAGGACCGCACGCGCGAGCTGCCCCGCATCGACCCCGACCAGGCACCGCCGTCCCGCAGGCGCCGTTCCGACTGGGCCGAGGAGACACCGCTAGACGACCTGCCGACGCTGGCGGACGAGCTGCTCGGACCGCACGACGAGGCAGCGGACCGCCGGGACGGCGACGACGGCGGCCGCCGGGGCAGGGGCCGGGGACGGCGCTGAGCATCCGCGTACCGGGGCGGCCGGGGCCCGTGCCCCGGCCGCCCCGCCGCGTTGTCGGTGCCGCCCCGCACAATGGAGGCCGCGACGCGAATGGGTGTCGCGGCCGGTGTGGCGGCCCCTGCGGGGCCGGTTCGGTGTGACCGGTTAGGTGTGACCGGTTCGGTGTGGCCGCCTCGATGCGGCCGGCTCGGTGTGACGGAAGGACGGCGTGACCCATGACCGTGTGGGACGACCTCGTCGGTCAGGAGAAGGTGTGCGAGCCGCTCGCCGCCGCGGCCCGGGATGCCGACGCCTTCGTCACCGCGGCCGCGGCCGACGGCCCGCTGCCGCAGTCGACGAGCATGACGCACGCCTGGCTGTTCACGGGCCCGCCCGGCTCCGGCGTGGCACAGACGGCGCGGGCCTTCGCCGCCGCCCTGCAGTGCGTCAGCCCCGACCGCGCTCTCGGCGGCGTCCCCGGCTGCGGCTTCTGCGACGGATGCCACACCGCGCTGGTCGGCACCCACGCCGACGTCAGCACGGTGGTCGCCATGGGCGCCGAGATCCGCGCCAGGGACATGCGGGACACGGTCCGCAAGTCGTTCACCTCACCGGCGAACGGCCGCTGGCAGATCATCCTCGTCGAAGAGGCCGAGCGGCTGAACGAGAAGTCGGCCAACGCCGTCCTGAAAGCCGTGGAGGAACCGGCCCCGCGCACCGTCTGGCTGCTGTGCGCCCCCTCGGTCGAGGACGTCCTGCCCACCATCCGCTCCCGCTGCCGCCACCTGAACCTGCGCACGCCGTCGGTCCAGGCCGTCGCCGACATGCTCGTACGGCGCGAGGGCATCGAACCGGACGTCGCCGCGGCGGCGGCCCGCGCCACCCAGGGCCACATCGACCGCGCCCGCCGCCTGGCCACGGACCAGGCGGCCCGGGCGCGCCGGCAGGCGGTGCTGAAGCTGCCGCTGCGGGTCGAGGACATCGGCGGCGCCCTCAAGGCGGCCCAGGAGCTGGTCGACGCGGCGGCGGAGGACGCCAAGCAGCTGGCCGAGGAGATGGACACCAAGGAGACCGAGGAGCTGAAGGCGGCGCTGGGCGCGGCCCAGGGCGGCCGGCTCCCGCGCGGCACGGCAGGCGTGATCAAGGACCTGGAGGCCGACCAGAAGCGCCGCAAGGCCCGTACGCAGCGCAACAGCCTGGACCTCGCCCTGTCCGAGCTCACCGGCTTCTACCGCGACGTCCTCGCGCTCCAGCTCGGCACCCGCGTGGCCATCGCCAACAGCGACGCGCAGGACGCCCTGGAGCGGCTCGCCCGCGGCAGCACACCCGAGTCGACGCTGCGCCGCATCGAGGCGATCGCGGCCTGCGGCGAGGCCCTCGACCGCAACGTGCCCCCGCTGCTGGCGGTGGAGGCGATGACGATGGCACTCAGAGCCGGCTGAGGACGGCCCCCAGGAGGCTCCCGCGCGCTCCCCGGGACCGCGCCCCCGGGCAGCGCCCGGTTGACGCCGTAACCCGTACGAGGCACACGTCACCACGCACCGCTATGGCGCGGTCTCTGAGCGTTACGCTCGACGGATGCACACAAGGCGTACCCATCGCAGGACCCGCACCGGCAGCACCCGTCACCGGGCCGCGCTGCTCGCCGCCGCGCTGCTCGCCACCGCCTGCTCGGCCGGGGGCGCGTCGACGTCCGCCGGTTCGCCCGCGGCGGAGGCGGCGGGCTCCACGGAGGCGGCGACGGCGACGCTGACCGCCCTGCCTCGGGCCACGCCCTCCGAGCTGGCTCCGTACTACGGGCAGAAGCTCAGCTGGCGCGACTGCGGCGTGCCCGGCTTCCAGTGCGCCACCATGAAGGCCCCGCTCGACTACGCCAAGCCCACCGAGGGCGACGTCCGCCTCGCGGTGGCCCGCAAGAAGGCCACGGGACCGGGCAAGCGGCTCGGCTCGCTGCTGGTCAACCCGGGCGGACCGGGCGGCTCGGCGATCGGTTACCTCCAGCAGTACGCGGGCATCGGCTACCCGGCGAAGGTCCGCGCCGCGTACGACATGGTCGCGGTCGACCCCCGGGGCGTGGCCCGCAGCGAGCCCGTCGAGTGCCTGGACGGGCGCGAGATGGACGCCTATACGCAGACCGACGTCACCCCGGACGACGCCGAGGAGACGGACGAGCTGGTCGGCGCCTACAAGAAGTTCGCCGAGGGCTGCGGAGCGGACGCGCCGAAGCTGCTGCGCCACGTCTCGACGGTCGAGGCGGCGCGGGACATGGACGTCCTGCGCGCGGTGCTCGGCGACGAGAAGCTGACCTACGTCGGAGCGTCGTACGGCACCTTCCTGGGCGCGACCTACGCCGGCCTGTTCCCGGACCGGACGGGCCGCCTGGTCCTGGACGGCGCGATGGACCCGTCCCTGCCCGCGCGCCGCCTGAACCTGGAGCAGACGGCGGGCTTCGAGACGGCGTTCCAGTCCTTCGCGAAGGACTGCGTGCAGCAGTCCGACTGCCCCCTCGGCGACAAGGACACCACCCCCGACCAGGTCGGCAAGCACCTGAAGGCCTTCTTCGACGACCTGGACGCCGAGCCGATCCCCGCCGGGGACGCCGACGGCCGCAAGCTCACCGAGTCCCTCGCCACCACCGGCGTGATCGCGGCGATGTACGACGAGGGCGCCTGGCAGCAGCTGCGCGAGTCGCTGACCTCGGCGATGAAGGAGAAGGACGGCGCGGGCCTGCTGATCCTGTCCGACAGCTACTACGAGCGCGAGGCCGACGGCGGCTACAGCAACCTGATGTTCGCCAACGCCGCCGTGAACTGCCTCGACCTCCCCGCCGCCTTCTCCTCCCCGGACGAGGTACGCGACGCCCTCCCCGAGTTCGAGAAGGCCTCCCCGGTCTTCGGCGAGGGCCTCGCCTGGTCCTCCCTGAACTGCACCTACTGGCCGGTGCGGCCCACGGGCGAGCCGCACCGCATCGAGGCGGCCGGCGCCACCCCGATCGTCGTGGTCGGCACCACCCGCGACCCCGCCACCCCGTACCGCTGGGCCGAGGCCCTGGCCGACCAGCTCTCCTCCGGCCGCCTGCTCACCTACGAGGGCGACGGTCACACCGCGTACGGCCGCGGCAGCTCCTGCATCGACTCGGCGATCAACACGTACCTGCTGAGCGGCACCGCGCCCGCGGCCGGCAAGCGCTGCTCCTGACGACACGGAGCCCTCGTACCGGCCCCGGCCCCCGGGCGTCCGGGGCCGGTACGGAGCACCCCGGGAAACTGTGTAGACTTACCGACGTTGCTGATCGCACCATGGGTGCACCAGCGCGCCGCCTTAGCTCAGATGGCCAGAGCAACGCACTCGTAATGCGTAGGTCTCGGGTTCGAATCCCGAAGGCGGCTCCATTAAACCCCAAGTCACATAGCCCGTGACCTGGGGATTTCTATTGCTCGGGGCATGACGGGTCTCACGGCCGGGTTGCCGTGACTTTGCCTGCGTGAGCGATGCGTGAGCGGAGCCGCCCGGGAACCTACTTCTGGGACTTGCCGCGCTTGGGCTTCTTGGTGCCCTTGCCCGGGGCGTTCGCCTTGGTCTTCGGCTTGCCGGCCTTCGCCTTGCCGGCGTTCTTGGCCGCAGCCTTCTTGGCCGCAGCCTTCTTGGCCTTCTCCTTCTTCGCGGCCTTGCGTGCCGCCTTCTCGGCCTCGGCCTTGCGCTGAAGGGGGACCAGCTTCGCGGTCGCCTCGGCGGCGCTCCTGCCGACCTGGGGCAGGACGCTCTGATAGATGTCCCGGGTGATCCGGGTATCACTGTGACCGAGGGTGTCCGACACGATCTTGATGTCGATGTCAGCGGCGAGCATCAGGGTGGCGGCGCCGTGGCGGAGGTCGTGCAGACGGATCGGCGGGAGTCCGGATGCGGCGACGAGACGCTCGAAGAGATCGGTCACCTTGCCCGGGTGGAGCCAGGAGCCGTCCTCCTGGGTGAAGACGTGCCCCGTCTCGACCCAGGCGGCGCCCCACTCCTTGCGGTCCGCGTCCTGCCGCTCACGGTGCCGCTTCAGGACGTCGACGGTGTCGTCGTCGAGCGCGACCACGCGATACCCGCTGTCCGTCTTGGGATCGGACGCCTCGACCCCCCAGCCGTCCTGCACGAGTTGGGAGGAGACGGTCAGGGCGTGCGTGTCGAGGTTCGTCTCCGACCACGGCTGCCCGCACGCCTCGCCACGGCGAAGGCCACGGAAGGCGATCAGGTGCCACATCGCGTACAGCCGGTCTTCGGCGACGAAGTCGAGGAACGCTCCTGTCTGCTGCGGCGTCCAGACCATCACCGGCGACGGCTTCTCGCCCGTCTGCTCCCACTTGGAGACCCGCTCGTCCGTCCACACGAGCGCCTTCGGCTTGCGCACGGGATCGATCTCGACGTGGGCGGCGGGGTTGAAGGTGATGATCTGCTGCCCGATCGCGTCGTTCAGGGCCGCGCGGAGGGTGGCCTTGACGTGCTGGCGCGTGGCGGGGCCGGTGATACGGCGGAAGGGCGGCATCTCATCGATCGCTGCCTTCATCGCCTTGCGCCGGGCTCGGTTCTCCGCGCCCTTCCACGGCACGGTCGCCAGCTCGTCGATCGCGGCTCGCCGTTGGGCGTTGTCCTCCAGGATCTGGGCGTTCGCGTCTCGGATGTCCGTGAACATCTCGCTGAGGTGGCTCACGCGGAGCCGGTCCAGGCGCCGGTTCCCGATGCGAGGCTTCAGGTGCACGCGGATGTCGGTCTCGTAGCGGTTAATACCGGACTTGCGTATGCGCTTGCCGGCCAGCCACCGGTCGAGCCACTCGGCCACGGTCAGGCTGCCGATGAGGTCCTGGCCGGAGTTGAGACGCCGCCTCGTCTCCTCGACCTCGGGCAGAGGCGACCGCTCGCGGCTGACCTCGGCCAGCATCTCGGCGATGAGCTCGGTGCCCTCGGGATCGTCCGACTCGGCCAGCCCGAGGAGGGCGCGCACGTGGTCGAGGTCGGCCTGGGCCGCCTTCAGGCTGCCGTACCCGCCACGGGCGAAGGAGCGCCGACTGCCGTCCTCACGGGGCGAGAGCTCCTGGCGTACGGAGTAGGTGCAGTGGTTCCTGCTGTTGCGCTTGGGGCAGGAGGTGCCGAGTTCCTTGCCGGTCTTCGGGGCGCGGCAGGAGCAGCGGCGGTAGGTGGAACCCTTCAAAGATCATTCTCCTCGGTGGTATCGGGATCGCTCCCGGATGAGTCGATCGCGGTGGCCACATCTGGCCACAGGGACGGGGGAGTGACGCCCTCTTGCCGGATGAACGCGCGGATTCTGCGCAAGCTGCTGGCGGCGTCGTCGGCCGTCTCGGCGGCACGGGCCTGAGAGCGGAGGGCCTCGGCTTTACGGTCGGCGTTCGGGGCGGTCTCGGCCTGGTAGCGCGCGTGGTCCTCGTCACGGCGCGCCTTCCGTAGCCGCTCCTCGGCAGCGTGATGGGCGCGGAAGTAGCGGAGCATGTCGTCGTCCGTGCCGAGGTCGGTCTCCTCTCCAGTGAACCGGCGCAGCGCGTCCAGCGAAGTGGTGGGGTGCTGAAGAGGGAGTCGCTGCACGTCGTCGACGTATCCGACCGGGTAGACGAGGCAGATGGGCGGGGTATTCAGCGCTTCGGCCAGGACGATGACGTCGACCAAGGGCAGGTTGGAGCGGCGTCCGGACTCCATGTTGGCGATGACGTTGCGGGGGATCGGGTGGCCGATCTCCTCGCACTTGTCGGCCAAGTCCTGCGCACTCCAACCCAGTTCCTTCCGTCGTCTGCGGACTTCGGCGGCCACGGTGGCCATGACCTGATCCACCCACTCCGGGACGTCGTCCTCGTCGTCGACCTTCTTGGATCCAGGATCGCTACGGCGTTGTGTCATTTAGACACAGTAGCTCGCTTAGCGTTAATTCCAAGACCTGGAGACGGGCGCGATGGGCGCGTTCGCCGTGGGCTCAGTCATGGATGGAGCACGCATGCGCGAGAAGGAAGAGGCCGGCCGAGCGAAGGGGATGAGCCGCGAGGAGCTCCTTGAGCTCCCCGCAGCCGTTGACCTGGAGACGGGAAACCGGGCGCTGGGACTGGGCCGGAGCAAGGGATACGAACTGGCCAAGCGCGGCCAGTACCCGTGCAAGGTGCTCCGTCTCGGAAACGCCTACCGAGTGGTGACCGCAGACTTGTTGGCCCTGCTGGGGCTGGCAGCGTGAAGCGCCTGACGCCTAGCAGATGGTTCTGCGCTGAGCTGACACAGAAACGCTGGACTGTGGCACAGCTTGGACGTACTGTCCGTGGTCGCTCGCGGTGCCGAGAGACCCGCGAGAAGAGAGGGAGCCTCCGGCGGTGCAACGCCGGAGGCCCCGAGACTCCCCAGCAATCCCGTGCGAACCGACCCGGCGGCAGGGGTGTGCAAACCCAAAACCGCCAGACGAGGAGCCGCTCAGTGCAACCCGAGAACCCCGAGTCCTATTCCGCCCCCGTACGAGCGGCTTGGCCCACCACAGCCATCCCCGGCCGGCCCGGAGCCCACCTGAGTCCCGCGCAGGCCGACGGCAGGGTGGACCCGAGCGACGGTACGGCCGATGACAGCGCCAACGAGACGGACCCGGCGATCGGCCTGGAGGCCATGCCCGACGCGGAGCCGACGGTCGGCTCGAAGGCTCTGGACGAGCTGCGCTCGCAGATAGCCCGGTTCGTGATCCCGCCCTCCTCTGAGGCACTGGACGCGATCACTCTGTGGGTGGCAGCGACACATCTCCAGCCGGCGTGGCAGCACGCCCCTCGGTTGGCAGTGGTGGGGCCGGCGAAGCGCTGCGGCAAGTCGCGGTTGCTGGACGTGCTGACGGAGACGGTCCACGAGCCCATGCTCACCATCAACACCACACCGGCGGCCATCTTCCGCTCGATCCACGAGGACGAGCCGCCGACGTTGCTGGTGGACGAGGCCGACACCATCTTCGGCCCCAAGGTCGCGGAGAAGAACGAGGAGACGCGCGGCCTGCTCAACGCCGGCCATCAGCGCGGACGGTACGTCACCCGGGTCGTTGGCAACGACCACACCCCGCACAAGTTCGCCACCTTCGCGATGGCGGCCATCGCGGGAATCGGGGACCTGCCCGACACGGTCATGGACCGGTCGGTGGTCATCCGCATGCGGCGCCGGGCCGAGGGCGAGAAGGTCAAGCCCTTCCGCTCCCGCCGGGACATCCCCGCCCTGCACGAGCTGCGCGACCGCATCCACGCACTGGCCAGGCCGCTGCTGGAAGACGCCGCGAACCTGGAGCCGGACATGCCGGTCGAAGACCGCGCCGCCGACACGTGGGAACCCTTGGTGATCGTCGCCGACCTGGCGGGCGGCCGCTGGCCCCGGCTGGCGCGGATCGCCTGCGCGCGGATGGTCGCCGCCGAAGTGGCGGCAGAAGAGGACCACCCCAGCGGGGCGCGCATCCTGGCCGACATCCGTCGGGTCTTCTTCGCCCAGAGGGAGGCGGACAGCCTCTCCACCGAGGATCTTCTGCACTACCTGAACGCGGACGCCGAAGCCCCGTGGGGAGAGCGAGGCCGCTACGGCCTGACCGCCCGCGAACTTGGCGCGATGCTGCGCGACTACGACATCCGGCCCGGCAATGTACGCATGGCCGACCGGACTCAGCGCAAGGGCTACATGCGCCACAAGTTCCTCGACGCGTGGCGGCGGTACTGTCCGGCCGTCCACCCAGTCGAGGCCCGCGGCGGCGATTGCTGATCCGCGGCTCCTGGTTGCCGTACTTGCCGTCCCTGCCGTGATCTCGCAGGTCAGACAGCACGCCGGCAAGACGTCAGCCAGGGGCAAGACGGCAACGCAGGCGTTTCCAGGAGTGCTGCCCGCCGGAGACGCTGCCGAGATCCGTCTTGCCACGTCCCAGGCGTCCATGCCGTATCGCCGCAGCTCACAGCCCTGCCTACTGGGACGGACGGTGCTGCGCAGCCGTCCCTTCACGGGACACACCGACCCAAGCAAGCCCGCCCCGACGGCGCCGTTCTTGTCCCGAGTCGGGACAAGAACGCCGCACACCTGTCCCGACTCGGGACAAGACGCCAGCACCCGCCGGGACGGCACATCAGGAGAGCTGCCGTCCCGCCCTGACCTGCACGTGCAACGGCCGAGACGGCAAAGACGCCGCACACCGCTACCCCAGGAGCCTTCCGCTTGACCACTCCGCCCCTCACGCAAGCCCCACAGCCGCACGATGACGTCCCCAGCGAAGGGCGACCGAAAAGGAAGGCTGACGCCGAGCAGTTCGCGCTCGGCGCGGCCGGCATCGTCATCGTCGCCCTGACCGCCGGAGCGTTCTGGCTCTCCTACGCGCACCTGGCTGACGTCGCCGGCCAGCACGGGCTCGGAGCGTCGCCCATTCGCCGCTGGGCCTGGCCCGCCACCCTGGACGCGTTCATCGTCGCGGGCGAACTGCTCATGCTGCGCGCGGCACTGCGCCGCGTCATGGACCCGTGGGCGATCGCCGTGACCGCCGTCGGATCGGTCGGCTCCATAGCCCTGAACGTCGCCGGGGTCAGCGGCACGGGCAACGCACGCACCGTCCCGTTCCTCGACTACGTGGTCGCCGCCGTCCCTCCGGCCGCCGCGATGGTCGCCTTCGGCGTCCTCATGCGACAGATCCACCAGCTCGTCGCACCGTCCGACGACTCTCCGAACACCGGTTCCGTACAGACGCCGGAGCAAGCGGTCGGCGACTTCAGTCACAGCCACCTGCCAGACGCCGCTCCTGCCGGTTCACGAGCCGCCGGCGGTGAGCGGACGGAACCCGCGGCACAGGTTCCGGAGGGCAAACCGAGCGGTGGCCGTCCGGCGAAGGCGACCATCGCGGAGCTGGCGGATATCGGCCGGGCCGCCGGTCACCAGCACGGCAAACTCACGCGCGGCCTGCTCCGAGCGGCAGTGAAGGACCGGGACCTGACGATCGGCAGTGAGCGGCAGACCGAGGTGATGGAACTGCTTCGGCCGGAACTAGAAGCCGCCGGGATCGATGTCTCCAAGCGCTGACCGCCGTCTGCTCGGGTGACCGGAACCCTTCCGGTCACCCGAGCAGACGGCCAACCGCCCAGCCAATCTCCACACCCTGTGGACAGCACGACGACCCTGCCGGGCAGGCATCTCCGCTCCGCCTGCCGGCCGTACCTGGAGCAGCTTCCTTGACGCACGACGAGCACCCGCCTGAAGACACCGACGCTGAGACACCTGTGTCGTCGCACTCCCCAACGCTGCTGGGACATCTGCGACGGGCGTTCGGACGGACGGACCCTGGCGGAGCCAGTAGTACCCCGAGTCCGACTCAAGGCCGGTCTTCGGGGGTCTCCGCCCCGGGAGTTGCGGAGACGGCCCGACGCCAGGGGGCGCCGGACCAGGAGGTCGGGGCCGAGGGCAGCCCCGATCCGGACACTCTGCACGCTGTCCAGCAGCAGATTCTCCGCTCCGAGTCCGCAGCCACCCCGGCGGCCGTTCAGGGAGACGTGCAGAGCGTTCAGCCGGCGATCCGTCGTTTCAGCGGCACGAAGCGAACCATCCGTGTCGGTCCGATGCGGTTTACCAGCGTCGAGCACGTCAGGCTCCAGGAGGCCGCCGCCGAGCACGGCTACAAAGGGGAGTCCGGCTTCGCCGCCGACGTCGTCCTCGCCTTCATCAGCGGCCGGTTCACGGCGAATCTACCGCTGTCCGAGGACCGCCGCCGCACCCACATGTTCCGTGCCCAGGTGCTGCGCGAGCTCAACCGCATCGGCGTCAACGTCAACCAGATCGCCCGTGCCCTCAACAGCGACCTGACTCCGCCCGATATCCGTCACCGTCTCGGCGAGCTGGACCGCCTGCTGGAGCTGATCGCCGAGGCCATGCGTGAACCCGCTGGTACCAGGAAGGACCAGGTAGCGTGATCGCCGCCATCAAACCGGCCGGGTCCAACACCCGTGGCCTACTCGCCTACCTCTACGGCCCCGGTCGCCACGACGAGCACACCGACCCGCACATCGTCGCCGGCTTCGCCATGCTCGGCATGCCAGACCCCGGTCGTGACCATGACGCCACCCTCACCCAGCTCGCTCGCCACCTCGACGAGCCTGTCCAGCTTCGGAACAGCGAGTTCGGCAAGAAGGTCACCGACCATGTCTGGCACTGCCCCGTCCGCGCAGCCCCAGAAGACCGCCGCCTCTCCGACGCCGAGTGGGCCGAGATCGCCCAGCGGATCGTCGAAGCCGCCGGAATCGCCCCTGCCGGAGACGACCTCGGCTGCCGTTGGACCGCCGTACGCCACGCCGACGACCACATCCACATCCTTGCCACCACCGTCCGCGAAGACGGCCGCCGCCCCAGGCTCCACGACAGCGGCGTCCGCGTCGGTGACGCCTGCCGCCAGATCGAGAAGGACTATGGCCTACGGCAGCTGAAGAAGGGCGACCGCACCGCCGGACGCCGGCCCAGCCAACCCGAGATGCACAAGGCCGAACGGCTTGGCTGGGAGCAGACCAGCCGCGACTGGCTCCAGGACCACATCCGCGCCGCCATTCCCCACGCCGGCAGCGCCGAGGAACTCCTCGCCTACCTCGAAGCAGACGGCATCGCGGTCAAACCCCGCCGCGGACCGTCCGGAGACCTCCTCGGCTACGCCGTCGGCCGCCCCGGCGACCTCAATAGCGACGGCGAACAGATCTTCCACCCCGGCGGAAAGGTCGCCCCCGACCTCACGCTCCCCAAACTGAAGGCCCGCCTCGAAACCACCGCGCCGGAGGAGCACCCCACCGCCCGCCGCGACCAACCTGCTACCCCCTGGCACCAGGCAACCGACGCCCTTGACGGTCTCCGCACCGACATGGCCGACGACACTCATGCCCAGGCCCGCATCACCGCGCTTGGCGAACTCATCGAGGCGGCCGCCCAGAAAGTCCCCACTCACCTCCAAGCTGAACTCCGAGCCGCATCTCGAGCTTTCGCTCGCGCCCAGCGCTCCCAGATCCGCGCCGAGAACCAGGCCGCCCACACCCTGCGCACCGCCGCCCGCGACATCGCCCACAGCGCCACCGGTCCCGATGCAAGTGCCCTGGCCACCCTGCTCGCCGCCCTCGTTTGGGCTACGGTCCTCGCCGCCCACTGGCACGACGCAAGAAGCCACGCCCACCAGACCGAAGCTGCCCGCCAGACCCTCCACCACCTTCAGGCGGCAGCCGACCATGCCCTCACGCCCGTCCTCGACAGCCTCGCTACCCGTCAACCCAGGGAGCAGGCCCACCGGACCCTTGTCCACGACCTCCGCGCCGCCATCCCCGACCACGCCGACCGCATTCTCACCGACCCAGCCTGGCCCGCCCTCGCCACCGTCCTCGCCGACGCCGAAGCCGGCGGCCACAAACCCCACCAGCTCCTCAAGGAAGCCGCCGTCCAACGCGAACTGACCACAGCCCGCCAACCCGCTCGCGTCCTGATCACCCGCATCCAACACACCAGCCGCAACCCCGCACCCAACCCCCGAGCGGAAGCCGCCCGCCGACGCACCACCATGCGGGTATCCGCGACTGATCTGGGATCGGATGCGACACAGCCCGCTTCGCTTCCCGAGACTGCTCGCTCCACCAAGCGTCCACGGCTGTAAGGAAGTCGGGTCAGTCACCAAGGCAGGTACTCGCATTTTCCCCTGACGGTCTGGCATGGGATTTTGCTGCAATTCTGAATCGATCGCTGCCGTCAGAAGCAGAGCGAGGAGAGCGGGGAGTGAGTCTGGCGATATATAGCTGACGGTAACGCCAAATGCTGGGCGGTCGGACAGTCCATTGCTGCACCTGCAATGCGTGACGATCCTCATTGTCACTAGAATGGGATATGCAACGACCCAAACCGCAGTATCTCGACCGCTCAACTAGTCACACCACCAGTTGCCGCCCGGGCGGCCATCCACCGATAAAACGTCTTGTGATTTTCGATCGAAAGGCACTTGATCGAATTGCCATTGTAACCAAGGGGGAGGGGTGGAAGGGTGACAAGGGTGAAGTCGAGATTGGTAATCAGCCAGCGGCCATACCTTGCATGACATCAATGGGAGTAGCGGGAGGTGCGCGTCCAGGTGGGACTATTTGGGCAAACCGTATCAAACCCCTTGGGATGAATATTGAGCAATTGGATTAAATGTACAAAGTGGACGGCGACTGCTTTCCGGTCAATCGCCTTCGTTCTCCTTTACTGAGAGGTGTAGACCTGAGCAAGATCCTCTCGTGACCTCCGCTGGGGAGGTCAAGGGGAGGGGTGCATTATGAAGGGTTCCGGTAGATCCATAGCGCTCGCGGCGGCAAGCGCAGCGCTGGCCACTGGCGTTCTCGCCGCGCCGGCCGCAGCGGACAGCTCTCAGGCTGGCGCCGGCGTCGTCGCCAACGTCACCGTCCACAGCCGAGGAGACGGCGTGAAGCCTCCGGCTGTGCTGGGGGACCCCAAAGAATGGGGTGTGGTGGAACTGACCATCGATGATTCGGCAGGGAGTGTCACGCCGATGACCACCATCGAGGTTGGTGGCGGCCAGTGGGCCTACGGCTGGTACTCCGTATCGAACGGCAAGTACTGCTACTCGAACTACTACCACTACAGTGTGATGCACGGTTCGACCGTGCAGATCGCTGGAGACTCGAACAAGAGCGTTGAGGCCGCAGGCAACACCTCCATGGCTCACCTGACGAGAGGTGCGGCGTACACGTGCAAGACCTTCTACGCCAAGTACTGAGCCCGCGTCTTCCGGCTCTCCTCCTGATGGCGCCTGAGGGTCGGTTCGGGTGACTTCACTCCGGCCCGAGGTATCTGCACGGAATCCCGTATGGATGCCTCGGGTCGACGCGGTTTATGATCGGTGACCGACTGCAGAGTTAGGCAAAACGTGTACTTTTCGCGTGATCGTGTCGTGCCTATCGCGGTAGCTCTCGTGTCGGGCATCGCGCTTGGCGCGCTCGGCCCGTTCGCAGCCAAGTTCGATAACTCGATCTGTCAAGCAGTGGCCGCTGCCTTTTCTGGGGGATGGTCGTGGGCATGCTTTGCTTTTCTTGTCGGCTATTTCCGTAGGTCTAGAATAGAGTCGACGCTCCTGGCGTCCTCGGCTCTGACCGTCGGGGTCATGGTGTACTACATTTTCAAGTTTTTGAGTCCTGCTGCGACGACTGGACAGGTTGTCTCTGTGGGTTCCGGAGATGAGCTTGTCTCCAGAATCCTATTTTGGATTGTAGCGGCCTTTATTTGCGGGGGTCCCGTGGGGTTCCTGGGGAATATTGCTCGTATACCCGGAGTCGGTGGACTGCCGTTCCGATTGCTCGTTCCCCTAATCGCCTTTTACGAGACGTCGCAACGCCTGAGTACGGAAGCAAGCGCGCAGTCTGTCAGTGTCGAGACAACGTGGATCACGATTCGTTTTCTGTCGTGTGTTGTCGCCGTAGCCCTCATCGGGCACACAGTGTGGACTTGGTGGAGTGTTAGGCGTCGTCGTCATGCGGCCTCTACGAGCTCATAGCACGATCATGGCGTGGCCTTCTTGAGTCGTCGACAGCAGATGGGGGCTGCAGCCCAACGAAACGAAGGCGTTGTTGAATTCGAGGCGGTGCTTCCACCGCACGGTCAGTCGCTCGAATTGGTGGAGTAGAGCGAAGGTCTGTTCGGCGACGTAGCGGAGCTTGTCCAGGCCCGTGAGATTCGGGGCGCACTTGCAGGAGTCCCACGCGCCCAAGACAAACTCCGGCCGCAGTTGCGGGCGGCCGGGACAGCGATCCAGTCATGGGTTCTGGTCCGTCATGGCTCACTTCCCCGTGAGTAGTCCACGAGCTTCCTCGGCACACCCCCACGAGAGCGTGACGCCAGCACCGCCGTGCCCGTAGTTGTGCACGACCAGAGCGCCGTCCTCCCGCCGGTCGGCGTGCACCCGGACCGAGGCCCGGGTGGGCCGGGCGCCGATCCGATGCTCAAGTACGCGGGCTGCGGCAAGACGGGGTTCGACCTCGGCACAGCGGGCGAGGATGCCGGCTGCCGCCTTGTCGTCGAGGGCTAGGCCACCCTCCCCGTCGATGGCCGTGCCGCCGAGGACCACGGTGTCGCCATGGGGGTAGAAGCACAGTAGGTCTGGTGAGAGGCCGGTGTCCTCGGAGAAGAAATCGGTCAGCCCTGGGTTGGTGACGACGACGTGTTGGCCGCGGATGGGCCGGAGACCAGGGTCAGGGAGTAGATATTTGGCACCCAGTCCCGCGCAGTTGACGATCACGGTGGCCGGGGCGGCGTCCCAGAGTGAGCCCAGGCGTCGCCGCTCGACTATTCCCCCAGCGGCATCGAGTCGACGCAGGAGGTAGTCGAGGTAGGTGGGCATGTCGATCAGCGGCACGGTGAACCGGTAGCCGGCCGAGAAACCGGCCGGTAGTTCAGCCGGCCCACACGGCCGGAAGCCGGGCAGGGCGGTCGCCCAGTCCGGTGGCGCCTCGGCCGTGCGGGATGCCTCGATGCCGCTGGTGAGCCGGACGCCCGTGGCCGGATCCTCGGCCAGCCTACGGAAGATCTCCAGCGACCGTTGTCCCCACTGGTCGACCTTGTCCTTCGGTTCGACCAAGTACGGACCCCACATCGCCCCGGCCGCCAGCGAGGTGACGCCCGGCACCTCCTCGGCGATGACATGCACCAAGAGGCCGGCCTCGGCGAGAACGACGGCGGTGGTGAGCCCTGCCACCCCAGCCCCGACAACGACAACACGCTCCCCTGCGCCCATGATCCTGACCCTAACGGCCGGGTGGTGTCGACGGGGCATGTTGAGTGAGGGCGTGCTCCAGGGTCGACAGGAAGCTGCGAACGTGGGCGTTGCGCTGTCGGCGGCGCAGGTCTGCGGCGAGCTGGTGGAGCAGGGCCGCGCTGCGTGGCGAGCGCACGACGTCGAGGCGGTCGGTGACGATCTGGCCGACCTCGCAGGCGGCCTTGAGATCACCATGGGCGCTGTAGCCCAGGGCCAGCCAGGCCCCTTCGAACATGGCCCTGCGCTGGCTGGGGTCACCGCGCGGGACGTCGTACGCCCCGGACCGGAGCATCTCCGCACCCTGGGCGAGGAAGCGTCGGCCCCGCGTACCACCGTCCGTCTTCAGCTGGGCGCGGCCCATCTGGACAAGGCCGTAGCCGGCCTGGCAGTCGAGGTGGTTGTCGGTGAGGAAGTACATCCAGCGGGGTTCCTCCTGGGCGCCGTCCCGGCTGGTGATCAGTTCGCGTGCGGCCCCACGGGTGTGGGCGAAGTCGTTGTCACGGTCGGCGGTGGCGTACGCGTACGCGAGCCGGGACAGGACGGATGCCCGTACGGCCGGCGGTGCGGCGTCGCTGGCGCGGCGGGCGGCTTCGCCGAGTGCGATGGCGTCGGCCGGGTGGCCCCGGCTCGCGGCCTGGAACGAGAGGTCGCCGAGAACGTGGGCGCACAGGGGCAGGTCGTTGACCTGATGCGCCGCGCGTAGCGCCGTGGCGAAGTAGCGCTGCGCCAGACCGTGATCGGCAGCGTCGAACGCCATCCAGCCGGCCAGCTGGCCGATCTCCGCGAGCGCGCGAATGAGACGGCTCGCGACGGCGGGAGCGTGACCGCCCTCGCGGATCAGGAGGCCGACCGCACGGAACTGGGCACCTACGTAAGGGAGATGCCGTGCCCCACCGTGCTCGTCATCGAGCGCGGAGAGCATAGGCAGGTGCTGTTCGACTTGGTCCACGAGCGGATCGGCACCCATGGACGGTGTGATCCGATGCGTGTACTGGCCGCGCCCCGCGGTGCCGTCGAGGTACTGGGCGACGATCGCGAGGAGCCCCGCACCTGAGATCGCGAGGAACCGGCGTCGGTCGACGAGCCCTCCCATCACCCAATCCTCCACGGTCGCCTCCATGCCCTGCACGGTCCAGGGCCGTGCGAGATCCGTGTCGGCCGGAACGAGCGCCGAAGAGTCGCCCACGCGGCCCTGCCAGAGTTCGGCCACCGACATAGGTCTACCCAGCTCCTGGGAGAGCACGTAGGCCGTCATCATCGGTAACGGCGAGCGCGGCAACGAGCCGGCGTCCCGCCAGTGGTAAGGCGCCGACTCAGCAACCGTCCCAGCTCCGAACACCCTGTTGAGCTTGCGAGCGAGAGCCTTCGGGCTCCACCCGAGTTCGTCGAGGCACCCCGCCAGTACGGCGTTGGGTTCCCCTGCCTGCGGTGCCACGTGCGACCACCTCTTGCCCCAGTGGTACCTACCGCGAGCTGGCGATCGAGGGGGGATTCGACTTCGGAGGTGGAGACGAAGCGTACGAACGCGTCGACAACATCACCGATGCTGCGCTCCGCGACTTCCAGAAGCGGTACGACGATCCCGCCCTAACAAAGGACGACATCTTCCACTACACGTATGGCCTGCTTCACTCTCCGGAGTACCGCGAACGCTTCGCCGCCGACCTGAAGAAGTCCCTCCCTCGTGTCCCCAAGGTGCGCGACTTCCAAGGCTTCGCCAAGGCCGGCCGCAAGCTTTCCGACCTGCACATCAACTACGAGCAGGCCGATCCGTACGGCGGCATCGTGGAGAACGTCACCGGTGACTCATCAGGCACTCCGCCGCGTGAGCTATACCGGGTCGCCAAGATGAAGATTCCCAAGGCGAAGGGGCAGTCGGACCGTTCGACGATCGTCTACAACCATCGCGTGACCCTCACCAACATCCCGGACGAGGCATATCGTTACCAACTCGGCGCCCGCTCCGCGATTGAGTGGATCATCGACCGGTACCAGGTCAAGGTCGACAAGGCATCGGAGATCACCAACGACCCCAACGACTGGTCTGATGACCCGCGCTACATCATCGACCTCCTCAAGCGGATCGTGACGGTCAGTCTGGAGACGATGAAGATCGTGGATAGCCTGCCGACGCTGGACATCCTCGAGTAGGGCGTTCTTCTGGGCAGGAGCTTTATGGCCTGCCCAGACCACGTCTCTGCGTGAGCGATGCGTGAGCGGACGAGACAGCACCCGTTGAATTGAGCGTCACTCCGTCGAGGCCGACAAGTCTCTGACCAGCTAAAACTGGACTGAGCGTGATAACGGATCACCAGTCGTCATGATCTTGCGGGCCCTCGTAATGCGTAGGTCTCGGGTTCGAATCCCGAAGGCGGCTCTGAACAGACCAGGTCACATGACTCGTGACCTGGTCTTTTTATGTTCCGGTGGCTGATTGCCGTGCGCGGTCGAGGGCTGCGCGATGTCATGCGTGAGCGGGTGTGACCGCGATACCCGGGGTATCTCGCCGGATCTTCCGCGGAGGCAGGGTGCCTTCAGTTCAGCCGGTCGGTGTAGGTGACGTAGATGACCTCGGAGACGGTGGTCAACTTTTCCCGTACGGCGTCGGCTATGAGGGACTCCCAGGCGGAGGTGTCGGCAAGTCCGGCAGTGACGAAGACTTCGGAGGGGGCCGCAATGGTGATGTGCAGCTGGGACTGGCGGAGCTCGACGCCGGCGACCCGGCATCTGCGCAACAGCTCCGCCTCTGTGGGCGGCATGCCCTTCTCCTTCCATCGTTGCTGTTCGAAGAGGGCGGCCCATACCTCCTGGACGGTGCGCTCCGCAGCGTCGTGGCACTGTGCGCACTGCTTCATGCGGCCGCCGGCCTCGTCCGAGAGCCGAATCCGTTTCACCGCGGTGCACAGCCGGCAGCGCACCGTCCAAGGCGCGTTGTAGCCCCGGTAGCGCTCGGCAGGGGAGTAGCCGGCGGAGGACAGGAGCCGGGCGGCCTGCTCGGCTGTCACCCTCCCGGACGGGTCCTCCGCCGCCTCGGCCTCCTGGAGGTCGAGCAGAGTTCTGGAGGTCTTCAGGTCCGCTGCGTGGTGCTGCCGCACGCGTGCCCATGCCTGGAGCCATTCTGCGTGGTCCCTCTCGGGTACTTCGCAGGCGCGCAGGAAGGCGACCAACTGTTCGGGTGAGCTGGGTACTTGCCGGCGGCTGACAATGCGCTGGGCCGCGCTGCTGGAGAGCGTGGCTCTGGCGGCCCGGGCTCGGCGCTCCATCTCGCGGCGCGAGGGCGCCCCTCCTCGCTCGTGGATGTCGGCCAGCCCGGCGCCGAGGTCCGCCAGGTCTCGCATCATGCGCGGCTTGGGGACGGATCTGCGCTCCCCAGCGTGCTCCTCCGCGTGCTCCTCACGGCGAGCCGCCAGCCACAACCGATCGGTTTCGTCGACGTCCAGGCCGCAGACCGCGGCATACGCGCGGGCCACCTGACGTCCTGGCACGCTCCGGCCGCCGGCCGCCCGCTGCAGTGTCGCCGCGCTGTACGCCGAGGCGCGCTGGGCCAGTTCGGCGTAGCTCAGCCCCTTACGGGAACGCCCCTTGCGTAAGAACAGGGCGAGTTCGGCTCTGGCTGTGCCCGGCCAGGGCACGGCTCGTTCTGGCCTCCCCACGTTCGTTGCCCGTCACCGGCACGACGCCGCGGCGCGCCCTCGGCCTGAGCGCCGTACCCGGTCGTCGCCGAAGAGCGCTGCCAGGGCGGAGATGGCCGTCGCGGCCTGCGCTGCGACAGCAATGGTGCTGTTCAAGATGGGGCCTGACAGCACAAGAACGATCACGACGACGACTACCGCGCCGGTGGCCGTCGATCGCACGCCCGCCGGCCTGGAGAAACGCGGCACTCGGCGTGACCAGTTGATGGGAGAATGCTTGGGCAAGGGGTCCTCCTGGCCATTGAAAAAGACAGATGTCGGCAGTGGCCGCACGACCACGCTCCTGGCTCCGATGTGATTCCGCCGCGAGGAGTAGGCGCTCCTGAACGGCTCCCGAAATCCTGCCAGGAGCGGCACCACCTCAGGGGGCGATCGGGTGCGTTGGCGCATGTCTGAGCCGGTCCTCAAATCCGACCCAGCCGGGTGGCGACCGCTACGTATGCCACCAGGTCCCCGCTTTTCGCTCTGGCGCGATCTGCGTCAACCCACTGACCAGGAATTCCAGGTCGTGGCCACCGGCCCCGGCCACTCCATGATCGTTTAGGGGTCATCGGAAAAGTCACTTCGGTCCGCTCCCGTTTGTCACAACGGACCCTGCCTGACACGCTCATGGCTGCCGATGTTCCAGAGCATGGGCTCCTCCCTGACGCTCCTGGCTCCACCATCAGCGGTACGGGGATTTCCGGCAGGCCAGGTTGGCGCGTGGCTTGCCCCGGGGCCGGCCCGCGCGACGGTCCGGCCCCGTTCACGCGTCCAATCGGTCGCTCAGGCCCACCAGCGCGCGGCCGATCCTGGGCCGGGTTCTCCGAGTCCCCAGGGCGGCGACGTCCTCGGCGCGTTCACCGGTAGCGGCCCCACGGGGGTCGCGGCCCTGGGCGAGGGACGGTGCTTCGTGGGTGTCGGGACGCGGTCGTCGAGGGTGGCACTGCCAGTGCCACCCTCGACTGTGATGGTGTCGAGTGAGGGCTGGCTGGCCCCTCGCGGGTCCACCAGGCTGAAGCCATGACCAGCATCGAAACCGCGCGGCCGACGGCCTCGGTATCCCCAACCGTGCAGATGAGCGGCCGTCAGGTGGCGGCGCTCGTTGTCCTCCTGGCGTCCCAGTTCATGATGGCCGCCGACTTCTCCGTGCTGAACGTCGCCCTTCCCGAGGTCGGTGTCTCGCTCGGCTTCTCGACCGGCAGCTTGCAGTGGATCACCACGATGTTCGCGCTGTGCGCGGCGGGCTGCACCCTCGTCTTCGGCCGGGTCGGTGACTTCGTCGGACGGCGGCGCATCTTCACCATCGGCATGGTCGTCCTCGCCGTCTCCTCACTCCTCGGCGGTGTCGCCGGAACGCCGGCGATGCTCCTGCTGGCCCGCACGCTCCAGGGTCTGGCCACCGCGGCCGTGACGCCGGCCGCCCTCGCCCTGCTGACCACCGCGTTCACCGAGCCCGGTCTGCGCGCCCGCGCGCTGGGGCTCAACAGCGTCATGATGAGCGCCGGGTTCAGCGTCGGCGCCATCCTCGGCGGTGTCCTGACCGACGTCCTGTCCTGGCGCTGGGCGTTCTTCATCAACATCCCCGTGGCGATCGCGGCCATCATCGTCGTGCCCCTGGTCGTGGACGAGAGCCGGGCGGAGCGGCGCAGCCGGATCGACCTGTCCGGTGCCGTGCTGATCACCCTGGGCATGTTCGCCGGGATCTACGGCGTCACCCGGGTCGGCGAGGACGGCCTGGACGCCGTAGCCGGTGCCTGCCTCGTCGCCGCCGCCGTCCTGCTCGGCGTGTTCTGGGTGGTCGAGAGCCGTACGGCCGACGCCCTGGTCCCGGTGCGGATCCTGAAGAAGCCGGACATCGCCTTCGGGAACCTGGCCGCGCTGTTCATCTTCGGCGGCGAGACCGCGCTGATCTTCTTCACCGGGCTGTACGTGCAGAACGTGCTGGGCCTGTCGTCCCTGCTCGCGGGGCTGGTGCTGCTCGGCATCGGCGTGGGGCAGATCATCGCCGGTGTGGTGGGCCCCCGCATCCTGCAGAAGGTGTCGCCGCGGTCGCTGCTGGGCGTGTCGTTGTTCTTCCAGGGCGCGTTCATGCTGTTCGGGGCGTGGGCGTCGGCCGACTCCGCGTGGCTGGTGCCGCTCATCGTCACGCAGTTCGTCAACGCCTTCTTCTCCATGCTCGCCGCGCTGTGCTTCATGGTGATCGCCACGTCGTCCGCCGACGCCGACTCCCAGGGCATGGCCACCGGCATGGCCACCCAGAGCCAGCAGGTCGGCATCGCGATCGGCATTCCGCTGATCAGCGCGGTCTTCGCGGCCGTGATCGGCTCGGGCACCCCCACGGTCGCCCAGGAACTCTCCGGCATCCACACCGCGATCGCCGTCACCGGCACGGCCCAGGTCGTCGTCGGCCTGATCCTGTGGCTCGTGCTGCGCGCCCGCTCCCCCAAGCCGGCGGCGTCCGTCTGACATTCCCCCGCGGGGCGCCGTCCGCGGCCGGTGAGCGCACCGCGCTCACCGGCCGCTTCCTGCCAACACCCACGGAGCCGATTGCGCACGCACCGGCCCCGCCCATAATCAGAGAGGTGGACCATGTCATGAACGCGAACCTCGGCAGCTACCTTCGGCAGATGCGCGAGCGGGCCCAGCCCGAGCAGAAAGGGCTTCCCGCGGGGGGCGCGCGTCGGGTTCCGGGGCTGCGCCGCGAGGAGGTGGCGGCCCTCGCGGGGGTCAGCCAGACCTACTACACCCGGCTGGAACAGTCCCACACGGCCCACGCCTCACCTCAGGTGCTGCTGTCGATCGCGCGGGCGCTGGAGCTGAGCAACGACGAGCAGGACTACCTGTTGAAGATCGGTTCCCCGGAGCAGCCGGGGCAGCCCAGGCCGGCTCAGGACGGACAGCTCGGCCCGTCGGCGCGCATGCTCCTGGCGTCCCTGGACGGTGTGGCCGCCGCGGTACTCAACTACCGCTGCGACATCGTCGGCTGGAACCTGCTCTTCCACTCGCTGTTCGCCCCGCACCTGGACTTCGCCCTCACCGACGACCCCGAGCTGCGGCCGAACATCATCAAGCTGAACTTCCTCGACGAGAACGTGCGCTCGCTCTACGCGGACTGGCGTACGGAGTCCGAGGCCAACGTCGCCTATCTGCGCTTCATCTCCGGCGCCCACCGCCACGATCGGCGGCTCGCCGAGCTGATCGGTGAACTCATCATCCAGAGCAGCGAGTTCGGTTCGCTGTGGCCCCGGCAGGACGTGGCGAACTGCGTGGAGGGCACGAAGCTCTTCCACCACCCCGTCGTGGGTGAGCTCGACCTGATGTACCAGTCCGCCCAGCTCCCCGACGGAAACATCCTGAAGTTCTACCACGCCGAACCGGACTCCCCGCACGAGGCGTCGCTGCGTCTGCTGCGCGTGGACTGGTAGTCCTGAGGCCGGTTCCCGACGGTGCGGGAGCGGGCCCGACGCGCCGTGCGTGGTGGTGGTTCCTCCGGGTTCGTGCGTGACGTCGGCTCCCAGGACGCGGTCGTGGTCCTGGGAGCCGACGTCCGTCATACGTCCGTCGTACGTCCGTCATACGGGGTGGATGCCGATGCCCACCTCACCGGCACACCCCGTGCCCGCATCCGCCGCTTCACAGCACTTCGCCTGCTTCGCAGCGCTTCGCCCCGCCGGCCAGAAGGCCGGCGGGGCGAAGTGGTCAAGGCTCCGAACGAACCGACGGCATCCACCGCGCGCCGGGCCCCCTCGTACGCCGTCGTCACACGTGGCGCAGTGCCGTCACGCCCCAGGTGAAGCCGGAGCCCGCCGTCGCCACGACGATCAGGTCACCGCTGTGCACACGGTCCTCGTCCTCCAGCTCGCGCAGCGCCTGGAAGGGGTCGGCGCCGCCCAGGTGGCCGTCCAGGTGGTACTGGAACACGCTGCGCTCGGCCGGCACGCCCAGTTCCGCGAGGTACTTGCGCTGGGTGTCCTGGTTGCCGTGGGTCACCAGGAAGTGCGCGACGTCGTCGACGCCCGCGCCGATCCCGGACAGCACCTCGTGCGTGAGGCGCGTGAAGTTCTCCAGGAACGCCTCGCCGAGCCCGTCGAGCTTGTCGCCGCGTTCCACCTTCACCGCCCCGTCCCTCAGCACGCCGTAGTACGAGTCCACCCACTGGGGGTCCGTGTGGTGGGCGGCGCCCAGTACCTCGTACCGTGACCGCTCCGCGGACACCAGGACGGCGGCAGCGCCGTCGGCGAAGTTGAACAGCTCGAAGTACCCCGTGGAGTAGTCGACGAGCCGGCTCAGCCGGTCGGTGACGATCACCAGGGCGTGCCGGTGGGCGCCGGCCCGCACCTGGTCGTCGGCGAGCTTCACGGCGACCATGCCCGCGTTGCAGAAGTTGGAGACCTCGAAGCAGTGCGCGTCCCGCACGCCGAGTTCGCCGGCGATCTTCGCGGCGGGCGACCAGAACGGTGTGCCCCACTCGCTGGAGCCCGCGTAGATCACCAGGCCGATCTCGTCGAGGGGCACGGGGGTGCGCCGCAGCACGGCGCGTGCGGCGGTCAGGCCCAGGCCCCATGACGTCTCGCCGTCGGCGAGCACCGAGAAGGTGCCGGACGGCAGGATCTGCGCCAGCTTCTCGGTCGTGTACTCCGAGGCGCGGCTCACCTCGTCGACGGTCCGGCGCCCGGCCGGGCGGGCCAGGGCGTAGTCGGCTATTCCCATGTCACATCCACCTGTTCAGCATCGGTATCGGGGTCAGACGTACTCGACGACCGCGTGCGGCTCGTACGGGGCTTCGAGCCGGGCCACCTCGGAGGGGTCGAGGTCGAGGTCGAGCGCCGCCACGGCGTCCTGGAGGTGCGCGGGCCGGGTCGCCCCCACCACGGGCGCGGTGACGCCCGGCCGGCCGAGAAGCCAGGCCAGGGCCACCCGCGCCATCGGGACGCCCCGATCGGCCGCGATCCCGGCGACGGCGGCGGCAACGGCCCGGTCCGCCCGCTCGGTGGGTCCGTAGAAGCGCTCCTGGATGGGGTCGCCCGCGGTACGGGCGGACTCCGTGTCCCAGGGACGGGCGAGGAGGCCGCGGGCCAGCGGGCTCCACGGGGTCACACCGACGCCCTCCTCGCGGCAGAACGGCAGCATCTCCCGTTCCTCCTCGCGGTTGAGGAGGTTGTAGTGGTTCTGCATGCTCACGAACCGCGTCCAGCCGTGCAGATCCGCGGTGTGCTGCGCCTTGGCGAACTGCCAGGCGTGCATGGAGGAGGCGCCGATGTAGCGGACCTTCCCCGCCCGGACCACGTCGTGCAGGGCCTCCATCGTCTCCTCGACGGGGGTCTCGTAGTCCCAGCGGTGGACGATGTAGAGATCGATGTAGTCCGTGCCCAGGCGGGTCAGGCTCGCGTCCAGTTCGCGGAGGATCGCGGACCGCGACAGGCCCCCGGACAGCGGGTTGTCGGTCATCTTCTCGTACACCTTGGTGGCGACGACGACGTCCTCGCGCCGCGTCAGCCTGCGCAGCGCGCGGCCCAGGAACTCCTCGCTCGTGCCCAGCGAGTAGATGTTCGCGGTGTCGAAGAAGTTGATGCCGAGGTCGAGGGCCTGCGCGATGAACGGCAGGCTCTCGCTCTCGGGCAGGGACCAGGGGTGGGTGCCGAGCCCGGGCTCGCCGTAGCTCATGCACCCCAGGGCCAGTCGGGACACCTTCAGGCCCGACTGTCCCAGCCGGATGTACCGCACGTCGTCTCCCTCAGTCCGACGTGCCGGAGACGGCGTCGCGGACCTCGGTCAGCCGGCCCCAGGACGCGATGCCCTCGTCGATCGGGATGTCGAGGCTGGCCAGGTACATCGCGGTCATGGCGCTGTGCCCGGCGAGGTGCGTGATCTCCGCGATCTCGTTCTGGGAGTAGAACTCGCGCAGCGCGAAGAACGCCTCGGCGCTCGCCTTGTGGTCCTCCATGCACTCGGTGACGTACCGGACCAGCGCGCTGCGGGAGGCCGGCAACCGGGCGTGGTCGGCCGTCTCGATCGCCTTGATGGCGTCGTCGTCCAGGCCGGCCTTGCGGGCCAGCGGGTAGTGCAGGAAGCGCTCGAAGTCGCTGTCGCGCAGGTGGGCCACGCGCAGCACGACGACCTCGCGGTCGAGCAGGCTCAGCAGGCCGACGGTGAAGGTGCCGCCGAGGGCGAGGTGCGCGGCGGCGGAGTCCTTGGTGAGCAGCAGCGCCCGGGTGAGGTTGGACTGGAACTTCTCGTACACGGCGCGCTGTTCGGGCGTCATGTCGTCCACCTCGGTCAGGACGACGCGGGGAGTGGTCGGGGCGGTCATGGTGTCTCCTCGGGGGGGGGTTCCGGTAGGTGGTTCCGGTAGGAGGTTTCGGTAGGTGCTTCGGTGGCGGGCCGGGCGTTCAGCCGGCCGGCTGCAGTGCGGCCGACGCGCTCGGGCGGACCGTGCGGCGCCGGTCCAGCAGGTGAGCGACGGCCCGCACGGTGTGCTCGGGCCGGCCGGGGTCGAGGGGCACCGTCGTGTCGAGATGTCCGTCGGGGCGTACGACGATCGCGTGGGCCGTGCGCGGCAGCCGGGACAGCAGCGGGCCGGCCGGGCGTCCGCCGAGGTCGTGGACGGCCGTGCCCGCCAGCGCGCGGCGCAGCGGGACGACCAGCGCGGCCCACGCGTCGTACCGGTACTGGAGCCCCGGCCAGAGCAGGACGGTGTAGTGGTCCACCGCGAGGACGGGGGCGCCGCCCGCGTCCAGCCAGCCCAGGGGCATGCGCTCGCCGGGGACGAGCGTGTTGCGCCGGGGGCGCGGGCCGTAGTGCGTGTCCAGTTGCGCGAGGCGCGGGGCGAGGACCTTCTCCAGGGTCCGGGTGCCGCTTCCGACGCGGTAGGCGAGGTCCCGGGCGAGCGTCTGGCGGCGTGTGGAGTACAGCCCGATACGGGCCAGACGGGTCGACAGGCCGGCCACCGCGTCGACGGCCGGGCGCCGCTCCGTGTCGTACGTGCGCAGCAGGCTCGTGGGGTAGTCGCCGCGGACGACGCCCGCGAGCTTCCAGCCGAGGTTCACCGCGTCCTGTATCCCGGTGTTCACGCCCTGAGCCCCCGACGGGCTCATGGCGTGCGCGGAGTCTCCGGCGAGGAAGACCCTTCCGCGGGCGTACGTGCCGGCCGAGCGGACGTGCGCGGTGAAGACACCGCTGAACTTCATCTCGCCGAGCTTCCTGCGGCCCGGCACCCGGGCGGCGAGCAGCGTTTCGAAGAAGGCCCGGTCGGGGGTGTCGCCCGCCCAGTCGTCGGGGACGCTGGCGCCGACCCGGAAGATCCCGTCGCCGAGCGGTGCGAGGACCATGTTGCCGCCGCGCGTCAGGTAGTACGCGGCTTCGCTGCTGGTGGTCTCGCCCAGGATCTCCGCGTCCGTGATGGCCAGGCGGGTCCGCAAGGTGCGTCCGGCGAACGCGAAGCCGAAGGTCTCGCGCACGGCGCTCTTGTAGCCGTCCGCGCCGACGACGTACGCGTAGCGGCGTTTCTCCCGGCGCCCGTCGGGGAGTTCCAGGGTGCAGTCCACCCCGTCCGGGTCCTGGCTGCCGTCGACGAAGGTGGTGTCGTAGTCGATGACACCGCCCAGCTCGGCGAGGTGGCCTTCCAGGACCTGCTCGGTGCGCCACTGGGGGATGGTGATGGCGAAGGGGTACGTGACGCCGCGCAGCCGGTCGAACCGGATGAGGCCGACCATCTTCTTCTGCGAGTAGTAGTTCATCTGGTCGAAGTAGTGGCCGCTGTCGACCAGTTTGCGGCCGGCTCCGATGCGGTCCAGGAGTTCCAGCACACGCGGCCACAGGATGGTGGCGCGTGAGTGCGGGCTCTCCCGGCGCAGCTTGGAGACGATGTCCACCGGCACGCCGTGTGCCAGCAGTTCGCAGGCGAGCACCATGCCCACCGGGCCGGCGCCGACGATCAGGACGCGCGGCTGTTCTCGGGTGCCGTCGGCCATGGGTCAGGCACCGAGGGGGCTCAGGCGGTGCACGGCGGGGGCGCGGGTGTAGGCACCGTCGACCTTGGTCAGGAACTCCGCCACGTACGGCTGCTTCATGTGCAGGTCGATGGCGTCCTGGTCGGCCCACTCCTCGACCAGCACGAGGGTGTGCGGGTGGTCCGCGGAGCGCAGGGCGTCGAACCGGAGTGCGCCCTCCTCGGTACGGGTGGCCTCGCACAGCTTCTGGAAGGCCGCCTCGGTGGCGGGGAAACGGTCGGGCTCCACGTCGAAGACGACGGTGATCTCGATGCTCATGGGTGCAATGCCTTCTCGGTGTGGGTGTGGGTGTGGGTGTGGGTGCGGGTGGGGGTGTCGATGGAGGGAGGCGCGTGGTGCGGGGCGGAGGCGAGGACGTCCAGGTCGACGGCCGGTCCTGACGTGGCGTCCGCGTCGTGACCGGTCTCGCAGTCACGTACGGCGACGTCGAGGGCGAGGAGGCGGGCGTGCGGCCCTCCGCCGCCGGGCCACCGCACGTCGAGGCAGGCCGCCGCGCAGGTGCCGACGAGCGTGCGCGGTTCCCGCGCCGGGCCGCGCAGCGCGGACGTCAGCAGGTTCAGCACGCCCCCGTGCGTCACGACCAGCACCGCCCCCTCGGACTCCCGCTCCGCGCGGGCGATGCCGGCCAGTGCACGGGCCGCGCGCGTCAGCACCGCGCGGCCCGTCTCCCCACCGGGTGGGGCGTAGTCGGGGTCGACGAGCAGCCGGCGCAGGGCGTCGGGGTGACGCCGCGCGAAGGTGGCGCGGTGCAGGCCGTCGAGCTCTC
Source organism: Streptomyces sp. NPDC051136 (assembly GCF_044455745.1). Classification (NCBI taxonomy): domain Bacteria; kingdom Bacillati; phylum Actinomycetota; class Actinomycetes; order Kitasatosporales; family Streptomycetaceae; genus Streptomyces; species Streptomyces sp. NPDC051136. Next base: position 106,789 of record NZ_JBITFE010000003.1, on the reverse strand, counting down.
CCAGATGGCGCTCGCGCAACCCGTCGACGCGGTGGCACGGGAGGCCCAGACGGCTCGTGGCGTACGAGGCCGTCTGCACCGCCCGGGTGAGCGGCGAGGAGTAGACCGCCGCCCAGGCGCCGGCGCGCAGGCCGGGGGCGATGTCCCGGGCCTGCCGGATGCCCGCCTCGTTCAGCGGGAGGTCGGCCTGGCCCTGGAACTCGTCGGCGGCGTTGCGGTCGGTCTCCGCGTGCCGCAGCAGGACGATGCGCACGTCGGCCCCGTCTTCAGGCCGCGGCCGGCGCGGTGTCGTCGAGTCGCGCGATGACGTCCGCGGCCTCCTCGACGGTCTGCGCGGAGCTCAGGGTGCCCTCGTTGATGGATATGCCCAGGCGCTTCTCCAGGAGGAGCGAGAGTTCCAGCAGAGCGAGCGAGTCCACCTCGACGTCCTCGAGGACGGTGCTGGGCGTGACCTCCTCGCTGGGGACGTCGAACTTGCCGGTGAGGATCTCGATGATCATCGTGGTGACGGAGCCGGTCATGGGGTGCCTCGTTTCAGTGGAAGGGCCGAAGGGGGGCGAGGGAGCGGAAGGGCATGGGGGTGTGCGGGTCCGGGTCACGGGAGGGGCAGGTCGGGCCAGGTCACCGTCGCGGCGCCCCAGGTCGCGCCGCCCCCGAAGGCCGTCAGCAGCACGCGGTCGCCCGTGCGCAGCTCGCCCTCGTTCATGCCGTGCACCAGCGCGAGGGGGATGGAGGCCGCGGAGGTGTTGCCCACCTGGTCGATGTTGATCACGGCCCGCTCCGGAGGGAGGCCCAGCTGGTCGGCGACGGCGTACAGGATCCGGGTGTTGGCCTGGTGGCCCACGAGCCGGTCGACCTGCGTCACGTCCCAGCCGGTGCGGGACAGTGCCGTGCGCGCGGACTGCGTCATGCGGCGTACGGCGGCGAAGAAGACCGACTTGCCCTCCATGCGGAAGTAGCGGTCCTCCTCGCGGGGCGGCAGGCCGCTGGAGCGCTCCTCGGCGCCGCCGCCCCGAATGGTGATCAGGTCGGCCATCGTGCCGTCGCTGGCCAGATGGACGTCGTGCACGGCGCCGGGCTCGTCCGCCCGTCCGGCCCGGAGCAGGACGGCCCCCGCGCCGTCGCCGAAGATGACCGCGGTCGTGCGGTCGGTCGGGCTGAGCAGGGTGCTGAACGCCTCGGCGCCGATGACGAGGACGTGCTCGCAGTGCCCGGCCAGCACCGCGGCGGCACCGGCCTGGAGCGCGTACAGGAAGCCGGAGCAGACCGCGGCGACGTCGTACGCGGGGACCTCGCCGAGGCCGAGCTTGGCGGCGACGGTGGGCGCGGTGGCGGGGCAGGGACGGTCGGGGCTGGTGGTGGCGACGATCACCAGGTCGGCGGAGGACAGGCCGGCGTTCTTCAGCGCGCGCCGGCCCGCCTCGGCGGCCAGGTCGCTGGTGGTGACACCGGGTTCGACCACGTGCCGCCGGGCGATGCCGGTCCGGCTGCGGATCCAGTCGTCCGAGGTGTCGAGCCGCTGGGCGAGTTCGTCGTTGGTCACCACGCGCGCGGGCACGTGGCCGCCCACGCCGGCGATCACTGCTGCTCGTGTCATGGGACGCGGTGGCCTTCCGGAAGCTGGTGGGCGACCGCGGAGCGCACGCGCAGGCCGGGCAGTTCACCGGTGATGTCGAGGGTCCGCCAGGTCTGGCCGCGCATCGTGTGCAGCTGGGCGTCCTCCAGGGCGACCTGGACGGGCAGCCCCGCGTGACCGCGGTCGGGCCGGGTGGCGGTGAGGGTCGTCTGCCGCATCCAGAGCGTATTGCTGTCCTGGCGGCGCATGCCGTCGAGGTCGTACAGCATGACTTGGGCCAGCTGGAGCGCCGTCACGAACGCGTCGATCACCGAGACGGACGGCTGGTGGGCGCCTTCCAGACCGCCGCGGGGCGCCTGCGCGCCGTCGTCCTGGGACAGGGTCAGTACCGAACGGGCCCGCAGCAGGCGGGAGTCGACATCGACCTGTTCGATGTGCTGGGCGCGCCGGGTGAAGCCGGTGCCGAAGTAGCGTTCCCGCGCCGGGCCGAGGAGGGACTCCAGGGCGGTCCCGTCCTGCTCGGCCGCGGGCCCGTCGGCCGTCGCGTGCTCGACCTCCATCCGTACGCGCATGGTGCCGATGGCGCTGTCCACACGGGACACCGCGCGGCCGGGTGCCACCGGCTCCGCCCCCCGCACGACGGCCTCGGCCCGCAGTTCCGCCAGGTCCTCCTGGGGCGTGGAGCCCGCGGACAGCCGGACGCTGCGCAGCCAGGCGTCCCGCAGGTCGCCGCTGGTGCCGCGCAGGCAGACCTCGGCCAGCTGGGCCGCGACCACGATGCCGTCGACCGTGCTGAAGTGGGGGCGCAGGTCCGAACCGGCCTTCTTCTTCGACCAGTCGGCCGGGTAGCGGACGCCGACCGCCGTGCTCGCCGTCGCCCGGCCCTGCGGGCCCGGTCCGACGTGCACGTCCGCGATGTCGTAGGCGACGCGGCGGAAGCCGTGGCCGAAGAACCGGCCCTCGGCGGGCCCCAGCAGCTGCTCGATGGAGGCCACCAGCGGTGGCGCTGAACTTGTGGTCATGGGTGCTCCCTTTCTCGGCGGGGACCGCGTGGGGCCGGGCCGCGGGGTCTGGGCCGGCGGATCGCGCACGTCAGCCGGGCCGTGCAGACGCGCTGGTCCAGTTCGTCGCGGATGCTGATCTCGTAGGTCGCCATCGACATGCGCTCGGCGAGCGGGACGGCAGTGCCGTGGAGGGTCCCGGAGGAGACCCACCGGTGGTGCACGCAGGAGAGGTCGATCCCCACCGCGTTCCCGCCGGGTCCTGCGTGCAGAAAAGCGGCGACGGAACCGAGTGTCTCCGCGAAGGCCGCATTCGCCCCGCCGTGGAGAATCCCGATCGGCTGACGGTTTCCCGTCACCGGCATGGTGCCGATGACGAGGCCCGGTTCACACGTGACGATCTCTATCCCCAGGCGCCGCGTCAACTGTTCTTGTGCGTAATCCCCATTCACGGGCATGGGGCCGAGTGTTTCTCTCGGCATCGACTGCTCCAGATTCTCGGACTGGATCTGCGTGCCAGGAGAATTAGAACAGCGCGGATCCGGGCCGGGAAGCTTCTGGCCGCTTGTTGACACGCCATCGCCGTGACCTCGCCTTACAGCCCCGGAATTCCTCTGGCAGATACCTGCCAGGCACGGCCGCGCGGGCCGTGGTGGTCACGGGCGGGCAGTAGGTTGCCTGCGGGAACGGTCGCCCCGACGACCCACGCGAGAGGAAGGGATCGACGTGCAAAAGGTTTCGCTCGGCAGCCTGGAGACGTCCCGGATCGGTCTGGGCGCCATGTCCATGTCCGACTACTACACCGGGGCCCGCGGCGACGACCGGGAATCCGTCAGGGCCCTGCGCCGGGCCCTGGACCTGGGCGTGACCTTCATCGACACCGCCGAGATCTACGGCCCGTTCGTCAACGAGGAGCTGGTCGGGGAAGCGGTGCGGGGGCGTCGCGACGAGGCGGTCGTCGCCACCAAGTTCGGCCTCGTCTCACACGCCGGCGCGGGCCCCGACGTCATCGACAGTTCTCCCGGCAACGTCCGTGCGGCGGTGGAGGGTTCGCTGCGCCGTCTCGGCACCGACCACATCGACCTGCTGTTCCAGCACCGGGTCGACCCCGCGACCCCGATCGAGGACACGGTGGGCGCCATGGCGGAACTGGTGGCCGAGGGCAAGGTGCGCGCCATCGGCCTGTCCGAGGCCGGCCTGGAGACGGTGCGGCGCGCCCACGCGGTCCACCCCGTCTCCGCGCTCCAGATCGAGTACTCGATCTGGAGCCGCCGTCCCGCCGAGGACCTGCTGCCCGCCCTGCGCGAGCTCGGCATCGGCACCGTCGCCTACTCGCCGCTGGGCCGCGGGTTCCTGACCGGCACGATCCGGACCCGCGAGGGCCTGGACGCGGACGACTTCAGGCTGTCCACCCCGCGTTTCCGGGACGGCAACCTCGAAAAGAACCTGAAGTTCGCCGACGCCGTGTCGGCGGTGGCCTCCGAAATCGGCGCCACGCCCGCCCAGGTCGCCCTCGCGTGGATTCTCTCGAAGGGGGACGACATCGTTCCCATCCCCGGAACCAAGCGCGCCGAAAGGGTTGCGGAGAACGCCGCTGCCGCGTCGCTCGAACTCTCCGACGAACAGGTGCTCCGGCTCGACTCGATCTCCGCCCCCGCCGGGGAGCGCTATTCTGCCGACGACTTGTCGCGTACCGGAATCTGAATACCTCTCATCCGTTTCCGATATCTCTCCTCGCGTGTTCGGCAGCTAATTGCCAAAAGGTCTTCCCGTCGCCCGGGCGGCAGCGTTCCACTCCTATCTTGTTCCTGAGAACATTCCTCTTCCGAAGGATGTGCCATGGAAAAGTACGGTGAAACGCTGTTCGCTCTCGACCCGGCCGAGGAGAACCGGCTCGCGCTCCTGGCGGACGTGTTCGACCCGCTGTGCCAGGAGACGCTGGCCGGCCTCGGGATCGCCTCCGGTGCCCGCTGTCTGGAGATCGGCGCGGGCTCGGGTTCGGTCGCCTCATGGCTGTGCGAGCGGGCCGACGAGGGCGAGGTCGTCGCCACCGACATCGACCCCGCCCTGCTGGAGCGCATCGTGCACCCCCGGCTGCGGCCGCTGCGCCACGACGTGACCCGCGACCCCTTCCCCGAGAACTCGTTCGACCTGGCGCACGCACGCCTGGTGCTCAGCCACCTGCCGCAGCGCGACGAGGTGATGCGCCGCATCCTGGGCTGGCTGCGGCCCGGCGGGTTCGTCCTGATCGAGTCCTTCTGCTGGTTCCCGGTCGACAGTTCGCCGCATCCCCTGTACCGCAAGGTCATGCAGGCGTGGAGCGACCTGATCTGCGGCACCCTGGGCACGGACAGCTGGTGGTCGCGCACCCAGCCGGCCTCCTTCACCGGCTACGGCTACCGCGACGTCGGCGCGCGCACCGTCACCCAGAACCTGCGCGGCGGCACCCCGCTCGCGGACTTCTGGCGCCTGACCGTCGACATGTCGTACGACCGGCTCATTGCGGGCGGGCACCTCACCGCGGACGAACTCGGCGACTTCTACGCGCTGTTGAAGGACCCCGGTTTCTGGGACCTGGCGCCCGCGCTGGTCCAGGCGTGGGGGCGGAAGTAGTCCGCGCCCCGCAGCCTGCCCCACGACGCCAGGAGTCCACGTGTCACACACCGTCATCGCCGTACGACCGGACGCCCTCGACGCGCCACGCGTCGGCCTGATCTCCTTTCTGAACTGCCGCCCCCTGCTGTGGGGGCTGTCCCGGACCGGTGCGCTGCCGGACGTACGGCAGCTGAGCGCGGAAGCCGCCGGAGAGCGGCTGGTCGCGGGCGAACTGGACCTGGGACCGATCTCCCTCGCCGACTACCTGCGCCACACCGACGAGCTGCTTCTGCTGCCCGGCCTGGCCATCGCCGCCGAGGGCGCCGTCATGTCCTGCAACATCGTCAGCCAAGGCGCCCTCGGGGAACTCCGCTCGCCCCGCGTGGGCCTGACCGCGACCAGCCGCACCACGGTCCTGCTGGCCAGGATCCTGCTGGAGGACGTCCTCGGCCTGTCGCCCGACTACTTCACCGGACCGCCGGACCCGGCGGAGCTGTTGCGCACGGCGGACGCCGCCGTGGTGATCGGGGACCCGGCGCTGCGGACCTTCTTCGACGGCCGCGCCGACGCCTGGCCGCACGCCGAGCGGCCGGGCGACGACCGGCTCCGGGTCCACGACACGGCGAAGCTGTGGACGGAGTGGACCGGACTGCCCATGGTCTTCGCGGTGTGGGCGGTGCGGCGGGAGTACGCGCGGCGCCGTCCCGAGGCGGTCGCCGCCGCGCACCGCTCCCTCCTGCGCGCCCGTGACCTCGGCCTCGGCTCGCTCGGCGCCGTGGCCGCCGAGGCCGCGCGGGGAACGGGATTCAGCGCCGCCCAGCTCGCCGTCTACTACCGCACGCTGCGCTACCACCTCGACTCCCGTGGACGGTCGGGCATCGAGCGGTTCGCCGCACTGGCCGCGGCCCGGGGCGAGGTCCCCGGGCACGTGGACATCGAGGTGTTCGACGGCGGGGCGGGGCTGTGAGCGGCCCCGGCACGCAGGCGCCGGACGCGAGCCGTCCGGCCGACACGGTCCGGCGCATCCTCGACCCCGGGTCCAGACCCCACCCCTACGCGCTCTACGACCAGGTGCGGGCGGCGGAGCCGGTCTGGATGGACGGCGCACACCCCGTCGTCGTCTTCGCCTCCCACGCGGCCTGCGCGAGCGTCCTGCGCGACCCCCGCGCCAGCAACGACCGCCGCCACGCCCTGATGTACGGGAGTCAGGGATCCGGGGCCGGCGCGGAGGCCGGGGGCGACGAGAGCGCGGGCGGTGCGGTGGACGCCGCGACGCCACGGGCCGAACTGCCCTCGTTCCTGTTCGCCGACCCGCCCCGGCACACCGTCCTGCGGCGGCTCGTCGCCCCGGACTTCACGCGGGACGCGGCGCACCGGCTGACCGGCATGATCAAGGACCTGGTCGACGACCTGATCGACGACATGGCGGAGCAGTTCGCGCGTGGAGCCGCCCTGGACGCCGTCGGCGCCCTCGCCTCCCCGCTACCCGTCACGGTGATCTGCCACGTGCTCGGCATCGACACCGGGGAGCGCGGCTGGTACCGCACGCGCTCCTCCCTGCTCGGGCGAGCCGTCGACCCGTACCCGGCCTTCGTGGGGGCCCCGGCGCCCGGCGCGGCCGAGCGGGAACGGGCGGAGGCGGAACTCACGGCGTTCTTCACCGAACTGGCACACGCCCGGCGGGCCGAGCCCAAGGACGACGTGATGTCGCGGCTGCTGGCCGCCCGGCCCGACGGTCGCCCGCTGTCCGACACGGAGGTGGTGACGACCTGCCGGCTCCTGCTGAACGCAGGCCACGAGACGACGGTCAACCTCATCGCGGGCGGCCTGCACGTGCTGCTGCTCCGCCCCGAGACCCTGGCCGCGCTGCGCGAGGCGCCGTCGACGGCCGGGCAGCTCGTCGAGGAACTGCTCCGCTTCGAGGCTCCGTTGCAGATCGTGCACCGGCACGCCCGGGAGGACATGGAGGTGCTGGGGACGCGGATCCGCCGGGGCACCACGATGGTGCTGCTCCTCGGCGGCGCCAATCGCGACGCCGAGGTGTTCTCCTGCCCGCACCACCTGCGGACGGAGCGCGCTGAGGCCGGCCGCCACCTGTCGTTCGGGCTCGGGGCGCACTACTGCCTCGGGGCGCCGCTGGGACGGCTGGAGGCGGAACTCGCCTTCGTACGGTTCGCCCAGCGGGTGGTGGAACCGCGACTGGCCGTGGAGGAGCCCCCGTTCAGGCCGCACGTCGTCCTGCGCGGCCCGGAGACGGTACCCGTGCACGCGGCCCGCGTCCTGGGCCGCGACCTTCCCTGGGGCAGGTGAGCCGGTGCGGACGGTGAGCCGGCGCGGACGGTGGGGGGCCCGTGGGTCGGCCCCCTGCCGCCGTCCGCGCGTCCCGGGTCAGATCCAGTCTCGGCGGACAGCCTCCGCGCCGGCCTGGAATCGGCTCTGCGCGCCCATCCGCAGCATCACGCCCGCGATGACACGCCTGAGTGTGCGCACGGACAGGCCGGTGCGCCGGGAGATGCCCTCGTCGGTCAGCCCCTCCGCCAGCAGCCGCAGCGCCTCGCGCTCGCGCGGTGTCAGCACGAGCGCCTCCAGCGCTCCTGCTCCTGCTCGTGCTCCCGCTCCCGCTCCCGCCCCGGATCCTGCTCCCGCCCGTGCTCCTGCTCCTGCTCGCGCGGGCGCCGGGAGACCGGCGGAGCGGCCGTTCAGCTGCCAGGTCTCGTCGAAGACGGCCTTGTACGCGGCGGCCAACGTCCGGCCCCGCAGGACCGCGCACCGCGCTCCGAGGGCCGACTGAGCGGGCAGGACCGCGAGTTCGTCGTCGACCACGAGCATCGCCCCGCCCGGCTGTGACACGGTCCGCACCCGGGCGCCGGCGTTCTCGAACTCCCGGACGCTGCGGGCGAGCATGTCGTCGCTCCCGCCCTCCTGCCGGCAGAGCACGCGCACGTGGGTGCCGCAGGCCACGGCGGTACGGCTCAGGTCCTCGATCTGCCCGCGCACGCGGGACAGCAGGAACTCGGGGGGCAATGTCAGACTCAGCTCGCCGACCCGCCCGCGCCGTACGAGGTCACCGACGAGAGCGAGGCTGTCGGACCAGCTCACCAGGCGCACCGTCAGCGGCACCGCGGCAAGGGTGCCGGAGCCCGCTCTCGCGGCGCCGTCGGACCCGTGTCGGCCGCCTGCTGTTTTCCGTTTCGCCTGTTCCGTACTCTGCATCGGTTTCCCCCTGGATGAATGTGTGGCAGCGGTTGCCGTCCGGCACGGGAGCACGGGACCGCGCTCGACCGCGCACGAGAGGCCGGTCAGTAGCTGTGGGCGGGAGGGCCGGCGGCCGGGCCGCGCTGCGCGGTGACGAGCGCGGTGAACGCGGCCTCTCCGTCCTGCACCGCGGTGACGCGGGTCGACACGTGCGTGGGCACCTGGGCGAGCAGCACCTCCGCCTCGATCAGGCACGGCCGGTCGAATTCGACGTACCGGTGGAACTCGATGGCCATTCCCGTGATCAGCGCCGTGTCCGGGAAGGCGACGGCCTGCGTGGCCTGGCGCGCCGCCTCCACGAGGAGCATCCCGGGCACGTGGTCGGTCGCGTGGTCGAAGAGGACGGGATGGCGGCCGTCGACCCGCAGCACGAACGTGCGCGGGGCGCTCCCGGGGGAGAGCACGACGTCCCGGGGGCGGTCCCGGCCCACGCGCTCGGCGGCGAGGGGTGCGGGCAGCCCGGCCGCGGACAGGGCCGAGCTGAGCGCCGAGCGGTAGGAACCCCGCAGGCGGGCGATGACCGAAGGGGAATGATTGGTGAAGCGCGTCGTCGCGCTGCCCAGGAACGTCCCGTCGCGCCAGAGGATGGCGGACATCGACATCGCGGCGAGGCGGTCGCCCCGGCGCACGACGTCCTGGCACCGGACATCGAGGCGGATCTCCGCCGGGGCCGAGGTGGCCAGCAGGGCCTCCTGCTCCACGGACCAGGTCAGGTTCTCCCAGATCTGACTGTGGTCGGCGGGCGCGTCGTAGCCCAGGTGACTGAGCAGCGGTATGCACTGGCGCGCCGTCTCGGTCACGAGCAGCGGATCGTGCCGCCCGGCGACGACGTCGTAGAAGCAGTGGGCCCGGGGCCACTGCGCGGTGACGGAGAAGGAGTCGGCCCCGCGTCTCTCGTAGCCGGTGAGCAGGACTTCGCTCGCGGCCGATTTGTGGACCAGGTGGCGCGACACCGCGATCGGTCCGGTGTCCGGAAGGGTGTGGAACGAGGACATGGCAGCACTCCGAAGGTCACGAGCCAACGCCTGCAATGTGAAGAGAGGTACGAACGTCGTTGTCCGTGGGGAGGTTCAGGATGAAAGATAAAGGACGATTGTTTTTTTTGTCGAGACACTTCCCAACCGGCTCGAGGTGTGCGTCGTATGACAGGGACGCCGAACCACCGGCCCTTCGGGCGCACTCCGCGGGGCCGTAGTGGAGACCTGAAGTCCCTGGTTAGAATGGACTTTTGCGTGTCGGTGCGGAGGCGGTGACAGGCCCTGACCGGAGCAACGGCACGCCGTCCGCGTGAGGGGTGTCACACTTGCTCGCGTCAGACGCCTAGGGGCTAAACAGTGCGGTCGTTCTGTAAGTTGTGGGCCACAGGGAGCTGAGCGCCGGATGAACACCTGCCCGGCGGCTGCTAGTTTTTGATTGTTCTTTACTTTTGATGGTGCGGGTCGTGACGACCACCTGCGCGGGGACGGGGCACCGGCAAGCAGACAAGGGCGGGACCATGACACAGGATCGGGCCGCACGGACACGCGCGGCCCTCATCCGGGCCGCCGCCGTCGAGTTCGACCGCTACGGCTACGCGACCACCTCCATGAACAGGATCGCGAAGTCCGCGGGGCTCTCGACGGGCGCGCTCACCTTCCACTTCGCCAGCAAGGACGACCTCGCCAATGCCGTCGTCGACCAGGCGTGCCGACTCAGCGACGGCGCTCCGGAGCGGGCCCTGCGCCCTGATCCGGAACGAAGCCCCCTGGTCAGGCTCGGGGCCCTGGTGACCGAACTGCTGCGCTGCGTGCACGAGCACGCCGAGGTGCGGGGCTCCGTACGGCTCGAACTCGACCGGCCCGACGCACAGGCGACGTGGTCCGGGCGATGGTTCGAGGCGGTCCGGGAGCTGGCCGCCCAGGCGCAGGGGAGTGGCGGCCTCCCCGGGCACCTGCGCCCCGAGCAGATCGAGATGCTCGTGACGCTCTTCGTGTTCGGGGCCGGTCACCGGAGCCGCGACCGGGCGGTCCCGTGGGCCGAGTGCTCCGGACTGTGGACCACGGTGTGGGAGGGCATCCAGGGCCCCGATGGACCGGGGGCGCCGTGATCACCGCGTACGGCCCTAAAATAGAGAGTGATCGTTTTTTTCGAAGGGACGGTCTTCCGATGCCCAAAAGACAAGAGCGTGCCCTGCGCACACGGGAAACCGTCCTGCGGGCGGCGGCCGAGATCTTCGACGAGCACGGCTACCATGCCGCCAGCATCCGGCTGATCATGGAGCGGGCCCAGGTCACGCAGGGAGGCATGTACTTCCACTTCAAGTCGAAGCGGGACATCGCCGAGGCCGTCGTCGCGGCCCAGCAGAGCTTCGTCGAGCTGCCGAGCGGGCCGGACGGGCTCCAGCGCCTCATCGACACCAGCTACCACCTCGCGCACGAACTCCAGGAGAACGTCCTTTTCCGGGCGAGCGTCCGTCTCGCCGTCGAGCAGCAGGAGTTCGGCGGCCGGGACGCCACCGCCTACGACGAGTGGGCGGAGCAGTTCCACCGCCAGCTGATGGCCGCCCGCGCGCGCAACGAACTGCGCTTCGGCGTCGACGAGCGCGAGTTCGCGACCTTCCTGATGGCGTCGTACTCGGGGGTGCAGCTCTACTCCCACGTCTCCACCGGCCGCCGCGACCTCATGCAGCAGGTCGCCGTCCTGTGGCGCTATCTGCTGCCCGCGGTCGCCCGCGAGGAGATCATCACGCGCCTGCGCGTGACTCCCCCGGCGCTCGTCCGGGCCGACCTCGCCGTCTGACGTGCGGACCGCGAAGGTCGTCCTGACCGGGGGCACCGGATTCATCGGCTCCGCCGTGCTGCGCGCCCTCCTGCGCCTGCGGGAGGACGGCGGGGGGCGGGCCGGGCGACGGGACATCAGCGTGCTCGCCGTCGGCCGTCGTCGGCCCGCCGGGCTCGATCCCGCCCGGGACACCTGGGTGCCCGCGGACCTCGCCCGGCCCGCCTCCCTCGCCGGCATCTGCGCCGACGCGTCCGCGCTGCTGCACTTCGGCGGGATCCTGAGCGCGGACGCCGACGTCTGCCGGACGGTGAACGTCGAGGGCACGGCCGCGCTGATGCGCGAGGCGGCCCGGGCCGGCACCGGCCGGATCGTCCACCTGTCGACCGCAGCGGTCTACGGGCGCGGCCCCCATCGCCTGCGGTACGTCGACGAGGTGGCCCCTGCCCCGGTGTCCGTCGCGAGCGCGAGCCGGTGGACCGCCGAACGCCACGCCCTGGACGCCGGGGCGGCCGTGCTCAGGCCCGGGCTGGTCCTCGGGCCCGGCGATCGCTGGGTGGTACCCGCGCTGGTCGAACTCGCCCGGCGCGTCCCGGCCCTGTGGGACGGCGGTGGCCACCGGCACTCGCTCGTCACGGTGGACGCCCTCGCGCGGCTGGCCGTCGGCGTTGCCCTGGGTGAGAAGGCGATCCCGGGCGGCGTCTACCACGCGCACCACCCCGAGCCCTCCACCACCGAGGAGATCCTCGACAGCCTCGCGGGTCTCGGGGTGCTGCCTCGCCTGACGCGGCGACTGCCCTGGCAGGACTGCCTGGAGGAGTTCCACGCGTCGCACGGAGCCGTGTCCGAGCGGCAGTTCTCCCTGCTCGCCCTCGAACACACCTATGCGAGCGACGACATCTGGGAGCGTACGGGACTGTCCCCCGGCGCGGCCCCCCACCTCGGACTGGCCCGTGCGAGCGGGTGAGCGGCGCTGCCTCCCGTACCTCCTCGGCCGAAGGTTCGTCCGGACCCGTCGGGCGGCGACGAGAAGGCGGCTCGGGCGAGGACCGGGCCGGGTGTGATCCGGCCTGGTCCTCCTTGTGCGTCGCGGCGAGGGCGGGTCAGACCGTCAGCAGGGACCGCAGCCTGCGCCTGTCCGGCTTGCCGACCGTGGTCAGGGGGATGGCGGGGAGCAGGTGCACGGTCTCGGGGGCGTAGAGGCGGCCCTTGCGGGCGGTGACGAAGGCGCGGATCTCCTCCAGGGACGGCTCGTGTCCGGGGGCGGGCACCACGGCGGCGTGGACGTGCTCCAGCGACTCCGCGTCCCGGCTGCCGAAGACGGTGCACTGGGCGACCGAGGGGTGGTGCAGGAGCAGGGCCTCCAGCTCCGCCGGATAGACGTGGCCTCCGACGACCACGATCATCTCCTTGATCCGGTCCACGATGTAGAGGTAGCCGTCCTCGTCGAGGTAGCCGACGTCGCCCGTGTGCACCCAGCCGTCGCGCAGCACCTCCCGGGTCAGTTCGCGCTGCTTCCAGTAACCGTGCATCGCGTAGGGCGAGCGCACCAGCACTTCGCCCGGTGTCCCGGGGGCCAGGACGGTGCCGTCGCTGTCCTGGACGACGATCTCGACGCCGGGCACGGCCCGGCCGACCGTCGGGTGCCCCTCGCGGCCGGTCAGCTCCTGCTCGTCGGGGCCGGTCTCCGTGATGAGCTGCGCCTCGGCCTGGCCGTACAAGCCGTACAGCACCGGTCCCAGCAGCTCGGCCGCCTGCCGCAGCCTGGTCGGTGCCGCGGCGGTGCCGCCGTAGCTGACGCGGGTCAGGCTGGACAGGTCGGTGCCGGACACGTCCGGGTGGTCCAGCAGCCGGTACAGCAGCGGCGGCAGCAGCCAGGTGTGGGTGATGCGCTCGCGCTCGACGGTGGCCAGCACGTCCCCGGGGTCGAAGTCGTGCCGCAGGACCACCGAACCGCCCTCCAGGAGGGCCGTGTCGGCGAAGATCCCGGCAAGGTGGGCGAGCGAGGTGCAGGCCAGGAAGCGCGGCGGGTCGCCCGCGCCGGTGAGCCGGCGTTCCAGGCTGCGCCGGTAGGAGCCGTGGCTCATGCGGATGCCCTTGGGGATCCCGGTGGTCCCGCCCGTGTAGCCGATGCGCCAGTCGTCGTCCGGCCCCACCGGAGGGTGCAGGACACGCGTCGGGTGCCCGGCGGCCGCGGCCAGGACGTCCTCGGCGAAGTCGCTCGGGCCCAGGGACACCACCGGAGGGACACCGGGCAGCGGCAGCAGCTCCCGTGCCAGGGCGTGCCGCCCGCCGTCCACCAGCAGCAGGACGCCGTCCACGCTCGCCAGGATGCCGGCCATGACCGGAGCGCTCATGCCCTCGTAGAGGACGACGACCCGTGCGCCGGTCAGGTTGGCGGCGTAGCGGGCGGCGAGGCCCTCGGCGCTGTTGCCGGTGAGCAGGCCGACCGTGGTACCCCGGCCCACCCCGCGCCGCTCCAGTTCCGCGCCGAGCCGGCAGACCTGGTCGCGCAGGCTCCCCGCGCTGATCACGGCTCCCTCCGCGGTCGTCAGGACCGCCCTGGACGGTGCGGCTGCCAGGACGTCGAGGACGGCCTCCGCGTAGGTGGTGAAGTCCGTCCCCGTGGTGTCGTGCTGCCGGCTCATCGGCTGTCTCCGTCGGTCGAGTCCGTGTCCGTGGATGACCTCGACGCTAGGGGCGGGCCTTTCATGACGTCCACGACCGGTTCCGGCATGTACTCATGACGCCCCGGGCATGAGCCGTTCCCCGGCCAGTCGGCGGAAGTCCCGGGCGGCGGGGGAGAGATAGGCGTCCCGGCGCCACACCAGCGACAGGGCCCGGTGGCAGTCCGGGGCGTCCAGTCGCAGCCAGCGGACCGGGCCGCCGTCACCGAGGGCCCGGCGGGCGACGGCCGGCATCAGGCCGATGCCCACCCCGGCACCGACGAGTTCGGGAGTGGCGGCCGCCTCGTCGCCCTCGCAGACCACCCGCGGGGTCAGCCCTTCCCGGGCGAAGAGCCGCTCCAGCAGCGCCCGTTGCCAGTGACCGGCGCGTGTGCTGACGAAGTCCTCGTCGGCCAGCTCGGCCACCGTGACCTGCTCGCGGCCGGCCAGCGGGTGCCAGGGCGGCACGGCCAGCAGCACCTCCTCGCGGGCCAGTTCCGTCGAGCACACCTCGGGGCCGGCCAGCGGCTGGGAGGCGAGGGCGAAGTCCACCTCGCCCGAGCGCAGATGGCGGCGCATGGAACCCAGCGGGACCTGGAAGAGGTGCACCCGCACCCCGGGGCGCAGCTCCCGGAACGCGGACAGGACCCCGGCCAGTTGCAGCAGCGTCTCGGCGGCGACGGCGACCCGTCCGGGGCCGCCGCGACCGGCGTCGGCGACCTCCCGCCGACCGTCCTCCAGCTCGGCCAGCGCCCGTTCGACCCGGACCAGGAAGGCGGCGCCGTGCTCGTTGAGACGTATCCGGCGGCCCGTGCGGTCGAAGAGCGGGGCCCCGAGTTCCGATTCCAGCCGGATGATGGTCCGGCTCACCGACGGCTGAGCCACCCGGAGTTCCTCCGCGGCCCGGCTGATGTGCTGGTGACGTGCGACGGACCGGAAGTAGCGAAGTGACAGCAGATCCATGCCGGTAGTCTCGTCCGCCGCGGGTCCGAGCGGGACCGAGGCGGACCGACCGGGTCCGAGCGGGCCCCAGCGGCCCCCCGTGGGTCCGCCCGGGCCACAGCGGGCGTCGTCGCCGCGGCCGGGGCGGTCGATGCCGGCGGCCCGGCGGCCCGGATCCCGTCACTTCGCGTCCGCGTAGCACTCCACCACCGCCGTCGTGAACGGGAACCGCACCGGCGTCACCCCGAACGTCAGCCGCCCCGCCAGCTCCGCCGCGTCCCGGATCGCCGCGACGACTGTGCCGGCCTCCTCCTCGGGACAGTGCACGATCACCTCGTCGTGCTGGAAGAAGACCAGCTCGGCCGCCATGTCCGCGCAGGTCTGGCGCAGCGCGGCGAGCAGCAGCAGGGCCCAGTCGGCGGCGCTGCCCTGGACGACGAAGTTGCGGGCGAAGCGGCCCCGCGCGCGGGCGTCGGTGGAGGCGTAGCCCGGTACCCACTCCTGGGGGCGGTCCCCGGCGCCGGTGGGATCGTCCTGCGGCAGCCCCGCCTCCTCGGCGCCGTCGGCCGCGCCGGCCGCCGGCGGGCAGGTGCGGCCCAGCCAGGTGCGCACCAGCCGGCCCTCCTCGCCCGCGCGGGCCGCGTCGTCGACGTACGCCACGGCGCGGGGGAAGCGGCGTCTGAGCGCGGCCAGGTTCTTCAGGCCGTCCCCGGAGGTCTGGCCGTAGACCGCGCCGAGCACGGCGAGCTTGGCCTGGGCGCGGTCGCCGGAGAAGGCACGGTCGGAGACGGACTGGTAGAGGTCGGTCTCCCGGCCGGCCACCTCCATCAGGCCGGGGTCGCGGGAGATCGCGGCCAGCACGCGCGGCTCCATCTGGTCGGCGTCGGCGACGACCAGCCGCCAGCCGGGGTCGGCGACGACGGCCCGTCGGATCACCTTGGGGATCTGCAGCCCGCCCCCGCCGTTGGTCACCCAGCGTCCGGTGACGGTGCCGCCGGCCAGGAACTCGGGACGGAACCGTCCGTCGCGCACCCAGTCCTGCAGCCAGGACCAGCCGTGGGCGACCCAGATGCGGTACAGCTTCTTGTACTCGATCAGCGGCTTCACGGCCGGATGGTCCAGTGACTCCAGCTCCCACCGGCGGGTCGAGCCGACCTTCACGCCCGCCTGCCCGAACGCCTTGACCACGTCCGCGGGCAGGTCGGGCCGCACCCGGCGGCCGAAGGCGGCGGACACCTCCTCCGCCAGCTCGGCCAGGCGGCGCGGCTCGCCCCCGCCCGCGTACCGCTCGCCCAGCAGGCCGTGCAGGACCTCGCGGTGCACGTCGGCCCGCCAGGGCAGCCCCGCGTGGTTCATCTCGGCGGCCACCAGCATCCCCGCCGACTCGGCGGCCGTCAGCAGCCGCAGTCGGTCGGGGTGCGCCGAGCGGTCGTGGCGGCGCTGCTGCTCGGCGTAGACGGCGAGCAGGTCGGTGAGCGGGAGGTGGACGGCGCGCGGCTCGAACAGCGGGGACTGCGCGCCCGGCTCGGCGGCGCGCTGCGGCGGGTCGGGCGGAACCGGGCCGCCGCGCAGCCGGGCCAGGGCGGCCGCGGCCGAATGCGGCTCCCCGTACCGCCCCTCGTGACCGAGCAGGAGGGTCTCGGCGGCCTCCACGTCGTAGCACCGCTCGACCCGCACCCCGGCGGCGAGCAGCCGCGGGGCCGTCTCGGCGGTGGACCGCCACACCCATCGCGCGACGTCAGGCCTGGTGCGCACGGCCTCCGCGACGTCGGGCTCGCGCCGCACCGGTCCGGCGGGCAGCCCGTCGGGGCCGAGGGGCGCGACCTCCACGCCACCGTCCTCGGTCTCCGCGAACGCCCACCTTTCGGCCATGCCGCGAGTGTCGCAGGCGGGTCTGACAACGGCCCGGCGGCCGGGCCCTCAGGCCTCCTCGGTCTTCGGTCCGCCCTCCTCGCCGCTTTCGCCCTTCCCGGCCTCCCCGCTCTTCCGGGTCACCTCGATGAACTGCGCCAGTGCCTCGGTGACGTAGCTCTCGGTGGCCTCCTTGGTGAGGCCGAGTCCGCTGAGGACGCCCTCGCCGTGCTCGTGCTCCAGGAGGGCGAGCAGGATGTGCTCGGTGCCGATGTAGTTGTGACCGAGGCGCAGGGCCTCGCGGAAGGTGAGTTCGAGGACCTTCTTGGCGGCCGGCCCGTAGGGGACCAGCTCAGGGACCTGCGCGGAGGCCGGCGGGAGCGCCGCGGTCGCCGCCTCGCGGACCGCGTCCAGGGTCACGCCCTGCGCGGCGATCGCCTTGGCGGAGAGGCTCTCGTGCTGCGTGAGCAGGCCGAGGACGAGGTGTTCGGGCAGGCCCTCGGTGCCGCCGGCGGTCTTGGCCGCGTGGTGGGCGGCCATCACGGCCTCGCGGGCACGGGTCGTGTAGCGGCTGAAGCCCTGGCTCGCGTCCAGGTCGGCCGACTCCTTGGGCACGAAGCGCTTCTGCGCCGCCTGCCGGGTGACGCCCATGCTCCTGCCGATGTCCGTCCAGGACGCGCCCGACCGCCGTGCCTGGTCCACGAAGTGTCCGATGAGATGGTCGGCCACCTCGCCGAGGTGCTCACCGGCGATGACGGCGTCCTGGAGCTGCTCCAGCGGCTCCGCGTGCACCTTCTTGATCGCGGTGATGAGCTCGTCGAGGCGTACGGATGACGTGATGCTCGGATTCGTCGTCATGCGTCAACCGTAGGTTGCGCCCCTTCAGGGTGTCAACCTTGAGTTGACACCCTTTCGCTCTCCTCGGTCTACTTCGGCGACGCCACCACCAACCGCGCAGCCAGCCCCGTGAACACCGTCCCGGAGACGATGTTGAGCCAGCGGTTCACCCGGGCGCTGCGCCTGAGCAGACTCGCCAGCCGCCCGGAGAGCAGTCCGACGAAGCCGTCCCACAGGAGGCCCATCACCACGAGGGTGCCGCCGAGCAGCAGGAGCTGCCCGGACACGTGCCCCAGCGACGGGTCGACGAACTGCGGCAGGAACGCCACGTTGAAGAGGATCACCTTGGGATTGAGCAGGTTGGTGATCGCGCCCTGCCAGAACGCCCGTCGCATGCCCGGGCCTCGAGGCGCCGCCCCGTCCTCACCCGGCTCCGAACGGTCCCGGAAGGCCTTCACCGCCAGGTAGAGCAGATACGCCGCGCCCGCCCAGCGCAGCACGTGATACAGGGTGGGGAGGGTCGTGAAGAGGGCCGACAGACCGAGCGCCGCGGCGACCGCGTGCACCGTCATGGCGCAGGCCACGCCGAGCGCGGCCATCACTCCCGCCGTGGGCCCGCCCCGCCCGCCCATCGCCACGATGAACATCAGATCGGGGCCGGGGGTGACGCACAGGGCCAGGGCGGCAACCAGGAACGCTGCGTACAGAGTTGTGTCCACCATGCCTGCCATGATGGACCTCCGCGTGCGCGGTACCACCGCATTCCGCGCAGTGAGACGGAGCGCGGGGCCGTGGCACCATCGCCGGGTGAGTACGCCCAGCACCGTCGACCGTGCCTTCGAGACCGCCCTGTACGACACCGCCGACGACGCCCTCGACACCGCCGCCTCCCTGCTCGCGGCCGACCCGGGGGCGGACGCGGAACTGGCCCGGCGCGGCGAGGAGTTCGTCGCCACCGCCTGGCGGCGCGGCTGGCAGCCCGCCGACCTCGTACGGATCGTGCGGCGCGAGCTGGACGACGTGCACGTACGCCTGGTGGCGGCGCTGATCCGCGCCCAGGCTCCGCAGGACCGCCCGCGCGGGCCCCGCTGGGCGGCCCAGCTGGGCGCCGTACCGGACCAGGCGCCGCCGCGCACCGACCGCTTCTCGCAGGCCGGCGCCGTACTGGAGCTGTACCGGCTGCTGTTGCGGCTGCCCGCGCTGGAGCCCCTGGAGCCGCCGGGCGCACCGCGCCGGGAGGCCCGGCCCGAGTCACGTGCCCTGGCCCGCATCCGGGCGCTGCTCGCCAAGGCGGAGGCGACCGGGTACCCCGAGGAGGCGGAGGCGCTGAGCGCCAAGGCGCAGGAGCTGATGGCCCGGCACAGTGTCGACGAGGCGCTGCTGGCGGCCGACGCCCCCGCGCCCGACGCCCCGGGCGCCTGCCGGATCGGGGTGGAGCCGCCCTACGAGCAGGCCAAGGCGGTGCTGCTGGACGCGGTGGCCGACGCCAACCACTGCCGGGCCGTGTGGAACGAGGCCTTCGGCTTCTCCACCGTCGTCGGCTTCGAGGCCGACCTCGAGGCGGTCGAACTCCTCTACACCTCGCTGCTGGTGCAGGCCGAGGCCGCGATGACGAAGGCGGAGGCAGGCCAGCGGGCCGGGGGGCGATAACGCACCAAGACCTTCCGCCAGTCGTTCCTCGCCGCCTACGCCCACCGCGCGGGCACCCGGCTGCGGGCGGCGGCGCAGGCGGCCACCGCCGAGTCCGCCGCCACCGGCGCGGCGGCGGACGTGGACCTCCTGCCGGTGCTCGCCTCCCGCGAGGCCGCGGTCACCGACCGCACGGAGCGCATGTTCCCGCAGACGACCACGACCCGGCTGCGCGGGGCCGGCGACGCGGCGGGCTGGACCGAGGGCACCCGCGCGGCCGACGCCGCCCGGGTCGGGCACCGCAGACCGCTGCCGTAGGGCCGGTCGGGGCCGGGGCGGGCGCGGCTCAGGAACCGAGGCCGGCCGTCGGCAGGCCGGGCGGCATCGACCCGCCCTCGGACCTGGCGTACGTCTCCTCGCCGAGCCCGCCCTCCCAGGTCACCGTGAGCGAGGTGGCGTCGACCCGGCCGACCTTGCCGGTCGCGCGGTCGTCGCTGCCGTCGGTGCACTCGAGGCGGATCGTCCGGGTGCCGGCGCTCTTTGCCGCCGTACCGCTGCACACGGCGCCGCCGGTGGTGAACAGGGCCGCCTTGTCGCCGGTGACCATCAGCGCGACGGCCTGCCCGTCGGTGGTCGCCAGCCAGCTGCCCTCCAGGTCGCCGGCGCCGCCCGCGGACGGCGATCCGCCCGCGTCGCCGCCCGGATCCGCGCTCGCGGACGCGCCGGGAGCCGCCGAGGACGAGTCGCCGCCGTCCGAGCCGTCGTCGCCCGGGCCGCCGTCGGACCCGCCGTCGGTGCACGCGGTCAGGGCCAGCGCCCCCGCCAGTGCGAGCGCCAGCGCCGCGCCCCGCGCGGAACGCCGTGCCCGACGGCGCGCGATCCCGCCGGGCGGGACGTCCGTGCCCGTGGGCAGCGCGGTACCCCGCGTGTTCTCCGTGCTCGCCACGCTCTGCGCAGTCACCCGCGTCACCGGAAGCTCCAAGCTGTAGCCGGACGGCCGGTTCGGCCACGAACAGCGGCAAGCTACCAGCAGGACGTGCGGGCCCCGGGCGGATGCCCGGCGTGCGTTTGCTCACGCGGGTCCAGTCGGCAGACCCCTGCGGCACCTCGGCCGACGGGGGCGATCAGATACGCGCACCAGATGGCGCGGTGGCCGTACGGCGCCCGCTGACCAGCCCGGGCGCACCTCGCGCACCGGGGACAACACCGGGGTCCGCCTGTAACGGGCCGCTCCGGTGTTGTCGCATGTTGTTGCATATTCTTCGAATTCGGGGGCACATGCGGGAACGTCTTCCCGAGGGCTCGCGTCGTAGAGAGCAGGACTCGGTAAAGCGGTCGTCAAAGCTGTAATCGCGGGAACACCGCGCGTGCACGTGCATTTGCTCATGCATCCGCACGTGAACAGGGTTATGATCCGGATCAGTTGACCACTGCATCAATGGCCACATCAGCCAGTGCACCAGCCACCGGGGAGCGACCTGTGGACCACGACGTGTACGACGTGTACAACGGCATGGCCGCCACGCAGTTGCACGACGCGGCCTGGCAGAAGAGCCGGCGCAGCAACTCGCAGGGGTCGTGCGTGGAGTTCGCGCGGCTGCCCGACGGTGCGGTGGCGGTCCGCAACTCCCGCTTCCCCGACGGTCCCGCGCTCGTCTACACGCGCGCGGAGATCGAGGCCATGCTGCTGGGCATCAAGGACGGCGAGTTCGACCACCTGATCGCGAGCTGACGTTCGCGCTCCGGCGTTCGCGGTCCGCCGCCCGCGGTCCGGCGTTCGCGGTCCGACGACGGGCGCCGACGCGCGTCGGGAACCGGGGCCCGGGTGCCAGGCGTGCCGACGGACCGGCCGTGCTGCGGACCGGCGCTGCGCGGGCCGTGCGGCGGCCCGGGCCGGGCTAGATGCGGAACAGCGCCCAGACCACCTTGCCGTTGAGCGTCCCGGCGAGCGGGTGCCAGCCCCAGCTGTCGCTGAAGGAGTCGACGAGGAAGAGGCCGCGCCCCGACTCCGCCGAGAAGTCGTCCGTCTCGCGGGCCACCGGGCTGTCGTGACTGGGGTCGCGTACCGCGCACACCAGCCGCTCGGTCCAGCGCATCAGGTGCAGCCGTACGGGACCGTGCTCCTCGTGGCGCGGGATGTCCGCGGGCAGCGCGTGCCGCAGGGCGTTGGTGACCAGCTCCGAGACCACCAGGCAGACGTCGTCGAAGCGGTCCCCCGCGTCCCAGCCGTCGAGCGTCCTGCGGGTGAATCCGCGGGCCTCGCGCACCGCTTCGTACCGGGGCGGGAGGGCGCAGGAGGCGGCGTTCGACACGGCCGCGGGGTCGAGTGGCGGAAGGCCCTGCCGTAACGGCTCGAGCATGGTCGATCCATTCGTCCCCATGCGAGGCACTCCCGGGAATTCGCGGTCATAGCGATGCGGCGCGGTGGTGCGGGGACCATGGTTTCGGATGCGTACCGCAGATGCAAGGGCAGATGCACGTGCACGTGACCGAAATGGACCTGCCCGTACCGCTTGTTGGTCAATTTTTCCGTCATCTTCGCCTCCTCTTCATCTCCTTCGACGGCCGGTTCCGGTCCACCGCGTGCATGATCCTGCACGGTTCCTTTGGCTCGATTCCGTTTCCGTAACCGGACGAGTACTGCTCGGAGTGTTTTAGTGGCAGACTTCGGCCCCTGAAACACGGTTGGGGAGGCTGGCGAACGTGAGCGCGGGAGAGCCCGGATCGGTGGTGCGGCGCATGCTGCTCGGATCACAACTCAGGCGACTGCGTGAGACGCGGGGGATCACGCGAGAGGCGGCGGGCTACTCGATCCGCGCCTCGGAATCGAAGATCAGCCGGATGGAGCTGGGCCGGGTGAGCTTCAAGACGAGGGACGTCGAGGACCTGCTGACGCTGTACGGCATCACGGACGAGCAGGAGCGCAACTCGTTGCTCTCCCTCGCCAAGGAGGCCAACGTCGCGGGCTGGTGGCACAGTTACTCGGACGTACTGCCCAGCTGGTTCCCCACCTACGTGGGCCTGGAGGGCGCGGCCTCGCTGATCCGGGTCTACGAGGTGCAGTTCGTGCACGGCCTGCTCCAGACCGAGGAGTACGCCCGCGCGGTCGTCCGGCGCGGCATGAAGGGCGCCGGCGAGGCGGACGTCGAGCGCCGGGTGGCGCTGCGTCTGGAGCGGCAGAAGTACCTGGTCGCGGAGAACGCCCCCGAGTTCCACATCGTGCTCGACGAGGCCGCGCTGCGCCGGCCGTACGGCGACCGCGGGGTGATGCGCGGGCAGCTCCAGCACCTGATCGACATGTCCGAACGCCCCAATGTGCGGCTCCAGATCATGCCGTTCGGCTTCGGCGGGCACTCCGGCGAGAGTGGCGCGTTCACGCTCCTCAGCTTCCCCGAGTCCGACCTCTCGGACGTCGTCTACCTGGAGCAGCTCACCAGCGCGCTGTACCTGGACAAGCGGGAGGACGTCACCCAGTACGAGACGGCGCTGAAGGAGCTCCAGCAGGACAGCCCGGGGCCGGACGAGAGCCGGGACCTTCTCCGAGGTCTCCTTCAACTCTCCTGAAACGTAAGTACGATGACGCCCAATCAGGCGGCTCGCTCGCGGCGGCTGCGGCAGTTGAGGGGATTGAGGGATCTCATGTCGTCGTACTTCACCGACCTCGCCCAGCAGTACATAGGCGGCGAGTGGCGTCCGGGCACCGGGTCCTGGGACATCATCGACTTCAACCCGTACGACAGCGAGAAGCTCGCCTCGATCACGATCGCCACGGCCGACGAGGTCGACGCCGCCTACCGGGCCGCCGAGCGTGCGCAGAAGCAGTGGGCCGCGACGAACCCGTACGCGCGCCGCGCGGTGTTCGAGAAGGCGCTGCGCCTGGTGGAGGAGCGCGAGGAGGAGATCGGCGAGGCGATCGTCGCCGAGCTGGGCGGCACCCGGCTGAAGGCCGCCTTCGAGCTGCACCTCGCCAAGGAGTTCCTGCGCGAGGCGGTCCACCTGGCGCTGGCCCCCGAGGGCCGGATCATCCCGTCCCCGGCCGACGGCAAGGAGAACCGCGTCTACCGGGTGCCGGTCGGCGTCGTGGGCGTCATCAGCCCCTTCAACTTCCCCTTCCTGCTCTCCCTGAAGTCGGTCGCCCCGGCCCTCGCGCTGGGCAACGGCGTCGTCCTCAAGCCGCACCAGAACACGCCGATCGTCGGCGGCACCCTGGTCGCGAAGATCCTGGAGGACGCGGGACTGCCGGGCGGTCTGCTCAACGTCGTGGTGACCGACATCGCGGAGATCGGCGACGCCTTCATCGAGCACCCGGTGCCGAAGGTGATCTCCTTCACCGGCTCCGACAAGGTCGGCCGCCACGTGGCCACGGTGTGCGCCGCCCACTTCAAGCGCGCGGTCCTCGAACTGGGCGGCAACAGCGCCCTCGTCGTCCTCGACGACGCCGACGTCGACTACGCGGTCGACGCCGCCGTCTTCAGCCGCTTCGTCCACCAGGGCCAGGTCTGCATGGCCGCCAACCGGGTGCTGGTCGACCGCTCGGTGGCCGACGAGTTCACCGAGAAGTTCGTCGCCAAGGTGAAGACCCTCAAGGCCGGTGACCCGCGCGACCCGTCGACCGTCATCGGCCCGGTGATCAACTCCTCGCAGGCGGACGCGCTCTCCGGCGTCGTCGAGCAGGCCCTCGCCGAGGGCGCGACCGCCCTGGTGCGCGGCTCGGTCACGGACAACCTGGTCGAGCCGTCGGTCCTCACCGGCCTGCCCGCCGGCTCCGCGCTGCTCCAGCAGGAGGTCTTCGGCCCGGTCGCCTTCCTCGTCCCCTTCGACGGCGAGGAGGAGGCCGTGCGCCTGGTCAACGACACTCCGTACGGTCTGAGCGGCGCCGTGCACACGGGGGACGTCGAGCGGGGCGTCAACTTCGCCAAGCAGATCGACACCGGCATGTTCCACGTGAACGACGGCACCGTGCACGACGAGCCCATCGTGCCCTTCGGCGGGGAGAAGCACTCCGGCCTCGGCCGCCTCAACGGCGACACCATGCTGGACGCCTTCACCACCCAGAAGTGGATCTCGGTGCAGCACGGGCGCAGCGGGTTCCCGTTCTAGTCCCGGGCCGGGCCCGGCCTAGTCTGGACCCATGTCAGCGATCCGTCTTCTCGTGCTCGGCGCGGTCCGCCAGCACGGGCGGGCCCACGGTTACCAGGTGCGCAACGACCTGGAGTACTGGGGCGCGCACGAGTGGTCCAACGCCAAGCCCGGGTCGATCTACCACGCGCTGAAGCAGATGGCGAAGCAGGGCCTGCTCCTCGCGCACGAGATCGCGCCGTCCACGGCGGGCGGGCCGCCGCGCGTGGAGTACGAGATCACCGAGCAGGGCACCGAGGAGTACCTCACCCTGCTCCGCTCCTACCTCACCGCCTACGACCAGCGGCCCGACGTGCTCACCGCGGCGCTCGGCTTCATGGTCGACCTGCCGCGCGAGGAGGCCCTGGCGCTCCTGGAGGAGCGGGTGCGGAAGATCGAGGAATGGCGGGCCGCCGTCACCGAGTACTACATGCCGGCCGAGGGGCCCGGCCAGTACGGACACATCGGCGAGGTCATGAACTACTGGGTCCACTCGGCCGACTCGGGCGCCGAGTGGACCCGCGGCCTCATCGAGCGCGTCCGGGGCGGCGCGTACACCTTCGCCGGTGAGGGCGAGCCGTTCGTCGGCGTGCTCGCCGAGGGCGAGGAGAACCCCTTCGCGGCGGGACGCCCGCATGACGGAGACGCCTACTAATCAAGTTTGACCAATCGCGAACGGGGCATTACCTTCGTGCGAGTAGTCAAATTTGGCTAGCAGGAGCGAGGGGGAGTGGCAGTGGCCGACGCGGCGATCACCGTCGAAGGTGCACGCAAGAGATACGGCAGCAAGAACGCGCTGGACGGACTGGACCTGACCGTCGCACGGGGCACGGTGCACGGCGTGCTGGGCCCGAACGGAGCGGGCAAGACCACCCTGGTCCGGATCCTCTCGACCCTGCTGCGGCCCGACGCGGGCCGCGTCGAGGTGGCGGGGCACGACGTCGTCGCCGAGGCGTACGCGGTACGGCTGCGCATCGGCCTGCTCGGCCAGCACGCGGCGCTCGACGAGGAACTGGGCGGGCGGCAGAACCTGGAGATGTTCGGCCGCCTCCACCATCTGGGCGCCCGGCGGGCACGCGCGCGTGCCGACGAACTGCTCGCCCGCTTCGACCTCGCCGACACCGGACGCAAGCCGGTCGGCGCCTACAGCGGAGGCATGCGGCGCCGCCTGGACCTGGCCGCCTCGCTCATCACCGAACCGGAGGTCCTCTTCCTGGACGAACCCACCACCGGCCTCGACCCGCGCGGCCGGGCCGAGGTGTGGGACTCCGTCCGCTCGCTGGCCGGCGCCGGTACGACGGTCCTGCTCACCACCCAGTACCTGGAGGAGGCCGACCAGCTCGCCGACCGCATCTCGGTCGTCGACGCGGGCCGGGTCGTCGCCGACGGGACGGCGGACGAGCTCAAGACGGCCACGGGCGGCGACCGCGTCGACGTCGTCCTGCGCGACGCCGGTCAGCTGGGCGCCGCGGTCGCCCTGCTGCCGCTGACCGGCGTCCGCGTCGACACCGACCGCCGGCTGCTCAGCGCCCCGGTCACCGACCGGATGGCGGCCCTCTCCGGCGTCCTGCGCGCGCTGGAGGAGGCCGGCATCGAGGCCGAGGACGTGGCACTGCGCCGCCCCACCCTGGACGAGGTGTTCCTGCACCTCACCGACCGCACGAAGGAGGCCGTGTGAGTACCGGCACCATGATCCCCGGCGCCACCCCCGTGGCCCACGCCCTGTCCGACTCCTGGACCATGACCCGCCGCGAGCTGGCCCGCTGGGGACGGCAGCCCGTGACGGTCGTCGTCAGCCTGGCCTTCCCGGTGATGCTGCTGCTGATGTTCGGCTACCTGGTCGGCGGCGGCCGGGGCGTGAGCGGGGACTACGTCGACTACCTGGTCCCCGGCATGCTGGCGCTCACCATGGCCTTCGGACTGGAGGGCACCATGATCGCCGTCACCCAGGACCTCAACAAGGGCGTCGTCGACCGCTTCCGCTCGCTGCCGATGACGAACGGCGCGGTTCTGGTGGGCCGCTCCGCCGCCGACATGCTCCAGTCGGCGCTCGGTCTCATCGTGCTCACCGGCGTCGGGTACGCCCTCGGCTGGCGGGCCCACGGCGGCCCCGGCGCCTTCCTGGGCGCGATCGGCCTGCTCCTCCTGTTCCGTTTCGCGATGCTCTGGATCGGCATCTTCCTGGCCCTGGTGGCGGGGAAGCCCGAGCTGGTGCAGGCGGTGCAGATCCTGGTCTGGCCGGTCGGCTTCCTCTCCAACGCCTTCGCCACCCCCGGCTCCATGCCGGGCTGGCTCGGCACGGTCGTCCAGTGGAACCCGATGTCCCAGACCGCCACGGCCGTCCGCGACCTCTTCGGCAGCCCCGGCGGCGAGTCCGGCCACGTCTGGGCGGCCCTCGCCTGGCCGCTGGCGCTGCTCGCGGTGTTCTTCCCGCTGGCGGTGGCGAGGTTCGGCCGGCTCAGCCGCTGACGCGCCGGGCCGGGGCGCGGAGTCAGGGGGATGCCGCCGGGACCGGACCGGGCCGGCTCCGGGCGACGTACCCGGTTGCCGGCCGGACACCGGGACCGGCGGCAGGAGCCGTACGACGCCTGCCGGTGCCGTACGACGCCTGCCGGTGCCTAGTGATGGAACCCGGTGGCCGCGCCCTTGTCCCGGGTCAGCGGGTGCGGCTGCCGCCGCAGCTCGGGCAGCAGTCGCTCCAGGTCCTCGACGAGCAGGTCCGCCATGTCCGCCGAGAAGCCGTTGCGGCACACCACCCGCAGCACCGACAGGTCCTCGCGGTGCGGCGGGAAGGTGTACGCCGGCACCAGCCAGCCCTCCTCCCGCAGCCGCCGGGACACGTCGAAGACGTCGTACGCCGTCACGTCGTCGGCCGTCGTGAAGGCGAACACCGGCAGCTCCTCGCCGTGCGTCAGCAGCCGGAAGTCGTCCAGCGCCGCCACCCGCCGCGCGAGGGAGCCCGCGATGTCCCGCGCGTTCTGCTGCACGGCCCGGTAGCCCTCGCGACCCAGCCGCAGGAACGTGTAGTACTGCGCGACCACCTGCGCCCCGGGCCGGGAGAAGTTCAGCGCGAACGTGGGCATGTCGCCGCCCAGGTAGTTGACCCGGAACACCAGCTCCTCGGGAAGGGCCTGCGCGTCCCGCCACAGCGCCCAGCCGACCCCGGGGTAGACCAGCCCGTACTTGTGCCCCGAGGTGTTGATCGAGGCGACCCTCGGCAGCCGGAAGTCCCAGACGAGGTCCTCGTCGAGGAACGGCGCGACCATGGCGCCGGAGGCCCCGTCGACGTGCACCGGGATGTCGAGGCCGGTCCGCTCCTGGAGGGCGTCCAGCGCCGCGCACAGGTCGGCGACCGGCTCGTAGGAACCGTCGAAGGTGGAACCCAGGATGCCGACGACCCCGATGGTGTTCTCGTCGCACAGCTCGGCGGCGGCCTGCGGGTCCAGGTGGAAGCGGTCGCCCTCCATCGGGACCTGCCGGGCCTCCACCTCCCAGAAGGTGCAGAACTTCTCCCAGCAGACCTGGACGTTCACGCCCATCACGAGATTGGGCCGCACGTCCTTCGCCGGGTACCGGTCGCCGTTGCGCGTCGCCCAGCGCCGCTTCAGCGCCATCCCGGCCAGCATGCACGCCTCGCT
Organism: Streptomyces sp. NPDC051136; assembly: GCF_044455745.1. Classification (NCBI taxonomy): domain Bacteria; kingdom Bacillati; phylum Actinomycetota; class Actinomycetes; order Kitasatosporales; family Streptomycetaceae; genus Streptomyces; species Streptomyces sp. NPDC051136. Next base: position 78,924 of record NZ_JBITFE010000003.1, on the reverse strand, counting down.
CGACCCGGTCGTCGAGCAGCCCACGACCGCCTCCGGGTCGGGCGCGTGCCACAGGCCGGCGAGCATCGCCACGCAGCGCCGCTCCAGCTCGGCGGTGCGCGGGTACTCGTCCTTGTCGATCATGTTCTTGTCCCGGCACTCGCTCATCAGCACCCCGGCCTGCGGCTCCATCCAGGTGGTGACGAAGGTGGCCAGGTTCAGCCGCGCGTTGCCGTCCAGCATCAGCTCGTCGTGGACGAGGCGGTACGCCGTCTCGGGCGGCAGGGGAGTGTCGGGGATGCGGTGCGTGGGCGGGGCCTCGGTCATGCCGCCGAGGGGGTCCGCAGCGGCGTGGAACGGGTTCACGGCGAGCCGGCGCCGGTCCCGGTCGTCGTCCTGCGGCGGGTGGGGCCCGTGATGCAGTGGCATACGACCGACGGTAGGCGGGCGCCCCACAGCCCGCACCCGGGGACGAACCGGACAGCCGCGGCGTGGGCGGAAGGGGCTTGCACCTGACGTCACGTGAGGCGGCACCGTGAAGGGCGTCAGGGAAAGGAGCGGGAGTGAGCTACTCCGTGGGACAGGTGGCCGGCTTCGCCGGAGTGACGGTGCGCACGCTGCACCACTACGACGACATCGGCCTGCTCGTACCCGGCGAGCGCAGCCACGCGGGCCACCGGCGCTACAGCGACGCCGACCTCGACCGGCTGCAGCAGATCCTGTTCTACCGGGAGCTGGGCTTCCCGCTCGACGAGGTCGCCGCCCTGCTCGACGACCCGGCCGCGGACCCGCGCGCGCACCTGCGCCGCCAGCACGACCTGCTGACCGCCCGGATCGAGAAGCTGGAGAGGATGGCGGCGGCCGTGGAGCACGCCATGGAGGCACACAGCATGGGCATCAACCTCACGCCCGAGGAGAAGTTCGAGGTCTTCGGCGACTTCGACCCCGACCAGTACGAGGAGGAGGTCCGGGAACGCTGGGGGAACACCGACGCCTACCGCCAGTCGAAGGAGAAGACCGCCTCGTACACCAAGGAGGACTGGCAGCGCGTCCAGGACGAGGCCGACGCGCTCACCCGGCGCTTCGTCGCCCTGATGGACGCCGGTGAGCCCGCGGACTCCGAGGGGGCCATGGACGCCGCCGAGGACCACCGGCGGGGCATCGCCCGCAACCACTACGACTGCGGGTACGAGATGCACACCTGCCTGGGGGAGATGTACGTCTCGGACGAACGTTTCACGCGAAACATCGACGCCGCCAAGCCGGGCCTCGCCGCCTACATGCGCGACGCGATCCTCGCCAACGCCGTCCGGCACACCTCCTGAACGGTGGTCGTGGCACGGGTCTCACTCCCGGGCCACGACCACCGCCGTCCCGTACGCGCACACCTCCGTGCCCACGTCCGCCGCCTCCGTCACGTCGAAGCGGAAGGACAGCACCGCGTTGGCGCCCCGCGCGCGGGCCTGCTCGACGAGCCGCTCCATCGCCTGGTTGCGGGTCTCGACCAGCGTCTTGGTGAGGCCGCGCAGCTCACCGCCGACCAGCGACTTCAGCCCGGCGCCGATCTGGCTCCCCAGGTGCCGGGAACGCACGGTCAGCCCGAAGACCTCACCGAGCACCTCCTGCACCCGGTGGCCCGGCAGGTCGTTCGTGGTCACCACGAGCACGTCGGGCTGCGGGTCCTGGCCGCCGCCGTATTCTTCAATACCCATGGTTCTCAGGTTTCCCCCGGGAACGTGTCGGCGCACCCCAGGACGCCCCGTGGAACCCGGGGCACCGCGGCCGCGTTGTACGTTTGGGCAGCCAGGTCCAGCCCGCCTCCCCCCAGCAGCAGGAGCCACAACCCGTGACCACCCTTGCGCTCGGTCCCGAGTGGATCAGTCCGGACTATCTGATCGAGACGTTCAGCCTGCCCGGCATCCTGCTCATCGTCTTCGCCGAGTCGGGACTCTTCGCGTTCCTGCCCGGTGACTCGCTGCTGTTCACCGCGGGCCTGTTCGTCGCCCAGGGCCAGTACATCAGCCAGCCGCTGTGGCTGGTGTGCGCCCTGATCGTGGCCGCCGCCGTCCTCGGCGACCAAGTCGGTTACATGATCGGCAAGTTCTTCGGCCCGAAACTCTTCAGCCGCCCCAACTCCAAGCTCTTCAAACAGGAGAACCTGGAGAAAGCGCACGAGTTCATGGAGAAGTACGGCCCCAAGGCGATCGTCCTGGCCCGCTTCGTGCCCATCGTGCGCACCTTCGCCCCCATCGTGGCGGGCGCCGGGCGCATGAAGTACCGCACCTTCCTCACGTACAACCTCATCGGCGGCGTCGCCTGGGGCACCGGTGTCACCCTCGCGGGCTACTGGCTCGGCCAGATCGAGGTCATCCGGACCAACGTCGAGGCGATCCTCGTCCTGATCGTCCTCGTCTCGGTCGTCCCGATCGCCGTCGAGTACCTGCGCGAGCGCAAGAAGAAGCAGCGCGCCGCGGCGGCCGGGCCGGCCCCTCAGGCACCGCAGCAGCACCAGCCCGCGTACCCGGTCATGGACGACGCCACGACGCAGCTGCGCCGGGTGGACCCCTACGACCAGCCGCAGCAGCCCCAGCAGTACCAGCAGCCGCAGCAGTACCGGCAGCCCCCGCAGCAGCCGTACGCCCAGCAGCCCCCGCAGCAGCCGTACGCCCCGCAGTACCCGCAGGGATACGGCGACCAGCACCAGCAGTACGGCGACCAGCACCAGCAGTACGGCGACCAGTACCCGTACAACCAGGGGCGCTAGAAGCCCCGGGTCCGCTTGGCCGCCCGGCGTCCCGCCGCACTCGCGGCGCCGGGCACCTTCAGGAACAGCCGGGAGATCTCCCCGCCCAGGTTCACCCCGATCGCGATGGCCATCGCCAGCGCCACCGCGTTGGACAGCGACAGCAGCCCCGCGTCGACCTTGCCCTGCGCAATGCCCAGCAGACCGAAGTACGTCGCCGAACCGGGCAGCAGCGGCCCGATCGCAGCAGTGGTGTACGGCAGCGCCGACGCGAACCGGTACCGGGACATCAGCTGCCCGAACAGGCCCACCAGCCCCGCCGCGGCGGCCGTGGAGGCCACCGGTGAGATGTCGCCGGCGTAGTGCATGGCGCCGTACACGCACCAGGCGACGCCACCGTTCAGGGTGACCGCCAGCACGGTGGCCCGCTCCTGCTGGAGCAGGATGGCGAAGGCCAGCGACAGCAGCATCGAGGCGAAGATCTGCACGAACGGGTCGTCACCGGTGCCCAGCTTGGCGTCCGGGTTGAGCTCGGCGCCCAGCTGGACCCCGAAGTACAGCACCACCAGCACCCCGGCGACGATGCTGACGAAGAAGTACATGACCTCCAGCAGACGTGCGGCGGCGGTGATGTAGAAGCCGGTCAGGCCGTCCTGCACCCCCGCGACCAGCGCCCGCCCGGGCAGCAGCGCGAACAGCCCACCGGTGATGACCGCGGACGCCTTCACGTCGACGTGGGTCACGGTCAGCACGACGCCCATCGCGGCGGGCGGCATCGCCGCGACCGCGAACTGGTAGAACTCCGGCAGCCCGCGCCCGGCGCACAGCCACGCCAGCCGGTCGCCGAGCATCGAGCCGAACATCGCCGCGAAGAAGACGGTGAGCCCACCACCGACGAGCAGCGAGGCCCCGCCCGCGAGCAGACCGCTCGCCATGGTGAGCACCCAGGTGGGGTACGGGTGCCTGTTTCGGCGGATCTCCGCGAGGCGCCGGTAGGCCTCCTCCAGGGAGATGCTCGTGTCCGGGTCGCTGAGGTCGTCCACCAGGTGGAAGACGGCCGCGAGCCGGGTGTAGTCGGTGCCGCGGCGGCGTACCGTCCGCGACGCCGTCACCGGGTCCTCGACCAGGGACGGCTGGTGGGAGATCGACAGCAGGGTGAAGGTGACGTTCGGCTCGCAGCGGTCCAGGCCGTAGGACCGGCAGACGGCGAACATGGCCGCCTCCACGTCCTCGGCGCCCTCACCGCCCGCCAGCAGCAGCTCCCCGATACGCAGCGTCAGGTCCAGCACGCGCGGCACGGCGGGGCCGGTCTCGTCGTCGTGCCGCTGCGACGGCTCGGGCGCGGGCCGCTCCGCCACCGGCATGCGCAGCATGGCGCGCATCCGGTCCTGCCACGGCACGTCGGTGAGGCTCACCGCGGGGAAGCCGCTCGCCGGGGTGAAGGCGGCCGGAGCGGTCCACGCGCTGTGCGTGCTCGGCATGCTGAACGCCGAACCCTCGGCGTCCGCGGGCGTGGCCTGCGGCGCCTCCAGACCGTCGGGGAGCGCGAACTCCGAGGTCGTCTCGGACTCGCCACCGGCGTGTCGCGGGACGGCGAGCCCTTGCGGGATCTCGAACTCGGACGTCGTCGACGACTCGCCGTCGATGGACGCCACGGTCCCGCCGGGCTGCCGGAAGGCACTGCGGGCCTCGTCCGACTGCGGCTTGGGGTCCTCCGCCTCCGTCACCTGCGCAACGCTCCCTGGTACGACCACACCCTCCTGCTGACCTCAGTATGGCCACTCAAACGCGAACGGGCCGCACGCGGGTGCGTGCGGCCCGTTGCGGGAAGGGTGCCTGGTCAGTGGCCGCCCTGGTCCTTGAAACGCTTGTACGACCGCTCGATCTCGGCCTCGGCCTCGGTGCGGCCCACCCAGTCGGCGCCCTCGACGGACTTGCCGGGCTCCAGGTCCTTGTAGACCTCGAAGAAGTGCTGGATCTCCAGGCGGTCGAACTCCGACACGTGGTGGATGTCACGCAGGTGCTCCACACGCGGGTCGGTCGACGGCACGCACAGCAGCTTGTCGTCGCCGCCGGCCTCGTCCGTCATCCGGAACATGCCGATCGCGCGGCAGCGGATGAGGCAGCCCGGGAAGGTCGGCTCGTCCAGGATGACCAGCGCGTCCAGCGGGTCGCCGTCCTCGCCGAGGGTGTTCTCGACGAAGCCGTAGTCGGTCGGGTAGGCGGTCGAGGTGAACAGGCGGCGGTCCAGGCGGATACGACCGGTCTCGTGGTCCACCTCGTACTTGTTCCGCGAACCCTTCGGGATCTCGATCGTGACGTCGAACTCCACCGGACGCTCCTCCATGATCAGCACATAGTTCTGGTGGTTAAGTGTCCCTCACGCAGGTGTGTGATCGCGAAAGGGGCTGGTGACAGTGCCGGAGCTGAGGCCTTGGCGGACCGTGCGACCGCGCGTGGCGCGCGCCGCGGGTGCCGTACGTCCCCGTCTGGCCCGCTTCGCCCGGGCCGCCGCACCGCGGGTCGCGCGGTCCGTGCGGGCCGCGGCGCCGCGACCCACCCGGATCACGAGGCCGAAGACCTGGCAGTACACCGCCGGTGCCGCCACCGCCGGACTGGCACTCGCCGCCGGTGTGGTGACCGCCGCCGGCCCCTGGGACTCCACGGGTCAGCGTACGGCCGAGCGGGACCGCGCAGTCGCCCTGGAGCACACGGGTGGCACAGATCACGGCCGCGGATCCGGGGCCTCCGGTACGGCGTCCGGCTCGCCCCGGCCGGCGCCCAGCGCCGGCGCCGTCCTGATCGGGCTGGGCGGCACCACCGCCCCCGGCGGCGTCAAGGCGGGCCCGGGCCAGGAGGACGTCGCGGAGATCCTCGGCCCGCTGCTGAAGGACGACCTCGCGCTCGGCGAGCGCCGCGCGGCCACCGTCGTCGACCTCACCACCGGCAGGCGCCTGTACGGCCTGGACACCGGCCTCCCCCTCACCCCCGCCTCCACCACCAAGATCGCCACGGCGGTCGCCGCCCTCACCGCCATGGGCCCCGACCACCGCCTCACCACCCGCACGGCCCTGGAGGCCGACACCGGCGAGGTCGTCCTGGTGGGCGGCGGCGATCCCACCCTCACCGCACGCAAGGGCCCCAGGGGCCCGGCGAGCCTGCGCACCCTCGCCGAGAAGACCGCCGCCGCCCTCAAGAAGCGCGACCTGCGCAAGGTGACGCTGTCGTACGACACGACGCTGTACGCCGGGACGGAGACGCACCCGATCGGGGTCAACGAGAACCTCGCCCGCGTCACCGCGCTGATGGCCGACGAGGGCCGCACCGACGACTCCACCAGCGGCCCCGCCCCCCGGGTGCCCGACCCGGCCGCCGACGCCGCCCGCGCCTTCGCCGGTTTCCTGAAGGAGCACGGCGTCACCGCCTCGCCCCCCGGCCCCTCCAAGGCCACCGGCCGCGCCGACACCCTCGCCACCGTCTCCTCGCCCCCGCTGTCGGCCCTGGTCGAGCGGATGCTGACCAACAGCGACAACGACCTCGCCGAGGCCCTGGCCCGCCACACCGCCGTGGCGACCGGCAAGAGCGCCGACTTCGAGGGTGCGGGCGCCGCCGTCACGGCCCGCCTGAAGCAGCTCGGCCTGCCGGTGCGCGGTGCGCGGTTCCACGACGGCAGCGGCCTGGACCGCACCGACCTGCTCACCGCCGACCTGCTCACCGGCCTGCTGACCGAGGCGGCCGACCCGGGCCGCCCCCAGCTCCGCCCGGTGCTCACCGGTCTGCCCGTCGCCCACTTCACCGGCACCCTGGCCGGCCGCTACTCGGACGGCGCAGCGGGGCTCGTCCGGGCCAAGACCGGCACCCTGACCGGCGTGAACACCCTCGCCGGCACGGTGGCCACCCCCGACGGCCGCCTCCTGGCCTTCGCCTTCCTGGCCAACGCCACGACGGACCCGTGGGCGGCGCAGTCGACCCTGGACCGGGCGGCGACGGCGCTGGCCTCCGGGACCCCGTAGCCGCGGGCGGTCGTGCCTCCCCGGTGCCGGAACGGCCCGGGCGGTACCCCCGGGCGGCGCGGACGGGCGATAGCGGCGCCGCAACGCCGGGTGCCGGGCAACGGACCCCGCCCCTGCCGACCTGGTACCCCCGCACAACTGCCCCCCAGCGGCAGCGCTCCCGTACCGTTGACGCATGACGAGCATCGGCGCAAATTCCGGCATGGTCGACTGGAACCTCGCGGTGGCGACCGCGACCCGGCTCGTACGACCGGGCCCCGAGGTGAGCCGCGACGAGGCCAGGGCGGTCGTCGGGGAGCTCCGCCGCCATGCCAAGTCCTCGGAGGAGCACGTCCGCGGCTTCACCCGGATGGGCACCGAGGAGACGCACGACACCCCCCTCCTGGTGGTCGACCGGCCCGGCTGGGTCCGGGCGAACGTCGCCGGGTTCCGTGAGCTGCTCAAGCCCCTGCTGGAGAAGATGCAGGAGCGGCGCGGCGGCGGCACGGGCAACGCGGTCCTCGGCGCCGTCGGCGGCAAGGTCACCGGCGTGGAGCTGGGCATGCTGCTGTCGTTCCTGTCCTCCCGCGTCCTCGGCCAGTACGAGACCTTCGCCCCCGCCACCCGCGAGCTGCCCGCAGGCGCGAACGGCGGCGGCCGGCTGCTCCTCGTCGCCCCGAACATCGTGCACGTGGAGCGCGAACTCGACGTCGAACCCCATGACTTCCGCCTGTGGGTGACCCTGCACGAGGAGACGCACCGCACGCAGTTCACCGCCGTGCCCTGGCTGCGCGACCACCTGCAGGGCGAAATCCAGTCGTTCCTGGCCGAGACCGACGTGGACCCCATGACCGTCCTCGAACGGATCCGCGAGGCGGCCCAGACGCTGGCCGGGGGCCGTCCGGAGGGGGAGGAGGACGACGGCGGCCGCTCGCTCGTGGAGCTGGTGCAGACCCCCGCCCAGCGGGAGGTCCTCAGCCGCCTCACCGCCGTCATGTCCCTCCTGGAGGGGCACGCCGACTTCGTGATGGACGGCGTCGGACCGGCGGTCGTGCCGACCGTCGGCGAGATCCGCGAGAAGTTCCAGCAGCGTCGCGCCAAGGGCGCCTCCCGCCTCGACCTGGCCCTGCGCAGGCTGCTCGGCCTCGACGCCAAGCTCCGCCAGTACCGCGACGGCGAACGCTTCGTGCGGGCCGTCGTCGACGAGTGCGGCATGGACGGCTTCAACCGCGTCTGGACCTCGCCCAACACGCTCCCCACCAAGTCGGAGATCGCCAAACCGGCGGACTGGATCGCGCGGGTGCACCGCAAGCCGGAGGCGTGAGCCGCACGGGAGGGGCGTGAACGATTCCGGCCGACGGCAGACGAACGACCCTTCAATCACCCGTCCGAGGGACCGTGAGCCCCCGGCAGGCGTGCGATGCTCGGGGAGCGGCCCGTTTCTGTCACCATCTACACACTCTGCGTGACCGAACCTCGGGCTCACCCCCGACAACTTCATGAAGGGCACCGGACATGGGTCCCCATCCTGCGGTCGCGGCGATACGCCTGGCGGTCCGCCGCGTCCTCCACGACATCCTCACCGAACTGAACACTCCGGCCGGCGTCCCCGCCACGACGGCCGCCGGACGCACGCCCGAGGGCGCGTCCGGACTCCCCGACTCCCCGCTCGTCCTCGTGGCGTGCTCCGGCGGCGCCGACTCCATGGCGCTCGCCTCCGCTCTCGCCTTCGAGGCCCCCCGGCTCGGCATCCGCGCCGGCGGCATCACCGTCGACCACGGCCTGCAGCACGGTTCCGACCTGCGCGCCGAGGAGGTCGTCCTGCGCCTGCGCGAACTGGGCCTCGACCCCGTGGAGGCCACCGCCGTGACCGTCGGCCGCGAGGGAGGCCCGGAAGCCGCCGCCCGCGACGCACGCTACGCCGCGCTGGACGCCGCCGCCGCCCGGCACGGCGCCGCCGCGGTCCTGCTCGGTCACACCCGCGACGACCAGGCCGAGACCGTCCTGCTGGGCCTCGCCCGCGGCTCCGGCATCCGCTCCCTGTCGGGCATGGCCGCGGTCTCGGGGGCCGGCGGCCGTTACCGGCGCCCCTTCCTCCAGGTCGACCGCCAGACCGCCCGCAAGGCCTGCATGGCCCAGTCCCTGCCCGTCTGGGACGACCCGCACAACGCCGACCCCGCCTACACCCGCTCCCGGCTGCGGCACGAGGGCCTGCCCGCCCTGGAGAAGGCCCTCGGCAAGGGCGTCGTCGAAGCCCTCGCCCGTACGGCGCAACTCTCCCGGGACGACGCCGACGCCCTGGACACCTGGGCCCGCCAGGCCGAGGCCGGCGTCCGCGACGCCACCGGTGTCCTGGAGTGCGCCAAGCTGTACGCGCTGCCGCCCGCCGTGCGCCGCCGGATCCTGCGCCGCGCCGCCCTCGACGCGGGTGCGCCGGGCGGTGCCCTGTTCGCCCGCCACATCGAGGAAGTCGACCGGCTGATCACCGGCTGGCGCGGTCAGGGGGCCATCAACCTCCCGGGCAAAGTCGTCGCCCGGCGGCAGGGTGGCAGACTGGTGATTCGGCAAGGCTGAATCCGGACCCTCCCACCGATCCGCACGGATCACCGGGACGGTCCGGAGTGGCCGGTGGGACGACCGAAAGTGATGCGGGTGGACGCGAACGACATGGGTGCCGACCTCGAGAAGGTGCTCATCACCAAGGAAGAGATCGACGCGAAGCTGGCCGAGCTGGCCGCGAAGATCGACGCGGAGTACGCGGGCAAGGACCTGCTCCTCGTCGGCGTCCTCAAGGGCGCCGTGATGGTCATGGCCGACCTGGCGCGCACGCTGTCCACCCCCGCCACGATGGACTGGATGGCGGTGTCCTCGTACGGCGCCGGCACCCAGTCCTCCGGGGTGGTGCGGATCCTCAAGGACCTCGACACCGACATCAAGGGCAAGCACGTCCTGATCGTCGAGGACATCATCGACTCCGGCCTGACCCTGTCCTGGCTGATCTCCAACCTCGGCTCGCGCGAGCCCGCCTCCCTCAAGGTGTGCACGCTGCTGCGCAAGCCCGACGCCGCGAAGGTCGCCATCGACGTGGAGTGGGTCGGCTTCGACATCCCCAACGAGTTCGTCGTCGGCTACGGCCTCGACTACGCCGAGAAGTACCGCAACCTCCCGTTCGTCGGTACGCTCGCGCCCCACGTGTACGGCGGCTGACACGAACCGTGGCGCGTTCCACCGCGTTGCGGCGGGCCACCGGGAACCCCTGAGGCCCCCGCGCCGTTGGAGCATGCAGACGGGACGTCGGCCCGCCCGTGCGGCTGACGGCCGCCACGCTGGGGTACCGTCAGAAGAACTGTCTTATCAAACTCACTATGGCAGGAGGGACGGGGCGACACCGCTCCGTGTGGATGGACGTGAAGCGATACTTCCGTGGGCCAATCATGTGGATCGTGCTGGCCGTCCTTGCCGTGGTCGTGTTGATGCAGGTCGTGGGCTCGTCCGGTGGCTACAAGACGGTGGACACGGGCCAGGTCGTCCAGGCGATCAACGACAACAAGGTCGAGTCGGCCAAGCTGACCACCGGTGACGAGCAGACCATCAAGGTCCAGCTCAAGGACGGCCAGAAGGTCGAAGACAGCTCGAAGATCCAGGCGAGCTACATCGGCGACCAGGGCGTGACCCTCGCCAACACACTTCAGAACAAGTACCAGGACAAGCAGATCCCCGACGGCTACACGGTGTCGCCGTCGAAGCAGAACCCGTTCGTCGGGATCCTGCTCTCCCTGCTCCCCTTCGTCCTGATCGTCGTCGTGTTCCTGTTCCTGATGAATCAGATGCAGGGCGGCGGCTCCCGGGTCATGAACTTCGGCAAGTCCAAGGCCAAGCTCATCACCAAGGACACCCCCAAGACGACGTTCTCCGACGTCGCCGGCAGCGACGAGGCCGTCGAGGAGCTCCACGAGATCAAGGAGTTCCTCCAGGAGCCGGCCAAGTTCCAGGCCGTCGGCGCCAAGATCCCCAAGGGCGTGCTGCTGTACGGCCCGCCCGGCACCGGCAAGACCCTGCTCGCGCGTGCCGTCGCGGGCGAGGCGGGCGTGCCGTTCTACTCGATCTCCGGTTCCGACTTCGTCGAGATGTTCGTCGGTGTCGGTGCCTCCCGGGTGCGCGACCTGTTCGAGCAGGCCAAGGCGAACGCCCCGGCCATCGTCTTCGTCGACGAGATCGACGCGGTCGGCCGCCACCGCGGCGCCGGCCTCGGCGGCGGTCACGACGAGCGCGAGCAGACGCTGAACCAGCTGCTCGTCGAGATGGACGGCTTCGACGTCAAGGGCGGCGTGATCCTCATCGCCGCGACGAACCGGCCCGACATCCTCGACCCGGCGCTGCTGCGCCCCGGCCGCTTCGACCGGCAGATCGCCGTCGACCGCCCGGACATGCAGGGCCGACTGGAGATCCTCAAGGTCCACCAGAAGGGCAAGCCGGTCGCGCCCGACGTCGACCTGTCGGCCGTCGCCCGCCGCACCCCCGGCATGACCGGTGCCGATCTGGCCAACGTGCTGAACGAGGCCGCGCTGCTGACGGCCCGCAGCGACCAGAAGCTGATCGACAACCACATGCTGGACGAGGCGATCGACCGTGTGGTCGCGGGCCCGCAGAAGCGGACCCGGATCATGTCGGACAAGGAGAAGAAGATCACCGCGTACCACGAGGGCGGTCACGCCCTGGTCGCGGCGGCCTCACCGAACTCCGACCCGGTCCACAAGATCACGATCCTCTCCCGCGGCCGTGCCCTCGGCTACACGATGGTGCTCCCGGACGAGGACAAGTACTCGACCACGCGCAACGAGATGCTCGACCAGCTCGCCTACATGCTGGGCGGCCGCGCGGCCGAGGAGCTCGTCTTCCACGACCCGACGACGGGCGCGGCCAACGACATCGAGAAGGCCACCGGTCTGGCTCGCGCCATGGTCACGCAGTACGGCATGACCGAGCGTCTCGGTGCGATCAAGTTCGGCGGGGACAACAGCGAGCCGTTCCTCGGGCGTGAGATGGCGCACCAGCGCGACTACTCGGAAGAGGTCGCCGCGCTGGTCGACGAGGAGGTCAAGAAGCTCATCGAGACGGCGCACAACGAGGCCTGGGAGATCCTGGTCGAGAACCGCGACGTCCTCGACAACCTCGTCCTCGCGCTGCTGGAGAAGGAGACGCTGGGCAAGGAGGAGATCGCCGAGGTCTTCGCCCAGATCGTCAAGCGCCCGTCCCGGCCCGCCTGGACCGGCTCCTCCCGTCGTACGCCGTCGACCCGTCCGCCGGTGCTCTCCCCCAAGGAGCTCGCCCTGACGAACGGGGCCAACGGCGCCACGGCGGCGATCTCCACCGCCAAGACCACCACGGCGGAGCCCGCCCCGGCACCGGAACGTGCACCGGAGGACCGCCCGGAGAGCTGATCCCCGGTCCGGCTCGTGGGGACGCCGCCGGCGCCCCCACCAGGCCCGGAATGTATGCCGCACCCCCCAGGTTCTAGCCTTGGGGGGTGCGGCATTTCCGTTATGCCGACCGCAGGACGGATCAGGAACGAGGCATCAGATGACCGACCCCGTGACGCTGGACGGCGAGGGCCAGATCGGCGAGTTCGACGAGAAGCGGGCCGAGAACGCCGTGCGGGAGCTGCTCATCGCGGTCGGCGAGGACCCGGACCGCGAGGGCCTCAAGGAGACTCCGGCGCGCGTGGCGCGGGCGTACCGGGAGATATTCGCCGGTCTGTGGCAGCAGCCTGAGGACGTGCTGACGACGACGTTCGACCTGGGCCACGACGAAATGGTCCTCGTGAAGGACATCGAGGTCTTCTCGACCTGTGAACATCATCTGGTGCCGTTCCGCGGGGTGGCGCACGTCGGCTACATCCCGTCCGTCAACGGGAAGATCACCGGACTGTCCAAGCTGGCCCGGCTCGTGGACGTCTACGCGCGCCGCCCGCAGGTGCAGGAACGTCTCACGACGCAGATCGCGGACTCCCTGATGGAGATCCTGGAGCCGCGCGGGGTGATCGTCGTCGTCGAGTGCGAGCACATGTGCATGTCCATGCGGGGCATCCGCAAGCCCGGCGCCAAGACCCTCACCTCCGCCGTGCGCGGACAGCTGCGGGATGTCGCCACGCGGAACGAGGCGATGAGCTTGATCATGGCCCGCTGAGTGGGGCTCAGTGGGGCTGACTGGCGCTGAATGGCGCTGAGTGGGGCTGTGTGCGGGGCCAGGTGCGGCTGAGACCGGTTGAGTGTGGCTGGGGCCGGTTGAGTGCGGGTGCGTTGTGGGGCGCCGGTCACGCCGCCGATGCCGCGCCGGGGTGGTCGTCGTCCTCGTCCTCGGGGAGTCGGCAGACTCGCTCCATGAAGAGGGCGGCCGCTATCACGCCGATGCCTGCCACGACCGAGGCGCCCGCGTAGATGGCCTGGTCGCGGCGGGCCGGGATGTCGAGGTACTCCAGCAGGAACGCGCCCGTGCCGCCGTACATGCCGGCGACGAGGGCGGCCACCAGGGCACTGGCCTGGCCGAAGACGACGGCGCGGGCCGCCATCATCGGGTCGACGCCCTTGGCGCCGGGGACCCGCTCCCGCTGGGCCTTGAGCCGGGCGCGGATCGACAGGGCCGTGGCCAGGAGGATCACCGCGATCAGGGCGAGGACGACGGGGGCGGCCAGGGGGACGCTCGGGAGGGTCCCCACCGAGTTCCACAGGCGGGCGCCGGCCCAGGACAGCACCCCCGCGACGACGAACACGGCGGCCAGCACCCTGATGCGCAACTCTTTCACGGTGTTCCGGTGTCCCTTCGCTCCCCGGCGCGGGTCGTCGTGACCTCGTCGTCCTCGTCGACCTTAACGATTACTCGGGCAGCCGGAGTTCCAGGTCGGCGCGGGGCGCTACGCCGTCACGGGTGACGGCGGCCAGGAGGTCGGCGACCCTGCCCTGCCCGGGCAGCGCCGCCTCGGGATCGACGTCCAGCCAGGGGGCCAGCACGAAGGCGCGTTCGTGGGCGCGCGGGTGGGGGAGGGTGAGCTGCGGGTCGTCCGAGACGACCTCGGCGTACGCGACGATGTCGACGTCCAGGGTGCGCGGGCCCCAGCGCTCGTCGCGGACCCGGTGGAACGCCTCCTCGACGGCGTGCGCCCGCTCCAGGAGCGAGGACGGGGGCAGCGTCGTCTTCACGATCACGACCGCGTTGAAGTACGAGGGCTGGCTGTCGGGCGCGACGCCCCACGGCTCCGTCTCGTAGACGGGGGAGACCCCCTTCACGCGCACACCGGGGGTGTCCTCCAGGGCGTCGATGGCGCCCTGGAGGGTCTCCAGGCGGTTGCCCAGGTTGGCGCCCAGGGCGATCACCGCGCGCTTCGGGTTGGACAGGGTGGTGTCCGCGGCGTCGACCTGCTCGATGACGGAGGCGGGCACGGGCTGGACGGTCGGGTCGCTCGGACCCTTGGCGAAGGGGGCGCTCATGCACGGCTCCGGATGATGGTGACGGTCACGTCGTCGAAGGGCACGGTGATCGGCGCGTCCGGCTTGTGGACGCAGACCTCGACCTCCTCGACCCCCTCGTGCTTCAGACAGGCCTGGGCGATGCGCTCGGCGAGCGTCTCGACGAGGTTGACCGGCTCGCCCTCGACGACGGCCACGACCTCCTCGGCCACGATGCCGTAGTGCACGGTCTTCGCCAGGTCGTCGTCGGCCGCGGCCGGGCGGGTGTCCAGGCCAAGGACGATGTCCACGAGGAAGGTCTGGCCGTCCTCGCGTTCCTTGGGGAACACACCGTGGTGCCCGCGGGCCCTCAGGCCGCGCAGCGCGACACGATCCACGCGAATCACTCCTGCAGTCGTCGGTCTCGGCCGGTCGCACCACGTGCGGGCGGTGCGGCGGCCCCAGTCGAATCTACCCGCGTGCACCGACAGTGCCGGGACACGGGGGCGGGGCGGGGTGGGGCGTCGGCGGGTCTTCACCGTGCGTTTTCCCGGGCGGTCCCGGCGGATCACGGGGCGGTGGCCGGGTCTGTGCGCGGGGTCGTGATTCCCACCACTTCTCTCGGGCAGGCCGGGTCGGGTCGGGCCAGGTCGGGCCAGGTCGGGCCAGGTCGGGTCCGGCCAGGTCCGGTCTGATTCCGGTCCGGTCAGGGAGGGGTGTCCTCGCCGTCCTCGTCCTCGGTCTCCGTCAGTACGGGGGAGGCGTGGTGCGACCAGAGCTTCCAGCCGGCCGGAGTGCGGCGGAAGGTGTTGGTGGCGACCACCAGCTGTCCGACGAGCGGGCCGAGCTCCTCACCGCCGTCGGGGGCGGGGCCGCCGCTGAGGATGTTCTCGGTGCAGGTGACCAGGGCGGTGTCGCCGGTGACGGAGACGTGCACGTCGGTGAGGAAGAACTGGATGTAGTCCGTGTTCGCCATGATCAGGGCGTAGGAGCGGAGCACCTCGCCGCGGCCGGTGAGCACCGGCCAGCCCGGGTGCACGCAGGAGACCACGCCGGCGTCGGCGGGGTCGTGGTACGACTCGTCGATTCCCAGGTCGGAGGGGGTGAGCCAGAACTCGGAGACCTTCTCGAAGTCGCCTGCCTCCAGTGCCTCGTAGAAGGCGGTGTTGGCGGCCTCGACCTGCTCGACATCGACGTGCGGCGCGTTCACCGGGCGCCCTCGACGGCGCGGGCGACCCGTACGGCGTCGGCGGTGGCGCGGACCTCGTGGACGCGTACGGCCCAGGCGCCGGCGTGCGCCGCGAGCGCCGAGACCGCGGCGGTGGCCGCGTCGCGCTCGCGCGCGGGGGGCGGGGTGGCCTCCGGGCCGGCCAGGACGCGGCCGAGGAAGCGCTTGCGGGAGGCGGCGACGAGGAGGGGGTGGCCGAGGGCGAGGAGGCGGTCGAGGTGGGCGAGGAGGACGAGGTCGTGCTCGGCGTTCTTGGAGAAGCCGAGGCCCGGGTCGACGACGATGCGGTCGGGGGCGATGCCGCCCTCTAGGACGGCCTCCACGCGTGCGTGCAGCTCGTCGACGACCTCGGTGACGACGTCGGTGTACGTGCCCCTGACGTTGCCGCCCTCCAGGAGGCCGCGCCAGTGCATGACGACGAAGGGGGCGCCGGTGTCGGCGACGACGGGGATCATGCGGGGGTCGGCGAGACCGCCGCTGACGTCGTTGACCAGGGCTGCGCCGGCGGCGAGGGCCTGCTCGGCGACGGAGGCGCGCATGGTGTCGACGGAGACCGTGACGCCCTCGGAGGCGAGGCCGCGTGCGACGGGGACCACTCGCCTGAGTTCCTCGTCCTCGTCGACGCGGGTCGCGCCGGGACGGGTGGACTCGCCGCCGACGTCCACCAGGTCGGCGCCCTCGGCGACCAGGTCGAGGCCGTGCTTGATGGCGGCGGTGGTGTCGAAGAAGCGGCCGCCGTCCGAGAAGGAGTCGGGGGTCACGTTGACGACTCCCATGACCGCGCAGCGGTCCCATGCGGTCAGTCCCGCGAGATGGCGGCGGCGGCCGGTCTGCTTGCTCATGTGTTCAGCGTAGGTGGTGCATCGCGGGTGCCTCCGGCGGTGGGGCGGGTGGCGGCGCCTGCGGCGGCATGTGGGGGTGGGTGGGTGTGGTGCCTGCGGCGGCTGTGCGGGGTTCGGTTCCTGTGATGCCTGCGGCGCCTGTGCGGGTTCGGTGGGGGTGCGTGTTGCGCCTTGGGTTCGGTGGGTGGTGCGGGGCCGGGGGGGGGGGGGGGGGGGGGGGGGGGGGGGGGGGGGGGGGGGGGGGGTGTCCGTCCTCGGAACGGCGCGGAATCGGTCACTTGAAGAGGCTCGGGGCGTTGACGCGCCAACCGCTGCGGGCGAACACCCCCCACCCCGTCCCCTCTCCGCCGTACGCGGCTGCGGGTCGCCACCCCCCGGTGACCCTTTCCCGCCGTACGCGGCGCTCCCGCCCTAGCTGCGGGCAGTCGTGCCGCTGGGGCGGCACGGGTGGGCGCAGCGGCACCCCGGCAGCGCCGGGCCACGCGTCTCCTCGCACCCGCACCCACCCCGGGCCACCGCGCAACGCCGGGACGCGGATCGCCCCGCCCCGCGCCGGGCCACCGGGAAACGCCGGGGCACGCGACCCACCCCGGGGCCCCGGCCCCGCCGCAAGGGGCAGCGTCAGGACACCGGCCGGCTCACGCCGCCCGCGCCGGGACCTGGTGGGCGCAGGGGCGCCGCGCCGGCCTCCGGTGCCGGAGGAAACGCGGCAGCGGTACCGTCACGAACCCCTCCGCCTGCATCGCGGCGAAGCCGATGCGGGGCAGGTCGGCGGAGCGGCGGTAGACCACGAAGCGCGGCTCCCACCGGGGCCGGAACTTCGCGTTGAACTTGTACAGCGACTCGATCTGGAACCAGCGGGAGAGGAAGACCAGCAGCCCGCGCCAGGCGCGCAGGACCGGGCCCGCGCCGATCTTCTCGCCCCGCGCGAGCGCCGCGCGGAACATCGCGAAGTTCAGCGACACCCGCGCGACGCCCAGCTTGGGGGCGGCCTGGAGCGCGGCCACGATCAGGAGTTCGTTCATGCCGGGGTCGGCCGCGCGGTCGCGGCGCATGAGGTCCAGGGACGCCCCGTCCGTGCCCCACGGCACGAAGTGCAGGACCGCCTTCAGGTCGCCGTACTCGCCCGGCTCGGCGTCCTGCTTGTGCGCCGTCGCGATCAGGCAGTCGCCGTCGGACGGGTCGCCGACGCGGCCCAGGGCCATGGAGAAGCCGCGCTCGGTGTCCGTGCCGCGCCATGCGTCGGCGGCGCGGCGTACGCGGTCGAGCTCGGCGTCGGAGAGGTCAGCCACGCGCCGCACCCGCGTCTCGTAACCGGCGCGCTCGATGCGCTTGACCATCTGGCGCACGTTGCGCATCGCGCGGCCGGCGAGGGAGAAATCCGCCACGTCCACCACCGCCTCGTCGCCCAGTTCGAGGGCGTCGAGGCCGGTCTCGCGGGTCCAGACCTCGCCGCCGGTCTCGGAGCAGCCCATCACGGCGGGCGTCCAGGAGTGGGCGCGGGCCTCGTCCATGAAGCGTTCGATGGCACCCGGCCACGCCTCGACGTCGCCGATCGGATCGCCGCTGGCCAGCATCACGCCGGAGACGACGCGGTAGGTGACGGCGGCCTTGCCGCTGGGGGAGAAGACCACGGCCTTGTCGCGGCGCAGCGCGAAGTGGCCGAGGGAGTCGCGGCCGCCGTGCCGGGCGAGGAGGGCGCGCAGACGTACCTCGTCGTCCTCGGTGAGGGAAGCCGCGGGGTGTTCGGGGCGGAACGCGAGGTAGATGGTGGTGACGGCGGTCAGCAGGCCGAGGGCGCCGAGGGAGAAGGCGACCGTCCAGGTGGTGTTGCCCCGGTAGGCGACCGGGCCCTCGACGCCGAACAGGCCGTACAGGACGTGGGTGATGCGGTCGGCCAGGCTCGGGTCGCCGAGCATGCGGTGCGGGTGGGCGTTGACCACGAACAGGCCCAGGGTGAGGGAACCGGCGGCCATCAGGACGAAGTTGGCCAGGGCCCGCCAGCGGCTGCGCGGGTCGGGGAGGGCGGCGAACTCGGCGCGGTGGCGCAGGAGGGGGACCAGCAGGGCCAGCGAGATCACCGCGCCGAGGACGGAATGGCGGTAGGTGAACTGGGCCACCGCGCCGAGCGGGAGCAGGGCCACGGCCGCCCGCCAGGCCCGGCGCTTGCGGCGCTTGAGACCGTGGGCGAGCAGGAGGAGCAGCACGCCGGCACTGAGGGAGAGGGCCGCGGCGAAGGGGCCGAAGGCGCCCGGCAGGACTTCGGCGAGGGCGTGCATACGGCTGTGCCGGAAACGGGGGAAGACACCGGCGGCGATGTCCAGCAGCCCGACGAGCGCGCAGGCGCGGCCGACGAAGAGGGGGACGTTCTCCGGGCGGGGGCCCCGCGGTATGTGACGCACGCGGGTGGACCTCGCCGGAACCGCGCCCGACATTTCCTCATCTGTCCTGACAGACATCGCACCTGTTAGTTCTGCGAGAGACCGTGGATCCGGGCCCGTTTCGGGCATCCGGCAACATTGCGCCCTCTAGGACGGTGTCTCGGAGGGAGAGGTTCACTCCCTTGATCGGAAAGCCCGTACGGACGGGCGCACGGGAAGTTCGGGCGGGTGGCGAGGCATGGGTCTGACGAGCGACAAGGTGTTGGCGCTGGCGGTGGTGGCGGGCGTGCTGCTGTTCGCCGGGACGGTGTGGCTGTGGCCGCGGCTGGCCGGGCGGAGTGTGCGGGCCGTCCTGGGGAGGGTGGGCCTGCTGCTGGCCACGCAGGTGGCGCTGTTCGCGGCGGTGGGCCTGGTCGCCAATCAGTCCTTCGGGTTCTACGGCAGTTGGGCCGACCTCTTCGGACGGGAGGACGGGCAGGGCGTGGTCGTGGACCACTCCGCAGGCGCGAGCGACGCGCCGTTGCGTGTCGTCGGCGAGCGAGGAGTGACGCACGGGGGCGGGGTGCTGCCCCAGGTCTCGGGGCGGGTCGAGGAGATACGCGTCGTCGGGCGCACGACGCGTATCGCGTCGCCCGCGTTCGTGTATCTGCCGCCGGAGTACTTCCAGGACCGGCACCGGACCTTTCCCGCGGCCGTCGTCCTGACCGGTTATCCGGGCACCGCCGAGGCGCTGGTGGACAAACTCCATTACCCGCGCACGGCACTTGAGCTGGCGAAGGCCGGCCGGATGCGGCCGACCATCCTGGTGATGCTGCGGCCCACCGTGGCACCGCCGCGCGACACGGAGTGCGTGGACGTACCGGGCGGCCCGCAGACGGAGTCGTTCTTCGTGAAGGACCTTCCCGAAGCGGTGAGCACTCACTACCGGGTGGACAAGGGGCCGCGCGGCTGGGGTGTCGTAGGCAACTCGACCGGCGGTTACTGCGCCCTCAAGCTCGCGGCGCACCACCCCGAGGTGTACGCCGCCGGGGCCGGGCTCTCTCCGTACTACGACGCGCCGAACGACCCCACCACGGGCGACCTCTTCCAGGGCGACAAGGACCGCCGGAACCGGGCCAGCCTGTGGTGGTACCTCAAGAACAAGCCCGCGCCGGACACTTCACTGCTCGTCACCAGCAGCAGGACCGGCGAGACGAACTACAAGGACACGCTGAAGTTCATCGGGCTGGTGAAGGAGAAGAGGCCGACGCGGATCTCGTCGATCATCCTGGAAAGCGGCGGGCACAACTTCAATACCTGGCGGCGGGAGATTCCCGCGACGCTGCGCTGGCTGGACGAGCGGTTGAGCGGCGGCCGAACGCATAAATGATCTTGAAATGCCGGTGTAATTCGGCCGCTGCCGGGGATGTGGATTCCCTGCACCCTGTGAACACGTCGGAGATGGTCGTGTTTTTACGGGGCGGGGCGCCAAGATTCGCCTACGCGCGGTAAGTTTCTGGCCATGCCACGTGGACGTCACCGCCATTCCCCGCCTCTGCACAGGCTGCTTCCTCCCTCGGCGATCGCAGGTGTCTCGGTCGTCTGCGCCCTCGCGCCCTGGTTGTTCAGCGACGCTCTGATCCTGCGCGTACTGGCCGCTGCCGCCGCGGTGACGGCCGTGGTCGGCGCGGTCGTCATGCGCCACTGGGACACGCAGGCCGGCCGGCAGGTCGCCGACCTGACGCGCGCGCGGGCCAGTGACGAGTGGCGGTTCGAGGAGCGGGTCGCCGAACTGGAGTCCGACCTGGAGGAGTCGCGCGAGCTGCGGCAGAAGCTGGAGCACCGGCTGCGGGCCAAGCGCACCGAGCTGGCGGGGCTGCGCAACGAGCACGCCTCGCTGCTGCGGCGCTACGCCACGGCGGAGACCGAGCGGGCCAGCGCGCTGGAGGGCCGCCGCCTGCTCGAGATAGAGGCCGCACCGCAGACGCCCGCGCTGCCGGCGGCCCGCACCGCGCCGGCCCAGGAGGAACCGGTCGCGGAGGCGGCCGGTACCGAAACGTCGGCCGAGGAGAGCGGGGGTGTCGAAGAGGCCGCCGTTCCCGCGGTCTTCTCGCCCGAAGGCTCCCGGCTGTTCCTGCGCGCGAACGCCGCACTGTCCCGTCTCGACGACGGCGCGTCCTCCGGTCCGGACGGTGGCGACCGGGCCGAAGCCGCCGACGGCTCCGACGGTGACGGCGGTGGTGATGGCGGTGGCGAGAGGGCCGCGGCGGCGGAGGCGGGGCAGGAGGAGGACGGGGCAAAGGGGCAGTCCGAGGCGGCCGACGGCCACGAGCGCAGCGCCGCCGCCTCCCCGGCCCCTTCCTCCGACGAGCGGCCCGCGCAGTCCACCCAGTCCCCGAAGCCCACGCAGTCCACCCGGCGGACCGAGGGGCACTTCACCGTGCCGACCGCGGTGGCCGTCGTACCGGCGGCCCCGGCGCGGCGTCCGGTGGTCGAGGGCGACTTCGACTTCTTCGGCACCAAGCACCCCGAGGACGCGGCGCGGACGGCGGACGGGGCCGGAGTGTCCGACGCCGCCCTGGAGACCGTCCAGAACGAGGACCTCGCCGACGTGGTCGGCCAGGAGGCGCTCGCCCTGCACAAGGCCGAGGCCGAGGTCTCCTTCAAGCAGGCCGGTGAGGAGTCCCGGGGCGTGGGCCAGGTGATCGACCTGACGGCCCACGACGAGACCGAGCAGATCGACGTACAGGGGCTGCGCAGCGCGGTCTCCTGACCCGCCGCGCCCCACCCGCCCGCAGGCCGGTCCGTCGGGGCCGGCTCAGGCCATCCAGCGGTCGGGCAGCGCGTCCCGGCGGCCGGTCCGGGAGCGCTCGGCCTGGCTGTGCAGCAGCCGTGCCGCCTCGTCGGCGTCGCGCAGCCGCGCCGCCACGGTCTTGTTCGCCCCCGTGTCCACGTGGACGTCGGCCAGCCGCAGGGCGCGCCGCCACGGCCCCTGCGTCAGGCGCACGCTCTGCACCTTGGCGTGGGGCACCAGCGCCAGGCTGCGACGCAGCAGGCCGTAGCGGGCGGCGAAGACCGCGTCGGTGACGGCGAGGCCGTGGCCGCGCCACCACAGCGGCCGGCACCGGGCCGCACGCCGCGGCGGGCGGGACAGCTCCGGATCCGCCGGCACGGTCACCCCGGGCAGCACCCGTGCGACGACCGACTCGGCGATCTCGCGCGGGGCGACCGGCAGCAGGACGGAGTTCGACGACCCGGCCACGTCGAGTTCGACCCGCACCCAGTGGCGGTGCCGCCACAGCAGCGGCTCCACGATGCGCACGGTCTGCACCCGGCCGGGCGGCACCGTCTCGTGGGCGCGGTCCAGCAGGCCGTGGTCGAGGCGGAGACCGTCGGGGGACTCGGCCACCGTCCAGTCGTACTCCCCGACGAACCGGCCCGCGCTGCTCGCGCCCGCGGCGCCCACCAGCGGCAGGGCGGTCGCCAGCACCGTCCACAGGTTGTGGGTGGCCAGCCACAGCAGCGTCGGTACGACGGCGGCGGCGAGCAGGGTGCCCCAGGTCGCGCCGGTCAGCAGGAGGGAGACGGCGAGGACGCCGGGCGGCACCCGCAGCAGCTGCCGTGCGGGAGCCTCGCCGACCTCGTGCGCCGTCTCCGGTGCGAACCCCGCCGCGCGTGCGAGCAGCTCGGCCCGCAGCCCCCGCGCCTCGTCGGCGCCGAGAAAGGCCAGCTCGTCCTTCTTGCCGGTGCCTATGACGTCGAGCTTGAGCTTGGCGACTCCCGCGACCCGGGCCAGCAGGGGCTGGGTCACGTCGATCGCCTGGATGCGTTCCAGGCGGATGTGCGCGGTGCGGCGGAACAGCAGTCCGGTACGGATCCGCAGCTCGGTGTCGGTCACCGCGTAGTGGGTGAACCACCAGGTGAGGAAGCCGTACAGGGCGGCGGCCGGGATCAGTACGGCGAGGCCGATCAGGAGGTGGGTCGTGGTCAGCCGGGTCAGTTGGCGCTGCGCCTGATCGGGATCGTGCACGGCCCACCCGACGAGCACGGCAACCGGCGCCCACGCCCGCCGCAGGGGCGTGACGGGGTGCAGGCGGCTCTCCACGACGCCGGGGGCGGTGGTGCCGGCGGATGGTCCGGTTGCTCCGGTGCCGGTGCCGGTGCCGGTGCCGGTGCGGGTGGCATCCTCGGCGGCTTTCGACAGGTCGGGGGCGGGTCCGGTGCCGGGGGAGCCGGCCGGGGGTCCGGCAGCGTCGTTCTCCGCCGCCGTGTCTTCGCTGCCCGAGTGTGAGCCCGTGGCGGTGTCGGTGTCGGTGTCGGCGCGGTCAGTCCCCGCGGCCTCGGGCGGGGAGGGCGCGGTACGGGCGGTGGGGCCCGCGGTGCCGACCCGGGCCCGGGCGGGGCCGCGTCCCGGTTCCCGCGGTGCGGCGTCCGGGTCCCCGGCCGGGCCGGTGCGAGCTGCCCGGCGGGGTGTGCCGGTCGGTTCGCTGCGGTCGGCCGGAGCGGGCTCGCCCGCCGTGCCCGTCCCGGCTGCCGGTCCGGGCTTCCCCGTACCGTGCGCGGGGCCGTTCGCGCCCGTGGTCTCGTGCCCCGTCGCCACGTCCTCGGGTGCGCTTCCCTCGGCGCCCGGCCCGTTCACAGGCCCGCCGATCGGGCCTCGCCCAGCTCGGTGAGGCGGTCGCGGAGGCGTTCCGCCTCGGCCGGGTCGAGGCCGGGGATGGTCGCGTCGGTCGCGGCGGCGGCCGTGTGCAGCTGGACGCTGGCCAGGCCGAAGTGCCGTTCGACCGGCCCGGAGGTCACCTCGACCAGTTGCATGCGCCCGTACGGGACCACGGTCTCCTCCCGCCACAGCACGCCGCGGCTGATCAGCAGGTCGTCGGCGCGCTCGGCGTACCGCCAGGAGCGCCAGTTGCGCGCCAGCATCACCCAGCCCCAGGCCAGCAGGGCAAGCGGCAGGAGCGCCAGGGCGGCCCAGGAGGGGGCGAGGAAGAGCGCGGGCAGCACGCCGGCGGCGAGCGTCAGCAGTCCCAGCCACACGACGAGCAGCAACCGCCGCATGTGCAGCAGCCCCGGTGGCAGGCCCGTCCACACCGGGACCTCCCGCGCCGGGTCCGCCGGACGCGCCGGACCTGCCGATTCCGCCGGACCCGCCGGACCCACCGGTCCCTCCGACCGCTCCGGGCCCGTCGACCCGGTCGCCCCCGCCGTGCCCGTGTCGTCCGGGCTCCCCGTCTCCATGGGGCCAGCGTACGTAGGGGAGACTGGGTCCATGACTCCTACGACGGAGACCATGGTCGGAATCGGCGGCGCCGCGGAGAGCACCGACATGGTGCTCAACATCGGGCCCCAGCACCCGTCCACCCACGGCGTGCTGCGGCTCAAGCTGGTGCTGGACGGCGAGCGCATCACCAGCGCGGAGCCGGTGATCGGCTACATGCACCGCGGCGCGGAGAAGCTGTTCGAGGCCCGTGACTACCGTCAGATCATCATGCTCGCCAACCGCCACGACTGGCTGTCGGCGTTCTCCAACGAGCTGGGCGTCGTCCTCGCCGTCGAGCGGATGCTCGGCATGGAGGTCCCCCCGCGCGCGGTGTGGACGCGGACGCTGCTGGCCGAGCTGAACCGGGTGCTCAACCACCTGATGTTCCTGGGGTCGTACCCGCTGGAGCTGGGCGGTATCACCCCGGTGTTCTACGCGTTCCGGGAACGGGAGGTCCTCCAGAACGTGATGGAGGAGGTCTCCGGCGGGCGCATGCACTACATGTTCAACCGGGTCGGCGGCCTCAAGGAGGATCTCCCGGCGGGCTGGAGCACGCGCGCGCGTGCCGCCGTCGCCGCCGTGCGCTCGCGCATGGACGTCTTCGACGACCTGGTGCTCGGCAACGAGATCTTCCGCGGGCGCACGCGGGGCGTGGGCGCCCTCTCCGCCGAGGCCGTGCACGCCTACGGCGTCAGCGGTCCCATCGCGCGCGCCTCCGGCGTCGACTTCGACCTGCGCCGCGACGAGCCGTACCTCGCCTACGGCGAACTCCAGGACACCCTCGACGTCGTCACCCGCACCGACGGCGACTGCCTGGCCCGCTTCGAGTGCCTCCTGGCCCAGACGCACAACGCCCTCGACCTCGCGGACGCCTGCCTGGACCGCCTGGCCGAACTGGCGCCCGGACCGGTCAACCAGCGTCTCCCCAAGGTGCTGAAGGCGCCCGAGGGCCACACCTACGCCTGGACCGAGAACCCGCTCGGCATCAACGGCTACTACCTGGTCAGCAAGGGCGAGAAGACCCCGTACCGGCTGAAGCTGCGCTCGGCGTCGTACAACAACATCCAGGCGCTGGCCGATCTGCTGCCCGGGACGCTGGTCGCGGACATGGTCGCGATCCTGGGGTCACTGTTCTTCGTGGTCGGCGACATCGACAAGTAGCGCGGCGGCGTCCACCGCGCCCACCGGCTGGAGCAGCCAGGCGAAGTCGCCCAGTCCGCCCGGCGCGGTCAGCTCGGCGGCCTGGGAGGCGCTCGCGAGACCCCGGACGTACGCCGCCGGGTCCGTGGAGGCCAGCGCGAGCGGGGGGCGTGCGCCGGTGACACCGAGCGCCCGCAGGACCTCGCGCTGGGGGCGCACGAGCGCATCCCGGGGCGCCCGTCCCGGAGCGCACCTCGCGGTGTGGGCCGCCGCGCACGCGTCCAGTGCGACGTGTGCGGTGATGTCGCACGACCCGTCGGGCACCGGCTTCGTCTCCCGCCCCTCCCGGAAGCCCGTGAGCGTCCCGAACGGCGGGCGGCCGGCCGCGGTGTGCGCGTAGTCGACGGCCACCGCGAGTCCGCCGTCCCCGCCGTCGAGCGCCGCCACGGCGGACGCCCAGGCCTCGTCACGGGGGAGGCCGATCTCCGCCCGCAGCCCTTCCTCGCCGGTCAGCGGCCACCAGCGGGCCAGCCACTCGGCCTCCGCCCCGGTCACCGGCTCCCCGAGCCGCTCGGCCCCGTCGCCGCGGACGAGCACGCGGCGCGCCACACCCCCGGCGTCCACCTCGGCCACCTCCACCGGCACGTTGTCCAGCCATTCGTTGGCGAACAGCAGCCCGGTGACGCCGGGCGGCGGCTCCGCGAGCCACCGGACCCGCCGGTCGAGGCCCGCGGGGCGGGCGGCGACCTCGACGGCGTACGCCCGCGTGCGCGCCGCCACGCCGGCGGGCAGGGCCGCCAGCACCCCGGTGACCAGCTCGCCCCGTCCGGCCGCCATGTCCACGAAGTCCAGCGCGGCGGGCCGCCCCAGCGCCTCGTCGACCCGGCACAGCAGCCGCGCCACGGCCCCCGCGAACAGCGGCGACGCGTGCACGGACGTGCGGAAGTGCCCGGCGGGGCCCTCCGCCCCCACGCGGTAGAAACCCTCCGGTCCGTAGAGGGCGTGCCGCGTGGCCTCGCGCCAGCCCCGCCATTCCCCGTGCGTCTCCGGAGTCCCTTCGGACCCTGTGGTCCCTGCCGTCCCTGGTGTCACAGCACCAGGCTAGGGGCGCGGAAGTGCACAGAAGATCGGAGCCTCCACCTTGCGGAGTACGCGCGGGCGATGCGGATCGGTCCTCCGGTTGACCCCTGCACCTATTCCGCTTCCCTACGCTGGGTTACGTGCAGCGCCTCTATGACTTCCTCCGCAGACACCCGACCGGGGTCGACACCTTCTGGGCCCTCGTCGTGCTCGGGATCTCCGTCGTGTCCGCGGCCACCCCGGGGACGCGGGTGGACGGGACGGACAACCTGGCGCTGATCCTTCCGTTCGTGGTGCTGCTCAGTGTCGTGATCGCCCTGCGGCAGCGGACGCCGGAGCGGATGCTGCTGCTCGTCATCGCCCTCGGCGTGGGGCAGCTGGTGCTCGACGTCTCGACGATGCCGGCCGACTTCGCCTTCCTGGTGATCGTCTACACCGTGGCGGCGACCGGTGCCCGCTGGGCCTCCCGCACCGCGCTGGTCACCGGTCTGTGTGCGGCGCCCCTCGCCCAGCTGCGCTGGTCCGACAGCGAGCTGAGCATGGGGGCCACCATCGCCGTCACGGTCTTCCAGGCGGTGCCCTTCGCCCTGGCCTGGGTGCTCGGCGACTCCGTCCGCACCCGCCGCGCCTACTTCGCGCAGCTGGAGGAGCGCGCCACCCGGCTGGAGAAGGAGCGCGAGGCGCAGGCCAAGGTCGCGGTCGCCGCGGAGCGCGCCCGTATCGCGCGCGAGCTGCACGACGTCGTCGCCCACAACGTGTCCGTCATGGTGGTGCAGGCCGACGGCGCCGCCTACGTCCTGGACGCGGCACCCGACCAGGCGAAGAAGGCCCTGGAGACCATCTCCTCCACCGGTCGCCAGGCGCTCGCGGAGATGCGCCGCCTGCTCGGCGTGCTGCGCACCGGCGAGCACAAGGAGGCCGGGGAGTACGTTCCGCAGCCCGACGTCCAGCAGATCGAGGACCTCGTCGAGCAGTGCCGGACCTCCGGGCTGCCCGTCGACTTCAAGGTCGAGGGCACCCCGCGGCAGCTCCCGAGCGGCGTGGAGCTGACCGCGTACCGCATCGTGCAGGAGGCGCTGACCAACACCCGCAAGCACGGCGGGGAGAACGCGGGCGCGAGCGTGCGCCTGGTCTACTTCGACGACGGTCTCGGACTGCTCATCGAGGACGACGGCAAGGGCGCTCCCCACGAGCTGTACGAGGAGGGCGGCTTCGACGGCCAGGGCCACGGTCTGATCGGCATGCGCGAGCGCATCGGCATGGTCGGCGGGACCCTGGACGCCGGTCCGCGTCCGGGCGGAGGATTCCGCATCAGTGCGCTGCTGCCGCTGAAGCCCGCGCACTGACCGAAGCGCCCGTACGCACGTACGGCACTGACACCTGTAAGGCAGAGGAAGAAGAGGCCCGATGGCGATCCGCGTGATGCTCGTCGACGACCAGGTGCTGCTGCGCACCGGGTTCCGGATGGTGCTGGCGGCCCAGCCGGACATGGAGGTCGTCGCGGAGGCGGGCGACGGCGTCGAGGCGCTCCAGGTGCTGCGCTCGACCGCCGTGGACGTCGTCCTGATGGACGTCCGCATGCCCAAGCTCGACGGCGTGGAGACCACCGCCCGGATCTGCGTGGATCCGAACGCGCCGAAGGTGCTGATCCTGACCACCTTCGACCTCGACGAGTACGCGTTCTCGGCGCTGAAGGCGGGTGCCTCCGGCTTCATGCTCAAGGACGTGCCGCCCGGCGAACTGCTCGCCGCGATCCGCTCCGTGCACAGCGGCGACGCGGTGGTCGCCCCGTCCACCACCCGGCGCCTCCTGGACCGCTTCGCGCCGATGCTGCCGGCCACCGGCCAGGAGCCCCGGCAGAAGGAACTGCAGCGGCTCACCGAGCGGGAGCGCGAGGTGATGGTGCTGGTGGCGCAGGGCATGTCCAACGGCGAGATCGCGGCGCGGCTCGTGCTGTCGGAGGCGACCGTGAAGACCCACGTGGGCCGCATCCTGACCAAGCTGAACCTGCGCGACCGCGTGCAGGTGGTGGTCCTGGCCTACGAGACCGGGCTGGTACGGGCGGGCGGCGGTCAGGGCTGACGCCGGGCGCGGCCGCGGGAGGGCCCGAGCCGGGTACGCCGGGCACGGGCACCGGCCCGGCGTCCCCCGGGAAACGCGAGCCGTGCAACGGCTGAGGCGGGCGGACGGGGCCGGCGTCCGGCACGTACGAGCGGGCGTCCGTCCCGCTCATCGCCTAGCGCAGGATGCCCTCCAGGAAGTCGCTGCCCAGGCGGGCCACCACCGTGACGTCCAGCTGGTGCAGGACGTAGCGGCCGCGGCGCCGGGTGGTGATCAACCCGGCCTTCTTCAGCACGCCCAGGTGGCGCGATATCTCGGGCGCCGTCATGCCGTGCACCTGCGCCAGCTCGCCCGTGGTGTACGCGCTGCGGGCCAGATACCGGCAGATCCTCATCCGCACGGGATGGGACAGCGCGGACATCCGCATCGTGAGCTGCTCGACCGAAGGCGGTGAGGCCAGCTCGGGAGAGCCGACCGGGTAGTGCAGCACCGGCTGCCAGCCGTGCCGGTGCAGGACCATCAGGTGCGGCCAGCCGAGACTGGTCGGAACCAGCAGCAGACCGCCGTCCGCCGTCGCCGAACGGCCGTCACCCAGCTTGTCGACGGTGATCCGGGCGGCGTCCTCGTCCAGGGTCACCGCGGGGGACACGGCGGCCAGCGCCTCGGCGAGGCCCTTGTGGCGCAGCAGGTCCGTCTTGCGCCGGGCGTCCGCCGCGAGCTGGTGCTGCAACCGGGACCAGGCCTCGGCGAAGAAGGCCTCGTCGCAGTCCCGCGCGAACTGCCGCAGCCAGTCCCGGATCCGCGGCGGGTCGGCCAGCAGCCGCTCGCTGAACCGCAGCTGCTGCGGTCCCCGCGCGGCGGCCAGGTCCAGCGCGCGCCGGCGCACCTCGGGATCGTCGAGCGCCGAAACCCCACCGGTGCTGTACGGCAGCGCGCAGGTGAACTCCAGGGCCGCGTCGACGAACTGCTCGTCGGACAGCTTGTCGAGCAGGTCGAGGTCGTCGGCGAGGGTGGCGCCGGGCATGGTGCTGCGGCCCGGCACCCCGGCGAACGGCATGAACAGGTCCGAGAAGGTCGTCCGCCACAGGAAGTCGGCCTCGCACATCCGGTCGGCCAGATGCGAGTCGAGCCGGGCGGTGACGCCCGTCGCCCAGCCCTGAAGGCCCGGGTGGTGTCCCGGCTCGGACAGCGCGTGCAGCGCCATGCCCAGCTCGGCCAGGGGAGAGGGCACGACGGCGATTCTCTCCGGCCGCAGCCCCGTGATGTCGATGCGCACGCTCATGACCCCATGGTGCACGGCGCCACCGACAACGCCGCCGCCGATTGACGGCGCCGGTCAATCGGCGCGACCGAAGGGCGGGGGCCGACGCAGGCTGGGGTCACCGGGGCAGCCGCGGAGCCCCTTCCTCCTCCCACGTCACGTCCCGACGTGCGCGCTTCTTCCCCCGACGAAGGTGATCCGTCGTGAGCATCACGCAGCAGTACCTCCTCGACGCCTACCGAGCCCGGCAGCTCGGCGAGCCCCTGCCGCCCGCACCGGGCGCACACGACCTGCGGCTCGTGCGCGCGTGGCACGACCGCCGCCGGTTCCGGGCCGTGCTCGCCGGCCGCCCCGCGCACGGCCCCGTACGGCGGGCCCTGCGCCTCCGGCGGACCCTGTGGGGCCGCACGTCCCGAGCTGACCGGGCGGGGGCCGGGACCGGCCGGTGAGACCTCACCGGCTCAGGTTCACCGGTCAGGTTTCACCGGCCGGGCCTCACCGGGCCGGGCGAACGCCGACCGGGCGAATGCCGAGCGTGCGGAGCGGGACCGCGCGGAGCAAGACCGGGTGGTACGGGACCGGATGGTGTGCGGAACCGGGTGGTGCGGGACCGGCAGGTCGGGCCTCGGCCGTGCCGCCAAGGCTGGTCCGGGCGGCGCGGGACCGGCACGTCAGGCCCTCAGCGGCCCGCGAAAGGTGCCCCGGGCGGTCCGATGCCCGCCGTCAGCCCTTCAGCCGGGCCGCGAAGTCGACGACCGCCGCCCGCACCTCGTCGGCCGTCCAGTCCAGTCCCGACTCGTCCACTCCGACCTCGGTCCTGGCGATCCCGGGGCCGGCCCCGCCCCAGGGGCGGGAGAACAGCATCGTCCCGGTCTCCTCGGCCTGCCGGAGCGCCGCCTCGCTCGCGGTGTCGGCGTCGCAGGGCAGCCAGACCTGGAACTCGTGGGTGTGCGGCACCTCGGGGTGCACCCGCGCCCACGGCAGGCCGGCCGCCGCGAGGCCCTCGCGCAGCGCGTCGGCCACCACGCGCGCGTGAGCCACGTACTGCGGCAGCCGGGGCAGCTCGCGCTCCAGTCCGGCCAGGGCGGACAGCACCGTGGGGAACTGCTGGAAGACCTGGCCGCCGTACCGGTGCCGCCAGGCCTTCGCCTCCTCGATCAGGGTCCGGGGCCCGGCGAGGGCGGCGCCGCCGTAGCCCTTGAGGGACTTGTAGAACGAGACGTACACGCTGTCCGCCAGGCCCGCGATCTCGGCCGGCGAGCGGCCGAAGTGGACGGTGCTCTCCCACAGGCGGGCCCCGTCGAAGTGCACCACCGCGTCGCGCTCGCGAGCGGCCTCGACGACCTCGGTGAGCTCCTCCCAGGTGGGCAGCAGGTATCCGGCCTCCCTGAGCGGCAGTTCCAGCATCAGCGTCCCGAACGGCTCCTCGAAGCCGCGCACTTCGTCGGCGGTCGGCTGCCGGGGCGCGTCGGTCAGCCGCACCGGACGCAGGCCGCTGACCCGGCTGAAGGCGTTCCGCTCGTGCACCTCGGGGTGGCCGAGCCCGTGCAGGGCGACGACCGGGTTGCCGGTGCGCCCCGCCCAGCAGCGCAGGGCCACCTGCTGGGCCATGGTGCCGGTCGGGAAGAAGGCGGCCGCCTCCTGGCCGAGCAGCGCGGCGGTCCTGTCCTCCAGGTCCGCCACGATGCCGTTGCCGTACAGGTCGGCGGGCTCGTCGAGGTCGTACAGCTCCTCGGCCCCGTCGAGCAGGGCGATCCGCTCCCGCAGGGTCGTGGTGAAACCCGGGCGGGCGAGCACGCGCCGCGCGCCGCGCAGGGCGGCCGTGCGCCGCTCCCGGCGGCGCGCGTTCCGCTCCTCCTCCGTTCCGGCCCGTTCTGCCGTTCCGGCCCGTTCTGCCGTTCCGGCCCGTTCTGCCGTTCCGGCCCGTTCTGCCGTTTCGGCCTGGTACGCCGTTCCGGCCCGTCCTGCCGTCTCTTCCTGGTCTGCCGTGTCGTTCATGCAGGGATCATGTCGCGCGGACCGCGCGCCGGGCACCCGGGCCTGCGCACACGTTCCGACACGCGCGCGGGGCGGATGCTCCGCCGCCGCACGGAAACCCACAGCCTGTGGACAACCGGACGCCGCCCGGACCGATCGCGTTAACATGACGAGAAATCGTCCGGTACCCCGAGCGGACTGGAACGGGAAGGCCGCCGTCGCGTGAACACAGCCCCACAGCCAGACCCCAAGGACCGCCCCGCGCGGCTCACCGTAGGCGTTGTCGGCGCCGGGCGGGTGGGTCCCGCGCTGGCCGCCTCCCTGCAGCTCGCCGGGCACCGCCCGGTGGCCGTCTCCGGGGTCTCCGACGCCTCCCGCAGGCGCGCCGCCGCCCTCCTGCCCGACGTGCCGCTCATGACGCCGGCCGAGGTCCTCGGGCGCGCCGAGCTGGTCCTGCTGACCGTTCCGGACGACGCCCTGCCCGGCCTGGTGGCCGGGCTCGCCGAGACCGGGGCGGTGCGTCCGGGTCAGCTGCTGGTGCACACCTCCGGGCGGTACGGCGCCCGGGTCCTGGACCCCGCGCTGCGCGCCGGGGCCCTGCCGCTGGCCCTGCATCCCGCGATGACCTTCACCGGCACCCCCGTGGACGTCCAGCGGCTGGCCGGCTGCTCCTTCGGCGTCACCGCGCCCGAGGAACTGCGGCTGGCCGCCGAGGCCCTGGTCATCGAGATGGGCGGCGAGCCGGAGTGGATCGCCGAGGACCGGCGCCCGCTGTACCACGCGGCGCTCGCCCTGGGCTCCAATCACCTGATCACCCTGGTCGCCCAGTCCATGGAGCTGCTGCGCACCGCCGGCGTCGCGGCCCCCGACCGGATGCTCGGCCCGCTGCTCGGTGCGTCCCTCGACAACGCCCTGCGCTCCGGCGACGCGGCCCTCACCGGTCCCGTCGCGCGCGGGGACGCCGGCACCGTCGCCGCGCACATCGTGGAGCTGCGCGCCCACGCCCCGCAGGCCGTCTCGGGCTACCTCGCGATGGCCCGCGCCACCGCCGACCGCGCCCTGGACCACGGACTGCTGAAGGCCGAACTCGCCGAGGACCTGCTCGGGGTGCTCGCCGACGGAGCCACCGGCGCCTCCGGAGCCACCGGCGCCTCGGGAGCCACGGGCGCCTCGGGAGACACGGGCACCGGCAAGGGCAGGGACGCACGGCCCGCCACCGACGAAGACCCCGGCCCCGAAGGCCCCGAAGGCACCGACGGAGGCGCCCGATGACCAGCACCCCGCCCGTCCTGCTGCGCACCGCTGACGAACTGCACGCGCGTGTGCGCAGCGGCCGCCGGGCCGTCGTGATGACCATGGGCGCCCTGCACGAGGGCCACGCCACCCTGATCCGCACGGCGCGCGACATCGCCGGCGCGGACGGCGAAGTCGTCGTCACGGTCTTCGTGAACCCGCTCCAGTTCGGCGCCGGCGAGGACCTCGACCGCTACCCGCGCACCCTGGACGCCGACCTGGAGATCGCCGGACGGGCCGGCGCCGACGCCGTCTTCGCCCCCTCCGTCGACGAGGTCTACCCGGGCGGCGAACCGCAGGTACGCGTCACCGCGGGCCCCATGGGTGAACGCCTGGAAGGCGCCTCCCGCCCCGGCCACTTCGACGGCATGCTCACCGTCGTCGCCAAGCTGCTCCACCTCACCCGCCCCGACCTCGCGCTCTACGGCCAGAAGGACGCGCAGCAGCTCGCGCTGATCCGCCGGATGGTCCGCGACCTGAACTTCGGCGTGGAGATCGTCGGCGTCCCCACCGTGCGCGAGGAGGACGGCCTGGCCCTGTCCAGCCGCAACCGCTACCTCTCGACGGCGGAGCGCCGCACCGCCCTCGCGCTCTCGCAGGCGCTCTTCGCCGGCCAGGACCGGCACGCCGCCCAGGAGGCGCTGCGCGCGCGGGCCCGCGAAGTGCCCGCCACCCGGGCACGCGCCGAGGCGCTGGGCGCCCTGGGCGAGTCCCGCGCGGCGGCCGACGCCCACGCCGTGGCCACCTCCGCCCCCGGCATCGCGGCCGCCGTCCGGGAGTCCGCCCGCCTGGTGCTGGACGACGCCGCCCGGGCCACCCCGCCGCTGGAGCTGGACTACCTCGCCCTGGTCGACCCCTCCGACTTCACCGAGATCGGCGACGAGCACACCGGCGAGGCCGTCCTGGCCGTCGCCGCGCGGGTCGGCGCGACCCGCCTGATCGACAACGTCCACCTCACCTTCGGAACCCTCGGAGCCGCCTCGTGACCAGCACAGGCATACGACTGCACGCCCCCGCGCCCGGCTGGGCCGTCACCGCCGACGTGGTGGTCGTCGGCTCCGGCATCGCGGGCCTCACCGCGGCCCTGCGCTGCGAGGCGGCCGGCCTGAGCACCGTCGTCGTCACCAAGGCCCGCCTGGACGACGGCTCCACCCGCTGGGCGCAGGGCGGCGTCGCCGCGGCCCTCGGCGACGGCGACACTCCCGAACAGCACCTGGACGACACCCTGGTCGCCGGCGCCGGCCTGTGCGACGAGGAAGCGGTCCGCATCCTGGTCACCGAGGGCCCCGACGCCGTACGCCGCCTCATCGCGACCGGCGCGCACTTCGACGAGTCGGCCGAGGGCGGCCTGGCCCTCACCCGCGAGGGCGGCCACCACCGCCGCCGCATCGCCCACGCGGGCGGTGACGCCACGGGCGCCGAGATCTCCCGCGCCCTGGTCGAGGCGGTACGCGCGCGTGGACTGCGCACCGTCGAGAACGCCCTGGTCCTCGACCTCCTCACGGACGCCGAGGGCCGCACCGCGGGCGTCACCCTGCACGTCATGGGCGAGGGCCAGCACGACGGCGTCGGCGCGGTCCACGCCCCCGCGGTCGTCCTGGCCACCGGCGGCATGGGCCAGGTCTTCTCGGCGACCACGAACCCGTCCGTCTCCACGGGCGACGGCGTGGCCCTCGCGCTGCGCGCGGGCGCCGAGGTGAGCGACCTCGAATTCGTGCAGTTCCACCCGACGGTCCTGTTCCTGGGCGCGGACGCCGAGGGCCAGCAGCCCCTGGTCTCCGAGGCGGTACGCGGCGAGGGCGCCCACCTGGTGGACGCGGACGGCGAGCGCTTCATGCTGGGGCAGCACGAGCTCGCCGAACTCGCCCCCCGCGACGTCGTCGCCAAGGGCATCACGCGCCGCATGCAGGAGCAGGGCACCGAACACGTGTACCTGGACGCGCGCCACTTCGGCGCCGACATGTGGGAGCACCGCTTCCCGACGATCCTCGCCGCCTGCCGCGCCCACGGCATCGACCCGGTCACCGAGCCGATCCCCGTCGCCCCGGCCGCCCACCACGCCTCGGGCGGCGTCCGCACCGACGACCACGGCCGCACGACGGTCCCCGGCCTGTACGCGTGCGGCGAGGTCGCCTGCACCGGCGTGCACGGCGCCAACCGCCTGGCCTCCAACTCCCTGCTGGAAGGCCTCGTCTACGCCGAGCGCATCGCCGCCGACGTGGCGGCCGGCCACTCCGCCGGCACCCTGCACGCGCGCGTACCCGCCCCCCTCCCGCACCCGTACCACCCGGAGCACCCGCTCCTCCCGCCCGAGGCCCGCCTCACCGTCCAGCGGATCATGACGGAGGGCGCCGGCATCCTGCGCTCGGCCGACTCCCTCACGCGCGCGGCCGACCTGCTGCACGGCCTGCACACCGAGGCGCGCGAGGCGCTGCAAGAGAACGGCAAGACCTCCGAGCCGGGCGTCGACACCTGGGAGGCGACCAACCTCCTGTGCGTGGCCCGCGTCCTGGTCGCCGCGGCGGCACGGCGCGAGGAGACCCGCGGCTGCCACTGGCGCGAGGACCGAGCCGACCGCGACGACACGGCGTGGCGCCGCCACGTCGTCGTACGGCTGAACCCGGACCGCACCCTCGCCGTGCACACCACGGACACGCCAGAATTCCCCCCGACCGTCCACGGCGCCCAGCCGACGCACCGTCCCCAGGAGCAGTGACAGCAGTGAACCCCTCCGACCCCACCGAACTCCCCCTCGCCTCCGGCGGAGGCTGCGGCGACGGCTGCGCCTGCGGCGCGGACACCGAGGAAGACTCCTACCTGGAGTGCGGCCTCGACCCCGCGCTCGCGGCACTCCTGCTGGACTCCGGCCTCGACCCCGTGGAGGTCGAGGACATCGCGAACGTCGCCGTCCAGGAGGACCTGGCGGGCGGCGTGGACGTGACGACCGTCGCCACCATCCCCGAGGACGCCGTGGCCACGGCCGACTTCACCGCGCGCGAGGCGGGCGTCGTGGCCGGCCTCAGGGTCGCCGAGGCGGTGCTCTCCCTCGTCTGCACGGACGAGTTCGAGGTGGAGCGCCACGTCGAGGACGGCGACCGCGTGGAGGCGGGCCAGAAGCTCCTGTCCGTCACCACCCGCACCCGCGACATCCTCACCGCCGAGCGCAGCGCCCTGAACCTGCTGTGCCGCATGTCGGGCATCGCGTCGGCCACGCGCGCGTGGGCGGACGCCCTGGACGGCACGAAGGCCAAGGTCCGCGACACCCGCAAGACCACGCCCGGCCTGCGCGCCCTGGAGAAGTTCGCGGTCCGCTGCGGCGGCGGCGTCAACCACCGCATGTCCCTCTCGGACGCGGCCCTCGTCAAGGACAACCACGTGGTCGCCGCGGGCGGCGTCGCGGAGGCCTTCACGGCCGTGCGCGAGCGCTTCCCCGACCTGCCCATCGAGGTCGAGGTCGACACCCTGCACCAGCTGCGCGAGGTCGTCGACGCCGGCGCCGACCTGATCCTGCTGGACAACTTCACGCCCGACGAGTGCGAGGAGGCGGTGGCCCTGGTGGCCGGCCGCGCGGCACTGGAGGCCTCGGGCCGCCTCACCCTCGGCAATGCCAAGGCGTACGCCGACACGGGCGTCGACTACCTCGCCGTGGGCGCCCTCACCCACAGCTCCCCGATCCTGGACATCGGCCTGGACCTGCGAGCGGCGGAGTAGGGCCATGCTGCTGACGATCGACGTAGGCAACACGCACACCGTCCTCGGCCTGTTCGACGGCGAGGACATCGTCGAGCACTGGCGCATCTCCACGGACTCGCGCCGTACGGCCGACGAACTGGCGGTCCTCCTCCAGGGCCTGATGGGCATGCACCCCCTCCTCGGCGACGAACTGGGCGACGGCATCGACGGCATCGCCATCTGCGCGACCGTCCCCTCGGTACTCCACGAACTGCGCGAGGTCACCCGCCGCTACTACGGCGACGTCCCCGCGGTCCTCGTCGAACCGGGCGTCAAGACCGGCGTCCCGATCCTCACCGACCACCCCAAGGAGGTCGGCGCCGACCGCATCATCAACGCGGTCGCCGCGGTCGAGCTGTACGGCGGCCCGGCGATCGTCGTGGACTTCGGCACGGCGACGACGTTCGACGCGGTCAGCGCGCGCGGGGAGTACATCGGCGGGGTCATCGCGCCCGGCATCGAGATCTCGGTCGAGGCGCTCGGCGTCAAGGGCGCCCAGCTCCGCAAGATCGAGGTGGCCCGGCCGCGGAGCGTGATCGGCAAGAACACGGTCGAGGCGATGCAGTCGGGCATCGTGTACGGCTTCGCCGGTCAGGTCGACGGGGTGGTCAACCGCATGGCGCGGGAGCTTGCCGACGACCCGGACGACGTCACCGTCATCGCGACGGGCGGGCTGGCGCCGATGGTGCTGGGCGAGGCGTCGGTCATCGACGAGCACGAGCCGTGGCTGACGCTGATGGGACTGCGGCTGGTGTACGAACGAAACGTGTCCCGCCTGTAGGTGCCCCGCGGTGGGCCACGTGCCCCGGCGTTTCCCGGTGGCCCGGGGTGGGGCGGGGCGATCCGCGTCCCGGCGTGGGCCGGTGGCCCGGGGCGGGTGCGGGTGCGAGGAGACGTGTGGCCCGGCGCTGCCGGGGTGCCGCTGCGCCCACCCGTGCCGCCCCAGCGGCACGACTGCCCGCAGCTGGGCGCGGCGGGGGCCGACTGCCCGCACTCGCGTACGGCGGGGAGGGGACGGGGTGGGGGGTGTTCGCCCGCAGCGGTTGGCGCGTCAACGGAGTTCACTTCTGTGGCCGACCAATTCCGCGCCGTTCCGAGGACGGACACCCCCCCCCCCCGCCCCCCCCCCCCCCCCCCACCCCAAACCCGAAACCCCCCCCCCCCCCACCCCCCCACGCCCCCCCGGCCCCCCCCCCACCCCACCCCCCCCACGCCCCCCCCGCCTCA